>NZ_CP159804.1:0-1772508 GCF_048085775.1 Candidatus Pseudothioglobus sp. Uisw_050_01
AGGCCTAAATATCAACCAAATCTAACAAAGGCTTTAATCTTCTTTAGGACTATTACAGGTATCATTAGTATATTATTTTCCAATTTTAACCTTTTTTCTTATGTCTCAAACTTGGGTCCAGTGCCTAGAATCGCTAAAAAATACACTGCCATTAGGTGAGTTCAGTGTATGGGTTAAACCCCTAAAGGCAGCAGAAAGAAACGAGACTCTTTACCTTTATGCGCCAAGTGCTTCTGCACTTAAATATATAAATAATCATAAAAATCTAGAGGCTGCAATTGTTCTCGCAGTATCAGAGTTTGATCGCAAACTAAAGGTTAGGTTTGGCGTTGTTGATTCTAGTAAAAAAATTGCTGGCCACACAAAGCACCATACAACTCCATTATTCCCAGAATATACTTTTGATAGTCTGGTTTTAGGAAGCGCTAATCAGGTTGCGGCTCTTGCGAGTAGACAGATTGCAGAGAAGATTGGAGCCTCTCCATACAATCCTTTTATTATTTATGGTGAGTCTGGTCTTGGAAAAACCCATTTAATGCAAGCTGCAGGGCATCTGGCGCTAGAAAAAAACCCGAATACAAAAATAATCTATGTTCCATTAATGGATTTTGTAAGAAACATTACAACCAGCCTTAGGCACAATACAATAGAAAATGTTAAGCTTTTTTATCAGTCAGCTGATTTATTATTGGTTGACGATATTCACTTAATAGCTGGCAAAGATAAATCACAAGAAGAGTTTTTTCATATTTTTAATTTTTTGTTTAGCACAAAAAAACAAATTATTTTTACATGTGACCAACCGCCTAAAAACATTAAAGATCTTGAAAATAGGCTTAAAACTCGTTTTTCGCAAGGGTTAAATTTACAGCTTTCGCCCCCAGAGTTAGAAATGAGGGCAGCTATCTTATTAAAGAAGTCTCAAAATCCTCAAATATCTCTTGATCTTAGTGAGGATGTTGCTCTTTTTATTGCAAGTCATGTTGTTTCGAATGTTAGAGACCTAGAAGGGGCGCTTCTTAAACTAAAGGCTTTTGTTGACTTTTCTCAAATAGATCATTCTTTTATAACCAAAGATGTTGTAGAGGGCGCACTAGGTGATCTAATTAAACCAAAAAAACTTATTATTGAAGTAAATGAAGTTCAAAAAACAGTTAGTAAGTTTTATGGGATAACAGTTTCTGACTTAATTTCAAATTCGCGAAAACAGCATTTAGTCAAAGCAAGACAAATGGCAATCTACTTATGTCACGAACTAACATCTTTATCGCTAGCAAAAATTGGTCAAAATTTTGGAAACAGGGACCACTCTACGGTTTTGTATTCCTGTGAAAAACTAAAAGGACTTATAAACACAAACGAAGAGATTAAAAACGATATTGAAAATATAACAATTAAAATTACTAACTTATAAACAAAAAATTATAAGTTGTGTTGTTGATAAGAAACAAAACATCTTATAATTAGAACAATAACTAACAATAGTGTAAAAACAAATCTGAAGATATTAACAAGATATACACCACTTATGCTGTTGATTTTAAATAAAAAAAAATAGAAATTAACAGAAAATAAGAACACTAATAATAATAATAATTAATTTATAAAGACATCCAGCCTATGAACACTGAATTAAGCGTTGAAGAATTAATTGAACCTTTACAAACTGTAATTGGGGTTGTTGAAAAAAAACAAACCCTCCCAATACTTTCGCATGTATTAATTCAATTGAAAGACAAAGTATTAACGCTTACGACAACAGATATGGAGCTTGAAATAAGTGCTTCAAATGAAATAAAAAGTGAAACAGAGGCGACATTCACAATATATGCAAAAGATTTAATAGATATTGTAAGAAAACTCCCAGAAAAAACAAAAATTAAATTTAAAATTGAAGAAAATAAAGTTTATCTAAATGCAAATAAGAATACATTTGAGTTAAATACATTCAATCATTTAGATTTTCCAGCGCTTCCTAAAACACAAAATACAAGCGTAATAAAAATAAAACAAGATGCACTAAAAGAACTAATAGAGAACACAAGTTTTTCTATGGGAAATCAAGATATTAGGGCCTATTTAAACGGACTGTTTTTTGAATTGAACAAAGACTCGTTAACTGTTGTAGCAACTGATGGACATAGACTCTCAATTGGTGAAGTAAAACAAAGCAATAATTTAGAAGATAAAAAGACAGTAATTCTTCCAAGAAAAGCAGTGTTAGAGTTAACCAAACTACTAAATAAAAGCACTCAAGATATGGCAGAAATTCATCTATCAGACAACTATTTCTCATTAGTAGATACAAATACGAAAATTATTAGTCGTTTAATTGATGGGAATTTTCCAAACTATAAGCAAGTTATGCCAACCGACTTCAGCAACACAATTGTTATAGATCGAGCAGATTTTCTCTCTAGCTTACAACAAGCATCAATTTTTGTTGACGAAAGAACAAAGGGTGTAAAACTGGTTTTTAGAGATGACAAGCTTAGTATATTTTCTCACTCAGAAAGAGGAAGGGCTGAAACACAAATAGAAGTTACAAAACAAGAAAAAGAACTTGAAATTGCTTTTAACATCCATTACTTAATCTCTGTTCTAGAAAAATTAAGCTCAAAAGAAGTAAATATGGTTATACCAGGTGGCGAAAATAAATCTTGTTTACTAAGCGCAATGGGTGATGAAAGCTATCAGTACATAATCATGCCAATGAGAATATAGCCAAGATTAATACATGGCAATAATTGAGAAACTGCATGTTGCAAGATTTAGAAATTTAAACGATCAGTATCTAGAGCCCAACAAAAATATAAACCTAATTCTTGGCAGTAACGGCCAAGGAAAAACTAACTTTATTGAGTCTATATATTATTTAGGACACAGTCGATCGTTTAAAACAAAAAATATTAAAGATGTAATTCCTTTTGAAAAAGACCTTATTCAAATAAATGCAATAATCGATGGTGAAAAGGTAACTTTAAGTAAATCTAAAAGTAAAAGCACCATTGTAATTGGTACTGAAAAAATTACCAGTAATAGCCTTTTAAGCCAACACCTACCAACACAAATTATTTCTCCTGATAGGGGGTTTATAGTTGGCGGAACACCAAAGCTAAAAAGATCTTATCTTGATTGGGGTGTTTTTCATGACAACAAAGAAGTATTAAAAACATATAAATCCTATAATAAAGCCCTAAAAAATATAAATGCAATACTAACAGGAAACAATCAAAATCAACTTGAAGAGTGGTTCTCAAAATTCGCCTTCTTATCTGTTGAGATTACTGAAGCTCGAATAAACTACATACAGAAACTGACACAAATACTTGAAGAGAGCCCCTTGCTGTCTCTTAAGAGTTTTGTTGATTCCACAAAAAGCCTAGAGTTTAAATTACAAACAGGCTGGGTAAAGGATGTTGATAGCCTTAACCAAAACGAAATTAAAAAGTATCTCCAAAACAATAAAAGTTCTTTTATAAAAACCAAACATTTGGGGTATGGTCCACACAGGGCCTCAATTGATTTCTATTTAAGTAAAAAAAATGAAGGCTTTCTTTCAAGGGGGGAGCAAAAGAAACTTTCAATTGTTTTTTGGATGCTTCAAGTACTTGTTTTAGCAAAAAACAGCTCTGACCCAGTCGTTCTGATTGACGATATTTCTTCGGAGCTAGACCAGGAAAAAATTAACTCAATACTTGATTTTTTGACAAACCTAAATATACAAATATTTATAACCGATATTGGAAATAAAGACCTTCCTTTAGACCCAAAAAAAACCAATATTTACCATATTAAGAATGGAGTTATTACTAGTGTTTAAACTGTAGTTTCTCTATTACAACATTGTGAGAAATGTTATATGATTTGTCGACAAAGTTACTGCCCGTGGTATAATAAATTCATTTTTTAAGGGCCATTTATGACTGAAGAATACCAAGCCTCCAATATTAAAGTTTTAAAGGGTTTAGACGCTGTTAGAAAGCGCCCTGGAATGTATATTGGTGATACAGACGATGGTACTGGTCTTCATCATATGGTGTTCGAAGTTGTTGATAATTCAATTGATGAGGCTCTAGCTGGCCACTGCTCAAAAATTGAGGTTGTAATACACGATGATAACTCAATATCTGTAACAGACGATGGTCGCGGAATACCAGTCGATATTCATCCTGAAGAAGGAATATCTGCAGCTGAAGTTATTATGACTGTACTTCATGCTGGCGGTAAGTTTGATGATAACTCATACAAGGTTTCTGGTGGTCTTCATGGAGTTGGTGTCTCTGTAGTAAACGCCCTCTCTGAAACACTA
Organism: Candidatus Pseudothioglobus sp. Uisw_050_01; assembly: GCF_048085775.1. NCBI lineage: Bacteria > Pseudomonadati > Pseudomonadota > Gammaproteobacteria > Pseudothioglobaceae (SeqCode) > Pseudothioglobus (SeqCode) > Candidatus Pseudothioglobus sp. Uisw_050_01. Next base: position 4,313 of record NZ_CP159804.1, read on the forward strand.
AAACTATCCATTCATAGGTCTGGTGAAAGCTATGAGCAGGACTATGTTCTAGGTGTTCCAGTTTCACCAATTAAAACCATAGGAAAATCAGATAAAACAGGCACAACAATTCACTTTAAGCCAAGTGTGGAGATTTTCACTGAAACAGTTTTTAAGTTTGAGACTTTGTCAAATAGATTACGTGAACTGTCTTTTTTAAATTCAGGTGTTCGTATTGAAATTCATGATGAGCGCACTGATCAAAAAGATATTTTTGTTTATGAGGGCGGTATTAAAGCCTTTGTAGAGCACTTAAACAAGTCTAAAAACCCAATTCATAACGACATTATTTCAATTTCTACAGAGAAAGACGACATTACTGTTGATGTAGCACTCCAATGGAGTGACTCCTACAATGAAAGTGTATATTGTTTTACTAATAACATTCCACAAAGAGATGGCGGGGCGCATCTTGCTGGCTTAAGAGCTGCATTAACACGAACGCTTAATAACTTCATAGATGCATCAGGGTTAGCAAAAAAAGAAAAAGCTGCTATTACTGGAGAAGATACTCGAGAGGGTTTGACTGCTATATTGTCAATTAAGGTTCCAGACCCTAAGTTTTCATCACAAACAAAAGATAAGTTAGTTTCATCTGAAGTTAGAGCGCCAGTTGAGTCTTCTGTAAGTGAGAAATTAAGTGAATATCTTCTTGAAAATCCTGCTGAAGCTAAAATTATTATTGGGAAAATTTTTGATGCCTCCAGGGCTCGCGACGCTGCTAGAAAAGCACGTGAAATGACTCGTCGTAAAGGCGCTTTAGATATAGCGGGACTTCCAGGAAAACTAAGCGACTGTCAAACTAAAGACCCTGCTGAATCAGAAATTTTCTTAGTAGAGGGCGATTCTGCAGGAGGATCAGCCAAACAAGGAAGGGATAGAAGAACACAAGCAATTCTACCCCTAAAAGGTAAAATTTTAAATGTAGAAAAAGCAAGATTCGAAAAAATTCTATCTTCTCAAGAGGTTGGAACACTGATTACTGCTTTGGGTTGTGGTATTGGTAAAGAAGAGTATGACCTTACAAAGCTTAGATATCACAAGATAGTTATTATGACAGACGCCGATGTTGATGGGGCCCACATTAGAACCCTACTTTTAACGTTCTTCTATCGCCACTACCCAGAGCTAATTGAGAATGGCTATTTATTTATTGCACAACCACCCCTTTATAAAATTAAAAAAGGCAAGCAAGAGCGATATCTTAAGGATGATATTGAGCTTAATGAATATCTTCAGCAAGAGGCAATCCATGATGCTAGTCTTTTTGTTAGTAAGGATGCTCCAGCTATTCAGGGAATGGCGCTTGAAAAGCTTGTTACTAAGTACTATAGTACAATTGGTACTATTGAAAAAGTTGGTAAAAAATATAATGAGCCTTTGTTAATGTCTATGTTGGGAATGCCAAAATTAGATTTATCTGACGAAAAAATATCAAAAGAATGGTGTGTTAAACTTCAAGAAAAAATGAACAACAATAGCTCGATGTCAGAGCAAAATATTTTAGAGTTTAAAAATAATAGCATCCTATACTCTTTGAAAACTTATGGAGTAGAAGTGACAAATATTTGTCTTGATGAGGGCTTTTTTAACTCAGCAGAGTATAAAAAAATTGAGGCATATTCAGATCAAGTTGAGAGTATGTTTGATAATGAGACATACATTCAAAAAGGGGCGAAAGAAATTAAAACACCTAATTTTTCTACTGCTCTGAATTTTTTACTTGTTGAAGCAAGAAAAGGACAGGGGTTTCAGAGATACAAGGGGCTAGGAGAGATGAACCCTGATCAGCTTTGGGACACTACGATGAACCCAGAGACAAGAGTAATGCTTCGAGTGAAAATTGAAGACGCTATAGCCTCTAATGATGTTTTTACAACATTAATGGGAGATGAAGTAGAGCCAAGAAGGAACTTCATTGAACAAAACGCCCTAAAAGTTGATAACTTAGATTTTTAATTAAGTAAAAACTTCCCCGTGATTTAAATTCAAGCGGTTATGAATTTATTTATTAATACCTTGACCTTGTTTGTAAGATAATAAATAGAATTTTCTTATAATGAAGTGGGCCATGTCAATAAAACATCCGGTAATTGCCATAACTGGGTCTTCTGGTGCTGGTACATCGACCGTTAAAAATGCGTTTAATCATATTTTCTCACGTGTTGGAGCAACTCCAGTAATTATTGAAGGTGATAGCTTTCATAAATTTGATCGTAAGCAAATGAAAAGCACCATGGAGGCTGAAGATAAAAAAGGAAATAAATACTTTAGTCATTTTGGTCCAGAGGCCAACCACTTTGATTTAATTGAAAGCACCTTTAGAGATTATGGTGAAAAAGGTTATTGCAAGCGCCGCTACTATATTCATTCTGACGAAGAAGGCATCCCTTTTGAAAAAAAAGCTGGGGAGTTTACTGATTGGGAGGAGGTAGGAAGGGATAGTGATTTGCTATTTTATGAAGGACTTCATGGTGGAGTTAAAGATGGAAATATAGATGTTGCAAAATTTGTTGATTTATTGATTGGTGTAGTGCCTGTAGTAAACTTAGAGTGGATCCAAAAAATTCATAGAGACAAGGAGCAAAGAGGCTATTCGGCTGAAGCAACAGTAGACACAATTCACAGAAGAATGTGGGACTATATTAATTATCTTACGCCTCAGTTTTCAAGAACACATATTAATTTTCAGCGTGTTCCAACAGTAGACACTTCAAACCCCTTTATTGCAAGAGACATACCAACCCAGGATGAAAGCTTTGTAGTTGTTAGGTTTCAAGATCATAAGTACTGTGACTTTGTTTATTTACAAGATATGGTTGCAGGTTCTTTTATGTCACGGCCAAATACCTTGGTTGTTCCTGGAGGTAAAATGGGCTTTGTAATGGAGCTAATATTAAGAGAGCAAATTGAAAAAATGTTAAATCGTTAATTCCATTCACAGTAACTATAATTTTTACTTAACAACTATGTTTATAAGTTTGTTTGGAACAACAATAACTTTAATTATTTCTTTGTTTTTTATATGTTTACAAACCCCTTCATCAGTAAAAGCTAACTCTTGGATTTTTTGATTGTCAGAGTTTAATGGGACCATCATTTTTGCTCTTAATTTTCCATTAACTTGGACTATGGTTTGTATATTGTCTTGAATAAGCGCAGATTCGTCAACAACTGGCCATTTAGCATCGACTACAGCATCTTTACCGCCTAATAAAAGCCAAAGATGATGACATAAATGGGGAATTACTGGACTAAGACACTTGACCATGATTTCAATCGATTCTTGCCTAACAGCGACTCCTTTTTCAGTTGTATCTGTAAATTTAGACAAAGTATTGTTGAGCTCCATCATGGTTGCAATGGCTGTATTAAATGAATGTCTTCTGCCTAAATCATCACCTACTTTTTTTAGCGCTAAATGTGTTCTTTTCCTAACTTCTTTTTGTCCATCATTTAGATCTTCAAGACTAACTTTTAAGGCTTTATTGTTTTTATTGGAATCTATAAACCCAGTAACAAGACGATAAAATTTGTTTACAAACCTATAAGCACCCTCAATTCCAGTATCTGACCACTCAAGATCTTGTGTTGGCGGCGCTGCAAAAAGTATAAAAAGTCTTGCCGTATCAGCCCCATACTTAGCAATCATTTCTTGAGGATCAACTGTATTTCCTTTTGATTTGCTCATTTTGGCGCCATCTTTCAAAACCATTCCTTGTGTAAGAAGATTTGTAAAAGGCTCACTTGCTTTAATTATTCCCTCATCACGCAATAGTTTTGTGAAAAAACGTGAGTATAAAAGGTGCAAGATCGCATGTTCAATTCCACCTATATATTGATCTACAGGAAGCCAATAGTTTGCACGCTCATCTAAAATAGCATTGCTTTGATCAACACATGTGTATCTTGCAAAGTACCAAGAAGACTCAAAAAAAGTATCAAAAGTGTCCGTTTCTCTTTCCGCCTTTCCGCCGCATTTAGGGCACAATACGCTATAAAAATTAGGCATCTTTTTTAATGGAGAGCCAACACCATCAAGCTCAACATTTTCAGGAAGCCTTACAGGCAGGTTTTCAAGGCTTTCTGCAACAGCTCCGCAAGAAGGACAATTAATTATTGGGATTGGGCAGCCCCAGTAACGCTGTCTTGAAACACCCCAATCCCTAAGACGATAATTAGTCTTAAGCTCTCCCATTTTCAGGTTTGAAAGTTTTTCACTGATTGCGCTAAACGCCTGATCAAAACCTAAGCCGTTAAACTCACCAGAGTTTATAAGAATTCCTTTATCAACGTATGCTGTCATGCTAGTATCCACTTTACCACTTTGGTTGGATATAACATTCACGATGGATATATTATATTTTTTTGCAAATTCATAGTCTCTTTGATCATGCGCAGGAACACTCATCACTGCACCTGTTCCATAGCCCATAAGAACAAAATTTGCTATCCAAATTGGAGTAGATTCGCCCGTTATTGGATGAATACAAGTCAATCCAGAATCAATGCCTTTTTTCTCCATAGTTTCAATAGCTGCTTCAGCCGTTTCCATTTTTTTGCACTCCTCAAGAAACACTTGAATTTCATTGCTACCCTTTCCAGCCTCAATAGCAAGAGGATGTTCTGCAGCAATTGCAAGATAAGTAACGCCTAATAAAGTATCGGGCCTTGTTGTATATACAGTGAGTGCTTCAGACCCATTAAGCTTAAATTTAATGTCAAGCCCAACAGATTTGCCAATCCAGTTTGTTTGCATCATTTTTACAGCATCTGGCCAGCCGTCGAGTTTTTGTATGTCCGCAAGAAGCTCTTCTGCATAGTCAGTTATTTTCATATACCACTGAGAAATCTCTTTCTTTTCAACAGGCGCTCCAGATCGCCAGCCACAACCTTCAACCACTTGCTCATTAGCCAAAACTGTTTGGTCTACAGGGTCCCAGTTTACGACTGCTTTTTTCTTATACACAAGACCCTTTTCAAATAGCTTTACAAAAAACCATTGTTCCCAGCGATAGTACTCTGGATGACAAGTTGCTAATTCTCTTGACCAGTCATAACCAAAACCCAACTCTACAAGCTGTTCTTTCATGTGCTTAATATTTTCATAAGTCCACCCAGCAGGAGGAACCTGGTTTTTTATAGCAGCGTTTTCAGCTGGAAGTCCAAATGCATCCCAGCCAATAGGCTGCATAACATTCTTTCCAAGCATTTTTTGGTATCTTGAAATTACGTCACCAATACTATAGTTTCGAACGTGACCCATATGAAGCCTTCCAGAAGGATAAGGCAGCATTGATAGGCAGAAATACTTTTCTTTAGTTTTGTCTTCAATCACAACAAAGGAGTTATTAGTGGCCCAATATTCTTGTGCTTCTTTTTCAATTAAAGCGGCGTTATATTCTTTTTGCATCATTAATTTTATAAGTTTTTAATTTAAACTAAGAGAGCCAACTAAAGATTGAACGTCTTTTAAGTTGTGTTCTATTAGATATTTACTAATCCCTTGGTTTATTTCTTGGCAAACAAGGGGGTCATAAAAGAGTGCAGTTCCAATACCAACTGTGTCTGCTCCAGCAATAATGAATTCAATCGCGTCATTAGCCGATACAATTCCCCCTTGACCAATTATAGGGATATTATATTTTTTACTAACCTGGTGAACCTGGTGAACTTTCAAAAGTGCAATCGGTTTTATAGCAGGACCAGACAGCCCTCCTTGATTATTTCCTATTACTGGCTTTTGTTTTTCAATATCAATAGCCATTCCCATGACTGTATTTATAACGGCAAGCCCATCACTTCCAGCGTCAATACACCTTAATGCATTGGAGGCAATGTCTGTTTGATTTGGAGATAGTTTTGTAATAATTGGTTTAGAAGTGTTTTTTCTGCAAATCTCAACAACTCTAAAAGACATCTCGGGGTCATTGCCAAAAGCAACACCGCCTTCTTTTACATTTGGACAGGAAATATTTATTTCGATAGCATCAATATCAGAGTCATCAAAGTGCTTTGCAATTTCACCATATTCTTCAACGGTTGATCCAGAAATATTAATAATGAACCTAGTTTCTTTTTTATCCAGACCTGGCATTATGTCATTTATGACAGCAGTTGTTCCTGGGTTTTGAAGGCCAATAGCATTGAGCATTCCGTTAGGGGTTTCAGCAATTCTATGAAGTTTGTTTCCAAGCCTTGGCCCAAGAGTAGTTCCTTTTAAGCAGACCGCACCGACATCGGAGTTAGAGAAGCCCTTGATTCGAGTGTACTCTTCACCAAACCCAACACACCCGGAAAGCAAAATGATTGGTGAGTTTAATGCCATCCCACAAAAACTTGTTTTAAGATTATTTTGCATTGTCGCCATTATACTTTTATGGCGACTTGGAGGTTGATAACTTCGTCTAAAATGTCGCTATGAATGGAGTTTTTATAACAGGCAGCAATACAGAGGTTGGCAAAACTACTGTAGCCATTGAAATTGTTAAGCATCTCAGCAAGGTAAGAGAAGTAAAGGTTCGAAAGCCTGTTGAAACAAACTGCGACCTTGTGGATGGAAGCTATATCCCAAAAGACGCTATTGCACTTAAAGAGGCTTGTAATACAAACGAGCCTATAAACATAGTTTGTTCTAATTGTTTTATTCTTGAAGCTAGCCCTGAAGAAGCTAGTACAAGCGCTGGAAAGACCCTAAGTTTAGATGACTTAGTGCATGCCTGTAACAACCAAGTGGAAGACAGTTTTGTCTTGGTAGAGGGGGCAGGCGGGATCTATTCCCCAATTGCAGAAAGATCCCTTAATTCTGACCTTGCTGTTTGTCTTCAGCTGCCAGTTATCATTATTGTTCGAGATGAGCTAGGCGCTGTTAGCCAAGGATTGCTGGCTATTGAGGCTGCAAAGAAAAATAATCTAAAAATTGTGTGTCTTGTGTTAAACGAAATTAAACCGAACACGCTTTCTAATAAAGAGTCTCTTGCTGCATACACAGATGTTCCAATACTTCCTTTTGCAAAAGGTAATATTGAATTTTTTAATTCTAAAATTGAAAGACTAATCTAATATAGTTAGATTTGGTTTCTGGTTTTCTTGATCAAGGGGATCGGCTTTGTTGTCAAAAAACATTCCCTCACCATTTTCTTTGGCATAAATAGATAATACCGAGTTGCACGGTACAATAATTTTTTCAGGCCTTCCATTAAATCTAGCCTTAAAGCTGATAGACTTGTTGGTTATTACTCGGCCTTCTGTTGCAGAAGAGGCAATGTTTAAAATAATTTTACCGTCACTTGCAAAGCCTTCAGGAATCGAAACACCTGTTTTTTCAGAGTTAACGAGTATATGAGGGGTAAAACTAGAGTCCTCTATCCAATCACAGTAAGCGCGGATTAAATAGGGGACTACACTTGACATAAGTTTTTTTAATTAAAGTCCTTTTCAGCAAAAGTTAGGCTTTCATGAAAGCCCTCTTTTTCAAAAAGCCTGTTTGCATATTCCATAATTGGTTTTGCTTTTTTACCGTCTAAAGATATGCCCAAAAGATTAAGACGCCATAGAATGGGGGCGATACAGACATCAACAAGGGTCATTGTTTCACTTTTAAAATAGGGCTTATGAGAGAATAAAGGCAGTAGCTCTATAAGATTTCCATGTAAAGTTTTTCTTGCAGCATCACTTTCCTTTTTGGCGCCATGTAGAATTTTATCAACAAGCTCGTACCAGCAGCCTTCTGATCTCGTGAAACGATAAATTAGAAGGCGTTTTTCCGCTTTTTCAATAGGATCAACTGGCAAAAGAGGAGGAAAGGGGAATCTTTCATCTAGGTATTCCATAATTACAGAGAGGTCATATAGAACCATTCCTCTATCAAAAAGTGTTGGAAGAGTTTCACAAGGATTGAGCTCTAAAACTTCTTCTGGCATTTCATCAAACTTAAGCTCTATAACCTCTCGCTCAATTAACTTGTGAGCCATAATAAATCGAACTGCATGTGACTCAAGCTCTTCAGAAGCAGCATAGAGGGTCGTTGAAGACGGATTAGGTTTAGATAGCATAGTTTTTGCACCAAATTAAAAAAAAATAGCCTTGCCTTTTAGAGCAAGGGATGTAAAGATAAAGATTGTATCAGAAATTAATCGCGCGGCCTCCATATGCCGTATTTAACATCTTTCCAGTACTCTCTCTTAAGCATATAGGCAAGAATAAATAGAATACTAAGGAACAGTAATACCCATTTACCTAGTTTTAGGCGGATTAGCTTTGCTGGCTCACCAACATAGTCTAAGAAATTTGTTATATCAAGAACGCTCTGGTCAAACCCTGCTTCAGATTGACTTTCTCTTAATGACCATAAGACATCTGGCATAGAAGCATTTACCAGAACTTTATTGTTTACCCCAAAAATTCTCTCCTCGTCATCATAAAAACTTCTGAGATAAGTATAAATCCAGTCAGTTCCTTTTGACCTTGAAACTAAAGAGAGATCTGGCGGAACGCCTCCAAACCATTTAGTTGCAGCACCTTCTGGCATAGCTGTAGTAATGGCTTGCCCTACTTTATTTCCAGCAAACATTAGATTTCTAGCAACATGCTCTTCGGTTAGGTTTAGGTCTTTAGCAATTCGATTGTAACGCATCAAGCTTATCTCATGACAACCTGAGCAATAATTCATAAAAAGTTTTGCGCCATTTTGTAAGGAGGCTTCGTCAAAAATATCAGTATCTGCATGATCTAAATGAACCTTACTAGCAGCAAAAATGTTTACGGAAAAAAGAAGAACAGATAAGCCAACTATTAATTTTAATTTAATATTCATATATTATCCAGTAACCCTTTCTGGAACCTCTTTGGTTTTTCCTAGAGTACTAAACCAGGGCATTAAGATAAAAAATGAAAAATACAAAGTCGTAAAAATACGAGCCAGTAAAACATATAAAGGGGTAACTGGTTGAACACCAAGCCAGCCTAGCATAATAAAGCTGACAACAAAAGTCCCAAGAATCCATTTATAGATTGGGCTTCGATAGCGTATTGATTTAACTGGACTTCGATCTAGCCAAGGAAGGAGGAAAAACACTCCAAGCGCTGCAAACATTCCTAATACTCCAGGAAATTGTGAGCCAAACAGTGGAGGAATTGCCCTTAATACTGAGTAATAGGGAGTTAAGTACCATAATGGCGCAATATGTTCAGGCGTTTTAAGTGGATTGGCCTCGATGAAATTCGGAGCCTCTAGAAAATACCCGTTTAGTGCTGGTGCATAAAAAACAACTGCACAAAATATCCATAAAAACCCAACAACAACAACACTATCTTTAATTGTGAAGTATGGATGAAAGGGGATTCCGTCTTTTGGAATACCATCCACATCTTTATTTTTTTTTATTTCAATTCCATCTGGATTGTTTGATCCAACGTGGTGAAGTGCAACAATATGCAAAAAAACAAGAACAACAAGAATAAGTGGAATGACAACAACATGCAATGAAAAGAAACGATTTAAAGTCGCATCACCAACAGCATAATCACCCAAAATCCAAACTAATAAATCTGGCCCTACAATCGGAACTGATCCAAAAAGTGAAATAATTACTTGAGCACCCCAAAACGACATTTGTCCCCAAGGCAAAACATAGCCCATGAAAGCTTCAGCTAATAAAAGAATATACAGCACCATGCCAAGTATCCATATCAATTCCCTCGGTCCCTTATAAGAGCCATATAAAAGGGCGCGCATCATATGAAGATAAATTATTACAAAAAAAGCAGAGGCCCCTGTTGAGTGCATATAGCGTATAAACCAGCCCCATTCAACGTCTCTCATAATATACTCAACGGAGGCAAAAGCATACTCTGCGTCAGGCTTATAGTGCATGGTTAAGAATATCCCAGTAACCAGCTGCATTAAAAGCATCACTACTGCTAAGCCACCAAAGAAATACCAAAAGTTAAAATTTCTGGGGGTGTAGTATTCTGCTAAATGTTCATTAATAACTTTAGATAATGGAAATCTTTGGTCTATCCAACTTTGTTTATTATTCATATTTTCTCTTATGTTTTTTGTTGGTCAACTCCAATACGAATCAATGAATCAGTGACGTATTGATACGGAGGGATTACTAGGTTAGTTGGGGCAGGCACACCTGCATAAACCCTTCCAGCAAGGTCAAACTTAGAGCCATGACATGGGCAATAAAAACCACCTTTCCAACTGTCTCCACCAAGATCAGCTGCACCAGGCTCTGGTCTATAGGTTGGAGAGCAGCCTAGGTGAGTGCAAACTCCAACGATAACAGCAACACTTTCTTTATTTTTGATGGCTCGAAAATTAGACGTTACATAATTTGGCTGTTGGTTTTTAGAGTTGCCTGTACCATCTGGATCATCAAGATTTTTAATTAGGTCTTCTGAGTCAAGAGACTCTAATGCTTTTTCATCACGTTTAAATATCCACACAGGTTTTTTACGCCATAAGACACGAACAAGCTGACCAGCCTCTAATTTAGAAATATCAACATCTATAGGGGCTCCTGCTGCTTTAGCTTTAGCCGACGGTTTCCATGTTGATAAAAAAGGCCATGCTGCAAAACCAACACCAACCGCACCAACTACACTAGTGGCTTTGGTTAAAAAACGTCTTTTCTTTAGGTCGATTGTTTGTTCGGACATAAAAATGTTTTAAGATATTAAGATAAAAAGCCGCACCATTATAATGTAAATGGTTGATATTTAAAAGCAAAAAATGACCCAAATGACTAGTAGTTTTTTTTATCAACCTTAATAGTGATTGATTTGATATTTGTTAGGCCCTCGATTTGTTTAATTAAAGAGAGGAGATTTGTTTTTTGTTTTTCAGCTCGGAAGGCTATGGATGAGTTTTTAGCAAGTAGGGTAACGCCTTGAGAGCCTAAAAAGCAAAGATTAAGACCTTTAAACTGTTCAGAGTACTGCGCCTTAATTAATGCGTTTAAGTGGTTATGTTCTTTTGCTTTTTCAAATAAAGAGCTTAGATTGCTGCCAACTTTAAAATTTGTAGGGTTTCCTTTTGTTTTGTCTTGCATATATGAGAAAATACCCCAGTTTTATTAATTAATTTCGTTCGTCTTCTATGAGTATTATAAATAATGTTTTATCAAAAGTTTTAGGGTCTCATAATGACCGGCTAATAAAAAAGTATAACGGCCAAGTTTCCAAAATTAATTCGTTGGAAGAAAAGATGCGCTCGATGAGTGATGACGAGCTTGTCTCAATGACGGCAGAGTTAAAAGAGAGGCTTAATAATAAAGAGAGTGAGGAAAGCATTTTAGCTGAGTCTTTTGCCGTTGTCAGAGAAGCAAGCCAAAGAGTTTTAGGTTTGCGGCATTATGATGTCCAGCTTATTGGCGGCATGGTTCTTAATGAGGGCAGTATTGCGGAAATGGGAACTGGTGAAGGAAAAACATTGGTTGCAACACTGCCAGCCTATCTGAATGCGCTTGCTGGAAGAGGAGTCCACATTGTAACTGTGAATGACTATTTAGCAAAGCGTGACTCTGAATGGATGGGAAAAGTGTTTTCTTTTCTTGGGCTTTCAGTTGGAACGGTTTTTTCAGGAATGTCTGGTGATGAAAAACAAAAAGCTTATTCTTGTGATATCACTTATGCAACAAATAATGAGCTTGGTTTTGACTATCTTAGAGACAATATGGCTTTTTCTCAAGAGCAAAAAACACAAAAGAAGCTTGCCTTTGCAATTATTGACGAGGTTGACTCGATCTTAATCGATGAGGCTAGAACGCCACTAGTTATATCTGGGCCAACAGGCGATCATGCGGAGGTCTACATCGCGATAGATAAAATGATTCCAAGCTTCACACTTCAAACCGAAGTTGGGGAGGGCAAGGAGGTTGAGGTTATAGTTGCAGGAGATTACACTCTTGACGAAAAACATAAACAGGTTTTTCTTACTGATGATGGTCATATTAAAGCTGAAGACATGCTTATAGCCGCTGGCGCCTTAGCCCCAGAGTCTAGCCTATATGACTCCAGCAATATTATTTTGATGCAGCACTTATTGTCAGGACTTAGGGCCCATGTATTGTTTAAAAAAAATGTTGATTATCTCGTTAAAGATGACGAGGTTGTGATTGTTGATGAGTTTACTGGAAGAACAATGGAAGGCAGAAGATGGTCGGAAGGTCTTCATCAGGCAATAGAGGCAAAGGAAAATGTAAGCATTAAAAAAGAAAACCAAACTCTGGCCTCAATAACATATCAAAACTACTTTAGGCTTTACGAGAAGCTATCAGGAATGACTGGAACAGCTGAAACAGAGGCATCTGAGCTTCAAGATATTTATGGTCTAGAAGTTGTTGTTGTCCCCCCTAATACAATCTCCTCAAGGATTGATCACTCAGACCTAATTTATGGAACGATGAATGAAAAGCTTGACGCTGTTATGAAAGACATTCAGGCGTGTCAAAAAAGTATGCAGCCAGTTCTTGTGGGAACAAACAGCATCGAAAGCTCGGAAAGTGTTTCTGCTCTTCTAACGAAAAATAAAATTAAACACGAGGTTCTTAACGCGAAGCAGCACCAACGTGAGGCTGAGATTATTGCAAATGCTGGAGCGCCAGGAGCCGTAACTATTTCAACAAATATGGCTGGAAGGGGAACAGACATTGTTTTAGGGGGAAGGCCTTTAGAGGTCCCTAGTGAGGCTGAAACTGAGTCTTGGAAAGCTAAGCATCAAAGTGTTATAGACTCGGGAGGCCTTCATATAATCGGCACAGAGCGAAATGAATCACGAAGGGTCGATAACCAGCTACGCGGACGAGCAGGAAGACAGGGAGATATTGGATCAACGCGGTTTTATCTGTCACTTGAAGACAGCTTAATGAAGATATTCGCATCTGAAAAAACAGCCTCCATGATGAAAAAGCTTGGCATGAAAGAAGGAGAAGCCCTTGAACATAGTTGGCTGAATAAAACAATTGCCAATGCGCAGAAAAAAGTTGAAGGAATGCACTATGACGCACGTAAGCACCTTCTTGAGTATGACGATGTTGCGAACGACCAAAGAAAGGTAGTTTATCAGCTTAGAGACGAATTAATGGGAACTGAAGATGTTAAGGATCGTTATGAAGCTATCAGAGAAGGGGTTATTTCCAGCCTAGTTTCTGGCTATATTTCAACGACTATGCTTGAAGCAGACTGGGATGTTAATTCGCTTCATAATGTTTTAATTGCAGACTATGCAACCAATATTCCAATCCAAGAAGAAATAGATGGTGGCGCAGATGTTGATGAAATTCTAAAATTGATTCTTCAGGGCCTTGCTCTTGCTCATCAGGTCAAGGAAAATGCAATAGGAAGTGAAACAATGAGGACTTTTGAAAAAGCGGTTATGTTAAGAGCCCTTGATCAGCATTGGAAAGACCACCTTGCTGTAATGGACCAGCTAAGACAAAGTGTAAATTTGCGCGGCTATGGGCAAAAAAACCCTGTACAAGAATTCAAGCGAGAGTCTTTTTCAATGTTTACTGTCTTGCTCGAGACTATAAATATTGAGATGGTTCAGGCCCTTTGCAGCTTGAGCCTTGAAAAGCAACCTGAAATGAATCCTGAGAATTTAACTAAAAAAGAACGCCCGCCATCTGTTCAAAAAAAAATCCCCTCTGTGCGTCGCGCAGTTAGTTCAGGGCAGCCGGTAAAGAATTTAAAAGTTGGAAGAAATGACCCTTGCCCTTGTGGGTCTGGGAAAAAATATAAGCAGTGTCATGGATAAGACTTATTTTTTTGGAGGCAGCGCGCTCTAAATGCAGAGAATAACGCTCACTAAGCCAGACGACTGGCATCTTCATCTTAGAGGGGGGCATGCAATGAAGTCTGTTGTTGGTATGAGCGCTTTACAGATGGGAAGAGCGGTCATTATGCCAAATCTTTCACCGCCAATAAGAGATGTATCGCAAGCAATAGCTTATCGTAAAGAGATCATGAGCTCTTTGCCAGCAGAAACAACCTTTAACCCTCTGATGGTGCTTTATCTTACAGACCACACAACTAAAAATGAAGTTATTGAGGCGAGTGAAGCCCAAGAGGTTCACGCAGTAAAGCTTTATCCTGCGGGAGCTACAACTAACTCAGATAGTGGAGTAACAAACCTATTAAGCACTTATCCTGCTTTAGAGCAAATGCAAAAAGAAGGTCTGCCACTTCTAATACATGGAGAAGTAACTGATAATGACGTTGATATCTTTGACCGAGAAAAAGCTTTTATAGACAAAACGCTAACTAAACTAGTGCGAGACTTTCCTGGCCTCAAAATAGTTCTTGAGCACATAACAACAAAAGATGCTGTTGACTTTATAAACGAATGTGAAATAAATATAGCGGCAACAATAACTCCTCACCATCTTTTAGCAAATAGAAACCATATGCTTGTGGGTGGAATTAAGCCACATTTTTATTGCTTACCTGTGCTGAAAAGAAAATTGCCACATCAAGAGGCGCTAATCGCAGCAGTGACCTCAGGAAGCCCAAAATTTTTTCTAGGCACAGATTCGGCGCCACACGAGAAGCATCAAAAAGAAGCGTCCTGTGGATGTGCGGGAGTCTTTAGCGCACATGCGGCCATTGAGCTTTATGCTGAAGCATTCGATAGGGCTGGAAAAATTGATAAGCTAGAGGGGTTTGCATCTTTCTTTGGCGCTGATTTTTATGGCCTTGAAAGAAACCAAGAAAAAATTACACTAGAAAAGACTACATGGCGAATACCTGAGAGCTATAATTTTTCTGGCTCACATGTGGTGCCTTTTTTTGCGGGAGAGGCGCTCTCTTGGAAGCTATTAGCTTAAAAGTACCATGCCTTTAAAGTAGTCCTTGCTTTTTTCAACATCATTTTTAATTTGACTTTTAAGTTCTTCAAGCGAATTAAATTTTAATTCATCTCTGCACTTTTGTTTGAAAACAACAGTCACACGTTCACCATAAATTTCTTGATCAAAGTTAAAAATAAAAACCTCTAAAAGGACCTTGATACCCCCTATTGTTGGTCTTTTTCCAATATTGCACACACCTGTATAAGTAGTAGTATTAATTTTAACTAGTACACTATAGACCCCAAGAACAGGGCTGAGTTTTCGTCTGATACTTATATTTGCCGTAGGAAATCCAATTGTTCTCCCCATTTTTTCACCATGAGCAACCCTGCCGCTTATTGAAAAAGGCCTTCCAAGATAAGTTTCTGCTTTTTTAAAATCCCCCTGGGAAAGTAGTTTTCGTATTGCTGAGCTACTAATTCGCTGGCCTTCAAGATGAACCCCATTAATCTTATCAACTAAATAGCCTTTCTCAGAAGACATCTCTTGAAGCATTGAAAAGTCCCCAAGACGGTCCTTGCCAAATCGAAAGTCATCGCCAATAAAGCAATGCTTTACGCCAACTTTGTTAACCAGAGTTTGGTTGATAAAAGACTCAGCGCTTATTTCGGAAAAAGTTTTGTTAAACCTTATTAAAAGGTGTTTGTCTATGCCAAGCGACTCGAGAAAGAGGTGTTTGTCCCTAAAGCTGCTTAGTTTCGCTTTTGTCCTTCCAAAAAAAGATTCAGGGGTCACAGAAAAAGAAATTACAAGCGATGGAATGCCTTCATTTTTTGCAGTTGAGACAAGCTTTTTAAGTATTTCCTGATGACCAACGTGAACACCATCAAAGTTACCAATGGTAAGAACACAACCAGATTGATGTTTAAGATTATGAAGGCCTCGTATTAGTTCCATTATGCTATTTTACTCACAGCTTTAATGATGGTTTATTAAATCAAGCGAATGAATAATTTTTTTAACTGGTGCGGGAACTCCAAGAGCAATATTATGTGTTTTGTAGTAATTATCAGATGATCCTGGAGAGCTTACAATAATTGGACTAATCCAAAGAGTGTAATGACTAAAGGCATGTTTGAATTTAGTAAGTGATTGGACGATTTTTGCCTTAGGGTTATGGTTAATAATTGTCTCTTCTATTTCTGCTTCGTTTTCTGAGCACTCAGCAAAGCTCCATAGCCCACCCCAAATTCCTTCGCTTGGTCTTTTTTTAAGATAAACTTCACCCTTTTCATTTTTATAAATTAAGAATACAATATTTCGTTCAGGTTTTATTTTTTTAGGTTTTTTGTTTGGATAGATGTTCTGTTGATTATGAATAAAGGCCCCACAATTCTTTGATATAGGGCAGTTTTGACAGTGGGGTTTTCTTGGGGTGCAAACAGTAGCCCCAACATCCATTATTGCTTGTGTGTATTCTGCATTTTGTTTTTCAGGGGTATGAAGCTCTGCAAGACGCCATAATTCATTCATAACATTACTCGAACTATAGTGACCTTCCACCCTGTGATATCTTGCCAAGACGCGTTTCACATTGCCATCAAGGATTGCATGTGGCTGGCTGAACGTAAGAGATAAGATAGCTCCAGCAGTTGACTTGCCAACACCAGGAAGCGCTATAACTTCTGAATAGGTTTTGGGAAAAATACCACCGTAAAGAGCTAAAGTAATTTGTGCAGTTTTATGTAAATTACGAGCTCGGCTATAGTAACCAAGTCCAGCCCATGCGGCCAAAACATCATCCTCGCTTGCATTAGCGAGCGAAGTTATATCTGGAAATTTTTTAATGAAGTTGTTGAAATAATCAATAACAGTTTTAACTTGAGTTTGTTGCAACATAACCTCAGATAGCCATACGTGATATCCATTTGGAGGGCTAGATTGCCAAGGAAGGTTTTTTCTGCCATGTTTTATAAACCAATTTAAAAGGTCACTCGTTAACTCCGTCACTTCTCTAGGCTTAGCGGATTATTTGGGTCAATGGTCTGCATAAAAGGCTTTCTAATGTTTTCATTAGTTACCTGATAAACACAGCCAATCCAGTTATTAATAATAGCACTAGCACTATCATGCCAGGTGTTGTCTAGGGTTTTTGTAAGAATCTCTTCTGGAAATTCTTTAATAGTCGCTGTTTTATTTATAAGCCTGGCGCGATACTCTGTCAAAATAGCGCAACTTTGTAGCGACAAATAATTGCTTGGAAATGGTGGGTAGTCTAAGGTTTTTTTTTCGAGGTAAAGCGAAACTTCTCTCTTATACTCCTTTAAAAGACTGACGGAGTCGTACTCAGGGTGCCCTTGAAAGAAGACAATTCTAAAAAGATCAGGACTGACTGCAAGGTGAACGCCAATAGCGCTTTTAGCTAAAACTACAGCCTTTGCCTCTTCAAATTGGGACTCAGTGATCTCATTAAATCGTGAGTGCGGTATGTCAAAGCGAGTGTTAACACCCTTAACAAGAGGGTGTGTTCTATCAATTACCTGATGAGGAAACACGCCCCAATGTTTTTTTCCAGCGGCCTTTCTTTTCTGGCCATACTTAAACTCTAAAACAGCATGGGTTGCAAGGCAAGAGCATAAGGTCGAGGTTACGTTTTCATAAGACCAGTCAACAACCTCTCTCAGCTGTTCGTAAAATGGAGCGAGCTGAAGGTCTGGATCAGTCACATTAGCGCCCGTAATAATTAGCGCATCAAGTCCTTGAAGTTTAATTTCTTCAAAGGTTTTATAATGCTCTTTAATGTGCGCTGTCGCATGTTTTCCTCTTTCGACGCTTGAAAGTGAAAAAGGGTGGACATAAAACTGAGCAATTTGATTTGAATGGCCTATCAATCGAAAAAATTGCCTCTCTGTTGCTTCAAGCGCAGAATCGGGCATCATATTTAATAACCCAATATGAAGCTCTCTAATGGTTTGATGTTGAGCCCTCTCAATAGAAAGAATTGTTTCGCCTTGTTTTGCAAGGCGCTCAAATGAAGGTAGTTTAGAGTGTGCTATTAGAGGCATGTTATTTAAGCGCGCTAGAGATTAAATTTAAGACATCCTTTGCAGAACTGCACTTATGAAGCGCATCACTTTCTATTGTGCAGCCGTATTCATCGGCAAGTGCGCTGTATTTTTTAAGCCTATCTGCAACTAGTTTTGGAAACACCCAGCTAACAAAAGCATTTGGGCTAATTTGAGCTGCGTAAGCTAAACTATTTTCTTTCAAGTAGGAGTGAAGAGCTTTCTCAAAAAACCTTGGGTTATAGTACATTGGTTTTGGCTGGCTTTTAGCTCTATCAATAAGTAATCTCTCATTTTCCTTGCTTGTTTTGATATAAATAATTAGTGTTTTTTCTGACAGAAGTTGATAAAGTTTTCTGTCTTCTAGCTCGCATAGGCTTCCCCCAGCATCGTTAATAAAATGAGCGTAACCGTCTTTTAAAGACTTATTAATAAAATGAGGAACCTCATACATTGTCTTTTTTTCTGCTTCCAAAAAAAGACTTTGGCGATGAATAAACTCCTCAATAGGAAGTCCGCCTTCTTCAGGATTGCCAACTTTTCCAAGAAACGCAGAAATTGGCTCTAAGTTATCAAAAGTAACTTGACTATTAACACTTATAGAGTTGTTTTCTATAAGTGGCTTAAGCCATGAATCATTTTTCATTTTGTTAGCTACATTGTTAATGATGACTTCTTTAAGATGAGTCGCTCCAATTCTATAATCTCCAGAAAAATGGTACCACCCACCTTCTTCGCCAATAAGTTTAGCAAGATGAGTCTTGCCTACGCCAGACATCCCAAGAAGTGTTAATCGCTTATTTTTTTGATTTATAAATTGTTTGGCAAAATTTATCATATTGACTTTCATTAGTCCATTAGCTGCTGATTGTAAGGTGATAAGAGCTAAATTTTCTTATATTAAGCACACCACTGTCTAACAACAAATATTGTCCTTTTATGCCTTCTAGAACACCTGTGATGATAGGCGTCTTATCAAAGTTTAAAGACACAACCTTTGTAGGATATTTTAGCACAGGGTAGTTTATATTTACCTCATCATCACTAAGGACTGTGGCCTCAGTTTCTTTTATCGTGCCTGCAATTTCACCTAGTAATGTCTCTTTTAGAGACGAAAGATCTGATTGCTCCACTTCATTTTTTAGCATATTTCGCCAGTTTGTTTTGTCGGCAACAAATTGTTTTAATGCAACTTCAATCTTCCCGGAGTCTAGACGTGACTTTGCCTCAAGTATAGGCAGCGCTGAAACTGCCCCTTGTTCAATCCAACGGCTATAAATCCTTTTTTTATTGGTGATTCCAACCTTAGGTTTAGATGTATTTGCAAGATAAATAATGGTTGGCTGAAAACAGTAGTTAAGACCCCATTGCGGCTCTCTACAAGTGCCCTCAGAATAGTGACAAGTCTCAGGCCTCATGATGCATAAGTCGCATCTAGCTAAAACTTGTGTACAGGGAAAGCAATAGCCCCCAGACCAGCTTTTTTTAGTCCTCACTCCACAATTAGCACAAAGTATTACGTCATTATATTTGAGCTCAATATGCTTTCCTACAACAGCGTTCATGTCAATTAGATTCTCTCCAATAGGAAGGCTATATTTTGCGCTGCCCACTTCAAGAGAGGTGTTCATCATTTTTATGTGGCCACTTAACTGCATAATATCGATTGAATGTTCCTATATTTTTCAGCAGTTTTATTCATAATTGACTCTGGAATTATCGGAGCAGGAGGGGTTTTATCCCAGTCAAGCGTTTCAAGATAGTCTCTAATAATTTGTTTATCAAAGCTTTTTGGACTTTTCCCTGAAGAATAGTCGGCCAAAGACCAAAATCTTGAAGAATCTGGAGTTAAAATTTCATCCATTAGGGTCAACTTGTTTTCAGAGTCCAGGCCAAATTCAAACTTTGTGTCAGCAATAATAACACTTCGAGATAGCGCATGTTTTTCAGCAAAATTATAAAGAGTAAGGCTTATTTTTTTGATTTGCTCTGCAATATCTTCGCCCACTAGTGAAACAACCTCTTTGAAAGATATATTGGCATCATGCTCACCAGGTACAGCTTTTGAAGAAGGAGTAAAAATAGGGTTTTTAAGTTTTTCAGCAAGAACCATATTAGGAGGGAGGTCTATTCCACAAATAGACCCAGACCCTAAGTATTCTTTCCAGCCAGAGCCAATTAAGTAGGCTCTTACAACAGCTTCAATAGGCAGTGGTTTGAGTTTTTTTACAACAATTGCCCTTCCTTCAAGCGCTTCAGCCTCGTTACCTGGCAACACTTCATCAAGCCCAATGTCTGTTAGGTGGTTTTGAATAATGTGCTCAGTTTTATCAAACCAATAGTTTGCTATTGATGTGAGAATTTTTCCTTTTTCTGAAATAGGCTGATCAAAAACAACATCAAAAGCTGAAAGCCTATCGGTTGTAACTATAAGCATGTTGTCTTTATCAATATCAAAAATATCCCTCACCTTGCCGCGATGAAGAAGAGGTAGGGATAGCTTTGTTTGCAAACTGGAATGCATAAGAACTATAAAACAAACTAAAGTATTTATTTTAATCGATTGCGCAATAGCTGGGGTATTGATAAAACTGAAGAATAAAAGAGTGTTACTTTATGTTTAGATTCTGAAGAATTTGTCTTGCCCTTTTTTGAAACTCTGGCATTGCGCTAGTTGGCACGAAAGATTGTTTAGGTAATTTTATTTTTTCAGGATCTTGGTGGATCCCATTAACGCGAATTTCATAATGAAGATGGGGACCAGTAGATTGACCTGTAGTCCCTACATAGCCAATTAATTCCCCTTTTTTAACTTTTTTTCCAGACTTTAAGCCCGCAGCAAATTTTGATAGGTGGGCATAAACGGTAAGATAGTTAGAGCCATGCTTTAAATAGATAACGTTGCCATAGCCAGATAACGTGGCCCTATATTTCACAATTCCTTTTGCAGGCGCGTAGACCGGTGTTCCAGAGGGAGCTGCAAAATCAGTGCCTCGATGTGAGCGATAGATCTTGAGCGTAGGGTGGAATCGCCTTTTTGTAAAGCCCGAGCTAATTCGATTATATTTTGTAGGTGCAAATGCAAAGGTGTCGTTTATAGTGGCGCCCTTTGAAGTAAAGTATTTATTTTGACCAAGAGTATTTTTGTATGAAAAAAGTGCAATAGTTTTTCTACTTCCAACGTAAATCATTGCAATTGGAGTTTTTCCTCCATTCCAAGACAACATAAATTTGTCACCCTTTCTTAGGTCTCTACTAAGGTCCATCTCCCATGAAAAGTTATCAACCATCATTTTAGTAACTTCAGCAGCTACCCCAGCTTTTTTGGCGTCATAGTTTAGAGACTTTTGGATTGTAATTATGGTCTGAGATAATTTCCCAATTGGCTGGATATTGGCTTTGCCATAATTAAAAGATTGGCCGTCATAGGTTATAAATAAAGGGTTGTCATTAGCTGGACTATAAATGATTTGGTCGAGCTCGTGATTATCGTTCAGGGTTATCCTAAACTTATCACCAGGATAAATATTGTTAAGCTTCTGAGCCCTTTCATCAGAGGCCATTAGTTTTTTGAGAAGCTTTCCTGATAGGCCTGTGCTAAAGAAAAATTTGTAAAACGCGTCGCCTCTTGATACTTTAAAACTATAGTCATGTGTTCCGCTGGCAGCAGAAGGAGCGCTTAAAAAAACGCAAAATGATAACAAGGTGATTAAGAAAGATTTATACATTTAGGACGGTTTGTTATGAAAGACTCGGCTCAATAACAGACCGAGCTATTTGACGAGAAAGATAGTCATTTTCCACAACACTTGCAAGCGTGTCAAGCCTCGAAATAGGAGCTATAGCTAAGGTTTTTTCTATAATTTTGCTAATGTCTAGAAACCCTATTTTTTTATTTAAAAAAGCGTCTACAGCAACCTCATTTGCAGCATTAAGCGTTCCAGGGGAACTCTGCCCTTGTTCTAAAGCATCATATGCTAGTCCTAGGCACTTGAACCTATCCATATCGGGTGATAAAAATTCTAGTGATGTTTGCTTGGTAAGATCAAGCTCTTCAACACCAGAAGTTTGACGGCTTGGATAGGATAATGCATAAGATATTGCGCTTCTCATGTCTGGCAGCCCAAGTTGGGATAACACACTGCCGTCATTAAAATAAACAAACGAGTGAATAATACTTTGGGGATGAATTACTACCTCGATTTTAGAAGACGAAAGTTGAAATAGGAAGTGAGCTTCAATTACCTCCAGGCCTTTGTTCATCATGGTAGCAGAGTCAACTGATATTTTTTGGCCCATTTTCCATTTTGGGTGCGCGCAGGCCTGTTTTGGGGTTGCTTTATTAAGTTCTGCTATTGGTGTTTTTAGAAAAGGACCGCCTGATGCAGTTAACTGTATTTTATTAAGGCCCTGTTTGCCACCTTGGAGGCATTGAAATATTGCGCTATGTTCTGAGTCTACAGGGATTAATTCTGCCCCAGACTCTTTGGCGGCAGCAACTAATAAATTACCACCTAGGACTAGAGACTCCTTATTTGCAAGCATAACTCTTTTTCCTGAGGTCACCGCTGCAAAAGTTGAGGATAGTCCAGCGCTTCCAACTATTGCCGCCATAACAAAATCTGTATTTTTATGAGAGGCTATATCATTTAAAGCGCCCTCACCTTGTAATACGATAACCCCTTCTGGCACAACTTTTCTTAAGCTCTCTGCAGCACCTTCATTAGCCATTACTACAAATTTTGGCATATGCTTAATGCAAAGCTTTTCCATTTCCCTCCAGCTATTGTTTGCCGTTAAGGCAAAGACGTTATATTTTTCTGGATGAAGTGACATAACAGCTAGTGTGTTTAGTCCAATTGAGCCCGTTGCCCCTAAAATAGCTACATTTTTCATAGCAAGACCGCAATTAAAAGAAAAAATATTGGAGCAGACGATGTTAAGCTATCTATTCTATCAAACATTCCGCCGTGCCCAGGAAGGATATTACCACTATCTTTTACTTCTGCAATGCGCTTTAAAATGCTCTCAAATAAGTCACCAAGAACTGACACAAGTGAAATCACCAGGGCTATAAAACTAAATATTAAAAAATCACTCAATAACGGCGCTTGGACTGAAACATATACGTATGAAATAGCAACTACTTGAGCAAGAGCAGCCCCACCAAACACTCCTTCAAGTGTTTTTCCAGGGCTAACACTTGGACACAACTTAGTTTTACCAAAAAGCTTACCTGCAAAATAAGCGCCGATATCTGCCGCCCAGATTAAAATCAAAAGAAACAAGACTAGCATGGGGTCTAACAAGTGCAGTGCCATTAATGCGATTGCCATTGGCACAAAAATAAACAAACCGTTGACTAGCTTAACTAATAAATTTTTTCTCAGTAGGCGAGAGCCTTTTGGAAATTTTACTACCCAAACTAAGGCGATTAACCACCAAATTGCAGCGGCATATAAGACAGCTAAATTTGAAGGCGCATTACTTAGAAAATAGGTTGCCAGTAATATAATTAAAGCATAAAGAGCCTTGCCTGCTAAATGCTTTATTTGAATTAGATTGCAGTACTCCCAAGAACTAATAATAAGAATTAAAGCAACGGCTAATGCAAAGCTAGTTTGAGTCAACACCAAGATACCAAAAACTGCAATTGGCGCAACAATAGAGGCCGTTAAGATTCTCTTAAGAAGCATTATTTTTCACCATTTCGCTTTCCAAATCGTCGCTCTCTCAAGTGAAATGCCTCTATGGCAGCATCTAGTTCATGCTCATCAAAGTCGGGCCACAAGGTGTTACAGAAATATAGTTCACTATAAGCAATCTCCCACAGCAAGAAGTTGCTTATCCTTACTTCTCCGCTTGTTCTAATTAACAGGTCTACTTTAGGGAAATCTGCGAGAGAAGAGTGCGCGCGGAAAAGGGAAGCATCGATTTTTTCAGGATCGATTTCTCCGTTGACAGACTTAATAGCAATTTTTTTGGCAGATTCTGCGATATCCCACTGACCACCATAGTTTGCAGCTATAACAAGATTGAGGCCATTATTATTTTTGAGCTGTTTTTCTGCGTCAACAGCTAGCCGCTGTATTTCAGGAGTAAAAACGGAAAGATCTCCTATAATTTTAAGCTTAATATTGTTATCGTTTAGTTTCGTTGTTTCATTTTTCAAAACAGTTAAAAAAAGCTTGAATAAAAGCCCAACTTCTTCACTAGAACGATTTAAGTTTTCACTACTAAAGGCAAATAGAGTTAATGTATTAACACCCAACTGACCACAATGCTTAACAATTTTTCTAACACTTTGAACTCCTTTTTGGTGGCCACTTGAGCGAGGAAGGTGCTTCGATTTTGCCCATCTTCCATTTCCATCCATAATGATTGCTATATGCTGGGGAGGTAGTTTTTCGTCTTTAAATGAGCCTAGTTTTTTTTCAGTCATGGAGCGCAATTATACCTATTAGGGTCTTCAAAACCTAATCCAAAGTATCCATTGATGGGGCTTGGTACTATCATTATGATAATGCACTAAAAAATCTGACTAGGTTTATGCGGTAAAATAATGCTTCATGAGCTTAGCAAAAAGAATAATCCCATGCTTAGATGTCTGCGACGGGAGAGTTGTCAAAGGCGTCAAGTTTATTGATATTAAAGATGCTGGGGATCCGGTTGAGGTGGCAAAGCGTTATGATAATGAAGGTGCTGACGAAATAACATTTCTAGATATTACGGCATCACATGAAGGAAGAAACACCACGATAGGAATGGTTGAGAGGATTGCTAATCAGGTCTTTATTCCGCTCACTGTTGGTGGCGGCATTCGAAAGGCTGATGATGTTCGAGCAATGTTAATGGCGGGCGCTGATAAAGTTGCAGTTAACTCTGCTGCAATTTTTAACCCAAAACTTATTAATGAGCTTTGCGCTATATTTGGCTCGCAGTGTATCGTTATAGCTATTGATGCAAAGCGAGTGTCCTCTAATCCACTGAAATGGGAAATATTCACCCATGGAGGGCGAAAACCTACAGGTATTAATGCCATAGATTGGGCCGTAAAAATGACAGAAGGAGAAAATGGTGCTGGAGAAATTCTTCTAACATCAATGGACAGGGACGGCACTAAAGATGGATTTGATCTTGAGCTAACTAAGGCAGTTTCTGACGCGGTTGACGTTCCTTTGATTGCCTCTGGTGGGGTTGGTAATTTAGCACACTTATCTGAGGGCATTATTGATGGCGGAGCTGATGCAGTTCTTGCTGCTAGCATCTTTCACTTTGGAGAGTTTACTGTAGAAGAAGCTAAAAAAGCAATGCGAGAAAATGGCATAGAAGTTAGGCTTTAGCTGGTTGAGTTTTTAAGTTCATAAGCGTATCATTACGCAGTTTTGACTCTAGGGAACAAATGACAGTAAAAAAAGATTTTTGGGTATTGTTATCGATATTTATTCTGCCCATAGCCATTGGTACTTTATTTTTTTATTTGAATCCGACTTATTTCAGTCAGAATACAGTTAACTATGGTGAGCTTATTCGCCCAGTTATAACAACTGAAAAAGCCGATATTGAATTTGAAGACGATGCCACATTTAATGGCTTTTGGACGCTTGCATACGCTTCCAAAAACTGTGATAGCATCTGTGAACAGGCTGTAGCAGATATTAAAACGATTCGCACCCTCATAAACATGGACATGCGAAGAATTCAAAGAGTTTTGATTACTAAAGATGGTTCGCTGCCTATGGTTAGCGATGAAAACTTACTTATAGCTAGAGTTATTAATAAAAAGTTAGCTGCCAAGCTTGCAGAGTTTCCAGAAAACTCAATTTTTTTAATTGATCCAATTGGTAACTTTATGCTGTATTACAACTCAAAAGAGATCAACATTAAGTTTGTGCTAAAGGATCTTAAGCGCCTACTTAAATATTCAAGGATAGGCTAATGGGCAGTCTTCCCTCTCTTAGAGACCTCTTGGGGCTTTGTAAGCTGAAAGTTGTCTCGCTGATTTTGCTTACAGCTGTTGTTGGAATGCTGCTAGCAGTGCCATACCTTCCTAATCTCTTTCTAATTGTTGTCGCTTCTGCAGGAATATCATTAGCCGCAATGTCCGCTGCAGTTTTTAATCACGTGGTCGATGAAAAAATTGATACAAAGATGTCTCGTACCGATCGACGCCCCTTGCCTGAGGGCAGAGTAACGCGAAACCAAGCGCTGATATGGGGGTTCTTTTTAGGCATTGTGGGCATTTCATTATTGGTAATTTATGTTAACTTATTGACTGCAATTTTGACGCTTATTTCTTTGATTGGCTACGCTGTTTTTTATACAATGTATTTAAAGAGGGCTACGCCTCAAAATATAGTTATTGGTGGCGCTGCAGGCGCTGCGCCTCCAGTTCTTGGATGGACCTCTATAGCAGGTTCTCAAGGAATTGAATATGCACTTTTGCTTTTTTTAATTGTCTTTATTTGGACGCCTCCGCACTTTTGGGCGTTAGCAATTCATAGGCGAGAGGAATATAAAAAAGCTGAAATACCAATGCTTCCAGTTACTCATGGCCTTGAATTCACTCGAGTACAAATTCTTTTATATACAGTGCTATTATTTTTGGTTGCCCTGCTGCCTTACTTGACAGGTATGAGCGGTTTAATTTACTTAGTTTCTGCTGCGACGCTAGGCGTACTATTTTTAGGCTATTCTATAAAGATTTTTATAGAGCCTGAAAATCCTCACATTGCATTTAAAACCTTTAAATTCTCGATTAATTATTTAATGGTTTTGTTTTTAGCACTACTACTTGATCACTATCTTTTGATGACCTTTGGAGTTTCTTCTTAGTAATGGGGTCTTTATTACAAGTTTTTAGGGCGGTAGCTTCTGCAATGATTGGGGTTGGAAAAAAGAAACATTTAGCGCAAGATTTTGAGTCTACGGAGAAAACTGGTCCTTGGCCTTACGTTATCGTTGGAATTATTATGACCGCACTTTTTATTGGAACTATTCTATTTGCAGTTAGGCTTGTATTACCTTAGATTTTCGATAATTATATCAATTGCCTTTGCCATTTCTATAGGCTCATGAGGACTTGTCAACAAAGCTGTGAGCTTTAATTCTGGGTTGAAAAGTAAGTAGCTGCTTGTATGATCAATGTCATAGTGATCACCATGATTATGATTGCTATGATCTTCCAGCGCTAATTTTTGTGACTCAACTACTTCATGATAAACCCCTAACGAGCTGCTAATTGACAATAGCTCATCTTGATGAGCGGTCAAACCTAAAAATGTAGGGTTAAAGGCGCCTGCAAACTGATCAAGCTTTCCAATATCACGCATAGGGTCTACTGATATAAAAACAACTTGAAGTTTCGTTTGATTTTCCATCAACTGGTATGTCAGACTGATCTTTGAAAGGTCTATTGGGCAAACGTCTGGACATGATGTGTAGCCAAAATATAATAGCACCCATTTTCCTTGAGACACATCTGATAAGTGCGTCACTATTGACCCATCATTAATAAAGTTTAGCTTCTCTGAAACAGACTTTGCCTCAGGATATAAAGATGCTGCAGGGGCAACAGATTTTTTGAGATCCTGCATATTTGGCTTACCACCACCATAAAAAAAAGTAGCCATAACCGCAATTGTAACTACCAAAAGTAAAGATACTTGGGTAGTTTTGTTCATATTATGAGGCAGTATTTTGATTAAACATTCTATGTGCGAGGCTTATCAAACTTAATAAAAGAAAAAGAGCAACTGCGTTGTGCATAACCGCAGCAAACATTGGTAAAGACATAACAACATTGATAATACCAAGTGCAACTTGGGCCGATAAGAGGCCTAAAACTACAATAATATTCCGCCTTAGTGTAGGATAATTCTCTAAAACAAAACATAATGAAAGTATCGCTACAGTAACAACTATCGCTCCAACTCTGTGAACCATCTGAATAGCAGTTCTAGTTTGATTTTCCAAAATTCCAAATTCATAATCGACTCCAAGCTCACCCCAATAATAGGCATTTTTAAAGTCCATATCTTCAGGCCACATCTCACCCAAACAAGTAGGAAAATATTCACCACAAGAAAGTGCTGCATAGTTAGTACTTGTCCAGCCGCCCAGAAATATTTGGAATATCAGTAAAGCCGTTACTATGATGAGCATTAATTTATGGCGTTTTAAAACAGGCTGCCCAATTTTTGGTTGTGGACGCTGATTCAAAAAAAGCCAAAATAACAAAGTGGTTGTTGAGAAGCCCCCAAACAAATGCATGGTAACTATGCCTGGGTGAACCTGTTCGGTAACAGTCCACATTCCAAGCGCGCCTTGAAAACCAACCAGTAAAAGTAAAGCTGTGGGAAGCTTAATAGATTGCTCTCTTTTGGTTTTACGAAATACTGCCAGTAAAAATATAACAAGTATTGAAAGTCCTAGTATTGAGGCGGCGTACCTATGAACCATTTCTTTCCATGCTTTAGCAACATCAAGGGGCCTTTCATATTCACTCGAAATAACATCTGGAACTAATAACTCACCATAACATCCTGGCCAATCTGGGCAGCCAAGTCCTGCATCTGCAAGTCGAGTATAGGCCCCAAGAATGACAACTATAAGAGCTAAGATTAAGGAAATATTAATGGTTTTATTGAACATAGTCGGTAATTAGTTTAGTCAGAGAGATATTTTAATTGAAGCAAGTTAAATTTTGAAAAATTACGTTAATTATTTTTTATTTCTTGATAATATATATGGGTATTGATTGCATTTTCAATCTTTTAGTCTTTCTTTTTTAAAGCTAGAGTGGCAAGCGAAAAAAGTTCAACCAATATTGAGAATAAAGGTGAATTTTTACTTGGTAAAAAGACGATAAACAGGTATCATTTGATTGCATTTTTTATTTGAAAATTGAAATTGCATATTTAAGAGCTATATATCTAATTAATAATATAGCTATACAAAGATTTAATTCGGAGATTCTATGAAATTATTGTTTAAACTTACCGGCGCATTTACTGCACTTTTAAGCTCCAAGTCTGTCTTGGCAGAATACACATTCAATATGACCAAAGGCGTTACAGATATTAGTAACGATATTTGGGGCCTTCACATGATGGTATTTTGGGTTTGTGTCGGTATTGGTGTTGTTGTTTTTGGCGCAATGTTTTATTCAATTATTGCACACAGAAAGTCAAAAGGAGCCAAGGCTTCTAACTTTCATGAGAGCACGACAGTAGAGTTTTTATGGACAGGAATACCAGTTTTGATTCTAATCGCAATGGCTATCCCAGCTTCAAAAACACTTATTGACATTGAGGTTCTGGATAAGGCTGATATGACTATAAAGGTAACTGGAGTAAGGTGGAAGTGGCAATATGACTATCCTGAAGAGGGCATAAGCTTTGCTTCTAATCTCGCACAATCGTCTATGGATGTTATCAAGGGGACACCTGAAGAGCGTGAAGCTGTTCACAAAGACGGTGGCTACCTTCGCGACGTTGATAAGCGTTTAGTCGTTCCAGTAGATACAACAATTCGTTTTTTGATTACATCAAATGATGTAATTCATAACTGGTGGGTTCCAGCGTTTGGCCTTAAGCAGGATGCAAACCCAGGATTTATAAATGATGCATGGGCAAAACCCAACATAATTGGAACTTATAGAGGTCAATGCGCTGAGCTGTGCGGAAAAGGCCATGGGTTTATGCCTATTGTTGTTGATGTTGTTTCTAAAGCTGACTACGCTGAGTGGGTTGAAAGTATGCAGGCTGAAAAAGTTGCTGAACTTGCAAGCGCTACTCAAGTTTGGACTGAGGCAGATCTTGTTGCTAAGGGAGAAACTGTATACAACGCAAACTGTTCGGGCTGCCATCAAAAAGACGGCACTGGTATTCCTGGTGTCTTTCCTGCAATGATTGGATCAGAGGTAGCCAATGGCCCAGCAGCATACCAACTTAATCTAGTTATAAATGGAGTGGTCGGAAGAATGCCTTCATTTAAGGCGTTAAGTGATTCTGACATAGCTGCAGTAATAACATACGAAAGAAGATCTTTTGGTAATAATGGATCAGTTGTTCAACCTTCAGATGTTACATCTGCACGTTAATTTAAGGAGAAATATATGAGCTCAACTACAACGGCAGCATACGATGATCACGGTCATGGCCCTGAAAAAGGACTTCTAAGATGGGTTAAAACAACCAATCATAAAGATATTGGAACGCTATATATGTGGTTTGCATTTGCAATGCTTCTGATAGGCGGTTCACTTGCAATGGGAATTCGAGCAGAGCTTTTACAGCCTGGTTTGCAATTATTTGAACCACAGTTTTATAATCAGCTGACTACAATGCATGGTTTAATTATGGTTTTTGGAGCGATTATGCCGGCCTTTGTTGGTTTGGCAAACTGGCTTATTCCTTTGATGGTAGGAGCGCCTGATATGGCTCTGCCAAGAATGAATAATTGGAGCTTTTGGATCTTGCCGTTTGCAGGAGCAATTCTTTTGAGTACGTTCTTTATGGAGGGTGGAGCGCCTGCTTTTGGCTGGACTTTTTACGCACCACTTTCAACGACCTTTGCTCCAGACTCAACTGACTTCTTCATTTTTGCAATTCACTTACTAGGATTTTCTTCAATTATGGGAGCGATTAACATTATTGCTACGGTTCTTAATATGAAGGCCCCAGAAATGCGATTAATGGACATGCCACTTTTTGTATGGACATGGTTAATCACATCGTTTTTATTAATTGGTGCAATGCCAGTTCTAGCAGGAGCTGTTACGATGATGCTGACGGATCGAAACTTTGGCACAGCATTTTTTGATGCGGCGGGCGGCGGCGATCCAGTAATGTTCCAGCATATTTTTTGGTTCTTTGGTCATCCAGAGGTCTATATTATGATTTTGCCAGCCTTTGGTATCATCTCTCATATTATTCCAACCTTTGCTAGGAAGCCTCTTTTTGGCTACTCTTCAATGGTTTATGCAACTGCATCGATTGCATTTTTGTCATACATAGTATGGGCTCATCATATGTTCTTAACGGGAATGCCTGTGGCAGGCGAGCTTTACTTTATGTACGCAACAATGTTAATTGCAGTCCCTACTGGAGTAAAAGTTTTTAACTGGGTTGCCACGATGTGGAAGGGCTCTTTGAGCTTTGAAACCCCAATGCTTTGGGCGCTTGCGTTTGTATTTTTATTTACGATTGGTGGTTTTTCTGGGCTAATGCTTGGCATCGCTCCAGCCGATATTCAGTACCACGATACTTATTTTGTAGTTGCTCATTTTCATTATGTTCTTGTAACTGGAGCCCTATGGGGAATCATTGCAGCAGTATTTTACTGGCTTCCTAAGTGGACAGGAAAGATGTACAACGAGCCCCTTGCTAAATTTCATTTCTGGTGGGCGCTTATCTCGGTTAATGTAACGTTCTTCCCTCAACACTTCTTGGGACTTGCTGGAATGCCGCGTCGTATTCCTGACTACTCACTTCAGTTTGCTGACTTTAACTTTATCTCTTCAATTGGTGCATTTTCTTTTGGACTGTCATTCTTATTGCTTACTTACATTGTTGTAAATTGCATCCGTAATGGTAAGCCAGCAGACGCAAGACCTTGGGAAAGCGCTAAAGGCCTAGAGTGGACTTTAGCATCACCAATTGCTTATCATACGTTTGACGTTCCGCCAACAAGAGCAGAAATTTTGGCAGAGTCTCAGAGTAATTAATGATAGATAAAAAAAACAATAGAGCTGTTGGTATGACTGCATTGATAGTTGCTGTTGTTGCAATAGGTCTATATGCGCTAACCATTGCCCTTAACTCCTGACGTGGAAAGAAAAAAAATTACGAAAAGTTTTTGGATAAAGCTAGTTTCCGTTCCAATCTTGATGTTCTTTTTTGCCTACGCGATGGTGCCTTTATATGATGTGCTGTGCGACATAACAGGTTTTAATGGAAAGACTGGTAGAGTAGAAACAGAAAAGCAGTATCAAGTAAATGAAGAGAGATTGGTGAGTGTTAGTTTTTTTGCGGCAACGACTCCTGGCTTCCCAGTTCAGTTTGCGCCGAAAGTAAGCTCGATGGAAGTCATACCTGGAAAGTTTTATACTACCAGCTACATTGCTAAAAATACGACCGATGAAATAATTTATGGCCAAGCAATTCCAAGTGTTGCACCTACAGATGCGGCTCTTCACTTTAAAAAGCTAGAGTGTTTTTGTTTTGTAAAGCAGGCGTTTCAACCTAATGAAGAGGTCGAAATGACGCTTCGATTTGTAATTGAGCCTGAAATGGATGAGTGGATCAAAGATGTTAGTTTGTCCTATAATTTTTATAAGTTAGATAGTTAAGAAAGGGGAAGAAAAATGAGTAACGAAAAATATTATGTACCTCATGGTACCTACTGGCCGATTATTGGATCAATTGGTGTTTCAACTTTATTTGTAGGGTTTGCGAACCAAATGCATGATGTAAGTTGGGGCTGGCCTGTGATGGTTTTGGGTTTTGCAATAATTGCATTTATGTTATTTGGATGGATTGGAACAGTTGTCAGTGAGAGTATTGGCGGACTCTACAATTCACAAGTTGACAAATCTTTTCGATGGGGAATGAGTTGGTTTATCTTTTCTGAGGTAATGTTTTTCGCAGCCTTCTTTGGTGCTCTTTTATACGCAAGAGTTTTGAGTGTGCCTTGGCTTGGTGGCGAGTACAACAATATTTATACGCCAGAGTTGTGGGAGGGCTTTAAATCAGCTTGGCCTCTTATTACTACTCCTGGTGAAGTAGGGCAGAACGGCGTTACTTTTGCTACTAACTTTAAATTAGTAGATACTTGGGGACTTCCAGCGCTAAATACGGGACTTCTTTTAACTTCAGGTGTCACTTTAACTTATGCTCATCACGCTTTAAGGGCTGGCCATAGAAATGCATTGATGGCTTGGATGCTAGCAACAATTGCGCTAGGGGTTGTGTTCCTGGGCTTCCAAATTACTGAGTATGGACATGCCTACCACGATGGATTAAAGCTAACTTCTGGAATTTATGGATCAACGTTTTACTTGCTGACAGGATTCCATGGTTTCCACGTAACCATTGGCGTGATTATGCTGACAGTCATTCTTTATCGTATTCAAAAAGGACACTTCAATTTGGAGAATCATTTCGCCTTTGAAGGCGTTGCTTGGTATTGGCATTTTGTTGACGTAGTATGGCTAGGGCTATTCATATTCGTATACTGGATATAATTACGAATATATGGTTTTGTAAAAGGCCCCTTCGTTGGGGTCTTTTTTTTCAATTAATGTAGGAAAACTATGGATTATTTTGTAATAGCTATAATTGTATTAATATTTTTCTTTTTAGGCGCTGCTGTTATTGGCTTACTTAAAGGCGGCAGAGAAGGTTCTGACAAAATGTTTAAAGCGCTAAGAATGAGGATTATTCTTTCAGTTTTCTTGTTTGTCTTTTTACTATTTGCTAATTATATTGGATGGATAGAGCCTAATAACTTTAACCTGCTGCCAACCCAATAATGAGCTTACGTTTTATTCTGCCTTCGATTCTAATAACTGCGACCTTTGCATTCTTAGTATCCCTCGGTTTTTGGCAGCTGGACCGCGCCGATGACAAACGCAGTATTGAGACCTCAATAAAGCTGGCGAATACTGGCAGCGTTGAACTTATCAAGGAAGAAGAAGGCCTTCAAAATAAAGAGTACTATGAGGTTCGACTTCAAGGAAAATACTTAAGTGATAAGCAGTTTATCTATGACAATCAAATTGTTGATCAAGTTTCAGGCTATTATGTTCTAACTCCTTATGCCCTAGAAGGCCAGTCAAAAGCTATCTTAATTAATCGAGGTTTTATTCCATGGAACGGGCGTAGAGATAAATTAGCAGATATAGTTATTGGACAAGAGACTAGAGAAATAAAGGTACAGATCTCAAAACCAATTAAGAGAATGGAGCTCAAGCCAAGTGAAGTTGGTATTCAATTTCCAGTCCTAATCCAATCGATCGACCTACAAGATATGGCTGATAGAGCCAAGGTTGATTTTTCAAGTGTCATTGGCTTGTTAGATGCGTCTGCCTCTAATGGTTTCATTAGAAAATGGGCGCCTTACACTGGAAGTATTGAAAAGCATATAGGGTATGCTGTTCAATGGTTTTTGATGGCCCTTGTTCTTGCAATAATAGGAATTCATATTGCGATAAAGCAGCGCAAAAAATAATCAAATTTTGATGGTATAAAACATTCTTTAAATAAAAAAGCTTACTGTATAATTTCCCACTAAGCCGAAGTAGCACAGTTGGTAGTGCAACTGATTTGTAATCAGTAGGTCGCCAGTTCGAGTCCGGCCTTCGGCACCAATAAATAAGTATTAAGCGGTCTAAATGACCGCTTTTTTATTGTTAATTTTTTACTCGTTCTCGTAAAATGAATTTTTGTACTTTTCCAGTTGAGGTTTTTGGAATGGCCTCAAAAATAAATTTACGTGGTAATTTAAATGAAGCCATGTTGTCACGGCACCATTGACCAAGTTCCTCTTCTGAGGCTTTCTGGTTTTTGTTAAGTTCTATAAATGCACAAGGGGACTCGCCCCATTTTTCATGGGGCATTGCTACAACTGCTGCTGCATTAACAGCAGGGTGCTTATGTAATACCTCTTCTATTTCAATTGAGGATATATTTTCACCGCCAGAGATAATAATGTCCTTTGAGCGATCCTTAAGCTGAATGTAGCCATCATTATGAATGACCGCTAAGTCACCTGAGTGAAACCATCCGCCTGCAAATGATTCTTCAGACGCCTTTTTATTTTTTAAATAACCCTTCATGACTACATTACCCCTAAACATTACTTCACCAATAGTCTTTCCGTCATGAGGAACAGGTTTCATGGTTTTTGGATTAACAACATCAAGAGATTCTAGTGGCAGATAACGCACGCCTTGACGGGCTTTTAGTGAAGCTTGTTTTTCCTTATTAAGGTCATTCCATTCTTGGTGCCATTCATTAACAACTGCAGGGCCATAGGTTTCAGAGAGGCCATATAGATGAGTGACATTAAAGCCTGATACGTTCATTTCAGTAAGTGTTTTCTCAGGAGGTGGTGCTGCAGCGGTAAAGAACTCAACTCTGTTTTCAAGCAAACGCCTTTTACTATTTTCTAGTGAAAGAATTGTTGACATAACAATTGGAGCCCCACATAAGTGAGTTACTTTATAATCGGACAAGGCGTCCCAAATCGGTTCAGGTTTGACGTATCTTAAACAAACATGTGTTCCAATTATTGCAGACATTGTCCAAGGAAAGCACCAGCCGTTGCAGTGGAACATAGGCAGCGTCCAAAGATAGACCGCGTGTTTATTAATTGAGGCAATGAGCGCATTGCCTTGAGCTAATAGGTAAGCACCGCGATGATGAGAAACAACTCCTTTCGGGTTTCCTGTAGTTCCAGAGGTATAATTTAGTGATATTGCATCCCACTCATCTTCGGGCATAAGCCAATCAAACCCAGGGTCTCCACCAGATAAAAAAGACTCGTATTCAACTGCTCCACTTAGGGAGTCAATTATTGGAAATTCACTGTCACTATAGTCAATTAAAATCGGATTTACCTTAGATAGTTCTAATGCAGATCGAATAGTGCTAATAAACTCACGATCCACAATCAGCACTTTAGTATTAGCATGATCAATTTGGTAGGCAATTTTTGCGGCATCAAGTCGCGTATTTATACTATGTAAAACAGCCCCACACATTGGAACGCCATAATGCGACTCGAGCATTGCAGGAGTATTTGCAAGAATTACTGATACAGTATCACCGCGATTAATCCCTTTTTTTGAAAGCGCAGATGCAAGCTGACAAGAGCGCTGATAGAACTCACTATAGCTTCGCTTTATGGACCCATGAATTATTGCTGTGTAGTCTGGAAATACTGACGCCGCTCTTTCAAGAAAAGTAATTGGCGTTAGAGGCTGATAGTTAGCTGGATTTCGATCTAAATCAGTGTTGTAAGGATTGCCCATAATCGTTATGACTATTCATCTTGCCATTTAGGCTGACGTTTTTCTAGAAATGCATTAATGCCCTCTTTTGCATCAAGTGTCAGCATATTATCGACCATTACTTTTGATGCATAATCGTAAGCATCAGAAATAGACATATCTTTCTGATTGTAGAAAGCTTGCTTGCCAGTTTTTAAAGTCATACTTGATTTTGAGGCAATCACTTCAGCAAGCTCCATAGCGCTTATAGTTAAATTTTTATCGTTTACAACGCGATTGATAAGGCCAATGCGCTCTGCTTTATTTGCATCCACCATTTCTCCAGTTAATAGCATTTCCATCGCTGCTTTATTGGATATGTTTCGAGATAGCGCGACCATAGGAGTTGAGCAAAAAAGACCAATATTGACGCCTGGCGTAATATATCGTGAGGATTCTCCGCCAACAGCTAGGTCACAACACGCGACAAGCTGGCAGCCAGCTGCAGCTGCCACTCCAGCAACCTCAGCAATGATTGGCTTAGGATGATTGACAATTAGCTGCATGAGGGCAGAGCAGGATGAAAAAACTTTTGTGAAGTATTCGAGCCCATCATCATCAGCACTTCTTCCAGCAGACATTTGTTTTAAGTCATGACCAGAGCAAAATGCTGGGCCGTTAGCAGCAATTATGATTACTCTGGTCTTTCCATCTTTTGAGGCGTGATTAAGAGACAGAGTCATTGCAGTCATCATCTCTTCAGACAAAGCATTTCTTCGTTTGGCATCGTTTAGTGTTAAGCGAAAGACGCCATTATCAGTAAATTCTTCAAGCAGTATTGATTCGATAGGACTTTCCTTGTTGCTCATAAAATAAGCCTTATATTAGCATATACGCTTTAAATTTTTTTAAATGTT
This sequence comes from Candidatus Pseudothioglobus sp. Uisw_050_01, assembly GCF_048085775.1. Taxonomy (NCBI): domain Bacteria; kingdom Pseudomonadati; phylum Pseudomonadota; class Gammaproteobacteria; family Pseudothioglobaceae (SeqCode); genus Pseudothioglobus (SeqCode); species Candidatus Pseudothioglobus sp. Uisw_050_01. The sequence goes on from NZ_CP159804.1 coordinate 41,127, forward strand.
TATGTTAACTTCTACGCCAGAGTCTAGAGTATTTGCAATGAAGCAATATCTGTGAGCTCTGTCGTGCATCTTTTCTAATTCTTCATGACTAACTTCAAAACCATGGTCAAAGGATACTTTTGGATGCAGATCTATTTTATTTACAATCATTTGCTTCTTATCATTCTTGCCTAGGTGTGCAATTGCATGATCTTCATAGGATAATACAGGCCACTTTGTTTTTGCTGAAAGAGCTAAAAAAGTCATCATATGACAGCTGCTTAATGAGGCAGCTAGAGCTTGTTCAGGATTGGTGTTTTCAGCTGAGCCACCCCAGTCAGGAGCAGTGTCAGCCTTAACCATGTAATGATCATTGTATGAAACTTCATGTTCGCTAGAAAATTTTCCAGGAGAGAGTTCTTCTTCTTTTCTCTTCCAATTAAGTTTGATAGATAGTTCAGACATAAACTTTCTCCTAAATAATTTTGATCGGTTTAAGACGCTGAAGTAATTTTTTTCTTAGGGTCATAGAATGGTTTTTGCACAACTTTAATAGGATGATTTCCCTCTGACGTTCGAGTTTCTGCAACCATATCTATAGCCGAATAGTCAACATCTATAATAGCAAGTGCAATATTTTTGTCAAGCCTAGGCGAGTAAACTGCTGACGTTATGTAGCCAACCTCACTTGAATCTATAAAAATTGGCCAGTAGCTGGTATTGGGATGCTGAAGAGGTGGGCATGAGATTTCTACACCAACTTGTCTTCGCTTAACTCCCTCAGATTGAATTTTTTTAAGTGCATCTTTTCCAATAAAGTCTGCATCCATTTCAAGGTCAACGAGTCGACCTAATCCAAGCTCAAATGGATTTACAGTGTAGTCCATATCTGCCTGGTAAGAAAGCATACCTCCCTCAATTCTTCTTATTGTTGAAGTATGTCCGGGAACCAGCCCCATTGGTTTGCCAATTTCCATGATGTGGTCCCAGAGTTCATTTCCTCGAGAGCCATCACGTAGGTATATTTCATAACCTAACTCACTTGACCAGCCTGTTCTGGAAATGATTAATGGGATCCCATTCAGTTCAAACTCTTCTAGCCAGTAATATTTAAGGCTATCTATTCTTTCACCAAAGATTGCTTTTGCAATATTGCCTGACTTAGGACCTTGAAGCTGAAGCGGCGATACATCAGGCTCACCTAAATTAACATCTAGGCCAGAGTTGACGGCGACACCTTTGGCCCACATCAAAATATCGCTATCAGCCAAAGATAGCCAGAAGTGATTTTCACCAAGCCTTAAGAGTACGGGGTCATTTAATACGCCACCATTTTCATCAGTAATAAGTACATACTTGCACTGCCCAACAGCACACTCAGAAAGGTTTCGAGGTGTTAGTAATTGTACAAATTTAGCAGCATCTGGGCCCGTTATTTCAACTTGACGCTCAACTGCAACATCACAAAGAATGGCCTCATTCACAAGATTCCAGAAGTTTTGTACTGGATCACCAAAGTCTCTAGGAATATACATATGATTGTAGACTGAAAATCCCTGTGCTCCCCAGCGCACTGTCGCATCAAAATATGGAGACTTCCTCACCTGGGTTCCAAAACTAAATTCTTTTTTCATAGACACTAATTCGCATTAAATAAAAGCGAAATAATACACATTTTTCAATGTGTTGCAGATGTTTTTATTGCGCTTTTTGGCTACGTTATAAAGTTTGTTTCTCGAGTCAGTTCCGAAAGAATTTCGGGTCCCTCAGATCTTAGGATTACAATCTCTTCAAGTCTAACTCCAAATCTGCCTTGAAGGTAAATTCCTGGCTCAACTGAGAATACCATTCCTTCATCAAGAATTACTTCGGATGTTGCAGTTATATAAGGTGGCTCGTGAATGTCAATACCAAGCCCATGACCTAAGCGGTGAACAAAGAATTCCCCATAACCTGCTTCAGTAATGACATCTCTGGCAGCAGCGTCAACTTCTTTTGCCATCACGCCTGGTTTCGCAGCTGCCATAGCTGCTTGCACTGCACGCTCTACAATCGCATGAACTTCAAGATAATCTTTTGGTGGTTCTCCCACTACCGACATGCGTGTCATGTCACTTGGGAAGGTTCCTTTTCGACCACCGATATCAATCAATACTACATCACCATTTTCTACTTTTCTGTTTCCAGTATGATGATGCGGGAAAGCACCATTTGGGCCAGATCCCACAATGCAAAATTGAGGTTTAGCGCCTTCTGAGATAAAGTGTTTATTTATTGCTTCACCAATTTCAAGCTCAGTCACACCTTCTTTAATTGCTGCAAAACCAGCTTTCATTGCTCGATCATCGATTAGCGCATTCTCTTTAAGATTAGAGTACTCATCATTATCTTTGCGCATCCTAAGTGCGCCAATAGTAGAATTAGTAAACTCATAGGTCGGTTTTGGTAAGGCGTCGATAAGTATTAAAGCAAAGTGAGAGCGCATTGCTTCATCTATAGCAATATGTTTTGCATTTGATGAGCCGGTATAAGAGAGAGCCTCATCTAGTGCTTCTTCGGGACCGTTTTCATCTTTCCAGCTAAACATTTTAATATCAGAGCGCTTCATTGCATCCTCTGCATTTACTGACGGCATAAGGAAGGCATCATTTTCCAATCCCATCAATAACATACAAGGTCTTTCATCAGGAGAGGGGTTGAAGCCTAACAACCATTTCATATGGGTGCCAGGACCAAGGGCAATTAAATCAACATTGTTATCCTTCATGCGAGTGCGCACAGAGTTTATTTTTTGTTGCATAAGCTTTTCTAATAAATTTATAAATAAATTAAATTATAGATTCAATTTTAGGCATTAGTCTAATAAGTTCTTTAGTGTATTGGTGCTCTGGATTATTAAATAATTCCTCAGATTCTTTTGTTTCACAAATACTTCCATTTTTAAGAACTACAATCCTATTACACATTTGTCTAATTACAGGAAGATCATGACTAATAAACAACATAGTAAGGTGAAGCTCATCTTGAATATCTTTTAAAAGATTTAATACTTGTGCCTGTATGCTCACATCCAAAGCAGAAGTAGGCTCATCACAAATTAATAAGCTTGGTCTTGTGGCTAAAGCCCTGGCAATTGATATTCTTTGTCTTTGCCCTCCAGAAAATTCATGAGGATATCGATCCAATGACTGTCTTGACATTCCAACAATATCTATCAAATCGTAAAGATTTTGCGTGAGCTCATTCTTATTAATATTTTTTTGAAAAAGCTTTATTGGTTCAGATATTATGTCTCTTACTTTAAATCTTGGATTTAAAGATGAATATGGATCTTGAAATATCATCTGAATTTGGCCCCTACTCTTATCAATTTGATATTTTCTTTTCAAATTATAAAGTGAGATATCATTATAAAAAATTTCTCCATTACTTGGCCTTACAAGACCTGTAATTATTTTTGCTATTGTTGATTTTCCTGAACCAGATTCACCAACTAAACCTAGAGTTTCGCCTTCAAAAAGCTCAAAAGATACATTATCAACTGCCTTCTCTACTATATTAGTAGACTCATTTTTTGATCCAAATGAAAAATTACTTATCAAAGATTTATCATCAAAAATTTTAGTAACACCTGCTAGTTGTAAAACTTTTTTATCTTTATTTTTTTCTCTAACTCCCCAAGTCTTAATGATTTTTTTTGTTAAATTTTTAGAATCAGATGTAATTTCTTTTCCATCAGGACTAATAAGTCTGAATCTATCAATTTTTTTATTTGTGGGCGGCACAGAAATAACTAAGCTTCTAGCCTCATTAGATTTAGGGTTCGTTAACAATTCTTTAGTATCACCTTGCTCAACAATAAGCCCATGTCTCATAACAATAACTTTATCTGTTGTCTCAGCAATAACACCCATATCATGCGTAATAATAATTACACCTAAATTTCTTTTTTTAGTAAGATCTTTAAGTAGTTCTAGTATTTGATATTGAATACTTACATCTAGAGCAGTTGTTGGTTCATCAGCTATAATTAAATCCGGCTCACAACTTATTGCTAAAGCAATAACAACCCTTTGACGCATTCCTCCACTAAATTGATGAGGATAATCTTCAATTCTTTTTTCAGCGTTATCTATTCCAACTTCTTCTAAGAGTTGAATCGATTTTTTCAATGCATCTTGATAGTTTAAATTTAGATGTGTTTGAATAGTTTCAATTAATTGATCTTTTATTTTAAATAATGGATTTAAGGATGTTTGAGGATCTTGAAAAACAAATCCAATTTTCTTTCCTCTAATTTTTTGAATGAGCTCTTCGTTATCTCTTAATTCATAATTATCAATTTTAATTGATCCACTTGTTATTTCTCCTGGCGGATCAATTAAATTTATGATGGCATTTGCAATGGTAGATTTTCCAGAGCCAGATTCACCAACTATGCCTAATATTTCACCCCTTTCCAATGTGAACTCAACATCTTTACTAGCAACAATTGTTTCTTTTCTAGTTGGATAGCTAATATTTAAATTTTTAACCTCTAAAAAACTCATCTTATTTTTAATTTTGGATTTAAGGCGTCTCTCATCCAATCTCCCAATAGGTTAATAGATAAAGCTAAAACGATTAAAAAGATAGCTGGGAAAAATGTAATCCACCATTCACCTGAAAATAAAAAACTATTTCCAAATCTAATTAATGTCCCTAGTGAAGGTGTGGTGGGCGGCACCCCTACGCCTAAAAAACTTAATGTAGATTCTGTGATTATTGCAAGAGCCAATCCGATTGTAGCAATCACTAAGAGAGGCCTAAGTATGTTTGGTAAGATATGTTTAAACATAATTAGAATGTTTGATAGTCCTATAATTCTCGAAGCCGAAACATATTCTTTATTTTTTTCAACCAAAGTAGACGCTCTAGAAACTCTAGCGAACTGTGGCCATTCAGAGATACCAATCGCAAAAATTAACACGTAAATTGCCATGTCACTATGCATCGATTGTGAAACGAATGATTTTGCGATACCATTTACGAGTAGAGCCATTAGAATGCTTGGTATTGTTAATTGGACATCTGTAATTCGCATGACAACTATCTCATATTTACCACCTATATAGCCAGCAGTAACACCAAGGAATACTCCAAGTGTCATCGCAAAAAGTATTGATGCAAATCCGACGATTAATGAAATTCTTGATCCATAGATAATTGTTGAGAACATGTCTCTTCCCTGTTGATCTGTTCCAAGAATAAAGCTAGAGCTTCCACCCTCAGACCATGAAGGCGGGGTAAATGCATCCATTAATGAGACTGAAGCTGGATCAAAAGGGTTGTAGGGGGAAACTACTCCAGCAAAAACTGAACAAAGTAAAATAATGAATAAAATAGTAGTAGAGATAACTGCAATTTTTGAGTTAAAAAAGCTATACCCTATATCGGTATCATAAATTTTATTAAAGGTTTTTTTTAACATCTCTAGCTTGCCTCTTCCTTAAGTCTTATTCTTGGGTCGATAAAATAATAGGTGATATCAACAATGAAATTTATCATAACAAAAATAAAGGCAACCATAATCATGTAGGCCGACATTATCGGTATATCAACAAAGTATACTGCGTTAATAAATAGTAGGCCCATCCCAGGCCATTGGAAAACAGTTTCTGTAATAATTGAAAAGGCTATTAAGGTTCCAATATTAATACCGGTAATAGTAATTACTGGTATTAAGCCGTTTTTAAGAGCATGCTTATAATTGATAGTATTTTCTTTGATACCTCTAGCTCTAGCAAATTTAATATAATCCGTTTGAAGTATTTCCATCATTTCTGCACGAACCAATCTGATGATATATGTCATTTGAAATAAACTTAATGTGATTGAAGGTAATATTAATGCCTTAAGTCCAGAAGCAGTTAAAAAACCTGTTGCCCAAAAACCTAACTCTACAACTTCACCCCTTCCAAAAGAAGGAAGAATTCCCAGTATTACAGAAAATAGGTAAATTAATAGTATTCCTATAATGAATGTAGGAAGAGAAACACCAACAAGTGAAACAACAAGGATGATATTTGAAATAAAGCTGTCTCTATGGATTCCTGTATAAACCCCTAAAATGACGCCTGATACTATTGCCAGAATAGCAGATACAAATACTAATTCGAGAGTAGCTGGCATTCTTTCAGCAATTAAATCTGAAACCTCTCTTTTTAGTTGATAAGATATGCCGAAATCGCCTTGAATAACATTACCTAAAAATCTTGAAAATTGAATATAGACTGGATCATTTAATCCTAGAATCTCTCTAACCTCTGCTTGTCTTTCGTATGAGGCGTCTATTCCAGTCATGCTATTGACAGGGTCACCAACAAAATTGAATAAAGAAAAGGAAACAAAAGCCACAACAATCATTACAAGAACAGATTGTAAGAGTCTTTTAAAGAAATAGATAAACATGGAGAACTTGGTGATGTAAAGGACGTTTATGTTACATCAACTTGAAATGTTTTTCTGGCCAGATAACTGACCAGAAAAATATAACTTTTTTAGTTTACATTTGCAAATCTAAATAATGGTTCGTTGTTCATCCTAATTGGAACATCGACATTACTTTTTGCTGCTTGATTAACAACTTGGTGATGTAAAGGAAGATATGTTACGTCGTCTTGAGTAATATCCCAAGCTTCAGCAATCATAGCATCTCTTTCATCCAAGTTTGTTTCAACACCCATTGCCGCAACTAATTCGTCGACTCTAGCGTTACTGAAATTTACTTTATTCCAGCTTCCAGAGCTTTCAAACAAGTATGAATATACATAGTGACTGTCAAAAGTTGGGACACCCCAACCTAGCATATACATGTCACTAGTCATACCATTAGCATCACCCTCTTTTACTTCAGAGAAATGCTGACTCTTAGTTTTTGCATCAAGATTTACTGTAACACCAATTTTTGCAAACATACCAATAGCTGCTACACAAATTGCTTCATCGTTGATATAACGATCATTAGGACAATCCAATGTGACCTCAAACCCATCAGGATATCCAGCTTCAGCTAAAAGCTTTTTTGATGTCTCAGGATCATAAGCCATTCTTTCATCACGAGCTGCTGTGTGTCCATTAACACCAGGAGCAGTAATAATTCCTGCAGGGACACTTTGCCCTCTCATTACCTTATCTTGAATAGCATCCATATCTAAAGCATGGTACATTGCTAGACGAACTCTTTTATCTGCAAAAGGATTTTTTCCTTTAATATTAGATGAATTCAATTCAGCTGAACCTTGATCCATACCAAAGAAAATAGTTCTATTTTGAGGAGTCATTTTCACACTATGACCTGAAGAAGAGTTGATTCTTTTAATATCTTGAACAGGGACAACATTAGTGTAATCAATCTCTCCAGAAAGAAGTGCTGCAACTCTTGTTGCATCATTCTTAATTGGAAGTAATTCAATTTTATCTATGTTATGTGCGTAATGATTTCCCCACCAGTTGTTATTTTTTTCAAAAACAGTTCTTACGTCCTGCTCTCTGAAAGTAATTTCAAATGGTCCAGTTCCATTTGCATTAGATGCGCAATACGATGTCTCACCTGCATCCCAATTATATGAAGCTTCACAATTATTTGCTTTTGCCCAAGCTTCAGACATTACAAATATCTGAGTTAATTCGTTTAACAGAATCGGATTTGGTCCATCAGTTTTTATTTCAACAGTGTGGTCATTAAGCGCTGTTGCGGATGTAATACTTTTAATTAAATCAACCATATCAGATGGAGCAGTTCTTGCTCTATTGATACTAAAAGCAATATCACCTGCTGTTAAAGATGATCCATCATGAAACATAACACCCCTACGAATGTTAAATATCCAAGTATCGTCTGCTGTTGCGACCCATGACTCTGCAAGCTGAGGAAGTATTTCCATATTAATACCTGGAGTTACTAAGCCCTCATATATTTGACGAGAAACCATGTGTGTTGGTCCTTCGTTTTGTGCATGCGGATCAAGTGTTAAAGAATCACCAGGCATCGACCATTTAATGGAATTAGCGAAAGCTGATGAAAAAATACCAATGAGCATGAATGACAAAACAATTTTTAAAGTCTTTTTCATTTTTTTCTCCTTAATAAACGCCTAAGATAAGGCGCGATAAATTTTCAATAAAAAAACCAGCTACTATAATTTTCGCCGGCTAACAACACTATATAGTATCAAAAATGCCAGGTCAAGGTTAATTTCGGTTAATGGCCGTCACTAATCTTATAAATTAATTCATCTAAATGATAATTAAAAAAACTATATTTCAAAAAAAACCATAAATATTTTATGAGTAATAAGGGTTCTTTAAGCCTATTATCTAATCTTACAAAAAAACTATAGAAATTATGAAAAAAATTCTGACCTTTGTAGCACTACTAATCTTTTCTAGCTATTCAATTGCCCATAAGCCAGTAATGAATGAAAATTCAAGCTATCCTGCCGACGCACCCTATGAAATTGAAGAGCCTGAAATTTCAAAAGCTATTTATTCAACACTTACTGGGGAGCCTCATTTTTATCGAATTGAGTCTGAAACTGATTTTAACTTTTATGCAGGTATTCTGGCCGCGAAGATTGGAGAGTGCACGCTAGAAGAAAAATTTTCTTTTGAGGTTCTAGACTCCGATTTCCATCCGTTATTTATGGCCGATGGCGAAAACTTTGAGTGGACACCTTGGTATGAAGAGTATGGAAAACAGTGGTATTGGAATGGTCCAGAAGTGGGAGAAAGCTTTCTTTCAGATCGAGTGTTTAAAGCTGGAACTTATTACATAAGAGTATTTAATAACTCTAATACAGGTCAGTATATTATTGCTGTTGGTGATATCGAGAAGTTCTCGTTTACTGATATTGTGGGATTAATTTTCTCTATGGGAAAAATTGAAGATGAATTTTGGAATCCTAGCCTATGCCCAAGCGGCTAAGCCTCATCTGGATCAATAGGCTCTGGCGCCAAAACATCTCTATTTCCGGCGCTATTCATAGAGCTAACGATTCCACTGGACTCCATGTCTTCGATAATTCTTGCAGCGCGGTTATAGCCAATTCGCATTCTTCTTTGCAGACTGGAGATTGAGGCCCTTCTTGTTGAGGTGACAATTTGCACTGCTTCATCAAAAAGTGGATCTAGTTCGCCAGAGGATTGTCCAGAATCTTTATTACTGATAGCTTCAGTTTTTGCTTTAAGAACACCCTCTAAGTAGTTAGGGCTCGAGTTTTTCTTAAGGTGCTTCACGACTCGTAGAATTTCGCTGTCCTCTACAAATGCTCCATGAACCCTGGTAAGGTGAGTCATGCCTGGCGCCATATAAAGCATATCACCCATTCCAAGTAGCTGTTCAGCACCTGACTGATCCAGAATAGTTCTCGAGTCTGTCTTTGATGAAACTTTAAAAGACACTCTTGTTGGTATATTGGATTTAATTAGACCAGTTATAACGTCAACACTAGGGCGCTGCGTTGCAACAATAAGGTGAATTCCAGCTGCTCGAGCCTTTTGAGCAATTCGAACAATAAGGCCCTCAACTCGCTTAGACTTAGCGCGGTCTTCCTGTGCAAGAGCGCCAAGCATATCGGCATACTCATCAATAACTATAACGATAAGGGGGAGCGATTCAAGCTCTGGATGCTTTTCACCTTCTTTTGCGTTATCTGGATTAAATGAAGGGTCTAACAAAGGTTTTCCAGACTCTTGAGCACGGCGCTGCTTTTCATTAAATGACTCGATGTTTCTAACGCTAAACTTGGCCAAAAGACTGTAGCGCCTTTCCATCTCATTGACACACCACCAAAGCGCACTTGCAGCTTCATTCATATTGGTAACAACAGGAGTAAGAAGGTGCGGAATGTCTGCATAGGAAGCAAGCTCAACGATTTTTGGATCAATCATGATAAACCTTACTTGCTCTGGTGAAGCCTTATAGAGGATGCTAAGAATAATTGCATTAAGGCCAACTGATTTACCCATTCCCGTAGCGCCCGCAACTAAAAGATGCGGCATTTTCGCAAGATCAACAACAATCGGCAATCCATTGATATCTTTACCAAGCCCCATGGAAAGCGTTGACTTAGCTTTTGTGAATACTTCACTTGAAAGGATTTCTTTAAGTCCAATCATTTCTCTATTGTTGTTTGGAATTTCAAGGCCAATAACCGGTTTGCCTGGAATCACATCGACTATGCGAACACTTTCTACAAGCAGCGCCCTAGCTAGGTCTTTGTTAAGGTTCATGATCTGGCTAACTTTAATTCCTGGAGCAAGCGAGATTTCAAATTGAGTCACTACAGGACCTGGAGTTACGGCAGTTATTGTTACGTCAAAGCCAAAATCCTTTAATTTAATTTCAACTTGTTGGCCCATTTCAACAAGGAACTCGTCTGTGTAGCCTAAACCAGAATTACTAACATCATCTAAGAGTGAAAGGCTTGGGAGCCCGCCTGACATTCCTGATTTGTATAGATTGCTGCCCTGTTCTTTTTTAGGGTTCTCTTTTTTCTCAGTTTTTTGAGGGTTCTCTGTTTTCTCAGTTTTTTGAGGTTTCTCTGTTTTCTCAGTTTTTTGAGGTTTCTCTACAGCAGCTGGAGTAGGGCTGATAATTTCAGGTTTGGTCCTTAAACTGCTGTTATTGTCTGCAGTTTTTTTATCCCTATTAAAGGTTTTTTTGAAAAGGGATGTGCTTATGTTTCTCCATGACGCGCTCGAGGCAATACTAAAGCTAACAAAAATAATGCTAATATATATTATTGTAGATGAGCTGCCAAAAATTTCATAAAACACCAGATCGTGCATAGACATTCCAATCCATCCGCCCGCTAAAAATGTATCTTTAAGGCCCTCAATAATTTTTATCTCTGGCGCAAATTGATGCGCTAGTGCTGCTGTAAAAAAAAGCATGACGAGAAACGCAGTCAATCGAAGCAAGAAGGTAATCTGACTGCTGCGCTCTTTATTTGCATCTCTATGAAAGTTATACCCAAGCCAAATTAAAGCTATTGGGATGATATAAGAGACATAGCCTAGAACTCCGATGCTTATATCACTCAGATAAGCACCAAACATTCCTGCACTATTTATAACTGGTTTAACTAGTTGCGCTCCCCCAGTCCATGGATCTTCATCGGGTGAATATGTCACAAGTGAAATAAGGAAAACGACACCAAGTGTTAAGAGCAGTATAAAAATTGACTCACTTGCAATCTTTGAGCGCGGATTATTTATGGGGGTATTTGTAGATGTGCGTTTATTATTTTTTTTCAAGATAGCTTATAATACTCATTTGGTTAATTAGTATAAAGTATTTCATAATGAGTGATATCAAACATTGTCGAGTTTTGATTGTTGGGTCAGGCCCTGCCGGCTACTCAGCAGCAGTTTATGCAGCAAGAGCAAATCTTAATCCAGTAATGGTTAGTGGGTTTGAACAGGGTGGTCAATTAATGACTACAACGGATGTGGATAATTGGGTAGGAGATCATGATGGTCTTCAAGGCCCAGATTTAATGGAGCGTATGAAAGAGCATGCCCTTCGTTTTAATACAGAAATAATTAATGACCATATTACTAGTGTTGATTTTTCTAAGCGTCCGTTTACGCTTCAGGGCGGCGACACTACCTATACTGCGGATGCTGTGATCATTTCAACTGGAGCTACGGCCCAATATCTTGGACTGGATTCTGAAGAAGCTTTCAAAGGTAAAGGCGTTTCTGCCTGCGCAACCTGTGATGGTTTTTTCTATAGAGGCCAAAAAGTTGCAGTTATTGGCGGCGGCAATACGGCTGTTGAGGAGGCTCTTTACCTTTCAAATATCGCGGAACATGTGACTATTATTCATCGACGTGATAAGTTTAGGTCTGAAAAAATTCTATCTGATCAGCTTATGGAAAAAGCTAAAAACGGGAATGTATCTATTGAGTGGAACCATAATCTAGAAGAGGTTTTGGGAAATGATATGGGCGTTACTGGGCTTCGACTTAAGGGGAATGATGGAAAAACTAAAGAAATCGATGTTCATGGTGTCTTTATAGCCATTGGCCACACGCCAAATACGGGTATTTTTGAGGGCCAGATAGATATTAATAGTGGATATATTCAAGTCGAGGCTGGGCTTAAAGGTAACGCAACACAAACAAGCATAGAAGGCGTTTTTGCTGCTGGCGATGTTGCAGACCACGTTTATCGCCAAGCCATTACCTCTGCAGGTTCAGGCTGCATGGCGGCATTAGACGCTGAGCGATTTTTAGATAATTTGTAGGGATCAAGTAGCTCGAGGTTGAAATTCAAAGTCTGCTTTGTTTTGCCTTGTGTATAATTACGCGATTTGGCCATATAGCTCAGTTGGTAGAGCAAGGGACTGAAAATCCCTGTGTCCCTAGTTCAATTCTAGGTGTGGCCACCATTTTTAAAAGCCGAATTAGACGATTGCTTAATTCGGCTTTTTTATAACTAATTTTCTAGCTTGAAGCGCGCGTCTTCCAGAAGAATAAAGCTGTCAAAACTATTGCAGGCAATAAAGACATAGGGTCAAGCAAAGCAGCGCCTGTGGAAATGTGTAGAAGCTGAACTGCAATAAGTGCAAGGTTAAGATAGACACCATAAATAACACAAACTTTATTAAGGTTGTCTCCCACCCAAGATGGCGCCATCCATGCAAACAGTCCAAGGGCAAATAATGGAACGGATAGAATCTGGCCAAAAGACCTCATATTTTCGCTAACTGTCCAGCCAGCTCCCTGAGCGGCCATTTCAGGTGCAACCCAAAATAATAATGCATACACCCAAACAAAAATAGCTTGAGCTCTAAGTAGATTTTGTAAAGTCATTTTTTACTCCTAAAGTTATCAAAGTTTTCTATTAAGCTCAAAATGAGCTAAATATAATTATAAACTTTAATGGGAATAATTCCTGTTAAATCAAGCGATAGCTTTTTAGTGAAGCTGAGTAGGGCTGATAAAGTCCTGTTTTGAAGGCTGTAATGTTTCTTGAATAAAGAGAACGCCTATTCGAACAAACTCAACGATTTCATAAAAGTCTTGAGTGTTTTCCTCGTTATCTAATAGGTCAGCATCCATCTGAGAAATCTCACTAATGTCCTTGATCATCTCTAATACCTCTTCGTCTGAAGCTTCTACCGAGCTCAGTCCAAGGCCAACTAATAATCCTTGGCACCACTCAATAAGAGTATTTGCTTGTTCTCTTAGCGGCGACTCATCATCTGCAATAACTGGCCAAAAATTTAACGTAGGATCTGATAGTTGTTCATTGGTGTTATTAAATATCTTTGCAAGCACATGATGAGCTTCCTTTTCAATTAGGTTATTTAAATCAATAGTAACTAGTATTTCATTTAGCCAGTCATCTAATTGAATATCTTGCTTGACGCAATAAAATCCACACAATAGTCCATGGGCTGAAGAAATTGTGTCATCGGTATTAAGCTTTTGAAGGGCGTCTTTTGCCAGATCATAATTGATAGGTTGACTCATTTTTAAAACGCTCCAGCTAAAATTTCCATAACGGCCATTCGAACTGCAATGCCATTCGTTACCTGCTGAAGAATAACTGATTGAGGCCCATCCGCAACGGATGATTCAAGCTCGATTCCTCTGTTAACTGGGCCTGGATGCATGACAATTGCATCAGGCTTTGCAAATTTTAAGATCTCATTTGTAATTCCAAAGCTATCAAAGTAAGTTTGCTCATCTGGGATATCTGCGCCTATCATTCTTTCTTTTTGCAATCTCAAAGAGATAATAACGTCAGCACCTTCGATGCCTTTTTGAAGACTATCAAAGCGCTCTAAACCAGGCGTTTCTTCTTTGTAATGAAGAGTATCTGGAGCAATCAATCGAATGTCGGTTGTGCCTAAAGTTTGCATGGCCTGTATTCCAGATCGCGCAACTCGAGAATGTCTTATGTCGCCAACAATTGCAACAGATAAGTTATCAAAGGTTTTTTTATGCTGCCTTATGGTTAACATATCCAGCAGGGCTTGAGTTGGATGAGCATTAATTCCGTCCCCTGCATTTATAATGGACACACCTTTCATGTTTTCTGCAACATGATGCGGGAGCCCATTTTGTTTGTGACGAATCACGAACATATCGATTTGCATTGCCTTGAGGGTGTGCATAGTGTCCATCAAGGTTTCATTTTTTTTAGTTGCTGAATTTGCAAGGTCAACGTTAATTGTTTTAGCGCTCGTTCGTTTGCCAGCTATTTCAAAAGTATTTCGTGTTCGAGTTGAAGGCTCAAAGAATAGATTGGCGACAGACATATCTCTTAAGATCTTAGATTTCTGGAGCTGACCTTTTTTATCGACATGGTCATCAGCTAAGTCTAATATTTTTTCGAGTTGTTTTTTTGGAAGACCTTTTAAACCTAAAAGGTGAGCTAGCCTTCCTTTTGAGTTTAGTTGAGAATCGTTGCTAATCGTGTGTGGTTTCATTGAGCCAAGTTTGCAAAATTAGTTCAGCTGAGCGCTTATCTACATCACCTCTATCAGCGTTCTTATGGGCGTAGTGCCATTTTAGTTGTTTTTTTGCTTCTGAAGAGGATAAATACTCGTCTATAAAAAAGACCTCAACATTAAATCTCTTGGTTAGTTTTCTGCCAAACGACTTTGCTATGAAGGTCATCTCTTGTTCTTTATTTTCTTTGTCAAGAGGCAGCCCAACAATAAAAGCATCAGCCTTATGCTGATAAATGATTAACTCAAGATGCTCCCAATTTGTAGAGCCATCTTTGTGATGAAGAACCGTATCAATTCCGCTTGCATGAGAGGTCAGGCTATTGGCAATAGCAATACCAGTGCGTTTAGTTCCCACATCAAAACCAAGGTAGGTTTTGACGGTCATTGAAGCTGTTGAAATAATTCATAACCGACATACCCGTCGGCTGTAAGACCAATGTCAGACTGGAACTGTCTAGTTGCTTTTCGAGTTTTAGATCCCGCCATACCATCAGGAGTGCCCGTATCATAGCCCAGTAAATTCAAGGTATTTTGAATTTGCATAATGTCTTCTTTGCTAAGCAGGGGCTCATCAATAGTTTTTGCAGATAGTTTTGCGTTGCCGTTAAGCCTGTCGGATAGATAAGCCACTGAAAGAGCATACAAGATAGAGCGATTCCATCCCATTATTGCGTCAAAATTTCGGTACACTAAAAATGCCGGCCCTCTATGGCCCATTGGTACAATTAAAGAGGCCTTAAAGTTTGATTTTGGTAGGTTTGAGTTGTTGCCTCGACGAACCCCAAGTGCTGCCCATTCATTAACTGTCTTTTCATTATCTAATCCAGTTAATTGATAGTCGAAGTTTTTAGGAATTAAGGCCTCTCTTCCCCATTTTTCACCTTTTTTCCAGCCAAGTTTATTTAGAAAGTTAGCAGCACTGGCGTAAATATCAGCCTTCTCATTCCACAGGTCTACTTTGCCGTCATTATTGGCATCAACGCCATACGCGATAACATTGGTTGGCATAAATTGCACTGCGCCCATTGCTCCAGCCCAAGATCCAGTTGCATCAAACGGAATGGTTTTTTTATCCATCAACTTTAAAACAGCAATTAGCTCCCTTGTAAAAAATTTTGATCGTCTTTTGTCATAGGCAAGTGTTGCCAAAGAGCGAATAAGGCTCTCACTACCCATATAATTTCCATAGTTACTTTCAAGTCCTAAAAATGCAACTATAACGTAGGCTGGGACGCCGTACTTTTCAGAGGTTTTACTTAGTAATGAAGCATTATTTTTTAACGTGTCTTTGCCATTATTAAGGCGAACTTTATTAACTCTTTTGTTTACATAATGCCAAAAATTTTGATTAAACTCAGCTTGAGCTTTGTCCGATGCAATGGCAGAAGGTCTTGGCGTAAGCTCAAAGAAAGCCTTATCAATGGTTGATTTAGAAACTCCTTGCTCAGTTGCAGTTTTGCGGACCTGATCTAGAAATTCTTCAAACGAATGTGAGCTTGCAAAAACGCTTGTAGTGAGAAAAATGAGACAAAAAAATCTTAAAAACATAAGTAAATAATAGTGCGTGAATACGTTCTTATTTTAATACTTTTTTGCAGTAATGATGGCGATGGATGGGAAAAAAGAACATTATTTAGAAATAAATTAAAATTATCTGCGCTATTAATATGAAATAAAGAAGATAATTATAAAATTATAAAATCAATCCTTAATTTAATGCCAACTTATAGGCCCCTTGCAGAAATACTAAGACCCAGTGAGCTGAGCGAATTTATTGGTCAGCGTCATTTGCTTGACCCTGATAAGCCTATTGGCAAGGCTTTGGCCGAAATACAGCTCCACTCAATGATTTTATGGGGGCCTTCTGGTGTTGGAAAAACCACCCTTGCCCGTATTATCTGCTCGCAGATGGGCGCCCATTTTGAACAAATGTCAGCAGTACTTGATGGCATTAAAGAGCTTAGAAATGTAATAGAGCATGCCCAACTCTATAAGCACCAGGATAAAAATACGATACTATTTGTTGATGAAATTCATCGTTTTAATAAAGCTCAGCAGGACGCTTTTCTGCCTCATATTGAGTCTGGATTAATTACATTAATTGGAGCAACAACAGAAAATCCTTCTTTTGAAATTAACGCATCGTTACTCTCAAGATCAAGGGTGTATATTCTTGATAAGCTAAGCAGTGAGGATCTCTCAACTATTGCCTCAAAAGCATTAAAGAATCAGGATATCCTTCTAGATGACGACGGATCACTAGCCCTGATTATTGATAGTAGTGATGGTGATGCTAGGCGCTTAATTAATATCATTGAGCAGCTAACTGAAACATCAAACAAAACTCTAAATAGAGACGATATTGCTAAAACGCTCCAGGAAAAAGTAAGCAGCTTTGATAAGGGCGGTGATATTTATTATCAGCAATTGTCTGCATTCCATAAGTCCGTCAGGGGCTCTTCTCCAGATGGTGCTCTTTATTGGATGGCAAGGATGATTGTTTCAGGCTGCGATCCAAAGGTCATTGCTCGAAGGCTTCTAGCAATTGCATCAGAGGATATAGGTAACGCCGATCCAAGGGCGCTCCAAATTACTATTAATGCCTGGGATGTTTATGAGCGCCTCGGAGATAAAGAAGGAAATAGAGCCATCGCTCAAGCGGCTGTTTTTTGTGCGTGTGCGCCAAAATCGAATGCAGTTTATAGCGCATTTAATCAAGCTATAGAGGCAGCAAAGAATACAGGTGACTTAGCAGTTCCTACTCATCTTAGAAACGCAAGTACCAAGTTGATGGAGGAGTTAGGGCACGGAAAAGGTTATCGCTATGCGCATCATGAGCCTGATGGTTTTAGTAAGGGTCAGACTTATTTTCCTGAGGAGATGGGGGAGCAAATATATTATGAGCCCACTGACCGAGGTCTAGAGATTAAAATTAAAGAAAAGTTGAAACAGCTTAGGTCAAATTTATGAACACTTTAACGTCTATTGTAAGCATTGGTATAGGCGCCACTGTAGGCGCAACTTGCCGATACTATATTGGCGTTTTTTCAATGCATTATTTTGATAAAGCCTTCCCCTATGGAACCTTAATTTCAAACATTATTGGCTCATTCATCGCAGGTCTATTGGTAGTTTTTGTCTTAGAAAAACTTTTTCTTAGTGAGACATACCGGTTAATGCTACTTGTTGGATTGGCAGGCTCTCTAACTACCATGTCAGCGCTTTCAATTGAGTCTGTTGAGATGCTTAGCGGCGGTAACTATGGCCAGGCATTATTAAATATCTTGTTAAATTTAGGGCTGTCACTTCTTGCTGCAAGCCTTGGCGTAATGCTTGCAAAATACGGCTTTAATTTAGCGCAGAGCTAACTTAGCCTCAACTTCATCTAAGAGAATAGATGAGATATTGAGATTAAACTGACTATCAAGCTCTCGAATGCAGGTTGGGCTGGTTACGTTTATTTCTGTAATGTAATCACCGATAACATCAAGCCCAACAAACATAAGCTCTTTTTCAATGAGCATTGGAGCAATTTGACTACATAAATATCGATCCCTTTCTGATAGTGGTTGACCAACACCCTTTGCCCCTGCAGCTAAATTTCCCTTAAAGTTTCCTTCTGCTGGTATTCGAGCGAGCGCATAATCAACAGGCCTTCCATTAATTAATAAAATACGTTTGTCACCGTCCTTTATTTCAGGCAAAAACTCCTGAGCCATAATATAGCGACTTCCTTGATTGGTTATTTTTAGGAGTACTTCCTCGATATTTTTATCACCTTTTGCAAGTTTAAATACATCAGTTCCGCCCATTCCGTCCAGCGGCTTAACAACTGCTATTTTAATTTTGGAGATAAACTCTGATAGCTTTTCGATATTTGAGCTGACAAGTGTTTCTGGAATGCAGTCTGGAAAATTTAAAGCAAAAAGTTTTTCGTTAGCATCCCTTAGTGAGCTTGGTTTATTCACAACTAAAACCCCGTTATCCTCTGCATGCTCTAGAAGATAAGTTGCATAAATATAATCCATATCAAACGGAGGGTCTTTGCGCATAAACACAACATCTATATTAGTTAGCTGGAGTTCTTCTGTCGCTTCACATTTATACCATTTATGCTCAGAATCTTTGACTAATGTCTTACGCGCATTAGCAATAACTTTTCCGTCCCCATAAAACATATCAGTGCTATCAAAAGTATAAATATCCCATCCACGTTTTTGCGCTTCTAGCATCATGGCAAATGAGGAATCTTTAATTGGCTTAATGCTGGAAATGTCATCCATCAGCACGGCGAGTATAATTGGCTTCATTAGGATAGTATAAAGTATTCAGATTAATTAATAATATACATGCCCGTCAAAATATGTTGAACTGGCGAGGTTAAGGGCGTATAATTTCGCCTCTTTAGTGCGGGGTGGAGCAGTATGGTAGCTCGTCGGGCTCATAACCCGAAGGTCATAGGTTCAAATCCTATCCCCGCTACCAATTTAGACCCCCTCTTTTGGGGGTTTTTATTAGGAATTTTTTGTGGCTAAGATATCTGACAAAGTAGTTGCGTTAATTAATCCAAGTATCAATGATTTGGGTTATGAGCTGGTGGGCGTTGAATACGTTGCCAGTGGAAAACACTCTATTTTGAGGCTTTATATAGATTCAGAGGAAGGCATTGGGGTGGATGATTGTGAGGTTGTTTCCCGCCAAGTAAGTGCAATAATGGATGTTGAGGATCCAATAAGTGGGCAGTACAATCTTGAGGTATCGTCGCCCGGTATTGAGAGACCTCTTTTTAGTATTACACATTACCAACGTTTTTTGGGCCATGATGTTCGTTTGAGAACATTCAGGCCAATTGATGGAAGAAGAAACTTTACTGGTGCTATTGGTAGTGTTAGCGAAGCTAGTAATTCACTAGAATTAGTAACAGAGCTTGGCCCTGTTACTTTGGAAATAGATTTAATCGAAAAAGCAAATTTAGTTGCTCATTTTTAGGAGAAGCGCATGGATGGTAAAGAGTTATTTTTAATGGTTGAGGCAATCTCAAACGAAAAGAATATAACCAAAGATGATGTTATAGAGTCATTAGAAGAGGCGTTAGCTGTTGCAACAAAGAAACGAAATAATATTGAAGTTCGTGTTGAGGTTGACAGACATACTGGTGAATTTAATACCTTTAGGCAATGGCTAGTCATTGAGGACGGTGAAAAATTTGTTGATGATGATGGAGAAATGTTTGATCCAGAGCTCCATATTTACCAAGCAGATTCTAACGGTCTAGATATTGATGCTTTTGTTGAAGAGCCTATGGAGTCTCTAGAGTTTGGAAGAATTGCAGCTCAAGTTGCTAAACAGGTAATCATTCAAAAGGTTCGTGAAGCCGAAAGAACAGTTATTGTTGATAACTATACGCAGCGTGTTGGTGAAGTTGTCATGGTTACAGTCAAAAGAGTTGATAGAGGAAACGTTTTTGTAGATATGGGTGGTATTGATGGCATGATTTCAAAGTATGACTTGATACCTAATGAGTCTATTAGAAAAAATGACCGTTTAAGAGCTTACATTAAAGAAGTTAAATCCACTCCGCGCGGCGCACAAATTTTTCTTAGCAGAACAGTTAACGAAATGATGATCGAGCTTTTTGAGATGGAAGTCCCTGAGATTAGTGAGGGTGTAATTGAAATTAAGTCAGGAGTAAGAGATCCTGGTCTTCGTTCAAAGCTTGCAGTTAAGGCAAAAGATAAGCGCATAGATCCAATTGGGTCATGTATTGGTATGAGAGGTGCACGCGTTCAAGCAGTTTCAAATGAATTAAATGGTGAGAGGGTTGATATTATTCTTTGGGATGAAGATCCTGCTCAATTTGTAATTAATGCGATGGCTCCAGCAACAGTTAGCTCAATTGTTGTTGATGAAGAGAAGGGCTTTATGGACATTGCAGTTGAGGAAGATCAATTAGCTCTTGCTATTGGTAGGGGCGGACAAAATATTAAACTAGCAAGTAAGCTTACAGGATGGAAACTTAATGTAATGTCTATTAGTGATGCAGAGGAAATTCAGGCAAAAGAGCTACAAAAAACAGGCGAAAAACTTGCTGAAAAACTTGGTGTTGATGCAGAAGTGGCAGCTGTTTTGATTGACGAAGGTTATACAAATCTTGATGAAATAGCTGAAGCTGAATCAGATGCATTATCTAAAATTGAAGAATTTGACTCTGACATGGTGGGTGAGCTTCAAGAAAGAGCTCAGGATGCACAGTTAGTTAAGGCCTTAACAGATGCTGAGTCTTCAGAAATTTTGCTCAGTGTTGAGGGTGTTGAAGATTCCCTAGCAACAGCTCTTGTTGATGCTGAAATTACTACAGTTGATGCCCTAGCTGAGCTATCAATTGTTGAGCTTTTGGAAATTCAAGATGTTGGAAATGATAGCGCTTCTGCTGTTATCATGGCAGCCAGAGAAAAGGAAGGCTGGTTTGACTAACTTTTATATAGGTATCTTAAGTATCAATAACTAGAATATATATAGGCAATAATATGGCACATACTGTAGAAAGTTTATCAAAACTACTCAAAAAAACACCTGATCAGGTTATATCTATTTTATCTGGAGCAGGTATTTCAGGAAAAACAGCTGAATCAAATATTTCTGCAGATGAAAGACAGGTTCTGATGTCAAGTTTGAGCAAGCGCTCTAGCGCTAAATCAAGTATCTCTGTTTCCAGAAAAACAACAAAAACTGCTGCTAATACATCATCTTCTGGCGGTGTAAAGATTCAGGTTAAAAAGAAGCGTGAGGTTCCTCAAGCCGCTCCCACTGAACAAGTCGACGACGCTGCGATACTAAAAGCAAGAGAGGCTCTAGAGCTTGGAAGGCTTTCTGAAGAAAAAGATGAGCAGCATGATGCGAAGAGAAATGACGTAGTTCGCCAGCAAAAAGTTAAAAATGAAGAGCTATTGGCTCAAAAAACACAAAAAGAATTAACCGAGAAGGAAGAGCAGGCTAAAAAAGAGAAGGAAAAGTTAGAGGTAGAAAAATCAAACGATGCAAAGAAGAGTCCTAAGCGACTAAGAACTACTCCATCACCAGCATCGAATCGAAAACAACTCCACGTTGCTAGGCATAATCCAAATCGGAAACTTAAGAAAAAAGAAAGAACACATATTTCTCAGAAAACCCAAGATGAGCAAGCCCAGCATGGTTTCCATATGCCAGTTGAGCCAGTGAAGCATGAAATTTTAATTCCAGAGAATATTAAAATATCTGAGCTAGCTTTGAAGATGACTACTAAAGCAGGTGAAGTATTAAAAGTTATGATGGGTATGGGCGTTATGGCTACCCTCAATGATGTAATCGATCAAGATACAGCGATGCTTGTAGTTGAGGAGATGGGACATACTCCTGTTGCAAGTAGTGAGGAGACAGTTGAAGATACTTTGGTTCAGGAGGCTTATGATGATGCAGATTCTGCGCCAAGACCTCCAATAGTAACTATTATGGGCCATGTTGATCATGGAAAAACATCACTTCTAGATTATATTCGTAAGTCAAAAGTAGCTTCTGCTGAAGCGGGCGGAATTACTCAGCATATTGGTGCATACCAAGTTGAACAAAATGGAAGCTTAATTACGTTTATTGATACTCCAGGCCACGCTGCATTTTCAAAAATGCGACTACGTGGAGCAACTGCAACAGATATTGTAATTCTCGTAGTTGCTGCAGATGATGGTGTTATGCCACAAACTATTGAATCTATTAAGCATGCTAAGGCTTCAAATGTTCCTATTATTGTTGCTATTAATAAGATGGATAAAGATGGGGCAGATCTTGATAAAGTGAAACAAGTGCTGTCAACACACGATGTTATTTCTGACGAGTGGGGTGGTGATGTTTTAATGGTTGGAGTTTCAGCGCATACAGGTGATGGTATCGACAAGCTTTTAGAAAGCATATCTTTAACTGCTGAAATGTCAGAAATTAAGGCAGTTGTTGACAAGCCAGCAAGTGGCGTTGTGCTTGAGGCACGATTAGATAAAGGGCGCGGAAAAGTAACTACTATACTTGTTCAGTCAGGCACACTTAAGAAAGGTGATATTGTTATTGCGGGCCAAGAGTATGGAAAAGTTAAACAAATTATTGATGATAATGGTAAGCCAATTAGCAAAGCAGGGCCATCGACACCGGTTGAAATTCTAGGCCTTTCAGGTGTTCCAGATTCTGGAGCTGAGGTTCTTGTTGTTGGAAGTGAGCGAAAGGCAAGAGAAGTAGCAGACTTTAGAAAGTCAAAAGATAGGGAGACCAAGCTTCAAAAACAGCAATCTGAAAAAATGGATAATTTCTTTGCTACTATGGAAGAGGGTGAAATTTCTACAGTTAACGTGATCATTAAGTCAGATGTCCGTGGATCAGCACAAGCATTAGTTGAATCTTTGGAAGAGCTTTCAACGGATGAGGTTAAAGTTAAGGTTGTTTCTTCAGGTGTTGGAGCAATTAACAATACAGATATTTCTTTGGCAAGTGCTTCAGAGGCTATTGTTCTTGGTTTTAATGTGAGAGCAGATGCTGTTGCTAAAAAGGCTGCAGATGTTGAAGGCGTTAAAATTGAGTATTACAGTATTATTTATAATTTAATTGATGATATTAAAGCGATTATGGGTGGTTTATTAAGTCCAGAGTTAAGTGAAAATATTATTGGAATTGCCGGCGTTAAAGATGTATTTAGATCACCTAAGTTTGGAGACATTGCGGGATGTATGGTTGAAGAGGGCGTTGTAAGAAAAGATAGTCCAATTCGCGTCTTGCGAGACAGCGTTGTAATTTATGAAGGTGAGCTAGAATCTCTAAGGCGTTTTAAAGATGACGTAAAAGAAGTTAAGTCTGGTACTGAGTGTGGAATTGGAGTTTTAAACTATAAAGATGTTCAGCCAGGAGACCAAATTGAAGTATTTGAGCGCATAGAGCGCGCTCGAACATTATAGGATAAAGATTCTAAATGGCACAACAAATAAGTTTTAGAACCGAAAGAGTAAACGAACTTATTAAGCGTGAACTCGTTCTTCTACTATCGAAAGAAACGAAAGATCCTAGGCTCCAAGAGGTTGTTATTACTGACGTCATAGTTACTCGTGATTTAACAAGTGCGAAAGTTTTTTTCTCAGTTGAAGAATCCTCTCAGAAATCCGTCGCAGTTTTGCTTAATAAAGCTAGTGGTTTTTTTAGAAAATCTTTATCAAAAACTTTAGACTTAAGGCACACGCCTTCACTAAACTTTATTTATGATACGGCTCCAAATGCTGGGGCCAGAATGGATGATCTTTTAAGTAAAATTTAAACACATAAATAATGTCTAAACACAATCCAAAAGGTAGAGACATCAATGGAGTTTTGCTTCTTGATAAAGCAAGTGGCCACAGTTCCAATTCTGCCCTACAGGACGTAAAACGTTTGTTTGATGCTAATAAGGCTGGACATACTGGAAGCCTTGACCCGCTTGCAAGTGGACTCCTGCCAATCTGCTTAGGTCAGGCAACTAAGGTTGCACAGTTTTTACTTAATGGCGATAAGCGCTATTTTGTTCGTGGAAAATTAGGTCAAATAAGTGATACAGGAGACTCTGATGGTCAGATAGTTGATTTTGGCTCTACAAAAGAAGTTAATCAGCAGGCTATTAAAAATGTTTTGCTAGATTTTGCTGGCATTATTAACCAAGTGCCACCAATGTATTCTGCCCTTAAGAGAAATGGCACACCTCTTTATAAACTTGCAAGAAAAGGCATTGAGGTTGAAAGAGAAGCCAGGCCAGTTACAATTCATGAGATAAAATTCAAAGACCTTGAGGAAGATATTTTAAGCTTAGAGGTTTCCTGTTCAAAGGGAACTTATATTAGAACTTTGATGGAGGATATAGGACAATCCTTAGGATGTGGTGGACATGTTATTGAGCTAAGAAGAATTGGATTTACCCATTTTAATATATCTCAAGCAATTACTTTTGAAGACCTAATCGAACTCAAAAATAAAAGTTTATATTCCCTTGATTCACTTCTTCTTGGCGCGGATGAAATGCTGCCAAACCTAAAAGGCCTGGATTTGAATGCAGAACAAACACTTGATATTAAACATGGAAGAAAAGTTTTGTTTTCTGGCTTAGATGTTGGGCAAAAAATTAAACTCTATGATGAAAAAAAACAGTTTATTGGTATTGGTGAGAATAATGTTTTATCTGAAGTTTGGCCTAAAAGGGTTTTTGTTTGAGAGGAAAACTTTTCAAGCTTAGTATTTAAAGGGGGTGGTTATGAAAGTTTTAATAATAGGCTCTGGTGGTCGTGAACATGCGCTAGCTTGGCAGTGCTCTTTATTTGATGAAGTGGAGCATGTATTTGTAGCACCTGGAAATGCTGGTACAGATTTAGAGAAAAAAATATCAAATATTACGATAGACCCTGAAAATATCCCAGCGCTAATTTCGTTTGCTAAAAGTGAGTTGATAGATATTACAATTGTTGGGCCAGAGGCTCCTTTAGTTATGGGAGTGGTTGATGATTTTCAAGATGAAGGCCTGGCAATATTTGGACCTTCAAAACTAGCATCTCAATTAGAGGGATCAAAAGCATTCTCTAAGGACTTTATGCATAGAAACAATATCCCAACAGCATTTTATAAGGTCTTCACTGAATCTAAGCTTGCAATTAAATATGTCAAAGAGATGGGCACACCTATTGTTATAAAGGCGGATGGACTAGCTGCTGGAAAAGGAGTAATTATTGCAAATACTCTAAATGAAGCAACACTTGCTATTAATGATATGCTTGAAGGAAATCGATTTGGAGAGGCTGGATCAAGAGTAGTAATAGAAGAGTTTTTAATAGGTGAAGAGGCAAGTTTTATAGTTATGGTTGATGGAAGCAATATACTTCCAATGGCTACATCACAGGACCATAAGGCAAGAGATAATGGTGATAAGGGTCCAAATACTGGAGGGATGGGGGCTTACTCACCAGCACCAATAGTAAGCCCTTTAATTTTTGATGATGTAATGGAAAAAATTATTAAACCAACTGTTGAGGCAATGAAATCTGAGGGCATGCCATACACTGGTTTTTTATATGCGGGACTTATGATCGACGACAAAGGCATGACAAAAGTACTCGAGTATAACTGTAGATTTGGAGACCCTGAAACGCAGCCAATAATGATGCGCTTAAAATCTAATTTAGCTAAATTATGTATTTCAGCAACTCAGGGTAATTTGGATTCAGTAAAAGCTGAATGGGATGAGAGGACTTCATTGGGCGTTGTAATGGCTGCTTCTGGGTATCCAGAAGCTTATAAAAAAGGAGAAATAATTAATCTTCCTATAGAAGAATCTAACTCTAAAATATTTCATGCTGGAACAAGGTTGGATGCAGGAAATGTTACCAGTAATGGTGGGCGAGTTCTTTGCGCAACTGCATTAGGCGTGGACATTAAAGAGGCACAAGAAAAAGCTTATCAGCTTATTAATTTAGTTAGTTGGGAAGGGAGCTACTTCAGAACTGATATTGGCTTTAAAGGTATATAGAGTGCTAAATATTATTGGTGTAGATGAAGCTGGAAGAGGTCCTTTAGTTGGGAATGTTGTTGCAGCAGCAGTAATTTTTCCTGTTAATTTTTATATTGAGGGGCTCACTGACTCTAAGAAATTAACAGAAAAAAAACGTGAAGATTTCTACTCCCAGATTACTAATAAGTGCTTTTGGTCAGTGGCTGAAGCTAGCAGCATTGAAATTGATGAGATCAATATATTGCAAGCAACAATGCTTGCGATGACAAGAGCAATAAATAGTTTACAGCAACAGCTGTTAAGTCAAAATCAAGATGAGATATTTCAAGTTCTTGTTGATGGAAATCGTTGTCCAGATGTTGATAACTGTCGCGCAATAGTCAAAGGAGATTTGACTGAGCCAGTTATTTCAGCCGCATCAGTAATTGCAAAGGTTACAAGAGACAGACAAATGAAGGAATTGGATTTAAGGTTTCCTGAGTATGGATTTAAAAATCACAAAGGATATGGCACGAAAGAGCATCTTTTGGCTTTATCAAAGAACGGACCAATAGTTGGGCAGCATCGATACACTTTTAGGCCAATAAAAAACCTTTAGTTTGTTTCCAGTTCGTAGATTTGTTGCTCTAGCTCATTTTGAGCGGCTTCAAGTTCTGCTTTTTTGGCTTCAAGAGTGGCTCTTTTCTCTGCCTCTTCTCTGTTCTTGTTGTCCCTTTCAATTTCTTCCGCAGGTCTAACCGCCAGGTAGTTAAAAAGCTTAACAACTTTTTTAACATTTTTTGCTTTACTGGTAACGTTAGTAGCATGCTCTGCCTCTCTTTTTGTTACAGATCCCATTAAGTAGACTGTCGCCCTTTCAGTTAGAACGGAAACATGGGCAGGATGAAATACCTCTTGATCAAGAAATAGAGCTTCTATCTGAATAGAAATGACCCCATCTTTAGCACGATTTAAATAGCTACTATTTGGCATCACTGCTACTTCATTAATAAGTTGATTCATCTTTGATGCTTTTTTCTTAACCATTTCTTCTAGATAATTTTTAAGATCATCAGTTGGAGCTTCGCCAGTCATAAGAACAGACTTGCTATATACATTAAAGTTAATATGCGTATCGTCAAGCATCGGATCTTTGTTGACAATCTGTCCTAAAGTCATGTAAAGAGTTTTGTCATCTAAAATTTCACCCATAGTGCGGCGATCATTCGACATTGTAGCAACGGTAGTTACAGCAGCAGCGCCTTGAACTATTGGTCCACATGAACTCAAGATAGTTGACAATATGAGAAGCGCAGATAAGATAATTACTTTTTTCATTAATACTCCTTGTTTCTAGTTAGCCAAAGCTTCAAAAAAAGATATGTCTATATTTTAAAGTAGTATTAGTGTTTATTAAAACTAAAGACATAGATAAATTTTGATAACAATGTAAGTTAATAAAGCATAATGGTAATCATATATCAACCTTGGTTAAGACTTTGAAATGATGGGAAAGCTTTTTATTGTAGCAACTCCAATTGGCAATTTGAATGATATTACTTATAGGGCAATCGAAACACTAAAGAATGTTGATATAGTTTTAGCTGAAGATACTAGGCATAGCAAAAAATTATTTACACACTTTGAAATTGTAACGCCACTAAAAGCTTTTCATGAGCACAATGAGCGAGAGAAGACCAAATCTATTATTTCTGAGCTAAATTCTGGCATTTCATTTGCACTTATAAGTGATGCTGGAACCCCTTTGATAAGTGATCCAGGCTATTTTTTAGTTTCACAGGCAAAAAAAGAAGGGATTGAGGTTGTGCCTATCCCAGGACCTAGTGCAATAATTACAGCCCTTTCAGCTTCTGGCTTAGCAAGCAATAGCTTTTCTTTTTTTGGATTTCTGCCTTCAAAAAAAATTGCAAGAATTAAATATCTTCAGAATAAAATCGCCCTTAATGAGACAATTATTTTCTACGAGTCACCTAAGCGAATATTGACAACTTTAACAGACATGCTGGAGGTATTTGGAAATGAGCGTAAGGTCTGCCTTGCTAAAGAGCTGACCAAATCCTTTGAAACAATCCGCACTGACATAATAGAGAATGTAATCGAATACCTTGCTGATGATTTAGCGCATCAAAAAGGTGAATTTGTAATACTAATATCTTCAGCTGATAAAATAGATTTTGTTGATGCTGAAAACCAATTAGGGAAAATTTTGCCAATCCTTTGTGCTGAAATGGGCGCATCAAAGGCGGCAAAATTGGCTGCTAAAATTACTGGTATTGATAAAAAACATTGCTACAATAAGGCTATAGAGTTATGAATAATTTCTACAAACATCACATATTTTTCTGCAACAATATTCGACAAGATGGTAAGCAGTGCTGCTCAGAAAACGGCGCGAAAGAGCTTTATCATTATGCTAAAGACCAATGTCGCGCGAATTTTACATTGGGCAAAGGCCAATTTGGTGTTAGTGAATCCCGTTGTTTAGGCCGCTGTGAGGATGGACCTGTTGCAGTTGTTTATCCTGACAACATTTGGTATCAATATATTGATGAAGAGGATATTGACGAGATTCTTACATCTCATTTAGAGGGTGGTAAGGTGGTTGAGCGATTACTAATTAAATAGGTTTAATTATTTCTCAAGTCGATTAATGCCCTCAAGGATATATGGGTATAAGTTACTCGCTATTATCTTGATACCCCTTTTATTAGGGTGCTTATAATCAGCCTGTAAGTTTTTCTTTTCTAAAGCAATATCTTTAAGTAAAAAAGGCATAAAAATTAAGTCATATTTGGCAGCAAGTTTAGGATAAATTCCATCAAATTTAATTTTATAATCTGGCCCCATACTTTCAGGAGATTGCATACCAGCGAGTATTACAATCGAGTTGCTTTGATTAAACTTAGTGATTATTGAATCAAGGTTCTCCATTGTCAACAATGGGTTAAGGCCCCTTAACATATCATTTGCACCAAGGCACACAACCACTATGTTTGGCTTATCTCCAAGAGACCAGTCCACCCTGGAGAGGCCATTTTTAGAAGTGTTTCCAGAAATACTAGCATTAATAACGCTGACTGTAAAATTGTTATCTTCAAAATTACGCGTGAGCTCTGAGGCTAAATTCTCGTTTTGAGATAGCCCATATCCAGCCATCAGGCTGTCTCCATAGAGCATAATTTTTATAGGGTTTGCAGCGTAAGCACCGGTAAATAAAAATATGCATATTAAGCCAGTAAATAGTGCTTTTAGCTTTAGTTTTTTTGAGATAATCATTGCCCGAATTTTATATTAGATTAAGCGATGAGTGAAGCTATACAGTTCAATAATGTTTCGTTAAATTACGGCTCTAAAAACGATGTAGTAGAAGTTTTAAAGCGTATCAATTTTTCAGTAAAGAGTGAAGAGATTATTTCTATTGTTGGACCAAGTGGTTCAGGAAAAACATCAATCATTATGCTTGCTTCAGGCCTTGAAACTGCTACTGAGGGTTCAATTAAGATTAATAATGAAGAAATTGTTGGGCTGAAAGAAGACAGCCTATCAGAGGTTAGAAGAAAAAATATTGGTATTGTTTTTCAATCCTTCTATCTAATTCCTAACCTTACCGCTATTGAAAATGTTTTATTATCGCTCGAGGCAAATCAAAAATATAATCAAGACGATGATGCTAAAGCATTACTTGCAGATTTTGGTCTCTACCATAGACTCAATCATCTTCCAAGTGAACTTTCTGGCGGCGAGCAACAAAGAGTTGCCATTGCTCGAGCACTAATAAATAAGCCTAAAATTATTCTGGCAGATGAGCCAACTGGAAATTTAGATAGTGCTAATTCAGAAAGTATGATGGATCTGCTTTTTAATTACACCAAAAAAAGTAAAACCTCACTAGTTATGGTAACCCATGACAATTCAATAGCAGAGCAATGCGATCGTATTATTGAAATTAAGGACGGTCAAATTGTTTAATATTCAGCAACTACGCTTAATTAATAAGTATGCAATAAGAGATTTTTCTAGAAGCTATAAAAAATTATGGGTTGTCGCGAGCACCCTTTTTATTAGCTTACTCTTGCTTTCTCTGACGTTCTCCGTCAAAGAGGCTTTGAATAATGAAATTGAAGCAAACTCTAAAGAGTTATTAGGTGGTGACATTCAAATTACCAGTGGTATTGACCCGTTACCTAGTTTAGTGCTTGAAGAGTTAAAGGATTTAGGTAAAGTTAGTTCAACAATTGAGCTTGCAACAATGGTTTCAAAAAAAGGTCAGTCGCCTGTGTTTTCTGAGCTAAGGGCAGTAGATGATAACTACCCACTTTATGGCGAGATTATTACAACGCCTCAGGGCGCCGCTGAAAAAATGTTTTTAAATACAGAAAAGCCAACTGTTTTAATTAATGAGAGCATTCAAAACTTACTCCAAGTTGAGATTGGGGATGATGTTGTGATTATGGGGAAAAGTTTTAGCGTGGGTGGTTTGGTTTTATCCGTTCCAGATCTTGCAGAGCGAGCTGTTTTTGGCGAATTTGCAATAATTAGTAAGTCGAGTTATGATCAATTTGGACTGAGCGCAGCTGGAAGTTTTCTTGATCATGAGTACCGGCTGAAGTTTAGTAATTCTAATGAAGAGAGTGAACAAGCTCGATTGGCTAAATCAATTATTGCCTATGATGATAGTATTGAAACTAGACTACCAGGAGAGAGTGGGCGAAGTTTAAATAGGATAATTGATAACTTTTCTAACTTTTTAAATTTAGTGTCAGTAAGCGCAATGATAATCGCGGGCATTGGAATAAGTAACACATTGCTTTCTTTCGTTAACCAAAGAAATACTAGTATTGCGGTTAAAAAATCAATCGGTTTTTCTTCGAATTTTATTCAACTCATGTACTTTTATGAAATTATTCTAATATTAATAGGCACATCAATTATTGCCTATTTATTTGGGGTTTTTAGCCCTTTGTTGGCGAATGAATTTCTACCAAAGTCTTTAGGCATTGATCTTCAGCCAACTGTCAGCTTGATAGGCTATCTAAACATTTTTTTCATTGGCTTATTAGTTGTTTTGATTTTTTCAATACCATCGCTATATTCGATTAGTGAGATCAAAGCAGTTGCTTTGTTTCGTAATACTTTTCAGCCAGTAAGTCTAAACTTCTCTTTAAAAAACATTATTTTATTGGCGATTCTGGTTACAATTTTGACTACTTATTTTGTTCTTCAGACTGAGCAAAAATATTACACAGTCCTATACTTTTTAGCATTTTTTATTACGATGCTTATATTTTATGGCGTTTCTAAACTGTTAATTTTCTTTCTTAGAAGGTTTCATAAATTTTCTAATAATGGCTATAGGATTGCGTATAGGAATATTGTTGCAAAAAAATCACTTGCACCTATCATGACAATATCTTTAGGTATAGGTTTAACACTCCTGCTCACTTTGAGTTTTGTAGCCAATAATTTAAAAAAAGAAATATCAGATAGCATTCCATCGATGGCTCCAGATTTATTTTTTGTGAGCATCGATAGAGATATTAAAAGTGACTTAGAGTCTTTTATTAAAAATATGGATCCCAATGTAGCTCTTGAATTTAGCCCAATGGCCAGTGCTTCATTTATCTCCCTAAATGGAACGCCTATAGAAGAGATTGTTTCAGAAAATAATAGATCTGCATGGGTTGTTAGGGGTGATAGGCGGATCTCATGGGCAGAAAAACCAAAGCCAGATAACCCAATTATTGAGGGTGAATGGTGGGAGCCTGGTAATGAAAATGAGATGTTCATTTCCATGGACAGTAGAGCTGCTTATGACCTAGGCATGAAGATAAATGACAAGATTATACTGAATATACTGGGTAGGGATGTCACTGGAACTTTAAAGAATTTTAGAGAGGTTGATTACCGGGATATTTCTGTTAACTTTGCAATTATTATTAATAAAGCTTTTGCTAAAAAGCTCCCTTATGAATATATTGGAACGCTTAAGTCAGACTTACCCTCTAATGATATTCTGGCCCTTGTTGTCGAGAGGTTTCCTAACGTATCAGCTATAAAAGTTGATAGGATTTTGTCCCAAATTAGTGGCGTATTAAATAAAATATTTATAGCCGTAACTGGAATATCTTTAATTGTTATTGTGATTGGTTTGATTGTAATTGTCAGCGCAGTCATGGTTCAAACTACAGTTAGAAGATACAATAATTTGATTTACAAAATATTAGGTGTGGATTTTCCAACGATACTTAAAGCAATGACGATAGAGTTTGCTGTTATATACTTCACCTTGATTTTCTTTGCACTATCAGTTGCCGTCTTGGGGTCATATCTTGTTGTTGAGAATACCCTTCAGCTAACTTGGAAATTTGATTTAGGGCTGACGCTTTGGATTTTATTGACAACTGCAACAGTATCTTTTGTACTTATTTTGATGGCAAATAAAAGTATCTTTAGCCCCAAGGTATACCCACTTATTCGTAATGAGTAATTGTTAGAGCTAGAAGTAATTTAAGCACTAAAGAAGAGCAAGTAGTCTTTGATTAAGGATATTTACTTTGTTCTTTAGCTCACTTATTTTTGAGTTATTTTCAATAACATCAGTAGGAATATAATTATTTAATTGAAGGCGTTTTTCTCGACTTGATTGAGAAAGCAGCATTATTTTTGCTTTTTCTTTATCAATATTGTCTCTAGACATTAGTCGTATCAACTGCGTTTCAGTTTCACAATCTACAACTATAGCTCTATCGAATGGCCCCCATAGTTCTTTTTCTACCAGGAGGGGTATTACTACAATCATAATCCCTTCTCTACAATCATCCATTGAAGATTTCATTTTCTGGAGTATCTTTGGATGAAGTATCTGCTCAATTTGCGCTCTATTTCTTCCTTTCTTAAAGAGCTCATCACGCAGATTTTTACGATCAAGTGTCCCATCAGATAGAAGTATTGATTTACCAAAAGCCTCTATGAGTTCTTTTAGGCCATCTGATCCTGGTAACACAACTTCCCGGGAAATAATGTCTAGGTCAATGATATAGCATCCATGAATTTCTAATAAGTCACTTACTAGAGTTTTTCCTGAAGCTATTCCGCCTGTAAGAGCAATCTTAAGAACTTTCTGTTCCATTAAAGTTAAGTTAAGTGCATGAAAGTAACTAAATTTTATATTGAATTCTAGCTGATACTGGAAGAATGATAATAATATGATGCTTATTTGCTGGTTTAGCTTGACTTTTTCAAGAAAAATTTCGATAATAGGCGCTCTTTTTGGTTATGTAGCTCAGCTGGTTAGAGCACAGCATTCATAATGCTGGGGTCGGTGGTTCAAGTCCACCCATAACCACCATATCCTATAAGGCTTTCAGCCATTTATCTAATCTTAACTATATGCTTAG
The DNA here is from genome assembly GCF_048085775.1 of Candidatus Pseudothioglobus sp. Uisw_050_01. Classification (NCBI taxonomy): domain Bacteria; kingdom Pseudomonadati; phylum Pseudomonadota; class Gammaproteobacteria; family Pseudothioglobaceae (SeqCode); genus Pseudothioglobus (SeqCode); species Candidatus Pseudothioglobus sp. Uisw_050_01. The sequence goes on from NZ_CP159804.1 coordinate 74,546, forward strand.
GGGTACGCTCGGGGTACAGTAGAACAAAGTTCAATGATTATATGTTTAATAATTAAATAATAGATAGTAACTAATATTTATCTATATAACTCATTGATTTATAACGATAAATAACCACCATCACTCGCATATTTATACAGACTTTACCCCAGGGGGGAGGCTCATTGAACTCCGCTAACTATTAATAATCCCTCCCTCTCAGAAAAAACGAAGTTTGGATTTTTAGATTGTCTATTTCATAACCTTCCAGTTCCAATAAATAATAACAGGAGTTATTAGCAAAGTAGGTAATACCCAAGGCAACCATTGTGACTCCATATTAACATTAACGACCAGAACGGCTGTAACTACAGCTATAGTGCCTCCCATCATATTGCTTAAATGTCTCGCAATACGTTTCTTGCCTGTGGCTTCTTGTCGTCTGTAAGCTTTATAATCTGTATAACCAAGTACTATGGCAAGAAATCCGAAGACAGTGAGAGTAATATATTGGGAGTTGTTCTCAATAGAATAGAGTACGGCTAATACCCACATACCTAAACCAGCAGCAATCATAAATCCTACTGCTATCCAATCGACTATTGAGGCTATGCCTTTTCTATTTTGAGCGAAACGTCTTCCCGCAAAAGCTAGATAAAAAGAAAAGAAGGCAATTAAAAAAAGAAATACATTGCTAGTAATAATTGACATAGGCAATGCCGTAAGAAAAATACCAGCCATCCCCCAAAAGTAAGTCCTTCCAGCGGTGATATGAATCTTCTTTCCTTTCTCAGAACAGATTGCGAAAGCCGACGCTAATAGTGCTATTATTCCTGCCAGAATGTGTATTGGTAATAAGTATTCCATAATGAGATTTGGTCGAGTATTGGCAAAGTATAAATTAACTCTCCCTCACACATCAAACGAAATTTGGACTTTAGTCCAAGTTGATATACAATCCTAGTATGAAGAAACTACTACTACTCTTATTGCTATCCTTTTTCTCAGCCCAAGGTTTTGCGGGGTCGTGTACTGATGGCAGTGAGCCAATTAAAAGTATTTCTGATGATGGGACTTATTTTGTCTTCAACTGTACAGGAAGTAACAACGATACTTCATCTTCAGCCTCTTCCTCATCCAGTAAAAATAACTCTAAAGGAATTGACAGGTTCGGTGGAATAAACCCAATGCCAGAATCCGCTAATCCAAATGATGAAACCTTAAAATATTATCTTTATAGATATTTATATTTTCACAACAAATATCCATATTGTGCATCAGATAATAAAGAACTCCATTGCGAAGACAAGCAACCAAGTTATACACACTCGATCCAACCTTCAAAAAACCCTTATCAATTTCACTCCGACCTTCGAGAAGATAAATATGTAAAAAAACAAATGCAAGATACTCCGCTATTGAGCTACCTTCTATATGAAGATGGCAAGATTGTAATCGACGAAATCACCCCTGAAGACAGGTTTGGTGACATGTTCAGAGTCTCATCCAAATACCATTCACAATCAAATGCTAAATCTCTTATTTCATATGTTGCAGGCCATGCGATATGCAAGGGATATATTGACAGCGTAGACTCAAGATTAAATGACTGGCCGGTACTTGAAAACACGCTTTATCATAATCAAAAATTGATAGATATATTGAATATGGCATCAGGCACCCAAGCATATTTTAATGGGTCTAATCAATATGTTAATTCAAACCGTTCTGTCACAAGCACAACCGTCCAAGACGCCATGGAAAATGAATTAAAAGGCTCTAAAAAATCTAGCTCTATTTATAACTATAACAATATGAATCCAAATGTTGTTGGCTCATATCTTAACTATAAGTTGGGTGATGAGAATTTTCAAGAGCTTTTAAATGATGTTTTTCAGAAAAAAGCAAGAATTAAAGGTGAGGTCTTCTTTCTTAAAAATGAAGACGCAAAAAAAGATGATCTAAGTATATGGAGTCAATTTTATGCAACCCAGCATGACCTTCTAAGAATAGCAAAGGCCATGCTCGATGACTGGCAAAACGATACCTGTGCGGGACAATATTTAAAAACCATTCATAACAGAAGAATACCAAAAAATGGCGTGCAAGGAACTGCTGGTAGAGTTGGATTGCCACTTAGTTATGGTGGGTTTTTTCATACTGGCTATAAAGGAATGGAAAATAGGCCTGTTATGGGCATGGATGGTTTTGGAGGACAAACTATATTAATAGACTTTGAGAGAGGAAGAATTATTGCTACGCAAGCTATTCATGACAATATGAAGTTTCCTCAACCAGGTGGTATTGATTTTATAAAACTATCATATGAAAGAATAAAAAATGGCAAACCAAGTTCAAAAGCCAAATCACCTCCAGAGCCTGTTATTGAATCTCAACAAGTTATTAAGGAAAGAAATGCCGCAATAGAGACTGAGAGAAATGCAAAACAATACTGGGACGATTATTATGATTGTAAAGAAACTACTGACGGCAAATCAAATATAGCTGCCTGTATAGATAAAAATATTAAAAAAAGAGAAAAATCAAATCTAGAAACTTCTACTGTTCAAAATATAGCTAAGACTCAATCTGAAGAGAGTGAGCTTTTTAAAGGTATTAAAACATCAAATACTTTTGATGGATATTATGGATTTACAAATATGATGCCACCTACGACTTCCCTTGGAAATGGCACACTGGAAATCAATAATGGCATAGTAACAATTAGCCAAGGTAGTGGTGATTTAACACCAAAGTATGAGAGTTTTGAAGGTCGAATTGACCAAAATGGAGACATTAAAGCTAATTTTTATTTTGCACCTTGTAGGTCTTGTGGCTTAGAAGATAAATTGGTTGTGTTTGAAGGAAATATCAACAAGAAAAAACTAAGCGGTAAGTATAACGACAAACAAATTTATTTCTACCTAACAAATAAAAAAGCGGAAGTAGGTCAGCAATAAACACTCCCTCACACATCAAACGGAATTTGGACTTTAGTTCAAATTGATATACAATAATAGTATGAAGAAACTACTCCTACTTTTAATTCTGTCCTTCTTCTCAGCTCAAAGTTTTGCGGGCTCATGTCCTGATGGCAGTGAGCCAGTTAAGAGTATTTCTGCGGATGGTAGTTATTTTGTATTTAACTGTGGTGGTTCAAACACGGCAAACAGCAGTACTTCCTCACAAAAAGTAGCCAAGGCACTTGCTGGAATTGATATTGAAAACGACCCCAGTCTCGCTTTTTTCAAACCACCGGTAAAGCCAACGCCAACCGATATGATGTATTGGTATGGTCATCAGTGGCAAATCGCGGATTTTAATAATGATGGATTTAGTGATATTCTTTATATAGGGGCTGCGAGATATACCAATTTTGTTGATTTTAGCAAAACAGGTGAAACAGGTGAAATTCAGTGCGATGGTTCATGTGAAAGCAATGGCCTGGTATTACCTGCATTGTTCTTTGGTGATGCTGATGGCAATTTGACTTTCTCTTATCTCTCAATGATTGATAACCGTGAGGAGCCAGGAATGACAGGAGGAAACGTAATATTACTTGCTGATTATAATAACGATAGTATTCTTGATATATATATTGCTGACAATGGAATGGAAGGTTATGATGGTTACAGGAATAGTTATTTTCTGAGTCAAGCAGACGGCACTTGGGTTGAATCATCAGAAACTCATTTGAGTCACCCTAACTTCAAAGTATATGACCACGGCGGGGCAACAGGTGATATTGATAATGATGGCGATATGGATATTGTTATCACTGAGATGAACGCTTGGGAGCGTGGTACATCGTTTTGGTGTTTAATGAATGATGGCACAGGCTTTCTAAAGAAACGTAAGTGTGGTGGGGCAGATTCATTCGCTTTAGAACTTGCAGACCTTGATGGTGATGGTGACTTAGATGCTTTGGTTGGCGGTCACGAAAAAGAATACTCATCAAATACAACGGCTTTTACTGGCATCATTTGGAATGATGGTAGGGGTGATTTTAACAAGCATAACAATACTCGTTTACCTATGCATAAACAGAAATGGAGCAACGTACCAGAAGTTTCAGCGTCAGACTTAGACAATGATGGTGATTTAGATATCGTATACAGTAGAACAGGTGAGCATTATGTTGGCACAGCAATACAGGTCATAGAAAACTTAGGTAACAAGAAGTTTAAAGACCACGGGATATTTCCTTTAGTGATTGCGCCTTCTGATTACAAAACAAACACTGTAGCGAATGAATGGAATGATTATATTCGCACAATAGTATTTAGGGATTTAGACCAAGATGGTGATACTGACATTTATTTGGAAGCCAAAAATAAAAAAACAGATGGCACAGTATTGCTCAATAATGGTAACTTCAATTTTGACACAGTAAAACCTACTGAAGCACTTGCGTTATTCAGAGATGGGACTGATAGTAAAATCACTGTCATTCGTAAAAAACATATTCTAACTGATGAAGAACAATCTGTAGAAGATGAACTTGCGGCGTTTGAAGCCGAACTAGCAGCGGAGCTTGGTGAGTAATTAACCTCCCTCACAGATGAAACGGAATTTGGACTTTAGTTTAAGTTGATATACAATCCTAGTATGAAAAAACTACTCCTACTTTTAATCCTATCCTTCTTCTCAGCTCAAAGTTCTGCGGGCTCGTGCCCTGATGGCAGTGAGCCAGTTAAGAGTGTTTCTGCTGATGGTAGTTATTTTGTATTTGAGTGTAACAATAATACTCAAAACAGTTCATCGGCTAATCAAAACTTCGACATAACTATTGTCAACAAATCAAGCTTTCCAACAAAAACTTTACAGGAGTGGGCTGATTCTGCTAGTTCTAAAATGGCTTCACGTGAGTCAGATATATTGGTTCTTTTGTATGATGTTGGGCAAGTAATTAACCCAGTTAAAAATTTATATGGAAGCTTTCGTCTTCACCAAGTATTAATGTCTCCAAAAGAAATCAATGAAAGTAAAAAGTTAATTGAAGACTGGTTTATAAATTCAGGCTGTTCTGGTGGCGCTGATTATGGCCTTATGAATGACATTAAAGTGGGCTTAGATAAAGGATTAGACTGGTCATCCCAATGGACTCTTTGCACTAATAAACGACTAATCGTAATGGCCCTTCCTGAGAAGATGAGAAGTAACCCAAATGGCCAAGATGCTGTTTTTATTGATATCCAAGGTTTTCTTCAACACGAGCTCTATCATGCTTTTCAGCATGACTTAGCAAATACAGGTGAGTGCAGAAATAGGAGAGATAAAAAGAATAGTAACAGTAGCTGGATGATTGAAGGTGGAGCTAGATACTTTGCTGAACGCTTACTCCCATTCCCAAAAGCTGACTTTAAAGATTTAATTCTTCGACCAATCTATGAAAACAAAATGGTTTTAGGTGATGCAGAGGACGTCGTTGGTGCAGCAATACTTTTGTTGATGATAGAAAGAGGGTTAATTAATGAAAGTGAAATTATGGATGGTAGTTTATTTCATGATTGTGCGAGAGAGTTAAAATTTGACAAAAATAGCGATGAAATGAAATTTGTATTAAGTAATTGGAACAATGAAGAATATGAATTTTCACCAGAAATTTTATTGGATTATGATGCTTCAAGACCATCTAAAGATGAAAACAAAGAAGATGCAACAAGTGAAGAATATCCAACAGTTGATTACAACACAAATCTCTTAGAAATTTGCAAAAGAGATGTTGAGGGCAATTGGAAAAATGATATTAAAAATGCCTCTTATATGTTTGCAGTTGCAGGTGAGGATGGAAGATGCGAGTATGGTCTTGGCGATACAGAAAATGGCGCGTTTGAAGAGTGCAAAAAATGGCAGGAAGAAAATAATATTGTTGGAACCTGTGAGCTCTATGGAAAGGATGGAGAGGTTGTTTGGGATGGTCATTTGAAACCATCGAAATAAGGTTCTAAATAAGTATCAGTGCCCACAAAAGATTATTGATACCATGAACTAATCTACCATCCTTCGCATATATATACTGACTTTGAAGGTACGGGGGGAGCCCCTCTTGACATCGAAGATAGATATATACACCCTCCCTCACACATCAAACGAAATTTGGGCTTTATCACTAAGTTTGTATATTTAGATTATTCAATAGACCATTTTGAATCTTTTAATTAAAATTAGTAGGTATATACTCAAGGTATGTTTAAACAATATATCTTTCTTTTAATTCTATCCCTTTTCTCAATTCAAGGTTTTTGTAAAGAGCCTCCATTTTGGGGAACAATTTTTATTGACCCTAATATTGTTACTGCTGAAGACCCTTCAGCTTTTAAAAGTATTTCATTCAAAGGACAAAGTTCAAGACAAATGTATGACAGGAGAAGCTCTTGGGTTAACTTGCAAGCTTTTTTATTTGAAGCTAAATTTGAAGATGGAAACATAATTGAGATGCAAGTAAATCCAGAATTTAAAGATAAGTCAATGGCAGAGGTTGAGGCTAAAAAATATGCCTTCTTAATTGGACAACTTCCAGCAGTTCTTAGAAAAGATATACAAACTTCATGGATTCACAAAGGAGTAAACCCTTTTGGAGGGGGAAATAACAACATATTAATCCATACAGGACAAACAAAAGAATATGAAAAGGATGGTATTTTAGAAGAGACTCTAATTCATGAAGCCTCGCACACTTCTCTTGATTCATATCATGCTAAAAATTATGCTTGGCAAGAGGCACAACGCAAAGATAATCATTTTATTTCTGGCTATGCTGAAGAAAACCCAATGAGAGAGGACATTGCTGAAAGTTTTCTAACTTACATAGCAGCTAATCATAGAAGTGATAGAATCTCCCCCGAACTTAAATTAACAATTCTGAAAACTATTCCAAACAGGATTAAGTATTTTGAGAATCAGAACTTCGACTTAACTATATACTCAAGATAGATGCTGTCTGCTAAAAGAACCTCCTTGACACAAAAAACGAAGTTTGGACTTTAATTTCACCTGTCTATAATAGTTTTAATGAAAAAACTACTTCTACTTCTAGCATTATCACTTTTCTCAGCACAAAGTTTCGCAGCAGGCTGTCCTGATGGCAGTGAGCCAGTAAGGAGTATATCTGCGGATGGTACTTATTTTGTATTTGAGTGTGGAGGAAATTCAAATAAAATCGATTTTCAAATTATTAATTTAACAGATTTTGAGGATAGTTATTTTACTGATAAGGCAGATTATGCCTCTTCAAAAATGACAAATACCATCACAAAAAATCTTGTACTAATCTATCCTCTTGGTGATTTTTTATCTGTCACACAAAATGATGAGATGGATTTCTTAGGCTCAGTTCACGTGTCACATGAAAGAGTTATTGATGACTCTCAAATAAAGAAAACACTTCAAACAGTCAAAAAATTTCTAGCAAATAAAAGCTGTATTGATTCAAGAGGAAAAAATGATTTATTAAATAATATTGAATGGGTTTTAAAAAATGGTTTATATACTGGACTTCAGGACCCTCTCTGTAGAGATGTAAGATTTGTTATGATGTCTGTTAGCCCAGAGCAAAGAAAAGATAACAATAAAGAATTACTCAGAGTGTTTTTTCATGAAATGTATCATTCTCTACAAAATGATTTGAGAAATAATTGTAGCGGTCCAAATGACCTTTGGGTTATAGAAGCTGCTGCAGAATATTTTGCAAAACACTCCGTTTCTATTTTTGATAATTCACAACAGAACTACGTTCAAAGTATCTTTCATTGGGTAGTACAAAATGCATCACGTCATGGATTCAAACTAGAAGACCCTGGGGTTGCTGAAAAAGGATTAGGTGCTTTAAGGTTAAAAATAGAAGAAGGCTGGCTAGATGAATCAAGAATTCTTAATGGTAGCCTTTTTCATAACTGTGCTAGAGTTAAAGAATTTCAAGATAATGACCCTAAAATTCAATACCTTAAAGATAATTGGTTCAAGATTGAAAAACACAATGGTACTTATAGATTTAATACATCTATGACAAAAGCTGATGTCAAAAATCAATTTTTAAATTCTGATGAAGAGGAAATTGAAACAGTTAATTACAACACTAAACTTGATGAAGTTTGTCGAGGCTTGATTAATAATAATTGGAATAGTTACTTAAACATAAACAAAAACGAATTTAATTCTAAAGGCTATATGTTTGTTGTTGCCGGTGAGGATGGGCGCTGTGAGAGTGGTATTGGGAGAACCAAAGAAAACGCATTCAATGAATGCATAAAATGGAAAGAAGAAAATAATATTGTCGGAACCTGTGAACTTTATGGTCAAGCAGGTGAGGTAGTTTGGGATGGTCATTTGAAACCATCGAAATAAGGCTCTAAATAAGTATCAGTGTCCACAAAAAATTATTGATACCATGAACTAATCCACTATCCCTCGCATATATCTACAGCCTTTGAAGGCTATGGGGGAGAGGCTCATTGAACTCGGCTAACTATTAATATTACTTCCCTTACACATCAAACGCAAAAGTTGCTTTTATAGGCCTTAATTGTTCCTTTCCTAAAATCATATCTGCTGCACGAGCAGCTATCATTTGAGTTGGGGCATTTAAATTTCCTGAAATTATTTGCGGCATAACAGAGGCATCGACAACGCGAAGATTTTTGATTCCGTGTACTTTCATTTGGTCATCAACAACTGCCATTTCACCACCCCCCATAGCACAAGTACAGCTGGGGTGATAATCGGTCTCCGCGGCATCTCTTATAAACTGCTCAATGTCAGCCTCAGATTGCACTTGTGGACCCGGTATTAACTCGACTCCCCTGAATTCATCAAATGCAGGCTGTGAAATGAGTTCACGCGCTTTTTTAAATCCATTCACCATATCAGCTAAATCTTTTGGATCTTGGAAGTAATTAAATGTCATTAATGGTTTTTCAATTGGATTTGCAGACTTTAGAGTTACTTGCCCCCTACTTCGAGGTCGCAGATGATCTACATGAATTGAAAAAGCTTGAAGTAAGGATATTTCGTCGTCATTATATTCAATTCCTACTGGACCAAAGTGATACTGAATGTCAGGGTATGCTAGACTTGGACTGCTTTTTATCAGTCCACCCGCTTCCCAAATATTTGAAGTTGCGATTCCCTTTCTAGTAAAGACCCATCTTATACCAGTTGCTAATTTTCGATGAGGTTGATTAACTTTATGTATTGGAAAGCTTTTTTTGCATGCGTATTGTAATATGACACACGAATGGTCTTGAAGGTTTTGGCCAACACCGGGAAGATCTGCATGAATGTCTATTCCATGCTCTTTTAGATGCTTTGATGGGCCGATACCAGAAAGCATCAGTAAATGTGGGGAGTTTATTGCCCCACCCGATAGTATTACTTCTTTATTAGCTTTTACTGAATGAAGCTTTCCCTTGTGCTTAAAGGAAACCCCATTTACTGAATTGCCAGTAATATTTATTTTTATGACCTGTGCTTTTGTGAGGAGCGTTATATTTCCTCTAGCAAGGGCTGGCCTTAGATATGCTCCAGCAGCACTGCATCGACGCCCATGTTTTCGGGTTGCATCAAGCCTTGCTATACCTTCGGGATTATAACCATTAAGATCTTCAGAATAACCTTGTCCAGATTGTCGTCCCGCTTCTTCAAGTGCATCAAACAAAGGATTATCAAAAGAACCTTTTGTGACGCCAAGATTGCCGCTACCTCCTCGCCACTCATCTTCACCACGATCTGAATTCTCACCTTCTTTAAAATAAGGTAAGCATTGATCATACGACCAATCCTTTAAACCACATTCAGTTTGCCAGCGATCATAATCTAATGGATGACCTCGCATATAAACCATTGAGTTAATAGACGAAGAGCCTCCAACAACTTTACCTCGAGGCATTGGAACATTTCGATCAAAAAGCTCTGGTTCATTCTCGGTTGAATAATTCCAGTTTATCTTTGGGCTTCGGTAAGCTTTATAAACAGCAGCAGGTATATGAATCATCAAATTGTAATCCATTGGACCCGCCTCTAAAACTAAGATCTTATGTTTCTTATCTTCACCAAGCTTATTTGCAAGTACACACCCTGCTGAGCCGGCGCCAATTATTACATAATCATAATTTTCCATAAAACTCAACGCTTAAAACACTTTAAGCAATAGTTTAAATTAACTCTCCCTCACACATCAAACGAAATTTGGACTTTAGTTCAAGTTGATATACAATCCTAGTATGAACAAACTACTCCTACTTCTAGCATTATTCTTCTTCTCAGCGCAAAGTTTTACAGCAGGCTGTCCTGATGGCAGTGAGTCAGTCAAGAGTATTTCTTTAGATGGCTCTTATTTTGTGAACAACTGTAATGTAGAGGGAGGCGAAAATAACTCTTTAAGTTCGATCGATGAAGAGAAATATACCAGCTACCCAAATTTCAAAACATATGCCAGCGATCTCTGGACTATTTAGCAAAATTAGATTTTTAATTTCTTTATGAAATAACCACTATCCCTCACATATTTATTTAGACTTTGAAGGTACGGGGTACGTTCTGGTTAAGGTAGAGCAGAGTTCAATGATAAGATGTTTAATATGTTAGTTAATTTATTTCAATTATCTTCATAACCAAAAAACCTATTTTTGTAAAAGTTAGTAACTCTTAGGTTTTAACTTATGTATACGAATGAAAGCAGAACCACTTTTATCTGGGAGTAAGATAACGTGTTGTTTTGTCTCATAGCAAAATTCATCAATTGCTTTCTTTGAGCCCTCCCAGAAACGACTACTATAGTCATGGAGAAGAAAAATGGCACCATCTTTCATACGAGGATAAAACCAAGTTAAACCAGCTCTAGTGGGTTTGTATAAGTCGCAGTCTAGAGATACTACTGCAAAATTCTCTTTATCTAAGTAATCTGGAATACTGTCTGGGAAATAGCCAGCAATGAATTTGCATGTTTTAACCAAGTCATCGCCAATGACACTCTTAACTTCCTCAAGATTGGTATCATTAAACTGTCTTTCCTCCTCATTTTTATCAATGCCTTCAAGATCTCGATTATCAAACCCATTGTATGTATCAAATAAAAAACATTTTCGTTGATTTTCATTAGCATAATAAGCTAGTACACAAGCAGTGTTTCCTTTAAAAACTCCAACTTCTGCTATGGATCCTTTAATATTGTCTTCTTTTAAAACCTGCTCTAAGTTAAGAACGATAGAAATTAAGCGATTTATATCCCCTCCATTGTTTGCTTTATTAAATTTTCTAAACCGCTCATATAACTCATAGATATGAGGGTAAGCTTTGAAATGAGCCATTGAATCTGGCGTGTACGCTAGAATTAATTTCTTTGAAGCAAAAAAACCACTTAATGAAATAAAAATTTTTTTAGCAAACTTATGAGAAAGTTTCTCACTTTGAGAACGCCTAATATAGGATAACGTTTTTTCTATCTTAGAAATCATTTTTTTAAATTAACTAAATTAAGCATCGCCATTATAATCGAAAAAAAACCCCCTAATAATGGACTCTTTTTATTTAACATAATTTTTTTAAAGGAACTAGAACTTTACTCTTCATAATGCTACCCCTGAGTTTGCTTATTTACTTGTATTTGCCAAAGTCTCGCATATTGTCCATTAAGGTCAAGCAGTTGTTGATGCTTGCCTTGCTCGACAATAGTGCCATTTCCAAGCACAATAATTTGATCGGCATCGATAATGGTGGAAAGGCGATGAGCAATCACCAACGTTGTGTGCTTATGCGCCAAACTCGCTAACGCCTTTTGTACCATTTTCTCCGAATACGAATCAAGCGCCGAAGTGGCCTCATCAAAAATCAATATCGTTGGATTTTTTAACAGTACTCGTGCAATTGCTAGGCGCTGCTTTTCACCACCTGAGAGTTTTAAGCCTCTCTCACCAACCAGCGTGTCATAACCTTGTGGCAAGGAGTCAATAAAGCTGTCAATAAAGCTGAGCTTCGCTGCCAGTTTAACCTCAGCTTCGGTTGCATCCGCACGACCGTAAGCAATATTGTAATAAATGCTTTCATTAAACATCACTGGATCTTGCGGTACGACGCCCATCGTGCTGCGCACTGAGTCTTGGGTAAATTGTTTAATATCTTGCTGGTCAATGCATATTTCACCGCTAGAAATATCATAAAAACGAAAGAGCAGCTTAGCAAGTGTTGATTTGCCCGCACCAGAAGGGCCAACAATCGCTACTTTTTGCCCCGGTTTAAGAACAAAGTTAATATTGCTTAGCACCTCCTGTTTGCCAGCGTAAGCAAAAGAAACGTTGTTAAATTTAACCTCACCTTGAGTGACTTTAAGCTCTGATGCATTGGTAACATCTGTAACTTTAGAGGAGCGATCTAAGAGGTCAAACATATTGTTCATATCAATGAAATTATGCTTAATTTGACGATAAATAATACCCAAACCACCAAGCGGAATAAAGAGCTGTAAGAGGAGTGCTTGGATCATAATAAGGTCACCCAAGCTAAGGTTCTTATCGACTACACCTTGTGCTGCCATAATCAAAACAATGGTCACACCGATAGCTATTACTGCACCTTGGACAAAATTAAGCGCTGTCATGGAAGTAAAGCTTTTGGTGGCAAGATCTTCCCAGCGCTGCATCGTATCACCGTAACGATCAACTTCAAATTTTTCTTGATTAAAGTATTTGACTGTCTCGTAATTAATCAAACTATCGACTGCATTGGTGTTGGCTTCGGATTGCATATCATTCATTTGGTAGCGATACTTCATCCGCCAAGTGGTAATGGCCAATGTTAGCGTAACATAAAAAAACACAGTTAATAAGGAGACGCCAGCAAAAAGAAGGTCATAATTTAGCCATAAAATACCAATTACTAAACATATCTCAAATAATGAAGGAAGAATATTAAAAACAAAAATGGAGAGTAAGGTCGAGACACTTAGGGTTCCCCGGTCAATATCACGGGTAATACCACCAATGCGACGATCCAAATGAAAGGATAAATCTAAAGTGTGTAAATGTTTAAAGACGCCAAGTGCAATCAAATTCATAGCGTGATAACGAACTTTGGCAAAAATAGCATCACGAAGCTCATTAAACAGTGAACTTGCCAGTCGTAAAAGTCCGTAAGCAAGGAGCATGCCAAGCGGCAATACCAAGATTAAATTCGTCTGATCAAGTCCATCAACGATCTCTCTTAGCGCAAGGGGAACACCAACATTAGCTAATTTCGCCAACATTAAAAAACTAACAGACCAAATAACACGAGCTCGCATTTTGAGTAAATACGGCAAGAGCTTTTTTAAAACCTTAATATCTCTAGTTTTAAAATCGTAAGCCTTAGTTTGGTTACTACTTGAACTCATCGAGTGTCGATTTAGTTAGAAAAAGCTAAAAAACAACATTATCATGTGTATTTGATTATTGATGGAGATATTATTCAATCACACTCATCAAACAAAGTTTTGACTTTTCTAGTGTCATAAATATTTATCTAAAAAACTCCTAATCTACACCTACTCTTTGATCAATTATTTATAATAACCAGTATGAAAAAAACATATTTATTTTTACTCTTCATTAGTCTTGCAAGTCTTGCAAGTCTTTCATATGCGAATTATTTGGATGATTGGACTAATGAGGATCTCTGTAGATGGATGGATGCAGATTTAATTCCTGAACATATTTCAGAAGAGATTTATACTAGAAAGGTAATATGCTTTAATGATTCTAAGGCAATTGAATTAACAACTCAATCTACCTATGCCAGTGAAAATGAAACTATTGAACCCTCATCTAAATCCTTTTTAAAAGTAAAACCGAATAGTGGTTTTAAATTTAGATTGAATTATAAAATAACCTTATGAAGAAACTACCATGAGTTGGTGGACATCGGTTTTAGGCGGGGCGCTAGGATATATGATTGGTGGCCCTCTAGGTGCGATGCTTGGTGTTGCATTTGCAGGAAACTTTTCTAAAGGTAAATCTAATTTCCGTGGATCTGCTTCAGATTATCTGCCTGGAAATCAGCAGCGCGTTCAAGCAGCATTTTTTAGTAGCGTATTTTCAGTTATGGGCTACATTGCAAAAGTTGATGGCAAGGTCTCAAAATCTGAAATTCTACTTGCTAAGCAAGTTATGGAGCACATGCAGTTATCAGAAGATATGCAAAAAGCTGCAAAAGAACTTTTTATACAAGGTAAACACAAAGATTTTAACCTGGATGAAGTGCTTGAGCAGTTCCGCACCGAATGTCATAGACGTACACATCTAGTCCGGATGTTTTTAGAGATTCAAATTCAAGCCTCATATGCAGATGGCGTATTTGATGATAAAGAGTACGACGCTCTTAGATATATTGCTCAAAAACTGCGCTTCTCTATTGATGAACTAGAGCGACTTATTCAGCAGTTTTCTGCTGCAAGTAACAACTCCAGCAAACTAACAATCGATGATGCGTATGCGATATTAAGTGCTGATAAAGGCCTTACTGACAAAGAGCTTAAACGAGCCTACCGCAGATTATTAGCTCAGCACCATCCAGATAAACTAGTTGCTAAAGGTTTGCCAGATGAGATGATAAGATTAGCAAACGAAAAGACTCAAGAAATCATTGGTGCTTATGAGTTCATTAAAAAGCACCGTGGCATGCGATAAGTTGCAACCTAAACAACACATTATGGCCTGAGTTATGGAGTAGGGTGAAATGAAACTAATACAATGAAAATAAAAGATTCAAGTGCCTTGCAATCGAATATCTTAGACACGATCAAACTCGATAAGGCTTTAAGACTTGCTAAGAATAAATCCAGGGAAGGGCAGCTTGATGAAGCAAAGAGCATTTATGAAGACATTCTTCAAAAGTTTTCAAAGAATAAAAAAGCCCTAAGTGAGCTTCAGTTATTAGTTAAAGGTGAAAGATTAGTAACTCAAGATCCTTCCTCAGAACAGTTTCAGTCGATCATCAATCTCTACTCCCAAGGACAACTTCAACGAGCTTTGTCTGAGTCTAATAAAATGCTGGAAAGATTTCCAAATTCAGCAGCCCTCTTCAATATTGCTGGGGCAGCCAATGCAGGATTAATGCAATTCGAGTCCGCAATTAATAGCTACACTCAAGCTTTAAAGATTAAGCCAGATTATGCTGAGGCCTATAATAATATGGGCGCCGCTCTTCAGAGTAAGGGTGATCTCGAGTCCGCGATTAATAGCTACACTCAAGCATTGAAGATTAAACCAGATTATGCTGAGGCTTATTATAATATGGGCATTTCCCTGAGAGACAAGGGTGATCTCGAGTCCGCGATTAATAGCTACACTCAAGCATTGAAGATTAAACCAGATTATGCTGAGGCCTCTAATAATATGGGGCTAGCAATGAGAGACAAGGGTGATCTCGAGTCCGCGATTAATAGCTACACTCAAGCATTGAAGATTAAGCCAGATTATGCTGAGGCCTCTAATAATATGGGCGCCGCTCTTCAGAGTAAGGGTGATCTCGAGTCCGCAATTAATAGCTACACTCAAGCATTGAAGATTAAGCCAGATTATGCTGAGGCCTCTAATAATATGGGCGCCGCTCTTCAGAGTAAGGGTGATCTCGAGTCCGCGATTAATAGCTACACTCAAGCATTGAAGATTAAACCAGATTATGCTGAGGCCTCTAATAATATGGGGCTAGCAATGAGAGACAAGGGTGATCTCGAGTCCGCAATTAATAGCTACACTCAAGCATTGAAGATTAAGCCAGATTATGCTGAGGCCTATAATAATATGGGCGCCGCTCTTCAGAGTAAGGGTGATCTCGAGTCCGCGATTAATAGCTACACTCAAGCATTGAAGATTAAACCAGATTATGCTGAGGTTTATTACAACATGGGTATTGTTTTACAGGGAGTAGTATTTGATAAGCCAAATTCTGGTTTGCAGGAAGTAATTAACATAATACTCGACCAGAAAAATATTGTCAGACCAGTAGATATATCTAAAGCCGCAATAAGTCTTTTGAAGATTGAGCCAGATATGCAGGAGTCTTTTAAAATCCATCTTGCAGGTGAGGTAAAGGAGTCACTTGAGAGGTTAATTTCTAATCTTTCCAAAGCCCCTCTCTTATTTAAATTAATGAGTACTTGCCCTCTTCCTGATTTAGAGTTGGAAGCTATTTTTATGGATATGCGAGCAATCTTGCTTTTATCCATCAATGAAATCAAAAGTTCTCCAAAAGTTTTGCGCTTTCAATCCGCATTAGCATTGCAATGTTTTACAAATGAATATATTTATAGCCAAAGTGATAAAGAAACTTCTGCGCTTGTGGTATTGGAAGCTGAGGTCTCCGAGGCTCTTTCAAAAGGTGATCAGCCAAAATCACAGTCAATACTATGCTTGGCTTCCTATAAAGCCCTAAACCAGTATAAATGGTCCAACTTACTCAACTCGCATGCGAATATTGAAGAAGTTTTTATGCGTCAAATTTTTGAACCAAATCAAGAAAATCTCCTGAAATCTGATATACCAGCTTTACATAATATTACTAACATAGTATCTTCAAAAGTGAAGAAACAATATGAAGAAAACCCATATCCAAGGTGGGTTAATGTGGGATTACGTTTAAAGCCTGCTCCATTTTTTAAAGCAACCAAGGGGCTAGAGCTTAGACTATTTGATAAGACAATTAATGATGTTCAGGCCCCAAATATTTTAATAGCTGGCTGTGGCACTGGACAACATTCAATTAGCACTGCGTCAAGGTTTGAAAATGCTAAAGTTCTTGCTGTAGACTTGAGTATGTCGAGCTTAGCGTATGCGAAGAGAAAAACAGAAGAACTGGGTGTTCAAAATATAGATTACATGCAAGCTGATATTTTAGAGTTAGGTAAGCTTAATAGGAAATTCAACATAATTGAAAGCTCTGGTGTCCTTCATCACATGGATGAGCCCATAGCTGGATGGAGAGTTTTGACAGATTGTCTTGAACCAGGCGGTTTAATGAAAATTGGATTATATAGTGGGCTTGCTAGACAAAATATTTTAAGGATGCGGAAAGAAATTAACCAATCAGCCATTGGATCGAGTGATGCTGCAATGAAGTCATTTAGAAGTAGCGTAATTAACTCAAGCAAAGAGCAATACAAGAAAATACAGTCTTCTAATGATTTTTACAGCATGAGTGAGTTGCGTGATCTTCTTTTCCATGTTCAAGAGCATCTATTTACTATTCCTCAACTAAAAGATTGTCTGTACGAATTAGGTTTAAGATTCTGTGGTTTTGAGGCAAATAGAATAGTTCGGGATTTTAAGTTAGTGAATGTTGGACAAGATGATCTTTATAATTTAGATAAATGGAACATATATGAAGAAGCCAATCCTCACTGCTTTATAGGAATGTATCAATTTTGGTGTCAGAAGCCAGTTTAAATTGTGTGTGACAAAACTAAAATGAGGGTTTTCAGATAGATCTATAAGCTGTATAAATTAATGTAAATTAACCTCAGACCTAAAAATAAAAAACAATAACTAATAATATGTCAAGAGGGCAAAAATCATTTAACCATTCGAATAATGGACCACTAGTTACTGATGATGAAATTTATATGATGGTAATGCTTTATACCTATCAACATAAAAGTATTGATTATCTGGCTCGGAAATTTAATGTTAGTTCTCCTGTAGCTAAAGAAATTATAATCCGAAGTCGCTTTGGTGGAGCCTGTGGTTAAGTATTTGTTGTTATTAGTCTTTTATTTTTTAGAGAATAAATTTATAGGGAACAAAAATGTTTTGTATTAAAACGGAAATACCCCAAGAGGTATGTGAAATTGACGATGAGTTAAAGGCTATTTATCACAGCAAAGATTCAGTATGTATTTGGGTCTTAAAAACAAGAGAAGATAGGAATCGATTTTTGGATGAGACTGCTGGAATGCTCAAAGATCAAAGAGAGATTTTTTTTGAGAATTTTTACAAACTATAATTAGAGCTTTACCGATTATTGGGAGACTAGCTAGTGGACATAAAAATTATATATTTTGATTTACCTTTTTGGCGTGCTGAAATATCAAGACTACCTCTGTTCATCGCAAATATTGACTTTGAAGACTTCAGGCCTAGTGATGATGAGTGGGATTATGCCAAAGAGAATGGGAAAATGAAGGATGGCACAAAAATCCCATTCAGTGAACTGCCCGTTCTATCTATAAATGGTGAGAGTGTCGCCCAGACAATTGCAATCGCAAGAATATGCGGCAAGCTTGGCGGAATGTATCCGGAGGATATTATTGAGGCGGGCAAGGTTGATCAAATCGTTGTTGCTGTTGAAAATATTAATGCACTTTTAAGCCCCTCAATGAAAGAAAGTGATCCAATAAGAAAGAAGGCAATGCGAAAAGAGTTGGCCTCTAATGAGCTGCCAACATACCTTGGTTATTTACAAAATATTTTAGATGCCAATAACTCAGGCTGGTTTGTTGGAGGTAGCATGACTATTGCAGATCTTGCAGTTTGGAGTCTTTTGGGCTGGATCGCATCGGGCGTTATTGATGATATCTCAGCAGAGGTTATTCGCCCATTTGATGGTTTGGTGAGACTATACAATGAAATCAATAAAAATCCTAGCGTCAGAGCGTGGAAAATTAAGACCTATGACTATGATAAGGTTCGAGATGATGAGTATAGCTTTGGCGTTCCAGACAGCATATAAAGAGAGTTAATTGAGCATTTTTGAGTCATCAAGGTAGGGAAGTTTATTTCGTACTGATGAGATTGCATTGGTGTTGATCTCTCCTGCGATGACTTTTTCACTTGTTCCAGCGTTTACAACATCAAGCCCATCTGGCCCAATAATCTTGCTCTCACCCATAAAATTGATGCCATTTAAGTTTCCAGTAGAGTTGGCATAAATCACATATATTCCATTTTCAAATGCCCTAGTTCTGCAATTATAAAGAGCTGCAGCTGGCCAATTAGATGACTGACCTGTTGGAGCGATAATCAATTCAACGCCTTGTAGGGCTAATTTACGAATTATCTCTGGAAACTCTAGCTCATAACAAATGACGATTGCAGATTTTATCCCATTGACCATAATTATCGAACTCTTGCTACCTGGTTTAAATATCTTTGACTCGTTGGCGGTGGGCGGCAGCATTTTTTTGCGATGGTTTACAAGAGACGCGCCCTTACTATCAAAATACTGAGCTGAGTTAAACAGACTGTTTTTGGCCATTTCTGGATAACCATAAAGAATGCCGGTTGAGTATTTTTTTGCAAGAGCGCTTATTTTGTTTGCGAACTCACCGTCAATCTGCTCACAATACTCTTTGATTTTATCAAAGCTACCGTACCCAGAAAGAAACAGTTCAGGGCAAACGATTAAGTCTAGCCCATCAGTTTGCTGTAATTTTTCCTCTAGCCTTTGAACTCTTCTTAAAGGAGTTTCATCGCGCATTTTGTATTGAAATATGCCTGCGTTAATTTTCATTTTTTTTCTCGCGCTTTACGAATTTTCTTAATCCAATTATAGGGCTTTATAACAATCCAATATATCCATACAGGTGCAACAACGATATAGAATATATGCCAATAAACGTTATAAAGATCAAACCAACTGATGAATATTTGATTATTTAGTTTTGAGTATGTTGTCGCAATGAAAAACGAAAACAGTATCCAAAAGATACTGAGGTAAAAACTAATTCTTGTTTTTAATGAGAAACTTATCATCAGAAATGATTGCACTATATAACCTTAAGGTAACTATAATTTAATTTGCAAATTTATAGAGACTTTCGATGATAAAAACATTACAGATAAGCGAGAAAGAGGCCTGGGATTTGGCGTTTAATGCCTTAACTAATAACCAGACTTCTGATGAGAATGCAAGGGAAGTTGCTGACGCCTTAATTAATGCTGAGTTTGATGGACAGGCTGGTCACGGCCTATCACGTATACCTTCTTACGTTGAGCAGGTATTGTCAGGTAAGGTCGCTGGAAATGTAACCCCCTCACTTTTAAGTTCAAAGGGGAGCGTCATTCGAGTTGATGCCAATCAAGGCTTTGCTTTTCCAGCAATCGCATTAGCCCTCAGTGAAATAACAAAGACTTGCAAGAACTTTGGCATTGCCGCTGCAAGCATTTCTCGCTCGCATCACTTTGGTCAGGCGGGAAGGCATGTTGAAAGACTCGCTGAAGATGGTCTTGTTGGATTGATGTTTGGTAATACGCCTAAAGCGATTCCGCCTTGGGGTGGAACGAAACCCTTATTCGGTACAAACCCAATCGCATTTGCCTCGCCAAGAGAGGCTGCAGCTCCATTAGTCATTGATATGAGCTTAAGTAAGGTAGCACGCGGCAAGGTGATGGTGGCCAATCAACTCAATGAAAAAATTCCAGAGGGCTGGGCGATAGATAAAGAAGGCAGGCCAACAACCGATGCTAAAAAAGCACTTGAGGGAGCAATGCTTCCAATTGGAGATGCCAAGGGGAGCGCTCTAGCTCTCATGGTGGAGATGCTTGCAGCTGGGCTTACCGGTTCAAACTTTGGCTTTGAGGCGAGCTCTTTTCTTAACGCTGAGGGCGATTCACCGGGCGTTGGTCAGCTGATTATTGCTATTGATCCTAGTTTTTTCTCTGGAGAGGGTTTTGCCGAGAGAACTGAGACCCTGGTAGGTGCAATCCTTGAGCAGCCAGGTACAAGGCTTCCAGGTGATAAGCGAATTGAAAAGAGGAAGGTGCGTGAGAAGTCACAAACGATCACCATCTCCAAGGACCTCTATGAAAAAATTGAGGTATTAATCCATTAGTTTTATTGACTTATGAGTTTTTATAGTTCATTTTGAATTATAGACGTAATGCACCTTAAACTATATAATGTCCCGCTTACAAACTAATCATTACAAGGAAGTATGAAATGAGTTTTTCAAATTCAAATCTAACAAAGACAGCGCTCAGTGCACTCTTAACAATGTCACTCGGTTTCTCACTCAGCGTAAGCGCGGATGACTCTGAGCAAATCAAGTCTTCACTGATGAGTAGAATGACTAGCTCCGCTAGCTCTTTTGTCTCGACAGGTATTGGCGCTCTATTAAGTCCAAACTTTAATACCGTTGAGGTCAGCACCAACCTAAAAGAGGGTGACTCATCGGTTGATATTGGTGTTCTTAGGGCTTATGGCGACAACCCAAATTCATTTATTTTTAACCAGATCAACCTCAATCGTTTTGATAAGAGAACGACTTTAAACCTTGGTCTAGGCTATAGAAGACTCAACGCTGACGAGACATGGATGACCGGCGTTAACGCGTTTTACGATCACGAGTTTCCAAACGATCACAAACGTAATGGCGTTGGCTTTGAGCTTATTAGCTCGATTTTTGAGACAAGGGTGAACTCATACAATGGCACCACAGGTTACATTAAAGATAAGAGCGGAACTGACTCAAAGGTTTTAGATGGAAGGGACATGGGCTTTAGGGTAGCACTTCCTTACTTTCCAGGCATGATGTTTGGAATGAACGCAGTGCAGTGGGATGGTATCGATGGCCTTAAAGATCAAAAGATGCGGAAGTACTCTTTAGGCGGAAGCCTCTCAGATAACTTATCTTTGAATTACGTCCGTACCGATTATAAAGATGCTACTAAGAAGGATACTGATTCAATTTCTCTGAACTACACATGGGCCTTTGGTCAAGAGAAACACGTAAGGCCAACACTATTTACCTTTGCTGATAATGCCTATGAACTTAAAAAGCTTGGCGCAGAGAGGTACGACCTCGTGAAGCGTGAAAATCAGCTTGTTAAGAAAAAGTCTGGCACATTAACCGTAACTGGAATCTAATATGAAAACATTAAACTTAAATAAAATCATTTTATTAGCCACCTTATTTTTAGCGGCAATAGCATTTTCAAATAGTGCCAATGCGCTTTGTGTTGTTAATGGAGATGGAGCCATTGTTATCGCAAGTGGAGACTCAGAAACTCCAGTTAAAGATGATACTACAACTGATGACTATACAGCTTTAGATGCAACAACTGACTGCTTAATTACACCTGATATCTACAAATTAAACATTTATAAATTTGGTCTTTGCACGGCTGATCCT
Organism: Candidatus Pseudothioglobus sp. Uisw_050_01; assembly: GCF_048085775.1. NCBI lineage: Bacteria > Pseudomonadati > Pseudomonadota > Gammaproteobacteria > Pseudothioglobaceae (SeqCode) > Pseudothioglobus (SeqCode) > Candidatus Pseudothioglobus sp. Uisw_050_01. Next base: position 96,618 of record NZ_CP159804.1, read on the forward strand.
GATCTCAATGACTTGAGTAGTTGTCAGATGTTCTTTGAGAGCGCTGCAGGCATTGAACTTGATATCCAGGCGGGTGTTAGTGCAACGCTACCTATACCAGAATTCTATATTGAGCCAGGAACCTACCCATTCTTGTATGTGCAGTTAAGCTCTAAGCTCGGCATGCAATGGTCAGGAAGATTTAGTAATGATGTTGATGGATCGTCTGGCGATGGAAACGGTGGAACTTATTGTTGGACTAGTAATGCAGGCAGTAGGGCATCTAGTTATCCAGATAATGGTGCTGCATTTACTACAGCACATGGCACCTCTTTGGCACAAAATGTTAAAACAATGGACTGTGGAACCGCTGAAGGTACCGTTGTTACTACGTACGAGGCTCTAACCAAGTTTTCTCAGACAAATTGTTCTTCTAATTTGGCTGCTAATGGTGATAAAAGTACCTTTGCAATTGAGGGCACAGGGACGACTCGCGGGATACCAACAGTTAACTTACTAACATCTGCTGATGCATTTGCAACAACTTGTGCGAATGCAGCCAAAATTGCTTGGACAACAGCCCTGTCGACTTCTTATGTTGTCACGGAAGATTCCACTTTTGCTATGAGCGTTAAAGCGACAGCGGCAAATTCCCTTGAATTTAGTGACGGAGATGATAACGACATACTCCTTATTGGTTCGGGTGCGCCTAGAATCTATTTGACTGTTACAGATTAATTAAATCCTATTATCTCTTTTACGCGGGTTGCTTTAGACTATGAAAGTCGGGAGCGACCCCCATCAACTCCGATTATTTGACCTGTAACCCAAGAGCTCTCATCGCTCAGTAGAAACTTTGCAATTGAGGCAGAGTCTTTTCCCTCACCAACCCTTTTAAGTGGGTGCGCTTTAGCAAGTGCCTCAGCAACAATTGGATTCTTTAACATTGGCTGAGCAATTTTAGAGTTCGTAAGGCTTGGCGCAATACAGTTAACGCGAATACTTGGTGCAAACTCTGCGGCAAGCGTTACTGTTAGGCCCTCAATCGCTGCTTTGGCAGTTGCAATAATTGTATGGTTGGTAAAGCCTTTTTGGGCGGCAACGGACGAGAATAGAACGATTGACCCATTATTTTTCTTTAACTCTTCTTGAAAACCTTTAATCGACTCAATTGCTGAGTAGAGGTTTAACTTCATGCAATTATGTAAGTCACTTTCGCTCACTCTTTTAAGTGGCTTTAGATCAATTGATCCGACGCAGTATGCGACTCCCTTGACATCAAAGTCTGAGGTATCTGCTTTAACCTTGTCTATAAAGTTTTCTTCTAACACGTCAGCAACAGAATAAGTGCAGCCAAGTTTTTCTGATAATGGTTTTAACTCATCCTCATTTCTGGCAATTAAATGCACTTCATGATCTGAGTTTGTAAGCTGCTCTGCAAGGCTTGATCCAATAGATCCAGTAGCCCCAAAAATTAGATATTTATTTGACATATAAGTTTTTTAAATGAGTGAAAAGACAAGCTCATTATTTTAGCAACTATTAATCATTAAAGATATTATTTGGATAACTATTTTGTTTATACTTTATTAATTACTGAACTTAATTTGCTTTTATTTATGAAAAAACTATTTACTATCTTATTACTATCCATCGGCTCTATGAGCTCATCGTATGCCGACACAAAAGTTTCAGAAGAGGCAATAAGGTGCTCAGCGCTTATTTATATTCAGCTTACCAGGCCAGAGATGGCCGGCCTCACTGCAGGTGAAGGAATAATGAATAGAATTTATGCCTACCACGCCATTGATGGAACGGACATGGAGATGACTAACGGCCAAATTGTTGCCGCTCAAACAGAGGCCATAACTACGCTCTCTCAAGAGTATATAAAGGGCGCTAATCTTGCAGTAGAGTACCGTCACTGTATTTATTGGATGACAGACATTGCCAACTTTATTAATATCAGTGAGTATGTTTCTCCAGAGAATCAGACTGAAGAGTCAGATGCTGCGGAGATGGCGCTCTTTTTATCTGCGCCGACAGAGTCTTCTATTACAACCTTTAAAAACCCTATTAAAACATGGGGGCAGCAGGTTGATTTAGGCTTTGCATCATGGGCTTCACAGGAGTTAAAGGTGCCCTATAAAGAAGCTATTCTAAGTAAAGTAAGTGAGAAGTTCGAGTAGATTTTTTCCAATTATAGGTACTAAAAGAATGGATAAGAAAACTAGAGATAACGCTGCGATGATGAATGGCCTCTATTGGTGGGGCGTGCCAACCCTTTTTCGTTGTCCTCATAATCCTGAGACAGAAGGCTGCGACATTGCACTCGTTGGCGTTCCTCATAGCACTGGAAATGGGACTACTCAGCGTGATCAACATTTGGGCCCGAGGGCAGTCAGAAATATTTCTGCTCAGGGAAGACGCGGACACCTCAAGTTTGGTATTTCTCCTTGGGAGATGTGCGAAATTAGAGATTTTGGTGACGTTCCTCTGCCCGAGGCAAATAACAATGAGAAGTGCATTGAGCACATAACCGAATTTTATGACATTATTGCCAAGTCGGGTGTTAGACCAGTTTCAATTGGCGGTGACCATTCGATTACTGGCGGAATCCTTCAGGCAATTGCAGGTCCAAAATCGAAACTAACGGGTGGTAAGAAAGCGGTTCTTGTTCACTTTGATGCGCATACTGACGCATTTCATCAGCTTGATCACTTCTTGGGGGCTGTTAAGTCTGCAGCCCATTGGGCAAGCTACCTAGTTAGAGATGGCTTTGTAGATGCTTCAAAAAGTATTCAGGTTGGGATTCGGGGAAACACCAGAACTCTAGACTGGCTAAACTCAAGTTACGAGCTGGGCTATGAGATTATCACTAAAGACCAGTATGACGAGTACGGTGTTGAAAAATGTATTGAGATGATCCAGGAGCGTGTTGGGGATTCACCTATTTATGTGACCTTTGACTTAGACTGTTTGGACGTCACTGTGGCGCCAGGTGTTTCAAATTTAGAGCCCGCGATTGAAGGCTTTAAAATGCCGGACGTGCTTCAAATGCTGCAAGGTCTTCGCGGTAAGAATGTCATTGGAGGTGACGTAGTTTGTCTCATGCCAACGGTTGATTCGCCGAACCAAATTACAGCGCATGTTGCCAACGCGATCATGTTTGAAATAGTTTGTTTGATCGCTGACAATATAGGCAAAAAACCGTAACTTATTTTTATGTAGCTAATGATAAAGCACTGTGTATTTCTTAATTTTAAATCTGAAATAAGTGAGTCTGATCAATTTGATGTTTTTGAGGGCCTTTCAAATCTCAAGAATCAAGTTGAAGGTTTAAATGATTTTGAATATGGAAATAATCTAGATTTTGAGCAAAAATCAGCCGACTATAATTCTGGCTTTATAGCAAGCTTTGAGAATCACCAGGCATTGCTTGAATATAATGAGCATCCAGAGCATGTCCTTCTTGGTAGTAAACTTATTTCAATGTGCAAAAAGGGACATCAAGGGATTATTGTTTTTGATATAGAAACTTAACCCTTGTAATTTTCAAGGTGAATATCCAGCGCCTTAGTAGAGATTAATGTTTCAAGCAACGCAAAAATTAAAGATGCTGACAGCATTAAAAGACCAAAACCAAAAATATAATACGCAAGAGAAATTTGCTCGATATAAAAACAAATAATTGTCATTAGATTGAAAATGAAACTTACAATTCCAAAGACCTGCATCCTTTTAATATAAGTAACGCGCTTCTTGAGAATATCCAGTTGCTCCTCAGTGTGTTTAGTCTTGGACTCATCACTACCCTCTGTTGTCATTGCTCTAATAAGGACACTTAGGGAATGAAGGCGATTTGTATAGGCTACAAAGAGTAAAGAAATTGCGGGGAAAAGCAGTGCGGGTGTTGTCATATCCATAACGCCCTATTTTAATTAGTAATCTACTTCAATGTACTTAAATCCTGATTTAGTAAGACTAGTTTTAAAGCTTGGTTGACTTTATAACGCTTAATAGCTGATCGATATCTTCGGCATCATTATAGATATGGGGAGATATTCGGATTCCATGACTTCTAAGATCAACACTAATATTATGCGCTTTAAAATTCTTTAACATTTTCTGTTGGTTGCTCCCAAAGTCCAATATCATCGTGCCCCCTCTAATTGCCTCTTCCCTGGGTGAGACGAATTCTAAATCAAGCGCATTTGCAGTCTTTTCTATTAAGAGTTGGTTATGTTTCCTAATGTTTTTTAATCCAATCTTTGTAAAGTAATTGATGCTATGAGTTGCTATGGCGTAGGGCGCAATTGATGGAGTACCTCCCCAAAATTTAAGTGCACTGTCATGGTAGCGAAAATTATGAATATCAAATTCAAATGGATTCTCATGGCTAAACCAACCTACGTCTTTTGGATTACAAGAGGCAAGGCGAGCTGAATTAACCCATAAATAAGCAGCCCCAGGGCCTCCGCATAACCACTTGACACTCGATCCAATCATAAAATCTGGGTTTAACGCCTTTAGGTCTATCGGCACAACACCCACAGACTGGGCAATGTCTAAAATAGAGATGATATTTCTAGCTCTTGCCATTGAAAGCACCTGTGAGATTGGCGACAGCTGACCCGTATTTGAATATGCATGACTGACGAAAACTAAATCAACATCCTCTGTTAGGTACTCGTCCCATACGCCTACATTCGTTATATCAATATTGGAGGGAATAAATCTAATCTCACAGTCTTCAGGTAGTGATTTTTTAAGGGCAAAGCCCATTCCTGGAAAGTCAATTTCACTGACCAAGATGACGCAATTTTTCTTTTGAGCCTGATCTAAAGACATCAATATTTTAGTTAATCCACTTGATAAATTAATTTGCGGGCAGAATTCAGATTGCTTTGCATTAAAGAGTTTCGCTAAAGAAGTTGTAAAGTCATTAATAACTCCAAGCCATTGCTCCCAAGGCTCGTTAAGTGAATTTTTCCAAGGAGTATAAAGCTGCTCTGAAAAGTTTTTTTCAGAGGTTTTTAATGGTCTTCCAACAGAGTGATTAAGGAGATAATTTGCTTTCGTTAAAATAAAATCCTCTTTAAAGTTATGCTTATTTACTTTGCCATTAGTTGACAAGCGCTTTTTGAGGAGCGCAATATCAGCAAAGCGCGTTCGTATATCACTGCGATCAGCTCCTGCCCTTCGATCCCTTAATTTTTCAAGTGAGTCCAGTAAAACTTTTAATGGCGGACCGCTCGCGGTAATATTACTAAGTTGAGATTCTTTAAGGTCTGTTGAGGGCTGCGCAATATATTTCTCAACGAGCTGATTATGGTGCTGAGTTGCAGCGTCACCATGAAGCTGACAAATTTCAAGGAACAGAGTGAGATTATCCTTGTACCACTTTTTAGAGGAAACGTCAGCACTTAGAAAATCATCCATAATGCTGGTTCTTCTCATGCAGTCTCTTAGAATGCTTTGATCTTCTGGGACCATATATAGAAATTTATCAACGAGCATTTGTGAATAAGCGGGTTCATTAGCAAAGCAAAGTCCAAGCAAAATATCAATAACATTTATTCCTGCAAAATCACCTGCATTTGCTCCTCGATAGACCTGAAATCCAACATGATAAGGCTTGTAGTAGGGACGAACACAGTAAAAGAAGTCATCAACACTAAGCTTATTAAATAATGCAGCATTAGATTCAATGACTTCTTCAAGCGCCTCTTTAACGACTACTAATAGTTCAGGACACATCGGATGAGAAATGCCTAGTGGATGCAATTTAAGTAACGCGTCAGCGGCTCTTTTATAGGCAAGAATTGCTTTAGTGTTGTAATCGAGAAATAACTTTTCAGCAGGCAGCTTTGTAAAGCTTTTATATACTCCATCTACTGCTTTGTTGTGCGTTGAAAGGTGGGCGGTAGCAAAGCGAGGCGTAACACCAATTGAGGCGCCTATATTCATAGCAAGTCCTGAGGCCTCTTTCAGTGGTGAAGTGGATTGTTTTGAAGGATCGGTGATTTCATGTCTTCGACATGCAGCCATATAAAGACCAACATTACCTAATAAATCGAATGCATTATCAAAGCCTTCATCAGTATTTCCCTCAGATAAAAGTGTTTTAATTATCTCCCTGCCTTCATCCTCTAGAGCTTTCTTTAAATCGTCGCCAACGGACTCGACATTAGTGCGTTCACTTTGATTTGAGTAAAGCGCTTCAAGCTCTGAATTTAATTCAACAAAGCGATTTCTAATCCAGTAATCAAAGGTCTGCGAGTTTGGAGTCATTTCTATAGTTATTTATATAAAAAAGGCATAATATCATTATTTATCGAGTTTTAATCACTAAAATTAACTAATAAATAGTATAATAATAGAGATATTCATTAAATTAAAGTATATTATTATTGAATATCGCTAATTTATTGGAAATTAAGAATGAATACTAATATCGATACTAAGGATTTAAGCATTTTATCTATTCTTCAGAATAGGGGAAGAATAGCTATTTCAGAGTTGGCTGCAAAATTAAATATGTCCGATACGCCCTGCCTTAGAAGGGTTAAAAAACTTGAAGAGGCGGGAGTCATTAATGGGTATAGTGCAAATATAAATCCTGAAGCGATGGGCTTTAATGCAATGGTCTATGTCTTTATAAGGCTAACTGAGAATTCAAATATCAGCGCTGATTTATTTGAAAATGCAATGAAAAAATTACCAGAAGTTCTAGAGTGCTCTGTCATAACTGGCTCACATGATTATCTTTTAAAGATTATTGCAAATGATTTACTTGGCTATGAAAGTTTTGTTAAAAAATCGCTTGGTAGTTTGACGTGTATTGCTAGTATTGAATCGACGGTAGTATTAAAGCAGACATTTGCTAGAGGCGAGCTTCCAATAGAGATAATAACCTAATGAAACAACTAAGAGAGGAGATAAAATGGAAATCCAACAACTAGAACCACAATTAGAAAATATGCAAGAAGAATATGAAAAGGCTCAAAAATTTAAAGAGTATGTTCAAGGTATATTCATAGAGAATAACTCTCAAGAGGAGTTTAAAAGAAGAGTAGATGCAATCTTTAATGAAACATTTAAGGATGAGCGTTTATGACACTTGCTAAATATAATACGAAAAATGGTTCTCCAAATGATAGGCGCAAGAGAAAGAGAACTTTAGAGCAAGAGTTAGAAGAGCTTCGTATTAAGAGTCGAAGTGATAAAGATCTTCATGAAGAGCTTGATCTTCTTGAAAATGAAGACAGTGAGTAAAAATAACTTTTACTTCTTCCTTTGGATTCTATTTAACGTAATAGTTAGCGTTATCTTTTTGGCTCTGATCTACTAGTCAAATTTTAGTGAGTATGAGGGAGTAATAGTTTTTTCTTAATACTAATTTATAGCAGTTACTAATCCACAGCTTTGATTTGCTGGAACTGATACTTTTATTTTTTTCGGCATGCTTAACTTTAAATTATTTACATTTTTAATAAATGTTTGTTGATCAAAGGATTCTCTAATCATTGAGTTAAACTTCTTCTCTTCACCAATGGTACTAACTGATAATCCGTTGTAATCATGTGCTGGATATACTTCAGTAGTATCAGGAAATTTAAAAAGCTTATGAATTGATTCATAAAGAGATATGGCTGAACCTCCTTGAAAATCACATCTTCCAGTACTTCGTATAAATAATGCATCACCAGTAAGGATTTTATTACCGATCTTATACGACATGCACCCTAAGGTGTGCCCTGGGGTTTCTATTGCAGTAATATCATAATTACCAATCGAAAGAATATGGCCTTCGCCCGCCATAATATCTGAACATGCTTCAGCGTCAACATTCTCCATCCCTATAACAATTTTAGCTTTAGGATAGAATTTTTTTAGAGGACACGCACTGGTTATATGGTCAGCGTGGATATGCGTTTCAATAATAAATTTTAAGTCTAGACCTAGCTCTTTTAGCAAAGCTGTATCTCTGTCAATCATGATGTCTACCGCGTCTACAATTGCGGCTTCTTTAGAATCACTATCTGCAATAAGGTAGGTGTAAGTACAACTTTCTCTTTCAAATAGTTGTTTGAAAATTAAACTCATATTATTGGACTCAATATATTGGAATTAAATTATTAAATAAATATTAATACTCAACACATAAATTTAAGGTACATTTTTTCGGTGTGTATATAGTAATCATACAACTTTAATTCAGATGCTGCAAGACTATCTAAAACAATAACAACATTTTGATGATTTTGAAGGACGCTTCCAGGACAGAAAGAGGATATAGGGCCTTCAACTAAATCTGCAACTGCTTTACTTTTGTGTTTACCTAGGCCAATGAGAATAATATTGTCAGCATCCATAATTGTTCCAATACCCATTGTCACTGCAATGGATGGCTGAAACTCCTTATCATCAAAGAAGCGCGCATTGTTTGCAACCGTATTTTCAGTTAGCGTCTTTACTCTGGTCCTTGAGCTGAGGCTAGAAGTAGGCTCATTAAATCCAATATGCCCATTTGTACCTAAGCCTAATAATTGAAGATCTACTCCCCCAATCGATTTAATCTTGGACTCATAATTTTCACAACAAAGCTCATAATCGTTATTAAAACATTCAGGAATATTCGTATTTTTCTTATCAATATCAATATGATTAAATAATTTATTGTTCATATAATGACGGTAGCTTTGAGTATGTCCTGGCTTTAAACCAACGTACTCATCTAAATTAAAAGTAGTAATATCTTTGAAGCTTAAGCCGTCAGAATTATGCTTTTTAATTAAGGCCTCGTAAGTTAAAAGAACAGAGCTGCCAGTCGCAAGACCAAGAGCTGCATTTTCTTTATTGACTATAAAATTTTCAATAAATCTTGCAGCAAAATTGCTCGCCTCTTTTTCACTTGGAAGAATAACGACTCTCATAGCGCTTCTTGTTTTAGGTGTTTGCCAGCAACCCAGACATTATGAATGTTAAAGTCAAGGTCAAAGTGAGCAAGGTCAGCCCGATAACCTGATTTCAAGGAGCCAAGATAATTTCCAACACCTAGGTATTCTGCCGGATAACGTGTTGCCATTGCAATAGCATCATTCAATGGGATATTGCAACTAAGATAGGCGTTCTTAATGGCATCAATTTGTGTTATTGAGGAGCCAGCTAATTTGCCTTCTGAATTGATAAGACGGCCATTGGATTCACTAACTACCTCATCATAAAGCTCAAAAGAAGGCTCACCATGATTAATTGTGGCCATAGAATCTGAAACAAAAAATAGCTTTCCTTTAGGTTTTTGATTGTAAGACATCTCAATTAATGATGGATGCACATGATGCAGGTCAGCAATAATACTGGCTGAGGCATTATCAAAATTTAATGCCGAGCCAACAACACCAGGTTCACGTGCTGAGATTTGTCCCATCGCATTAAAGAGATGTGTAAAACCGTCAAGTCCATATTTAATTGCCTCTTCAAGCTGATCATAGCTTGCATCAGTATGGCCCGCTAGAATTTTAAAGCCAAGTGATTTAAGGTGCTTTAACTGTTTGATAGAAATGCATTCTGGGGCTAATGTAAGCATCACTGGAAAGCCTTGTAGGCTTTCAAATAAGTTTAAGTAATCATTGTTTATCGTATTGATATATTGTTTTTGATGAACCCCTCGATATTTAACATTAAAGAAGGGGCCTTCAATATGAAGCCCTAGGAGGGATTTATTATTATTAACCTCACTAGATATTGTTGAAGTACATCTTTTAAGAACATTCAATGAGTCACTAATGACAGTTGGCATTATGCTGGTCGTGCCAAAGTGTTGATGGGCCATTATTATTTCATCTAAGCTCTCTTTATCTGGCGAGTTATTAAACAGTTTCCCACCACCACCATTTACTTGAAGATCAATAAATCCTGGAGAGAGGATGCCACCATTTAATTTTTGAATTTTGAAGTTATCTTGAATAGAATTATCATTAACTATATCAATAATTTTTTCATCATCAATTAGGAGTGCTTTATGATCAAAGAATTCATTGCCAGAAAATATTTTAGCACCGGTGATTGCTTGTTTCATCCAAGCTCCACAACATAGTCATAGCGATCACCACGATAATAAGATTGAGTATATTCAACAACTCTTCCGTTAGAATCCTTGCCTCTTCTTTCCACAAACAACACTGCACTACCTGGCTTGATTTCAAGCTTATCTGCTAGGTTATCATCTGCAACGATGGCATGAATATTTTGTTTTGCAGAAACTGGGTTCATATTCTTGGATTCAAGTAACTCATAAAGCGAATCATCAATTGCAGATGTTATAGATATGATAGCTGCAGGTATTACAGCAATTTCATAAAGTAGCGGCTCATTAACTAAGTACCTTACTCTATTGAGGCGATGAACATATTCATCCTCATCTAAATTTAAAATCAAGGCCTCCTTAGCGCTTGCTTTACCTTCTTCACGCAAGATGGTTCTTGAATAAGATTCGAGACCCCTCTTTTTCATATCTGCAGTGAAGCTGTTTAGCGATGAAAGATTCTTATGAAGAACTAAATCAACACTTTCAGCAACAATCGTTCCAGCACCCTGACGTTTATTTAGAAGACCTATTTCTACCAGCTGATCGATTGCTTTGCGAACAGTAATTCTAGACATATTAAGCTTAGCTGCTAATTCTCTCTCTGGCATTAAAGCGTCTCCAGGCGCTAAAAGACCTTGTTGAATTGCCCTATTAAGTGATTTAGATAATTGTTTATATAGCGACTCTGGCCTGTCAGTAGAGGGCATTAAAAAATTAACTAGATTGTTGATATCATCCATTAGCTGTAAATAAAATAAAATATTGGTACTAAATTGGTACTATTATATTCTATCTTAATTTAAAAAGTAAATTTTTTATAATAAATTCAATATTAAGTGAAAGGAGCTAAATTATTTGTCAATTTTTTCTTATTTAATCGTTTATATAATGAGATCTTTAAGAACTATAGGTCTTTTAATATATTATTATTTATAAAATAATTAAACTTATTTACTTTTTAATAAATACCTGTTATATAATACCATTTCATTACCAATTTTTATATAGATTAGTATGCCTGCAAAGCCTTAGGAAGGTTTTTTGTTTTATAACAATACTAGTCAGTGAGGAGAAATATTGATTTCAACAGAGTTTTCTTTGACAACATCTATCAATTCAGATAATTACTTTTGCTCAACGCTTATTAATAATTCTAATGAGTCGATTGAGAATTTCATGTTCTGTTTCAGCATACTTGCGCCCGTGAAGGTTATTGAAAATTGCAGCATTTTTAAAAGTGCTGGTGGATATATAGAGCTAACCCATCTTGAAAATTTCGTTTTAAAACCTGGAGAGGAATGGAGTTTCAAATACGCCTATAAAGAATCTAGACATATGCCAATGAATCACAGATGGGCTCCCCAGGGCGTTTTTTTAAAAAATAATAACGGTGAAGTAGTTAATCTTGAAATGATTGATTTGGATCTTAAAAGAATCTCCTCCGTGGCACCAACTCCTAAGTATTCTAGTGATAAATTAAATCATGAATCACTAAGGTTGGTGCCACATCCTTATTCATGGGAGGCTAGTGCTGGTGTGTGTAATTTATGTGCTCCTATCAACATACTATTCAATGACAGTGACATTATAAACAATGCTTACAAGTCAGCCTCTGATTTAGGTAGTCGATTAAATCTTAATCTTTTTTCTGGCCCTGTGAATGAAATTAATGAGAAGGCATCCTCCTCTGTAAAACTTAAACTTCAAAACCATTTAAGTGACTCTTCATATCAAATTATTATTACCAGTGATGATGTTGAAATTACCGCTGGAGATGAGTCAGGTTTTTATTATGGCCTTATTTCTTTGATGCAATTAAACCAAACATATCACCAATTAATTCCATGTGGCTCTATCGTTGATAAGCCTCGATTTGGTTGGAGAGGCCAACATTTGGATACTGTGAGGCATTTTTATTCAGTAGACAGTTTATTAAAATTACTTGATTTAATGAGCCTCTTTAAGCTTAATAAGTTTCATTGGCATGGAGTTGACGATGAGGCCTTTCGCTTCAAATTTGATAGAAATCCTGAAGTTGCAACTGCAACTTCTAAAAGAGGAAATGGTTTGCTAGTGCCGCCTGTTTTTGGTTCTGGACCAGATGCAACTGGTGGTTGTTATGATAGAGAAGATATGCATAAAGTCATCAATAGGGCAACAGCTAACTTTATTGAAGTAATGCCAGAGTTTGATTTGCCTGGGCATAATATGGCATTAATTAACCTCTTCCCAGGTTTGCGTGATCCTGAAGACCAAAGTTGTGAGGTCTCAGTACAAGGATACTCAGAAAACACACTTAACCCAGCGATGCCAGAAACATTTTCGCTTGTTGAGTCTTTAATTGATGATTTATGTGACATGTTTCCTGGTGAGTATATTCATTTAGGTGGTGATGAGGTTGCACCAGAATCGTGGACAAAATCGCCTGCAATTGATGTGTTGAAGGCAAAGCATAGGCTTAATAATGGTAAAGATGTTGCTTCTTGGTTTATTAATAAGCTTTCTAAGAGGGTAGAGCTTAATAATAAAAAAACAGCTTCCTGGCAGGAGGCTGAAGATGGTGAGCACCATGATGATAGGTCAGAAAAATTACTATTTTCTTGGCAGGATCTGGAATCCGGTTTTGATTTAGCAAGAGAAGGTTATAAAGTCGTCCTATGCCCTGCTGAGCACATTTATTTTGATATGGTCCAGAGCAGAAATTACGCTGATCGTGGAGCAAATTGGGCAGCAGTGATACCTTTTGAGAAAGTTGTTGATTGGCCCATTATTCCAAATAATGAGCCAGAACTTGAAGCTAATATTCAGGGAATTCAAGGACATCTTTGGTGTGAAACGATTCTTAAGGATAACGAAATGGAATCAATGCTGTGCCCAAGAATTCTTGGACTAGCAGAAAGCGCCTGGTCGAGTGAATCAAACAGAAGAAAAGGCTCTGAGTTGGGTGATTTAGCTGTAACTAGCTATCGAGAATTATTTGATAAAATTGAATGGGACCACTATAAAGCTGAGAATTTTGATATCATGTCCGATCCATTAACGAATAAGGAGGCTTTGGCCAGTGAGTAGTTTGATACAAATGCTGAAACCCAAAACCAAATCACAAACAACCACAATGTTTGCTTGGGCATTAATTGCGCCTGCTGCAATGGTTATGTTTTGGATTGTACTTTGGCCTTTGTATGAAACCTTCCGCCTGTCTTTTACTAATTCGAACCTTGGAACCCTAATGGGGGGTGCTGATTTTATAGGCTGGGAAAATTATGAAAAAGCCATTGGAGGTCGAAAGTTTCCTGCGATAGTCACTCGAACTTTCTACTGGATGTTCTTATCTGTTGGTTTCAAAATGATTTTAGGTTTAATTGGCGCAACACTTTTGGCGAGTAATATAAGGGGGCGCGGACTTATGCGTGCTTTAGTTATGCCGCCATGGATTGTGCCTATAGCAATTGGCTGTTTTGGTTGGGTGTGGCTTTATAATGGTCATTTTGGCCTACTCTCAAATTTTATAGAGATGGTGGGTATCACAGACGGGCCTTTTAGTTTCTTAGCGTATAAGCAGAGCGCTTTTTATTCAGCAGTTGTGACCGATGTTTGGATTGGAACGCCAATGGTAACCTTATTCTTTTTGGCGGCAATGCAGGGCGTTCCAAAAGACTTATATGAGGCTGCGTATGTTGATGGTGCTTCGAGGTGGTATCGATTTAGAAGGATTACTTTGCCACAAATTATGCCTACCATTGTCTCTATGGCTTTACTGTCAGCAATCTGGACTTTTAATTCATTTGAAATTATTTGGATCTTGACAGAGGGCGGTCCTCGTGGGGCAACCACTACATTAATTATTGATACCTTTAAAACAGCGATCTTTAATTATAAGTTTGGTGCTGGCGCGACAAGAGCGGTTCTTGTTGTATTAATATTAGGTGTGTTTTCAGTACTTTACCTAACTGTACTAGGAAGATTGAGTAAAAAATATGGCTATGGTGGGGTTCAGAAATGATGGATAAGTACTCATTACTTCATAAGATTGGAATTTATGTCTCTCTCGCAATATTCATATTGTTTATGTTGCTTCCTTTTGTTGAAATGTTTGTAGCTTCTCTCAGGCCAATCACTCATTTATTTACTAGGCCAGATGTTCCAATGGGTGAGACGATGAGTTTTTTTGATTTTATGAGCAGGTTTTGGTCAGATACTATGAGTTTTCAGGCGTACAGAGATATGTGGGTTACCGTTCCTCAATTACCGCGTTATATTTTTAATAGCGTATTCATAGCATCAGCTGTTACTCTTTTATCAATGTGCTTTATTGTTCCAGCCGCCTATGCCTATGCACGTTTCAACTTTCGAGGAAAAACTACTAGTCTTACCCTCTTTTTGGCTGTAAACATGTTTTCAGGAGCGGTTCTTTTAATCCCTTTGTATAAATTATTACGCTCTTATGGTTTATTAAATACCTATTGGGCTATGATTATTCCTGGTGTGGCGTTTCTTATACCAACAGGAATATGGCTGCTTAAGTCTTTTTTAGAGAAGATACCCTATGAGTTAGAGGAGGCTGCATTTGTTGATGGTGCATCTCGCCTTTATACCCTTAGGCGTGTAATCCTGCCTCTAGCAGTTCCTGGTTTAATTGTGGTTGGTGTTGCAATGTTTATTGGCGCTTATGCGCAACAATTTTTATTTGCAATTACTTTTAATCAAAATAGAGATTACATGCCACTACCAGCTGGTATTTTTGAGTTTATTGGATACCAGACAGTGCTCTGGAATGAAATGATGGCAGCAAGTCTTGTTGGAGTTCTGCCCGTGTTGTTAATTTTCCTGTTTATGCAGAAACATCTCATATCAGGTTTAACTTCAGGTGCGGTAAAGGAGTGAGATTCAAAAGTCTCACATAAAGTGTTATTAGGATAATTTAATTCTAGTAACTTGATGTAAATAGAAAAGGAGAAGTAAATGAAAAATATAAAAAAAGCACTCTTCTTAGCGGTATTGGGTGCAGGTTTAATGGCTCCAGTGCAAGCTGAAGAAGTGCATATGATAATGTGCGGTGGTGAAATCCGTGAAGCTGATAAAGTAGTAATTTCTACTTTTGAAGCAAAATACTCAGGCGTTACAGTGAATGCTGAAGCGGTTCCTTGGGGAACATGCCAGGACAAAGCAATGACACTAGCAGCAGCTGGTGATCCTGTTGGTTTGGCTTATATGGGTTCACGTACTCTGAAGCAACTAGCTCTAAGCGGTCTGATTATTCCAGTAGATATTGC
The DNA here is from genome assembly GCF_048085775.1 of Candidatus Pseudothioglobus sp. Uisw_050_01. Taxonomy (NCBI): domain Bacteria; kingdom Pseudomonadati; phylum Pseudomonadota; class Gammaproteobacteria; family Pseudothioglobaceae (SeqCode); genus Pseudothioglobus (SeqCode); species Candidatus Pseudothioglobus sp. Uisw_050_01. The sequence goes on from NZ_CP159804.1 coordinate 111,963, forward strand.
TGATGATCAGAAGGAAATGTATCAGCCAGGTATTCTTAATACAGTATCTAGTGGTGGAAAAACTTGGGGCTTCCCTCACGCTTTCTCTACTAAAGCTCTATTTATCAACTGTGGTTTAGTTGAAGAAGCAGGCATGGCTTGTGTTGCTCCTAAGACATGGACAGGTATGCATGCAATGGCTAAAGCAATCAATGATAATACTTCAGCTGCGGGTATTGGCATAACTGGAAAGGACTTTGACAACACTATGCACCAATTCCTAAATTACTTATATAGTAATGGCGGCTCTGTAAATGATGCAGATACTGGTGAGATAACTTTTAATAGTCCTGAGACTATCGAAACTCTTGAGTTTTATGGTAAGTTAGCTGGTGTTGCTCAGGAAGGCCCAATGGGCTATGAGCGTGGACAGTTGACTCAGTTGTATAACGATGGTCAGATTGGAATGTATATTAATGGTCCATGGGGTGCTGGTCAGCATAATGATAATATTGCTGAAATAGTTGTCCCTATTCCTGCTGGTCCTAGTGGTTCAAGTGGAACATTATTAATTACTGACTCAATTGCAGTATTTAAGGGTTCTGCTAATGAAGATCTAGCAATGGAGTTAGCTTCTATGCTTTCATCTGGTGAAGCACAGTATGACCTAGATAAGAGCTGGGGCTTAACACCAATCATGCAGTATGAGAAAATGATGGATGATGTTTACTATACTACTGACTACTGGCAGACGTTTGTTGCGCCAATTGGTAGTGGCGGTCCAGAGCCAATGTTTGAAGACTTTAAAGCATTGCAAGCTGGCATCAATGGTGCTATCCAAGGCATGATCTTGGGTGAAGGTTCTGCTGCTGATTTAGTTGCAGAAGCTGCTGAAATTTTAGCAGAAGGTAATTAAGTCAATTAGTTGACTATTTCAGGGGTAACTATTAGTTACCCCTGAATTTTTTTAAAGGCTTACTTCAAAAAGAGGTTAATTTAAAAGTACCCTTTTGAAGCTTGCTTTAAACATAAGTAATAGATAATTTAATTGCGCACTGAGTATGCGCTCTTTTTAAGGAAGAAAGAATGGCAACAGTAAAACTTGAAAATATTTATAAAAGTTTTGATGAAACAGAAGTTTTATTTGATATTAATTTAGAAATAAAGGATAAAGAATTCGTTGTTTTTGTTGGACCTTCGGGTTGTGGAAAAACAACCTTATTAAGAATCATTTCAGGCTTGGAGGAGGCGACGTCAGGTAGTGTAATTATTGATGATAAAGATGTTTCTAATGCACCTCCAGTTGAAAGAGGTATCGCAATGGTTTTTCAATCCTATGCCCTCTATCCCCATCTATCAGTCTTTGAAAATATAGCATTCCCACTTAGGGTTGCAAAACTTAATGAAAAGGAACTGGAAGAAAAAGTATTTAAAGCTGCGGATATCTTGCAGTTAAGAGATCGTTTAGATTTCAAACCAGGCCAACTATCAGGAGGCCAACGCCAAAGGGTAGCCATTGGCCGCTCTATTGTTAGAGATCCAAAAGTATTCCTTTTTGATGAGCCTTTATCCAATCTTGATGCAGCTCTTCGCGGAGATATGCGGGTTGAGCTAGCAAAGCTCCATCAAAATTTAAAGACAACAATGATTTATGTTACTCATGATCAGATTGAAGCGATGACAATGGCTGATAAGATTGTTGTATTGCGTGATGGCGTTATAGAGCAGGTAGGATCACCAATGGATTTATATCATAATCCTAAAACAAAGTTTGTGGCAGGCTTTATCGGCCAACCAAATATGAACTTCCTTAAAACAACTGATACAGAAATTAAAAATAAAAAACTAGTTGCAAATATTGGTGACTTGAATTTGGACTTGGCTGTTGACGTCTCTAGCACAAAAGCAGGTGATGAAATAGATGTTGGAATAAGACCAGAAGATCTAGTCGTTTCTTCATCAAAAGGCGGGGTTCCAATGCGTGTTGAAGTTGTTGAACATATTGGAGCAACAGTTATCTTACATGGCTCTGTTTTAGGCAATAGTAATTTCTGCGCTGTAGTGCCTAGTGACTCAATTATTAAACCAGGTGAAACTGTCAACCTAGTTTTTGATTCTTCTAAGTGCCATACTTTCGACTCATCAGGACAGGCACTTAAGAAAACGAATAAAAAGAAATAAGAGAATAATCATGAAAACTGGAATTGTTGGCCTAGGTTTAAGAGCTGCAAATGTTCTTAAAATGCTTGTAGAGGATCTACCAGAATTAGATTTAGTTGGTTATGTTGATCCTGATCCATGTGGATTATCTATACTTGATGATGTCCCCCATAATTTAATTAGATTTGAAACCCTTGATGAGATGATTGAAAAATGTAGTCTTGATCTTCTATGGGTTGCATCTCCAAATCATCTTCATCTAGAGCACATTAAAGGCGGTCTTGAGGCTGGCTTAAAAGTTTTCTCAGAAAAACCTATTGTTACGACAAAAGAGGATAGCTTTAGTCTCGCTAAATTAATAAAAAAATATGGTGAATACCAATTAATTGTTGGACTTGTTTTGCGATATTCAGTGCACATGCGAGAACTGAGGAGAGTTCTTGATGCTGGAACTTTAGGAAATATAACTTCACTTGAAGCCAATGAACATATAGCTCCATTTCATGGATCATTCTTTATGAGAGATTGGCGCCGACTTGAAAAATATTCAGGAGGTTTTATGTTAGAAAAATGTTGCCATGATATTGATTTATATAATAGTATTGTTGGCGATAGACCATCCAGAGTAATTAGTTTTGGTGGGCGAAACAACTTTATTCCTTCAGAGGCTCCTAATGGAAATGAGCATGATGATGTTTACCAAATAAAAAAATCTTATTGGGAAAGCGCTGATGATCCATTTACGAGTAACGCTGATATTATTGATCATCAGAACGCATTAATAGAATACCCAAATAATGTAACTTTCTCATTTCATACCAGCATTAATGTTCCTGATGAGCAGCGGCGTTTTTGTATTATTGGAAGTCGAGGTATGGCTGAAGGTGACTTTGGAAGAGGCGGACTCAAAATTACAGATGCGCGAACTGGTAAGTGCATAGAGGATCATGATTTTAGTGTTTCAATGGCTCCTGATGAGGTAAATTATCCAGCTCATTATGGTGCAGATAAGTTAATGTGTGAGGATATTGCAAGCTTTCTTAGAGGTGATTTAAAATCCCTGCCTGTTGGACCAAAAGAGGCTATAACAGCTGGTTTAGTTGCTTTGGCAATTGATGAAAGTATGAGTTCAGGACAAGTTGTTGATATGGCTGAGACGTGGAAAGAATTGGACTCATTATATTAAAGGAGTGGGGTTTTGATTAAAGGAGTGGGGTTTTGATTAAAGGTATAAGTTATCTTTCTTTTGAAAATGGACTGGCAAATACTGAGTCAATAGAATCTGCATTAACACAGACAAAAACTTTTGGCTTCGATGCACTAGAGCTTGGTATATCAACAGACGGCGTTTTAACAACTAACACCACTAAATCTGAATGTTTAAAGATACGACAAACTATTAATGATTCGGGGGTTTTTGTAGATAGTTTGGCTACTGGAATAAGTTGGGGGGTAAGCCCAACTAGTAATGATGAGGCTACTCGTAAAAAATCAATTAGTCTTCACCAAGATGCACTAAAGGTTGCTGGTAATCTTGGGTGTAAGGCATTATTAATAGTCCCTGGCGTAGTTAAAAGTCCAATTTCTACTGATATTGTTCGTTATGATAGAGCTCTAGATCGGTTAAGAGATGCGGTCAATCAGTTGCTGCCAATTGCGGAAGATCTTGATGTTGACTTATGCCTTGAAAACGTATGGAATGGCTTCTTTTATTCACCTATTGAGCTTAGGGATTTTATTGATTCTTTTGATTCAAATAAATTAGGTGTTTATCTAGATATAGGCAATCTTATTGGTTATCAGCAACATCCACCTCACTGGATTGAGTTACTTAACTCAAGAATAAAAAGAGTTCAAATAAAGGATTTTCAAGAAAATTTTGACTGGACTGGTAGTTTTAGTTTTTGTGATCTTGGGGCTGGTGATGTGCCTTGGAAGGAAACAATAGACGCACTTAAGGCAATTAATTATCAAAATACGATAATCGCTGAAATGCTTCCTTGGGATGAAACAATTTTATCTCGTACATCTGCTGCAATGGATCAATTATTCGATTTCAACTCTATTTCTTAAATTTAAAACCTATGACTAATAAACTTAAAGTTGGCGTAATTGGCCTTGGAAGTATGGGGTCAACCCATTTGGATATTTATTCAAAAATAAATGATATTGAAGTCATCGCTATTGCGGATTCAATTCAGAGTAGACTAGATGGATCAAGCAAAGCAGAGGGTAATATTAGTGGCCAGGCTGAAGGTGGAGTTCTAGGTCTTAGTGTTCAAAAATATCTTGACGGTATGGACCTTATAAATAATCCAGACATTGATATAGTTGATATATGCGTTGGGACTGATCTGCATTTTATTTTTGTTGAAGCTGCACTAGCTAAGAATAAACACGTGTTAGTTGAAAAGCCATTAGCTAGAACTTATGATGAAGCAAAAAAAATTATCCAGTTAGCCAAAAAAAAATCTTCATGTCATGTCATGTCGGCTATGTGTCTAAGATACTGGCCAGCATGGGTTGTTCTTAAGGAAGCAATTGAAAATAACACTTATGGAGAATGCTTATCACTCAACTTTAAGAGGCAGACAAGTTTTCCAGGAGGTGCATTTTATTCTGATGAGAGCCAGTGCGGTGGTGCCCTTTTAGATCTGCATGTGCATGATACTGACTTTATTAATTACTGTTTAGGATTGCCAGACGCAGTCTTTAGCCAAGGATACAAAGGCCCAAGTGGAGGTGTAGACCATGTTGTTACAAATTATATATTTAGTAAGACTAATGCATCTCCCCTAGTAAGCTCTGAAGGAACATGGGCTATGCAGGAAGGCTACGGTTTTAATATGTCATATACTGCTAATTTTGAAAATGGCACTCTCAGCTATCTTTTAGATGAAGATGAAACATTAAAACTATTCAGAGCTGGGTTTGAGCCTAAATCTATAAAGTTAAAAGAAGGGATGGGTTACGAGCATGAAATTCGAGCTTTTGTCGATGAGATTTTATCTGGTAATAAGACAAACTTTGATTTATTGCTTCAAGCAGCAGAGACAATTGCGATTATTGAGGCTGAGAAAATAAGCATTGAGACTTGCTCAGTCGTAGCTTTAGAAGCCTAACTTAATAGTTAGGCTTTTTAGAGTAATATTTTAGCTAGTAAGTTGCAAGTTTAAAATCATCCCAGACTTGTTGTGCAAGCGCGCCAATATATGCATCATTATTCTCTAGAGCTTGTTTAATCCAAAATCTAGCTTCTAAGATATTTTTATCATCCCCTTTACCAAGAAGATACATTCTTCCAAGGTTATATTGAGCTGGAGCATCACCCTGTTCAGCAGCTTTTATAAACCAACTAAAAGCAAGTTTATCATTTTGGACAGCACCCTGACCTCTGAGATATAGATTGGCTAAATTATATTGTGCGTTAACATTACCCAGTTCGGCAGATTTTTTATACCATTCAATTGCTTCCTTAAAATCTTGTGCTGTTCCTTTACCATTTGCATGCATCCAACCAAGGTTGTATTGAGCTCTTGCATTTCCATCTTCAGCAACTGGAGTCCATTCAGTAATAGCACTTTCATAGTTACCACTGACATATTCTCTCTGCCCAGATATATAATCAGCAAAGGAATTAGTAAATAGCATAGACATTAGAAAAGCTAAAAGAATTTTATTTTTTGACATAATTTTCCTTAAAAGTTTAAGTAGTTCTTAAGTGGTAATCCTAATGTGGAACATATTAACATATCTGCATAAAAATTTGCAGGTTTGAATGATCCTAATTGTATTAATTAATTTCGCAATTCACTATAGAATATATTTTTCAATAGGCGATTAAAAATAATATGTTTAACACTAAGTTGAAGATGATTAATTTTTTATTAATCTCTATTGGACTAAGTTTTACTCAAATTGCTGCAGATGAAATTAAAGTTGCAGTTGCAAGTAATTTTTATCCAGTAATGAAAGAAATTATATTGCAATATGAGTTAAAACAATCTCAATCTTCTGAGAATCATAATATAGTTCTGATTTCAGGCTCTTCGGGCAAACACTATGCGCAAATTTTGAATGGCGCTCCTTTTGACATATTCTTCTCAGCTGATAAGGTAAGACCAATTCTATTAGAAAAAAAAGGAATCCCTGAAACTGGATCGAGGTTCACCTACGCACTGGGAAAACTTGTTCTTTGGAGCTCACTAGAGGGATTTGTAGAGAAAGACGAGCGGCTTTATAGTAATGATTTAAGGTTTTTAGCAATAGCGAATCCTAAAATTGCGCCTTATGGAGTGGCAGCTAGAGAGGTGTTGCTATCAATGAATCTATGGGAAGAGTTGCAAAGTAAGCTAGTAAGGGGAGAAAATATTGCGCAGACATTTCAATTTGTTAATAGTGGTAATGCTAAACTAGGATTCATTTCTTACTCACAACTTATGAGTTCTAGTTACCCTGTGGTTGGTTCATTTTGGGAAGTGCCCCAAACACTCTATACGCCAATAGAGCAGCAAGTAGTGCTGTTGAAGAAAAGTTCGCTTGCAAAAGACTTTTTGTCATTTATTGAATCAGATGAGTCTTTAAATATCATCTCAAAATATGGATATGACTTACCATAATGTTAAATGAATATGATCTTGCAGCCCTTCTAGTTACTATAAAGTTAGCTTCGATAACTACAGTTATTCTCATTTTAGTTGGCACTCCAATTGCATGGTGGCTTTCACAAACTCGTTTTAAATTTAAGGCAGTAATCGAAGCGATCATTGCTCTACCACTAATTCTTCCTCCTACAGTGTTAGGTTTTTATTTACTGATGACTTTGGGCACTAATGGCCCAATAGGAAATTTTTTGGAGTCACTAGGTGGAAGTTCAATCGCTTTCACATTTACTGGACTCGTTGTTGGGTCGGTTATTTATTCACTTCCTTTTGTAGTTCAGCCACTACAGAATTCTTTTGGATCTATTGGTAAGCAGCCCATGGAGGTTGCAGCAACCTTGGGTGCATCAAAACTAGATCGCTTTTTTACAGTCGCAGTCCCTTTGGCTCGCTCTGGCTTTATCACTGCAAGTGTTTTAGGGTTTGCCCACACAGTAGGAGAGTTTGGTGTTGTTCTTATGATAGGAGGCAACATTCCAGGTGAGACAGGAGTTTTATCAATAGCAATTTATGATCATGTTGAGGCAATGGAATATGGTCAGGCACATATTTTAGCTGGGGGCTTGCTTGTCTTATCTTTTGTCATGCTCCTTGTTGTGTATATCTTTAATCGCCGATTTTCTATTATGAGGAGTGATTAGTGATTGAGTGTAAGATAAAAATTGATTTAGACAGCTTCATTCTTGATGCTAATTTTAGTATTCCTGATAAAGGCGTAACTGTTATTTTTGGTCCTTCAGGATCTGGCAAGACAAGTTTATTAAGAGTATTGGCAGGTCTAGAAAAGACTCATAAGGGATTTCTAAAAATAGGCGATTCAATTTGGCAGGATAGTGAAAATTTTGTTTTAACTCACAAGCGCCAAATTGGCTATGTATTCCAAGACACCACTTTATTTGAACACCTTAATGTCCAGGATAACCTCGATTATGGGATTAAAAGAACGTCAAATATAGAAAAAGAATTTATAGATTCTATACTTAATTTATTAGATATAAAAACATTACTTAATCGATCTACAGCGCAACTCTCAGGCGGTGAAAAGCAGCGAGTTGCAATTGCTAGAGCCTTACTGATTAAGCCTAAAATTTTATTAATGGATGAGCCATTATCAGCACTTGATATTAAACGTAAACAAGAAATTTTGCCTTATCTTGATGCGCTTCATAGCGACTTAGATATTCCAATTATCTATGTAACTCATTCTCCTGATGAGGCATCAAGATTGGCTGATTATTTACTACTTCTTGATCATGGAAAAGTTATTGGATCTGGACCAATAAACAATATGCTTACTAGGTTTGACCTACCAATGTCGCATGGAAGCGAGGCTACTTCATTAGTTGAAGCTAAAGTAATCAGCCGTGAAAAAGAATTCAATCTAATGCATCTAGATTTCCCAGGAGGTGAATTTTTAGTTCCAGATAATAACTTGCCAATTGGCAGTAATGTTCGATTAAGGGTTTCAGCTCGTGATGTAAGTCTTACAAGAGAAAAGCAGATCGACACCAGTATCTTAAATATCTTTCCTGCAATAGTTGATGAAATGTCACCCGAAGGAAAGGCTCAAATTATGGTTCGGCTTAAAATAAAAGAGATCACTCTACTCACGCTAATAACAAAAAAGTCAGCTAAAGTCTTGAATCTAAAAAATGGATCAAAGGTTTTTGCGCAGGTTAAAAGTGCAGCAATACTTTCGTAACAGCTTTAGCTAGTTCTTTCGGCAGCCCTTAATCTTTTAATTGGCCTTTCGTCTATGAAAACATGAATAAGTGCTGTAATTGCTGCAATAATTGCAGCCCACCACCACACCTGGTTGTATGATCCTGTTGTATCAAAAAGATATCCACCTAGCCATACGCCTGTGAATGAGCCAATTTGGTGGTTCAAAAAAACAATCCCATATAAGGTGCCCATAAATCTTAATCCAAACATCTGCGCGACTAGGCCCGAAGTAGGAGGGACTGTAGCTAGCCAAAGCAATCCGGTTGCAAAGGAGAATGCGTAGATTGTAAAAGTTGAAATTGGAATTACAAGAAATAAAACAATCACAATAGACCTTGCGCCATATATAAAAGCTAGTATCCATTTTTTTGAATAAATACCTGAAAGATGACCCGAAACTAAAGAACCAAAAATATTACTAAGGCCAATAATTGCTAGGCTTGCTGCAGCAATTGAGCTGTCAAAACCCTTGTCTGAAAGATAAGAAGGCATATGAACAGTGATAAATGCCAGTTGAAAGCCACAAACAAAAAAACCTGCAATTAAAAGCCAATAATGAATATGTCCTGACGCCTCATTAAGGGCCTCTCTGAGGTTTTGAGAAGGCTCATTATCAATATTAATGTTCGTTTTTTCATCACCTTTAAATACTGGCGCGAATAGAATCATCGATAGTGCACCTATTGCCATTATTATTAGTGCTGTTTGCCATCCATAAGCAACAAGAAATTCTCGGGCAACAGGAATAAAAAGGAATTGTCCAGCAGAGCCTGCAGCAGTTCCAACACCTAAGGCGAGTGCTCTTTTTTCTGGACTAACCATTCTCGCCATAGCTGGAAGAATAACGCCCAGACCAGTTCCTGCAATTCCCATTCCTATAAGTATTCCAGCACCTATATGAAGACTAACAAAGCTATCTGCAGTGGCCGTCACATAAAGACCTAAAGAATAAAGAATGGTGCCAACTACAACTACTCTTGCAGTTCCAAACTTATCAGCAAATGCGCCTGCAAGAGGTTGAGTTAAGCCCCAAAAAAGATTTTGCAGGGCTAACGAGAAAGCAAAGACTTCACGACCATAGCCAAAGGTTTCAGAAACTGGTTTAAGAAAAAGTCCAAGTGATGATCTAAAGCCAAAATTAATAGCCAAAAGGATGCAAGCTAATGCAATTGCTAGACTTAATATTTTTTTATTCTGCACCAGATAAATATTCTTTTAACGTTGCGATAGTATAACCATAATTATTTGACGAGCCTTTATAAAAGTATTAATATACCTCACACTTGTTTTAATTAAGTTTAATTAGGGGTCTATATGCACATACTGGTTTTTCAACATGTTGACTGTGAACATCCTGGATCTTTAAGGCAGTTTTTAGCTGAGGACGGAATTGAGTGGGATGCGGTTTATTTACATCGGGGTGATAAAATCCCAAGCTTTGATAATTATGACGCGCTTTGGGTAATGGGCGGCCCAATGGATGTCTGGGATATAGAGGAAAACCCCTGGTTGGTTGATGAAAAAGCAGCAATTAGGCATTGGGTTAAGGATTTAGGTAAGCCATATTTAGGTCTATGTCTAGGTCATCAGTTGCTTGCAGATGCGCTTGGAGGAACCTGTGGCCCTCAAAAAATACCTGAAATTGGCGTTCTTGAAGTTGAACTCACTGATGAGGGAAAGTCAGATCCACTTTTCAAAGGCACAGCTCATCATCAGCAATGCCTTCAATGGCACTCTGTCAGGGTGGCACAAGCTCCAGAAGGGGCTGTTATATTAGCTAAGTCAGATGTTTGCTCTATTCAGGCAATGCGGATAGGAGTAAACGCATGGTCAATGCAATATCATGTTGAAATAGAGGCGGATACAGTCGAAAACTGGGGCGCTATCCCTGCTTATGCAGAAGCTTTAATAAACACACTTGGCCAGGGCGCATTGTCAGATCTTAAAAAAAATACTGATGAAAATATGAGCCAATGTTTGAGTTGCGCAAAACAAATTTATAAAAACTTTATGCAAATAATGGTTTAGTTAAATTCAAGTTTTTTGCACAACAGTCTTGCTAAAAATTTATGTTATTAAAAGTTTAGTTAAATTCAAGTTTTTTTGTGAATTATTTCACATCTATAGATAAGTAAAATAGTCATATATAACAACATCTTAAAGGTAAATTCGTTCTAAATTATCATACGAATTATGTAAATAAAATAAAATGTAAATTTAATGATTGACACCGAATTTAATTCAAGGTATCTTTCCGTTTTTTAAGTGTTTTATTTTACATCCTACCTAAGGAGAAACTAATGAGTGTTGAAGACGATTTTGACCTAAATGACTTAGATGATAAGGAATTAGTCGAGCAGATTCAAGATGATCTTTATGACGGCCTTGACACAGAGGTCACTGAAGGCACTGAAATTTTGCTTGCTCGGGGCTGGGACGCTAACGATGTATTAGGTGAAGCTTTGGTTGGGGGCATGAAAATTGTAGGAGTAGACTTTAGGGATGGTATTTTATTTGTACCTGAGGTTCTTAAGTGTGCTGGAGCTATGAAGGGCGGAATGGGAATACTCAGGCCTATCCTTGCAGAGTCTGCAGAAGACACTTCATTAGGCAAGTTTGTTATTGGAACTGTTAAAGGCGATATTCACGACATTGGTAAAAACTTAGTTGCTATGATGTGTGAAGGTGCTGGGTTTGAGGTTATTAATTTAGGTATCAATAATCCTGTAGAAAATTATCTTGAAGCTATTGATGAGCATGAGCCAGTAATTGTTGGTATGTCTGCCTTACTTACAACAACTATGCCTTATATGGGTGTTGTTGTTGAAGAGATGGAAAAAAGAGGGATGCGTAAAGATACTCATATAATGTGTGGTGGTGCGCCGCTGAATCAAGAATTTGCTGATGCAATTGGTGTGCCTGCATATGGCCGTGACGCTGCTAGAAGCGCTGAAATGGCTGAGGAGCATGTTCTTAGTTTGCGTAAAAAGCGTGATCATCGATAAGAAAAATAATAATAAGACTAAAAAAAGATTAGTTTTAGGCTGCGGCGCATTAGTATACGATCTACTAAGGTTAATCAAACAAAATCCATCACTCTCAGATAAAGTAAATTTGCAGTGTTTGCCGGCCAGCTGGCATAACAGCCCTCAATTAATTGCTCCTGGCGTTGAAGAATATTTGTCTGAAAATGCTCATCTTTATGAGGCAATATATATTGCGTATGCAGACTGTGGAACTGGAGGTGCGCTTGACAGAGTTTTAGAAAAGTTTGATGCAAAACGTATAGAGGGTGCACACTGCTATGAGTTTTTCGCTGGAACAGATGTTTTTGAGCAGTTATCAGAAGAAGAATTAGGTACTTTTTATTTGACAGATTATCTGGTTAAAAATTTTAATAGAATCATGATTAAGGGTTTGGGGCTTGATAAGCATCCTGAGCTTTTTGAGGTTTATTTTAAGCATTATAAAAAATTAGTATATTTGGCTCAAACTGAAAATAATCAGTGGCAAAAAGATGCTCAGCAGTATGCAAAAGATTTTGGTTTTGAATATGAATATCGACTTGTAGGAACCGGAAGCCTTGATGTTGTTTTTGAAGAAATTGATATCCAGCCATTGGAAATAAAAGATTAATGGAGTATGCAAAATGTTTAAAGAAGTAATTATAAAAAATCGCTGGAAAGCTAGGCTGGGTAAATAATGTCATTATTAAATCTCTTTTCTTCTAAAGAAGAAAACCCAAAAGTAAGTAATCACCTTAAGGAGTTTTTAACTGATTTTTCGATTGAAGTTATGCCTCGCACTGCGGCAAAAATTGAAAGTTTTAAAGAGATACTTCCAAAAAATACAAGGGTTTATATTGCTCATATTGAAGGTGTTCCTATTAAAGAGATGGTGCAGACAGCTAAACGGGTAAGCCGCGAAGGCTTCAATGTTATGCCTCACTTTCCAGCTCGGATCATTAAAGACAAGAGTGCCTTAGAAGAGTGGATAAATATTTATCAAGGTGAGGCGGGCATTAATCAAGCGCTGCTTTTAGCTGGGGGTGTGGACAAGCCACATGGTGTGTTTGAAGATTCAATGCAGCTTGTAGAGACAGAGCTATTTGAAAAATATAATTTTAAAAACTTACACTTTGCAGGTCACCCTGAAGGTAATAAAGATATTGACAACGATGGTTCAAATAAAAATGTCGATGACGCGCTGCAATGGAAGCAAAAATTTAATGAGCGCTCAGATATTGATATCGCAATAACAACCCAGTTTTGTTTTGAAGCAGAGCCAGTAATCGAATGGGCAAACTCATTGACTAATAATGGAATAAATATACCAATTCATATTGGAGTAGCTGGACCCGCAAAACTTCAAACTTTAATCAAGTTTTCAATTGCTTGTGGAGTTGGTCCTTCATTAAAGGTATTGCAAAAAAGAGCAAAAGATGTGAAGAAACTATTACTTCCATTTGATCCAAATGACTTTTTAGAGACTTTAGCTAAACATAAAAAAGAAAATCCAAAATTTAATATCAGTAATATTCATTTTTTCCCTCTAGGCGGTATAAATACAAATGCTTCATGGATTAAAAATGCAATTAATAATTCATAGAAGGAGTAAGTAAATTGACAACAACAACACTATCCTCAGTATCAAAAGAGGTAACTATTGGCTTTGGCCATCCATTTGTAATGATTGGTGAAAGAATAAATCCAACTGGCAGAAAAATTCTAGCTGCAGAAATGAAGGTTGGTGATTACTCACGTGTAGTTGCTGATGCTATTGCGCAGGTTGCTGCAGGTGCACAAATGTTAGATATAAATGCAGGCATCCCTCTTGCAGATGAGCCAGCAATTCTTGCTGAAGCAATAAGACAAGTTCAAGCCGTTGTGGACGTTCCTATTTCAATTGACTCATCAATTATTGAAGCCCTTGCATCTGGCCTAGAAGCCTATCAGGGAAGAGCACTAGTAAATTCTGTCACGGGTGAAACTGAAAATTTGGAGCGAGTGCTTCCACTAGTTAAAAAGTATGGCGCAGCAGTTGTAGCGATCTCTAATGATGAAACTGGTATTAGTGAAGATCCAAACGAGCGTTTTAAGGTTGCTAAAAAGATTGTTGAACACGCTGCAGACTATGGAATTAAGCCAGAAGATGTAGTTGTTGACCCATTAGTTATGCCAATTGGTGCGATTTCTCAAGCTGGCAATCAAGTTTTTGAGTTAGTAAGGAAGCTTCGTAGTGAGTTAAAAGTTAATACAACGTGCGGTGCATCAAATGTTAGTTTTGGCTTACCACAACGAAATGGTATTAATAATGCTTTCCTTCCTATGTTAATTGCAGCAGGAATGACTTCTGCAATTGTAAACCCATTACACCCAGAGTTAGTTCAGGCAATTAGAGCTGGAGATGTTTTAACGGGTGTTGATGATGGTTGTGGAAGTTGGATTAAAGCCTACAGAGAGCCAACAGCAGATGGAAGTGATGTTAGGGATGGGAGACGCCGCAGAAAACGTGCGTAACAATAATAATGACAAGTATTGACTATAGAGGATCTTGCGTTTGTGGCCAAACAAGCTATAGCGCCTTGGATTTGGCTGACGTATCCTATTGCCACTGCGTGCAGTGCCGAAAAATGACTGGTCACTATATGGCTGCATGCCAAGCCAAAAGAGATAAAATTAAAATTATTGGAAAAATTAAATGGTTTTATACTCATGAGGACTCAAGGCATGGTTTTTGTGATAATTGTGGAGCACATATGTTTTGGCAAAACGACAGTTTGTCAACTATAAGCGTAACTGCTGGTAGTTTAGAAGATGCAAAAAATTTGAATGTGAAACATAATATTTTTACTGAAGAGAAAGGGTGTTATTACACAATTAGCCCCAATGAAACTCAAATTGAGGGCTATGGTAAAAGCCATAATAGCAAGGAGTAGTATTTTGGAAGATGTCCAGCAAGTTTGCTTTACCCCGTCAGGACGCCAATTCAAGGGTAAGGCTGGAGATACTTTGCTGCAAGTTGCTCAAGATGCAGGAGTAGCTATACGTTCATTATGTGGTGGCTATGGGCAGTGCCATCAGTGCTGGATTGAGGTGTCTGAGGGTTCACATCCTAAATTTGGTGTTGATTGTAAGCCTGAAAATGTTAGCGGAATTACCAGTCTAGAAAAACAATTAATCATCGATAATCCAAGTTACAAAGGTAAGCGACTCGCATGTCAAACTTGTATCCAGGGTGACTTAGTAGTAGATGTTCCTGAAGACAGCCAAGAACATAAGGCTTATATAAGTAAAAAAAATGCTAAACAAAATTATTCTATTTCAAGTTCAATCACTCTTTTAGATTGCACGCTTGAAGAGTCAACATTGGATGAAAATCCCTCCGCCTCAGAAAACCTATTGGCGCAACTTGAAAAACAAGGTGTCAAGGCAAGTATTGACTTCAACCTACTAAGAGGTTTGCAGCCCTTAATTCATGAAACTAAGGGAAATCTTACTGTTGCGGTTAGGGATAAAAATCAAATTGTTGCAGCCTATCCTCAAGGGAGTCATAAAGTATTTGGAGGTGCAATCGATATTGGTTCCACCACTTTAGCACTCTATGTCTACGATCTGAAAGACGGTAAGTTGGTTTTTGAATCTTCTGCAATGAATCCGCAGATTCGATTTGGCGAAGACCTAATGAGTAGAGTTTCTTATGTGATGATGAATAAGGGTGGTGATGAGAAATTGACTGCTGCAGTAAGAAATAAGATTACAGAGATGCTGCATGAGGCTTGTGAAAATCTAGAGATTGAGTGGGATAAATTATTAGAGGTTGTACTAGTTGGTAACCCAATTATGCACCACATATTTTTTGGAATTTCGCCCGTAGAACTTGGTCAGGCTCCATTTACATTATCAATAAGAAGTTGGCTTGATGTTGACGCAAAAGACTTGGGTTTTGATTTGCACCCTAAAACAAGACTGTCATTTTTGCCGTTAATTGCGGGCCATGTTGGCGCTGATACTGCTGCAGCTTATCTTAGTCAAATGGATACAATGCACTCTGAAACTACCTTGCTGGTTGATATTGGAACCAATGCAGAAATTATGCTTGCTAAAGATGGGCGAGTGTATGCCACATCCTCTCCAACTGGACCAGCCTTTGAGGGTGCTGAAATTTCCTCTGGAGTTAGAGCGACCTACGGGGCAATCGAAAGAGTTAGGATAGATAAAGACACTTTGAAGGTTCGATTTAAAGTGATTGGATGCGATGCGTGGTCAGATGAGCCAGACTATGAAATGCTTAAAATGCAGGCAGTTGGAATATGTGGAAGTGGAATTATTGAGGCTATTGTAGCGCTTGCTGAGGCAGGTATTATTGATCAAAGTGGACTTTTTGTTGAATCAGTTGCACCTGAGCTTTTCTCAAAGAAAGGAAATACATCTCGTTTTTTATTAGTTGAGCAAGGTGATAAATCGATTTATGTAGAGCAAGTAGATATTCGCTCAATTCAATTGGCTAAGGCCGCATTGTCTGCTGGCGTTTCTATACTAATGGATTATCTTGAGTGTACTGAGTTTGATAAAGTATTGTTAGCAGGGGCTTTTGGTGCGCATTTAGATGCCAGATATGTTGCTCTTTTGGATATCATTCCAACCTCAACTGCAGAAAAAATTATTTCAGTAGGCAATGCAGCTGGTGTTGGAGCTAGTGCCGCATTATTAGATGTTAATAAGCGAAAAATAATTATTGATGCAGTGGACAAAGTTGTTAAAATTGAAACTGCTACTGAGCCAAAATTCCAAGAGTATTTTGTTGATGCAATGAAATTCACTGTATCACCAGTAAAACAACAGCAAACCAATAAAGTCAGACGCCGCAAAAGAGCGCCTTAGTTATAAATTAGGAGAAATTGTAATGGCTAGAGAAAGAAGAAGACGTAGAGGAGGAGCAGATGATTCTGATGCACAAGAGGCAGCTAAAGCGCCTGCGTATATAAAAAGAAAAATTCCCCACTACAGTATTCTTAGTGATGATGATCTTAGTATTATTGAAGAAAATGCCGACACTATCTTAGAAGAGATTGGAATCGTATTTTCTGAAGACCAAGAGGCACTTGATATACTTGAAAAAGCTGGTGCTAGTGTTGATGGTGAGAGAGTTAGATTTCCAAAAGGAATATGCCGCAAATTAATACAAGATAATGCTCCAAAGCAGTTTACTCAATTCGCTCGTAATCCTGAAAGAAATGTTGAAATTGGCGGTGATAATATGGTTTTAGTTCCTGCTTATGGCCCTCCATTTGTTCATGATCTTGATGAGGGTCGACGCTATGCAACGATAGAAGATTTTAGGAACTTTATAAAGCTTGCGTATATGTCAGATAATATTCACCACTCTGGCGGAACTATTTGTGAGCCAGTAGACTTGCCAGTTAATAAGCGTCACTTTGATATGGTTTATAGTCATATGAAGTACTCAGACAAAGCCTTTATGGGCTCTGTTACTTCGGCTGAGAGAGCTCAGGACACCGTTGATATGGTTAAAATATTATTTGGTGATGATTTTGTTGATAAAAATTGTGTACTTATAAGTTTAATTAATGCAAGCTCTCCAATGTCGTTTGATGCCACTATGCTTGGGGCGCTTAAGGTCTATGCAAGAAATAATCAGGCAACAATTGTAACCCCGTTTATTGTTGCTGGTGCGATGGCTCCAACAACTGCAGTAGGGGTTGCAGCTCAAAGTCTTGCAGAAGGGCTAGCAGGCATGGCATTTGCTCAGCTCATTAGGCCCGGCACACCTGTAATTTATGGTAATTTTGTAACTGCAATGTCTATGAAATCTGGCGCTCCAACTTTTGGAACTCCTGAGGCTGCGCACATGATGAATATTTCTGGAGCTTTAGCCAGAAGACTTGGTGTTCCATTTAGGAGTGGCGGTGGCTTTAATGGTGCTAAGATGCCTGACGCTCAAGCAGGCTATGAGGCTGCTAATACAATGCAAGCAACTCTAAATGCAAGTGTCAATTTTAATTTACACACTGCTGGCTGGCTGGAAGGTGGTTTATGTATGAGCTATGAGAAATTCATAATGGATGCTGATCAAGCAGGCATGATGAGAGTATCAGCAGAGGGGATTGATATGAGCGAAAATGGTCAAGCAATGGATGCAATTCGTGAAATTGGAGCTATGTCTGATGATGTACCCAAGCATTTTTTGGGGTGTGAACATACAAAGAAGAATTTCAAGAGCGCTTTTTATATGTCAGATGTTCTTGATGATAATAGTTTTGAGCAGTGGGTTCAAGACGGCTCAAGAGACACAGCAATGATTGCTAATGCTATATACAAAAAAATGTTATCTGAGTATAAATTGCCCCCGCTTGATGCAGCTGTAGATGAAGCTTTATTAAAATATATTAAAGATCGTAAAGATAGTTTTGAAGATTCAAATATTTAATAATTTAAATTTTCATATTTATTATAATTCAAGCAGTTATGAATTTAATTATTAAAGTGTGATTGATTTTGTAAGATAATGTTCCAACTATTATATATATAAAGCTAAAGAGCTATTTTCACTTGAAAATTACAGGTGTTATTGTTCTTTATTTTTTTACTTTAGTGAGTATTTAGGAGAATAAATGAGCGAGTATAAAACAGATATTGATATTGCCAGAGAAGTTACCGGTGAACACATTAATGACATTGGTGCAAAACTCAATATTGATCAAGCTGACTTAGTGCCTTTTGGGCATGATAAGGCTAAGATTTCATGGAGCGCTATAGATGCGGTCCAAAAGAATAAAAATGGCAAACTCATTCTGGTTACTGCTGTAACGCCTACGCCTGCTGGCGAGGGTAAGACAACTACTTCTGTTGGTCTCACTGATGGCCTTAATAAGATTGGCAAACAAACAACAGTTTGTTTACGTGAGCCAAGTTTAGGGCCATGTTTTGGTATGAAAGGTGGAGCCGCTGGTGGCGGTTATGCTCAAGTAATTCCAATGGAAGATATTAATCTTCATTTTACTGGTGACTTTCATGCAATTACTTCAGCGCATAGCTTGCTTTCTGCAATGATTGATAATCATATTTACTGGGGAAATTCAACAAATATAGATAGCAGAAAAGTAGTATTTCGTCGTGTTGTTGACATGAATGATCGCTCTCTAAGAACAATTACCTCTTCTTTGGGTGGTTCTACAAATGGTTACCCGCGTGAAGATGGCTTTGATATTACTGTAGCTTCTGAAGTTATGGCTATTTTTTGTCTGTCACAAAACTTGGCAGAGCTTGAAGAAAAATTGGGAAATATCATAATCGCCTATACTCGTGATTTAACGCCAGTAAGGGCAAAACAAATTAATGCTCATCATGCAATGACAGTTCTACTTAAGGATGCATTTAGACCAAATTTAGTTCAAACTTTAGAGGGCAATCCTGCGCTGATTCATGGTGGTCCGTTTGCAAATATAGCTCATGGCTGTAATTCAGTTATTGCTACAAAGACAGCGCTTAAATTATCGGATTATGTTGTAACAGAAGCTGGATTTGGAGCTGATTTAGGTGCAGAAAAATTCTTTGATATTAAATGCCGCAAAGCAGGACTTGCACCAGATGCTGTTGTTTTAGTTGCAACAGTTAGGGCTCTAAAGCATCAAGGCGGCGTCGCTAAAGCAGATTTAAATAATGAAAATACTGACGCACTTGCTAAAGGCTGCGTGAATCTTGGAAGACATGTTCGTAACCTGAGCCAGTTTGGAGTTCCACTTGTTGTTGGAATTAATAAATTTGTATCGGATACTGAGGCTGAATTTCAAGTAATCAGAGATTATTGTGAGCAGTTTAATGTAGAAGTTAGCGTGACTAGTCACTGGGAACATGGCGGTGAAGGTGCAATTGACCTAGCAGAAAAGGTCGTTAAACTAGCTGACTCGGGCACTGCGCAATTCAAAACATTGTATGATGATGAGCTATCCCTATTGGAGAAAGTAGAAACTATTGCCAAAAAACTCTATGGTGCAGATGAGGTTTTAGCGGATAAAGTTATTAGGGCTGAACTTACTAGGTACCAAGATAATGGTTTTGGTCATTTACCAGTTTGTATCGCTAAAACACAGTATAGTTTTTCTACCGACCCTCAATTATTAGGTGCTCCAACTGGACACTCAATGTCAATTCGAGAAGTTAGGCTTTCAGCAGGCGCGGAGTTTGTTGTAGTGGTTTGTGGTGCAATTATGACTATGCCAGGATTACCAAGAGTTCCAGCTGCAGACAAGATTAAATTGGATGATAATGGACTAGTCCAAGGACTTTTTTAAGCTATGACTATTAGTGATACAGTTGATTACGACATTCATAGGGTTGAAAATTCGACTCTTGAAGAGTCTAGTGACTGCATTGCTATTGAAGAGCCACTAGAGATTGCTATTCGTTATTTTAAGAATAATGAATGGATTGTAGACCCACTTATGGTAACAATGAGAACGCCAGGGGATGATGAAGCTTTGGTTAGTGGACTGCTTTTTTCTGAGGGCATTATTCAGGATAAGGATGCTATTGATACGATTGATGTAAATGGTGAAAATAAGGGAAAATATGATGTTGATAACTCACTAATTGTTACTTTATCAAAAGGCAATCAGTTAGATTTGAAAAATTTACAGCGCCACTTTATGGTTAATTCTAGTTGTGGAGTTTGTGGGAAAGGTACTTTAAATGCCATTGAAATTGCCTATGAGCCAAATATTGATAAAGCTGGTCCAATTGTAAGTATTGATTTGATTACAGAACTACCTAATATATTAAGAGCGAGACAAGAACAATTTGCTAATACTGGAGGAGTTCATGCCAGTGCACTATTGACTGAGGGCGGGAAGGTACTCCA
This sequence comes from Candidatus Pseudothioglobus sp. Uisw_050_01, assembly GCF_048085775.1. NCBI lineage: Bacteria > Pseudomonadati > Pseudomonadota > Gammaproteobacteria > Pseudothioglobaceae (SeqCode) > Pseudothioglobus (SeqCode) > Candidatus Pseudothioglobus sp. Uisw_050_01. The sequence continues at coordinate 132,368 of NZ_CP159804.1, forward strand.
TTTAGCAGAAGATGTGGGTAGACATAATGCGCTGGATAAATTGATAGGCCACGTAAGGTGCAATGATATGCTGAGACCGATTGAGCAATTTGTTATGTGTTCTGGTCGATTAGGATTTGACATCATACAAAAAGCAGTAATGTCTAGAATAGGAATGATCGTTGGTATCGGAGCTCCAACTTCATTAGCACTTGATTTAGCGAAAAAATTTGATATTACTTTGATAGGTTTCATTAAAAAAAATAATTATAATATATATACTGGTGCTTGGCGCATTAGTGAAGGATCTTAGGAGATTAAATGTCTAGAAATATCAGTTTATTGTCAGGAAAAAAAGATGACAAAAATAGCTTGTTTGGAAAGATTTCGGTCAGTCCAACAGATGCTAGTGACTCGGAGCTTGCAGCTGAATACAATTTAGGTGTCTCTACGGTGCACAGTACTAAGAGCTTCTATGACTTTCTTAATGAAGACTTTCAAAGTAAAAAAGCCTATGTATGTTCTGGAAGTGCTTGTCTTTGTAGGGGTACTCAAGATGTTGTTTCTGATAAGCTGAATCAAAAATTTGGAGAAGAGAACGTTGGCGAGATGATTTGTCTTGGAAGGTGTTATGAAAATAGTGCATTTAACTATAATGGTGAAAACTATTCAGGCGATGACATCAATAAATTAGATCAAATTATTGCTGGAAAGCATACTAGCCCTGCTTACACAATGAAATCATTTTCAAATACTCCATTCTTAGTGGAAGAGAGTGTTTTCTCTACTTATGACGATTTTAAAGATTTACTTGAAGTATGTTTTGCAACTGACAAAGACGATTTAATAGCGTCTTTAAAAGATTCAGGACTTCGCGGGCGAGGAGGCGCAGGATTTCCAACTGGAATGAAATGGGAGTTTTGTAAAGATCAAGAAGTTTCAACGAAGTATGTTGTGTGTAATGCTGATGAAGGCGATCCTGGGGCATTTTCTGATAGATATTTGATGGAAGAGCAGCCACTTAAAGTTTTATTTGGTATGGTAATTTGCGCCTATATCATTGGTTCAAAACAAGGTTTTTTGTACATTCGAGGGGAATATCCTGAGTCCATTACTATTACGAATGACTCATTAGCAAAACTTCGTGAACTAGGGCTACTTGGTGATAATATTTTAGGCACTGGCTTTGACTTTGATATGAATGTTGTTGAGGGTCAAGGCGCTTATATTTGTGGTGAAGAAACTGCATTAATAGCCTCTATTGAAGGGCGACGTGCAGAAGTTGATGTACGACCTCCTTTTCCTGTCGTAGAGGGTTTATACAAAAAACCAACTGTAGTTAATAATGTTGAAAGCCTGGCAGCGGTTGCTGCAATATTCAAACTCGGAAGTGAGGCTTACAAAAGTATTGGAAACGGCAGATCATTAGGTACTAAATTAATCTCTTTAGATGGTTATTTCAATAATCCAGGTCTCTATGAAGTTGATTTGGGAACCCCAATTAGTTTTATTATTGATGAGATTGGCGGAGGCTTTAATGATGATATCAAAGCTCTGCAGATTGGTGGTCCTTTAGGTGGGATTGTTCCAGTTGATATCTTAAAAACTCTAACATTAGATTTTGAAGCTTTCTCTGAAGGCGGATTCTTGCTTGGACACGCTAGTTTTGTATGTATTCCTAAGTCATTCTCGGCAGTCGAGTATGCGAAACACTTGTTTGCTTTTACAGCGCATGAGTCATGTGGTAAATGCTTTCCTTGTAGATTAGGCTCTGTTCGCGGCAAAGAAATGCTAGAATCAGCTATTGAAGGTAAACAAAAATTTTCTGAAGAACTGATTTACGATTTATTAGAAACAATGGAAGTAGGATCGCTATGTGCTTTAGGCGGAGGCCTTCCTCTTGCAATTAAAAATTTACTCGAGCACTGCGGTGACGAGTTCCAACCTATGATGGAGAAGTAGTATGTCAGAAAACCCGCAAGGTGTATTTATTGACGATGTTGAGTTTCCGTTTGATGACTCATCATCTATTTTAGCGTTTACTGATAAGGCTCTTGGAGACAAAATTATTCCAACCCTTTGTAACGATGATAATCTTCAACCTTATGGAGCTTGTAGGGTTTGTTCTGTTGAGGTTCAGCAATCAGAAGATGGATTAAAGAGAACAGTAGCATCATGTCATACGCCGATTGTTCCAGGTATGCGAATTCATACAAATTCTACTAGTATTAAAAAACTGCGAAAGAATATTGTTGAGCTAGTTTTAAGTGATCATCCACCTGATTGTCTGACTTGTGAAGTCAATGGTAACTGTGAATTACAAGACGTAGCGGCAAGTGTAGGCGTTCGCCAAATACGTTATGCAAAAGGTGAAAACCATTGTGATCGTGAAAAAGACTTGTCTCATGCTTATATGAGAATGGATCTATCGAAGTGTATTAATTGTTCAAGATGTGTGCGTGCTTGTGATGAAGTTCAAGGCCAATTTACGTTGACGATGACAGGAAGAGGTTTTGAGTCTCGTATTACAACAGATAATGACATGCTCTTTGGAGACTCTTCATGCGTCTCTTGTGGTGCCTGTGCACAAACTTGTCCAACATCAGCAATATCTGATGTATTTCAGTCAAAATCAGTTGAAGCTGACAAAACAGTTAGAACGACATGTTCATACTGTGGAGTAGGTTGTAATCTAGAAGTGGCTGTAAAAAATGATGAAGTATTATCAATCCGAGCACCTCAAGATGCTGTTAATGCAGGACATACCTGCTTAAAGGGGCGTTATGCATTTAAATTTTATAACCATGAAGACAGGCTAACATCACCACTTATTAGAAAAAATGGAGAGTTAGTTCCTTGTTCTTGGGATGAAGCTTTAGATTTTATTAAAGACAAGTTTGAATCAATCAAAGAGAATCATGGTCCAGATGCAATTGCTGGTATTTCTTCTGCACGCTGTACTAATGAAGAAAACTATATGTTTCAAAAAATGATTCGTCAAATAGTTGGCACTAATAATATTGACTGTTGTGCCCGTGTTTGCCATTCACCTACTGCCTGGGGAATGCAACAAAGTTTTGGAACAGGGGCTGGCACTAATTCAACTGCTGATATTCCTTTAGCCGATTGCATGATGGTTATTGGTGCAAACCCAACTTCTGCGCATCCTGTAACTGGCGCAAAAATTAAGCAGCAAGCCATGTCTGGAGCGACACTTATTGTTATTGACCCAATTCGTACTGAATTGGCTCGGATGGCTGATCACCACTTACAACTGAAACCTGGAACAAATGTTGCGGTATTAAATATGTTTCAGCATTTCATAGTAGAGGCTGATCTTCTAGACCAAGACTTTATTAAAGAGCGATGTGAGGGCGGTGAGGAGTTTATTGAACAAATTAAAAAGCTTGATGTGGATTCAATGGCTGAGATTAGTGGCCTTGATAAAGATGATGTTAAAGCAGCAGCGATTGCATATGCTTCTGCAAAAAATGCAATGGAGTTTCATGGCCTAGGTGTAACTGAGCATTCTCAGGGTACAAAGACAGTTATGTTAATTTCAAATCTAGCAATGATGACAGGTAACCTTGGTCGTCCTGGTGTTGGTGTTAACCCACTTCGTGGCCAGAATAACGTACAAGGCGCAGCAGATATGGGCTGCCAACCTCATCATGGTCCAGGATACTTATGGATGGATCAAAAAGAAGTTCAAGATTTCTATGAAGATAAGTTAGGACTTCCTTCGCCAACAACTCAAGGTAGAAAGATTCCAGAAATGTTTGATGGTGCAGTAGATGGATCCCTTAAAGCGCTATGGATTTTTGCTGAAGATGTTGTTCAAACAGACCCAAATACACATCACGTTGTTAAGGCTATGCAGGGCCTTGATTTGCTTGTTGTGCAAGAAATCTTTATGAGTGAAACTGCCAAAATGGCTGACGTAGTTCTACCAGGAACAACTTTTCTTGAGAAGAGTGGTACATTTACAAATACTGAGAGACGAATTCAGCAAGTAAATGCTGCAGTTAAGCCACTACCTGGAACAAAAACAGACGGTCAGATTATTGTAGAAATGATGCGTAAATTGGGCTTTGAACAGCCTGATTTCAATGCTGAGCTTGTTTTGAAAGAAATAGCCAGTGTGGTTTCATTTTTTGAGGGCGTAACTTGGGAGGGTTTGCGCGCAAGCCCAATGGGCTTACAGTGGCCTGTTAATAAAAAAGGCGAAGACACTCAAATACTTCATATTGGTGAATTTAAGCGAGGCAAGGGTAAGTTTCACTATCATGATTGGAAGGAAAGTGAAGAACTTACTAAGCACAAGAATGAGTATCCATTTATTCTTACTACTAGTCGTGAACTTCAACATTACAACTGCGCAACAATGACAAGGCGAACATCAAACGTAAAAATCTTGACGAAAGATGTAATTATGCTAAACCCAAAAGACGCAAGGGCGAAAGATCTTATAACTGGTGATCGCGCAACTTTGAAGTCTGATAGAGGTGAAATTACTCTTGATGTTGAGGTTACTGATCGTGTGAAAAAAGGAGTCATAAGAACTACTTTTCATTTTCCTGAAGTGTTAATTAATGAGGTAACAAGTGCAGTTACTGATGAAGAGACTAAGTGTCCAGAATACAAGATTGTAGCTGTAGACGTCTTAAAAGCTTCTTAGTAGATTAAATAAAGTGAGTCTTTATGGGCTCACTTTAAAAAAAATTAATAGCGTCTTTCTAGCTTACTTTTTTGTAATATCCGCCCTGCGATTTCTTCAATCGAGATGTGGCTTGTATCTATAAAGGGTACATTATTTTGAACATACATATCTTCCGCTCTTCTAACTTCCTTTTGACACTGTTCAATTGATGCATAGCCACTATTAGACCTCCTTTCACCCCTTATATTCTGAAGTCGAACTGGATTGATACTTAACCCATAAAGCTTGCTTTTAAATGGCTTTAAAACACTCGGAAGTTTAACTGAATCTAAGTCCTCATCTATTAATGGATAATTAGCAGCATATATTCCATATTGAAGCGCTAAAAAAAGACATGTGGGCGTTTTGCCTGATCTTGATACGCCAGTAAGAATTATGTCTGCATGATCATAATTTTTAGTAGATAACCCATCATCATTATTGAGTGCAAAATTTATACTATCAATTCGACCCGAGTATGTATTTTTATTTCCTACTCCATGAGAAAGTCCCATTTCATGAGATGATTTAGTCTCTAGAGTATCTTCCATTTTTGAAATAAAAGTTTCAAAAAAATCAAAAATAATCCCACCACTATTTTCAAGTAGATGGGCATATTCAGCTGATACTTGGGTACTGAAAATAAGGGCAGGCTCGCCATCAGCTTCTGAGGCTTCTTTAATTAATAAGGCAGCTGTCTGAGCTTTTTTTTGCGTATCTATAAATGCTAGATTAACCCTTTTAAAGTTTATTTCAGGGAATTGTGTAAGAAGACTGTTACCAAGTGCTTCAGCTGTAATACCCGTTCTATCTGAAATAAAAAATACAGTTCTCATATTAATGTTTTAAAGCTTGCTAAGCTTATTCCAAGTTTCAACAACAGTATCAGGGTTTAGTGAGATGCTAGTTATCTGTTGTTTTAGCAGCCACTCTGCAAAATCAATATGATCTGAAGGTCCTTGACCGCATATGCCAATATATTTGCCCTGACGATGGCACGCCTCAACGGCCATGGTAATCAATTTTTTAACTGCATCATTTCTTTCATCAAATCCTTCAGCTATTAGGCCAGAGTCTCTATCCATCCCAAGTGTTAATTGTGTTAAATCATTTGAGCCAATAGAGAAGCCATCAAAATATTGTAAAAAATCTTCAGCGATAATGGCGTTTGATGGCAGTTCACACATCATGATTATTCTTAAACCATCTTTTCCTCGCTCCAACCCATTATCTTTTAAGAGTTCAATTACTTTTGAAGCTTCAGATGTAGTTCGAACGAAAGGAATCATTATTTCAACATTTTTAAAACCCATCTCATTTCTAACATTTTTAATTGCAAGACATTCTAATTCAAAGCATTCTCTAAAATCTTCAGAGATATATCTTGATGCACCACGAAAGCCAATCATTGGGTTTTCTTCATGTGGCTCATATAGCTCACCTGCAAATAAATTTGAATATTCATTAGATTTAAAATCAGACATTCTAATAATTACTGGCGATTTGGAAAAGCTTGCAGCAATTGTTGAAATTCCTTCCGTTAATTTTTGAATATAAAAATCTATAGGAGACTTATAGCAAGAGGTTCTTTTTTTAATTTCATCTTTAAGATTTTTTGGAAGGCTATCAAATTCAAGTAAAGCTTTAGGATGAATACCAATTGTATTATTTATAATAAATTCGAGTCTAGCAAGGCCTACTCCAGCATTTGGAATACTTGAAAAATCATATGCCCTAGAGGGGTTTCCCACATTCATCATAATTTTGACAGGAATTTCTGGCAGGTTGCTTACTTCAGAAAATGTATGCTCAAATTTTAAAGTCCCTTGATAAACTTTTCCTGTATCCCCTTCAGCGCAAGATGCTGTAATTACCTCAGAATCTTTAAGTATTTCAGTTGCATTTCCTGTACCAACAATTGCCGGCACTCCAAGCTCTCTAGCTATAATTGCTGCATGACATGTTCTACCGCCGCGGTTTGTAATAATTGCAGATGCTAGTTTCATAACAGGCTCCCAGTCTGGGTCCGTCATATCAGTTACTAGAACATCACCCTTACTCACCAAATCCATTTCTGATAAGCTGTTAATTATTCTGATTTGTCCGATTCCAATTTTTTGACCAATTGCGCGACCTTCTATAAGAATTTCAGAGGTTTCAAGGAGCTTATAGCGCTCAATTTTCTGAGAACTTTGTCGGCTTTTAACAGTTTCAGGCCTTGCTTGAACAATATAGATTTTGCCATCAGATCCATCAAGAGCCCACTCAATGTCCATTGCTCTTCCATAATGCACCTCAATTTTCATTGCATATTCAGCAAGTTCTTCAATTTGAGCATCATTTAAACTAAATCTTAGGCGCTCTTGAGCGTCAACTTCAGTGGTTGTAACTGGTGAGCTTGATTTTGCATCTGAATAAATCATTTTTATTGACTTAGAGCCAAGACTTCTAGATAAAATTGCTGGCTTTCCTGATTTTAGTGTTGGTTTATGAACATAAAATTCATCTGGGTTTACAGAGCCCTGAACGACAGTTTCGCCTAGTCCATAAGCAGACGTAATAAAAACAACTTCGTCAAAACCAGACTCAGTGTCTAGAGTAAACATTACTCCACTTGCCCCAATATCACTTCTAACCATTTGTTGGACTCCAGCAGAAAGAGATACCATTTCATGTTCAAAACCCTGATGAACTCTATAGGAAATGGCTCTATCGTTATAGAGTGATGCAAATACTTTTTTGATAGAGCTCAAAATATCATCGATACCGCTAACATTCAGATAAGTTTCTTGTTGACCGGCAAAAGATGCTTCAGGTAAGTCCTCTGCAGTTGCTGATGAACGAACTGCAAAGGTTACAGATGGACCATATTTTTCAGTTAATTTTTGGTAACTTTCAACAATAGATTTATGAAGGTCATCGGGAAATGGCGCGTCTTCAACCCACTGACGAATTAATGCTCCAGTTTTGGTGAGCTCTTTAATGTCAGTAATATCTAGCGAAACTAGAAGTTCATTGATTTGAGTTTTTAAATGTGAATAATTTAAGAAAGATTCAAAAGCCTCAGCTGTTGTTGCAAAGCCCCCAGGAACTCGAACACCTTGCGAACTCAGCCCACTAATCATTTCACCTAAAGAAGCATTTTTACCTCCAACCTTTTCAACATCAGACATGCCAACATCATCTAGCCAGACTATATTTTCAAACATTAAGGTCCTTTTATATTATTTATTAACTCAAGATTTGATGAAGTAGCATTCATTTTGACACAAAATGTAATACTAGAGTTTTTCATCAAAAGTATAATTTTAATACATTAAAAATGAAGTGAATTATAGATTGTAAAGTATTTCATAATTTGATAATGATACTATATTGCAATTGAATATTATTCCTACTATTTGCTTTTATATGGGCTTTTTTGACGATAGAAAAGTACAAAAAAAATGTATAATTTATGGTTCACAATATTTTCAGGGGTTTAAATAATGGCGACACAAATTGAATTAGCAAATGCTATCCGAGCCTTGAGCATGGATGCTGTGCAAAAAGCAAACTCTGGGCACCCTGGCGCCCCAATGGGAATGGCTGATATTGCAGAAGTTTTATGGAATAAACATTTAAAGTTTAATCCATCAAACTCAAATTGGTCAAACAGAGATCGATTTGTGCTATCAAATGGTCATGGATCAATGCTTATCTATTCTTTACTGCATTTGACTGGGTTCGATTTAAGTATCAATGATCTAAAAGATTTTCGTCAACTTCATTCTAAAACACCTGGACATCCAGAATATGGTTATGCTGATGGAGTTGAGACAACGACAGGCCCATTAGGTCAAGGTATTTGTAATGCAGTAGGCATGGCAATTGCGGAGCGAACTCTTGCTGCACAGTTTAATAAGCCAGGCCATTCTATTGTAGATCATCATACGTATGCTTTTATGGGCGATGGTTGTCTTATGGAGGGGCTGTCGCATGAATCTTGCGCAATGGCTGGGACTCTTGGTCTGGGAAAACTAATAGCGTTCTGGGATGACAATGATATTTCAATCGATGGACATATTGGTGATTGGATGGAAAAAGGGGTCCCTGGTCGCTTTAAATCTTACAATTGGCATGTTATATCTGATGTTGATGGTCATGATCCAGAAGCTATCAATGCTGCTATAGTTGAAGCTAAAGCAATGAATGATAGACCCACCTTAATATGTACTCGAACTGTAATTGGTTTTGGATCTCCTAATCTAGCAGGCTCTCATAACTGTCATGGTGCACCTTTGGGTGATGAGGAAATTGCAAAAACACGAGAAAAACTTGGTTGGAATTATGGATCATTCGAAATTCCTGAAGAGATTTATGAAGGCTGGGATCATAAGATTGAAGGTGCTGAAGTAGAAGATGAATGGAATGAAAAATTTAAAGCTTATAGCGTTAGCTTTCCAAGTAAAGCTGCTGAATTTCTGCGTCGAATTTCTGGAAGCTTGCCAGATAATTTTGACTCTAAAATGGACGACTTTATTGCTAAGACGCAGCAAGATATGCCCAATATAGCATCACGTAAAGCCTCCCAAAATACAATCGAAGCAATGGGTCCCATAGTTCCTGAGTTATTTGGTGGATCTGCAGATTTAACTGGTTCAAATTTGACAAATTGGTCTGGAAGCGTTGTAGTTAACGCTGAAAATGCAGATGGAAACTATATCTCCTGGGGAGTTCGTGAGTTTGGAATGGCTGCAATGATCAATGGTATGGTTTTGCATGGCGGCTTTAAGGTCTATGGCGCAACATTTCTTATGTTCATGGAATATATGAGAAATGCTCTTCGAATGTCTGCAATGATGAAGATTGGAACAATTTTTGTATATACCCATGATTCAATTGGTCTTGGTGAAGATGGTCCAACCCATCAGGCTGTTGAGCAGATAGCTACTATGAGAGTCATACCTAACTTTCAAACATGGCGAGCATGTGATGCCATTGAGTCCGCAGTATCATGGAAAATAGCTATGTTAAGAGGTGATGCACCTACTGCATTAATTTTCTCTAGACAAAACTTGACCCCAATGGAGCGAACCATTGAGCAAGTGAGTAATATTGAGAAAGGTGGATATGTGCTTAAAGATTGTAGTGGCGATGCTGACATAATTTTGATTGCTACTGGCTCAGAAGTTTCATTGGCAGTTGATGCTGCAACAATGATGAGCGATAAGAAGGTTCGTGTTGTATCAATGCCATCCACAAATGCGTTTGATGAGCAAGATCAAGGATACAGGGATTCAGTATTAACGCCTGGAGTTAAGCGCGTTGCTATAGAAGCCGGTGTCGCGGAGTCATGGTATAAGTATGTAGGCCTTGAGGGAGGGATAGTTTCAATGACCACATATGGTGAATCAGCCCCCGCTGGAGAACTATTTAAACATTTTGGGTTTACAGTGGATAACGTAATTGCCACCGTTAACAAAGTTTTAAGTTAATTTTTTTAATAGGAGTTTAAGATGACAATAAAAGTTGGAATTAATGGTTTTGGCCGAATTGGTAGAATGGTTTTTCGTGCAATCGATAAGGATTTTGATAATTTAGAAGTAGTTGGAATTAATGACTTACTAGATAATGATTATCTATCTTATATGCTGAAATATGATTCAGTGCATGGAAGGTTTGGTAAAGATGTCTCAGTAGAAGGAAATAATTTTGTCATTGATGGAAAAAAGATTCGTTTAACTGCTGAGCGTAATCCTGCAGATTTAAAGTGGGGAGATGTTGGTGCAGATTTAGTTATTGACTGTACCGGTTTTTTCTTAACAGAGGAGGGCTGCCAGGCGCATATAGATGCAGGTGCTAAAAAAGTAATACAGTCAGCCCCTTCTAAAGATCACACACCAATGTTTGTATATGGTGTTAACCACGACTCCTATGATGGTCAGTCGATAATATCAGCTGCTTCATGCACTACAAATTGCTTAGCTCCAATTGCTAAAGTGCTTAATGATGAATGGGGCATTAAGCGTGGCTTGATGACTACAGTCCATGCAGCAACAGCGACTCAAAAAGCTGTTGATAGCCCTTCTTTGAAAGACTGGCGTGGTGGCCGAGGTATATTAGAAAATATTATTCCATCATCAACAGGAGCAGCAAAAGCGGTTGGTAAAGTTCTGCCTGAACTTAATGGTAAATTAACTGGAATGGCTTTTAGAGTTCCCACTTCTGATGTTTCAGTTGTTGACTTAACTGCTGAGTTAAATGATGAGTCTGATTATGAGGCAATTTGCGCGGCAATGAAGTCAGCTTCTCAGGGCCCAATGAAAGGTGTTCTGGGCTATACAGATGAAAAAGTTGTTTCGACAGACTTTGTTGGAAGTACTTTTGCCTCAATATTTGATGCAGAGGCAGGCATGTCAATGGACTCTACATTTGTTAAAATAGTCTCTTGGTATGATAATGAGTATAGTTATACGTGCAACTTGTTGCGTTTAGCTGGACACGTTTCACAATAGTTTTAATTTGACTTGGGGGGTTTGATGAATTTACTTAAGATGACTGATCTTGATCTAAGCGGAAAGAGAGTTTTAATTAGGCAAGATTTAAATGTCCCAATAAAAAATGGTGAGGTAACCAGTGATAAGCGTATTTTAGCCTCATTACCAACTATTACTCACGCACTTAAAGCTGGTGCTAAGGTTATGATAATGTCACACCTTGGAAGACCAGAGGCTGGTGAGTTTGATGAAAAATATTCACTTAAACCAGTAGCTAAACATCTTTCTGATTTACTAGGCCAGCCAGTAATTCTTGAATCAAACTGGCTTGATGGTGTAGAGATGAATTTTGGTGAAGTTGTTCTTTGTGAAAATGTCAGATTTAATGTGGGTGAAAAAGAAAACGATGAGGCCTTGTCAAGACAAATGGCATCTTTATGCGATGTTTGTGTGCAAGATGCTTTTGGGACTGCACATAGAGCCCATGCCTCAACCTATGGCGTTGCTGAGTTCGCACCAATTGCCTGCGCGGGCCCCCTTCTGGTTGGTGAGCTTGAGGCTCTTGGTAAAGCACTTGAAAATCCAAAAAGACCAATGGTTGCTATTGTTGGAGGATCAAAAGTTTCAACTAAACTAACTGTTCTAGATGCGCTTTCTAAAATTGTTGATCAGTTAGTGGTTGGTGGAGGTATTGCTAATACATTCATTGCGGCTCAAGGCTATAGTGTTGGTCAGTCTCTTTGTGAGCATGATCTTATTCCTACAGCCCAAGCATTAATGGAGCATTGTCAAATCCCTATCCCAGGTGATGTAGTATGCGGTAAAGAATTCTCTGAGTTTGCAACTGCAGAAAGTAAAAATTCAAGCAGTGTTGCTTCTGACGACATGATTTTTGATATTGGCCCTAATTCTGTTGAAGAGTTATGTGAGATTATGAAAAATGCAGGAACAATAGTTTGGAATGGGCCTGTTGGCGTATTTGAATTTGAGCAGTTTGCAAATGGTACTGAGAAAATAGCGCATGCAATTGCAGATTCAGATGCCTTTTCGATTGCTGGCGGCGGCGATACCTTGGCAGCAGTTAGTAAATTTAATATCGAAGATAAAATATCCTACATCTCAACTGGTGGAGGTGCATTTTTAGAATTTCTAGAAGGAAAGAAACTCCCAGTTGTTGAAGTGTTAGAGAAAAGAATACAGGAGCAAAATAATTAATAGAAGAACAAAAATTTTAGCCACTCTTGGACCATCAACTGATGACCCTGAGGTTTTAAAAGGAATTTTAGATGCTGGCGTAAACGTTATTCGAATTAATTTTTCGCATAATAATGAAAAAGAACACTTAGAGCGAATTGCTCAAGTCAGAAAGTACGAAAAAGAAAATGATACCTTTATTGGTGTATTGATGGATCTGCAAGGCCCAAAAATTAGAATTTCTTCTTTTATAGATAATAAGGTATTACTTAGCAGGGGAGATCAATTTACTCTTGATGCGGAGTTACCAAAATCTGAAGGGACTCAGACTGCAGTCGGGATAGCTTATAAACAGCTCCCAAATGATTTAAGCGCTGGAAATACTTTACTGTTAGATGATGGAAAAATAATTCTCAAAGTTTTGCAGATAGATGGGCCAAAAATTTTAACTGAAGTTCTTCAGGGTGGAACTTTATCTAACAATAAGGGAATAAATTTGCGTGGCGGCGGCCTAAGCGCAAGCGCTTTAACTGAAAAAGATAAGCAAGATATTCATACTGCGGCTAAGGCGGATGCTGATTATGTCGCTATTTCTTTTCCTATTCATGCAGATGATATTCGTGAGACCAAGAGGCTTCTTAAGGAGGCTGGATCGAATGCTAGTGTTATTGCAAAAATTGAGCGAGCTGAAGCATTGCAGGAAGATGTGATTAATGAGATTATTCAAGAATCAGCTGGAATTATGGTCGCACGTGGTGATTTAGGTGTTGAAATTGGAGATCCTCAGCTACCTGCTCAACAAAAACGTCTAATCTTATTAGCTAGGGCAAATGATAGATTTGTTATAACAGCAACTCAAATGTTGGAATCAATGATTACTAGCCCTATACCAACTAGAGCAGAGGTTTTTGATGTAGCAAATGCAGTTTTAGATGGAACTGATGCAGTGATGCTTTCTGCAGAAACTGCAGTAGGTGCTCATCCTGTAGAGGCAGTCAAAACAATGAGTGATGTCTGTTTGGAAACAGAGAAAAGTCCAACAGCAAAAGTATCTCATCACAGACTTCATGAGCATTTTGAAGGTATTGATGAAACAATTGCTATGAGCTCAATGTATGCTGCTAACCATTTGGGTGCAAAGGTAGTGGCAACTCTCACTCAAACTGGAAAAACAGCGCTTTGGATGTCGAGAATTAGTTCTAATATTGCAATTTTTGCAATGTCAGATAATTACAAAACTTTAAAAAAAGTTACTATTTATAGAGGAGTCTATCCTTGTTATATAGATAAAACAAGTGCGGATGATTGGAATCATGTCAATACCCATGTTATAGAAAATCTGGAGGATAAATCCCAAGTTGAGAAAGGAGATATTGTTATTGTTACAAAGGGGATGCATAAGGATAAATCAGGAGGTACAAACCTGATGAAAATTTTGCGTGTAGGCGATGGAAATTATTAAAAGTAAATTATGAGGGTGAAAAATTATGATAAATAATCAAGAAGAATTAAGACAAACTGCAAATCTATTGGCTGCTAGAGGCAAAGGACTTCTTGCAGTAGATGAGTCTACTCCAACTATAGGAAAACGACTTGCTGGGATTAACGTAGAAAACACAGAAGAAAATCGTCAAGCCTATCGTGGAATGCTCTTTACTGCAGAAGGAATTGGTGAATATATTAGTGGAGTCATCCTTTTTGAAGAGACACTTTATCAAAACCACCTTGATGGTGAAACTATGGTTTCTAAAATTAATAAGCTGGGAATAATTCCAGGCATTAAGGTAGATAAAGGCTTAAGTCCATTAGCTGGGGGGCATGAAGTAGAGACGTGGTGTAGGGGTCTGGAAGGTCTTGCTGAGAGAACTGCTGAGTACTATAAACAAGGAGCACGTTTCGCAAAATGGCGCGCTGTTTTGCAAATTACTGCTGATGGATGCCCTACAGATCTTGCAATTAGGGAGAATGCTTGGGGCCTTGCAAGATATGCAAAAATTTGTCAGGAGTCAGGACTTGTTCCTATTATTGAGCCTGAAATTTTAATGGATGGGGATCACACTATTGAGAAGACAGCAGAAGTTCAAGAGAAGGTCCTGGTTGAAGTCTACAAAGCTTGCTCAGAAAATAATGTTTTCCTAGAGGGAACATTGTTAAAACCTTCAATGACAGTTTCTGGCACTGATAATTCCAATAAAGCTGGCTCAGAAGAGGTTGCCAAGATGACAGTTCGCACAATGAATCGTTGTGTGCCAGCTGCAGTTCCAGGAATTATGTTTCTTTCGGGCGGGTTAACTGAAGAAGACGCTTCAGTTTATCTTAATACTATGAATAGTATTGAACATAAGAGCGCTACCAGTTTGACGTTTTCTTATGGAAGAGCTTTACAGCAATCATGTTTACAAGCCTGGAAAGGAAGTGATATTGAAGCAGGCCAAAAAGCCTTAATGGCAAGATGCCAAGCTAACTCAGAGTCTTCTACTGGTGATTATGTTGCTGGTTCTCAGCCTTCTTCTCAAGACACATTATTCGAAGCTGGTTATAAGTATTAATCTTTGCTTTTTATCAGATTTGGACTTAAGAATTTAGTCTAAAGCTTAAAGCGTATAATGATAGGCCCGAATTATGTCGGGCCTTTTGTATTGTAAAAACAAAAACGAATGAATAAAAGTAAATATTACCCAGTAATTGTTGTTGGTGGAGGCCATGCTGGAACTGAGGCAGCTCTTGCATCAGCTAGAATGGGTGTCGATACACTTCTAATAACTCATAATGTGGAGACGCTTGGGCAGATGAGCTGTAATCCTGCGATTGGCGGTATTGGTAAGGGCCATCTTGTAAAAGAGATTGATGCAATGGGCGGCATAATGGCAAAAGCTATTGATTTGTCAGGTATTCAGTTTAGAACGCTTAATGCATCTAAAGGACCCGCTGTTAGGGCTACCAGGGCTCAAGCAGACAGAATATTGTATAAAGCAGCCATAAGAAGCAAAATTGAAAATCAAGAAAATCTAAGTTTATTTCAGCAGCCAGTTGACGATCTAATTATTGAAAATAACAGAGTTAAAGGCGTTATAACGCAAATGGGCTTGGAGTTCTTTGCAGATAAAATTATCTTAACTTCAGGCACTTTTTTAGGTGGAATTATACATATTGGTAAACAGAATTATCAGGGAGGAAGGGCTGGCGATGCAGCAGCTAATGTGTTATCTGAACGACTACGCTCTTATGATTTAGGTGTTGGGAGGCTTAAAACAGGAACTCCACCTCGCCTTGATGGAAGAACAATTAACTATAACGTCTTACAAAAACAAGAGGGTGATACTCCACTACCAACCTTTTCATTTATGGGGAAATCAACTGATCACCCAGAACAAATTCCATGTTTTATTACACATACGAATGCAAAAACTCATGAGTATATTACTAATGGTCTAAAAGACTCGCCACTCTATAGTGGAAAAATAGAAGGCGTTGGCCCGCGATATTGCCCTTCAATTGAGGATAAGGTTGTTAGATTTGCAGAAAGAGACTCACATCAAATATTCGTTGAACCGGAGGGTCTTACAACTCATGAAGTGTATCCAAATGGTATTTCAACATCGCTAGCATTTGAAGTTCAAGAGGATTTTGTTAACTCTATTAAAGGTTTTGAAGATGCAAAGATCATTCGTCCAGGCTACGCCATTGAATATGATTTTTTTGATCCAAGAGGGTTAAAACAAACACTAGAAGTTAAGAAAATATCAGGTCTTTTCTTTGCAGGACAGATTAATGGCACTACTGGTTATGAAGAAGCCGCTGCACAAGGTTTGCTTGCTGGAATTAATGCTGCATTACAGGTTCAAGAGAAAGGCCCTTGGACTCCTAAAAGAGATGAGTCTTATATTGGTGTTATGGTTGATGATTTGACGACCAAGGGGGCATCAGAACCTTATCGAATGTTTACCTCTCGAGCTGAATATCGCCTTTTACTTCGAGAAGATAATGCTGATGAGAGATTAACTCCACAAGCTAGAGAAATGGGACTAGTTGATGATTTACGTTGGCTTTCTTTTAATGGAAAATATGAGCAAGTAGCGAATGAGAAAAAACGTTTAAAGTCTTTTTGGGTTCAGTCAGGAGACGCCCAAGCAGAAAAAGTTTTGGGAATAAAGCTTAGTCATGAATATAGTTTAGAGGCCCTGTTAAAAAGACCAAATATTGACTATAAGCTGCTCAGTAAAATTGTAAATGCAAAACCCTTTCTGGAAGATAGGATGATTATCGAGCAAGTAGAAAATCAAATTAAATATGAGGGCTATATAAAAAGACAATTAGATGAAATTGAAAAATATCGTAAAAATGAGAATACTAAGCTTTCATCAGATATAGATTATAGTGAGATTAAAG
This sequence comes from Candidatus Pseudothioglobus sp. Uisw_050_01, assembly GCF_048085775.1. Lineage (NCBI taxonomy): Bacteria > Pseudomonadati > Pseudomonadota > Gammaproteobacteria > Pseudothioglobaceae (SeqCode) > Pseudothioglobus (SeqCode) > Candidatus Pseudothioglobus sp. Uisw_050_01. The sequence continues at coordinate 149,108 of NZ_CP159804.1, forward strand.
CCTTATCCAATGAGGTTAGGCAAAAGCTTAATGAATACAAGCCTGAGACAATTGGTCAAGCTAGTAGAATTCAAGGTGTAACCCCAGCATCAATTTCTATTCTATTGGTTTTTTTGAAAACTTACAAAGCCCTCTCATGAATGAAAACGAGAGGCTGCTCTGTGAAGGGGCGGAGTTAATGAATGTTGATCTCTCAGAGTTTCAAGTTCAGCAGCTCCTTAGGTTTCATGCATTAATTATTAAATGGAATAAGGTATACAATTTAAGTGCCATACGCGATCCATTAGAGTCAATTAAAAAACACTTTTTGGATAGCCTTTCAATATTAAGTTATATAAAGCCTGGATTATTACTAGATGTCGGCTCTGGTGCTGGTTTACCTGGGATTATCATTGCAATTATGATGCCTAAAACTAGTGTTTTTGTCATCGATAGTGTTGGCAAAAAATGTCGATTTATGCAAACTGTAAAAACAGAACTTTCTTTGACCAATCTAACAGTAGTTAATAGTAGAGTTGAGACATTTAGTTATCATGAGTCTTTTCCTCAAATAACATCTCGAGCATTTTCAAATGTTACGAGTACTATTGAAAAAGTGAAGCATTTAATAGCGGATGATGGTCGCTACTTAATGATGAAGGGTGACAATATTGATGAAGAAACTATTCAAAAAATGAAGGCAAAAGTGCATATTTTAAAAGTTCCATTTGTTTCAGATAATCGTTCACTTTTAGAAATTCAGCTATAATTTTTATTTATGGAAATAATAGACTCTCATTGCCACATAGATCGAGTTGACTTAGATGCTTTTGGAGGAAGTATTGAGTCAATGCTCAAACATGCCAGTGAGCTCTCTGTTAAGAAATTCCTATGCGTCTGTATTGATTTGGAGCATTTTGATCAAGTTCACGATCTTGCATTAGCATACTCTAATATATATTCGTCAGTTGGCGTGCATCCAACAGAAACTAATTGTAAAGACCCAACTACAGATGAGTTACTTGAATATGCAAAAAGTGACAGAATCATTGCAATTGGTGAGACTGGTTTGGATTATTTTCATGTTAAGGAAGATCAGGCTGATTGGCAAAGAGATCGATTTCGTAGGCATATTAAGGCGTCCAATATTTCGGGTAAACCTCTGATTATTCATACCAGAGAAGCTAAATCTGATACTATCAAAATTCTCTCTGAAGAGAAGGCTGAGTCAGCCGTTATGCATTGCTTTTCTGAGGATTGGGAGACTGCCAAGGCGGCATTGGATCTTGGATATTATATTTCTTTTTCGGGTATTTTGACTTTTAAAAGTGCTCAATCTTTGCGTGATGTAGCAAAAAAAATACCTGCTGAGCGTCTTTTGGTTGAAACAGACTCGCCATATTTAACCCCTGTTCCTAATAGAGGAAGGCCAAATAGTCCAGCCTATACATACTATGTAGCAGAAAAACTTGCAGAAATTCGTAATACGAGTATTTCTGAGATTGCTAAAGTTACCACTGATAACTTTAATCGGCTATTTTTTTCGTGACCTTATGACTAATCATGATGCTCCAAGGTTCATAACTGTTGATGAATTTTCAATTGGACAGCGCCTTGATAATTATCTAATAAAGCAACTTAAAGGTGTCCCAAAGTCTCGCATTTATCGCATTATTAGAAAAGGCGAAGTCCGCGTCAATAAAGGTAGAAAAAAAGCAGACTATAAGCTTGTTTCTGAAGATGTTATTCGAATTCCACCTATTAGAACCTCCACCGAAAAGGATATTAAGCCATCTGATGGACTGCTTAAGTTGCTTAATTCCTCAATTCTTTATGAGGATAAAGGCTTATTAGTGCTTAATAAGACACATGGAATGGCAGTTCATGGGGGAAGTGGCGTTACTATTGGAATTATTGAAGCACTTAAAAGTCAATATAAAGAGCCTATTGAACTTGTCCATCGACTTGATAGAGGAACATCAGGGTGTTTGATTCTTGCAAAAAAACGGTCAGTCTTAAAATCATTTCATGAACAGCTAGTTCATCATCAAGTGGAAAAGCGTTATATTGCACTTGTTAAAAATAGCTGGAGCAAGAAAAAGCATACCATTGATGCGCCAATTTATCAAAACTCAAGGAATAGTGTTATTGATTCGAAAGGAAAAGACTCAGTAAGTCATTTCCACCCTATTAAAAATTTTCTTATGGATGATGAAAGTGCCTCGTTAGTTGAAGTTGTTATAGAAACTGGAAGGACCCATCAAATCAGGGTCCATGCAAAGCATGCTGGGCATCCAGTTGCCCAAGATGAAAAGTATGGTGATAATAGTTTTGATCAATTGATGAAAAAGAAAGGGTTGAGTCGACTTTTTTTGCATGCTAAATCAATTGTTTTTACAAACCCTATTACTAATGAGATACAAAAGGTAACAGCCCCATTGCCAAATGATCTTGAAGAATTTTTAAATAAACTATGAATGCGTATATTCGCTTAATGAGGCTTGATAAGCCTATTGGGTCATTACTACTTTTATGGCCCACATATTGGGCTTTATTTCTAAGTGCAGATGGATGGCCTGATTTAGATATATTGTTCATTTTCACTTTAGGTGTTTTTATAATGAGAACTGCTGGGTGCATTATTAATGATTTTGCAGATCGAAAAATTGATAAGCACATCATAAGAACTCAGCAAAGGCCTCTTGCTACTGGAGAAATTTCATCTAATTCCGCGCTAGTATTATTTGGTCTATTATTACTCCTTGCATTAGGCTTAGTTCTTCAAACTAATATCTTAACTATTAAATTGTCTTTAATTGCCGTTCTTCTGGCAACTTTATATCCTTTTACAAAGCGCTGGACTAATTTACCACAACTAGTTTTAGGCGCTGCATTTGGAATGAGCGTGCCTATGGCTTTTAGCGCTCAAACTGGAGTGGTTCCTTTAACTGCTTGGCTAGTTTTTATTGCAACCCTAGTTTGGACTTTGATTTATGACACTTTTTATGCAATGGCTGATCGCGATGAAGATTTAAAGATTGGAGTAAAGTCAACAGCAATTCTTTTTGCAAAATACGATCAAATTATTATCACTTTATTGCAAATTTTATTAATTATTGTGCTTATATTAATTGGCAATGTTTTCGATTTAGGATTAATTTATGACTTTTCTTTGGTGATTATTTCATTTTTTATGATTTATCATCAATTTCTACTGAAAAAACGCCAAAAAGAAGAATATTTTAAGGCATTTCTTAATAATAATTTCATTGGTATGACTGCATTTTTAGGGATTTTTCTTTCGGTAATCATCAAGTCATAAGTTTTGTTGTTTTTTTGCAACATTTGAGCAAAATTACGTCATTTTGGCCTATTTTTTGGCTTTTTTTCATCAAGAAAACTTGACACTCTGTTTTTGTTACTATAAAAAGTCCATCAATCAGCAAGAATGTTGATTATTTTAAAAACAAATGGAGAGAAAATATGTTAAGTAATGTAACTGGTTGGATAAAAAAATTAACTGAAGCTGGTGTGGGTCTTGTAGCACTAGCAGTTGTTGTTCAAGTAATATTTGGTTCAAGTGCTTCATTCCTACCTGGTGATGTTGTCGCTAGGCTTACTGATATGATCGGCGCACTTGGTGGTGCTGGCTTAGTTGGTTTAATTACAGCAGGATTGTTGTACACGATCTTTTCTAAGTAATACGTATTAACTCAATAGAAAACCCGCCATAAGGCGGGTTTTTTATTATTTGAATGAAATTTTATTAAGTACTTAATTTTATTGTGCTAAAGCTAATTTTTTAGTCATCACGCACCTAGAAAACTTGACATAGTGATTTTGATACTATAAAAAGTTTACCAATCAGCTGGAAATCTGGTTGTCTTAAAACAAATGGAGAGAGAGTATGTTAGATAATGTAATTGGATGGGTAAAAAAATTAACTGAAGTAGGTGTAAGTTTTATTGCACTTGCAGTTGTTGTTCAAATAATTTTTGGAAGTCAAGCTGCATTCTTACCTGGCGATATTATCGCTAGACTTACGGATATTATTGTTGGACTTGGAGCTGCAAACTTGGTTGGTTTAATTGCCGTTGGTTTGCTGTACAAAATCTTTACTAAGTAATACATATTAACTCAATAAAAAACCCGCCATTAAGCGGGTTTTTTATTATTTGGAAAAGATTGAGTTAAATCCCTCGAAGAAGCTCATTAATTCCAACTTTAGACCTTGTTTTAGCGTCAACCTGTTTAACTATAACGGCGCAATAAAGTGAATAGCTTTCATCTGCTGATGGAAGGTTGCCAGAAACTACAACTGATCCTGCAGGTATTCGTCCATATGATACTTCACCCGTCATTCTATTAAAGATTTTAGTTGATTGGCCAATATAAACGCCCATTGATATAACAGCACCTTCTTCAACGATAACACCTTCAACTACTTCTGATCTTGCTCCAATAAAGCAGTTATCCTCTATGATTGTTGGACTCGCTTGTAAAGGTTCAAGTACCCCACCAATGCCTACGCCGCCTGAAAGGTGAACATTTTTGCCAATTTGTGCACAAGAACCTACAGTTGCCCATGTATCGACCATTGTTCCAGAATCAACATATGCACCAATATTTACATAAGATGGCATTAAAACCGTATTTGAGGCTATATAAGAACCTCTCCTTGCAGTGGCTGGAGGAACTACTCTAACACCTGATGCCTGAAACTCTTCAGCTGTGGTATTTGCATACTTGGATGGTACTTTGTCATAGTACTGAGTATAGCCAGATTGCATAGGGACATTATCTGCAAGCCTAAATGAAAGCAAAACAGCTTTCTTTAGCCATTCATTAACCTCCCAGTTGCCGATACTTTTTTGCTCTGCAACTCTAGCTTTTCCTGAGTCTAGGAGGTGAATTGCCTCATCAACAGCCTCTTTAATTTCATTGCTTGCAGAGTCAGGGGTGATATGCGCTCGATCTTCAAATGCGGCTTCAATAATATCTTTCATAATTGTCATAATAAAAAAAAGTTAATTATATCATTTAGAGTCCATTTAGACTTCTCTAATGATCGTGCTGGTGGTTATGATGATGCTCATAAGTTGCCATCAAGTCATGGATTTGATCAGCAAACAAGTCATTGAATTGAGCATCTTTCAATATGGATTCGGGGAGTCCCTCACAGCAGATATGATGATAAAGGCACAGAACTTGAGTTGATTCTTTCATTACCCTATGAAGATCATGTGACACCATAAGTACAGCACAGTTTTGCTTTTGATGAATATCCTGAATTAATTTATAAAGCTGCATTTGCCCATCAACATCAAGGTTTTGTGCTGGTTCATCCAAAATCAACACATTAGGCTTATTTAGAAGTGCTCTAGTTAGTAAGACTTTTTGCAATTCACCACCTGAAAGATTTTTGAGCGGCATTTTAAGTAAATCTTCAATACTAGTAAGCTCACAAGTTTGACGCGTGAACTCACGATCAAATTTTTGATTTAATGTCAAAAAATCAATAACAGATATAGGTATGTATGGATTTGCTGTAAATGATTGAGGCGTATAACCAAATTTTAAATTATCGCTATGTATTATTTCTCCAGAATCTTGTTTAATAACACCTAAAAGAATCTTAATTAATGAGCTTTTTCCAGCACCATTAGGACCTATTAATGTAATAAACTCACCAGGATGAAGTTTAAAGCTGACATCATCAAGGATATTTTTCCCATTATGACTAAGGCTAATATTGTTTAGAGTTATGAGAGCATCTGACATTAGTATATTTTATCTAACAATTCATGCATGAGCTCAAAATATAAAGTTTGAAAGTTTAAATTCATCAAGTAGTTTCCAATAAAAAAACTTGGTTTAGAGGTAAAATTTGAGAATGAATCAGCAACTCATTTTAGTAGATGGCTCGGCGTTTTTATTTCGCTCCTATTTCTCAACGCTATCTCAAAACTTGACAAATGAAAGTGGCTTTCCTACTGGAGCTATGTTTGGTGTTGTAAATGCGATAAAACATCTACAAAGGAAGTATCAGGACGCAAAGATTATTATGATTTTTGATGCAAAAGGTTCAAATTTTCGTCACGAAATGTTTCCTGACTACAAAGCCAATAGAAGCCCAGCAGAGGATGATTTAGTTGTTCAGATTGAACCCCTTTATAAAATAGTTAGGGCAATGGGCTTTCATTTTTTATGCGAGCCGGGTGTCGAAGCAGATGATGTCATTGCGACGTTATCTAAGCTTGCTCGTGAAGAAGGCATTGAAACAATTATTGCTAGTGGGGACAAAGACCTTTTCCAATTAGTCGGAGGCAATATTAAGCAACTTGACATGAAAGGTAAGCTCTATGGTGAGGAAGAAATTAAAGAGAAAATGGGAGTTAATCCAAACCAAATATTAGATTTACTGGCATTAACGGGGGACTCAGCTGACAACATACCTGGAGTGCCTAGTGTTGGACCAAAAACTGCGTCAAAGTGGCTTGAGCTTTATGAAAACATTGAAGGTGTTAAGGCTAATGCAGAAAAGATTGGCGGTAAGGTTGGTGAAAAACTAAGGGAATCTTTTGAGATATTGGATCTTTCTTATAAATTAGTTCAGCTAAAGTTTGATGTCAAGCTTCCTTTAAATATCTTATTGGATGAGCCCGGAGAAAACAAAGAGGAGTTACTAGATCTTTTTAGAGAGTATGGTTTTTCAATGTGGCTTAAGCAATTAGGTGAAAAGACTGTACCTAAAATTGCTCAAAATGATGAGCAGGCCACTGATGAAACTCCCAGCCCTGTTTCTAGTATTTCTCTTAAAGAATATTCTCAAAATCTAATACTTACAGATGAAGACTTTTCTGGATTGCTTACTAAGCTGTCCAATAGTGAATCTTTTGTATTTGATTTAGAGACGAATAGTCTTAACTATATGGAGGCTGAGATTGTTGGCCTTGTTTTTCTTATTGAGAAAGATAGTTATTATTTACCAGTTGCACATGACTACTTAGATGCGCCAGTTCAGTTGGCTAGACATAAGGTAATGGCATCTTTAAAGCCCTTGCTCGAGAATAAAGCTATTGGCAAAGTTGGTCAAAACTTAAAATATGATGCCCATATTCTTGCTAATATTGATATTAGTCTAAATGGCATTATTGACGACACTATGTTGAAATCTTATTGTTTGAATTCAGTTGCAAGCCGCCATAATATGGATGATTTAGCCTTACATTATTTGGGGCACAAAACAATTCATTATGCAGATGTTGCTGGCAGCGGAAAAAAACAACTAACCTTTAACCAGGTTGATATTAGTGAAGCAATGCCTTATGCGTGTGAAGATGTCATTGTAACAAATGAGCTAAATAATGTCTTGGAATCAAGGCTTCAAGATTATCCTAAAGTGATGCTGCTTTATAAAAGCATAGAGATTCCATTAATAAAAATTATGTTGAAATTAGAAAGAAATGGTGCGTTTGTTGATGAAACTTCACTCTTTAACCAACAGATTGAGGTTAAAGCTGAAATGATGAAAATTCAGACTGAAGCATATGAGGTTGCTGGCGATGAATTTAATCTTGAGTCTCCAAAACAAATTCAGCAAATTTTATTTAGTGAAGAGGGTTTTGGCCTAGAGCCAAAAAAGAAAACAGCAAAGGGCCAGCCTTCAACAAATGAAGAAGCTCTAAAATTACTTGATCACCCGTTAGTTGATTTAATAATGGCTTATCGTACTTTAACAAAACTAAATTCTACTTATTTAGAGGCCTTACCAAAACAAATTAACAGAAAGACTGGAAGGCTTCATACTTCATATCATCAAGCAGTAACTGCAACTGGTAGGCTTTCTTCTTCAAAACCTAATTTTCAAAATATTCCAATTAGAACAGAGAGGGGTGCTCAGATTAGATCAGCATTCATTGCAAATAAAGATAATGCAATCCTTGCTGCTGATTATTCTCAAATTGAGCTTAGAATAATGGCGCATATTTCACAGGATAAGAGCTTAATTGAGGCTTTTAATAATAATGTTGATGTTCATAGTGCAACAGCCTCTCAAGTTTTTGATACTGAGCTTTCAAATGTTACTAAAGATCAGCGCCGAAAGGCTAAGGCGATAAACTTTGGCTTAATTTATGGTATGAGTGCGTTTGGTTTGGCTAAACAAATAGATGTCTCTAGAACTGAAGCTAAGCAATATATTGATGGTTATTTTGAGAATTATCCTGGTGTCTTAAGGTTTATGGACGAAACTAAAGAAAGGGCTAAAGAGCAGGGATTTGTGGAAACAATTTTAGGTAGGAGGCTATATTTGCCTCAAATTAATTCGAAAAATAAAATGCTGCAGCAACACGCACTAAGAACTGCAATTAATGCTCCTATGCAAGGCTCCTCTGCAGATATTATAAAAAAAGCTATGCTCGATATCCAGTCCTGGATTGATAGAGAAAATAATGGAGTAAAAATGATCATGCAAGTTCATGATGAGCTTGTATTTGAACTTCGAGCTGATAAAGCTAAAGAGTATGGTGAAATTGTCAGTTCTATGATGTCAGATACTTTGAAGTTAAGTATTCCATTAGAGGTTGATGTGGGAATTGGAACAAACTGGCAAGAGGCTCACTAAACCTTAAGTATAGAATTTGAGTATCGACTTATTGATGTGTTAAATTAAAATAGGCTCTAATAACCAAAAAAGTAATAATGAGTTAATTATATGAAAGAGCAACTGCAAAACCTACTTACTAAATGCATCCATGATTTAATTGATCAAGGATTACTTAGTGAGATGCCATCAAAAGTTCGGCTAGATCACACCAAAGATAAAAGTCATGGTGATTATGCAACAAATATAGCCTTAATGCTGGCAAAGCAGGCTAAAACCAGCCCACTGAAGCTGGCGCAAGCTATTATTGACCAATTAGATGGCGCTGATTTTATTGAAAAAACAGAAATAGCCGGCCCAGGGTTCATTAACTTCTTTCTGTCAGACAAGTCGAGTACTGCTGTGATAAATGAAATTATTGAAAGTGGTGATGGGTATGGAACATCTAATATAGGAGCAGGCCAAAGTATTCTTTTGGAGTACGTTTCAGCTAATCCAACAGGACCTCTTCATGTTGGACACGGAAGAGGGGCCGCTTATGGGGCAACTGTTTCTAACCTACTAAGATCTGTTGGTTATAAAGTTGATAATGAGTACTATGTAAATGATGCGGGTAGGCAGATGGACATCTTATCTGTAAGCATTTTCTTGCGATATTTAGCGCTCTGCGGAGAAACAATAAGGTTTCCTGATAATGGCTATCAAGGAAAGTATATTAATGATATCGCCAGTAATATTATGCAGACTTATAGTGACGCTTTTCACAAAGAATCCGCATTAGTTTTTGAAGGTATCTGCAAAGATGAGCTTGAAGGAGGAAACAAAGAGTCTCATATTGATGAGTTAATTTCAAGGTCAAAAGAGTTATTGGGTGAAGGCTTTAAATCTATTTTTAAAGTAGGTATTGAAAGTATTCTAAGTGGCATCAAAAAAGATCTAGCTGATTTTGGAGTGGTCTTTGAAAAGTGGTTTTCAGAGCAATCTTTGATTGATAACGGCCTTTCTGAGGCTAGCATTAAAAGACTTCAAGACAGTAAGCACGTTTATAAAAAGGACGGCGCCCTATGGTTTAAAACAACGGATTATGGAGATGAAAAAGATCGTGTAGTAGTCCGTGATAATGGAAATCATACTTATTTTGCTTCAGATATTGCCTACCACCTTGAAAAATTTGAGCGAGGCTATGATAAAGTAATTAATGTTTGGGGAGCTGACCATCATGGTTATATTGCTAGAGTTAAGGCTTCTGTAGCTGCATTTAATCATAACCCTAAAAAATTAGAAATCCTTTTGGTTCAATTTGCAAACCTTTATAGAGGTGGAAAAAAAGTACAAATGTCAACTAGAAGCGGGTCTTTTGTGACCCTAGAGGATTTAAGAAGTGAGGTAGGAAATGATGCCGCACGTTTCTTTTATATCCTTAGAAAGTCAGAGCAGCATATGGATTTTGATCTAGACCTTGCCAAATCAAAGACAAACGAGAACCCAGTTTTCTATATTCAATATGCCTATGCTCGAATTAACTCTGTTTTTAAGCAAGCGCAAGAAAAGGGCATAGTGTTTAATTATCAAGATGCTGATTTAGGATTATTATCAGAAGAAAGTGAAAAATCAATTTTAAGAGAGCTAAGTCGTTATAAAGGTGTCATAGAGTCTGCTGCCATGCAGTATGAACCTCACCAACTTGCTTACTATTTACGTGAATTGGCTTCTCAATTTCATAGTTACTACAATGCCTGTCCTTTTATACTGGATGATCAAGATCTTACCCAGGCTAGGTTGACAGTGATCCACGCAACGAAACAAGTTCTCTTTAATGGGCTAACTATTCTAGGGGTTAGTTCGCCAGAGTCAATGTGAATGATCAGAGGCAAAGAGATCAAGCACTAAATATAGGTGATTCTTTCATTGTTCAAGCTCCTGCTGGCTCAGGAAAAACTGAACTTATAACTCAACGTTATTTAAAATTACTTAGCTCTGCAGATGTGCCAGAAAATATTTTAGTTATGACATTTACCAACAGAGCGGTGGATGAGTTAAAGCATAGAATAATTAGCTCGCTTAATCGAGCAAGATTGCACCCACCTGAAGAGCCACACAAGCTCAAAACCTTTGATCTTGCCAATAAAGTGTTAGAGCAATCAAGTCTGAAAGATTGGAATTTACTGAATCACCCCTCTCGAATAAAAATAATTACTATTGATTCGCTGTCAAGTTTAATTGTCTCAAGGTACCCATCTATTGATCAATTAATCCCACCTCAAACAATGATTAATACTTATGAGTATGAGCAAATTTATCAAGAGGCAGCAGAAAATACCCTTCTACTAATTGAGGAGAGTGAGTATCAAGCTAGCATCTCATCTGTTTTGTTGTACCTTGATAACCATGTTGATAGGTTCTATCGGCTCATAGTTCAGATGCTCTCAAAGCGAGAGCAGTGGCTACCAAAACTATATATTGAGGGTGCTCTTGATATTAATTTATTAGAAATTCTAGCGCAAGAATTAATTGTTGAATATCTTGGAACCTTGAGAGGTGCAGCATCTGGTTTGCTTGATAAATCTTTTTTTAATTTATTAGAAGTTAGTACCAGGCATGATGTTTCTAAGATTAAAAAGTTACCAGGCTCAACTATCGAAGATTTGAGTGATTGGCAAACTATTTCTGAGTTACTTTTAACGAAAAGTACTGGGAACTGGAGAAAGAAAATTGATGCTAATATTGGATTTCCAGCTGAACTTAAGGAAGAAAAACTGATATTTAAAGAAATATTAGAGAGTTTTGATTCTGAAGTTGAATTCAAAAAAATACTTAATAATTTATCTAACTTACCAAGTGCGTATTTTCCAGAATCAACGAGTAAAAGTATCAATGATATTGCACAAGTCTTAAAGTTAAGTGTTGCAGAGTTGAAGGTAATTTTTAAAGAAAAAGGTTTGCAAGATTTTTCAGAAGTTGGTATGCAAGCTATTAATGTGCTTGATAGTCGTGAAGAGGTAAGTGATATTGCGCTATTGTTAGACTATCAAATTAAGCATCTACTAGTTGATGAGTTTCAAGACACTTCATATTCACAATTAAGCTTAATTGAAAAGCTTGTTGATAGCTGGCAAGAGGGAGATGGAAAGTCAATCTTTTTTGTGGGTGATCCAATGCAATCAATTTATAAATTTCGTGAATCTCAAGTTGGAATTTTCCTTGAAGTCATGAAAGGTGGTATAGGTAGTCTTAAAATTAAGCCTCTAGTATTAAGGGCTAACTTTAGGTCAAATAAAAGTATTGTTGAGCAAAATAATAAGATTTTTTCTCAAATATTTCCAAACCAAGATAATTTATTGTTGGGCGCTATTCATTATTCTGAATCAAGCTCTGCTTCAAATATTGAGCAAAATGATGCGCTCACTTTTTACCCGTTTAGTGTAGATCAAGATTCTGAAGAAGCGGAGATGGTGGTTAGTATTATTAAAAAATCTATTTTAAATAATCCACATCAAGAGATTGCAGTCCTTGTAAGATCTAGATCTCATTTAAATGCCATTACATTATTGCTTCAGGAAAGCAGGGTTAATTTTGAAGCCTTAAAAACTGAGCCATTAAGGTCTAATCTTTTTACCAGAGACTTGCTAAGTTTAGCTAGAGCATTGCTTAGTTTGGCGGATCGTTTAGCTTGGCTTTCTATTCTCAGAGCTCCATGGTGTGGCTTAAAGTTAGAAGATTTATTAGTTTTTAGTGATTCAATAGATAAGACAATTTTTAGTCAGTTAATAGATGATGATATCGTTAAAGATTTGAGTGATGATGGTATTTTACGTTCTAGGCATTTATTCCTAGCAACTGAAGAGGCTATTTATAGTGAAGGTAAGTTTTCTTTTGTAGAGCGTTTTTCTTATGCCTTAAGTCAGCTATGTAATGAGATTGAACTTAATGAGCAAGAAAAAAGTATTAGATCTCAATTTCTTTCATTACTGAATCATTGCGAACTAAGTCAAAGTTTAGATATCAAGACAATTGAATTGATGGTTAAAGATTTATATGCACCCTCCCAGTCTGCCTCTGTTAAGTTAATGACAATTCATCAGGCTAAAGGCTTAGAGTTCGATACTGTAATTATTCCTGGCCTTGGTAAAAAAGGAAAAAATGACTCACTACCTTTAATACAAATTCAAGAGTTTTCAAATAATAATATTTTGCTGGCACCTTTAAAATCTTCTTATGAAGACTCTGAGAGTAAAACTTACCTTTATTTGCAGTACTTACAAAAACAACAGGCACACTTTGAATTAATGAGAGTGCTGTATGTTGGGATGAGCCGAGCAAAAGATAAGATTCATTTGTTAGGTAGCGTTTCAAAAACTGGAAGAGCTGTCAGTGGCTCATTGCTGTCATTTTTAAGTAATTATTTTCAACAATCTATCGATGACATTCCAATTCAAGATGCAACAATTCCAGTAGAGACTTCTTTGCCCAAACTTCAGCGTAATAAGGTGCTTTCAACTCTTTCTAGTAGAGTCATTAATGACATTAAGCAATCTAAAAATATGTCCAGTAATATTAATCTAATTTATCAAAGTGCATTGGGCTCAATAGTGCATTACTTTCTAGAGCATTATTTATTTGAGCCATCATTTGAAAGTATTGACGCAAGATTTAAGGAGTTTGGATTGCCGACAAAACTAATTCAGTCATATACTAAAGCTGCCTCTCTTTTACTTCTCAATACAAAGCGTGATAAAGATTTTGAATGGCTATTTAAATATCGAGACTCTACTGAAGTAGAAGCCGAATATAGTAATTCAAGTAAAACAGTAATAATTGATCGATTGTTTATTGAAGATGGCACTTTATGGATTATAGATTTCAAGACGGCATCGCTTAACGATGGTGAATCTATGAGCTCATTTATTGGGCGGCAAAAACAGTCACACCAAAAACAAATCAAAATATATCAAGAGGTTCTTGATGATTTTTTTAAACTCCCTTCAAAGGTTGCTCTTTACTGCCCAGCTGCAAGTCAGTTAATAATAATTTAATTGTTTTTGTATTGAAAAATTGCTGGACAAATTCCTTAATTGTACTTATGATGATTTCCAATTTGTTAAACCTATAAATATATGACTAAGAAAAATGATATCGTTGGATGGATTGATTACACTCAGAAATATGGTGATAGAAAAATAAGAACCATTAATCCTGATGTGCAGAGTGGCTCAACAGTTCTGTTTAATCATTTTGAAGATATGCAGTTAGCAATGGATCATAATTATCCTGGTGTTGACTATGGAACTCATGGGCTATCTACTCAAAAAGCCTTTGAAGAAGCGATGTGTAAGCTTGAAAATGGTCATATTTCTTATGCATTTCCCTCTGGTATCAGTGCTATTACAAATACACTAATGGCCTTTACTAAAAGTGGGGATGAGGTTTTATTGTGTGACAATGTTTATAGTCCTACTGCAAGCTTTTGCCATAATATTCTTGAAAAATATAATGTAAAGATAACGCATATAGAGTCCAATATAGGTGCTGAAATCAGGCACTATATTAATGATAAAACTAAATTAATTTTTTTAGAGTCTCCTGGCTCTAATACATTTGAAATACAAGATATTTCTGCAATTGTTAAAGAGGCAAAAAAAGCTAACGTACTATCAATTTTAGATAATTCATGGGCTACACCTCTTTTCTTAAAGCCTTTGGATCTTGGTATCGACATTACCATTCAATCTGTAACTAAGTATATTTGTGGCCATTCTGATATCTTGTTGGGCTGCGCAACGGTAAACCAAAAATATGCGGATGAGTTTTCTAAATATTTTGAAACTGTTGAAAATTACGCCAATCCACAGGATTGCTATCAGGCTTTGAGGGGACTGAGATCACTAAAGGTTCGTCTAGAGGAGCACCAAAAATCAGCCTTTGAAGTTGCGAGATGGCTTGATAAGAATGATATTATTGAGACTGTAATTCATCCTGGTCTTGAGTCGCACCCTCAGCATGACTTATGGAAGAGAGATTTTAGTGGCGCGTCAGGGCTATTTGCTTTCACATTCAAAAAGTCATATTCAGATGAAAAAATTGCATTATTTGCAAATTCACTTGAAATATTTGCCCTTGGCTTTAGTTGGGGAGGTTATAAAAGCCTCTTAACTGCAAGGCCATACAAGCGAGATGGAGAATGGGTTCATGATGGAAAACATCTAGTTCGACTTAGCATAGGGCTTGAAGACTCAAGTGAGTTAATTGAAGACCTAAAACAAGGCTTCAGGGTTCTTGGGTAGTATTTAAGACTTATCCCTTTTATCGTTTACAACTGTAACTCGCTGCATGTGCCTGAATTCTGGCAAGTAGTCAAAAACTGCATAATGTTGAGTAATGCGATTATCCCAAATAGCAACTGAATTATCTTCCCAGTGAAATCTAACTTGGAATTCAGGTTTTGAAATATGCTGAAATAAAAATTGCAGTATATGATCACTTGGACCTTGACTTTCATTGACAATATTACGAGTAAAGGATTGGTTTACATTTAAATATTTGAGACCTGAAATGGGGTGAGTTCCAATAACTTTATGAACTGCTGAGCCAACGTTCTTTAGAGCATTATTAACCGAATCGATACCACCTTCTTTGTAAAAGTCATTTCTAAATGTACCCATATCATGAATCGCTTCAAGTTCTTCTAGGTGGTCTTTCCATCCATTTGGAAGCTGATCATATGCAGCACTCATACTAGCCCAAAGCGTGTCACCACCAACTTTAGGAACCTTTACGCCATGTAATATGCTTGCAAAGGGAGGACTTTCTTTAAAAGTAAGGTCTTTATGCCAATCATTTGTATCTGGCCTATTATTTGCATCATTTTTAAGTAAAACAATGCTTTGATATCCTTCAACATGTGGGTAGACAGGGTGACCTGGATCAATTTCGCCAAGACTCTCTGCTAATTTTAGGTGAGTTTCTGGGGAAATATTCTGGTCCCTAAAAAAAACAACTTGATGCTTTATGAGTGCGCTGTATATTTGCTCAATGGTCCCACTATTTAAATCCTTATTTAGTGAAACTTTTGAGATTATTGCTCCAATTGAAGGAGTTAGCGGAGTGACTTTCAACATCATAAGGTCCAATAGAGTTTTTAAAGAATTTTATTACAAAACAATCACCAATTATTAATTATTATTTTTCAACCACCATAACAGAATAAATAATTGAAAAAATAACAATGGAATGACTGATAAAAGAACTACTTCCCAGCTAAAATTAAAAACAAACCAGCCTGCTGAAAGTGCTGCAAAAGCCTGAAGACCAAAAACTAAAAAATCATTGATTGATTGAACTTTAAACTTTTCATTTTCACTATAGGATCTTGGGAGTAGGTTTGTTCCTCCTATAAATAGGAAGTTCCATCCAAGACCAAGAAAAACTAAAGACCACCAGTAACTGCTAAGAGCATGGCTACTGTATGCAATGAAGACAGAAGCAAAGAAAAATATAACTCCAAGGAGCATCATCCGAGTAAGCCCTAGATATTTAACAATGTAAGCTGTAAATAGTGACGGAAGAAACATTGCGATAACGTGAGCTTGAAGAACTGATTTTGTGTGGTGCAGTGAATAGCCATCCATTATATGCATACTGACCGGCGTGGCTGTCATTACAAAGCTCATAACAACATAGCCTGTTGTCGCCGCGCAAACTGCAACTATGAAAGAGCCTTGCTTAATAATTTTAAGCAATGACCTTTTAGAATTATCAATTTGCTGCTTAAACTTTTCAGCTGGCTTAAAGAAGCACATCAATATAAATGCAATTATAAACAAAAGGGAGAGGATGACGAAAGAGCCAACAAAGTCGGTATCAAAGTAATTTTTGCCTAAAGTTGCAATTTCCGTGCCAAGAAAAGCAGAAATTAGCCCACCTAAAAGAACAACTGCAGTTGCTTTTGGTCTTTGTTCAGGCTCCACACTTTCAATCGCTGCAAACCTAAATTGCTGCATAACCGCAACTGTTCCACCTAAACAGAAAGACGCAAAACAAAATAAGTAAAATGATTTATTGATGATTGAGAATATACACAGGCCGATTAGAAATATGGTGTAAATGCAAGAGCTCAAAAAAACTTTCTTACGACCAAAAATTGACATCAGCCGGATGGCTGGAATAATACTTACAGCAGTGCCTACTACAATAGTTGCAACTGGTAAGGTAGATAAACTTTTTAAGGGTGCAAGAACGCTTCCAATAATGCCCGCGACAAATAGCATAAAAACGCTAAGGGACATAAAGAGGGCTAAACAGGCAGTTAATATCCAAACATTCTTAGGAAGATTTAACATTGAGCAGTTATCCTGTGAGGTAGAAAAAATTTATTTCTTCTGAGGCCGCTTCCATTTGCTCATCGTTGATTGTTTATTGCGACTCAAGGTAAGCTTATCATCGGGGGCATCTTGAGTGATAGTTGAGCCCGCTCCAATGGTTGCATTTTTTCCGATCGATACTGGGGCAATTAATTGACTATTTGAGCCTATAAATGCTCCATCTCCAATTGTTGTTTGACTTTTATTTACACCATCATAGTTGCACGTTATTACGCCAGCACCAATATTGACACCCTTTCCAATTTGACTATCCCCGATGTAACTTAAATGGGATACCTTTGAGTTGTCATCAATTGTTGATTTTTTTACTTCAACAAAATTGCCAATCTTTGCATGACTACCTATTTGAGTTTCAGGACGAATGCGGGCAAAAGGCCCAATACTAGTGTGACTTCCAATAACAGAGCCTTCAATCATTGAATTTGGCATGATGTGAGCATTATCACCGATTTTAGAGTTTTTTATAATGCAGTTTGGCGAAATTAGAACATTTTTTCCTAACCTAACTTCACCTTCAAAAACAACATTTACATCGATAATACAGTCATTTCCAAAAGTTAAATTACCCCGACAATCAAAACGACTAGGGTCTTTAATAGTGAGGCCATTGATCATTAGCTCTTCAGCATTTTTTAACTGGTGAGCCCTTTCAGCCTCGGCTAAGTTATTTTTATCATTTATACCCATTACTTCTGCTGAATTTTCACAAATAAATGAAGCAATAGTAACATTATCTTTGGCTGCTTTTTCAACAATATCAGTAAGATATAGTTCACCCTGCGAATTATTTGGCTCAAGCTGGTTTAAGTACTTTGTTAATAATGCACCAGTAATAGCCATAATGCCCGTATTAATTTCATCAATTTTAAGTTCTTCAGTATTAGCATCTTTATGCTCAATAATTGATTTAATGGATTTTGAAGAGTCTCTTATGATTCGGCCATACCCTGAAGGGTCATTTTGAATTACTGTTAAAAGAGAAAAGCCAGTCTTATTTGCTTTTTCAAGCAACTTTAATAATGTTTGGGTTTGAATTAAAGGAACATCACCATATAGAATAAGACACATTGAGTTTTCTTGAATATTAGGGATTGCCTGCATTACTGCATGCCCAGTTCCAAGTTGATTTTTTTGTAAAACCCATTTAATCAAATTATTCTGTGTTGATTTTTTTACTGATTCAGAGTTATGGCCAATAATTACATTAATTGAGCTTGCCAAGGGCGTTGCTGCATCTATGACATGCTGGATTAAAGTCTTATTACCAACTTCATGAAGAACTTTGGATACACTTGAGTTCATTCTTGTGCCTTGACCTGCAGCTAAAATGATTACATTGACTTCATTATTAGTTGATTGATTTGGCATTAAAAGTATAGTGTTAGGTAGTAAAAAATAGTTTGTATAATGTTACACTTTAGAAATTAAGCTAAGTGAAAATGCGTAAAAAATTACTTGCTGAGTTAATTGGAGCTTACATTCTGGTCTTTGCTGGAACTGGAGCCGTGATGATTAATGATATTACTGGAGCTCTTGGCCATGTTGGTATAGCGCTAACATTTGGCTTTGTCGTAGTGGCACTAATTTATAGCTTTGCCCATTTATCGGGAGCTCATTTTAATCCTGCTGTGACGATAGCTTTTTGGTCAATAGGAGAATTTGATAGTAGGAAGGTTGTTCCATACATTGGCGCTCAGATTTTGGGCGCGATAGCTGCAAGTGCAAGCCTATATTTTTTACTTAATGAGAACTTTGTCACCATGTCGGAGGTGAGCTATCTTGGTGCGACTCTTCCTTACGGCTCAGTAACTCAAGCCTTTGGGTTTGAATTGATTTTGACTTTTATATTAATGATTGTTATCTGCTCTTCTGCGGTTCATGGGAAAGCTACAAAAGATTTTGCAGGATTGGCTATTGGCTTAACAGTTGGCCTTGAGGCAATGTTTGCAGGGCCTATAACGGGTGGTAGTATGAATCCAGCTCGAAGTATTGGGCCTGCAGTGATGAGCGGTAATTATGAGCATCTATGGATTTATATAGCGGCGACTATCATTGGCGCTGTAATTGCTGCGCAAGTATTTTTAAAGCTTTTTCAATCCGAGTCTTAATTAGTTCCCATGAAAAAAGTATTGGTTTTGTGTACTGGAAATAGCTGTAGAAGTATTATTGCGGAAGCGCTAATCAATAGTGAGCTTGGTGAGAGAATTGAAGCATATTCGAGCGGCGTATCTGCTAGCGGCTTAGTAAATCCGAATGCAAAAAAAATATTAGAAGTTAAGAATATTTGGAAGGATGAGTACCACTCTAAAAGACTGGAAACACTCTTGCATATTGACTTTGATCTAGTCATTACAGTTTGTGATAATGCAAGTCAAACTTGTCCTATATTTCCAGGAAAAACAGAGCTAGTTCATTTAGGTTTTGATGACCCAGATGGCAAGGATTTTGAAGAATTTGAGGCGTGTTATAAGCAGGTCAAATCGAAACTAATTCCACTGGTAAAATATTTTTTAAATTAGTTACTTTTTTTTAGTTATTTATATAAAATTCGTTTTTTTAGAGGTAGTGATAAGTAGTACTAAATAATTCTTTTTATGGAGATAAATAGTTATGACTAAATCAGGAAATATTACTAGTTTATTTGGAAAGTCGCCAATAAGCCCTTTGCAAAAACACATGAAGCAGGTTCATTCCTGTATCAAAGAGTTTGGAGTTTTTGCTAAAGCTGCTCAATCTGAGGATTGGGACAAGGCGCAAGAAGCTCGAGTTTCAATTGGAAATAAAGAGAAAAAAGCTGACCAGTTAAAGAAAAAATTAAGAATGAACTTGCCTAGTACTTTTATGATGCCTTTCTCAAGAAGAGATTTGCTTGATGTTCTCTTAATCCAAGACTCTATTGCCAACATTACTAAAGACCTTGCTGGCTTGATGATGACTCGTCATATGGTTTTTCCTAAAGAGTTTGCAGAGGACTTTATAAAGCTTGCTGATCTTTGTATTAAGACTTCAGCTTCTGCAATGGTAGCTATTAATGAACTTGATGAGTTGTTAGAAACAGCGTTTAGTTCTCGTGAACGTAAAATTGTTGCAGAGATGGTCAAAAAAATTAATGTCCTAGAGCATGATACTGATGTAGCTCAGAATGATATTCGTAATAAATTATTTTTGCTTGAATCTGAATTACCTCCTGTAGATGTCATGTTTTATTACCGAGCTATTGAGTGGTTAGGCGAGACCGCTGATGCTGCCCAAAAGGTAGGGTCACGTTTTGAAGTAATGTTAACTAAATAACCGGAGCTCTCCATGGAAATTATTGTACAAAATAGTGATATTCTTATCATGCTGGCTATTGGTTTTGGTTTGTTTATGGCTTGGGGTATTGGTGCTAATGATGTTGCAAATGCAATGGGAACATCGGTAGGCTCTGGTGCAATTACATTTAAGCAAGCGGTAGTTATTGCAATTATATTTGAGTTCGCTGGAGCAGTTCTTGCAGGTGGCGAGGTTACGGCAACGGTTCGAAAAGGCATTCTTGATTCTGGATCATTTGTCTCTAATCCAGAATTACTGGTGTACGGAATGCTTGCTTCACTTTTAGCTGCAGCTACCTGGCTATTGATTGCATCTTCTCTTGGTTGGCCGGTTTCGACAACGCACTCTATTGTAGGGGCGATTGTGGGATTTGGCGCTGTAGGTGTTGGAATTGATGCTGTAGCTTGGGGCAAGGTCTATGCAATTATAGCGAGTTGGGTCATCTCTCCAATTATTGCTGGAACGCTGGCAATTGTAATCTTTAAGAGCTTACAGAGCAATATTATTGATACCGAAAAGCCTCTTGAGAATGCTAAAAAATACCTCCCTTTTTATGTATTTTTTGTTGGTTTTATTATCTCTTTAGTGACACTACTTAAAGGACTTAAACATGTTGAATCCTTAAAGCACCTTGGTAAAGATCTACCTACCAGCATGATGATTGCAACTGCAGTGGGAATATTGGCAGCTATTCTTGCAGCTATTATTATTAGGCGTATTAAGATCAATCCTGAAGATGACAGTGACTTTTCATACGCTAATATGGAGAAATTATTTGGTGGACTAATGATTATAACTGCCTGTGCAATGGCATTTGCGCATGGATCAAATGATGTTGCTAACGCAATTGGACCTTTAGCCGCAGTCTATAGTATTGTTGAATCAGGAGGGCAGATCGTCTCTAAGAGTGTCTTACCTTCATGGATATTACTAGTCGGAGGAGGCGGCATTGTCTTTGGCCTAACAACTTTTGGTTACAGGGTAATGAAAACAATTGGTAAAAGTATTACGGAGCTTACGCCTAGTCGTGGTTTTGCTGCTGAACTTGCTGCAGCAACAACTGTTGTTTTTGCTTCCTATACAGGCCTTCCAGTCTCTACTACGCAGGTATTGGTGGGAGCTGTACTTGGTGTGGGCATTGCAAGAGGCCTTGCTTCACTTAACTTGAGAGTTATTAACCGAATTTTTCTTTCTTGGATTATTACGCTTCCAGCTGGCGCCATAATGTCGATTTTATTTTTCTTTATGTTAAAAGGTATTTTTGGCTCGTCATAATCTAATGAAGTTTAGTAAAATGTTTAATAATAAAACTATAAGTAGAGATGCATTATGACTTTAGAAGAGGTCCAGAAAAAACTTGAACTAGGAATAGAGCAATCTGAAGTCACTATGGAGGGCGATGGTTGTAATTGCTCTGCAGTAATTGTTTCACCTATTTTTGAAGGGCTATCTTTATTGCAAAGGCAGAGAGCAGTTTTAGCAGTGGTTAAAGAAGAGATAAAGAGCGGTGAGCTTCATGCATTAAGTGTTAAAACATTTACCCCTGCAGAGAGATAGTATATAATTCACGTTCTTTTAAATTTGAAGATATAAAGTTATGCAAACAGACATTCATCCTTCTTACGATACTATTAAAGTTGTGTGCAGTTGTGGTAATTCATTTGAAACGCGCTCAACTTCGGGTAAAGACGAACTTCATCTTGATGTTTGTTCAAGTTGTCACCCTTTTTATACAGGTAAGCAAAAAATTATGGATACTGCTGGACGTGTTGAGAAATTTAAGTCACGTTACGGCGCATTCAAGCGTTAAATATTAATTGATTCACTCTAAAGGCCACAAATGTGGCTTTTTTTGTGTCAGAAGCAAAGCAAAATAAATCTCTACAATGATTATAATCAACCTTTTACTGGGAAAAAATAATGGCATTTGACTACATTAATGCGTTACTAAAAAAAGAAGTATCGCGTACTCCAATTTGGGTGATGAGGCAAGCAGGTAGATACTTGCCAGAGTACCGTGCTACTAGAAAAATAGCTGGTGATTTTTTAACTTTATGTAAGTCAAGTGATCTGGCGTGTGAAGTTACCCTTCAGCCCCTTGAGCGTTTTGATCTTGATGCAGCAATTCTTTTTTCTGACATATTAACTATTCCTGACGCTATGGGTTTGGGGCTTCATTTTGTTGAGGGAGAGGGGCCAAAATTTACTAATCCTCTTCACACGCTCAGCAGCATTGAACACTTAACCAAGCCAGATGTTGGAACTGAGCTTAATTACGTTAGTAAAGCAGTTTCTGTAATCAAGAAAAACCTTAAAGGCAGAGTTCCATTAATAGGCTTTACGGGAAGTCCATGGACACTTGCAACATATATGGTTGAGGGCGGCACTAGTAAAACTTTTTCAAAGGTAAAGGGCTTGATGTATGAAAACCCAAAGCACATGCACCAACTACTTGATGTTCTGGCTGATACTGTCATAGACTATCTGAATTCTCAAATTGAAGCTGGTGCGGATTCAGTAATGATTTTTGATACCTGGGGTGGGCTTCTAAGTAAGGGTAGTTATGAAAATTTTTCATTAAGGTACATGTCAAAAATTGTGGATGGGATTCACCGTAGCTATGAAGGTAGAACGATTCCGGTGACACTTTTCACTAAAGGCGGCGCTGCATGGCTCGAGCAAATTGCTGCAACTGGATGCGATGCAGTGGGTATTGATTGGACAATTGAGCTTGGTGAGGCGGAAAGGAGAGTGGGCTCAAAAGTAGCATTACAGGGTAATCTTGATCCATCAGTGCTTTATGCGTCACCTGATGTAATCAAGGCTGAAGCTTTCAAAGTTCTTGACCAATTCAAAGGGCAAACTGGGCATGTTTTTAATCTTGGGCATGGGATTACTCCTGATGTTAACCCAGAAAGTATGAAAGTTTTAGTGGATGCGGTTCACTCATACCCTACCAAAACTAAATAATCCTAATAATATGGACATTAAATTGAGTTTAACTTTGTCTATGTTAAAATTTAATTAAAAAATAGCATCAATAATTATGTCACGAATCTTAAATATTTTCAAACAACTCGAAGCTAAGAACAAGACTGCTTTTATTCCATTTATCACTGCTGGTGATAGTGGCCTGGATAACTCAGAGGCATTGGTTTTTACTTTGGCAGATAGTGGTGCAGATATTATAGAATTAGGAATGCCCTTTTCAGATCCAATGGCTGATGGGCCAGTAATTGCAAAATCACATGAGAGGGCGGTTGCAGACGGCGTTAACTTGCATGATGTTTTTGCAATAGTTGAGAGGTTTAGAGAGCATAACCAGTCAACTGGTATTGTCTTAATGGGTTATACAAATCCAATTGAGGTGTTTGGCTATAAAGAATTTGCTCTCAGAGCCCATGAAGCTGGAGTAGACGGAATTTTGGTTGTTGATATGCCTCCAGAAGAGGTCCATGATCTTAAGGAAGAGCTCGACAAGGTTGGTATTGATCTTATCTTTTTAGTTGCCCCAACAACGACAGATGAACGCTTACAGTATATTGCAGAAATGGCTACTGGCTACATATACTTTGTATCATTGAAGGGCGTAACAGGCGCAGGAAATCTCGATGTTGCATCGGTTAATCATCACTTAGAAAGAATGAGAAATTATTTTAAATTACCAGTGGGAGTTGGTTTTGGGATAAGTAACGCTGAAGTAGCGAAACAAGTTGGCGAGAATGCTGACGCAGTAATTGTTGGCAGTGCGCTAGTTTCAATTATTGAAGAATTGTCCAGTGATAAAGATACAATGATTACTAAGGTTGGGAAGCTGGCAAAGGAAATCTCAAATGCTATTAATTAATTTACAAATACTATGAGTTGGTTAGAAAAAATTATGCCATCTATTGGCATAAATATCAAAAAAAATATTCCAGAAGGAATTTGGAGTAAGTGCCCAGAGTGTAGACGAGTTCTTTATCAAGAGGAGCTTGAGCGTCTTCATTATGTTTGTCCAAAGTGTGACCATCATTTAAGAATATCTGCAAGAAAACGTATAGAGGGATTCCTGGATATTGAGCAGCAACTTGAGATTGCTGCTAATATTGAGTCTGTAGACCCACTTAAGTTTAAAGATCAAAAAAAATACAAAGATCGTTATCATGATGCCCAAAAAAAGACCAAGGAAAAAGATGCGTTAATTGTTAAAACTGGAGTATTAAAAGGGATGCCAATTGTTGTTGCAGCTTTTGATTTTAGTTTTATGGGCGGATCAATGGGGTCAGTTGTTGGTGAAAAATTTGTAAGAGCTGCGAATATTGCTATTGAAAACCGACATCCTTTTGTTTGCTTTTCTTCAAGTGGCGGTGCTAGAATGCAAGAAGGCCTTTTTTCTCTAATGCAAATGTCAAAAACTTCGCTTGCTGTTAAATTATTAGCTGATAATAAAATCCCATTTATCTCAGTCTTAACTGATCCAACTATGGGTGGCGTTTCAGCTAGCTTAGCAATGCTAGGCGATATTCAGATTGCTGAGCCCAATGCAAGAATAGGTTTTGCAGGAGCCAGAG
Organism: Candidatus Pseudothioglobus sp. Uisw_050_01; assembly: GCF_048085775.1. NCBI lineage: Bacteria > Pseudomonadati > Pseudomonadota > Gammaproteobacteria > Pseudothioglobaceae (SeqCode) > Pseudothioglobus (SeqCode) > Candidatus Pseudothioglobus sp. Uisw_050_01. The sequence goes on from NZ_CP159804.1 coordinate 173,935, forward strand.
TTGTTGAACAAACGGTTCGAGAAGAGTTACCAGAAGGATTTCAAAGAAGTGAATTTTTACTTGAGAAGGGTGCTATTGATATGATAGTGCATAGGTCAGACTTACGACAAAAAGTTTTTCAGATCCTCTCCGCACTTCACCTCAATAACAAAAAATAATATTAATATTTTTTTAAGTGAATCAATTGGATAAATTTTGAAGATATTTTTGGCTAATCCACGAGGCTTTTGTGCTGGCGTTGATCGTGCTATAGAGATAGTCGAGCGCGCAATTGAAAAACATGGTTCACCGATTTATGTACGTCATGAGGTTGTCCATAATAAATTTGTTGTAAGTAACCTAAAAAAGAAAGGTGCAATTTTTGTAGATGAGATTAATGAAGTTCCAAAGGGAAGTGTTGTAATTTTTAGTGCGCACGGAGTATCACAAGCCGTAAGAAAAGATGCTGCTGAGATTTCAGATATTATTTATGATGCAACTTGTCCGCTAGTAACGAAAGTTCATAAAGAAGTCACCAGGCGGCAAAAACAAAATCATCAAGTTATTTTGATTGGCCATGCCGGTCATCCAGAGGTTGAGGGAACTTTAGGACAGTCAAATTCATCTAGCCGTATTACTTTAGTAGAGTCAATTAAAGACATTAAAGATCTAGAGTTTTCTAAAGATTTGGACATTTCCTATACAACACAGACCACTTTATCGGTTGATGATACCCAAGAGATTGTTGACTCTCTTAAAGCTAAATTTCCAAAAATTCAAGCACCTAAAAAAAGTGATATTTGTTACGCAACTCAAAATCGCCAGGACTCAGTAAAGTCTATGATTAAAAATTCAGAAATGCTCCTTGTTATTGGTTCAAAAAACTCTTCTAACTCGAACCGACTCAAAGAGATTGCAGAAAATGAGGGTAAGCCTGCTTATTTAATTGATGGAGCAACTGATATTCAAAATGATTGGCTGAATGGTCTTACTTCTATTGGAGTTACAGCAGGCGCATCAGCACCAGAAGTTCTAGTTCAGGCAGTGGTGTCTTATCTCATGATGAATGGTGGTAGTGAAATTATTGAAGTAAGCGGTGCTAGGGAGTCTGTAAATTTTCCAGTTCCTGAGGCACTTAGAGTCTAAAAGTATTAATTAAATTAATAGAAATGTAGGAATTTGAACTTATGAAAAAATATGGTATTTATGGAATTGGCGCTGCAATAGTTGATACTGAAGTTATTGTCAGTGATTCATTTTTAAGTGAAAATGATATTGGCAAAGGATTGATGACTCTTGTTGACGAAAAACGACAAAAATACTTAATGGATGAACTGACTAGTCAACGCGTGGCTGTTAAAAGGAGTTGTGGAGGGTCTGCATGCAATTCAGTAGTGGCGGCAAGTAGATTTGGATCTTCAGCTTTCTTTTCTGGCAAAGTTGCAGATGATGATGAGGGCATTTTTTTTGTGAAAGATTTAAATCGGGCGGGCGTTGATTTTCATCAAGTTGATCCTTCTACTGGCATTACCGGTAAATGCTTGGTAATGATTAGTCCGGATGCAGAGCGAACAATGAACACTTATTTAGGCGCTAGCCTAGAGCTTTCATATCGTGAGGTTGATGAAGAGGCTTTAGCATCTTCAGAATGGCTATATATTGAAGGTTATGTTGTGACTGATGATGAAAGAACAGCTGTTGCAAGAGATGCTATGATCTATGCTAAGAAGAGCGGGGTTAAAACTTCATTGAGTCTTTCCGATCCATTTGTTGTTGAGGTTTTTTCAGATAACATAAGAACAATTATTGGTGATGATGGTGTGGATTTAATTTTTTGTAATGGTGATGAAGCTAGGAGTTTTACTGGAACGCATACAGTAGAAGCGGCTGCTGAAGAATTAAAGAAACATGCTAAAACCTTTGCTATTACAAGAGGTGCAGGTGGGTCATTAGTTTTTGATGGAACTAATATGATTAATACTCCAGGTGTTCTTGCAAGTGCAGTTGATACGAATGGTGCTGGTGATATGTTTGCTGGTTCTTTTTTATATGCACTAGGTCTTGGTAAGGACTTTTCTTGGGCTGCTGAGTTTGCTAATGCTGCTTCGTCGAGGGTAGTTAGTCAATTTGGACCTAGAATAAGGGTGATTGAATATATTAGCCTTAAGCAACAATTTAATATTCAATAATGAAATAGTAAGATAAGGGTTTAGAGTTAAAAAATGAAGCTTTAATTCTGGACTATTAGATGTTAGGTTATTGGTTCTATTAAGTGGTAACTTATATCTCATTTTAATCTATAATTTTCGTCAAGGGGCTAAGTTACTTGAGGAACATAAAATGAAAAAAGCAGTCAGCAGGTTATTTCAGTTAAGAAAAGCGTTAGATGAATGTGAAAAAGAATTTGGATTAGGTGAGTTTTCAGAAGTTGAAAGAGCGGTTTTTTCTTTCATCACTTCTAATTCTAATGTAACAATTACTGCAATAAAAAATGATCCATACTTCTCTAAGTATTCATTATCAACTATAAAACGTGCAGTTTTATTTCTAACTTCTAACGGCGTAGTTAGTGCAAATCAGTCTTCATCTGATAAGCGTGAGATGATATTAATATTTGATCAATAGTTCCCAAGCTATAATAAGAATTAGTTTGTTAATTTTGAGTTAATATTATTTACAATTAATACTATTCCTATTGGTGTCTCTATATTTGCAAACTAAATTACATAGACTTCTTTAAGAGCCTTAGTAAGAGCCTTCCCTTTGACCCTTGTTAAAAGTGATGGCTGAATATAGTAATAATATTCTTATTTACTACATAGGTTGATTTGATAAGTCTGATGTAAGTTTTTTACAGACTCTAAAAATGGATAAAGCTATGAAAGAGCTTAGTGACAGATATTTCCTGAAAAATTCTATTATTGTTAATAAGGCATTAATCTAATGCAAAGCAAGTTAACAGAGTTTTTGTATCAAAATATCATAGCTTTTCTAGTGATTTCTTTATTTACTTTTCTTAATCCCGGTGAGGGAGTCCCATTTATTGGAAATATGATTTGGCTTCAGATAGGAGCCGTTTCTTTGTGCTATCTTTTGTTTGGGTATAAAATTTTCTTGGGAGCATTAATAGCAGTTATTTTTACATCACATGGTTTTGGCTTTGATTTAAGTCGAATCTATAATATTAGTGAAATGTTTGAGCATTTTGTGGGCGCATTCTCACCACTTTGTGCGATTATTAGTATGAGGTTTTTTAAACTGTCGAATTTCTTTGAAGATAGTAAGCTAGTTTTCCAGCACTTGATTTTTTTGGGAATATTGACAGCGTTTTATAACACAATATTGACATTCTTCGTTTATTCATACTTTGAAATAAAATCAGATGGAAGTTTAGTTGAGCCATTTTCATTCATAAAGAACTATTTGCTTGGTGACATTCTAGGCTCTCTAATTGTCTTATTTTTTGCTGCTCTGGTTGTTGTGCCTGGGATTCGATACTTTGCCCCTAAGCATGTACCATCGGAAGATAAGATTAAATAGACTAGAATTTTTGGTTATTTTAAACCAGTAATTAAACTAGACTCTCTATTAGTTTACTTGCGCCTCTAATACGTGAAAAGTCAGCTTCCATAGTTTCATTAGAAATTAGAGTGTTTTGATTTTTTAATTGAAATTTCTGTGGTTTCGTTTGAATTAAATTAATAATTTTTGATGTATCAATGAGATTTTTTTCATTTAAAGTTATTTCTAGCTTCTCATCATAAATATTAATTTTGAGTATCCCTATTTCCTTAGATTGTATTTTTAATGAGGTCGATTCAAATAGGTTATTAGTTTGATCTGGTAGAAGGCCAAAGCGATCAATCATTTCTATTTTGAGATCCTTTAATTCTTCATCATTTTCAGCACTTGCAATTCGTTTGTAAAGAATTAATCTCTCATGGACGTCTGGTAGATAAGTATCAGGAATGATGCAAGCAATTCCTGAATTAATTTCAACTTCTTCTACTAATGCATCTTTAATATCAAATTTGGTATTGTTTTTTATTGCTTGAATAGTTCGCTTTAATAAGTCATGATATAAATTAAACCCAATTTCTGATATTTTACCGCTTTGATTTTCTCCCAAAAGATCTCCGGCACCTCTAATCTCAAGGTCATGATTTGCTAGCATAAATCCCGCTCCAAGCTCTTCTAGTGAAGCTATGGCATCTAGTCGTTTTTTTGCATTTTCTGTAATTGACTGGTGAGACTTAATTATAAGATAAGCGTATGCCTTATGATGAGATCTACCAACCCTACCTCGAAGTTGATGGAGCTGAGCAAGACCAAAGTTTTGTGCATTATTGATAATAATTGTATTAGCGCTTGGAATATCAATTCCAGTTTCAATAATTGTAGTGCAAACTAAAAGTTGAAAGCGCTGATGATAAAAATCGGCCATTATTTGCTCAAGCTCTTTACTTGGCATTTGGCCGTGCGCAATTCGAACTTTTAGATTTGGCATCAGATCGCTCAAAGATTCTGCCATATTATCAATTGTATCAATATCGTTATGAACAACAAAAATTTGCCCACCTCGATGCAACTCACGAGAACATGCTTCTTTGATAGTATCCTTATCCCATTCATCAACAAAGGTCTGTATTGCTGTTCTTTTAGCTGGAGGAGTGGCAATAATTGACATTTCTCGAAGAGAGCCTAATGCCATGTTTAGTGATCTAGGAATAGGTGTTGCAGTCATGGTCAATATATCACTTTGACCGCGGATTTTTTTAAGTGCTTCTTTTTGCTTTACGCCAAATCGATGTTCTTCGTCAATAATAATCAAACCTAAGTTATGATATTTAATAGTTCCTTGAATCAGTTTATGAGTCCCAATAATAATATCAATCTTTCCATCATTAAGATGAGATTTAATTTCACTTTGTTCTTTCGTGTTTTGAAATCTTGAAAGAGATTTAATTACAATTGGAAATTTGGAGAAGCGATCATTAAAAGTTTGTTCATGTTGGTTAGCTAAAAGTGTCGTAGGAACAAGAATTGCAACTTGCTTGCCAGATTCAACAGCTATAAAAGCAGCTCTCATTGCAATTTCAGTTTTACCAAATCCAACATCTCCGCAGACTAGTCGATCCATTGGTCTTTCAGATTGCATATCTAAAAGAACATCATCCATTGTTTTTAATTGATCTGGTGTTTCCTCAAATGGGAAGCTAGATACAAAAGAGCTATAAGAGTCATTTGGCGCTGGATAAGCAAATCCTTTTTGAGATTGACGCTTTGCATAAATTTCTAATAGTTCAGCGGCAACATCATAAAGTGCTTCTGCCGCCTTTCTTTTTGCTTTGGTCCACTGCTGACTTCCTAACTTATGAAGGGGGGCATTATCTGAACTTGCGCCAGAGTATCTAGAGATAAGGTTAAGCGCTGCAATGGGAACCATTAGTACCGAGCCATTTGCATACTCAAGTGACAGAAAATCTTGTTGATTGCCATCAAAACTTCGACTTTTAAGTCCTAAATATCGGCCAACACCATAATGCTCATGAACGACAGGATCACCTAACTGGATCTCAACAAGACTTTTAATTGCCTCATCAAAATCTTTGTGTTTTGCTCTTCGTCTTCTCCGCTGTTTTACAGCATCTTTTCCAAACAAATTATTTTCAGTAATAATTGCAATCTTCTCAAAAAGAACGCCTTCACTAAGGCTTGCATTAGTAATGCAGAGCCTATTATTTTGACTATGAAAGTCACTCCAATGAGAGCAGTCATTTACTTTAAGTTGATGAGTGGAAAGTAGATCAGTGAGAACACTTTGCCTGCCTTCTGATTCACAAACGATTAATACTTGCCCATCAAAATTTTCAATAAACTTAATTAACTTATTAAGTGGTTTTTTTGTTTGGGCTTCTATTTTAAGTGGGGGAAGTATAGAGGATGAGAAGTTATAGCCTTCTTTTTTTTCTATTTTTGAGCTTTGTATTTGTATTTGTTTTTTATCTGTAAGTTTATTGAAAAATCTTTCAGTGTTTAAAAATACTTTATTAATTTCTAGAGGGAGTCTTTCTAGTGAACCTTTACAATATTCAAAACGCTCTAATAATTCTTTAGCCTGAAGCTCCATCGCTTCGTTAAGTCCTTTTTGATAAAAGATTACAGGCTCACCCAAAATATAATCAAATAGAGTTTCAGTTGTTTTAAAAAATAAAGGCAAATAAAATTCTATTCCACCTGGATAACGTCCTTCACTAACTTCGCTATAGATGAATCCATCAGTATTTCCAAATTCAGATAAATAGTTATCTTTAAAGATTGAAATACTCTCACTATCTGTTGCAAATTCTCGAGCAGGCAGTAGTTTGATTTCATTAATAATTTCAATTGACCTCTGCGAAGACGTATCAAAAGATCTGATTGAATCTATCTCATTATCAAGTAGGTCAATTCGATATGGATTTTTAGTACCCATTGGGTACAAATCAATTAGGGCACCCTTAATGCAGAACTCACCTTGCTCCATTACAGTTGTAACTCTGCGATATCCTATTTTTATAAGACTTTCAGAAAAGGACTTAATCTCAAGATTTTGTTTAGTTTTTAGGTGAAGGCTATATATTTCAATATAATTTTTTGGACACAATCTTTGAGATAACGTCTCAAGTGTTGTTATTACAATGCCAGATTTAAGAGAGGGCAGTTTTGAAAGTGTTTCTAACCTTGATGAGACAATATCTGGATGCGGTGAGAAATGGTCAAATGCTAAAACCTCCCAACTTGAAAATTCTAATATCTCTAAGGAAGTGTTAAAAAAATTGAGTGCTTTTCTAACCTCATCATAATGAGTAATATCTTTTGCAATATAGAGCACTACTTGCTTTTGAGATTCAGCAAATTCAATAAGCGCGAGTGCTTCAGAGGAGCCATAAAGAGATCCCCAATAATTTTTTAAGCCAGATGAGAAGGGCTTAAATTCTTCTGAATATAAAATGCTCATAAGATATGAACATTTTCCTTAGCTAGCATTTTAATAAGTTGGATTGTTGGAAGTCCAATTAGGCTGTTAGGGTCATTGCCCTCCATGCTACTAAATAATGCAATTCCTAGCCCTTCAGACTTGAAACTACCAGCACAATTAAGAACATCTTCTTTATTTAGATAGGACAAAATTTGATTATCAGAAAGTTGTTTAAAGGTAACTTTGAAAAGCTCAACATGAGTTTGAATTTTTAAGGTTTCAGTATTCAAGAGAGCCAATCCAGTAAGAAATGTAATAGTTTTTCCAGAGCTTTTCCTTAGCTCCAAAAAAGCATTCTCATGACTACCTGGCTTTGTAAATATTTCATCATCTTCATTATTTCCATTGCCAAGAGTAGCTACCTGATCTGATGCAATAATCAAACCTGAATGAGATTTGGCTACCTCTAGAGCCTTTTCTTTAGATAAGCGATTAACTAAATTAAAAGGAGACTCTCCATTTTTTCTTCTTTCATTAATGTTTGGCGCTGCTACTTTAAAGTCAATACGAAGCTTCTCTAAAATAGCTTTTCTAAATGGCGACGATGAGGCTAGAATGAGTGACACTAGAAGTTTAAAAATTGTAAAATATTCTAATATTTTACTTCAATCAGGCAGAATTTATGAGCTTATCAATAGTAGTCGCAATGGATGAAAATCGTCTGATTGGTAAAGACAATAAGTTGCCATGGCATCTTCCTGCAGATCTTGCTTATTTTAAAAAAATTACTATGGGGAAGTCAATTGTAATGGGTCGAAAAACATATGACTCTATTGGAAGGCCTTTACCAAATCGTCGTAATATTGTAATTTCTCGAAACTCGAAAACTTTAATCACAGGTTGTGAAGTCAGAACTAGCATTGATGAGGTCCTCTCAATCACTGAAAATGAAGATGAGGTAATGATCATTGGGGGAGCAAGTCTTTGCGAGCAATTATTGCCCCAAGTTAGTAGACTTTATATTACAAAGATTGAAGGTAAATTTGATGGGGATATCTATTTTCCAGAATATGATGAGTCGGATTGGCGGCAGGTTAGCTGTGAGTCCCATCTTCCTGATGCATCGAATCAGCATGCTTATCACTTTTTAGTCTTAGAGAGGCAATCATGAAAAATATTATTTTATTTGGTTTAATAGCTTTGTACCTATCAGGCTGCGTTTTTACTAAAGTTGTTACTGTTCCTATGAGGGTTACTGGAGCAGTTGTATCTGTAATACCAGTAGTTGGCGATGGAGTAAATAGTGTCTTGGGCGCAAGCGCTGATGTAATCGACGCAATACCTATTTAACTTGCTTGAAGTAACTGCTTACTTTTAGCCGCAAGAACTTCTTTTAAAGCTTTTGGCATTACTTTGACAAAATGAGTTATTTCTTCATTCCAATTGCTGAGTATTTTTTCAGCTATTTTTGAGCCAGTCAATTCGAAATGATTGGTTATAAATTCAAATAACTCTGAAGTGGATTCTTTATCCATTGGATCAAAGTCTATCGTAGATGAATTAGACCTCCCCTGAAGAGTTAGGTTAGGATTATATACAAAGGCTATTCCGCCGCTCATCCCGGCGCCAAAGTTACGACCAACTTCGCCCAGTATTACTGCGCGCCCACCTGTCATATATTCACAACCATGATCGCCAATTCCTTCAACAACAGCAATCAGTCCAGAGTTTCTGACACAGAAACGCTCTGAAACCTGTCCTGATAAATACATTTCACCTCCAGTAGCACCATATCCACAAACATTTCCAGCAATAATTTCATTATGTGCTAAGTAGGTGGAATCTTTTGGTGGGTAAATAACAATCCGACCACCAGACAGGCCCTTACCAACATAATCGTTAGCATCACCCTCAATCGATAGAGTTACTCCATTTGCAAGAAATGCCCCAAAAGACTGACCTGCAGACCCTTTAAAATCAATATCTATTGAGCCATTTTTTAGATTGTTACCATTTCTAGTTTTGACAATATGTGAGGAAAGCATAGCGCCAACAGCTCTGTCAACATTAGAAATGTTTAATTTAAATTTAACTTTACCATTACCTTCAATAGCCTTTTTTGATTTAGCAATTAAATCATGATCCAGTTGTTCATTGAGTTGATGGTCTTGTTTTATAGTTTGATAGGTGCCCGCATTCCTATATTGATTATCAGCAGGTGTTAATATCTTACTAAGATCAATTGAGTCTTGCTTCCAGTGATTTATTGCTTTGTTCATCTCAAGCACATCAACTCGGCCAACCATGTCAGTTAGTTTTTTAAACCCAAGTTCCGCCATAATAATACGTAAATCCTCTGCCACCATAAACAAGTAATTAACGACATGTTCTGGCTTACCAGTAAACTTTTTACGTAAGACTTTGTCTTGAGTTGCAATGCCAACTGGACAAGTATTGAGATGGCATTTCCGCATCATAATGCAGCCTAATGTTATAAGTGGTGCTGTAGAAAAACCAAACTCTTCAGCTCCTAATAATGCAGCTATTGCAACATCTCTACCTGTCTTTAGTTGCCCATCAGTTTGAATAACTACTCTTGAGCGCAAATCATTCATTACCAGTGTTTGGTGAGTTTCAGCAACGCCTAGCTCCCAAGGAAGTCCTGCATGTTTAATAGAGGTTAACGGAGATGCGCCAGTTCCACCATCATGTCCAGCAATAACAATATGATCTGATTTTGCTTTAGTTACTCCTGCAGCAACAGTTCCTACACCAACTTCAGAAACTAGCTTGACACTAATTCGAGCTGCAGGATTAGATCTTTTAAGATCAAAAATAAGTTGTGATAAATCTTCAATAGAATAAATATCATGATGCGGTGGTGGGCTAATTAGACCAACACCCGCAGTTGAGCAGCGTATTTTGGCAATAAAATCATCCACCTTGCCACCAGGAAGTTCCCCACCTTCACCAGGTTTGGCGCCCTGTGAAACCTTAATTTGGAGTTCATCAGCATTATTTAGGTAGTCAATGGTAACACCAAATCGACCAGAGGCCACTTGCTTGATCGCGCTTCGCCTAGAGTCTCCATTGGCATCTGGAGTCCAGCGATTTGGGTCTTCTCCGCCCTCACCAGTATTTGATTTACCACCTATTTGATTCATAGCAATTGCAAGAGATTCATGGGATTCTGGAGATATTGAGCCCAAGCTCATTGCTCCTGTAACAAATCTTTTGACAATCTCTTTTGCTGATTCAACTTTATCAATATCAATTGAGGTGCCTGATTTAAATGACATGAGCCCTCTAAGAGTGCAATTTCTAGTGCCCTCTTCATTAGATTTTTTAGCAAATTCCCAGTAAGCATTTTGATCATTACTTCTAGCAGCCTGCTGCAAACTTGTAATAGTTTCTGGCTCCCACATATGTTTTTCACCACCACTTCGCCAAGCATAATGACCAAGATTATTGAGCGAGTTTGAGAGAAATGCTTTTTTATGTTGCTTTTCAGATTCAGTTTGAATGACGTCAAATCCAACACCACTAATGCGACTCGCTGTTTCGAAAAAGCATTTATGCATGACCTCATCAGATAAACCAACAGCCTCAAAGATTTGAGCGCCCTTATATGAAGCAAGTGTTGAAATGCCCATTTTAGCCATCACTTTGAGCATTCCCTTTGCTATTGCCTTACGATATGCACTGACTATAGCCTCATCATTTTCTAGATTTACTAAGTTATCTCTTCTTGCCTGCCATAAGGCTTCAAAAGCTAGGTAAGGATTAATAGCATCTGCACCAAAGCCCGTCAATAGGCAGAAGTGATGAACTTCTCTAGCCTCACCAGTTTCAACAATTATTCCAACTTGAGTTCGCTTATGGGTGGCCACTAAATGCCGGTGAACTGCAGAAGATGCTAGGAGTGCGCTTACAGCATTTCGCTGAGAGTCAATTTTTCTATCAGATAATACGACAAGGCTATGACCATCATTAATAGCTTGGGTGCTTTGTGCGCAAATTGAGTCAAGCATTTTACTTAGGCTCTGGCCTTCGTTTATGTCATAGGTGATATCAATTGTTTTACTTGTCCATCCTCGATGATTGCACTCTTTGAGTGAGGATATTTCTTCATTTGTTAGAATTGGGTGATCAATGATTAATCGGTTTGCATTTTCAGCTTTATTAGTAAGTAAATTTCCCTCAGGGCCAATTGAACAGCTTAAGGACATCACAACTTCTTCACGAATTGAGTCAATAGCTGGATTAGTAACCTGAGCAAAAAGCTGTTTAAAGTAGTCATAAATTATTCTTGACTGATCTGAAAGGCACGCAAGTGCCGAGTCATTGCCCATTGATCCAACTGGGTCTCTCAGCTCAGTTACAAGAGGCAGTAGCATAAACTTAAGAGTTTCAGTGCTATAACCAAAGGCTTGTAAGCGGTTGATAAGTGTATCTGGAAAAAAACCTTTTTCACTAGTATTGGTTTTTAAATCAGATAGAGATATTTGTTGTTCTTTTAGCCAATCACCGTAAGGGTTTTTAGATGCAAAGCTATTTTTAATCTCATCATCATCAACTAACCTGCCTTTTTCAAAATCAACAAGAAACATTTTTCCAGGTCTGAGGCGGCCCTTTGTTTTAACATTATTAGTTGCAACATCTACAACACCTACTTCAGATGCCATAATCACACGATCATCATGCGTTAGATAATAACGTGACGGTCGAAGACCATTTCTATCAAGAACAGCTCCAATATATCTTCCATCTGTAAAGGCAATAGACGCTGGACCATCCCAAGGCTCCATTACATTTGAGAAATACTCATAAAAAGCTTTTTTCTCTTGACTCATTTCTGTGTCATTTTGCCAAGCTTCTGGAACCATCATTAATACCGCTTCCTGAAGAGATCTTCCATTCATTAATAGAAATTCTAGAACATTATCAAAGCTACCAGAGTCAGAAACTTCAGTTTCAATTATGGGTAACGTTTTTGATAAATTATCTCCAAAAATCTCACTTTCTAAGACTCCTTCACGAGCCCTCATCCAGTTGAAGTTGCCTTGACGAGTATTAATTTCACCATTATGGGCCATAAACCTGCAAGGCTGTGCACGATCCCATGAAGGGAATGTGTTGGTTGAGAAGCGTGAGTGAACCATTGCTAAATAGGTGCTGAATTTCTTATCATTTAGATCTGGATAAAAGTCTAATAGCTGCGAGCCCATTAGCATGCCTTTATAAATAATTACCCTAGTAGAAAGACTACAAATATAAAAAAGCAATGCTTGAGAAAGTGACTCATCGGTCCGAATAATCTTCGAGACATTTTTTCGAATAATATAAAGAACCGCTTCAAAAGCCTCTGAACCGATATTCTCTGAGTTACCAATAATAAGTTGTTTCATTACTGGCTGTGAGTTGCGAGCTGTATCTCCTACATTTGCTTTATCAGAGTCAACAGGAACATCACGCCAACCAATTAAAGTTTGCCCTTCGTCCTTTATAACTTTTTCAATGACTGAAATACAATGTTTACTTTCTTTATTATCTTGAGGTAGAAAAACATTACCAACACCATAACTTCCAGCATTCACTTCAATGCCAAATAGCGTTTTAATTTCCTCAGAAAAAAATTCGTGAGGTATATTGGTTAAGATTCCAGCACCATCACCAGTATTTGCCTCACAGCCACACGCACCACGATGGTCCATCCGAGAGAGCATTTCTAAAGCATCTTTCGTAATTTTATGAGAAGAATGACTCTTGACGTTGGCAATAAAACCAACACCACAATTCTCCTTCTCATTATTAGGATGGTAAAGTCCTCGAGCCTTTGGGAGGTGTAATTGTTTATTTTTCATGGAAACTGAATGTAAAACTGAAAATATATAATACCTTATTTTAGCTGATTTTTAAACTCCAAATTTGCCTACTTATATTGTTATAGTGGGTATATTAAGGTAGAATATTTTTATTTTATTACTAATATGTTAGCAATTATTTCACCTTCAAAAACGCAAGATTTTTCTCAATGTGATGTTGATTTTTATTCTCAAACTCGCAACTTAGATAACTCCAGTGAGTTGGTTAGCATTTTAAAAAAGAAAAGCCAATCTCAAATTTCTAAACTGATGTCATTGAGTGAGAAATTATCTAAGTTGAATTTTGATCGCTTTCAAAAGTTTAAACTGCCGTTCAATCGAGAAAATGCAAAGCAGGCAATACTTGCTTTTAAAGGAGACGTTTACAACGGAATTGATGCCCCAGCTTTGTCAACTGATGATCTTAATTTTGCGCAAGACAGTGTTCGAATGCTTTCTGGTCTTTATGGCGTTATAAGGCCACTTGACCTAATACAGCCTTATCGTTTAGAGATGGGAACTAAGCTTTCTAACTCTAAAGGCAAGGATCTTTATGAGTATTGGGGAACAGAGATTAGTGATGTCCTCAATGAGGATGAGTCTGAACTTATAGTAAATCTTTCATCCAATGAATACTTCAAAGCTGTAGATAAAAAAACACTAAATGCGAATGTTTTGGATATTGTGTTTAAGGAAAAAAAAGGGGAAGTATACAAAGTTATAGGTATTTATGCTAAGCGCGCAAGAGGTTTGATGGTGAATTACATTATACGAAATCGATTGAAGAGTCCGGAGGGACTAAAAGATTTTGTCGATGAAGGCTATAGATTTGATAAAGAGCTTTCTAGTGACTCTTCTTGGGTTTATCTCAGAGACTAAAGCCCACAATATTTGTAAAACTATTTAAAGTGCCTCTGATTCCTTTGACTGGTATTATTTCCAGTCTTTTACTGTGTAAAAACTACTAATGATTAAAGTATATACTTCGCACTCTTGCTTTTACTGCACAAGAGCAAAAAACTATCTCGATAATCTTGATATTGAATATGAAACGCTCAACATTCAAGAAGACAAAGATGCGCGAGACTTTTTTGTTAAATCTGGCTTCAGAACTGTCCCTCAAATTTTTGTAAATGATAAGCTCTTATGTAAGGGTGGGTCTGATGGATTAGCACAAATGAGCAAAGAAGATATTCATAATAAAGTTTTTGAGATTACTGGTTCACGCATTTAAATATCTCTAATTCCAGCAACGCCTTGGGCGCCTATACTCAAAGCTTTTTCAACTAGATTTTTCTTCATCCCGCCAAGTAAAAAAACTGGCAAATTACACTTCTCAATAATGCCAGAGGCATCTTCCCACCCTAAAGGTATAGAGTCTGGATGAGTCAGTGTCTTTTCTATTGATGACAAGCTGATGTAATCAGCAGAAATATTCTCTGCGTGCAGCGCCTCATCAATGTTATGGGTTGATGCGCCAATTAGTTTTTCTTCAATAACTGGCCTTTCTTTTAATGACATTAGCTCCAAACTCGTTAGGTGCCAGCCATCACAAGGTTCATTAAAGGTTTTGTTTGGTGTATTTAGGATAAGTTTTGCCTGATTTTTTTTACAGAGCCTGTTTATTTTTTTTATGTAAGTATGATCAAGATGAGTCTTACTTCTTAGTTGTATAAATTTAACCCCATTAGTTAACTGTTTTTTACATTCGTTAATGACTATATCAGATTGATGATTATCAGGCGTAATCCAATAAAATTTTGGAAGAGAAAATTTATGAATAATTCTCCACATAGTTGGAAGTAATTTGAAATTTTTGAATTTATCTGCACTACTCCAAGTAATTTCTTGTCCTTCAGACCCTAATGGTTCACTAAGATAATCATCAACACTATAAACCGATAAATTGATGGTTTTTTCAGGATAGATATGCTGAATCTTTTGAACTAACTTACAGTCTTTAACGGTAATTCCTGTTTCTTCAAAAAGTTCTCTTTTGATTGCGCTAAGGTGATCTTCTCCTGGCTCTACTTTTCCGCCAGGAAGCTCCCAATAGCCCGCCATAAATTGATTTTTTTGACGCTTAGCAATAAATACCTCATTATTACTATTGTGTATTATCCCGACTACTACTTCAATACTGGTATTTTTATAAAGCACGATTTAAATTTCAGGTATTTGATGGATGCATTTTCTATTATCACCGTTAACGCAAGTCCGAGGTAAAATAACGACTTTAATATTTGAAATTATATAGTGAAACTTGACAAAAAAATCCAATCACTTATGCCCTTTAAGGATAGCCTTAAAACCAACCTTATGGGAATTGAGAAAGAGGGTTTACGCGTCTCAGATGATGGAAGTATTGCTCAAACGCCGCACCCAGATGGTTTAGGCTCTGCTCTAAAAAATCCTGTAATTACTACAGACTTTAGTGAAGCTTTACTTGAATTAGTCACTCAGCCTTTAAAGGGGGCTGATCAAGTTCTAGATGAGCTCACAACAATCCACAATTATATTTACCACCACTTGCCAGAAAATGAGCGATTTTGGCCTGCCAGTATGCCCTGTATATTAAGAGGTCAAACTAATATACCTATTGCGAATTATGGTAGTTCAAATTTAGGAATGATGAAAACAGTTTATAGGCGCGGCCTCTCTAATCGATATGGTAGCGTAATGCAGGCGATTGCTGGTATTCATTTTAACTATTCATTTTCATTAGAGTTTTGGCAGTCGTATCGTGAATTAATATCGTCAACTGATACTGACTCTAAAAGCTTCATGGATGTGCACTACATGGGACTCACTAGGAATGTTTTGAGATATGGCTGGCTAATTCCCTACTTATTTGGAGCTTCTGCAACAGTGTGCAAGTCATTTATGCATGACTATCATGAGCATAACTTAGAAGAATTTGATGACAACACTTTGTATTTACCCTATGCGACTTCCCTAAGAATGGGTGATATTGGTTATCAGAATTCTCAGGAGGATGAGAAAGGAGTTAAGGCCAACTATAATAGTTTATGTCATTATATATTCAGTCTTCGTGCGGCAATGAAAACTAGCTGTGAGGATTTTGAAAAGATTGGTTTAAAGAAAAATGGAGAGTACCAGCAGCTCAATACAAACATCCTTCAAATCGCAAATGAGTACTACTCTTCTGTTCGTCCAAAGCCTATTTTATATGGAAATGATAGGCCTCTAAGGGCTCTAAATAATAATGGTATAGGTTATATTGAAATACGATCACTGGACATTAATCCTTTGCTTGAAGTAGGTATTGATAAAGAGCAAATTGAGTTTTTAGAAGCCTTTTTATTGTTCTGTCTTTTGGAGGATTCACCAGCGATTTCATCATCCGAATTAGTAGAAATTGACTCAAATGCTCTTTTGGTTGCTCACCAAGGTAGAAAGCCTAACTTGATTCTTAAGAATATTGGTGAGAAAGAAACTTTAGCTGATTGGGGTGAAAGTCTTTTTGAAAAAATAAAGCAATGCTCAAAGCTATTAAGCAACGCGCATCAAGAATCGGTAGAAAGTATTTCAATTCGAATTAAAAATCCTGATTTAACACCATCAGCAATAATGCTTAATGAAATGAAACGCCAGGAGAAAGGTTTTTTCGAATTCACTGACCAATATAGTCATAAATATAAAACACAAAATCAGGAGAAAGCTTTTGATAAAGACTATTTCCTTAGATTAGATGAGCATTCAATTAGATCTATAAAAGAGCAACAAGAAGTTGAATCTAAAGATGTTATAAATTTTGATCAATTTTTAGAAAAGTATTTTGAAGATGACGCTTAAGATAGATACTATATGCGCATTAGCAACTGCCATTGGCCAAAGCGGAATTGGAGTTGTAAGAGTGTCAGGCCCTCTATCTAAAGTTATCTCTAAAAAAATACTACAAACCGAGTTAAAGCCAAGGCACGCTTTTTATGGGGCTTTTTATGATAATGAAGGCAATACTATTGATAAAGGAGTAGCAATATACTTCCCTGGACCTAACTCATATAGTGGTGAGGATGTTGTAGAATTCCAGGGTCATGGCGGCATGAGTGTTATGAGAAAGCTTCTAGAAATTGCTTTATTTTTAGGAGCAAGACTTTCTGAGCCTGGAGAGTTCAGTAAAAGGGCCTTTTTAAATGGCAAGATTGACTTGGTTCAGGCTGAAGCAGTTCAAGATTTGATTCAATCGAGTTCAGAAGAGTCTGCCCTTAGCGCTGTAAGATCCTTAACGGGTGAATTCTCAGAAAAGATTAATCATTTACTTGCAGAGCTAACTTCATTAAGAGTTTTTGTGGAGGCAACTATTGATTTTTCTGATGAAGAAATAGATTTTCTTGAGTCTCACCAAGTCTCAACTAAACTTAAAAATTTAAAAGATTTACTTAAGAATATACTCGAGAGTGCCAATCAAGGGGCAATTTTAAGAGATGGACTTCACGTTGCAATTGCTGGAAAACCCAATGCAGGAAAGTCTAGCTTGCTTAATGCACTCACAAAACAGCCGAGTGCAATTGTTACAGATATTGCTGGAACCACTAGAGATGTTCTAAAAGAAACAATTCATATCGATGGAATGCCGCTTCATATTATTGATACAGCTGGACTTCATAACAGTGATGACATTATTGAGCAAGAGGGCATTAAAAGGGCATATACTGAAATTAATAATGCAGATGTAGTGTTACTGGTATTTGATACAAAAGACAATTCACCTGATTTCTCAATACTGCCTGATTTGGTTAAAAATAAACCAGTTATATGTATAAGAAATAAGATTGATCTGTCAAATGCTAGATCTGAAGTTAGAAAGCTAGGCAATCAATTGGAGGTTAGTCTTTCAGCCAAGAATGGTGATGGAGTTGACATACTAAGAAAGACACTAGCTGAATTTGCCGGCTTAAACTCCGATGGTGAAGGAGTTTTTCTTGCTCGAAAAAGACATATTGAATCAATTGATCAAACGCTTATATACATAAACAGTGCTCTTGAGCAATTAGAGGGAGGGGCGAGTGAGTTAGTAGCAGAGGATTTGCGTCAGGCAGGTATGTCTCTTGGGCAAATTACTGGAGAGTTTTCATCGGATGATCTATTGGGTGAAATCTTCTCTTCATTTTGTATTGGCAAATAGCGTACAATTATTTCTTTTCGAAAGAAAAAATAAAGGAAGTTAGAAAGTTCAAAATAAGTCTCTAAATTATTGATTTTAATGGCTATTTATAGGTGATTTAACCTATCAATTTAGACCCATTAAAGTTTATTTGATAAATATTCGTAATATCACTTGACGATACTATTTGAGCATGTATAATTTCCCGCTTTCACCGACCAAAAAGAACTTTTTTAGTTGGTAGCTCTTTAAAAATTTATCAAGCAACTTGTGTGGGCACTCGTGCAAGAAATTGTGCAGTGCACATAAAAAACAAAAGCAGATAAGCTTTTTAAAAAATTGAACTATTGGTTATAAAATGCCAAGTGTTCTAAAAAGTCAAAGATTAAACTGAAGAGTTTGATCCTGGCTCAGATTGAACGCTGGCGGTATGCTTAACACATGCAAGTCGAACGGAAACGATACTAGCTTGCTAGTAGGCGTCGAGTGGCGGACGGGTGAGTAACGCGTAGGAATCTACCTGATAGTGGGGGATAGCCCGAAGAAATTCGGATTAATACCGCATAATCTATTCGTAGTAAAGTGGGGGACTTTCGAGCCTCACGCTATCAGATGAGCCTGCGTAAGATTAGCTAGTTGGTAGGGTAAAAGCCTACCAAGGCGACGATCTTTAGCTGGTCTGAGAGGATGATCAGCCACATCGGGACTGAGACACGGCCCGAACTCCTACGGGAGGCAGCAGTGGGGAATATTGGACAATGGGGGCAACCCTGATCCAGCAATACCGCGTGTGTGAAGAAGGCCTGAGGGTTGTAAAGCACTTTCAATTGTGAAGAAAAGCTAGTGGTTAATAGCCATTAGCCTTGACGTTAACTTTAGAAGAAGCACCGGCTAACTCCGTGCCAGCAGCCGCGGTAATACGGAGGGTGCAAGCGTTAATCGGAATTACTGGGCGTAAAGCGTGCGTAGGCGGTTTATTAAGTCAGATGTGAAAGCCCCGGGCTTAACCTGGGAACTGCATTTGAAACTGGTCAACTAGAGTATGGTAGAGGAAAGTGGAATTTCTGGTGTAGCGGTGAAATGCGTAGATATCAGAAGGAACATCAATGGCGAAGGCAACTTTCTGGACCAATACTGACGCTGAGGTACGAAAGCGTGGGTAGCAAACAGGATTAGATACCCTGGTAGTCCACGCCGTAAACGATGATAACTAGCCGTTGGGGGGATTTACCCCTTAGTGGCGAAGCTAACGCGTTAAGTTATCCGCCTGGGGAGTACGGCCGCAAGGTTAAAACTCAAAGGAATTGACGGGGACCCGCACAAGCGGTGGAGCATGTGGTTTAATTCGATGCAACGCGAAGAACCTTACCTGGTCTTGACATCCTGAGAACTTTCTAGAAATAGATTGGTGCCTTCGGGAACTCAGTGACAGGTGCTGCATGGCTGTCGTCAGCTCGTGTCGTGAGATGTTGGGTTAAGTCCCGTAACGAGCGCAACCCCTATCCTTATTTGCCAGCACATCATGGTGGGAACTATAAGGAGACTGCCGGTGATAAACCGGAGGAAGGCGGGGACGACGTCAAGTCATCATGGCCCTTACGACCAGGGCTACACACGTGCTACAATGGGAAGGACAAAGAGCCGCGAAGCCGCGAGGTGTAGCTAATCTCAGAAACCTTTTCGTAGTCCGGATTGGAGTCTGCAACTCGACTCCATGAAGTCGGAATCGCTAGTAATCGTAGATCAGAATGCTACGGTGAATACGTTCCCGGGTCTTGTACACACCGCCCGTCATACCATGGGAGTGGGTTGCACCAGAAGTGGCTAGTCTAACTTTATTGAGGACGGTCACCACGGTGTGATTCATGACTGGGGTAAAGTCGTAACAAGGTAGCCCTACCGGAAGGTGGGGCTGGATCACCTCCTTAAGAAATGTACGAGTGTTCACACAAGTTGTTTGATAATATTAAAGAAAGAGAAAAAGACCAATAACCCAAATTCAATTTAATTGATATTAAGGGTCTGTAGCTCAGTTGGTTAGAGCGCACCCCTGATAAGGGTGAGGTCGGTGGTTCAAATCCACCCAGACCCACCATATTTTTTCTGGGTTATTAGTTTTCTATTGGGGCTATAGCTCAGCTGGGAGAGCGCCTGGTTTGCATCCAGGAGGTCAGCAGTTCGATCCTGCTTAGCTCCACCATTTTTCTCAAATGAAAACTTAAATAAGATTTATTTATATGTCTTATTTAAGTTTTTATACCAAGCCTTGGTTTATTCCTTGGTTCGGAGCTCTTTAACAATTTGGATATGAAGTAAAGTTTGTTAAATACAATACAACGTAAAAGGTGTATTGCATTGACACAACAATTTCAAAAAATATGGATTCTCATTGATAGATTTATCTATCATTGAAAAAATAGAATTCACCGATTGTATCGTAAGATGCAGTTAGTGACTTCTCGGTGTAAAAAGAACCATTAACCCAGATACTTTGGGGTTATATGGTCAAGTGAATAAGTGCATACGACGGATGCCTTGGCAGTAGAAGGCGATGAAGGACGTGATAATCTGCGATAAGCTTCGGTTAGCTGATAATAAGCTTTAACCCGGAGATCTCCGAATGGGAAAACCCAGTGATCATAAGATCATTATCCTTAACTGAATACATAGGTTAAGGAGGCAAACCTAGGGAACTGAAACATCTAAGTACCTAGAGGAAAAGAAATCAACCGAGATTCCCTTAGTAGCGGCGAGCGAACGGGGACCAGCCCTTAAGCAATTTTGAGATTAGTAGAATGTTCTGGAAAGTTCAACGACACAGGGTGATAGTCCCGTATACGAAAATCTTTTAATTGTGAAATCGAGTAAGGCGGCGCACGTGAAACGCTGTTTGAATATGGGGGGACCACCCTCCAAGGCTAAATACTCTCTACTGACCGATAGTGAACAAGTACCGTGAGGGAAAGGCGAAAAGAACCCCGGGAGGGGAGTGAAATAGAACCTGAAATCGTATGCATACAAGCAGTGGGAGCAGACTTGTTCTGTGACTGCGTACCTTTTGTATAATGGGTCAGCGACTTACTTCTCAGTAGCAAGGTTAACCATTAGGGGAGCCGTAGGGAAACCGAGTCTTAAATGGGCGTTTAGTTGCTGGGAGTAGACCCGAAACCGGGTGATCTATCCATGGTCAGTGTGAAGGTTAGGTAAAACTAACTGGAGGCGCGAACCCACTTATGTTGAAAAATGAGGGGATGAACTGTGGATAGGGGTGAAAGGCCAAACAAACCCGGAGATAGCTGGTTCTCTCCGAAATCTATTTAGGTAGAGCGTCGCGTATTACTTCTGGGGGTAGAGCACTGTTATGGCTAGCGGGTCGTCAAGGCTTAGTAAACCATTGCAAACTCCGAATACCAGAAAGTATGAGCGCGGCAGACACACTGCGGGTGCTAACGTCCGTAGTGGAAAGGGAAACAACCCAGACCGTCAGCTAAGGTCCCAAAATTATAGTTAAGTGGGAAACGATGTGAAAAGGCCCAGACAGCCAGGAGGTTGGCTTAGAAGCAGCCATTCCTTTAAAGAGTGCGTAATAGCTCACTGGTCGAGTCGGTTTGCGCGGAAGATTTAACGGGGCTAAACTATATACCGAAGCTGCGGATCGCAATTTATTGCGATGGTAGGAGAGCGTTCTGTAAGCCGTTGAAGGTGAACTGTGAGGTTTGCTGGAGGTATCAGAAGTGCGAATGCTGACATGAGTAACGATAAAGGGGGTGAAAAACCCCCTCGCCAGAAGTCCAAGGTTTCCTACGCAACGTTAATCGGCGTAGGGTTAGTCGGCCCCTAAGGCGAGGCAGAAATGCGTAGTCGATGGGAAACGGGTTAATATTCCCGTACTTCATATAACTGCGATGGGAAGACGGAGTAGGTTAGCTCAGCAAGGCGATGGTTGTCCTTGTTCAAGCGTGTAGAAATGGTTCTTAGGAAAATCCGGGAACCTCTATTTCAAGGCGTGATAACGAGCCCTCTTTTGGGCGAAGTGAGTGAGACCATGCTTCCAGGAAAATCCTCTAAGCTTCAGGTTATATGAAACCGTACCCCAAACCGACACAGGTGGACGAGATGAGAATTCTAAGGCGCTTGAGAGAACTCGGGTGAAGGAACTAGGCAAAATGACACCGTAACTTCGGGAGAAGGTGTGCTCTTGTTATGTGATATCACTTGCTGATTGAGCAAAGAAGAGCTGAAAAAACTAGGTGGCTGCGACTGTTTATTAAAAACACAGCACTCTGCAAACACGTAAGTGGACGTATAGGGTGTGACTCCTGCCCGGTGCTTGAAGGTTAATTGATGAGGTTAGCGCTTGCGCGAAGCTTTTGATCGAAGCCCAAGTAAACGGCGGCCGTAACTATAACGGTCCTAAGGTAGCGAAATTCCTTGTCGGGTAAGTTCCGACCTGCACGAATGGAGTAACGACGGCCACACTGTCTCCACCCGAGACTCAGTGAAATTGAAATTGCTGTTAAGATGCAGTATACCCGCGGCCAGACGGAAAGACCCCGTGCACCTTTACTACAGCTTTGCATTGAACTCTGATCCTACTTGTGTAGGATAGGTGGGAGGCTTTGAAGCTTTAACGCTAGTTAGAGTGGAGCCACCCTTGAAATACCACCCTGGTATGGTTGGGGTTCTAACCTTGGTCCGTAATCCGGATCGGGGACAATGCATGGTGGGTAGTTTGACTGGGGCGGTCTCCTCCTAAAGAGTAACGGAGGAGCGCAAAGGTATCCTCAGCACGGTCGGACATCGTGCAATGAGCGCAAAGGTAAAAGGATGCTTGACTGCGAGACTGACACGTCGAGCAGGTAGGAAACTAGGTCTTAGTGATCCGGTGGTTCTGAGTGGAAGGACCATCGCTCAACGGATAAAAGGTACGCCGGGGATAACAGGCTGATACCCCCCAAGAGTTCACATCGACGGGGGTGTTTGGCACCTCGATGTCGGCTCATCACATCCTGGGGCTGAAGCAGGTCCCAAGGGTATGGCTGTTCGCCATTTAAAGTGGTACGCGAGCTGGGTTTAGAACGTCGTGAGACAGTTCGGTCCCTATCTACCGTGGGCGTTGGAGACTTGAGGGAAGCTGTTCTTAGTACGAGAGGACCGGAATGGACACACCTCTGGTGTTTCGGTTGTCACGCCAGTGGCATTGCCGAGTAGCTATGTGTGGAAAGGATAACCGCTGAAAGCATCTAAGCGGGAAGC
Organism: Candidatus Pseudothioglobus sp. Uisw_050_01; assembly: GCF_048085775.1. Classification (NCBI taxonomy): domain Bacteria; kingdom Pseudomonadati; phylum Pseudomonadota; class Gammaproteobacteria; family Pseudothioglobaceae (SeqCode); genus Pseudothioglobus (SeqCode); species Candidatus Pseudothioglobus sp. Uisw_050_01. The sequence continues at coordinate 197,123 of NZ_CP159804.1, forward strand.
CCCTCCCAAGATTAGGTCTCCCTGATTATTTAATAATCCTAAAGATCCCTCGAAGACTACGAGGTTGATAGGCTAGGTGTGAAAGTGCAGCAATGTATTGAGCTAACTAGTACTAATTGATCGTGAGGCTTGACCATATAACACCCAAGATATTTGGAGATGTTGTTGTGTCAACAGGCAATATGCCTTATAAACTTTACTTAATCCATTTTGTTATACCTTTTTGGTATAAAAACTTTTTAATTCACTTGAAATAAGTTCAGACTTAATTCAAGTAAGCAGTTTGCTTAGTGACAATAGCAAGTGTGACCCACCTGATTCCATCCCGAACTCAGTAGTGAAACCACTTAGCGCCGATGGTAGTGTGGGGTCTCCCCATGTGAGAGTAGGACATTGCTAGGCTTTTATTCAAAATACCCCGACCTTTTTTAAGGCGGGGTATTTTTTTATCTGATTCTTAATCACGTAAAATAAAACTATCATTATTACTAGATTTATGCAAGTAACCCATGACTGATAACTTTAAAGTAAAAACCATTGCTAGTGGAATCAGCGTGATTGATTCTGGCTATTTCAGTAACGATTTTGCAGCTATATATCTTATTAAGGAAAATAATAAGGTTGCAATCATTGAAACTGGAACTAGCTTTAGTGTTTCTAATGTTCAAAAAGCACTTGAGAAAATCCACCTAAGTTTTGTAGATGTAGCTTATATTATTCCTACTCATGTCCATCTTGATCATGCAGGTGGGGCAGGTGGACTTATGAAGCAATGCCCAAATGCCAAGCTAATAGTTCATCCTCGCGGGGCGAGACACTTGATTGATCCTACCAAGCTAATAGCTGGAGCTATGGCTGTGTATGGCGAGCAAAAATTTAAGAAGTTGTACGGTGAAATTATTCCAATTGAGGCAAGCAGAGTTATTGAGGCTGATGACAATTTTATTTTAGATTTTAATGGAAGAGAGTTAAAGTTTATTGATACCCCAGGACATGCAAGACATCATTTTTGCATTTGGGATAAGCAAACAGAATCGATGTTTACTGGTGATACGTTTGGCATCTCTTATCGTGATTTAGATCATAATGATGAAGTGTATATTTTCCCAAGCACAAGCCCAGTTCAGTTTGATCCAGAGGAATTAATTAAAAGTATACATAAAATAATGAAGTACAAGCCTAAGCGAGTCTGCTTAACACATTTTGCTGCAATTACACCAACTCAAAAAGTAGTTGAACAGTTGATAGCTGGTATCCATTTTGTTAGCAATTTGGCAAAAAAATATGCAACTGAGGGTGATGCTGAAAAAGTGATTCAAGAAAAGATGATGAATTATTTTTTAGAAGGAATTGAAAAGATTGGCTTCAAAGACTTTGATTTTTGCAGAGAAAGGTTAGAGCTTGATATCAAAATAAATACTCAAGGTTTAATTTATTGGCAAAAAATAGTATAAATTGAGACTTGAATTTCATTAATTAAATATTAAATAAATATCATATAGCTCTGCTTTCTAAACTTAACTATGAAAAATCTTTTACTATATCTAAACCATTATTTTGCGAAGGTTCCAGGGCAGCTTATACCTTACCGTAAAACAGTTCTTGCATTAGCATTGCTATCCACTATTTTTATGGGGTATGGTGCTTCTCGCTTTGTTTTAGATACTTCATTTGATGTTTGGTTTAGTGAGTCTGATCCTGCAATTGAAGCTTTGGATGATTTTCGTGACCAGTTTGGGAGTGACGATGGTTTATTTATTGTTTATGAGGCTAAAGATGGCGATGTATTCTCAAATAAATCTCTAACACTAATCTCTGAAATAACAGAGGTTTTAGATAACTATAGACAGATAAGTGATGATGTTTGGCTTGAAAAATATGGACTAACTCCTGAAATTGTTGAGTCATTAACTCATATTAAGCGTGTTCAGTCACTATCTAATATTAGAATTCAAAAAAATGAAGATGATGTTTTAAGTTCGCCTCGTTTAGTTCCTAAAAAAATTCCAAGTGACCCCTTGGTTTTAAGTGAAATTAGTTCAGAGGCAGATAATCAGCCAAGTTTGCCGCTCTTTATGTTCTCAAAAGATCATCGTTTTGGGGCAATTTCCATTCAAACAGACTTTGGAGCAATCCCAGTAATTCAAGAATTAAATGACCAGTTCTCTTTGTTTGATGATGATGCGTGGAGTGATGATTTTGATGAAGGTATGGATGATAATGCTGTTATTCAAAAAATTGAATATCAGCCAGATGAGCCAGGACTTTATATTCCATTTATGAAGGCTATAACGGCGATAACTGAACAGCAAAAGATGTCAGAGCATTTTAATTTTTATCCAATTGGCAATTCTGCAATGATTTCCTTAGCTATGGACACGCTCATTCAAGCTGCGTTTCTACTAGTAGGCATGGTGGCAATCATTAACCTGTTGCTTTGGTCATTGTTTCGATCTGCAAGTGCAGTCGTTCTTCCTCAATTAGCGATTGGCCTCAGTATTCTCTTTGTTATTGGAAGCCTGAGCTGGCTCAATTTAGCATCAACAACTCTTATTGCATTAACAGTGATGCTTATTATTGCGGTTGGCGTAGCTGACTGCGTTCATGTGATGAGTTCTTATTTGTTTTTCAGACGTGATGGCAAAGAACATGATGAGGCGTTATCAAAGGCCTATGGTAAGACAGGCGTTCCTATCTTATTAACAACAATTACCACGATGGCGGGAATGTCATCATTAGCGGTAACTGGGATGCCAATGTTTGTGCAATTTGGTTTCTCTTCAGCTGCTGGCGTCTTTTTTGCTTTCTTATACACAATATATTTACTGCCAGTGTTACTCAATTATTGGCACCCAATGCAAATTAAAAAGACCCAGGCAATTAGTGCAAGTAGAAAAACGGGAGTAAGGTCGATAGTGTCTTTATTGAAATCAAAAATGTTGAGTTTTTTATGTTTCTTTGTAAATCCAATAGCAAAACTTTCAAAGAGAATGGGTTTGAATTGGCTCTTAGGCGCAGAATGGCTTCAACCTTTATTAAATAGAATTCCAGCTTTTGTGGAGCGCTTCCAATACTCTATAGCTATTATTTTTGTGAGTGTATTTGTAATTTGCATATATGGCGCAACTCAAGTCAAAATTGACTCCAATCTAGTTGAACTTTATTCTGATGATGTTCCTATTGGTCAGGCCTATGAAATTGTTGATGAACACATGATGGGCACAGGAAATATGGAAATCGTTGTAGACACAGCAATTTCAGATGGAATAATGGACCCTGACGTATTAAATGCTATGAATAGACTTCAAAATAAAATTGAGGAAAATTATAGTGAATTTATTATCCGAACAAATTCTTTGGCAGATCTAGTAATAGACACTCATGCTATTATGCAAGACTCAGAAGATTATCGAAATATTCCTGATAGTCAAATTGCGGTATCCCAATTGCTTTACTTGTTTAATAGTTCAAATCCTGAAGAGAGAAGAGCCCTTGTCAGTGATGATTACAGTAAGAGTCACATAAGTGTTCAATTAAAAAATGCAGGCTCTAACGAATACAAGGATTTTTTTAAAGATATTCAGCGTGATATAAATAAAGAGTTTAATGGATTAAAAGATCGATATCCTAATATAAAAGTTCAAATTACTGGATCATTCGCTTTAATGATGAGGCTTGCTGATGACATTAGTAATAATCAGTTTAAGAGTTTGGCGATAGCAGCTGTGGTTATTAGTCTGTTATTGATGATAACGCTAGGTTCTTTTCAGGCAGGCGTTATGTCGATTATTCCTAACCTAATACCTGCATCATTAGCATTTGGATTAATGGGTCTTCTTGGAGTTCCGCTTGATACAGACACATTAATGATTGCTCCTTTAATTATTGGTATTGCAGTGGATGATACGATTCACTTTATTAGTCACTATAGAATGTCACTTGCACAAAATCACAATATGAAGCTTGCGCTCGTGGAAACTATAAAAGAGGTGGGCCAAGCTGTAACATTTACAACTCTCATCCTAGGCTGTGGGTTTTTGATGCTTACATTTAGTGACTATTTGGGATTAGCAAAGATTGGGACTTTTGGTTCTTTAGCTATATTTGTTGCACTACTATGCGACTTATTGTTTTTCCCGGCATTGATTATGATTTTCAAGCCGAAGTTTGGTCAGAAAGATGTTAAAGATAATTTAAATTTTATAGAGGCTACAAAATGAATAAATTAATACTTACTTACTCAAAATCTACTTTGCTTACTGTTGTACTTGGTGCATTTTTAACTCTACAAGCGCCAAATGTATATGCTGAAACTAATTTAAGTGCACGAGAGATTATGGAGAGAGTTGATGTTGAGAGCAGGAAGTCTACTGACTCAGCATTCACCCGTATGAAGCTGACTACTTGCAAGTATGGTCTTAGCGGCGGTAAGGTAAAGTGCGCTGAAAAAGCCCGAGTTAAGTTAATAGAAAATGCACAAATTAATACTGGAGAGGGTAGCCAAGATACTAAGAGTATTGCCATAATCCTTGAGCCAGCAAGTGAAAAAGGAATTGGAATGCTCTCATATAGTTATGATGACAGTGACCGAGATAATGAGACCTGGTTATATCTTTCTGCTCTTGGAAAAGTAAAGAGAATTAGTGTTAGGAACAGTGATGATGAGGAAACTGAATCTGCAAGTATTTTTGGAACTGAGATGACCACTGAAGATCAAGAGACAGGAAAGCTTGATGACTATACATACGAATTACTAGAGTTCGGAACTTTTAGAGGAAGAGAGGTTACAGTTGTTGAGGCGACACCAAAAAAACATCGAATTAGCAAAAGCAGTTATGGGAAAACGCAAAATTGGATTGATACTGAAAGGTTTATAACTCTTAAGGTACAAATGTTCGATAAATACAACAATCCTATCAAGAAGCTCGAGGTTGGCAAAGTTGAAAAAATTAATGATGTTTGGATGGGAAGAAGTCTGACATTTTTCAATACGGTAAGCAATAGGCTAACAAATATGAAACTTGAGGCGATAAACTTTGATATGGATATTAAAGAAGATTTTTTAACTCAAAGAGCATTGACTGACCAAGCATTTAGAGAGAAATTTCTGAAGGATTTACGTAAACAAGCTAAATAAATTCTGAGTATGTTAAATTTTATCTATAAAGGAATTATTGCTTTAATTATTAGCTTTGGAATTAACTCCATTTCTATTGCTGAGGACGAATTATTATTTGACGATGAATTAGTATTTGACGATTCTGATGAAGAGTTTGGTGAGTGGGATGATGACAGTGATGTCTTTGGTGATAATGACATAAATCTAGAAAAATCTTTTTCTTGGCTGGACTTAAGTGTTTCGCAGAAATATGGTGTTAATCCTGCAAATAGTTATAGCACTGCTATGGAAAGAACTGAGTTGAGGTTAGGAACAAGTGGCTCTGTTTTTAACTCAGGTTATGGCGAAGTAGAAATTAAAGCAATAAAATATTGGCCGAGTGATAGCAACAACGTAATTGAGGCCAGTGATATTGAGGTAGAGAAGGCATTTTTGCAATTTAGTTTTGATGACTGGAGTGCTAAGCTAGGTCGATATACTATTGGCTGGGGTGAGCTTGAGGGCGGCGCACTTGACGTAATTAATCCTTCAGGAGGGCTTACAGACCCATCCATGATTTCCCAATGGATTTTGAGCTCTACTCGTTACTTTGAAGATAGTGATTTAAGTTTTTTTTATAATACAAATCCTAGAATTGCAAAAAGCACATTAATGACACTTAAAAATGATAGCTATGATGAATTTGGATTGCGCTATGGAATAAGTGGGGAAGGAAGTGATATGGCTTTTTATGCTGGTCAGCTAGTTCCTAATGATGCAATCATTAACCTAACAGATGGGTTGGTTTATGCAACACCATATCAATTATTAGGGCTTGGAATGAATAAAGCCTTTGATGATTATTTGCTTAAATTTGATGTTGCCTATAAACATAACTTGCAGCAAAACCGTTCAGGACAATTTGTAAAGGTAGATAGAATTGATTGGGACTTGGCTTTTGATATTCAAAAAAATGATAGAACGATCTTGATTTCAGTTAACTCTCAGTACCTATTAGATTTCTACAGTGATTATCTAACACCGACTTTAACAGGAAGTGTCAGTGCAGATAAAAATAGTACGACATATATGGCAAGAGTAAATGACAAGTTTGGTGATTCAGACTGGAGCTGGAATACCTCCCATATAATATTATCAAACAATGATCTTTCACTAACTTCAGCTGGACTTGACTGGGATATTAATGATCACTGGAAAGCTTCATTGGGCGTCACATATGCTGATGCTAAGCCAAACCGTGCGCTAAGTTTGTTTGACCAGTACCAAAGAGTTAACTTGGAAGTTAAGTACCAGTATTAATGACTCAGTTAGTTAAGGTGTTGCATTTTTAAGTCAACTTAAAGCATCAATCCCTCTTATAGCATAGGATATTGTATAATTTATCTAAAATAATTTAGGTTTATATAATGTTAGAAAGCAAGCTTTTAAGAGGAAATATTGATTTTGTTGTTGAGCAACTTAAAAGGCGTAATTTTACGTTTGATGTTGATGAGTTTAATAAGCTTGAGGATCAAAGGAAAGTGATCCAGGTTCACACACAAGAGCTGCAAAATTTACGTAATACTAAATCAAAAGCAATAGGTCAAGCGAAAGCTTCTGGAGAAGACATTAAGCCTTTGTTAGATGAAGTTTCTAGTCTTGGAGAGAGCCTTGATGGTGCTAAATCCGAATTAAATGCACTCCAATTTAAGATTGATGAGATTGCCATGGCAATTCCTAATTTACCTCATCCTTCAGTTCCTGAAGGTTTTAGTGAGGATGACAACCTTGAAGTTCTTAAGTGGGGGGAGCCCAAAAAATTCGACTTTGAGCCAAAGGATCATGTGGATTTAGGCGAAATGCATGGCATCGACTTTGCTGCTGCCACGAAGATTTCAGGTGCTAGATTTGTTGTTATGACTGGTAAGATTGCAAAACTTCAAAGAGCACTCACTCAGTTCATGCTTGACCATCATACGGAGGTTAATGGTTACACCGAGACGTATGTTCCTTACCTGGTAAATGCAGACTCTCTGATGGGCACTGGTCAATTACCAAAATTTGAAGCCGACTTATTTAAAACGCATCTCCATGGAGAAGAGGGTGATGCGAAATCACTTTACTTAATTCCAACTGCTGAAGTTCCAGTAACCAACATTGTGCGCGACTCAATTATAAAAGAGTCTGATTTGCCTCTAAAGTTTGTAGCACACACGCCATGTTTTAGATCTGAAGCAGGATCATATGGAAGAGATACTAGGGGATTAATACGTCAGCATCAGTTTGAAAAAGTTGAATTAGTTCAAATCTCTAAACCTAGTGATGCTTACGATGTTCTTGAGGAGCTTACAGCGCATGCAGAGGGCATACTAAAGCTACTAGAGTTACCCTACCGAAAAGTTTCATTGTGTACTGGTGATTTAGGTTTTTCTTCAGCCAAAACTTATGATTTAGAGGTGTGGCTTCCTGGCCAGTCTGCATATCGCGAAATTTCATCATGTTCGTGTTTTGAAGCTTTTCAAGCGAGAAGAATGCAGCTTCGTTGGAAAAACTCAGACACCAAAGAGTCAGAGTTTTTACATACTTTAAATGGCTCAGGACTTGCAGTTGGCAGAACTTTGGTTGCGGTGATAGAAAACTATCAAAATGCGGATGGCAGTATTACAATACCAAAAGTCTTACAGGTCTACATGGGCGGCTCAACTAAGATAAAATAACCCCTTTATTAATTTGGAGTGAGAAATGAATTTACCACCAGAACTATTTCTGATAGCAATGTTTGTACTGATGTATTTTTTATTAATCAGACCACAACAAAAAAGAGCTAAAGATCACAAAACCCTATTAAAAGCCTTAAAAAAAGGCGATGAAGTTGTTACTAATGGCGGTGTCATTGGGAAAATTACTGCAGTTGATGAGTCTTTTGCAGAAGTAGAGATTGCTTCAGGAGTTATAGTTAAATTACAAAAACAGGGCATTAATCAAAAGATGCCAAAGGGAAGCGCAAAATCTATGACTAAGTCAGGTTCTAAGGAAAAAGCAATCCCCAAAGCTAAAAAAACAAAAGCAATCGGCAAAAAAGAGATAGAAAAATAATATATAAAAACTCAATATGAATCATTACGCAGCTTGGAAAAATGCACTTATTGTATTTTTCTTATTCCTCTCAACTCTATATGCATTGCCAAATCTGTATGGTTCAGATTTGGCGATTCAGATTACGGGAACGGGCGACTATATTGTTGAAGATAGTGATTTAGAGTCTATAAGTAGTACACTGACAGAAAATAATGTTGACTTTAAATCTATAAAGATTGATAGCAATAATATTCTAGTTCGTTTTAACAACTCCCAATCACAGCTTTCTTCTAAGACACTTTTAAAGAACTCACTAAGCAGAAATTATGTGGTTGCTCTTAATCTTGCTCCGTCAATTCCACAATGGCTTGGGAATCTGGGTGGTAAGGCAATGTCTTTAGGGCTTGATCTCAGAGGAGGCGTTCATTTTTTACTTGAAGTAGATATGGAGGCAGTAGTTTCAACCTCTTTAGATCGTTATTACAATGAGCTAAGAACTGCTTTACGTAAGGATAAGCTGTATAAAAAAATTCGCAAAGAAGATAATAGGTTAGTTGTAAGCTTCAAGAGTGAAGATCTTAAGAACAAGGCAAAAAAGGTTTTAAAAAATGATTTGCCTGATTTGGTAATTGTTGAAGGTAGTGAGTTAGAGCTAGAGTTTGGTCTTGAAGTTTCATCAAGTGCTCAATCTACAGCAAAATCTAGTGCACTAAAACAAAATATTACTACCCTTCGTAATCGAGTAAATGAGCTAGGTGTTGCTGAGCCGATAATTCAGCAACAGGGCACAGAAAGAATTGTTGTTCAGTTGCCTGGAGTTCAGGATACGGCCAGAGCCAAAGAAATATTAGGAGCTGTAGCAACAGTTGAGTTTAGGTTAGTTGACGAGCAAAATGATGTTCAAACTGCCATCCAATCAGGAAAAACACCATCGGGCTCAAAGCTTTATAAGTTTAAAGATGGAAGACCTTTACTACTCAAAACAACTGTTATAGCAACGGGTGAAAATATAGTAGATGCATCTTCTAGTGTTGATCAAGATAATCAGCCACAAGTTAGTATTGTTTTAGATAGTTCTGGTGGAAGAACCATGCTGGAAACTACTAAAGAATTTATAGGCTATAGAATGGCTGTTGTTTTTATTGAAAATCAAGTAGAAACAATTATTGAGGATGGTGTTGCAGTGAAGAAGCGCAGTAAGACGCAAGATATTATTAATGCAGCAACAATTCAAGGAACCTTCTCTAATCGTTTCCAGATAACTGGTTTAGACAGCTCTAGAGAGGCGCGAAACTTAGCATTACTATTAAGAGCAGGTTCGCTTTCAGCTCCGGTTGAAATTATTGAAGAGCGAACAATTGGTCCAAGCTTGGGTGCTGATAATATTCAAAAAGGATTCATTTCTGTTTTAGTTGGTTTTGCCTTAGTGTTGGTATTTATGGCGTGGCGATATCGTGTATTTGGCTTGGTTGCAAATGTGGCTTTAACATTAAATTTAATCACTATAGTTTCAATACTATCTATGATTCAGGCAACTTTAACCTTACCAGGAATAGCAGGTATAGTTTTGACAGTTGGTATGGCGGTTGATGCTAATGTCTTAATTTTTGAACGCATCAAAGAGGAAATGCGCTCAGCTAAAGATATTCAAAAAGCAATTTCTGCAGGTTATGAGAAAGCACTGTTGACTATTGCTGATGCGAACATTACAACCCTTATAGCATCCTTGGTGTTATTTAGTTTTGGTACAGGAGCAATTAAAGGTTTTGCTGTTACACTTTCAATTGGAATTATTACCTCTATGTTTACAGCAATTATTGTCTCTAGGGCAATGATCAATCTTATTTACGGTGGAAAGAAAGATAAGGAGTTGGCAATATGAGTCTTAGATCATTAAATATTCCAGTTATTGACTTTGTAGGTAGACGCAAATATGCGATGATTTTTTCTGCAATTTTATTAATTGTCTCTATAGCTTCAATAGGATTTCAAGGTCTCAAATTTGGTATTGACTTCACTGGTGGTACATTAATCGAATTAGGCTATGAAAAATCAGCTGATCTTGAAGGTATTCGTTCAAAGCTTGCTGCTGCGGATTTCAAAGGTGCTAATGTTCAATATTTTGGATCAGATACTGAAGTTCTTATTCAGTTGGAGCCACAAGCTACTTCAAGTGCAAAACTCAGTTCATCAATTATTAGAATGCTTGGTGAGGGAATTGATGTTCGCAGAGTTGAATTTGTTGGGCCAAAGGTTGGTGAAGAGCTAACCAATGATGGCGGCCTGGCAATGCTTTATGCACTTATTGGAATTTTAATTTATGTTGCCTTTAGATTTGAGTATCGCTTTGCTCTAGGCTCCATTGCGGCCCTTATTCATGACGTGATTATTACGTTAGGAGTGTTTTCATTACTGCAAATTGAATTTGATTTGACAGTATTGGCTGCTATTCTTGCAGTAATTGGTTATTCTCTTAATGATACGATCGTAGTTTTTGATAGAATTCGAGAAAACTTTCTTGCAAGTCGCCAAGTGGAGCCTGGATCAATTATTAATGAGGCTCTTAATCAAACTTTATCACGAACATTAATGACATCCCTCACAACTTTACTTGTTCTTTTTGCTCTATTTTATCTAGGGGGAGAGGTGATTCATAGTTTTGCTGGTGCACTTCTTATCGGTGTGGTAATTGGTACCTACTCTTCAATCTATGTTGCGAGTTCAACTATTCTTGCGATGGGAATTTCCAAAGAAGACATGCTGCCTTCGGAAAAAGAGAAAAAAGAGATTGATGCTAGACCGTAAAAATAACTTTATTTGCTAAATCTTTCGAAAACAAGACACGCATTTGTCCCACCAAAACCAAAACTATTTGAGAGGATGCGATTTAGTTTAATGCTTTTCGTTTTCCTAACAATTGGTAAGCCTATTGCTGCGTCATCAAGATTTTCTATATTCACAGATTCGGCAACAAAATCATTTTGAAGCATCAAAAGTGAATAAATAGATTCGTTAACTCCAGCTGCTCCCAGCGCATGACCCGAAAGAGATTTAGTTGAACCAATAAGAGGCGTTGAGGTAGTACCAAATACCTCCTTGATTGCACCTAACTCTTTAACATCGCCAACTGGTGTTGATGTTCCATGAGCATTAATATAATCAATTGAACCATTAAGCCCATCAGTAGCAATCTGCATGCAGCGTTTAGCACCTTCACCTGATGGTGCGACCATGTCATAACCATCAGAAGTAGCGCCATAGCCAACTAACTCTGCAATGATAGTTGCCCCTCGAGCCTCTGCATGGTCTAAAGACTCAAGCACAAGGGCTCCGCCACCTCCAGATATTACAAATCCGTCTCGATCTGTATCAAAAGCACGTGATGCCTTATCAGGAGTGTCATTATATTTTGAAGAAAGGGCACCCATAGCGTCAAATAACATAGTTAAAGACCAATCAAGTTCTTCTCCCCCTCCAGCAAACACAACATCTTGTTTGCCAAGTTGAATTTGCTCCATAGCGTTACCAATACAGTGCGCACTGGTAGAGCAAGCAGAACTGATTGAGTAATTTATTCCCTTTATTTTAAAGAGTGTGGAAAGGCAGGCAGAAGTGGTAGAACCCATAGTTCTTGGGACGCGGTATGGGCCAACTCTTTTGATGCCTTTTTCTCTTAAAATATCAGCAGCTTCAACAATATTTTGATTTGAAGCTCCACCAGAACCCATAATTAAACCAGTTCTTTCATTCGAAATCATTTCTTCACTTAATCCAGATTCTTTGATTGCCTCATGGAGTGCGATTGCATTAAATATCGCCGCATCAGCCATAAATCGCAGCATTTTTCGATCAATAACATCACTAGTATCGACCTCTGCAATTGCACCATGAACATGAGACCTAAGACCCATTTCTGAATATTTTTCACTAAATACTATTCCAGATTTAGCAGACTTTAAGGATTTAAGAACTTCGGACTTGTTGGAGCCTAAGCTGCTAACAATACCCATTCCTGTAATGACTACTCTGTTCATCAGAAGGAAGATGTATCAGTAAATAATCCTACCCTAAGGTTTGTTGCTTCGAAGATAGTTTTCCCATCTACTTCCATGGTTGCATCTGCAATACCCATATAGAGTTTTCTCGCAATAACTCGAGACAGACTTATATTGTAAGTAACCTTTTTACTTGTTGGTAAGACTTGGCCAGTAAACTTAATTTGTCCAGAACCAAGTGCTCGACCTCTTCCTGGTCCGCCAAGCCAGCCTAAATAAAAACCCACTAACTGCCACATTGCATCTACACCGAGACAACCAGGCATTACTGGATCTTCATTAAAGTGACAATCAAAAAACCATAAATCTGGATTAATATCAAGTTCTGCAGTCATTCCACCTTTACCATATTCTCCACCAGTTTCAGTAATATTGGTAATGCGATCAAACATCAGCATAGGTGGTTTGGGAAGCTGGGCATTGCCAGGGCCAAAAAGTTCGCCCTTACCACAGGTAATTAAATCCTCATAAGAAAAGTTGTTTTGCTTCATAAAGTCCAATAAATCAAGTACTGATAGAATTTTATCATAGTTAAATTACTATTGAAATTCAACTTATGGCCTAATGTCAGCAATAATGTCACCAATATCTTCTAGCCCTACTGATATACGAATAAGGTTTTCAGTGATATCAGTTTGTCGTTTCTCTTCATCTGAGAGTCGAACATGAGTTGTAGAAGAGGGATGAGTGATGGTAGTTTTAGTGTCACCAAGATTTGCAGTAATTGAAATCATCTTAGTATTATTTATTAGACGAAAAGCTTCGGCTCTGCCGCCACTAACCTCAAATGAAACTATTCCACCAAAGCCTGTTTGCTGCTTTTTTGCAATTTCATGATTTGGATGGTTTTCAAGGCCAATGTAGTGAACTTTTTTAATGAAAGATTGGTCACTAAGCCAAACAGCTAATTTCTTTGCACTTCTACAGTGTGCATCCATTCTTATCTTGAGTGTTTCTAAACCTTTTAGGACAATCCAGGCATTGAATGCACTTAAGGTTGGACCAGTGCTTCGAGTAAACGCACTTATTTGATCAATTATTGACCCGTTTCCCGCAACAGCTCCTGCAAGACATCTACCTTGCCCATCAATATATTTAGTGGCAGAGTGAATGACCAGGTCAGCTCCTAAAGTCAGTGGCTTTTGAAGCGCAGGCGTCATGACACAGTTGTCAACAGCTAATACAATATTGTTTTTCTTTGATATAGCTGCAAGCTTTTCTATATCAACAACTTCACCAAGTGGGTTTGATGGTGTTTCTAATAAAAATAATTTGGTATTTTTTTGAACACTTTTTTTCCATCCATCTAAATCCCCTAAATCAACAAAAGTAATTTGAATATCAAGCTTTTCAATAATACTATTTAGAAGAACTATGGTTGTTCCAAACATACATCGAGAGGCCACCATGTGCTCTCCGGGCTTAAGAAGAGTCATAATTGTTGCAAAGATGGCAGACATACCGCTAGCAGTTGCCTGGCACTTTTCTGCACCTTCTAAAGCAGCTAATTTATTTTGAAAGGCGTCAACTGTTGGGTTAGTAAACCTCGAGTAAACATTACCTTTTTGTTTGTTTTCAAAGCGATCAGCAGCTTGTTCAGCACTCTTAAATCTATAACTCGAAGTCAAAAAGATAGCTTCAGAATGCTCTTGCTCCTCTGTTGCATGATGTCCTTCGCGAACTGCTTTTGTTTGAAAATTAAGGTCTTTCATAATTTATGCTCAATTAGTCAGCATCATTGTAGATTAATTCTGAGCTTTCATTGGAAATATTACCCAGTTTGGCATTGTCGGATCTTTGAGCTTCAAGGTTATTAAGATAAGGCTCATCTATGTCTTTGGTGAGGTAGTTGCCATCAAAACATGAGCAGTCAAAACTTTTAATATCAGGGTTTCCCTGTTGAACTGACCAAATTAAGTCATCAAGATTTTGATAAATTAATTTATCAGCGCCAATAGTTTTACATACTTCTTCTGTTGTTTTATTGTGGGCGACAAACTCATTTTTACTAGCCATATCAATTCCATAAACATTTGGATATCTAACTGGAGGCGCGGCGGAAGCAAAGAAAACTTTTTTTGCACCAGCAGCTCTTGCCATTTGAACGATTTCCTGGCTTGTTGTTCCGCGAACAATAGAGTCGTCAACTAAAAGTACATTCTTGTCTTTAAATTCGAGTTCAATCGCACTTAGTTTTTGACGAACAGATTTTTTTCTTTGTTTTTGTCCAGGCATAATAAAGGTTCTAGCAATATAACGGTTTCTTATAAAGCCTTCTCGATATTTTAAATTTAACTCATTAGCGACTTGAAGAGCCGATGTTCTCGAGGTATCAGGAATAGGCATTACAACATCAATTTCCTCATATTGCCACTCAGACTTAATTTTAATCGCAAGTCTTTCGCCCATCCTGAGGCGTGATTTATAAACTGAAATTTTGTCGATAATTGAATCAGGTCTTGCAAAATAAACAAATTCAAATATGCAAGGTGATAATATTGAATTATCTGAGCACTGCTGAGAATGAACATTACCTTTACGGTCAATCACAATGGCCTCACCAGGCTCTACATCTCGGGTAATTTTGAAGCCAAGTGCTGTAAGGCCGACACTTTCTGAGGCCAGCATATACTTAGTGCCATTTCGTGTAGTTCTTTCTCCAAGGATTAAAGGCCTTATTCCATGGGGATCTCTAAATCCAAAGATACCATAGCCTGGAATCATTCCAATAGCCGCATAAGCTCCCTTTACTCTTTTATGAAGTTTTGTTACTGCATTAAAAATATCATTTTCATTAATTCGATGTTTTTGCTCTTCAGCTATTTCGCTCGCGAGTATGTTGAGTAATATTTCTGAGTCTGAATTTGTATTAATATGACGAAGATCTTGCTCAAAAAGTTCACTTGCTAATGACTCTGCATTGGTCAGATTTCCATTATGTGCAAATGCTATTCCATAAGGTGAATTTACATAAAAAGGCTGCGCCTCTGCTTCAGAAGAACTCCCAGCTGTAGGATAACGGACATGACCAATCCCCATATCACCAATTAATTTTTCCATATGTTTTGTTCTAAAAACATTACGAACAAGGCCGTTACCTTTGCGCATATAAAAACGACCCTTACTGGCAGTTGTTATTCCAGCAGCATCTTGACCGCGGTGCTGAATAATTGTGAGAGCATCATAAATATAAAGACTCACATCTTTTTTTGTAGTTGATAGTATTCCAACAATGCCGCACATAAGTTAATCCCCTGTAATCTCACTTTCTATGAACTCGACAATTTTATCGCCGGGCTCAAGTTCAATAAATAATAAATGTTTAGACAATACAGGCTTTACATCAACCGACCAATCTTGAAATGTTCTTAGAGCGCCACTAGTTTCAACCCATGCATGGTTTTGAGTGACCCAAGTCATGCTTTGAAGGATTAATACAATGATTAGAACAAAAATGCCACCTTTAAATAACCCTAAAAATGCACCAAGGAAATTATTAGTTATTCCACCAACATTTCTAGCATTGATGAGAGTATCAAGTGAGCTCAAGACTCTGATAATGCTGTCATAAACCGGTGCCATAAGAGAGGGGTTTTCTGAGTCAATTTTAATGTTAAGGAGTTTTGATAAGGCAATTAGCGCAATTACTAAAATTGCAAAAACTATAGCAAATGTAATAAAATTTCGCAATGAGTCGTTCGCTATTAGTGATTCAATTGTTTGAAATTCAGCTACAGCCCCTCGATAGTTAAAGCTTATTACTGCAGTAATTGCTAATATTGTTGTAACCGCAAAAGGCCGATTTAGAGCGTTTGGATTATCATTATTTGAAGAGGCTTCAGTAAGCCTATAAAAACCTTTTTTGATAAGCCAAATACTAAGGAATATACCACCAAAAGATAAGGCAAAAATAGATTGGTTGTCTGGGCTAATCCAGCTACTTAGGAAAGTCTTTGCAAACGAGTCGTAATATAGCCAAGCTAAGATAATTGCAAAGATAACAAAAATAAAGCTAATGATTTCCCTAGCAAGTCCTTGAATAAAGCCCCTAACTACAAAAATAATTAGAATAATCAAGGTAAGCCAGTCTGACCAAGCCAGTAAACTTATAGCACTCCAAACATTGTCAAAAAAATTGCCCATGAGCCCCCTGATAGATAGGTGTAATTTTACAACAGTTTCTTATGGTTTGTCGTTAACTCCAGAAACTATTAACGTTAAACTTTTTTATGATTTTGAATGCATCAGTAATTGTATAAAAAGAGCCAAAAATAACAATACGTTTAATTTCATTCAGTTCAAGTGATTGGCTAATCGCACTATTCATATTAAGGCAGATAGTGGTCGATTCAGGCTCATCAAACTTATTTTTTAGAGACTCTAAATCGATTGATCGTTCCGCTGAAATTGGAACTAAAAACCAATGTTTAATGGCTCCAGAGGCGAGTTCAATCATATCAACAATGTTTTTATCAGCCAGTGCTGAAAAAATGGCGACGGTTTCCATTGGGTTTTCTGACAATGTATTTATAAGAGCCTCTACTGCTGCTGGATTGTGTGCCACGTCAAGAACTACTGTTTTATCGCCTATAGTTATTTTTTCAAATCGCGCTGCGACTCTAGCTTTTTTAACCCCTTCAGTAATCATAGAGATGGATACTGGAAAACGATCTGCAAGACTTTCAATGGCCTTAACTGCGACAGCAGCATTAAGCTTTTGATGCGCTCCTTCTAGACCTATTTCATTTTTATAACTTTCAGAGATAAGGGTAAGGGGAGTTTTGATTTGTTTTGCGTATGACAATAAACTTTGAGGCGGGTCTTGATCACCACAAATACATGGTTTTGCGGTTCGCATCACCCCTGCTTTTTCCCTGCCAATCGCCTCTCTTGTATCGCCTAGGTAGTCTGTGTGATCAATTGCAATATTTGTGATAATGCTTACATCACTATCAACCACGTTCACAGAGTCAAGTCTTCCGCCAAGACCAACTTCTAGAATTGCAAGATCCACACTAGCTTCTGCAAATATAATTAAAGCTGCAAGTGTTGAAAATTCAAAATATGTGAGCGTTACACCTTCCCTTTTTGTCTCAATTAATTCAAACGCTTTTATGATTAATTCATCAGAAACTTCCTTACCATCAATCGCAAAGCGTTCGTTATACTTTAATAGGTGAGGCGAGGTAGAGCGACCAACCTTGTATTTTGATTTATGATAAATACTATCAATAAAAGAAACGGTAGAGCCTTTCCCATTTGTTCCTGCTACTGTAATAACTGCATATGGAACTCCACTTGGAAACAGCAGATCATAGACAATTTGAACTCTATCAAGGCCTAAAACAATGGTTTCCTCCATTAATGTTTCTTGCCAATTCAGCCAATCATCGAGAGTTCTTTTATTTTGCATATTGAAGAGTAGTTTTACTAAATCAAAAAAAAGTTTAAATTATTTATCTTCCCAAAACTCACCTTCAATAGTCTCATCTTTGTTAGTTTTTTTTGTTTCACTAGTTTCGCCTCTATTGATAAAGGCTGATTTTTTTTTACTAAAGACGCGCTCTGCATTTTTTTCTAAAAAGTGGTTTATGAAATAGCTTCTACTCCAGGGCATTAAGCCAAGCAAGCCCAGAATATCGGTAATAAACCCAGGTGTTAATAACAAAACACCAGATACTAAAATGACAACCCCCTCAAACATCTCTACTGCAGGAGTCCTTCCTTCAGCAATACTTTGTTGAGCCTTTGCCATAGTTGACCAGCCCTGTTGTTTCAGAAGACGAGAGCCAATAAATGCAGTAATAATCACAAGTAGTACTGTTGAAAGTCCACCAATAGCTTGACCTACAGTTACCAGAACATAGATTTCAGCAAGTGTGACAACAACAAATATAGGAAATAACATTTAACCTCCTTTTATGTTTGTAAAAATTATGTCCCAAACCCCATGGCCTAATTTTTGACCTCGATTTTCGAATTTAGTTAAAGGCCTATTTTTTGGTCTTAAAGAATACATATGGACACCAGCACAGTTTTTAAAGTGTGAATGTGATTCTAGCAACTCCATAATATGCTCAGCATAGTTCTCCCAGTCGGTAGCTATATGAACAATACCATCTTTTTTAAGTTTGTTGGATAGAAGGTCCAAAAAGCTTATTTGAACAATTCTACGCTTATGATGTTTCTTTTTGTGCCAAGGATCAGGAAAGAATAGCTGAAAATGTGAAATACTGTCATCTAAAATATTGTTTGTTAGAGCCTCTACCGCATCATCCTTGATAATTTTGAGGTTGCTAAGTTTATTCTTATTAGCCTCATTAATAAGCCTTCCAACGCCAGCCTCATAAACCTCTATCCCTAAAAAGTTTTGATTAGGCTGATCGATTGCCATCTCAAGTAGGCTGTCACCATTTCCAAATCCAACTTCAAGTGTGACGTTATTTTTTGATAGAAAAAGTTTATTAAAATCAAGTTTTTTTTCATTAAGATCAACGCCATAATCATGCCATAGCTCATTAAGACCAATAGATTGAGCCTTGGAGATTCTTCCTGAGCGCCTTACAAAGCTCTGTATTTTTCGTAAATATTTTACTTCTGTCATAGTTGGTAATCAATGATTAGCGGAGCATGATCAGAAAAACGCTGCTCTTTATATATTTCGCATGATTTGGCAAGGCCAGCTAAATTGCTACTGACTACCTGGTAGTCAAGTCGCCAGCCTGTATTATTGGCCCATGCCTGTCCTCTATTTGACCACCAAGTGTATTGATATTCTTCTTGGTTGATTTCTCTAAAAGAGTCGATGAAGCCAACATCATCATAAAGTGTATCAAGCCACTCTCTCTCTTCTGGGAGAAAGCCAGAATTTTTTTGGTTAGGCCGCCAGTTTTTTAGGTCAATTTTTTTATGCGCGATATTCCAATCACCACAGATAATATATTTTCTGCCATCTTTTTGAAGCTTTTTTAAATGAGGCATAAAGCGGTTAGTAATAAATTCCATTTTGAATGCTTGCCTCTCTTCTTTTGACGACCCTGATGGAAGATAAATTGAGAGAACACTTAAATCTCCAAAATCAGCTTGAATAATCCTTCCTTCCAAATTCATATCTTCCCAGGGGCTATAAGAGATCTTATCAGGCTTAGTTTTGCAGTATAGCCCCGTCCCACTATAACCCTTGCGCTCTGCACTATGGTAATAGGTATTCATTCCTTCTGGGTAGAACTTTTCATCTAGCTGATCCTCTTGCGCTTTAATTTCTTGAAGGCAAACGACATCAGCATTCTTTGTCTTGAGCCAGCTAAACAGACCTTTTCGCTCAGCAGCTCTAATACCGTTAACATTAATTGTTATAATTCTCATTGCACTTATTTTAATAGTTTAGGAATAACCAATGGAACAGTATCAAAAGGATTTTGTAGATTTTACGTTAGAAACTGGGGTACTCAAGTTTGGTGAATTCACTCTTAAATCTGGGCGAATTAGTCCTTACTTTTTTAATGCGGGGCTTTTTAATAAAGGCAGTCACTTATCTCAGTTAGGAAAGTTTTATGCTCAAGCTATTGAAGCAAGTGGCCTGGAGTTTGATGTACTTTTTGGACCTGCTTACAAAGGAATTCCATTAGCAACAACAACTGCAATTGCCCTTAATGATAGCCTTGGAAGGAATATTCCTTATTGCTTTAATCGCAAAGAAGTCAAGGATCATGGTGAGGGAGGAAGTATCGTTGGGCACTCATTAGAGGGCGATATTCTCATCATTGATGATGTTATTACAGCTGGCACTGCAATCCGAGAAGCGCAAGATATTATCACCGCCAATGGCGCTAAAACAAAAGGAGTCATAGTTGCATTAGATCGTCAAGAAAAAGGAAATGGAGAGCTTTCAGCGATTCAAGAGGTTGAAGAAATTTTTGGAATTATGGTTTTAAGTATTATTAACTTGTCTCACATTGTTGACTATTTAAAGGATTCAAAAGATGAAGGCACTGTTCTAAGAATTGAGCGCTATAGATCTCAATATGGCATCAACTAATCCAGTTATTATGAAACGTAATATTTATTTATGTAAGTCGTTATTTCGACAGTTCAACAATAAAGGTTGAAGACTCGACACCAATAATTTTTACTGATTGTCCAGCGCTAAGATTTGAACCTTTAGCAAACCAAAGAGACTCTCCTATCTGGACTTTAGCGACTTCATCCTCGATAGATACTATCATGCATTCTTTCCCAATATGTTTCTTTGCTTTATCATGCAGCTGCTCATCTACTGTTTTTACAGGGTAGTATTTTTTTGATAAAAGAGTTGCCACAACTGCAAGAACTATAAAAATCAGCAGCTGTAATAAACCAGAAACATTAGGAAGCAGAAAGAAAATTATACCAACAGTAATTGCTGATGAGCCAATCCAAAGTAGAAATACTGTCCAGACAAATAGCTCTAAAATTATTAAAGCAATGCCAAGAATCAGCCAGTGCATAAAGTTTAAATTTTCAAATAAGAATTCCATGACATAAGATTTTATATTCTTTCTTAAGTTGTATTAAATTTTTCTTTATTTTTTCTTAAATTTAGTACATAATTCGATTTGGAGGTGTTAAATGCAAACTAAAAATACTTTAAAAAACCAAGATTTAATTGATCAATTTCATAGAGATGGATATATATTTCTTGAAAAAGCTCTTACAGAGCCTCAATTATTAGCAGTTAATAATCAATTATTATCTTGGGTTGATGAAAGCAAACTTCATTCAGAGTCTTTTGGTAAGATTAAGGATGGTAGGCCACGTTTTGATGTTGATACAAAAAGCCATAGCGCAGATACGCCGGCCTTAAGAAGAATTACATCACCAGCAGAAATATCAGATTCTTGCCTTGATGTTGTTAAAGACAATAGTGCATTAGATCTTGTTGCTGATATATTTGGGCCTAATATTAAGCACTGGACGAATAAACTAAATCTCAAATTACCCAGCTCAGGGACAGAAGTTAAGTTTCATCAAGATTTTCCTTTTGAGCCCCATTCAAACGAAGATATCATGACGGTTCTTTTTTTTCTAGACGACGTTACACTTGAAAATGGGCCACTTGAAGTTGTTCCAGGTTCACACAATGGGCCTCTTTATTCTTTGTGGCATGATGGAGTTTTTACTGGGGCGGTGGGTTCTGAAATTGAGTTAGCTAATAAAGGTGAAACCGTAAGTTGCACTGGAAGGGCGGGCTCAGCTTGCTTGATGCACTCTAAACTATTGCATGGCTCTAGTTCGAATCGAACAAAATTTCCACGATCTTTATATATTGTTAGCTATACTGCAGAAGATGCAATACCGTTAACTGAAAACCCATTGCCAAGTGACTTAGATGGAATGATAGTTAGAGGTATAAAGACGGATACAGTAAGGTGCTCAAGTTATAGTGTAGAGTTACCAGAGTACCCAAAAGAGGTTTCTTTTTTTGGGCAGCAGGATAAAACTAAGAGCTCAATGATGTAATAATTTTACTGTTCGTAATTATAATTCCTTTAGTTGAATGGCCTTATTCTAATGAAAAGTGATAATTCTATTAATCAGATTAAAAAGTTTCATCTCGCTAATGATGAGCTAGTGATTGATTGGCAAGATGGCAGTCAAAGTAATCTCTATAGTCATTGGCTAAGAGATCATTGCCAAATGCCTCAATCAAGAAATGCTAATAATGGGCAGCGATTATTTAGTGTTATCAACATACCCAAAAATACCTCTATTGAAGAGGTTAAGCAAGATGAAAGAGGTGATCTACATATTCGGTTTATGCCTGAAAATTATTGGTCTATCTTTTCTCAGAACTGGCTATGGATAAACTGTTATAACCTTAATAATCATTTCGATGATAGAAGTGAAAAAAACAAACATTTGTGGCAAAAAAATAGCTTTAAAGATGGCATGCCTAGGACCAAGTATAAAAATTTTCAAGAAACCGATGAAGGTAGGCTAGAGGTTTTGCGTGCAGTTCGAGATATGGGTTTTTGCATTATCGAAGATGCTTCTATCAAAGAAGGGCTTGTTCAATCTGTAATTTCTCAATTAGGATTTACTAGAGAGACAAATTATGGAAAATTATTTGAAGTTCGAACTGAAGTAAAACCAAATAATCTTGCTTATACTAATATGGGTCTTGGCTCCCATACTGATAATCCGTATCGAGACCCTGTTCCAACAGTACAGCTTTTACATTGCCTTGAAAGCTCAACACAGGGTGGAGAGTCAGTTTTGGTGGATGGCTTTAATGCGGCAAAAAAACTGAGAGAAGAAAGCAGTGAAAATTTTGAAAATTTAACAAATAACTGGATTAATTTTCGTTTTTCTGATGATAAAACAGATCTTAGGTCTAGAGTGCCAATGATAGAAGTTAATGATAATCATGAAGTTATCAAGGTGAGATATAACAATCGATCTATCGATACAATTAACCTGCCTTCAGAGAAGATTCGCCCATTTTATTTGGCATATCGGCACTGGGGAGAGGTAATAGAGAGAGATGAGTTAAAGGTTATATTTCAGTTAGTACCTGGGGAAATAATTATATTTGACAACACTAGAGTGATGCATGCAAGGACCGCTTTTTCTGATAAAGGTAAGCGCCATTTACAGGGTGCTTATACAGATTTAGATGGCCTTTATAGTCTTCTTAATATTCTAGAAAATCGAAATAATGACTAAGATTAATAGTGATAATATTGTAAATCATATCGAAGATGTTTTTAAGAGGCGTGGTGCTGAATCCTATTTAGGTGAAGACGTAACAATGGCCCAGCATATGCTTCAAGCTGCACAGTGCGCTGAGCAATCTGGTGCAGATGCCAGTCTAATTGTTGCAGCACTCCTTCATGATATAGGGCACTATAAAAATGAAATACCTGAGTCAGTACTAGCCAAGGGTATGAACAATTTTCATGAAGAAGCGGGCGCTAATTTTTTAGAAGACTACTTTCCAACATCAGTTGTTGAGCCAATACGTCAACATGTTTCTGCAAAGCGCTATCTATGTTCTGTTAAGTCAGACTATTTTGAACGTCTTACACAAGCCTCAATACACACTCTTAATTTGCAAGGTGGCCCAATGAGTAAAGATGAAGTTAAAGAGTTTGAAAAAAATATTTATTTGGATGATTGCATAAAACTACGTTACTGGGATGAGGAAGCTAAAGATCCTTCAAAGTCTCATCCACAATTTTCATACTTCAGGCCTTTAGTAGAGTCATTAGTTCAATATTAGTATTTAACTTAAAAATACTCTCTATTTTTAATCGTCATACATGTCTTCATTGGGAAAGTATAATATTAGTCTAATAAATTAAATTTAACCAGTTAATGAATAACAATAAATTACTAATAATCAATGGCCCTGGGCTTTCCGATTTAAGTAACTTTAATGATTATGGTTATGAGCATCTGACCTTGGAAAAGTTGCAAAACAAATGTTTGGAGACGTGCAAATCATTAGGCATGGAGCTAGATTTTTTTCAAACTGATGATCAGGCTACTTTGACAAAAAAAATAGTTGAAGGAATAACAGAGTGTGATGCATTAATTATCAACCCTGTTGGGTACTCGCATGAATCAACTTTTGATTTAGATGCCTATGCTTCAAATATAAAGTCTGATACCCTTAAAAATAAACCCGTGATTGAGGTGCATATTACAAATATTTTCCATGATAACGAGGGCATCTCTGAGCCTGTAATAGTTTCAAAAAGTGGAGTCGGATTTATATGTGGCCTTGGCGTTCATAGCTATGAACTAGCTATTAGAGCAATTCATGAAAAACTAAACCATAATTAGATGAATATTTACGTAATCAATGGACCTAATATAAACCTTCTTGGAACGCGGGAGCCAGAAATTTATGGCAGCGAAACATTGGGTGATATTGAAAAAAAATGTATAGAGCAAGGCTTAAAAGATAGCCATTCTGTTAAATTTATGCAGTCAAATTATGAGGGCGAAATAGTTGAATGGATTCAGCATGCAATCAAAGAAAAAATCGATGCTATTGTTATTAATGCAGCAGCTTACACCCACACTTCGATTGCAATTCATGACGCATTAAAATCTTTTTCAGGTTTCAAAATAGAGTTGCATATTTCCAACCCACATTTACGTGAATCTTTTCGCCATGTTTCTTATATCTCACCTGTGGTAGATGCTGTAGTTGCCGGTTTAGGTCCAAGTGGGTATAGCCATGTTATTCAATTATTAACAGAGCTAAAAAAACAATATAACGAAGCGTAGATATGTCCTAGTAGGTATTCTAAGATGGGTATTTTTTATTAAGATAAGATTCTACTGAAGTTACTATCATATGGTCCAAATGGAATAACCTCCACTGAGATCATTTCTCCTAATAAATCTAGCAGCATTTGAGTTCCCAGCTCTGATTTTTCTGAATTTACAAATGCGTATGCTAAGTTAAGGTTTACTCTGTGTCCCCAATCACCTGAAGTTATTGTTCCAATGACTTTACCATCCTCCATAATTGAGGCTCCACCATAAGCAGGAGCGTACTTACAAGCAACTTTGAGACATACAAGTTTTTGTTTTGGGCTATTTTTAATGCGATTTTGTAATGCGTCTTTACCAATAAAGTTATCTTTCTTTAGGTTAACAAAACGTTCGAGACCAGTTTCAAAGGGATCAAATTCAGTTAATAAATCTGACTTCCATGCTAAAAATCCTTTTTCCAATCTCATGGACTCTACAGCTCTAGACCCAAACAGCTTCATTCCAAACCCTTTTCCTGCATTAGAGATTGATAGATAGGCTGCATACAGAAATGCATTTGGGACATGCACTTCATAAGCAAGCTCACCTGAAAAACTTACTGACATTACGGTGGCTGGAGAAAAGCCTATGAAACATTCCCTGACACTAAGCCATGGAAAGGCCTCCTTACTCCAATCTTCACGACTACAACTAGATAGAACTTCTCTGGCATTTGGTCCTGCTAAAAGAAGAATAGTTTGGTCATTAGTTAGACTTTTAATTTCAACCTCTTCATCGGCTTTTAAGTGTTGTTTTAGCCAATCCATGTCATGAAACTCAGATGCTGCAGCTGAGCCATACCAGATTCTTTTTGGACCTCGATCTGAGGATGGAAGATTAGAAATTGTTGCTTCACTTTTTATCATTCCAAAGTCATTAAGAAGGTAACCTAATCCAACCCGACCTATCTTGTGAGTAATATTGCCACAAAACATTCGATCAATAAAACTCTCGGCATCTGAGCCACTAATTTCAAAACGGTTAAAGCCATTGACTTCGGTGAGTCCCACATTATTTTGGACATTTTTTACTTCATTTGCGACAATATCAAATGCTTCATCAAAGTGAAATGAAAGCGAAGGATGAAAGTCCTCAGATGGTTTTATGTATTCCACACGCTCCCATCCATTAATGACTGTGAATTCTGCATTTTCTTTTGCCATTACTGGGGTAAGAGGAGTAGTTTTCGCATTGCGAGCAGCTGGGCGATGCTCATGCGGAAAGTGAAAACGGAATTCGTTTTGGTAGTCTTCAATGGCCTTTAGAGAGGTCATCTCAACATTAGCATGAGTTGTAAATCTTCGAGGATCAAGGCACCAGGTATCATAGCAAGCCTCACCATGCACAATCTGCTGAGCGAGAAGCCAGCCATGTCCACCACCTTCACCTAGTCCTGCACGAAGACCAATAATGCAAAAAGCATTCTCCTTGCCTGGAATTTTTCCAACCAGTGGAGCGCCATCAATTGTGTAGGTAATTGGGCCATTAATGATGCTTCTGATTCCAGCATTCATAAGAGCTGGCATGCGCTCAAATGCCCCATCCAAAACATCAGTCACTCTCTCTAAATCATCTGGACAGAGAGCATTTACAAAGTTTGGATCAATGCCATCCATTCCCCATGTCTTACATTTTTGTTCATAAAAACCAATCAAAAGCCCACCCTTATCTTGTCGACAATAATAGTCAGATATTGGGCAACGAAGTAGGGGCATGCGGTGACCTGCCTCAGCTATTTCAGGAATATCTTCTGTTAAAAAATATTGATGCTCCATCGACGCTACAGGATGATGAACTCCCATCATTGCGCCGACTTCATTGACTCTATAGCCGCAGGCATTAACAATAATATCGCAATCAATATCACCATTTTCAGTGGTTACTTTCCAAGTGCCATCTTTATATTGTTTTAGGCCAATGACAGGGGTATTTGTATAAACTTCTGCACCAGCTTGACGCGCTTTTCGGGTCAATGCGTGACACAATTGATATGGATCTATATCTCCATCTAGTGGGTCCCATAATCCACCAATTAAATTTTTTGTTGAGATCAATGGATGACGTCGTTGACACTCCTTTGCATCAATTACTTCAAAATCAACATCCATACCTCGAGCCATTGAAGCGAAGTGATGGTAGCCCTGTATTTGTTCTTTTGTACTCGCAAGTCTTATTCCTCCATCACCGTAATTGTAGTTGATTGGGTGATCTGGATCTTCAGATAATTCTTTGTATAATTTAATTGAATGTGTTTTTAAGCCAACCATTGTTTGGTTCATGCCAAAATTAGTAACCTGTGCCGCAGAGTGCCAAGTTGTTCCACTAGTTAGATCATTACGTTCGACAAGAACAACGTCAGACCAGCCCTCTTGAGTAAGGTGATATAAGGTGGAGCAGCCCGCAATTCCTCCCCCAATAACTACAACTTTCGCTTTTGTCTTCATATATTTATTCTCTAATAGTAAAACTCTATTGTTGAGACTGAGACATCAGCTATGAAATCTTTGCCATAGGCCACAATACCAAATCTTCTAATTTTTTTTGGATCCAAGGCTGAGTCTTTTGACCATCTTCGTTCGAATTTATTAAAGGGCAGGTCAATCATTTGCCATTGTTCATTCGCTATGAAAGTTGTAGCATAATAGTCTGATGGAGACCAGCTTTCATTGGTTCGAATGTGAATATAGTAAGTTTCCCCATTGCCTCTTACATTGAGTCTAACACCTTGAAGGTTTTTACCTTCCTTTTCAGAACTTGCAAATGAGACCCCAGAGCGAAACTGAATAAAGCCACCATTGTTTGCCGTACTAACATTGCCTGTAAGTCTTGCATAATAGGTTTCTCCATCTTGTTCAAGTGTTACTTGGCCATCCGATACCCCGCCCATTACTCGATCACTAGTGTACTGCCAGTATTTACCACTATCAGCATTAAATGGGAACGATAGGTCTTCAACAGCAATCGCTTTTGAGTTAATAGTAATCATAACTATTAAGGATAAAAAACAACTTATTTTTGAAATTTTTAATGAATTTATCAGCATATGAGATAATAGTCAGATCAAATAAAAATTCTATTATATGGGGATTTAATACTTATTTTTTTCTAAATACTGTGATAATTACTTGGTCACTTCCATGGTCTTTATCTGGATTATTTCCATAAACATCTACTTCATGGAAAATTGGCTTAGTAATATTTTTTTTAATTTCTATAAATTTTTTATCAAAACCAGCCTTTTTAAATAACTTATAGTGAATCGTAAAAACAAAAAGACCACCAGAGCGAGTAACCCTTAAAAGCTCATCTAATACATTTGGCCCAACATGCCCATGAGTAAAAGTTCCTGCACTTACAATTGCTCCATAATGATTATCATTTATCAATAATCTTTTCGTTAGGTCTGCCTCGATTATTTTTGAATAACAATTTTTTACTCTAGCAATTTCTAGCATTTCAGGAGAAATATCAATAGCATCTATTTCGCTTGCACTCTGGTTTAAGCATTCTCCAATCAGACCTGTTCCTGCACCAACATCAAGGATAGGAGTATCTTTATTATTAGAATATTTAGCAAAATATTTAGCTATTTCTATCGGAGAGCGGTAGTCATTTTGCTTGGCAAAATCATCATCATATGTAGATGCCCAAGTTTTATATAAATTTATTGAATCCTCAGGAGTTTTCAATGAATACGCATCTTTTAAACCTTTTTTTTCAGTCATCTTAAGATTGTATATCAACTTTAACTAAAGTCCAAATTTCGTTTGATGTGTGATGAAGGGATTATTAATAGTTAGCTGAGTTCAATAGAGGGCCTTCAATAACTTCAAATTAGTAATTAATTTAAATTTGAATTGCTTGATTTCTATTTAAACCTGTATTTGGATCGATAATTGGCTCCGATGAATATTGAGCTAGATAAGCTGTTCTTGTTTTGGATGATTGATTTGCTCCAGAGGCATGAGGCGTAAGACTAGAAAATACCACAAGAGCCCCTGCAGCAACATGCAAAGTCTTTGCTTTGGCTTCATCAACCTCAATAAATAGGTCTTTTGATTTGTCTGACCATTGGTGAGTTAATACTTCTGCAGTGGTCCCTATATTTGTAGGAATAACCGATAAAGGTCCATTCAATGAATGGGTATCATCAAGCGCCAGCCAAGTTGTCAAATAAGGCTTGCGGTCAAAATTTATGTATCCTGAATCTTGATGCCAATTAAAACTCGACTGCGTGTTAGGCTCTTTCATTACGAATTGTTCATTGAAAATAAATGCATCGCCATCAAGTAACTTTGTAACAACTTCCTTTATAGGTTTGCTTTTAAGGTATTTCTGAATTGCAGGATAATAGCTACTTTGATTTTTAATAAACTTTCGACCAGCTTTTGAAATATCACCATAATGCTTATTGTTATATGATTGCTTAACTCTATTCGATTCTTTATCAATTTCTTTAAAGATGTTATTGAGTGATTCTTTAAGCTCTAACAATACTCCTGAGCTAACAAAGTCTTCTAATACGAGAAAGCCTTGAGATTTGAATTCATTGACTTTTTGTTGTGTTAATTTTTGCATGATAGAATTATATTCCAGATTGAACTAAAGTCCAAACTTCGTTTCATCTGTGAGGGAGGGATTATTAATAGTTAGCCGAGCTCAATGAGCCTCCCCCCCCCATAGCCTTCAAAGTCTGAATAAATATGGGAGGGATGGTTGCTCTGAAGTTGGTATGTATAGCTATAAATTATTATTTATACATATGTAGTTCATTATGATGTTTATCTTTCCCTAGCTATGGATTACAATACTTTTTTTTAACATAAAAATCATGTATTTAAGGCTATTAGTATCTAGTATTTTTTTAATCTTAACTCTCACCTCAACAGTTGCAAATGCGAATCATGATCAATGGGGTTGTGTAAAGGATGCCTCTGGTAAAATTATAACCCTTGATGCTCCGGGAGATGTTAACGGAGCAGTTGTCAGAAATGTGGATGGGGGCTCTCTCGACCGTGCCTGTAATGAAGACCCTCTAGAAACCTGGATTAAAATTTATAAGATAGGTTTATGTAAACAAGATACTTCTCATAATGATTTAAGTTCTTGTCAATTTATTGTGAATTCAACTGAGGGCATAGAGCACACTATTAAAAAGTTTACTTCTAGCCCCATTAATACTGATATATTAACAATTAAGCCAGGTAGTTATGATTATGTAGCGGTTGTTATTAGTAATAAGTTTGGCTCTAAGATTTCCTTTGAAACCACTAATACAATCGAAAGTGGTAACCCATATACAGGCTATAATCTAGGCAAACATTGCTGGTCAAGTCTCCCTGGGCCAACCACTATAAATAATAATGACACGCTGTTTTTAGATCATGCTCAAGCAGTAGTAGGTGCAGATGCATATCTGATGGAGTGTAACACTTCACCAGGAACGCCTCAATGGACCTATGAGATTTTGAATGACCTTTCGCGAGAAGATGATTGGAAGCTTGGTATGTGCCACCACCCTGATACTAATGCAAATCAAACGGATGCAGAAGGTGATAGGCAGGATTACGGCTTCATTAAAAATGGTAATTTTTTTGTGAACCTTTTAAAGATGGATAATTCATTCGCAACAGCTTGTGAAAATTCTGCAAAATTACTAATGACGACTGCTTTAAATGAGACTTTCACTGTTACAAATAAAACTCTGTACCAGCTTAATTTTCAACAAGATAATATCAATTTTATTGAGTTTCTATCTTGGGGGGAAGCTGCTTATCCTGATCCTTTTTTATGGAAGATAGGAATTGATATACCAAAATTGTATTTGAGTGTTTCTGAGCCATAAGTAACAGATTATATTTTTAATACAAATTTTTCTAAGTAACCAAACTTGCCGCTATTAAAATCATGAATTGTTTTTGTTTATTGTGACTTGAACCAAAGTCCAAATTTCGTTAATTAAGTGAAGACAAGAATTGATTGCAAAATAATCTTGCAATTTTAATATTGAAAATATTGCCCTAATGTTGCTCTAATTAGATAAAAATAACCCTATTTAGAAACATTTTAAGGCAACAATTTTTTTGGGGTTCTTTAGTATAGGGGTTTAGATGGTGGAGGGACAGGGATTCGAACCCTGGAAGGGGATTAACCCTTGCTGGTTTTCAAGACCAGTGCATTCGACCACTCTGCCATCCCTCCAGAAGATGGGTATGATACAGTTTTTATCAATAAAGTAAATCAAATTTATATAAAAAAACCGCAAATTTTTGCGTATAATTTCCCTTTTTTAGAATTTTGTTAAGGTAGTCGTTATGGCAAAAGTATGTCAAGTAACTGGTAAGCGA
Organism: Candidatus Pseudothioglobus sp. Uisw_050_01; assembly: GCF_048085775.1. Classification (NCBI taxonomy): domain Bacteria; kingdom Pseudomonadati; phylum Pseudomonadota; class Gammaproteobacteria; family Pseudothioglobaceae (SeqCode); genus Pseudothioglobus (SeqCode); species Candidatus Pseudothioglobus sp. Uisw_050_01. The sequence goes on from NZ_CP159804.1 coordinate 228,007, forward strand.
CCAATAAGTGGAAATAACGTTTCACATGCTAACAATAGAACGCGTCGTCGTTTTTATCCAAATCTTCACACACACCGTTTTTGGGTCGAAGCTGAAAACCGCTTTGTTAAGTTAAAGCTATGTGCTAGGGGTCTTCGTATCATCGATAAGAAAGGGATCGATGAAGTTTTAGCAGAAATCCGTGGACGCGGCGAAAAGGTATAGGGAGTAACTTATGAGAGAAAAAATTAAATTAGTATCTTCAGCAGAAACAGGTCATTTTTATACGACTACTAAAAATAAGCGTATTCATCCTGAAAAGGTAGAAGTTAAGAAGTTTGATCCCGTGGTAAGAAAGCACGTGATGTATAAAGAAGCTAAGATTAAATAATTCTTTATAAAATATTATTAAAAAAGCCGCTTTCTAGCGGCTTTTTTAACGTCTAATCTATTTAGCTTTGAAGAATATTTTCAAGCGGGACCTTTGAAGCTGATTTTTGGTAGTCAGCAATCTTATCAAAGTTCAGGTATTGATAGATCTCACCAGACATAGGCTCTATATCTTTCATTAAAGATAGATATTCTTCAGGAGTTGGAATGTAACCTAGTTTTGCTGATATTGCAGCAACCTCAGCAGAGGCTAAGAAAACATTACTATTATCACCAAGTCGATTTGGAAAGTTTCTTGTTGAGGTTGAAACGACTGAAGCACCTTCTTCCACTCTTGCCTGGTTCCCCATGCAAAGTGAGCATCCAGGAACTTCGGTTCGATCTGTTAACCTTTCAAATGTTTCATAAATGCCTTCAGCCCTTAGTTGTTTTTCATCCATTCGTGTTGGAGGGACTACCCATAAGACTGTATTTAACTCAGTTTTATCTTTTAGTAACTGAGCTGCAGCTCTAAAGTGTCCAATATTAGTCATACAAGAGCCAATAAAAACCTCATCAATTGAAGTTTTGGCAACCGATGAAAGAAGTCTGACATCATCTGGATCATTTGGACAAGCTAGAATTGGTTCTTTTATTTCGTCTAGATTTATTTCAATTACTTCAGCATACTCACAGTCTTTATCGGCCTTAAGAAGCTCCGGATTATCAAGCCACTTTTTCATATCTTGGATTCTTTTGGCAATGGTTTTTTTATCATCATAACCAGCATCAATCATTGAGCCTAGAAGAGTAATATTTGAAGTTAAGTATTCTGCGATTGGCTCCTTGTTAAGCTGAACAGTGCAGCCATTTGCAGATCTTTCAGCAGTAGCATCAGCAAGTTCAAATGCTTGTTCAACTTTAAGATCTCCTAGCCCTTCAATTTCTAAGACACGACCAGAAAATACATTCTTTTTATTAGATTTATCTACAGTGAGCAGACCTTTTTGAATTGCAACATAAGGTATGGCATTGACTAGATCTCTTAAGGTGATTCCAGGCTGCATATTTCCCTTAAATCGAACTAAAACCGACTCTGGCATATCCAGTGGCAAGACTCCAATAGAAGCTCCAAAAGCAACTAATCCAGAGCCCGCGGGAAAGCTAATGCCGATTGGGAAGCGTGTGTGTGAATCTCCACCAGTTCCCACAGAGTCAGGCAAAAGCATACGGTTTAGCCAAGAATGAATAATGCCATCTCCTGGTTTTAGCGAAACTCCACCTCGAGAATGCATAAAATCTGGAAGAGTGTGCTGAAGCTCAAGGTCGATAGGTTTAGGATAGGCCGCTGTATGGCAGAAACTTTGCATTACAAGGTCTGCAGAAAAACCTAAACAAGCTAACTCTTTTAATTCATCACGAGTCATAGCGCCAGTAGTGTCCTGAGAGCCAACAGTGCTCATTCGAGGTTCACAATAAGTCCCTGGCCTAATGCCCTTAACTCCGCAAGCCTTGCCTACAATTTTTTGAGCTAAAGTAAATCCTGCAGAACTATTTTTTGGGTCAACTGGACGCAGAAAAACATCACTTACATCTAAGCCAAGCTCAGATCTTGTTTTGTCAGTAAGTCCTCGTCCAATAATAAGGGGAATTCTTCCTCCTGCACGGACTTCATCTGGCATTGTGCTGGGCGACAGGTTGAAAGTTGAGACCGTATCACCTGATGCATCTTTAATAATTCCTTCATAAGGATAAATTGTAATTTCATCACCCATCTGAAGCTTCGAAACGTCACATTCAATCGGAAGTGCTCCAGAATCCTCTGCGGTATTAAAAAATATTGGTGCAATTTTCCCTCCTAGAACTATGCCGCCACTATTTTTATTAGGGATGAAGTCTATGGACTTACCCATATGCCATAAAACTGAATTAATTGCGGATTTACGCGAAGATCCCGTTCCAACTACGTCACCAACATAGGCTAAAGGAAGTCCTTTTTCTTTAAGCTGCTCAATTTTTTCAAGCGGCTTATCCATTTTTTTAATAAGCATTGCTTTTGCATGAAGAGGAATATCAGGGCGAGACCAAGCTTCAGTAGCAGGCGAGAGGTCATCTGTATTTGTTTCACCATCTACGCGAAAAACTACCGCTTTAATGCTTTCAGGAAGAGGCTCTTTCGACGTAAACCAGTCAGCTGAAGCCCAAGAATCAACTATCTTTTTAGCATACTTGTTGCGAGTTGATTTTTCTACAATACTCTGGTGTGCTTCATAGATAAGGATGGTGTGAGAAAGTGCTTTGCATGCTTCCTCAGCAGTTTCATCAATATCAAGTAAGTCAATTAATGAAGTAATGCTGTATCCACCAAGCATTGTTCCTAATAAAAATGTAGCATGCTTTTGTGAAATAGCCTTACAAGACTCATCACCTTTGGCAATACTTGTTAAAAATCCAGCCTTTACATAGGCCGCCTCATCAACCCCAGGCGGAATTCTATGTGTTAATAAGTCTAGATAAAAGTCATCATCTAAGCCTGAAATGAGGCCTTCAACTACTGACTTGGTTTGTTTTGCATTAAGTACTAGGGGAGGAAGGTTTTCTGCTTTTCTTTCATCGCAATGCTTTAAGTAGGCTTCTTTCATAATAATACTGACTATTAGGTGTTTAAATAAAAGAGTATAATTTTATCCTTTTTAATATGAAAGCTTAAATCTTTTAAAGCAATAGTTCGTATTATGACATTTGATAACCTCACTTCCATTTCACCCATTGACGGTCGTTACAGCGATAAAACAAGCCCACTTAAAGCAATTTTTAGTGAATTTGGGCTAATAAAGTACAGACTTCTTGTTGAGGTGCGATGGTTAGAAGCAATGTCAAACAATCCACATATTTCAGAAGTGCCAAAATTTAGCCCTCAATCTAATGCAGCTCTATTAGCTATTGCAGATAACTTTTCATTAGAAGATGCTAAATCAATAAAAGAAATTGAAAGAACTACTAATCATGATGTTAAGGCTGTTGAATACTTCCTTAAAGAAAAAGTCTCCTCAATCCCTGAGCTTCAAAAAGTAAGTGAATTTATTCACTTTGCCTGCACTTCAGAAGATATAAATAATCTGTCACATGCCCTAATGCTAGAAAATGGAAGGCTTGTCCTTCTTGAAGAAATGAATGTCACGCTAAGTTTAATAACAAAACTAGCAAAAGATAATGCAGAAGTTGCAATGCTTTCTAGAACCCATGGTCAAACTGCATCACCAACCACTCTTGGTAAAGAGATGGCAAATTTTTCTTATCGACTAAGCAGACAAATTGACCAGCTTAGTGCAGTTCAGATAATGGGCAAGTTTAATGGCGCTGTTGGAAATTTTAATGCCCATGTAAGCGCATACCCAGAAATTGATTGGCAAAATGTTTCAAAGGATTTTATTGAAAAGCTCGGTATAAATTTTGCGCCTTATAGTTCTCAAATTGAGTCGCATGACTATATTGCTGAGTATTTTCATGCATTAAATCGCTTTAATACAATTCTAATTGACTTTTGTCGTGATATCTGGGGCTACATTTCGTTAGGCTACTTCACTCAGAAAACAATTGAGGGAGAGATTGGTTCATCGACTATGCCGCATAAAGTTAATCCAATTGACTTTGAGAATGCTGAAGGAAATCTAGGTTTAGCAATTGCAGTTGGTGATCACTTTGCAAAAAAACTTCCAATTTCAAGGTGGCAGAGAGATTTAACAGATTCTACTGTATTAAGAAACTTAGGAGTTAGCTGCGCCCATAGTTTAATTTCATATGCATCGATATCTAAGGGCATTGGAAAGTTAGAAATTAACGAGAGCAAGTTAACTGAAGACTTAGATAAAGCTTGGGAAGTTTTAGCGGAGCCAATTCAAACAGTTATGCGAAGGTATGGTGTTGAAAATCCTTATGAAAAACTTAAGGCTTTGACTCGTGGTAAGCAAATTGATTCTAAAATAATAGATGACTTTATAAATACATTGGAAATCCCCGCAGAGGCTAAAGAAGAGCTTCGTAAGTTAACCCCGATGAATTATATTGGTAATGCGATTAATTTGGCACGTGACATTTAAAACTGATATAATTTCTCGCCTTAATATTTCAACAATCTAAAAGGAGCAAAAAACCCATGGTTAAGATTAGACTAGCCCGAGGTGGAGCCAAGAAAAACCCTTTTTATTCGATTGTAGCAACTGACTCTAGAAAGAGAAGAGATAGTGGTTACATTGAGCGTATTGGATTCTTTAATCCAGTTGCTCGCGGACAAGAAGTCAGGCTTCAACTAGAAGAAGACAGACTGTCACATTGGATTTCACAAGGCGCACAGATTTCTGATCGCGTAAAACAGCTTGTGAAAGAATACAGAGATCCTTCAATTCGTGAAAAACAATTAGCCAAACATGCAGCTAAAGCTGATGATAAAGCTAAAAAAATTGCAGCTGAAGAAAAAACTAAAGCAGATTCAGAGGCTAAAGAAGCGGCAGAAGCTGCTTCGGCAGCAGCTAAAGCCGCAGCAGAAGCTCCAGTAGAAGAAGCCGCAGCAGAAGCTCCAGTAGAAGAAGCCGCAGCAGAAGCTCCAGTAGAAGAAGCCGCAGCAGAAGCTCCAGTAGAAGAAGCCGCAGCAGAAGCTCCAGTAGAAGAAGCCGCAGCAGAAGCTCCAGTAGAAGAAGCCGCAGCAGAAGCTCCAGTAGAAGAAGCCGCAGCAGAAGCTCCAGTAGAAGAAGCCGCAGCAGAAGCTCCAGCAGCTGAAGAGAAGCCTGCAGAAAAATAATTTGGTGTCAAAAGCGCCTAATTTAGACGATAAAAAGCTATTAGTCGGAAAGATTAATGGCTTTTTTGGTTTACAGGGCTGGGTAAAGCTCTTGTCTTATACTGATCCAAGAAAAAATATTCTAAGCTATCAACCATGGTACTTCTTGAGTGACGGGGCCTATGAAAAAATTGAGGTAACGAATGGCCGCGAGCAGTCCAAAACCATTGTTGCCCATATTAAGGATATTGATAATCGAGAACAGTCTCAGGTATTTATTGGAAAAGATATATATATTGATAAAGAACAACTGCCTAAGCTAGTTCCAGGTGAGCATTATTGGTATGAAATGATTGGTTTTGAGGTAATTAACCAGCACAATGAAAAATTAGGCGTAGTTGATTACTTTGTTGAGACAGGATCAAACAATGTTTTAGTCACCAAAGGCAAAAAAGAATATTGGATTCCCTATATTGAGCCATTTTTAATTTCTACTAATCCAGAAACTAAGCAAATTATTGTTGATTGGGATGAAGATTTTTAATATAGTGTAATTTTCATAAGTTTAAGTAAAAATCTCTTGTCTGACTGTTTTAGTTTGGTAGACTTAAATTTTAAATACTAAACTTCAGAAACATATTTCATGAGCTGGATAACAAAACTCTTTCCATTTTTGTTATGGATTAAAGATTTAAGCAATCCCAAAACTTTGAAAGCGGATATTTTAGCCGGCCTTACTGTTGGTTTTGTAATCGTTCCTCAATCAATGGCATACGCACAGTTAGCTGGATTAAGCCCTCAATATGGTCTTTATGCTGCATTTTTGCCAGTCTTAGTTGCAGCAGTTATGGGGTCATCCAGACAGCTTTCTACAGGCCCAGTTGCGGTTGTATCTTTGTTAACGGCGGCCGCACTTGGGGAAATAGTTACTGATCCATCGAGCTACGCAGTTTATGCAGCATTACTGGCGCTAATTGTAGGAATATTTCAGTTTTTATTAGGCGTTCTTAGGCTAGGTTTTGTAGTTAATTTTTTGTCACACCCTGTAGTAACTGGATTTACAAGTGCAGCTGCAATTATTATTGGAGCATCTCAGCTACCTAAAGTTTTTGGTATAAGGGTTATAAGTTCAAATGATTCGGATTGGGTAAGTGCTTGCCAAGCACTTTCTATTCCTGAAAGAGTTGAGAGTGTAGATGTTGGAGGCCTTCATACGATTTGTAACGCAGACCAAAGCTATGAAACTATTGCCAGACTTCTTGAAGCTGCACTTTATTTCACCCATCTTCCTACATTAGGTATGGCGTTAATGGGCGTAGTTGGAATTTTAATATTGCAGCGTTTTTTCCCTAGACTGCCTGCGATTCTTACGGTAGCTGTTCTGTCAACAGCAGCTTCATTCTTGATTGATTATCAAGGGATGGGAGGGACCATTGTAAATTCAATAAACATAAATGGTTTGTTTAGCTTTAAGATACCGCGATTCGACTTTAATGTTATGGGAACATTATTTGTCTATGCAATTACAATCTCATTAATTGGCTTTATGGAGGCAATATCGGTTGCTAAGTCTATGGCAGCTTCGACGAAGCAGCGCCTAGATGTGAATCAGGAACTTATAGGTCAAGGACTATCAAATGTTACTGCAAGCTTCTTTCAGGGTTACCCTGTCTCAGGTTCTTTTTCGCGTTCAGCGGTTAATTTAACTGCAGGTGCAGTTACTGGCTTCTCATCCGTAGTAACAGCAGCTATTGTTGGTATAACTATTCTTTATCTGACGCCTTTGCTTTATCATCTTCCCCTCGCTACTCTTGCTGCTATTATTTTAATGTCAGTAGCAAGTTTGATTCATTTTGCTCCGCTTAAGCATGCATGGAAGGTTGAGAAGCATGATGGACTGGTTGGCTTATTAACGTTTGTGATGACTCTAGTTTTTGCACCGAATTTAGAAAACGGTATCGCTTTTGGGGTGATTATGTCTCTAGGATTATTTTTATATAGAACTATGGAGCCAAATTTTTCTGAATTATCAGTTGAACACGGCTCGATTATTGCCTCAAGGTTTGCGGATGACTCAAATGAAGCTAGCAATGTTGTTAAAGTTGCAAAATGGAGTGGGTCGCTTTATTTTGCTAATGCAGCATATTTTGAAACTAAGTTGCTTGAATTAATTGCTAAAAATAATGAAGAATTAAAATACATTATTGTTGATGTGGCTTCAATTGTTCAGGTTGACGCATCTGGTGAGCAAGTTTTATCTGGCTTAATTGAAACATGTTCAAATTCAGGAGTTGAAATTCTTTTTGCTAGAACTGAAAGATTAGAAGCAGAGTTGTTTCGCTCTGGCTTCAAAAAGCGATTTGGTGATAATCGATTTTTTGATTTAAGAGCGGATGCCTTGAAATATGTTTGGCAAGAGCTAGAAGATAATAATAATGAGGTTGAGCAACAATAAGTGTTTTACTTTAGTTAAATTTTCAATATTAGATTCGTTTTTTAGTGATGCATTAACTGGATATTCTTGAAAGATACTTAGTGAACTGCCAAAGATTTTTCTCAATTGGATGAAGAGTTCCCTTGGGTAATAATTGAGAGCTTGAGCCACGATAAAGGCCTTGAACAAGAGCTTTATCCTCACTATTTGCAGTATTCATGTAGTCAGCCATTTGCAACACCCAAGCGCCATATTCTGCTGTTGGAACTTCTGCTAATATTTCTGGTGGAACGGCCACCCCCCAAGTTGCTTTAAAGCGTCCAATGCCATCTGGCATAACTGAAACCCACCATAAATAATCTGGCATAAGGGTAACCAAGTGGTTAGGAAAAATACAAAAATCAACCATCGTACGACGCCATTTATCTTTCAGCTTGGTATTATTTGGGTGGGCAGAGCCAGGACCACTTTCTGTCTCTTGGGGGGCGTAATGATAGCAATAATGATCACTATCCTCACCACAGATATAGTCTTCTATTGGTTTTTTGTGATTAGCAAATGTTTTTTGATGCGCAATTGGAACATGGTAGCTCTCAGTAAAATTTTCAATTAAGTTTTTCCAGTTTGCATCCCAGGACATGCTCTCACGCATTATAGTTTGATAGCTACCCATGTCATATTGCCCAACAATATTTTTATGTAAACCCTCGAGTGCAGAGGAAACTTTTTTATTGGGATTTTTTGCTAACGATATGTATATAAATCCTTCCCAGATCTCGGTATGAAGAGCTTTTAAATGATGCTTTTCAATATCAAAATTAGTCTTCATCTCCATAAATGGTGCATGCTTTAAGGACCCATCTAGCCCATATGTCCATGCATGATTAGGGCAGGTAAAAGCAAAAGCATTGCCAGCTAATTTTGGTACAAGACAAGTAAATCGGTGGGCACAGGCATTTACAAATCCCAGAATCTCATTAGATTCTTGTCGAATAATTACCACAGGAGTGCCGGCTATGTCATGGGTAAGGAAGTCGCCAGTATTTGGAACCTCATCAGTACGAGCAATACAAATCCATTCCTGATTGAAAATCTGCTCTTGTTCATGATTATAAAATTCGACAGAGTGGTTTGCTGCAGCTGGAATCGGTGATGCTTCTTCAAATGATTTTTTAGCGGATTCATCTATAGCCTTGATGACGCTTTTAAGCGGAGAATTAGAGTAATGGTTCAAGTAAATTTCTACTGACATAAGATAATTATATATTTTGATAGTGAGCTTTTACAAAGTAGAGGCCTTGCGGTTCTGCAGTTGGCCCTGCTTCTTTTCGATCTTTACTGTCTAATACTGATAGCATCCATTCAGTACTTTCCTCTCCCCTACCAACCTTTAAAAGTGTTCCTACCAAGTTGCGAACCATATGATGCAAAAAAGCATTTGCTTTAACCTTAATAATTAGATCGTCACCTATTTCATCAATTTGAAGGTATTCGATTGTCTTAATAGGAGATTTTGCTTGGCACATGCTTCCTCTAAAGCATGAAAAGTCATGCTCACCGACCAAAAAAGCTGCTGCTTTTTTCATGTCATCAATATTAAGGGACCTAGGCTCCCATAAATAATAGCCAGTCTTTAGTGATGACCTAACAGGATGATGGTGAATTTTGTATTCATAAGAACGTGCGTATGCATTAAATCTTGCATGAAAATCATCATTCACTTCCTTAGCCCATTTAAAATTTACATCACTTGGTAGGTTCGCGTTCCCACCAAAGAGCCAGGCTCCATCGGTCCTACTCGTTTGCGTTTCAAAATGAATGACTTGCTCTTGTGCATGAACGCCAGCATCGGTTCTGCCACTACAAAATACTCTTACAGGGTGATTTGCTATCTTAGATAAAGCAGGCTCAACAACACCTTGGACTGTTCTTAGGTCAGATTTCTGGATTTGCCATCCATGAAAATCCGTACCTAAATATTCAACACCAAGTGCAATTTTCATAAGCAACCGCTAATTTTTTTTATTGTAAAATCGATAATAATATTTTAACAAACTATTGTAACTATCTAAATGAGTCTATTCTGGATAATACGAACTTTATGAAAGAAAATAACAAGCCTACGGGCATTAAAAAACTTTGGTCTGCTTCAATCTATTCTGCAAAAGGCTTTAAGGCTTGCTATCAGTCTGAATATGCATTTAGACTTGAAGTGTGGTTGGCAGTTGTGCTGACTCCACTTGGTTATTGGCTTGGCGAATCACCAGTTGAAAAAGTACTTCTTATTACGCCTATATTTTTAGTTTTGATTGTTGAAATGTTAAACTCAGCAATTGAGGCTGTTGTTGATAGGATTAGTCTTGAGCAGCATGAGTTATCAGGCTTTGCTAAGGATGTTGCATCAGCAGCAGTTTCAATATCTTTAATTATTTTCATATTTACATGGATCATTATTCTTCTCTAAAAAGCCTGATTGGAAATGATCTAGAGTGTCATTATTTTGATTCTCTAGAGAGTACTAGCTCCTTTCTAAATAGTTTGCCAAGCTCTAATATAACGCAGCTATGTGTCACGCGAGAGCAAACTCAGGGAAAGGGCCAGCATGGTAGAGAATGGTTATCTCAGAAAGATGGCAGTATTCTTCTCTCAATTCGTCAAACATTTGGAATTGATATTAATTTAAGCGGCTTAAGTTTAGTTGTTGGTTTGGCAATTATTAGGGCTTTAGAGAAAGAATGTAGAATTGATGGGTTTAAAATTAAATGGCCTAATGATATTTATTTTAGGGGAGCAAAATTAGCAGGAATTTTGTTGGAAAATAGTATTCAGAATGGATCTCAATCTGTCATTATTGGGGTAGGTCTTAACTATCATTTAGAGCAAGAAATGTCCTGCGATATTCCTTGGATTGATCTTTCAAAAATTACCAAGACATTGCCAGATATTCATGAACTTACAGCATCAATTATTAATAATATCTTATCCATGTCAGCTTATTTTAAATTAAATGGTTTATCAGGTCTCCTTTCTCAATGGGATCAATACGATATGCTTAAAGGTGCAAAGCTAAAATCAATAGAATTTGGCAAATCTTTTGAGGGAGAGGTGGTAGGAATTTCCAACCAAGGCGCATTAAAAGTTTTAACAGAAAATGGCACCAAGGAGCTCTATAGCTCCAAGAATATTGAATACATTTAGGGTAAGATAGTTAACAGTATTAACGTATTGAAATAGAATGTCACAACATAAATTAGAAGTAAAAAATCTTTACAAAAAATACGCAAGACGAGTGGTCGTTAATGACGTCTCATTTTCGGTTAGTGCTGGAGAAATTGTTGGCCTTTTGGGCCCTAATGGTGCAGGTAAAACTACATGTTTTTATATTGCGTGTGGGTTAGTCAGATCGAGTAAAGGCGAGGTTATTCTTGACAATAAAAGTATAGGCCATATGCCAATTCATAAGAGAGCTAATCTTGGTATTGGTTATCTTCCACAAGAGCCTTCAATTTTTAGAAAATTAAGCGTCCAAGATAACATCATGGCTGTTCTTGAAATGAATAAATCAATCTTACCAAAGGATAGAGCTCGTCGACTCGAAGAGCTTTTGTCTGAATTTAAGGTTGAACATGTTCGTCATATTAAAGGTATTACCTTGTCTGGTGGTGAGAGAAGAAGGGTAGAAATTGCTAGAGCATTAGCGATGGATCCAAAGTTTATTTTGCTTGATGAGCCTTTTGCTGGCATAGATCCAATATCTGTTGGTGATATACAAGAAATTATTTATCAGCTCAGAGATAAGGGAATTGGTATTCTGATTACTGATCATAACTATAGAGAAATGCTTGATACTTGTAATCACTCTTATGTTTTAAGTGCTGGAAAGATAATTGCACAAGGTGGAAAGGATTCTATCTTGGCAAATGAAGAGGTAAAGAAGGTTTATTTAGGTGAAACGGCAGGTGGCTAATAAAAATTTAATTACATTGGGGATTGAGTCCTCATGTGATGAAACAGGAATAGGAATTTATAGCAGTAAAAAAGGCCTTATTTCGCACAAACTTTTTTCTCAGGTTGATTTACATGCTGAATATGGGGGTGTGGTTCCAGAACTAGCTTCGAGAGACCATATTCAAAGAGCTCTTCCTTTGATTAAGGAAGCGCTTAGTGATAGTCACATTCAATTAAAGGACCTTACAGGCATAGCCTATACAGCTGGACCAGGATTGTCCGGAGCTTTATTGGTTGGAGGTTCTATTGCTCAGAGCCTAGCTTGGGGGCTTGGAATTCCAGCTCTTGGAGTTCATCACATGGAGGGCCATCTTTTAGCTCCTTTATTGGAGGTTGATAAGCCACAGTTTCCATTTGTAGCGCTTCTGGTTTCGGGTGGCCATACTTTACTTGTCGAAGTTACCAGAATAGGTGAATATAAAATCCTTGGCGAATCATTAGACGATGCAGTTGGTGAGGCTTTTGATAAAACTGCAAAAATACTCGGTTTAGGTTATCCTGGTGGTCCTGCACTTGCTAAACTTGCAACGAAAGGCATTAAAGATAGATTTATCTTTCCTAGACCAATGACAGATCGGCCAGGCCTTGATTTTAGTTTTAGTGGTTTAAAGACATTTGCTAAAAATACATTTATTGAGTTTCCAAATGAAAAAGAAGATATTGCAAAAGCTTTTGAAGTTGCTGCAACTGAAACGCTAACAATTAAATGCAGCCGTGCGCTCAAATATACTGGGTTTAAAACTTTGGTTGTGGCTGGAGGAGTTAGTGCTAATCTTTCACTACGTAAATCCTTAAATGAAATGACTGAGAAACTTGGTTCCAATGTCTTTTATCCAGCACTTGATTTTTGTACAGATAATGGTGCTATGATTGCTTTAGCAGGTCACTACCGCTTTCTTGCTGGGCAGACTAATGATCATTATGAGATATCAATTAAGCCTCGCTGGAGTCTTGAAGAGCTTCAACCAGTTTAGATTTTTGCTAGCTAAATTTGCCTGTATTGCTATTTAAAGCAATCATTTGGCGGATTAAGGTGCATATAATATAGTTGTCAATTAAATTAAAAATTCTATGCTTATAATTCCTGCAATCGATTTAAAAGATGGTCAATGTGTTCGCCTTAGAAAAGGGTTGATGGAAGATAGTACGGTTTTTTCTAATAACCCAACAGAGATGGCAGCTAAATGGGTTGATGAGGGCGCAAGAAGACTTCACTTAGTTGACCTTAATGGTGCATTTGAAGGTAAGCCAGTTAATGCAAAGTGCGTTAATGAAATCACAAAAAAATTTCCAAATTTACCTGTCCAAATTGGTGGAGGGATTCGTGATTTAAAAACTGCTAGTGCCTATATTGATGCTGGAATAAGCTATCTTATTATTGGAACCATGGCTGTAACAAAGCCTGAGTTTGTGTCTAATTTATGTAGAGAATTCCCAGATAAAATTATTGTTGGACTTGATGCAAATAATGGACTTGTGGCGACAGAGGGATGGGCTAAACAGACAGATTTAAATGTCGTAGATTTGTCAAAAAAATATGAGCAATATGGCGTTAGTTCAATTATTTATACTGATATTGCTAGAGATGGGATGATGCAGGGCGTTAATGTTGAGGCAACAGCTAATCTTGCAAAGCACACTTCCATTCCAATAATTGCGTCTGGTGGTATAACTAATCTTGATGATATTGCTGCACTTTTGAAAAATGCGCATCACGGCATCATGGGCGCCATAACTGGAAGAGCCATTTATGAGGGAAGACTTGACTTTCATGATGCACAAACGATGAGCGATATTTATGATAGTTGAGGTTGCTTACGCTCTGCCTAATAAGCAAAGCCTTATAAGCATTGAGGTTGAAAGTGGATCTACATTAAAAGAAGCTATAGAGGCTTCTGGGATTCTTGAAGTTTTTAAGCAGATTGATCTTACAAAGGATAGGGTTGGTATTTTTTCTAAGTTTGCAACCCTTGATACTATCCTTCGTGAAAAGGACCGAGTTGAAATTTATAGACCTCTTGTTGCTGATCCTAAAAAAGCTCGTAAGGAGAGGGCAGCTAAGGGAAAAGCAATGCGAAGCAATAAAAAAAACCAATCCAAGGTAAAATAAGCAACATACAATCCATTCATTATAATTATGAACGCAGAAAAACCTCCCAGTTGGCCATTATTTAATAGGTTATTTGATAAGGTTTTCCCTCAAACTTTAAAGCCCCGAGCACAGTTAATGCAGGCCTTAGAAGAGGCTGAAGAAAACCTAGTTATTGATCCATATAGCAGGTCAGTTATTGAAGGCGCGTTGCAAGTCGAAAGCCTAAAAGTGCGAGACGTAATGGTTCCTCGATCAAAAATGACTATGATAAATTCAGAGTCATCCACTGAGGATTTGCTTCAAATCATGGTCAGTTCATCACATTCCCGCTTTCCAATTCACAATGTTGAGCAGGACTCAATACTTGGTATCGTATTAGCTAAAGATTTGCTAGCTCACTTTGCTCAAGATAATAAGGAAGAGTTTAACTACAGAGAGTACCTTAGAGATGCTTTATCTGTTCCTGAAAGTAAGCCTTTAGGCGTTTTGCTGAGAGAATTTCAACAAAATAAATCACATATGGCAGTTGTTCTTGACGAGTATGGAGAGATTGCTGGATTAGTAACTCTAGAAGATGTGATTGAGCAGATTGTTGGTGAAATTGAAGACGAGCATGATAAGGAAGAAGATAATATTATTGATTATGGAGATGGGCGCTATTTACTTCAAGCCAATACACCTCTATTAGAGTTTAATGAGTTTTTTGAATCCAATATCATAAGTGATAATTACGACACTGTAGCTGGTTTAGTCATTTCAGGTTTTAGCTATCTCCCAGAGCAAATGAGTGAAATTAGCCTTCATGGCTTTGAGTTTAAGGTTCTAAAAACTGATACTCGAAGACTTCTCTTACTTGAAGTGCAACGTAAAATAATAGATATTAAGTCCTCAAAAGATAAAGTTAGTTCTTAATTGTTTTGTCAAAAGTTATCAATCAATTAGTATAATCCAGCATTATGAATTCACTCGAACAAACAACGCAGTTAGCAATTGACCTAATTAAAAAAAATAAAGTCACAGATTTTGAGTTCTCTGTTGGAAAAAGCTCAGGTATTTCTACTGCAGTTAGATTATCAAATGTTGAAACATTGCAATACAGTCTAGATACTAGTTTTGATGTGAGCGTTTATATTGGGAAAAATAAAGGCCAGGCTGCAAGTGTTGACCTCAGTAAAGAGAGTCTAAAAAAAGCTATTGATTCTGCATGCTTAATTGCTAAATATACCCAAGAAGACCCCTTTAATGGACTAGCTCCAAAGGACAGAATGGCGTGGGATGCACCTGATTTAGACCTTTACCATCCTTGGACTCTGGACGCTAAAGAAAGCATTGAGATTGCTAAAGAGTGTGAGCAGATTGCATTAGAGCAGACTGAAATTGATAATTCAGATGGCGCTGAGTTGTCAAGTTTTGAGGGCGAAAGCTATTATGCTAATTCAAATGGACTGATCACTAAGTCAAAAAATAGTAAGCATTCGCTCTACTGCTCATTGATAGCAAAAAGAGACTCTGAAATGCAAACGGGCTATGAATACGCAATTGCTCTTGACTCTAGAGATTTAACGAGCCCATCTATAATTGGTCTTGAAGCTGCAAAAATGGCCCAACAAAAACTTGGTTCTCGTAACTTGGAATCTCAAAAATGTCCTATTATATTTACTGCGCGACAATCATCTGGTTTGTTTTCGCAATTACTAGGAGCTCTGAGCGGCTCGAGGCAGTATAAAAAAACATCCTTCTTGTTAGACTCGTTAGGCAAAAAAGTCCTACCAGGGTCTATTAATATTTATGAAGACCCACTTCAATTAAAAACTCTTGGCTCAAGAGCATTTGATTTAGATGGGGTATTAAAATCAAAACAGTTTTTTGTCGAAGATGGAAGGGTGACCACTTACCTAATGGGCCAATACTCTGCAAACCAACTTGGATTGAAGTCAACCGCGAATGCTGGTGGCGTCAGCAACTGCCGAGTTAGCTCTAATTATGATGGTGGAATTGAAGAATTAACTAAAAACATGGATAAAGGTCTTATTGTAACTGACTTAATGGGGCAGGGTATTAATGCAACAACGGGCGATTATTCTCGTGGTGCAAGTGGTTTTTGGGTAGAAAAGGGTGAAATTCAATATCCAGTTTCTGGAATTACTATTGCTGGAAATCTAAAAGATATGTTGAAGAATGTGATTTCTATAGGTAATGATTTTGATAATAGAAGTAATCTAAAAGTGGGCTCAACTTTGGTAAGTGAAATGACTATTGCTGGGGAAGGGTAATTGAAAGAATTTGATGTCATTGTTATTGGTGGTGGTATGATTGGTCTTGCATTCACTTTAGCGCTCTCAAGAAAAAAAAACTTTAAAATTGCAATTATTGATCCAAATGAATGCAACCCAGAGATCAGCAGTTCATTCCACACCAGAGTCAGTGCAATTACTCCATCAACAAAAAATTTTCTTAGTTCTATTAATGTTTGGGATGACATTAATAGAAAACAAGGGTTTGTGTCAACACGGGTATGGGATCAAAACTCTCATGGACACCTGAACTTTTATGCAAAAGATGAAGGTATTGAGCATCTTGGATTCATTGTAGAGAATGATTTAATACAATCTGCTTTATATCATGCAATCGCTCAAACCAAGGTTCAAATTATTCATGCAAAGCTCGACGAGTTAATAAAAAATGAATTTGGCTATGAGGTTACCCTTGATAATAAAAAAAGCATATTTTGTAAGTTAGTGATTGGGGCTGATGGAGCTAATTCCAAAGTAAGAAGTCTTGCTAATATTGAAGTATCTTCACATGACTATAAGCAAAAAGCTATTATTGCTAATGTAGTTAGTGAAAAGTCACTAGAGAATACAACTTGGCAGAGGTTTTTATCAGATAGTATTATTGCTTTATTGCCTCTTTCAGAAAATCAGGCTTCAATTGTATGGTCTTGTAAAGATGAATTTGCTGATAAGCTCGAAGAGATGGATATTACTAGCTTTAACCAATCTTTATCTGAAGCAGTTGAATATCGATTTGGTGAATTAAAGCTACAAAGCTCAAGAAATATTTTTCCCTTAGTCTCTAGGAGTGCTAAGGACTATACGCTTTCAAATCTTGCTTTAATAGGTGACGCGGCTCATAGTATTCATCCATTAGCTGGCCAGGGCGCTAACTTAGGTTTTTCAGATGCAATGGAGCTTAGTAAGCAGATAGTTGAAAATACTGATAAATCATTGGGCGATCCTCTAGTTTTAAGGAAGTATGCAAGAGCGCGCCGATTAGATAATGAATTAATGTCAAAAACAATGACAGGACTTGATTGGGCGTATAAAGAAAATAATGAGTCATTTCGATGGCTTAGGGGTTTTGGCATGAACATTATTGATGAAACCCCAATCCTTAAATCATTTTTCCAAAAACAAGCGCTCGGTAAGGCCAAAAACGACTAGCTACTCGAGGAAGCGGGTTGGAGTGACTATGCCATCAACTGGAACATCCCATGGCTTTGAGTCCAAATGGTCAACTTCTTGACAATCAAATGCAAGACCAAAGAGTTTTGGTGCTTGGTAATTCTTACTTTTCAGTTTGAAACTTAATGTCTTATCATAGAAGCCACCACCCATTCCTAAACGGTTTTTATTTTTATCAAATCCAACGAGTGGCATAAAGATAAGGTCCATTTGTTTAGCGCCCATTACAGGGGTATGGATTGGCTCATCGATTCCAAATCTATTTTTTCTAAAGTGCTCTCCCATTTCAGCAAATTTAAGTTTTTCTTCAACCAGAATTGGGAGGTAAACAGAACAGCCATTATTTTTTAAGAATTTAATAGTATCTTCTGTCTCAATTTCTCCATCATTAGGAATGAAAATTGCAATATGTTTGGCATTTTCGAAAAGGCCATTTTTTTGAGATTGGTGCAGGATTTTTTGACCATCTTCCTTGCGGGTTTTTTCATCAATGGATTTGCGGAGTTGTCTGAGTTGTCTTCTTAGTTCTATCATTAATGAAGATTTTAAGAGAAAAGCTGTTTAATTAGTAAAGTAATGTAATAGAGTGAAGTTTAATATTCTTCAGATAGGTCCATTGTGCCGTGTTGAATTGTCCTGAACCTTTCTGGTTCAAGGCGGAAGTTCGATGTTTACCGCAGGTTTCCCACTTCAAGGTGGGCTTACACAATAGCAACCAATCTCATCTCCTTTTCTATACTTAATCGGCTCAGGGAAATAAATCAAAGCACGAACACAACAGATAATTAATTATCACCTCTGACTAATTTAATTGCAATACAGTTTCTTCTTAATGTTTAAAAATATACTTAATTTTTAGAAGGTTGTTCGTATAAAATCACCCGATTCATTACTTCCTAAAGGTTTACTAAGTGACTATATTAGCTGCAATTTTATTATTAGTTATCATTATGGATCCTATTGGGAATGTCCCTGTATTTTTAAGTATTCTCAAAAATATACCGCTCGAAAGACGAAGAATAATAATTATTCGTGAATTGTTAATCGCTTTCATAATTTTATTGTTTTTTATGTTTGTTGGTAGATATTTGCTTCAGATGCTAGAAATAGAACAATCTTCACTTGGGGTTACAGGAGGAATTATATTGTTCATCATTGCTATAAGAATGATTTTCCCAGGTACTAAGCCTCTATTTGGTCACAATGAAACAACAGAACCTCTTATTGTTCCTCTAGCTGTTCCAATGCTTGCTGGCCCTTCAGCTATTGCAGCAGTTATATTATTTATGGCTCAAGAGCCAAATAGATGGGTTGAATGGACCTTTGTTGTATTTATTGCCTGCTTAATATCAGGTGTTATATTAGTCTCTTCAGAAACACTAGGAAGAAAACTTGGTAATAGGGCATTAATCGCAATTGAACGATTAATGGGCATAATATTGGTGATGGTCTCGGTTGACTTTATATTAGATGGAATTAAACAAACATTTGGTATTTAATACTTTAACCTTCCAGTTTAGTGAATTTGCAATTTAACTATAAAGCACTGATTTGCTATGTTGTAAGTCACAAGCTATAATTCCCTCTTTTTTTTGAAGATTGAAATGTCAAAAAGCTCTGCACCTATAGTAATGAAATTTGGTGGAACAAGTCTTAGGGATGAGATTTCTCGTTCCCATGTCTTAAATCATATCAAACATTATGCTGATTCTGGTGAAAGAGTTGTGGTTGTAGTTTCTGCAATGGGGCGGAAGGGTGAGCCATATGCAACGGATACACTTGTAGCTCTATTAAAAGATGTAGGTCATAATATTAATCCAAGAGAACTCGATCTCGTTATGAGCGTTGGTGAAACACTATGCTCAGCTTTCTGTGCTCATCTTTTAAGTTGTAGCGGAATGCCTGCAGTTTCATTTAATGGAAGACAGTCAGGAATTTTGACTGATGATAATGCTGGGAATGCTGAGATACTCGATGTGAATCCATCTCGCATTGTTGAAGCGCTTGATCAAGGAGATATTGCAGTAGTAGCAGGTTTTCAAGGGGTTAATGAAAGGGGTGATATTCGCACACTTGGAAGGGGCGGAAGTGACACTTCTGCAGTAGCATTAGCGGCAGCTTTAGGTGCAGAGAAGGTTGAAATATTTTCTGATGTTGATGGTATTGCAAATTGTGATCCAAGACAGGTGGAAGCCTCTAGTTATCTTGATTCAATCAGTGTTCAGCAAATGTTAGCTATGGCTGATGAAGGGTCAAGAGTTATTCACCCTCGAGCAATTGAGGCCTCGATTAAAACTAAAACACCAATTGTTGCAAGAAACACTTTTAATAATTCAATTGGAACGACTATTCATCATAAAGAAGCATCTGAAAAAGAGGTTGTTGCTATTGCTCATCGAGATAATATGGTGCTAATAGAATTTGCGCTTGAGCATAAAGCCTCAAGTCATGTCGATGGCGTTGTGTATATTGACTCAAGAAGATTGTTACTTAATGATGATGTTTATTTAAGTGATAAATTAGCGCAACTTGAAGAAAAACTAGGTTTCTATAAGTTGAGCAGGCATTGGGCTACGATTTCTGTTGTCTTCAATAATAAGGTTTCTAAAAAACCAGCTGATCTTGATTATGCTGAGCTTTTAGATTCACCTAAAAACATTATCAGCTATCTCCTTAAAGAAATAAAGGTTAGGGAAACATTAAAGTTTCTGCATGGAAGATATACTTAAATAAAGGCTAAGGCTTGTGACCGCCGTTATTGACGTAACTTAATAATACTTCATCAGAAAATTCTATTTCTAGTTCCGCTGCTTTCTTTTCTACCGGCTCTTTGAGATCGCCATCAGCTATTTCAATTATTTCATCATTCCAATCAGTAAGGTATGAGTCAGCATCTGTTGCATCTGCAACTGACGCTGCAGAGTCAACAGCCTCCATAAAGCGATTATCTAGCTGAACTTTTTCAACTTCTCTTCTGCTTTTTTTAATCATAACCATTGTTGGTATATCGCGCCATTTCTTTATTGTTAAATTCATCTAATTCTCCAAAAAATATAGTAAATTATAGCCGTAATAAATTTTGAGAAATTCTACCATTAACTAATTGATGTAATTGCTATAATTTAGGTATATAATTCGCTTTTTTTGGTTAGAATTTACATTGAGGATTTGATGAAAAATAAAACACAAGTGGTAGTTATTGGAGGCGGAGTTGTTGGCGCAGGGACCCTATACCATTTAGCAAAAAAAGGTTGGACTGATGTCGTATTGGTTGAGCGCAAAGATTTAACTTCTGGCTCAACATGGCACGCAGCAGGCTTATTGCCACTCTTTAATATGAGTTATTCAGTTGGAAAACTACATCAATATTCAGTCGACTTCTATCATGAATTAGAAAAAGAGACTGGTATGAACGTTGGTTTTAGTGTTGTATCAAATATCCGCCTTGCAAATTCTCAAGACCGAATGGACGAGTACAAATATTATGCTGGCGTTGGAAGCACTGTAGGTGTTAATGTAAATTTCTTAACGCCAGAAGAAATTAAAGAAGTGTGGCCTTTATGTAATACGGAAGGGTTGTTGGGCGCTATTCAGCATCCTGATGATGGATATATACAGCCAGCAGACTTAACTCAAGCATTATGCAAAGGTGCTAGAAATCGTGGTGCTGAGATTTATGAGCACACACTTGTAGAAGGAATTACACAACAAAAAGACCAGAGCTGGATTGTATCCACCGATAAAGGCGACATTGCCTGCGAGCATGTTGTCTCTTGTACAGGTAGTTTTGCCAGAAAAACTGGTGAAATGGTTGGTTTAGATGTACCAGTAATTCCTGTTGAACATCAGTTTCTAGTAACAGAGCCTCATCCAGAAATTTTAGAAAGAAAAAAACAAGGACTTCCTGAAATGGCCGTTCTACGTGAATCTGATGCGGCCTATTATTTGCGAGAAGAGGCTGGTGGAATGATCTTAGGAATTTACGAAAAAGGAGCACCTGTATGCTACGTTGATGGCCCTAAAGACGACTGTCAATATGAGTTATTTAATGGTGAACTTGATCGCATAATGCCGCATATTGATCGCTGTATCAATCGTGTTCCTGCGTTTGGAGAGGTAGGAATTAAGGACGTGTATAACGGAGCTATTGCATACACTCCTGATGGAAACCCAATTGTTGGTCCTGCGCCAGGACTAAAAAACTTTTGGCTCAATGAAGGCCACAGTTTTGGTATAACAGCTGCGGGCGGAGCTGGATGGCAGCTCGCCGAGTGGATTGTTGATGGAGAGCCTACAGTTGACATGATGGGCGTTGATCCTCGACGTTTTGGCCCTTATGCTACTCGAGGATATTTGAAAGAAAAAAATGAAGAGGCTTACGCAAATGTTTTTACAACTCACTATCCTGATGAAGAGAGAAGTGCTGCAAGACCCTTGAAAACCGCACCTTGTTATGATCGTATGAAAGCTTTGGGGGCTGTATTTGGAAGCGTATATGGTTGGGAGCGTCCAAATTGGTTCATGCCTAGTGCTGATTATTCTCTGAGTGTAGAGGAGTTAAATCAAGATGATCCAGCAAAAGTATTGATGAATAAAAACCATGCGACAGCTTTAGAGGATGGACGAATTGTAGAAAAAAATTCATTTAGGCGCTCTAATTATTTTGAACATGTTGGAAATGAATGCAAGCATGTTAATGATAAAGTTGGACTACTAGATATGTCTGCTTTTGCAAAATGTATAGTTAAAGGACCTGGAGCAGAGGAATGGCTAGAATATATCTTTGCAAACAAAATGCCTAAAGCTATTGGTAGAATTAGTCTAGTTCATATGCTCTCTTTAAATGGTGGGGTTCGAGCAGAATTTACAGTCTATAAAACCGGTCCTCAAAGTTATTATTTAGTTTCAGCAGGTGCATTTGAAACTCATGATCATGACTATTTATTTAAGCTCGCACCAAAAGATGGAAGTGTGAATATCCAGCGAGTTACAACACAAACTGGTGTGCTTGTTTTAGCTGGCCCAAGGTCTCGTGATGTTCTTAAAAAACTGACTGATACTGATTTATCAAACGATAACTTTAAGTGGCTAACAGGTAAAAAAATTAATGTAGGCTACGCAACTGCAGAGGCCCTGAGAGTTAACTTTGTTGGTGAGCTTGGTTGGGAGCTTCATCATCCAATTGAAATGCAGAATTACATATTTGATCAGCTAATGGAGGCTGGAGCTGAGTTTGAAATTAAACCATTCGGCATACGTGCAATGGATAGTATGCGCCTTGAAAAATCTTACCGATTAATTCCAAGAGAGATGTCAATTGAATACTCTGCTTATGAGTCTGGTCTTGATCGTTTTGTAAAGCTTGACAAAGAAAATGATTTCATAGGTAAATCTGCTCTTAAAGAATGGCAGGATCGTGGGCCTTCAAATGGATTTGTCACTCTGGAGGTTTTAGGAGTAGTTGATGCAGATGCACGTGGTTCAGAGGCGATCTATAAAGATGGCGAGGTTGTTGGAAGAGCTACATCTGGAGGATATGGGTGGCGCTGTGAAAAGTCACTCGCTCTAGGACTTGTAAGGCTTGAACTTGCAACTCTTGGAACAGAACTTGAAATTGAGATATTGGGTGAAAGGTATAAAGCTATAGTGATAGAAGAGTCACCTTTTGACTCAACGAATGAGTGCCTAAGGAGCTAAAGAATGTCTATTATTAAAAAACAATCTGAGTTACACGAAGACATGGTGACATGGCGTCATCACATTCATAAACATCCCGAGCTTAGCTTTAAAGAAGATCTAACTAGTGATTATATAGCTGCAGTTCTTGAAGCCAATGATATTGAAATGCATCGCGGCTTGGCAGTTACAGGAATAGTAGCCACTATTCATGGAAAAAAAGAAGGACGTGTTATTGGTCTTCGAGCAGATATGGATGCTCTTCCTATTCAGGAAAAAAATGATTTTAGTCATAAATCAGTTCATGATGGAAAGATGCATGCATGTGGCCATGACGGTCACTCAACAATGCTACTTGGTGCTGCTGTTCACTTAAAAGAAAATAATAATTTTGCAGGAACAGTTCATTTTATTTTTCAACCAGCTGAAGAAGGCGGCGGCGGCGGTCGTGTGATGGTTGAAGAGGGTATATTTGAAAAGTTTCCTTGTGAAGCTGTGTATGGGATGCATAACTGGCCAGGTATGGCTGAAGGGCAATTTGCTGTTCATGATACAGCTGTAATGGCTGCTAACGAAACACTCAAAATTTCTATCAAAGGCAAGGGAGGCCATGCAGCAATGCCAGATCAGTGCGTTGACCCTGTGATAATTGGAGCTCAAATTATTACTGCGCTTCAAAGTGTGGTTTCAAGAAATGTTGCCCCTCTTGATTCTGCTGTCGTAAGTATTACAATGCTTGATGCAGGCTTCGTCTCTAATGTTATTCCAAACGACATGAACCTAACTGGCTCTTTAAGATACTTTTCAACAGATGTAGGGAATGAAGTAAAGGCAAAAATTAAGAAAATTGTTGAGGGTATAAGTCACTCAATGGGAGCGACAGCAACGTTCAGTTCAACGCCAAATTATCCAGCAACAGTTAATACTCCAAAACATGCTGAGCTTTGTGCAAATGCAGCAGCAGAGGTTGTAGGAAGTAGTAATGTTTTGAGAAATGAAAAGCCAAGTATGGGCTCTGAAGATTTTTCTTTTTTGCTGAACGCCTCAGAAGGCGCTTATATTTGGATTGGGAACGGGCTAGTTCCTGAGGATGGCCCTGAGGGCGGCTGCATGCTCCACAATACAGAATATGATTTTAATGATGAGATTCTTCCTCTTGGAAGTAGCTATTGGGTTCAACTAGTCCAAGGCATTCTCAAGTAAGTAATTTTTTGATTTTAAGGTTTAATTTATGTTTTCTCATGCGATTGTTAGGGTTCCTGGAAAGAGTCTAATTAATGGATTAAGCGATTCGAAGGATCTAGGATTGCCAAATTATGATAATGCAATTATTCAGCATACGTCTTATATAGAGGCGCTGAAATCTTGTGGTGTTGAAGTTAATGTTCTTGAGCCTTGTGAACAATACCCAGATTCAACATTTATTGAAGACGTAGCTCTAGTAACCCCAGAGTGCGTAATAATTACGCGCCCAGGAGCTCCAACCAGGAGAGATGAGGTGAGTCAAATAGATTCTGTATTAAGAAAAGAATTTATGAATATTGAATATATTAAAGCGCCAGGAACAATAGAGGCTGGAGATATTATGATGGTTGGTAGTCATTACTATATTGGTTTGTCAGATCGAACTAATGTCGATGGCGCTGAGCAAGCAATTAAACTGCTGCAAAAATATGGTTTAACTGGCTCAACTGTTGATTTAAATGATGTTCTTCACCTTAAGACTGGCCTTTCTTATCTAGAAAATAATAAGTTAGTAGTATGTGGTGAGTTCATGAGTAATCCAATTTTTGAAAATTATGACTTTATAGAAATACCACAAGAAGAAAGCTATGCGGCAAACTGTATTTGGGTTAATGAATTTGTAATTATTCCATCTGGATACCCAATATCAAAAGGGAGGATTTCAGATGCAGGTTTTAAAATAATTGAAGTTGATGTTTCAGAATTCAAAAAGCTTGATGGAGGTTTAAGCTGTTTGTCTCTAAGATACTAGGAAATTCTTAATATTAATTACTGAGGTTTTAATTTAATCAAATATTTCTTTAATTTCTTCAAACGTTGCGGTTATAGCATGAACATTGGAGTAACCCATTTGTTGAATTGTTAGAGCTGCAAGTGAGGCACGACCGCCACCAGCACAGTGAGTCAATATTAAAGTTTCAGGATTAGGACAATGTTTGCCGATTTTCATTTCAATTAATCCTCTAGAAATATTTATCGAATCATTGAGACTCAATTCTTCATAATTATTTACTTCACGAACATCAATAATTACAGAATTATTTGAATTTTGATAGAGAAGTTTTGCTGCGTTTGAATCAACACAATTAATTTTTGTTTGAGCTTCTGATATTAATTCACCTACACTTTTGATCATTGGAAATTCCTTAATAGTTAATAAAGTTGTACCTTAATGTTTGAAGTGACGAATACCCGTAAATACCATTGCTATTCCATGTTCATCAGCAGCAGCAATTACTTCCTCATCACGCATAGACCCACCAGGATGAATAATAGCACTAATTCCAGCTTCTGCAGCAGCATCTATTCCATCTCGAAAAGGAAAAAAAGCGTCTGACGCCATTACTGAGCCCTTGACTTCAAGGTTTTCATCGGCAGCTTTAATGCTAGCAATTTTAGCAGAGTAGATCCTTGACATTTGACCTGCTCCAACCCCGATCGTCATTTGGTTTTTTGCGTAGATAATTGCATTAGACTTTACATATTTAGCAACTTTCCAAGCAAACAATAAGTCGAGCATTTGTTTGCTAGTAGGCTGAATTAAAGATACGCATTTGAGATCAGAAGATTTTAAAATAACTAAATCTTTATCCTGAATAAGAAGGCCTCCAGATATTTTCTTATAGTCAAAAGCATATTTAGCCTTTTGAAGATCACCACACTCAAGAACCCTTATGTTTTCTTTTTTAGATAGTATAGATTTAGCTTTAGGGCTGATTCTTGGGGCAATGATTACTTCAACAAATTGTTGCTTGGTAATAGATTGAGCGGTCTCTTCATTAAGTTCACGATTAAACGCAATAATTCCCCCAAATGCAGATGTTGGGTCCGTTTGATAAGCACTAAGATAGGCCAAGTGAATATTTTCCCTTGTTGCTACTCCGCATGGGTTTGCGTGTTTAATAATAACGCAGCACGGCTCTTCAAAATCTCGAACACATTCTAATGCTGCATCAGCATCTGCCAAATTATTGAAGGAAAGAGGTTTTCCTTGGATTTGTTTACTGGAAGAAACAGATGCCTCAGTAAGGTTAGTCTCTTTATAAAATGCAGCACTTTGATGAGGGTTTTCTCCATAACGCATGGTTTGAGATTTTATGTATTGCAAATTTAAGGTATTTGAAAATCCATCTTTTTCACGTCCTAAATAATTTGCTATAGCTCCATCATATTGTGCAGTGTGTTCGAAGGTTTTTAGTGCAAGAGATTTTCTGGTAACAAGTTCAGTGTCACCATTATTATTTAATTCATTTAGAATAAATTGATAATCAGCACTATCAACTATTACAGTTACTGATTCATGATTTTTTGCACTTGAGCGTAGCATTGCAGGTCCACCAATATCAATATTTTCAATGGCATCCTCATGGGTACAGTTTGGGTTTGAAATAGTTTGTTGAAAAGGATATAAATTTACAACGACTAAGTCAATTGGACTGATGTTATTTTCTAACATTACAGCTTCATCTTTACCTCTTCGAGCCAAAATTCCACCATGGATCATTGGATTGAGAGTCTTAACACGGCCTGACATCATTTCTGGATAGCCTGTGAAATCCGATACTTCAATTACAGGGATATTATTATCTTTTAGAAGTTTGGCAGTTCCACCCGTGGAAATAATTTCGATATCTAGTGAAGAAAGTCCTAAAGCAAATTCAACTACTCCAGTTTTGTCAGAAACGCTAATTAAAGCTCGCTTAATAGACATCTTTTAAGAATTAAAATTTAGATATTTTAAGGAATTGATTATAAACTCTTACAGGTTATAAAGGCTTACTTTTTTCTTTAGGGTTGCTCTGTTTATGCCAAGGATTCTGGCAGCTTCACTTTGATTTTGATTGACTTTATCTAGGACAAACTTAATAGTAGCTGACTCAGTTTGTTGGATAACCATCTTAAAAACTCCATTTGATTTTTCACCATTCAAGTCCGAGAAGTACTTCTCGAGACTATCTTTGATACAATCCTGTAAACCCCTTTGTGTCATATTGAATACAAAAAATCATGAAAAATTGAATATTGTTCAGAGTGATCAGACACTCTATTAATGTTTGGCCAAAATGCTGTCCCTTTTTCTTGGTCAAGGTGCATAGAATACCAAAAAATATGCTTTCTGGATAACTGTGTGCCTAATTTATGGCCATAAAAATCATGAATTTGAAGAATATGGCTCAAGATAAGGGAAATTTTTTTATTTAAAGAAGTCTCTTCTGCTTTGTTTCCAGTCTTTAAAAAATGATTAACCTGACCAACTAGCCAAGGATTTCCTTGTGTTGCTCGACCAAGCATGACAGCTTTGGCACCAGTGAAGTCTAATATATCTTTAGCTTTTTCTGGGGAGGTGATATCGCCATTTGCAACAACTGGAATTGACACCATTTTGGTAATTTTTTTAACTGTATTAAATTCAGCTTCACCGTTATATTTTTGTGACCTAGTTCTCCCATGAATTGCCAACATTTGTATGCCAAAATCCTCAGCAATTTTTGCGATAGTGGGAGCATTTTTATTTTCTTCATTCCATCCTGTACGCATTTTAAGAGTAACAGGAATATCAACCGCACTAACGACAGACTTAATGATGTCTTCCACAAGTTTTTCGTTTTGCATTAAAGCTGAACCAGCAGCTTTATTGCAGACCTTTTTTGCAGGACAGCCCATATTGATATCTATAATATCCGCCCCAAAATCAACTGCTTTTCTGGCTGATTCAGCTAATTCTGCTGCCTCTGAGCCTGCTATTTGAATGCTAATAGGAGATTGTTCCGACGTAAAGTCTAGACGATGTTTAGATTTATTTGAATTAAGAAGATGGTTTTGCATCACAACCATCTCAGACGTTGTTAGGCCAGCACCTTGAGCTCTGCATATCATTCTAAAGGGTTTATCACTCGTACCTGCCATCGGTGCAAGTAAAACTTGTGATGGAAGAGAGTAAGGGCCAATATTCATAAAATTAAAATTTTAAGGTATTTTTTTCGGCTTTCTTTTTTAGGCGTTTTTGTTTCAATTTAGATAAATGATCTACAAATAATATGCCATTTAAGTGATCCATTTCATGTTGTATACAAACTGCCAACATCTCACTTGCATCAATTTCACACAACTCACCAAGCTGATTAAGCGCACTAACTTTTATTTCATTGGATCTTTTAACACTTTCATAGTAATTTGGAACTGAAAGGCATCCTTCCTCCCATTCAATTTCACCATTTTTTTCAATTATTTTTGGGTTTATTAGGCATAGTGGCTGGTTGCATTCATCTGAAATATCAATGACAATGATGCGCTTATGAAAATTAACTTGGGTTGCGGCTAAGCCAATACCAGGAGCATCATACATAGTTTCAAACATGTCTTTAACTTGTTTCTTGATAACTGCATTAACGGTGTCTACTTCTTTTGCAACCGTCCTTAAGCGCTTATCAGGGTACTTTAAAATGTCTAAAATCATGTTTTAATCATAACAGTGTTACGTATTTTGTTAAGTTGATTTGGGTAATCTTGGTTATAGTGCAAACCTCTGCTTTCCTTTCTAGAGATTGCTGATTCTACAATAATTTTTGATGTTTGAGCTAAGTTTCTTAGTTCAATTAAATCATCAGTTATAGTATAAATGCGGTAATATTCATCAACTTCTTTGTTTATTTGTTGAATTTTTAAATGGGCTGAATTAAGTCGATTATCACTTCTGACAATGCCTACAAAGTTCCACATAATGAGTCTGATTTCAAGCCATAAGTGGGAGATAACTACTTTCTCTTTTGAAGGGGCGACTCTAGAAGCATCCCATTTTGTAATAGAAGGGAATACTTCTTCGAAGACACTGTCATTAATATGCTTGGCGCAAGATTTTGCAAAAACAATGCATTCAAGTAAAGAGTTACTTGCTAATCTGTTGGCACCATGCACACCAGAATGAGCTACTTCTCCAATCGCATAAAGGTTTTTAATATTGCTTTGTGCATCTAAATTTGTATCAACTCCACCACATGTATAATGAGCAGCTGGGACAACTGGCAAGGCTTCATTGCATATATCAATGCCTAGCTCATTGCATCGCTGTGAAATAGCTGGGAAGCGTGACTTGATCCATTTGGCGTCTTTGAATGAGATATCAAGATAAACGCAGTCATACCCATTAACCTTCATCTCATTATCGATAGCTCTTGCCACAATATCTCTGGGAGCAAGTTCAAGTCTACTATCATACTTGTGCATGAATTCTTTACCATTCGGTAGAAGTAGTTTTGCTCCTTCACCTCTTAATGCCTCAGAAATTAGAAATGACTTAGCATGTGGATGAAAAAGACACGTTGGGTGAAATTGTGTAAATTCCATATTAGTAATATGACAACCAGCTCGATAGGCCATGGCAATTCCATCGCCAGTTGAGGTGTCTGGGTTTGAAGTATAAAGGTAGGATTTTGATGCTCCTCCAGTGGCTAATATAGTTTTATGGGAGGAAAAAGTACTAACCTCTTTTGTACTCTTATTGAAAACATATGCTCCATTGCAGTTTCCATCATCAACTAGCAAGTCAACTGCTACATATTGCTCAAAAAGTGTAATATTATTTTTTTGCTTAACTTTTGCTAATAAGTTAACTTGGATTGACTGACCAGTTTTATCAGCAACATGAGCTACTCTTTTTGAACTATGACCACCTTCAGTAGTTAGGTCATAGCTGTTATTGACATGTGAAAATTTTACACCAGTATTTTCAAGGTCTGAAATTGCTGAAGGAGCTTGCTCCACCATAAACCTAATACTTTTTTCACTGCCTAAGTTAAATCCAGTATTTATTGTGTCCAAAATATGTGACTCAAAGTTATCTTCTGGGTCCAGCACTGCAGATATGCCACCTTGGGCGTAATAAGAAGAGCCTTCTAATACTTTATCTTTCGCTATTACAGCTATTGAGAGCTTTTCAGACAGCTGAATTGCACTCATCAAGCCTGCAGCTCCAGAGCCTATAATAAGAACATCAAATTGATAATTGTTTGCCATGATTTATTGATACAAAAAGACACAAAATAAAAATTATTAAATTAATTTTTATATATAATCTCGCGTAAGTTAAAAACTACTATATTTAACTTATTTCTCCTTTTAATAGTAGACTAACCCCACTCTCTTATTCGAGGTGGGGTTTTTTATTTTATAAGCCTTTGGTTATTCATTTTGGGTTTAAAAATTATTAGCAACTTAGGAAGTAATGTTAGATTAACAATTACGGCACTCAACATAGCAATCGCCATAAAAATACCAAAATAAATACTCGGAGTAAAGTGCGATAATATTATAACTAAGAACCCAACTGCAACTGTGGCAGCAGTATAAAACATTGAGATACCAATAGTGCTATGTGTTCTGTACATCGAAGATAAGTAGTCATCATCCTTTAAAACCTCATTTTGAAATCTACTGATGTAATGGACTGCATTATCAATTCCGATTCCAATAGCAATAGCTGCTATAGTTATTGTCATAATATCTAGCGGTATATTTGCTAAACCCATAACCCCTAAGATTAATAGCGATGGAATTACATTTGGCAACACAGCTATAAGTGCAATTGATGCTGATCTAAATATGAATACAAAAATTATAAAAATAATTACAAAGACGCTAGTTATAGTCTTTATTTGAGATTCAAATAAACTTTGTAGAAGATTATTGTAGAGTGAAAATGTCCCTGTGAAATAAAAATCTTCTTGATTAAAGTTAAAGTTTTTAATCAAATCATTATTGATGTCATTAATGAGTTGGTTTCTATTTAACCCTATTGTTGTTTCTTTAATTCTTGCTACTATTCTTATTTGGTCACTATCATCTGATATATGTGGCTTTAAAATCTGCTCTTTAGCAAATTCAGGCATATTATTTTTACCTAAAGTTAACAAAAATCCATTAGGTGTTTTCCCATTATTTGATTTTTTAAGGATTTGCATGAATGTATCAATTGACAAAACCTTTCCAATGCTGGGTATTCCATCAAGGTACTTATGAACCTCATGGAAGTCATCCCTTAAGCTTGAATCTGCCCAATACGCATTTGCAATATCATTAAAAACAATTTCTAATGGAACTGTCCCACCTAGCTCTTTATCAATTAAGTGAAGCCCTTGATAAATCTCTGTATCTTTTTTAAAGTAGTTTATAAAGCTATTCTCTACTGAAAGTTTACTTAAACCAATAAAGGCAATAATCATAGTTGCAATGAGAGTTACTAGTATTCGCTTACCAAACTTATCGGTAATAATTGCAAATTTTTCTAAAACTAAGAATTGATCTGGATGACTTACAGTTTTAGGTTTTGGTAGAAGCATCGTAAATATTGCAAAACTAATAAAGGATAATACAAAAGCTATCATTACTCCTATACTCATCATTAAGCCAAAGTCAATTACAGGCTTAACATTACTTGTGGTTAAAGAAACAAATGCAGCTATAGTTGTAATTACGGTATAGGTGCATGGTTTAATCATTTCTGTCAAAGTCTGCTTTGTTAATTCTGAAGACGTTGCATCAGGATTATTGCTCGATATTTCTCTATAGCGAACCACTAAGTGAATAGTTACAGACAGGGTCATAACAAGAAGAAGAGAGAAAAAATTTGCTGAAATAACGGTAACTTTCCAGCCAATAGCGCTTATTACTCCAGTCATGAAAAGAGCGCCAATAATACTAATCATTATTGGAACCACAACCCATCGAATTTTATGAAAAAAGAATGCTAGCATTATGGACATTGCCAAAATAACAGCAAGACTAAATACTATTAAATCACTTTTGATATATGCAATTGCATCATTTCTTATCATTGGAACTCCGCCCAAGAATAAGCTTGCTTCATTGCGATATTCATTCATCGTTAAACGTATGTCTTCGATTATTACTTTCAAAGTTTCTTGATTAATTAATATTTCTGGGTTGTCAGTAGAAAGTGGAATTAATAACGCCGTTGTTTTTAAGTCTGTGCTAACTAGGTTGTTAGCATAAAGTGGGCTATTTTTAAATTCATTTTCAATGTAAGACAATTCTGCCTTACCATTGTCAATTGTATAAACATCACTCGCAAGTTCAATAAGAGAAAGAGGTGGGGATTGAAATAGAGAAACGTCAAGTATTGATATTACTGAATTAATACCTTCAATATTGAGTAAGTCATCTCTTAAGGAGCGCAGGTGAGATATCTGTTTAGTACCAAGAATAGTTTCTTCATTAGCCGTGTAGCTAATTACTAACGATTCATCAGAGCCAAAAGTTTTTTGGGTATCAAAATAAAGTTCTAGGTTGTTATCACCCTCTAGTGATAATGACTCTGAGGAGGCATCAAGTGAGAAATTTTGAATTTGTAGAAATGTTGTTCCAATAACAACTAAAAACAGAGCTAAAGACCATGCTGGCTTCTTAATTAAGAAATTCAATAAAGAATTAAGCATATCTGTCTAGTTCAAGTTAAAAGGTAAATTTGACAGATGGCTCAGA
This sequence comes from Candidatus Pseudothioglobus sp. Uisw_050_01, assembly GCF_048085775.1. Taxonomy (NCBI): domain Bacteria; kingdom Pseudomonadati; phylum Pseudomonadota; class Gammaproteobacteria; family Pseudothioglobaceae (SeqCode); genus Pseudothioglobus (SeqCode); species Candidatus Pseudothioglobus sp. Uisw_050_01. The sequence continues at coordinate 260,547 of NZ_CP159804.1, forward strand.
ACCTATCATGACGTCTAAATGCGTTTCAAAAAGCGATTTGGAGTGCCATTCATTTTCATTTAGACGTGAAACAAGAGTTGCATGCATTTGGTTTTTTGATCCAACAACTACAAATAATTTTCCACCTAAATTTAGAAGTTTTTTTAAGTCTTTATTAATTTCAGGAAGAGCACATCCTAGAACAACTGCATCAAACTGCCCATTCTCAAAATTAGAAGTTAGAAAGCTTTCATGCTTAAGGGTTATATTGCTTAAATTAAGTTTATTAATCTTACTTTTTGCTAAAGCATGTAAGTCTTTATCAGCATCAATACTTATAACTGAATTTGATAGTAAAGATAGTACGGAAGTAAAGTAACCGCTTCCAGTGCCAACTTCTAGAACATTTTCATGGCCTTTTAGGTCAAGGCTATCTAGAATCCTGCCCTCAATTTTTGGTGAAAGCATTTTGCCTACCTTATTAAGAGGTATTTCAATATCAGCAAATACTAACTTCTGATATTCTTCTGGAACAAAGTTTTCACGTGGGATATCTGTTAATGCTTGATTTGCTCTCACATTGAGACCACCCCAAGGCCTTACTTGCTGTTCAATAACATTTTTTCTAGCTTGTTTAATATCCATATTTCACCTATTTTTTCTTTCTTGGCGGCATCAAATCTGTAATTGTACCTTCAGCCATTTCAGCTGCAAATGCAGTCGTTTCTGAAAGAGTAGGGTGTGCATGAATGGTTAAAGCAATATCGCTCATATCACAACCCATTTCAATGGCTAAAGTAGCCTCAGAAATTAAATCACCAGCATGATTTCCACAAATACCCATGCCAAGAATCTTACCTGACTCAGCATCAAATAAAGCCTTTGATACACCTTCACTTCTTCCAATACTCAAGCTTCTTCCAGATGCAGCCCATGGAAACACACCTTTATCAAACTTAACTCCAGCTTCTATGAGTTCTTTTTCAGTTTTGCCAGTCCATGCTACCTCTGGATCTGTATAAGCGACTGAGGGAATTGTAAGAGCATTAAATCCAGTTTTTTTGCCACTAATTACTTCTGCTGCAACTTTAGCTTCATGAGTGGCTTTATGAGCAAGCATTGGTTGTCCAACAATATCTCCTATAGCAAATATGTTATCAACATTAGTTTTCATTTGATTATTTGTAGCAATAAATCCACTTTTATCAATATTAACGCCAGCTTTTTCAGCATCAATTAATAGGCCATTAGGGGTTCGCCCAACAGCAACTAAAACCTTGTCAAATGTGTCTGACTCTGGAGCATCTTTACCTTCAAACTCAACTTTTATTCCTTTTTTTGCTGCAGTCATTTTGGTAACTTTAGTGTTTAAAAAGACATTAGCATAAGTCTTTTTTATTTTTTTAAATAATGGAGTAACAATATCTTTGTCTGCCACAGGAATAATTTGATTGCCAAGCTCAACCATAGTAATTTCACTTCCAAGGGCATCATAAATTGTAGCCATTTCGAGGCCAATAATGCCACCACCAACAACCAGCATTCTTTTAGGTATGTCATCCAACATCAGGGCATCTGTGGAGTCCATTACTCGCTTGTCCTCGAATGGAAACATTGGAAATTTCGTTACTCTTGAGCCTGTTGCAATAATACATTGCTCAAATTCAATGACTTCATCAGTCCCATCAAGTGCCACTTGATTCTTTGAAAGAAATTTTGCATAGCCCGTAATTACTTTGACTTTTCTTGCTTTAGCAAGGGCTTGAATGCCACCAGTAAGCTTGCTTACTATAGCTTCTTTATTTTTTCTAACACCATCAATATCTATTTTAGGGCTTTTAAAAGTAACACCAAGTTCATTTGCATGCTTGGCTTCGTTGATTACTTCAGCAGTATGAAGAAGTGTTTTAGAAGGAATACAGCCCACATTTAAACAAACCCCACCAAGAGTTTTATGACTTTCAATTAAGGTAACTTCATTACCTAAGTCAGCCGCACGAAAAGCAGCTGTGTACCCGCCTGGACCAGATCCAATAACTAAAACTTTAGTTTTAATCATAATAACATCTCCATAATATTGCTAAGAACTTGATTTAGTTCAGCCATAAACTTCGCTCCCTCTGCACCATCTATAACTCTGTGATCATATGAAAGTGCGAGTGGAATCATTGCCGTAGGCTCAAAAGAAGTCCCATTCCAAACTGGCTTTATTTGTGTTCTAGAGACTCCTAAAATTGCAACTTCAGGTGAATTAATAATTGGCGTAAATTGGGTCCCACCAATTCCACCTAGGCTTGAAATCGTAAAGCCCGCACCTTTCATTTCGCTTGCCTGTAATTGACCCTCTCTAGCTCGTGAAGAAATATCAGCAAGTTCTTCAGCGAGTTCAACTAATGATTTTTTACCCACATCTTTTACAACTGGAACCAGCAAGCCATTTGGCGTATCAACTGCAATACCAAGATTAAAGTATTTTTTTACTATTAAATTGTCACCACTCTCATCTAAAGAAGCATTAAAGTTTGGATGACGTTTTAAAACTTGAACGACAGCCTTCATAATGAAAATTAGGGGACTTAATTTAATATTTCTTTCTTTTTGATGTTTGCGAAATTTCTCTAATTGCTCAATATTAACTTCATCAAATTGAGTGACATGAGGTATTGAGCTCCAACTACTTGAGAGGTGTTTTCCAGATATTTTCTTAATTCTAGATAATGGAACTATCTCTACTTCATTATCAGTATCTCCATTAATAACTATTTGTTTTACAAAAGACTTTAAATCTTCCTCTAAGATCCTGCCTTTTTTACCTGTACCTTTAATCTTTGATAAGCTAACTCCAAGTTCTCTTGCTAATTTTCGTATGGAAGGAGAGGCGTGAGAATTTGAATCAGTATTTAAAGAAATTTCTTCTTTAGGGTCTTCAGTTATTGAGCTTGAAACACTTGGTTCTTCAATCTCAATATGTGAACTACCCGTTGCTTCTGAATTGCTAGGAGCAGTTGTTTTATTTGAAGCTTCTTCTTCAGGTTCAGAATCACTCTCAATGGTGAGAATGAGCTCACCTTTAGCTATTTTATCTCCAACTTTTACTTTAAGACTGGCTACTTTTCCTGGAAAGGGCGCAGGGATTTCCATTGTAGCTTTGTCAGTTTCTAATGTAATAAGACTGTCATTTTCATTGACAGTATCTCCAACTTTCACTAAAACTTCAATAACATCAACAGAGTCAAAATCACCTATATCTGGTAACTCGACATTTTTTTGTGAAGTATTAGATTGATTATTTGAACCCGTTGCTTCTGAATTGCTAGGAGCAGCTGTTTTATTTGAAGCTTCTTCTTCAGGTTCAGAATCACTCTCAATGGTGAGAATGAGCTCGCCTTTAGCTATTTTATCTCCAACTTTTACTTTAAGACTGGCTACCTTTCCTGGAAAGGGCGCAGGGATTTCCATAGTAGCTTTGTCAGTTTCTAATGTAATAAGACTGTCATTTTCATTGACAGTATCTCCAACTTTCACTAAAACTTCAATAACATCAACAGAGTCAAAATCACCTATATCTGGTAACTCGACATTTTTTTGGGTTGGCATATAGACTATTAAATAGCTTTGTATTTTAAGCATGTAATTATCCCAAATTTAGCTTGTGAAGTGGGATAAATATGAAAATAAATTTACATGTCAAAACTAATTTATTTTTATATAATAAGTTAATTATTTTTTTATAATCTAAGTAAGATAATTTTATGACATTAGCACTTTCCACAGATAATCTAACCAAAATATATTCTAATAATCTTGAGGCACTGAAGGGTGTAAATCTAAGGGTAGAAAAGGGTGATTTTTTTGCACTTTTAGGCTCTAATGGCGCTGGAAAAACTACGGCAATTGGAATTATTTCAGGCTTGCTAAAGAGCACCTCTGGTGAGGTAAAGATAAATGGTCTAGATCAAAATAAACATGCAAATGAAGTAAAAAAAATGATTGGCTTAATGCCTCAGGAGTTTAACTTTAATCCCCATGAGCCCAATATGGAAATTCTTATGAACCAAGCTGGTTACTTTGGAATTTCTCGCGCAGAAGCTAAAATTCAAGCTGAAGTTCTTTTGAAAAAGATGGAGTTATGGGATAGACGATTTGATGTTGCACAATCCCTATCTGGTGGCATGAAAAGGCGACTGATGCTGGCTCGAGCATTAATGCATAAACCAAGCATATTAATTTTAGACGAGCCAACTGCTGGCGTTGATGTTGAAATTCGTAAATCAATGTGGGATTACTTAACCCAACTTAATAAAGAGGGTATGACGATTATCTTAACCACTCATTATTTGGAAGAGGCGGAATCTTTATGCAGGAATATTGCAATTCTTAATGATGGCGATCTTGTTGAGCAGACTAATATGAAGAAGCTTCTTTTAAAAGCAAAGAGGCAAGTACTAATTCTAGACACTATCGAAAAATTGACAAACAATATTTCTATCACTAATTGTGATTGTGTATTAATAGATGACACTACTTTACAGGTTGCACAAGGAGAAAATACTTCAATCTCAGATGTAATTTTGAGTTTGTCAGCTCAAAATATTAATGTGTCCCACCTTCGTAGTTCACAAAATCGCTTAGAAGCTTTATTTTTATCAATTACTAGTTAAATATTATTATGTGGATTGCTTATAAAACCATTGTTACAAAAGAGATACTAAGATTTGTAAGAATTTGGATTCAAACGATAATTCCTCCAGTTATTACAACCTCACTCTATTTACTAATATTTGGTGGTTTAATGGGTGGGAGAATTGGTCAAATGCAGGGCGTTGATTATCTGAATTTTATAGTTCCTGGAATTATTCTTATGACAGTAATTATGCAATCTTATGCGAATACAGTTTCCTCATTTTTTATGACTAAATATAATAATAGCTTTGAAGAGTTATTAGTTTCTACAACTCCTAATTGGGTTATTTTATTAGGCTTTGTGAGTGGTGGTGTTTGTAGGGGGCTAACTATTGGTCTTGCAGTAACCTTTACAATATCATTTTTTGTTGAAATTCAAATTCATAGTTTTGTAGTTATAGGTATCACCTTTCTTATAACGTCAGTTATGTTCGCTTTAGCTGGCTTTATAAATGCAGTTTTTGCCAAGACTTTTGATGATATTTCAATCGTTCCAAATTTCGTTTTGCTTCCATTAACGTATCTTGGTGGTATGTTTTATAGTATTGATATATTGCCTAGCTTCTGGAGGAGTGTGTCAATTTTTAATCCAATTTATTATATGATGGATGCTTTTAGAATGGGATTTTTAGGCATTGGCTCTGTTGAATTATGGAAGGCTTTTTTAGTGCCTTGTATTATGATTATTATTTTGGCATTAATCGCTAATAGGCTTTTAAGTCGAGGCGTTAGTATAAAAACAGAGTAATATAGCACCTCGAAAACCCAGCCCTCATGCGATATCCAGAAAAGTGTGTAATAAGTGTGTAATAGAATCATAAATTAACTCTCACACATCAAACGAAATTGGACTTAGTAGTTTTGTACTTTAGTTAGTTGCTATGGTTTAGTGTTACAGGGCCAACTTTAGTATCTACAGAAACAATCCCTTGAATAGCGTCCATTACTTTATTTTTTGCAGCTGTTGCTCTTTCCATTGCTTCATTACTCTCATATAAAGTTACAGATATGTTGACGTTGCCTTCAGACTTAACTGCTATCAATTGCTCTGCTTCTGGAAAGTCACTTGGTGCATTTGGAACGTAGGCAGCAGCAGCAATATCTGCCGCTTCATTTGATTCAAAGGTTACTGTTGTAATTCTTGCTACTGACATTAGCGCTCCTAGTATTGTTTTTAAAGAAAATTAATTATAGTGTAAAAAAGAACTGCCTCAAAGATGAAACGAAGTTTGGACTTTATCACTAAGTTTGTATATTTAGATTATTCAATAAACCATTTTGAATCTTTTAATTAAAATCAATAGGTATATACTCAAGGTATGTTTAAACAATATATCTTTCTTTTAATTCTATCCCTTTTCTCAACACAAGGTTTCGCAGCAGGATGTCCTGATGGCAGTGAGCCAGTTAAGAGTATATCTGCGGATGGTACTTATTTTGTATTTGAGTGTAACAATAATACTCAAAACAGTTCATCGGCTAATCAAAACTTCGACATAACTATTGTCAACAAATCAAGCTTTCCAACAAAAACTTTACAGGAGTGGGCTGATTCTGCTAGTTCTAAAATGGCTTCACGTGAGTCAAATATATTTGTATTTATATATGATGTAGGTGAAATAATTGAACCTATACAAGAATTTGGTCCGGGCCACCTTCATCAAGTTTTAATGTCTCCAAATGAAATCAATGAAAGCTATCAGATGATAGAAGACTGGTCTAAAAATAATAGTTGTGGATATATTGACTATGAATTATTGGGTCAAATCAAAGAGGGTTTAGAGAGAGGAGTTGACTGGTCTTCTCAGTGGTCTGTTTGTACCGAAGAAAGACTTGTAGGAATGGGTCTTACTGACAACATGAGAAATAACCCAGGGGGAAGAGATGCATTTTATGCAGATCTTCAAGAATTCCTTCAGCATGAACTTTATCACGCCTTTCAGCATGATTTAACAACTGAAGGTGAGTGCAGAAATAAAGCAGATAAAAGAGACAGTAATAGTCGATGGATGATTGAAGGAGGAGCTAGATTTTTTGCAAAAAATTTGTTAGATGATAATAAATCTTTTGACAGTCACATCCTTCAGGAAATATACGAAAGAAAAATGGGACGTGAAGCTTTTGAAGGTGAAAGTGACAAAGCAGGCTCAGCAGCTCTTCTATTAATGTCCAAGAGAGGTCTTATTAATGAAAGTGAAATCCTAGATGGAAGTCTTTTCCATGACTGCGCTAGAGAACTTAAATTTGATAAAAATAGTAGTGAAATAAAATTTATATTAAAAAATTGGAATAATATTATTAGAGTGAGCGAAGAAGAATATGAATTTTCACCAGAAATTTTATTGGATTATGATGCTTCAAGACCATCTAAAGATGAAAACAAAGAAGATGCAACAAGTGAAGAATATCCAACAGTTGATTACAACACAAATCTCTTAGAAATTTGCAAAAGAGATGTTGAGGGCAATTGGAAAAATGATATTAAAAATGCCTCTTATATGTTTGCAGTTGCAGGTGAGGATGGAAGATGCGAGTATGGTCTTGGCGATACAGAAAATGGCGCGTTTGAAGAGTGCAAAAAATGGCAGGAAGAAAATAATATTGTTGGAACCTGTGAGCTCTATGGAAAGGATGGAGAGGTTGTTTGGGATGGCTCAGTTTTGGAATGATTAATTAAAGGCGGTACCATAAAAACAGAGTGACTTATTACCCCTACAGATACTATTCTGATAGGGTTTCTCTAAAAGTGTGTATCTAGTGTGTATCTAGTGTGTATCTAGAATCTTAAGTTACCCCGTCTCACATATTATCAGCAGAGTTTGCAAAATAAAGTTAAAGATTATTTTACATTGGATTTGCAGGCTGATCATTTGTATGGCAGTGAACTCCACCACCAGCCGCCCAAGAACTTAACATTTCAATCAAATACACATCACGATTTGGGAAATAATTTTCGATACGAGATTTAGCTGAGGCATCTGTTTCAGGATTCCCAAAGCCAGGCACAATTACAAATCCGTTACCAACTAACCAGTTCATGTAATTTGTATCAAACTTTTGATCTTTATATTTTACAGAACCCTCAATGGGCTCTCTTATTACATTAAACCCTGCTTTCTCTATTATTTTTGCTGCATTATCATAAATCTCAGCATCTTTACTATCTGGTCGACATAAAGATCGAGATGTACATTGAACTACAACAACAGTTTCTTCTCCAATAAACCGGGCAATACCATCAATGTGTCCTTTGGTAAAGTCTTCATCCGGAATACCCTCAATGAAAATAACATTTTTTACACCAAAGTGTTTCTTCAGGTCAGTTTCTGCCTGTTGTTTATTGTAGTTCAAATTTCGACTTGGATCTCCTAGAGCGCTCCAATTTGTAATAACTGTATCTAATCCGTTAAACTCTAAGTTACCACGTTCATGTACTATATTTATGGAATCAACAGGCATATCAAGTATCGCTCCAACTTTATCTGGGACCATGTTGTCGAGGTTAAAAGGAATGTCTGAGCCAAAAGCACCACCCCATGCATTAAAATCCCAATTTTGAATTCTTAACTCATTATCTTCTAAAACATAAATAGGCCCATTATCTCTCATCCAAGCATTGTCATTAGGCACTTTATGCCATCGGATATTTTTATTTTGAGGGTCTGCTCCTATGTTATGTATCGCTTTAAGTGCCTCTGCATAAATTTTTTCAGAATGATATAAAATGTGTAGTGTTTCGTAACGAGAAATAATTGCAGATATCTTCGCAAAGGTTGGCTCATATTCTTTTTCCCAGTAACCAGGCCATTGCATCCAAATTGCTTCGTGAGTTTCCCATTCAGCTGGAACACGTTTTGATATATTGCTAACTTCATTTGCGAGCGTATTAATGCTTATCGCAGAAAGTAGAAGTACTATTGAGATAAACCAAATTCTACTTTTTCTTTTTGTGTTAATAATGTTGTCCACCATTCCCATTTTAAATAAAGAATGATGCCTCACACATATCAAACGAAATTTTAAATATAATGCTAACTTTTTTTAAATACTTTTAACAATGGATGAATCAATTAACGTGTTTGGTAAAAAATTAGAAATCTGTGGCATGGATCCAGTTACTGGATTCTACCGAGATGGTGAGTGTAATACCTGTAAAGATGACTCTGGCTCTCATACAGTTTGTATTGAAACTTCGCAGGAATTTTTAGACTACACAAAATCGCAAGGAAATGACTTATCTACTCCTATGCTGGATTATGGCTTTGAAGGCTTAGAACCAGGTGATAGTTGGTGTGTATGTGCTGGGCGTTGGTTAGAAGCAGAGAAAAGTGGCATGGCACCAAGACTGAATTTACAAAGTACCCATATAAGAGCATTGGAAATAATTCCAATGGAGCTTCTCAAAAAATATGCAATAGATGATTAAAATGGAGAATTTAAAAAATGATACATAAAGTGATTACCTGTTTTTTTTGTTTTGAGCAGTTTGAAGTTTCATTAGAAATTGGCCCATCTTTTATTGGTAATGACGTTGAGATTTATGACTGTGAGATATGTTGTAATCCAAATAAACTCGAATATGAAGTTTATGATGGTGAAATAATCATAAATAATGTTGGTGATGGAAATGAATAAATTCATCTAATCTTTTATTGAAAAAATAACTGGCTTTCATCTAGACGAAGATAATCACTGGGTAGCAGACTTATCTTGTGGCCACACTCAGCATGTCAGGAATAATCCACCTTGGCAACAAAGAGAATGGGTTTTGTCAGATAACGGACGTAATGACTTTATAGGATTTGAATTTGAATGTAAGTCTTGCAGGGATGAATATGACTTTCAATAAGACTGAAATTGTATAGATTAATAATTAACCATACTCTTTTTCTTATCAGGTATCGCTTCTGGAATTAATGATGGATCAGGTGAAGGAAAGACAGTTCCATCTTCACCCTCAGAAGAATCAGATTCTGGCAAAGTTGAAACCTCAATGACTCCGTAACATAATATTTCTCTCTTATCTACTTCATCTAGAATCTTTTTGGGGTTGAAGATGATTCCATCCATCCACAAAGATCATCATTAGACCAATCATCAAGATAACCTGCATGTGAAACATTTAACAAGCTAGTAATAAATAAAATTGAAATGAGTTTTTGCATAAAAAGTCTTTAGCAATGTGCCCAATTAAATTAGGGCACATTTAAAATTGTAGTTTAGACATCTAGCAGTCTTAGAGCGCCATTAAGATAAACTTCAGACATCCCATGATCTCCAGAGCCATGTGCTTTGACACCTTCTTCATGAAGCATAAGTGCAGCAGTAATTAAAGTTGCATACTTTGCTTGATCTAATGTTGCAATTTTATCTTCAACTTGTGATGTTAGCATTGGGCATGCTCCAGCAAAAGCCATAGAAGGCAAAAGTAAAACTATAAAAGTAAGAGAGAGTATTTTTTTCATGTCATCATTCCTAAGTTAATATAAAGGAACGACATTCTACAATAAAATTATTCACTATAAATCCTTTTATAATAGGGTTTATTATGAAATATTTTTTTATAAATTGTGAAATAATGAGAACTAGAATGCACTACCTCAGTTCAAGTTGATATAAAATAATAGAATGAAAAAACTACTCTTAATCTTATTGATATCTCTTGGTTTAATTGGGTGTACTAGTAACCAAATTTTTGTTGGCAGTTCACCAGAGCCTATGCCAGTGGTAGACTATGTCGACCTTGATCGGTTCATGGGCGATTGGTATGTAATTGCTACTATCCCAACTTTTCTCGAAAGGGACGCCTACAATCCCATTGAAACCTATAAGCGTGATAATGATGGAAGTATTGCAACGACTTTTACTTTTAATAAAGGAAGTTTGAACGGTCCAACTAAGATATATCGACCTCGTGGATTTGTTAAAGATAAGCGCACCAACGCGATTTGGGGTATGCAGTTTGTCTGGCCAATAAAGGCGGATTATAGAATTGTGTATTTAGATGATACCTACCAACAAACCATTATTGGGCGAACCAGTCGAGACTATGTATGGATTATGGCGCGAACGCCAACGATTTCCCAAAAAGACTACTCAAGCTTGGTGGCTCGGGTAGATTCCCTTGGGTATGATCTAGATGATTTGCAAAAAGCAACTCATGAATGAGTTACTGAATCAATAGTATTTTTGTAAGGAGAAGTTTTTAGTTAGAAGAAGTAAGAATGGCAAAGTATGGAGTTATCTTAAAATTGAGTTATAAAGGAAAGGCTATTGAAGAGGCAGATGTATCTATCATTGTTGACGCTTTAGACCTAGAAGAAGTATTACGCACCCTAGAAGAAGATATGGAAATTCAAATTGAACTAGAAGATTTTGCAAGTCAGAATTATGGGGAACTTGAGTTTGATGCTTGGAAACCTATAAAGATTTTCCAATTTACCTTGACGCAAGATGGTGATATAGATGAAGATAATGAGCCTTATGTTGTTTGGGAAGTATGAAAAAAATATTAGTCAATAATTCATGACCACACCTCATATCTCATAGTGGACTTTAGCTATGACCCAATAGCTCCCTCATCTCCACTCATAATTCTTTTAATATTTTCGCGATGAGTAAAATAAATAAAAAGATTTATGAGAAAAATTACTAGAGTGGCTTTAAAGTTATGAGTGGTAATAAAATAAAAATATAAAGGAGAAAGTAATGTAGCAGTTAACGCTGCAACAGATGAAATTTTTATTACTTTTGCAACGAAAAGCCAGATAATTGAAAATGTTAATCCCACAAAGAAGTTTAAACCTATTAATCCTCCAAGGTAAGTTGCAACACCTTTTCCTCCTTTAAAGCCATAAAAAATTGGAAATACATGCCCAAGAAATGCACAAAGTAAGATGATTGTTAGCTCAAATAAACTAAAGCCAAAATAATGAGCCAGAATTACTGGTAAAGCTCCCTTTAAGCCATCAAACAACAGAACGAATGCGGCTATTTTTTTACCCCCTATACGAAGAATATTGGTAGCACCAGGGTTTTTAGAGCCTTTAGTTCTTGGGTCTGGGAGGCCCATAATCTTGCAAATAATAATAGCGCTTGAGATTGATCCAAGTAAGTAGCTAGCAATTAGAAAGTAAAACAAGTAGTTCTCCTGATTTTGACCTTAATGAATTTTAGGACTATTTATAAATTATATCAATGAAAACATTTTATTGTAGCAATCAAAGGATTTCTCAAAGGTATCATAATAGTTTTTTTTAGGGTAGATTAAATATGGATATTGTTTTTGTTCAGGGTCTTAAAGTAGATACAGTTATAGGCATTTATGATTGGGAAAGAAAAATTCGCCAAGACATAATATTAGATATAGAGATGTCTTCAGATATTGCTAAAGCAGCAGCTACTGATCATATTGATCAAGCTTTAAACTATAAAAATATTTGTAAGCGTATTATAGGTTTTGTGAAAGAGTCTGAATTTCAACTAGTTGAAACCTTGGCAGAGAGAATTTGCCAGATTATTCTTAATGAGTTTGATGTTAGTTGGGTTAAATTAAAACTAAATAAAGGTGAGGCAATTACTGGAGCTGAGGGTGTTGGAGTAATTATTGAGAGGTCAGCTGGCTAATGAGCTTACTGCACTTTAACATTGGTTCAAACCAAGATAGACGAAAAAATATTCGTTTAGCATTGGATAGTCTTGAATCAAACTTTACAGAAATTACTATGTCATCACTCTTTGAGAGTCCCTCCGAAGGCTTCGTTGGGAGTAAATTTTATAATATTGGCGTTAATGTTGAGACAGATAAAAATATTAATGATGTTGTAAATATTTTGCATGATATTGAAAATACCTTGGGTAGGGATCGTAACTTACCAAAGTTCTCTTCTAGAATAATAGATTTAGATCTTGTTTTATATGATGATGTCATTGATGATAAATTAAATATTCCTCGACGCGATATTTTAAAGTATGCTTTTGTTTTAGCGCCTCTTGCAGAGCTTAATCCAAATGGCATTCATCCTCAGGAAAGAATTTCCTATTTGGATCTTTGGAAGGAGTTCCAATCAAGCAAGGAATTTGACTTAAACCAGTATAATATTGATAAACTTTTTGATTAATGAGTACAAATATGAAAAAAATAACAGCACTATCTTCTCTGATTATTCTTTCAGTTTTTGTGTTTTTTACAAACACCACTCAAGCAGAATTTGTTGCTGGTAAAAATTATATTGTCTTAGATAAGGCAATTGAAACTGAGACTGGCAGTCAAGTGGAAGTTAGAGAACTTTTTTGGTATTTTTGTCCTCATTGTTTCACTGTTCATCCTTTGCTAGATAATTGGTTAAAAACAATGGATAGTTCTGCTCAATTTATTCTTCAGCCGGCAGTTTTTCCAGGTTGGGAGTATGGAGCTAGTTTTTACTATATTCTTGAGGAGTTAGGCGAAGTGGATCGATTACACGGTGCCCTATTTAATGCAATTCATATTCAAAAATTACAATTTAAAACACAACAAGACTTTGTTGCATGGCTCGCTTTTAATGGAGTAGATGAAGAGAAGGCAAATAAAGTTTATAACTCATTCCCAGTAAAAATTGCTGTTAATAAGGCAAAGGCTAATACTTATAAATATCGTATTCCTGGAGTTCCAGCTTTTATTGTAAATGGTAAATATATGGTTAATGGAACTAGTGCGGGAAGTTCTGAGAAAATTTTTGAAGTAATTGACTATCTAATTCAAAAAGAATCTCAATAATAAATATGGCTAGGCTTGAAGCCGATTCAGTTTTATTATTTTCGGGGTTAGACCCATCTGGGGCTGCTGGGGTTTCAGCAGATATTGAAACAATTAATCAATTTGGAGTGACTCCACTTCCAATAATCACTACGCTTACTGCTCAAAATACTCAGCGAGTTCTATCTCTTGAGCCAACAAAAAATAGCCTTTTAGAATTGCAGTTTCAGTTAATTGATGAGGATATTAGTTTTAATACAGTCAAAATAGGACTACTAGGCACATCGTCACAAGTTAAAACTATTTCAAAATTGCTATCTAATAAGCAGGGACTAAATATCGTTCTTGATCCAATAATAAGTTCGAGTACAGATGATATTTTAAGCAGTAAAGAGATGATTGATGCCATGAAGAATGAGCTCATCCCTTTGTGCTTAATAGTGACACCTAATTTAGCTGAATTAAACGCTCTGGCTCCTGGACTCAATGAAGAGTCAGCAATATCTAGTTTAAATTGCCCTTGGGTACTTTTAACAACTTCTGATAGCTCTGAAATTCAAGTTGAACATCGCTTATATCATAATGCTAATTTGGTACGTAAATTTACCTATAAGAAATTGACAGGCCAGTATCATGGTTCTGGATGCACATTATCTAGTGCCATTGCAGCTTTGCTGGCAGATAATGTACCTGTTGAAGATGCCTGTAAAAAGGCTCTTGACTATACCTACCAATCTTTATTAGGCGCTAAAAAGGTTGGTAAAATGCAGTATCATCCAAATAGAACTTTTCCTAAACAATTATGACCTTTATTGATCAATGGCTAAGATCTGATATTAGAAATATCAATGCTTACCATGTTCCTTCTGCAAAGAATATGCTCAAGATGGATGCAATGGAAAGTCCATTTGGTGTTCCTGAAGAATTAAAAGATGATTTCTTAGAGTATATATCAAGATCAGAAGTAAATCGCTATCCAGATGCAAGTGCTGAAGAACTTCAAGCTACTCTAAGAAACTTAATGGGTATCCCAAAAGATTTTGGCGTGCTTCTTGGAAATGGCTCAGATGAGTTAATTCAACTATTGTCACTAGCCTGCAGCAGTGGTGACTTGATAATGAGCTTTGAGCCAAGTTTCGTGATGTACGAACTGGTTTCAAAATTTGCACAATTAAATTATCATGGAATTCCATTGGATGAGAATTTTGATATTGATTTAAACGCTACGCTATTAGCTATTAAAACTAAAAAACCAAAGTTAATTTTTATAGCTTATCCAAACAATCCAACCGGAAATGCTTTTGATTATGATGTGATTAGAGAAATTATTCAGTCTACTGATGCCTTAGTGGTTCTTGATGAAGCTTACTATGCATATTCGGAGCGAAGTTTTTTGACTGAAATTGACAATTTTTCAAACCTAGTGGTACTTAGAACCATTTCCAAAATTGGTTTTGCAGGCTTAAGACTTGGTTTATTAGTCGGAAGCGAAGAAACTATTGAACAATTAAACAAATTACGGCTTCCATATAATATAAATATTTTGACTCAGGTGAGTGCAAATTTTTTACTTAAAGATAGTCAGCGTATTGTAAGTAATGCCAAAATAATTATGAATGAAAGGGGCCGACTTTATGACGCGCTTTCTTTAATTCCAGGGCTTACTGTTTATTCGTCTCAAGCTAATTTTCTTTTAGTAAAGGCTGAAAATGCAAAATCTTTATTAGAATCATTAAAAGAAAGTGGAATTCTTATAAAGGGTTTTGCAATTGGTACGCAATTAGAAAATTTTATACGCATCAGTGTTGCTGAAGCAAAAGAGAATAATGTTCTTTTAGAATGCATCAAGGATTACTATGGTTAATCGTGAAGAGTTAAAAAATTACTGTAATACCTATCTTGATATTGATAAATTTAAGGATTATTGCCCTAATGGACTTCAGATTGAAGGTTCATTAAATATCACTAAAATTGTAAGTGGTGTCAGTGCTAATTTAGAACTAATTGAGAGAGCTATTGAAGAAAAAGCAGATGCTATTTTTGTTCATCACGGTATTTTTTGGGATAACGAATCAAAAACAATATCTGGCGCAAAGAGAGCTAAGATTGCTTTATTACTTAAACACAATATCAATCTTTTTGGTTTTCACCTTCCCCTTGATGACCACTATGAGGTTGGAAATAATGTTGAGCTTGGAAGGCGCTTAGGGATAAAAAATATGGAGCCTGTTGCAGGGGGTTTGCTATGGCAAGGGGAGCTAAATACTAATATAAGTGATTTTTCAAAATTGATTGAAGAAAAACTAGATAGGGCGCCTCAAGTATTTGGCAAACAGAGTGGGAAGATTAAAAAAATTTCTTGGTGTACGGGAGCTGCCCAAGGTTTTATTGAGGATGCAATCAATCTTAACGTCGATTTGTATTTGAGTGGAGAGGTGTCAGAAAAGACCCCTGCAGTTGCTAAAGAAAACAATATTACATTTATTTCTGCTGGCCATCATGCGACAGAAAGATATGGGGTGCAGGCTCTATGCAAACATCTTTGCTCTCAATTCAAATTAAAACACCACTATATTGAAGTTGATAATTCTGTTTAATCTTATTACTATTTGGAGTTAGTATGGAGCGGTTAAATTTTTCTAGTTCTTCTAACTTTAGTCGAATCATTTATGGGATGTGGCGTTTAGCTAATGACGCTAATACATCAACCAAACATATTAGCAACAAAGTTAATTTATGCTTAGATCAGGGAATCACAACGTTTGATCAAGCTGCTGTATATGGTTTATATACTGCTGAAGCATTATTTGGGAGTGTTTTGAAGGAAACTCCATCCTTAAGGCATAAGATTGAAATCGTATCAAAATGCGGCATAGTAAATCCCTCTGATAGATACTCTAGTGCAACATTTAGTCATTATGACACTTCAAGAGAGCATATCTTTGACTCTGTTGATGCATCTTTAAAGAATATGTCTACAGATTATCTAGACCTATTATTAATCCATCGACAAGATCCTTATATGGATCATCTTGAGACTGGAAAGGCGTTAGATGATCTTGTTTTGTCTGGAAAAGTAAAGGAAGTGGGCGTCTCAAACTTTAAGCCTTGGGATTATAGGTTGTTGCAGTCAGGCATGAAAAGCCCATTGATAACAAATCAAATTGAGATGTCTTTAGCTGCAACTGATGCGTTTACAAATGGAGATCTTGCTTTTCATCAAGAGGAAAAAACAACTGTAATGGCTTGGTCACCTCTTGGTGGCGGGAAATTGATGAGTAATAATGGATTACTTGGCAAGGCACTCGCAAAGATTGCAGCTAATCAAAATGTTGATATGGCAGCTGTTGCCGTTGCGTGGATACTAGCTCATCCAGCCAAAATTTGCCCTGTAATGGGTACAAATAATTTAGATAGGATTGCAAAAATTTCTGATGCAATGAAGGTTAAGATGGATCGTGAGACTTGGTTTGAGCTTTATACTGCTGCATTTAATGATGGTGTTCTGCCATGGCGCCTTCCTTAATTTATTTAAAATAACAATACTTTGACTTGTCTGAATGAAATAAATATCCTAAAGTATTGAATATATTTATGAATATTAGTCCCAGTCCTTCGTATAATCTATAGTTTTTTTAGTTTCTTCAAAATATTATGAGCAAAAAATATAACATTGCTATCGTTGGCGCAACTGGTGCGGTTGGGGAAACATTGATCTCAATTCTTGATCAAAGAAAATTTCCTATTGAAAATTTGTACCCACTAGCATCCAAACGCTCGGCTGGAAGCAAGGTTTCATGCCAAGGAAAGTCATGGATTGTTGGGGATCTAGATACTTTTGATTTTTCTAAAGTTCAAATAGGTATATTTTCTGCTGGAGGCGATATTTCAGAAAAATATGCGCCAATTGCTGCTGCACAAGGGTGCATTGTAATTGATAACACATCTCACTTTAGAAGGGATGATGATATTCCGCTGGTTGTTCCAGAGGTTAATCCTCACGCGATAGCTAATTACACTAATCGAAATATTATTTCTAATCCAAACTGTTCAACAATTCAGATGCTCGTTGCTTTAAAGCCGATATATGATGCTGTTGGAATCTCTAGAATTAATGTTGCAACATACCAAGCGGTCTCTGGAAGTGGAAAAGAAGCGATTACTGAGCTTACTAATCAAACTGCTAATTTATTAAATGGCAATGATGTAGAGGTAGATGTTTATACCAAACAAATTGCTTTTAATGCTATTCCACATATTGATACATTTCAAGATAATGGATATACAAGAGAGGAAATGAAAATGGTTTGGGAGACTCAAAAAATATTTGAGGATGATAACCTTCTTGTTAATCCTACTGCAGTAAGGATTCCAGTAGTGTATGGTCATTCAGAAGCTGTTCATATCGAGACTAAAGAAAAAATTACTGCGATTGACGCTCGAAATTTACTTGAAAAAGCAGAAGGTGTCATTGTTATGGACGAAAGAAAAGATGGTGGATATGCAACACCTTTTGTTGAAGCAACCAATACTGACGCTACATATGTAAGCAGAATTAGGGAAGATATCAGTCATGATAAAGGTTTAAATTTATGGGTTGTGTCAGATAATATTAGAAAAGGGGCTGCTCTTAATAGTATTCAAATAGCTGAAATACTCATCAGAGACTATATTGCTTAAGATAAAATCAAATTATGATTACTAAAGAACGCAAGACAAATGAAACTGATATAGCCGTTAGTCTAGAGCTATATGGAAGTGGAAAAGCTGAGATTGAAACAGGCGTTCCATTTTTAGATCACATGCTAGATCAAATTGCTCGCCATGGGTTAATGGACATTTCAATTAAATGTGATGGTGATAATGAAATAGACGATCATCATACGGTTGAAGATGTTGGAATAACTTTTGGACAAGCGTTCTTTGATGCTGTAGGTGATAAAAAAGGATTGACACGTTATGGCCATGCCTATGTTCCTTTAGATGAGGCATTATCAAGAGTAGTTATTGATTTATCTGGCCGACCTGGGCTTGATCTTGGGGTTAAATTTACAAGAGATAGGGTAGGTACATTTGATTTAGATTTAATTAGAGAATTCTTCCAGGGTTTTGTAAATCATGCCCTAGTTACTCTCCATATTGATAATTTGAAAGGCATAAATTCTCATCACCAAGCAGAAACTGTTTTCAAAGCTTTTGGAAGAGCGCTTCGAATGGCCGTGACTCCAGATGAGAGGCAAGCAAATACAATCCCTTCGACCAAGGGCTCACTTTAGAAGACAATTAGGAAGAGCAACATGCAAACAATTGCAATTGTTGACTATGGAATGGGAAATGTACGTTCTGTTCAAAAAGCTATTGAGCATGTAGCGCCAAATGATAAGTGCCTTCTTACTAATAATCCAAAAGTCATAAGAGATTCTGACCGTGTTGTTTTTCCAGGACAAGGGGCGATGGGTTCGTGCATGAGCGCTCTTGCTTCAAATGAACTAATTGATGAAGTTAAATTAGCTTCGAAATCAAAACCATTTCTTGGAATATGCCTTGGCTTGCAATTATTATTTGACTATAGTGAAGAAAATAATACAACTCAAGGGCTTTCAATAGTTCCAGGAAAAGTCATAAAATTTCAAAATAGTGATCTTAAAATACCACATATGGGTTGGAATAGAGTAAACCAAGTAAAGAATCACCCACTATGGCATAAAATTGACAATAACAGTCGCTTTTATAGTGTGCACAGTTATTATGTAGAAGAGGTCGATGAAAGTTGTGTTGCCGGAACGACAGATTATGGACATACTTTTACATCTGCAATTGCAATTGATCAACTCTTTGCCGTGCAATTCCATCCAGAAAAGTCGCAAAGTGATGGGTTGCAACTACTTAAAAACTTTACTAATTGGACACAGTAAATTAGCTTTTGATTAGTTTTTTAAGATTGACTAAATAATTAACTTGATCTAAAGTAGTGTTATTCTTTTGAGAATTGAATATCATTTCGGCTATACATTCCATCATCAGATGTTCAACTTCATGCGTGTCACTATGCTTTGCCATAAGTTTTTTGTATATATCATTAATTCCAATCGGCTGATCAAGTGTGAGCTGATCTTGAAGAGCTAAGTGAAGGTTTATGTGAAGGAATGGATTTGTTTTTCCTTGCTCTGGGAAATATTCTAAATTTATGTCATTAATGAGGGCATGATACTCTGGATGCTTCTGAACTATCAACGCAAGCTGAAGCTCAAGAGGCTCTAGTATTTCGCCATTGATATGTTTTTGCCATGAGCTGGCTAGAAATTCTCTTTGTTTAGATCTATCTTGTGAGAACACTATATCGTTAGATTTTAAAGGTTTTTCTCTTCATACTCACATAAGTCTAAAAGCTTACACTCTGTGCAATGAGGTGATCTCGCCTTACAGACGTATCTTCCATGAAGAATCATTAAATGATGAGCTGGGACTTTAAATTCATCAGGTATGAACTTAATTAGCTTTTTTTCAACTTCTAGAACTGTTTTTCCTGAGGCTATTGCTGTTCTATTGGCTACTCTATATATGTGAGTATCAACTGCAATAGTTGGTTGTCCAAATGCTGTGTTAAGAACTACATTTGCAGTCTTGCGGCCTACGCCAGGAAGCGCCTCTAATTCTTTTCGAGTTTCAGGAACATTTGAGCTATATTTATCTATTAATATCCTGCAAGTTTGAATAATGTGTTTTGCTTTTGAATTAAATAAGCCAATCGACTTAATTGTGTCTCTAAGCGTATCCTCACCTAGCTCAAAAATGCTTTCAGGAGTATTTGCAAGAGGGAATAAGATATCAGTAACTTGATTTACACTTTTATCAGTTGCTTGCGCTGATAATGTCACAGCCACTAATAATTCAAATGATGTTGAGTAGTTCAGTTCAGTTGTCGGGTTTGGAATCTGCTTTAAAAGCCTAGCAAACATTTCACTTCTAGTTTCTGCGTTCATTTGAACCTTTTTTCGTTAAACTAAGGTCGAATATTATACTTAAACTTTACTTATTTTTCAATAGCAAGGTATTTTGATTAAAGAAATGTCTGTGCATAGTTCTCAAGATCTCTCCATAAATTTTGTTTCTCAGGAGATTTTTCTTTTAAGTTAAATAAGCTGCGCTCGAAACTATCTATTGATAAGAAGCCATTCTCACCATTTTGCACTCGTGATTGAACAATTTCAAACCACTGCTCCTGTTCAAATTCATTTAATAACTGGGGATAGTTTCTAGCTTTAAAGTTCAGGAATAATTTTGTGAGCCTCCTATCTTCAAAATTTGGTTCAAAGTGCTTTATTTCCTCTTCTGAAAGGTTTTGAATTTGATTGCATATAGCTC
This sequence comes from Candidatus Pseudothioglobus sp. Uisw_050_01, assembly GCF_048085775.1. Taxonomy (NCBI): domain Bacteria; kingdom Pseudomonadati; phylum Pseudomonadota; class Gammaproteobacteria; family Pseudothioglobaceae (SeqCode); genus Pseudothioglobus (SeqCode); species Candidatus Pseudothioglobus sp. Uisw_050_01. Next base: position 281,311 of record NZ_CP159804.1, read on the forward strand.
TATCATTATTACTAATAAAGCCATCATATAGAGATTGATCAACATCATTACTTGGCTCTCTTTCCCCTTTATCATTATAAATCGATTGGACCTTTTCTTCAATTTTTTTTATGTTGCTTTGAATGTAAAGTAAATTTTTTAAACAATTCTCCATATTTAAATTAAACTTCTCCACAAGGGCTGGAGACAACTTAAAACTAGTTGAATTTGGACTACATACAAACATCGGACTTTTATTAAAAACTAGTTCATTTAGCTCTAATTTATTGATCCCTTTTGGGAGGTCTGTTTTTTTAGAAAATGTGAGTGTTTTCAATTCATCAATCTCAAGCTCCATTAGAATTTCAGGATCCTGATTAAGATTAAAGACGATTGCGCGATCTGAATAATCGGGGTGATAACATATTGCAGTTACTAATCGAGTAAAAGATGATTTATAGCCAAAGGGTGAGCTTGTTAAAAGCATTGGATGAAGCAAACGAACTTGTCTGCTAACTTCTTTTTTATCGTTTAAGCTAAGGGCATAATCAAAAAACTTGGGCTGACTTTTTTTAATAATAGCTGCAATCCCAATTGTGGCTCTTACATCAGCCATAGCATCATGCGCATTCGTATGCTCAATGTTATTTGCAGGAGCAAGTGTATCCAGTTTGAAAATTGGTCTATTCTTATCATTTTTAACCCACTTAAGGCTTCCCTCTTCTTTGTGAGCATAACAGAAACGTGCAACATTGAGAATGTCCCATCTTGCGTTACCATTTTGCCAATGCCAAGAATATGGGTCTATGAAATTTCTAAATAGAGTGTGCCTTGTAAATTCATCATCAAATGCTATAGAGTTGTAACCAACAGTGCATGTCTCAGGTTTTGAAAATTCTTGATGTATCTTTTTGATAAACTCATGTTCTATTAATCCTTTTTTCTCACATAATTGTGGCGTTATGCCTGTGACTGCGCATGCCTCAGGTGCAGGCAAGGAATCATGGGTTGGTTTACAGTAGAACATATGTTCTTCAAGAATATTAAGATTTTCATCAGTTCTAATGCCAGCAAACTGTGCAATTCTTTGAACTTTTGGCGATAATCCAAAAGTTTCATAATCGTACCAATAGAATGTTTTCATAGATTGTTTTTTTGGATTAATTATATATGTAACAAATACTTGTAATTGAAAGAGATATTATTTTGACTAAAAAAATGAGGTCATAGAGGTTTTAAACGATACAAGATTAAATGAAAGCAATTTGATTTAAGACAGGCAATAAAAAACCCAGCACTTAGGCTGGGTTTTCATTAAATAATTCTTAAATTATTTTGGTACTACGTTGGCAGCTTGAGGTCCTTTGGCGCCATCTTCAAGTTCAAATTCAACTTCTTGACCTTCTTCTAGTGATTTGTAACCATCACCTTGGATTGCTCTGAAGTGAACGAACACATCGTCACCACTTTCTTGCTCAATAAAACCAAAACCTTTTTTTGCGTCAAACCATTTAACGCGTCCTGTTGTTGTAGACATTCCGTCTCCTAAAAATAAATAAAACATGGAAAAGACGCAACCAACCCAAATTACTGTGAAACCGACTTACTACGAAGCAACAACACACTATTAAATTAGCTGTATTTTAACCAGCAATGTGATTTTAACCTATATTTTTGCCTTAAATACGCCTATTTGCTTGTAATTAGTAGCAATTAATCTTTTCTTTTTGGCTTGCCTCGTGAGAATTTCTTATCTTTATGTCTATTAGGCCTATCTCCACCTTTGCCTCTTGGCTTTCTCTCAAACTTCCTTTCACCACCCCTTCTTGAAGAATTTCTTTTAAAATCATCACTTTTTTGTTGAGGAGAGGTTGTGTTATTTTTCTCTGATAGCTCTTCAATATTAAGTTTTTTATCAAAAACCCTAGTTTTTTTCAAAATAGCAAGCGTTTCTTTTGTCATTTCATCGGGTAGATCAATTGTGGTAAAGTCTTGAAATATTTGGATTGCTCCAATAAACTCACTACTAATTTCAGCCTCATTAGCTATTGCACCCAAGACGTTACCCGGCTTAATGTTATCTTTATGACCAATAGCTAGCCTATACCTTCGCATTTTAATTGAAGGGTTATTTTTTAGCGGATCTGCATGAACTGAAATAGAAATTTTAGCCTTACTGCCTTCCTTAAATGAGCCTTGGCTTAACTCCTTTTCACTAAGAAGTAATGGCTCTGTACCTTGCGCCATCAATGCTAATGCTGATGCTATTTTAAAGGCATCAACTTCATGCTCTTTTTGGAAACTTAGGATGAGTTCTTCAAAGATTCCCAACTCTTGATTATTAAGAGTATCACTTATTCTTTGTTTAAAATTTGTTACCCTTTGCTCATTAATAATTTTGGCAGAAGGAAGCTGCATTGGTGTGATTGGTTGACGCGTAATTCTTTCAATTGTCTGAAGCATTCTTCTTTCTCTTGGCGCTACAAATAGTATTGCTTTTCCTTCCCTACCTGCTCTACCTGTTCTTCCAATTCTGTGAACATAAGACTCTGGGTCTTGAGGAATATCATAATTCACAACATGAGAAATTCGCTCAACATCTAATCCTCTAGCGGCTACATCTGTGGCAATTAGAATATCAATTTTCCCTTTTTTAAGTTGCTGGATTGTTCGCTCTCTTTGATTTTGAGCAATATCACCATTAATCGCTTCAGATGAAAAACCTCTTGCAGATAATTTTTCTGCCAAATCTACTGTTGCTGTTTTTGTTCTTACAAATATTAAAAGTGCATCAAATGTTTCTACTTCTAAGATTCGAGTCAACGCATCTAGCTTATTAACGCCACTAACCAGCCAATATCTTTGACTAATTGTTTGCGCTGTAGCGGTTTTTGTTTTTATCTTAACTATTTTTGGATCGTTTAAGAATTTTTCTGCAACTCTTCTTATTACGTCAGGCATTGTTGCTGAAAAAAGTGCAATTTGACGTTCTTTCGGCAGCTTTTCCATTACCCACTTTACATCATCAATAAAACCCATTCTTAACATTTCATCAGCCTCATCAAGCACCAATGCTTTTAGTGAGCCAAGCTTAAGGGTGCCTTTTTTTATATGGTCCATTACTCTTCCAGGAGTTCCTACAACAACATGGACTCCTCTTTTTAATGGCCTTAGCTGAATATCATAAGACTGTCCACCATATATAGGAAGTACATGCAGTCCTTTAAGATGCCTAGCATAGGTTTGAATGGCCTCTGAAACTTGGATTGCTAGCTCCCTTGTCGGGGTTAACACTAAAAGCTGAACTTGATTAGTACTAATATCAATTCTATCAATTAATGGGAGTGAAAATGCTGCTGTTTTGCCAGTACCAGTTTGCGCCTGTCCAATAACATCGTGACCATTTAGCAAGTAAGGTATACACTGCTCTTGAATTGCTGAAGGCGTTTCATAACCAACTTCATCAAGCACCTTTATTAAGGCCTCGGAAAGACCAAAACTTTTAAAATTTACGCTTGATTCATGTTCAGACATGTGAAGTGGGGGGAGTAAAAAGGTGCGTATTATACCTTAATTTGAAATTTTACATCTATAACCAGTATTTATCACTAGCATGAAGCTTATAAAAATAAATTAAAACCATTTGATTGAGCAGCCTATTGAGGGAGTCTGATGGCTAGGACCATTTCCTGAAATTGCAATTTCTTTCATGGCCTCAAATAACTCTCTTTTCGCTCCATCAACTGACTCTTTTCTTGACTCATTAAGTCTCCCACGATATTGGAGTCCAAGGTTTTTGTTATAACCAAAAAAGTCTGGTGTACATACAGCGCCAAATGCTTTTGCCACTTCCTGCGTTTCGTCAATTAGATATGGAAAAGGAAAATTTAAATCGGAAGAAATTTTTTTCATATTTTCAAATGAATCTTCTTCATATTCATTAGGGTCATTTGACATTATGCCGACACTATTTATGCCTAATTCAGAAAGCTCTTTTGTGTCAAGAATTATTTGATCAATAATTGATTTGACATAAGGGCAGTGGTTACAGATAAACATTACTAGCAAGCCATTGGATCCTTTAAGACTATTTAAGTCATAAAGCTTCCCATCAACCCCCTTCAGCTCAAATTCAATTGCGGGTAAATTAAAATCACAAATTGGGCTTTCAGTCCTTACCATAATTTTCTCAATATCCTAATGACTATGATTTTAATATAGTTTGGATGATGTGTCCTGCCATCATTAATCCAAAAATATTAGGCATATATGATATTGCTCCATTGACCGCTCTTGGTCTTCCTGGAGGGCATAATTCGTTTTTATCCAAATCTTCATGTGGGAGGGCTTTTATTTGAACCTCTGTGGAATGAACAACTGGAAATTTTAAAGATGCGTGTTTACTTCTGAGTTGTCTTCTTAGCTCTCTAGCAAGACCACAATATTCTGTTTTATCCATTCTAGAGATTGTAACTTTAGTTGGGTCTAGTCTACCCCCAGCTCCCATGCTAGAAATTATTGGTTTACCTGAGCGATTACAGGCATCAATTAAATTTGTCTTACAGGCAATTGCATCAATACAGTCCGCAACAAAATTTAAATCTTCATTCTTGGCTATTGATTCTGCTTCCTTGCTATCAATAAAAAGGTTTTTTTCATTGATTACAGTATCAGGGTTAATATCTCTAAGTCTCTGCGCAAGAACTTTGACTTTTGAGCCACCTAAAGTTGAATGCAGAGCAATTACCTGACGATTAAGATCCGTATTTGAAATAGTATCGTAGTCAATTAAAGTCAACTCTCCAATTCCTGCCCTGCAGAGTGATTCAGCGCATGCTCCTCCAACACCCCCTAATCCAGCAATGACAACATGTGATTCTGCTAATTGAGCTAGGCCTAGTTGGCCAACTAATATTTCAGTACGTGCACAACTTCCTGACATTAATCTATATTAAAAATATTGCGTGTATTTTGGTCACACTGATCAATTACCTCATCAACAGTGAGCTTTTTAATTCTTGCAACCCTCTCAGCTACCTGAATTAATTCATCAGGGTTTTTATGGTCATCAGTTTCAATCACAATAGACTCAATTGGTAAAAACTTCACAATATCATGCAGTTTGTAAGCTTGAGGATTGGTTAATGTATTACCAAAACCAAACGAAAAATTAATTTTCAGTAAATTTTCAGCTTGTTGAATACTGCCTGAATATGCATGAATTACACCTCGAGATTTAGAGTGCGATTTGAGTAAGTCAGTCACATCTTCAGTTGCTTGGACTGAATGAATTATTAAAGGCAGATCAAAGCGAGTTGCCAAAGATATCTGCTCATCAAACATAAATCTCTGCGTATTCTGATCTTTAACTTTAACATAATCAAGGCCACACTCACCAACCGCAACTGGCTTTTCTTCCTCGATACGAACTTCAAGATTGTATAAATCGATCATTTGATGATTTTCAATAAACCAAGGATGAATTCCAAGTGCAAAGTGACTATTATTGTCTGCTGAGCAGCATGCAATAACGCTATCCCAGTTATCTTTCCCAGTTGATGGAACAATAACCCCAGTTGTAGAGCTAGAAGGGGAGTTAACATTATCAAAATCTAAGTGTATATGTGAGTTAAGCATTACTTCCTTTTTAATCTAATGGATAATATAATAATATTTTTTTGTAAACAAAACAAATGAAACTTTTTTCTTATAAATTATCTCAGATTCATCTAGTTTTGATTATTGCAGGTTTTTTAACATTAACCGGTAATTTTACATTTTTCGAAAAAACATTGCTGGTTTATCCTCTTTTTGAGAACTTGTTTTTTTTAGGGTCTTTATTTTTATTTTTATTTACTTTCTTGGCTGCTTTACTGCTTTTGATTTGCTATAGAAGGTCAACTAAGCCAATTTTAATTCTATTACTATTAACTTCATCACTAGTTAGTTACAGTACAAATAATTATGGCATTGTATTTGACCATAACATGATAACCAATACATTTGAAACAGACACTAGTGAATTTCTTGACTTGGTAAATTATAAATCAATTTTATATTTTCTAGTTTTGGGGCTTCTACCTTCCTTTATTGTATTCAAAGTTGAGTTAAAAAAATTAAAGTTAAATGCACAATTTCTTCAGAGGCTTAAATATTTCATAGTTTTGGTAGTTGTTTTTGTAGTGGTTGTCTTGTCATTTTCAAAGCACTACACATCTTTTGCAAGAGAAAATCGTGATTTAAGACTCTATATTAATCCTACATATTATTTATATTCTGCAGCTAAGTTTATTGATTCAAAGATGGTGACTTCTTCAACTCCTTTTAAGGTGATTGGTCTCGATGCACAAATTAACAAGAAGTCTGACAAAAGGCGTTTGGTGATTTTTGTCATAGGAGAGACTGTGAGAAGGGACCATATGTCAATTAATGGTTACAGCCTTCAAACTAATCCTTATTTGGAAAAAGAGGATATCATCTCATTCAAGAATTTGACTTCGTGTGGAACAGATACTGCTTGGTCTGTTCCATGCATGTTTTCTTTACTAGGTCGTGATAAATACTCTCATGAAAAGGGGAAAAATATGAGTAATATTCTCGATCTAATAAGCCATGCAGGTGCCAGTGTTATTTGGTATGAAAACAACTCCAGTTCAAAGAGTGTCGCAGATCGAATTACTTTTGAAGACTATCGAACATCAGAGCAGAATTCTATATGCAATCCTGAGTGCAGAGATGAAGGGATGCTGGTTAATTTACAAAGCTATATTGACGATCAAAATGATAAAGATATTTTGATTATTCTCCACACTATAGGGAGTCATGGTCCAGCTTATTACAAGAGATACCCAAAGGAATTTGAAGTATTTGTTCCTGTATGTAAAACAAGCCAGTTAAACGAGTGTAGTGATCAAGAAATTAGTAATGCTTACGACAATACAATTCTTTATGCAGATTATTTTCTTTCAAAAGTTATAGGGCTTTTAAAGAGAAATTCACAAGAGTCAGATACAGCAATGTTTTATGTTAGTGATCACGGTGAGTCTTTAGGAGAAAACGGTCTTTATTTGCATGGAATGCCATATTTTATGGCCCCAGATGAGCAGATTGATGTTCCAGCATTGATGTGGCTAAATGATTCTATGTCTAACGTTTTTGATGTTGAGTCAATAAAGAATAAAGAAGACCTTCCTCTTTCCCATGATAATTTGTTTCACACTATATTGGGATTAATGGACGTTGAAACTAAGCTTTATGATAAGAGTCTTGATTTAATGGCAGAATAGTCTGGAAATTGTTTCCAATTTTATGTATTGATATTTCATGTGTTTGCCATATGAAAACTTACATCAAGAATAAAAAGTGATTATAATAGTCCGATTATTCTGATCCGACATATAGAAGCAAGTTATGAAAACATTTAGTGCGAAAGCTGAAGAAGTAAAAAGAGAGTGGTTTTTAGTAGATGCAGATGGTAAGACTCTTGGGCGTCTAGCAACTGAAGTTGCATCTCGTCTTCGTGGTAAGCATAAGCCTGAATTTACGCCTCACGTGGATACAGGTGATTATATTGTTATCGTTAATGCGGCTAAAATAACCGTGACTGGAAATAAATTTAATGACAAAATGTATCATCATCATACTGGATATGTTGGTAATCTGAAATCAGTTCCATTTAAAGATCTTCTTGCTAAAAAGCCTGAGGAAGTTATTCAAAAAGCTGTTAAAGGAATGTTGCCAAAAGGCCCATTAGGCAGAGAAATGTTTAGAAAAATGAAGGTTTTTGCTGGTAGTGAACATACCCATCAATCTCAACAACCACAAGTATTGGATATTTAAGGCATATTATTATGGCAGATAAAGAAGTTTTTTACGCAACTGGAAGAAGAAAGACATCAGTTGCCCGTGTTTACATGACTAAAGGTAAGGGTGTTTTTACAGTTAATAAAAAGCCAATGGCTGAATATTTCGGTAGAGAGACATCTTCAATGATTATCAACCAACCCTTGGATGTGGTTGAAATGCATAACAAGTTTGATTTTACTATCATGGTTAAAGGTGGTGGTGATACAGGTCAAGCTGGTGCTATTAGACTGGGAGTTACTAGAGCCTTGATGGCTTATGATGAGGCGACTCGTCCTGGATTACGAAGTGCTGGACTAGTGACACGTGATGCACGTGTAGTTGAGCGTAAGAAGGTTGGTAGGAAGAAGGCGCGTAAGAGTGAGCAGTACTCAAAACGTTAATCTTGCAAACTAAATCTACTTCAAAAAAAACCCGCTACTCGCGGGTTTTTTTATACCTAAATTTCTATTGACTTAGTTTGTATAGTCGTAGCGACCCAGTTGGTTGAATTGGATAACTGATTTAATTGAATCAATATATTCAATGCCAGGAAATGCATAATTACCTAGACCTTCTGCTAGAACGATTCCTTTAATGGGCTGCATATCATTGCGCTGCCTTTCTCTTATCTGTCGAAGCTCTTCATAGGCATAGCTTCGATTAATATTAAGTACATAGTAATCTATGCACTCTTCTAATGAATTAAAACTAGCAACCTCATGCGTTGCACTTACATCTCTTTCTTTAGGAATTATTCCACAACCTTCAGAAAAACACCAGATTCCAAAATAATTATTAAAATCCTTGGCAAATCTTGATCTTCCCCAATTTGACTCATTTGCCGCTTGAGCAAGAACGAGAGAAGGGGGGAGGATATCAATAACTTTTAATAACTCTTCTTGAGTAGCTGGATGTTTGACCCGATACTTTGATGCTAATTTTTCGAGTTCATTGACGTTTAATTCATTATTTAATATAGAATTTCGAAGCTCAATTATCTCAGCATTTTTTTGGTGTATTGCTGGAAGAAGGTAATTAAAAAAAACTTCTTTTCTTACAATAGTGTTTTCAATGGAATCAAAACTAGGCTTAAACGATGAAAGTGATGCTGAAGAAACAAGAGTACTTACTGAAAATAGCGTAACTAAAAGACAGAGGTTTTTTAGAATTTTTTTGATATTTCTATATTTATTGACCATTAATCAATCAATTCACAGTTGAAATTTAAAGTTATTATCCAGTAAAAACAAAGTTTTATCTTTCTAATTTTAAAAATAATAACTAGTCTTTAATTTCCTAATAGATCTTCAAATTATATGACTATGCTAGAAGTTAAATTGAAGTTCACAAAGTTTCTTGTAGAGCTTTGAGCTGGATAATAAGTCTTGATGACTCCCTTCAGCAATTAATCGACCCTTATCGATCAGTAAAATACGATCTGCATGCATAATTGTTGCAAGTCTATGAGCAATTATTAATGTGGTTCTGCCCTCCATTAAGACTTTTAAAGCGTCCTGCACTTTTTGTTCACTGTCTGCATCTAGAGCGCTGGTGGCTTCATCTAGAAGAAGAATCGATGGGTCTTTGAGTATTGCTCTCGCTATAGCAATACGTTGACGCTGGCCTCCTGATAAGCGAACACCTTGCTCACCAAGATAGCTATCAAAGCCATCAGGAAGCTGCTCTATAAACTCTAACGCATAGGCTTCTTTTGCAGCATCCTTTATTTGATTTATATTTGCAGCTGGGTTGCCATATCCAATATTATGCGTGACATCAGCTGAGAATAATGTTGGTTGTTGCGGCACTACTCCAATACTTGAACGAAGAGTCTTAGGATCCAGATCAACTAGGTTAATATCACTAACATCAATACTGCCTTTAGATGGATCATAAAATCTTTGTAGTAGCTCAAAAATAGTTGTCTTGCCTGCACCTGAGAGGCCAACAATTGCAACTGTTTCACCTTCCTTAACTTTAAAAGTAAGTTCTTCAAGAGCTGACTGTTCTGGTCTTGATGGGTAGCTAAAGTGAACATTGTTAAAGCTTAGAGAGAGGGCCCCATTATCTAATTTTCTAGGCGCAGCTGGGGCAAAAATCTTTGATTTTTCTGCGAGTAATTCAAGCAGTCGTTCTGTTGCACCAGCTGCTCTTTGGAGCTGCCCATAAATCTCTGAAATAACAGCAACGGACCTTGCAACCATGATTGCATAAAAAACAAACGCAGCTAGTTCGCCGGCTGTGATTTGTCCATTTGCAACATCTTTAGCGCCAGCCCATATCATAGAGCCTAGGCCCGTAAAAACTAGAATCATTGCCGCTGCAATTAGCAGGGAGCTCTGCATTATTCGCTTTTTTGCAACTGTAAAGGCTTTTTCAACTTCCTCGCTGAATGCTTGAGATTCTTCAGGCTCACGAGTAAAGCTTTGGACTACTTTAATGTTTTGTACTATTTCTCCAGCGTAGGTTCCAATGTCTGCGACTGTGTCTTGACTCTTTCTTGAAAGCGATCTTAAGCGTCGACCATATATTGCCATAGGAAGAAGGATAATGGGGACACTAATAAGAACAATGAGAGCAAGTTTAATGTTGGTAATAATCATCATTGTGAGTCCGCCAAAAAATAGAAGGACGCTACTCAGGGCCATTGATATTGAGAAACCAAAAATAGATTGAAGCAAAGTGGTGTCAGTTGTTAATCGGGCATTTATTTCTCCGCTTCGGTTTACTTCAAAATAATGAGGATGAAGAGTAAGCAGGTGATTAAATACTGCTAGGCGAACATCATTACTGACTCGTTCGCCAATCCATGAGACGAAGTAAAAGCGTATAAAGGTTGCTACTACCATGGTGATTAAAACTACTGCAATGAGTAGCATTGCCTTATTATCAAGCGTATAAATCCCCTCATCTATAAATAATTTAATGCCTTGTCCAAATAATAAAAATGCCAATGAGCTAAAAATGAGCGCAATAATAGCAATTAAGGCAATTTTTTTATAGGGTCTTAAAAAGGGTGCTAATCGAAGCAGGAGACGTAAGTCTTGCTTCTGAATATTTTCAGTACTAGAAATTTTTCTGTTAATTAGGCTCATTTTTTAGGCACGCCTTAAGGGTTTTATTTGAATTGGGTTACTCTTCCCTAGGCTTTCTTAAAAGGAGCTCATTAACAGCCTCCCTGGGAGTGGTCCTACCTTCGGTTACTGCAAGAACTTGTTCGCAAATTGGCATTTCGATTTGATGATTATTTGCAATCATAATTACCAGCTCTAAAGCTTTAAACCCTTCAACTGTAGCATTGATATTTTTTAGAGCTTTATCGGTAGGTATATTATTAGCCAGTTCTTTACCAAAACGACGATTTCTAGATAAATCATCCGAGCAGGTGAGAACTAAATCACCCATTCCAGAGAGTCCTTGGAAAGTAACCTTATCTGCTCCAAGAGCTACGCCTAGTCGCGTCATTTCTGCCAAGCCTCTTGTAATCAGAGCGGCTTGTGTATTTGCACCAAAACCAAGTCCATTTGCAATTCCGGCAGCAATTGCTAGAATATTTTTTACAGAGCCACCAACTTGAACACCAACTATATCAGAATTTGTATAAGCCCGTAAATTGTTAGTTTGTATTGTTTCAGCCCAAAAATCTCTTGTTATTTTATCTTGAGAGGCAACAACTATGGCTGCAGGTTTTTTTTCAACAATTTCTGCAGCAAAAGTTGGCCCAGATATTGCGCAGGGATGATGACTAGGAAATTTTTGACTAAACGATTCGTGAAGGAGTTGCCCATTGTCTGGATCAAACCCTTTTGTTACCCAAGCAATCGGTTTACTTTTTACATGAGAGCTGAGGTTTTTAAGTACGCTATTAAATGATGAGCTTGGGGTTGCAATAAGAACGGCTTGCGATTCCTCAATAACCTCAAAGCTATTGCCTATACAGATGTTAGAGTTAAACGGGACGGATAGTGCTTCATGCTGATTACCTAGTCCTTTAGTGTTTGCTTTATCTTTTGTAATTAGAAAAATTTTTTCAAATTCTTTACTTAGAGCAATTGCAAGAGCACTTCCCCATGCACCAGCTCCAATAATCGCTAAAGATTTTTTCATATTAGTTATTTTTGAATTGGTAATTCAGCTTTTTGCCAAGCATTAAAGCCGCCTTTTAGGCTAGATACATTTTGAAATTCATTTTTAGAGAGAAAGCCTGAAATTTGATCAGATCGAGTGCCACTTTTACAATAGACAAGTATATTTTTTGATTTATCAAGTGAGCCCATTTTATTTTTAACTTGGCTCATAGGGATATTAATGTCATTATTAATAAATCCAGAAGAGCGTTCTTTTTCTTCACGCACATCTAGAATGATCAGCTCATCATCATCCATCAAAGAAACTGCAGTATGGGTATCAACTACTGCATATTTTTTAAACGTGTCTCCATAGATGTTTACTATAAGAAGAATAATAAGAGCAAGTAAGGTTCCAGTGAGTAAAAGCTCACCTTGTAAAAATTGAATTAATTCCATGATTATTGATTGTCCTGTAAAAAAGTATTAAGCATTTGATGTCCATGTTCTGTGAGAATAGATTCAGGATGAAATTGGACACCTTCAATTGGGTAAGAGTTATGACGAACACCCATTATTTCTTCAATATCTCCAGACTCTGTATTAGTCCAAGCGGTTACCTCAAAGCAATCTGGTAAGGTCGTCTTTTCGGCTACTAGTGAGTGGTAACGAGTTGCATTAAGAGGATTTTTAAGGCCTTTAAAAACGCTCTTAGAGGTGTGATGAACAGGTGAAACTTTACCATGCATAATCTTCTGGGCGCCAATAATATTTCCACCAAATGATTGAACAATTGCCTGAAAACCTAAACATACGCCTAGTATAGGAAACTTTCCAGCAAACTTTTTGATTAGCTCTAAAGAAATTCCAGCTTCATTTGGAGTGCATGGGCCTGGCGATATTACGATATAGTTAGGGTTTAAACTTTCAATCTCATTAATAGAGATTTCATCATTTCTATAGACGACAACTTCTTGACCAAGTTCACCAAAATACTGAACCAAGTTATAAGTAAATGAATCGTAGTTGTCGATCATTAGTAACATAGAAAAACCTAATTTAAAGCCGATTAAACGAAGTTTATTTTACAGATAAAAATGATACAAAGTTGAGGCACTGAAAGTAGCAGCTAGTCTCCCTAAAGCCACAATCTCTTAGTCGGTCAATATGAGTTTTTTTAGTTTCAGTATTCATCACGTTTTCAATCGCTTGTCGTTTGTTTGCAATTTCAAGCTCGCTATAGCCATTTTCCCTTTTAAAATCTAAGTGAAGCTTTGTAATATGATCTTGTGTTTCAGGATCCTCAAAGTGTATCTTTTCACTAATTATTAATACGCCTCCAGGGTTTAGGCCATCATATATTTTTTTTAAGAGCGCAGCTCTTGCTCCAACATCAATAAACTGAAGCGTTAAGTTCAAAACAACAATAGACGCATCATTGATCTCGGTGTCAGTAATGTCTGAACAAAGCACTTGCAAGTTATCAATTTTATTAGATAAGTTTGCTTGACATTTTTTTACCATTTCAGCTGAGTTATCAATAGCAATAAATTTGTTATTTTTATTTTTATTATTTAGTGCTAGCGCAAGTGATATTGCTCCTGTCGACGAGCCAAGATCATAATAGTTAGTATTATCTTGCCCATACATTCTGGCGACAAGGCCAACCATTTGAATCATAGAGTCATATCCAGGAACAGATCTTCTAACCATATCATCAAATACCTTAACCACATCTGCATCGAAACGAAAATCAGCTATATCAACAATACTGTTAAACAATTTATCACGCATAAAGTGACTCCAAAAAAATTTCAGAAACAAGTAATTTGGTTTTCCCAATTTTAAAAGTTGAACGCCTGGCCCATGATTTATTGAAACTTCCAACTTCAAGATGACCACGTTTAATCTCAGGATCATTAAATAAAATTTCTCCCAATGGCTTGGCTCCAATTTTTAGAATTTCACTTGTATCTGCTGTCAACGGGATTAATGAGCGCGCAATAACAACGGGTCTTTGAGATCCAATAAGCTCAACTTCTCTTACAATAAAAGTCTGATTATTACTAGCTGCGAGAAGCTTTAATTCGCAATCATAGGGATTATCTTGCTCTTGAGAGAGAACATTAACTTTGAAATCTTCATATTTATCTCTAAGTTTAGCAGTTAAAGATTGGCCATCCAGTAGCCAGTTGCAGACGTGCTCAGGAACCCCTTCTTGAGGATTAAAAATTCGCCATTGAAACTTATCTGGATTGAACATAGGTTAGGTATTTTACAAGAGTCTTTAATTTTAATGAGTTCTAGAAGACATTAGGCATCGAAATAGTGAGTTTTCTCTTCATCAATCCAGCGCGTCATTAGAGCATTTTGACTAGTATGCTCTGCTTCTAGCATTTTTGATGAGTAGTATCCCACCTGCTTGAGTAGGTAAGAATCTCTAACAATATCTGCAATTTTCATTGATGCAATGCCAGTTTGCTGTGTCCCTAAAATTTCACCCGGACCACGCAGTTCTAAATCTTTTTGAGCAATCAAAAATCCATCATTACTCTGACGAAGAATATCAAGTCTTTCTTTGGCTGTTTGACTAAGGGGTGATTGATACAGTAAGACACAAGCACTTTTTTCAGAGCCTCTTCCAACCCGGCCCCTTAATTGATGAAGTTGAGCCAGACCGAGACGCTCTGCATTCTCAACAATCATCAGACTTGCATTAGGGACATTGACCCCAACCTCAATTACAGTTGTAGCAACGAGAAGGTTGGTTTCTCCTTTAGAAAAGTCTGCCATAATAATTTCTTTTTCTGACTTTGTTAAGCGCCCATGAATCATTACAACTTTTAGATCTCTAAGGTTATCTGTGAGATATGTATATGTTTTTTTAGCAGACTCGGCTCGAAGAGCTTCTGACTCTTCAATTAAAGTACACACCCAATAAATTTGACGTCCTTCCTTTGAAATTTGTTTAATTTTGGTAATTAGTTCATCCCTTCGAGCGTTACTTAGTGCAACAGTTTCAATTGTTTGGCGACCTGGAGGTAACTCATCAATAATTGAAGTATCTAAGTCAGCGTAAGCGCTCATCGTTAATGATCTGGGGATTGGCGTAGCGGTCATGACTAATTGATGAGGTGTTAAGATGGCTTTCTTAGAAAGTGATAGTCTCTGATGAACTCCAAACTTGTGCTGCTCATCAATGATCACTAATGCTAAATCCTCAAAGTAAACATTTTCTTGAAATAATGCATGAGTTCCAATAATAACTTTTGCTTTTCCATTTTCTATAAGACTTAAGTTATCTTTTCTTTCTTGAGTATTTTGAGAGCCTGACAGAAAAGCAATTTGAATACCAAGTGGGGTGAGGTAATTACTAAAATTTTGAAGATGCTG
Source organism: Candidatus Pseudothioglobus sp. Uisw_050_01 (assembly GCF_048085775.1). NCBI lineage: Bacteria > Pseudomonadati > Pseudomonadota > Gammaproteobacteria > Pseudothioglobaceae (SeqCode) > Pseudothioglobus (SeqCode) > Candidatus Pseudothioglobus sp. Uisw_050_01. The sequence goes on from NZ_CP159804.1 coordinate 296,595, forward strand.
TCGCGCTAGAATTTCAGTTGGCGCCATTACGGCAGTTTGGAAATTATTTTCAGCTGCTTGAAGAAGTGCAAACACTGCTACGATTGTTTTTCCAGAACCTACATCACCCTGAAGTAATCTATGCATTGGCTCAGAGGTTGATAGATCCTCATTAATTTGGCTAATGCATCGAGATTGAGCAGAAGTTAGATCAAACTCCAGTGAGCTTAGAAGTTTATTACTCAATGCATTTTTAATAGAAATTTTTTTTGATTCTTTACTTTTTCTTGCTTCTTTAATTTTCAGAAGACTGAGTTGGTGGGCTGCCAGCTCTTCAATAATTAATCTCTGCTGAGAAATGTGAGTAAAGGCTTCAATTTTTGATAAATCTTCATTTTTATTAGGGTGATGAAGCAAGAATAAAGAGTCTTTTAAGCTTGGCATCGTACTTTGTGTTATCTTTTCAAAATAATCATCAATTACGCTCGCTTTTAAGACGTCTAAAGCATTATTTACCCATTGTTTCATTTTATTTTGACTTACTCCAGCGCAAAGAGGATAAACCGGCGTTAAGGTTGACTCAAGGAGTGGCTTTTGATCTTGCGAAATAATTCGATATTCAGGATGGTGCATTTCAAGGCCTTGGCGGCCGATTTTTATTTCACCAAAGCACTGTATAGTCTCACCGCGAATAAGTGCTTGCTTTTGGTACTGCGTAAAATGAAAAAATCGCAAAAGAACTCTTTGGTTTTGATTATCCGATAAGTAACAAAGAAGCTGTCTTTGCCTTGCAGGAATGACTTCAATTCTATCAATCGTTACTTCAATTAGGATTTCGTCTTCAACACTTGCTCTGGAAAGCGACGTTATAGTTGTTTTGTCTTGATAACGACTTGGCAAGTGAAACAGTAAGTGTTCAAGCGTATGAATCCCTAGTTGGTTTAACCTATCTGAAGTCTTCTGTCCTAATCCACTAATCGAAATAATTGGATCAGAGAGTGAAGGCATAAAATTAGAAACTGTAGGAGTTTGAGTCAGTTACCATTACGCCATCCATTTCAACGCTCACACCTTTTGGGAGTTCGTTTACACCAATAGCTGCTCTGGCTGGATATGGCTCTGTAAAGTAGGTAGCCATAATTTCATTTAATGTAGCAAAATTACTTAGGTCTGTTAAGAAAATGTTAAGTTTAACGATATCGCTTAAGCTGCCTTTTGATTCTTGACACATGGCTAATAAATTCTTAAATACTTGGTGAATTTGCTCTTCAATGCCGCCTTCCACTACTTCCATTGTTTCAGGAACCAAAGGAATTTGCCCTGAAAGATAGATCGTAGTTCCGCCTGTAACAGCAACAGCTTGAGAGTATGTTCCTACTGCAGCAGGGGCCTTATTGGTGGAAATAATATGTTTTTTCATGATGATAGATTTAAGTAATAATTATGTTTTATTATATTCTGGATCGTCATTTTTTTGGAGAACTCTTTAATAGTTAATGTGTTGCATCATTAACGTCATATTTGAGACTCCAAATGATTAATCCAGCAAAAATGGATAAAATGAAGGCAAAAAATAATGATGAATTGTAGTTATTATATTGATCAAATAACCAGCCGGCAAGAGAAGGCGACACTAAGCCCGCTGCTCCCCATGCGGTAAAAATTCTTCCATAGGCCCAAGCTGAGTAATCAGGTCCAAATACGTGATTCACTAAGGTTGGATAAATTGCAATTAAGGCGCCATAAAGAGAAGCAATAAGAGTCAAAAATATTAACATTAGATTAATACTTGTAAATGTTGAAAGGCTTAATAGGGCGAGAGAGCTTATAGTCAAAATTACTAAAATAGGGCGCTTGCAACCAAATCGATCTGCAAGCCAGCCAGCATATATACCTGCAATTCCACTTCCAAGAGCCATTAGGGAAATAGCAGTTATTGCAATTTCAGATGACCCTCCTGATGCTTTAATAATTGGCACTGCATGACCTATTGTCATAAGGCCAGCAAAAACTCCAAGGAAAAAGGCCAGCCATAGCTTAATAATTTTTCCTTTAACACTTTGATTTTTGCTAATGGATTTTGTTTTTGCAGTTAAGTCTTTTTTTGCTAATCGAAAAAGAATTAAACTAATAATAATAACAATGGATAGTATTGAAACGCCAATCATGTAGCCAGCTTTAAAGTCAAAATAACTAAAAAGTAGTGGGTAAAGCATCGAGAAAATAACAGCACCAAACGCATAGGATGCTGACACAGCGCCAAGCACCAAGCCGAGCTTTTGGCTTGAGGTTACAGAGGAGGCTGCATACAGTGAAAATCCATATCCTAGGCCACTTGCAAACCCAAAGCAAAAGCCATAGCCAAATATCCATCCAATCCAACTACCTGTATTTGATATAAGGACGCCAATTAAGGGCAATATTGCTATTAAAACGATGATCAATGATGGAGACAGTTTACGATATAGGGTGGATCCAAAAAATACAGCAACTGTTACGCTGATTAACCCAGTTGAATAGATAAGACTTGATGCCATCCTGCCTGCATTGATTTGCAGTTCAATGCCTTCAATTAAAGTACTAAATGCATGAATAGTGCCCATACAAAAAGTAATTAAAAGGCACGAAATGATAACTAAGGATTGTTTATTCTTATCTAAAGGGGCACGTTTTTCCATTAATGAGACTATACATTAAGAATCATCAATAGGATAAAAATTAAAAGCTTTAGTGAGGGGTTATGCCTCGGATCTTTTCAGAGCGACGGCGAAGCCATTCAAGTGTGGAAAGTAATACAATCGAGAAAATCACAAGAAGAGTGGCAGCAGCTAGAATCGTTGGACTTATCTCATTGCGAATTCCAGACCACATCTGTCTTGGAAGCGTGTACTGATCGGGGCCACCAACAAAGAGCACAATAACGACCTCATCAAAAGAGGTAATAAATGCAAATAGTCCGCCTGCTATAACCCCTGGCGCTATTAGTGGCGCTTGAACTTTGAAAAAATTTCTTAGCGGTGTACCGCCTAAACTTGAAGCAGCGCGCAGTAAGTTACTATCAAATCCAGAGAGTGAAGCAGAGACTGTTATGACAACAAATGGTATCCCTAAAATAGTATGGGCAATAATAAGGCCTGGTAAGGTTGCAACAAGGTTGACTTTAGCAAAAAAGAAAAACATTCCAGCAGCAGTAATGATAAGCGGGACAATCATTGGAGAAATCATAAGCGCCATTATTAAACGGTTAAACGGCATATGTCTATTAGACAAACCAAGTGCTGCTAATGTGCCTAAGACACTTGCAAAGAAAGTGGCAAAAATTGCAATAATAGCACTATTTTTAAAGCCAATCATCCATCTGTCTGTGCAGACAGTTGTTCCTGAATTTTCAGAACAAATACCAAACATTTCTTTGTACCAGCGAGTTCCATAGCCATCAAAGTTAAAAGACCAAGTCTCAAAGCTAAAGAATTTCATTTCAGGGCTAAATTGCAAGAAAACAGAATTAGTAAATGATAGTGGGATAACAACAATCAGTGGGGCTACTAAGAAAAACAATACAAGCCCACAAAATATCCTATAAGTATAGTGCCATAGTTTTTCTCGAGGTGTTGTGTATGAAGGAAATTTCATGACTATCCCATTTTTAAGTTATCAAGGCCAATCAGTCTGTCATATGCCCAATATAGAACCAAAACTGCAGCTAGAAGAATTGCTCCCATAGCAGCAGCAAGACCCCAATTTAATGTTCTCTGCATTTCACGCGCAACAAAGTTACCGATCATTATTCCATCTTTACCACCAACCAATTCTGGCGTGATGTAGTAGCCAATGGCAACAATAAATACTAATATGCATCCAGCGCCAATACCTGGAACTGATTGAGGCATATAAACACGAATAAAGGCTCGCGTAGGAGTGGCACCCAGATTTTGAGCTGCCTTCATGTAGCTTGGAGGTATTCCCTTCATGACGCTATAGATTGGCAAAATCATAAATGGCAGAAGTACCTGCGTCATTACAATAATGGTTCCAGTAAAGTTGTACATCATAGGAAGTCGATCTTCATCACTAAAACAAAGATCAATATTGGTAGCACCAAAAAATGGCAGGTTCACCATTCCTTCAAAGCAAGGCAGAATGTACATTAAGGTGTCATTAACAACACCATTTTGCTGAAGCATAATCATCCAAGCAACAATTCTTACTAGGAGCGACGTCCAAAATGGCATCAATACGCATATCATTAATAGATTTGAGGTTTTCATTGGAAGTGTTGCTAGTAAATAAGCAACTGGATAGGCAAGCAGTAAACAGAAAATAGTCACCATCAGGCTTACTTGGAGAGTTCTAATCCAAATTGTGTTATAAATTTTTAAATACTCTGCCTTCTGAATGATATTTTTATTGGCGTCATACTTCAGGTCAACAGCGTTTAGATAATAGCCCATCGTGTAGGGGTCTTTCATTGCCCCTAACGACTGCCAGAATTCAACCTTGGCCCAGCGCTTATCTCTTTTAATCATCTTTTCTTTGTAGGGCGCCTCCCACTTAAAAGGTTTAACTACTTCCTTTGATTTTTTATCAACCTTTAGAGCTTCTTTGACTGTTTTATTTATTAAACTTTTCCAGCCAGAGAACTCATAAGTCATTCGAGTACCAGATCTACCAAGTAAATTCTTACCAATAACATTTCCTTCACCATCTTTAACTTTGATTGTGACTCTAATATCGTTTACAACTGCGGCAAACATTTCTTCACTAGGGAGTTGGGATTTATCTTCCCATAATTCGTACTGAGCAAATGTCTGTGGAAATACATTATTAATTTGGATGTCATCAATACTTCTTGATAGAAGCGAGCCTATAGGCGTTACAAACATTAATAATAAGAATAATAGTGGAGGTAGAATTAACAGAAAAGAGCGAATTTTTGTTCTACGCAAAGATTTGCGTAAGCTTACTTTAAGCGGTACACCATCGTTTGTTAGTAATGGTTCTTGAGAATTTGTTATCGAAGTATCACTCATAAAATATTCATTAAATCTATAACTTGTTTGTTAGTTTTTAAAAAATAAAAACAGGTCGTTATAAAAACCGACCTGTTTTATTAAACGAGGTTAAATAAATAAGCTCGTTTTAGGTTAGCTACTTATTGAGCCATCCAAGCTGCATAGCGATCATTTATTGCTTGACCACTATCTGCCCAGAAATCAGGATTGGCCATAATACCACCTGCCATATGCTCATCAGTATTAGGCATATGCTCCATGATTGCTACACCAGTATTGAACCATGGCTCACCCGCTTGCATAATATCAAGACCAGATGTGCGCATAGGACCATAGTTGATCCATTTAGCTTGATCTGCTTGCGCCTGAGAGCTAGAAGCATGAACTAAGAAGTGCATAGCTGCAGCACGGTTTGGAGCACCTTTAAGAAGAACTAACCATTCCTCTTCAAGTACTTGTCCATCCCATACAGTAACATAGTCAGCGCCGTCATTAAGAACAGCACCACCGATACGGCCGTTATACGCTAGTGACATAGAAACCTCACCAGAATTAACTAGATCAAGTGGCTTAGCACCTGAAGACCAAAATACTACGTGATCTTTGATTGTGTCAAGTTTAGCAAAAGCACGATCTTGTCCTGCTTGAGTGCCTAATACTTCATAGATATCATCAATAGCAACACCGTCAGCATACAATGCCATCTCTGTTATTGCAGAAGCCCAAGTGTGAATACCACGCTTTCCTGGGAATTTTTCTACGTCAAAGAAGTCTTGTATAGTTGATGGTTGATCACCTGAGAAGGTGTCAGCCTTATGGAAAGGAACGTATGACCACCAAATTTGCGGAACTACGCAATCATTTGGAACCGGTACCATCGTATCATCATCCATTGCAACACCAGTAGGTGAAGGCAGGAACATGCTGCGATCTAGCTCTTCGAAAAGACCTTCATCACAACCAATACGAGCATCCGATGCAAGTACGTCAACGATATCCCACTGAACACTTCCAGATTCAACTTGAGCACGAACCTCACCCAAACCACCGTTGTAACTAATCATATTTACATCTCCACTTGAGTAAGTGTCAACGTAAGCTTTTTGTTGTGAAGCTGAATAGCCACCACCCCAAGAAACAAAAGTTACTTCTGCTTGGACTGCACCAGCCAACATCGCTGTTGAAATAGCACCGGCAACCAGAGTTTTTGTTATTACATTTTTCATATATTTCTCCTAAAGTTAAGTCTAAGCTCTAACCATCTAAAGCAAGACAATCTTCCGACATCCAACCAATATCAACTTGTTTACCTTTCTTAAGGTCAACATTATCGATTGAATTAGGAATTTTGACGATAAAATCGTCGTGTCCACACACACTAAAGCGCGTGCGAATATGGTCGCCATGATAGATAAGTTCTTCTACCTTGGCTGAATATGTGTTTGGCGTTTTTCCTTTCTTTGGTGCAACCATGATGCGCTCTGGTCTTAATGATAGTGTCGCGCGATCTCCAACCTTGCCAACATTAACCTTGGTGGCAACAACGATATCTCCAGAGTCTGTTTTTACTGTGGCTGTATTTCCTTTAATGGCTTCAACGGTTCCCATTAGGCGATTATTTTCACCAATGAAGTTTGCAACGAATGAGTTTTCAGGTTTTTCATAAAGATCTTCTGGTGAGGAGCACTGAAGAACAACGCCATCATTAAAAACAGCAATTCGGTTCGACATAGTTAGCGCTTCAGTTTGGTCATGCGTTACGTAGACCACTGTTAATCCAAGGCTTTCGTGAAGGTGCTTAATTTCATACTGCATCTGCTCTCTTAAGTTTTTATCTAGAGCGCCTAAGGGCTCATCCATTAAAACTAAATCAGGGTCAAAAACAAGAGATCTTGCTACAGCAACGCGCTGTTGCTGACCGCCTGATAGTTGCATTGGGCGTCTTTGACCAAATTCACCTAACTGAACCATATCCAGGGCGCGATTAACCTTTGCCTCTCTTTCAGCTTTGCCAAATTTGCGTACTTCAAGAGGAAACGCTAGATTTTCAGCAACCGTCATGTGCGGGAAGAGGGCGTAGTTTTGAAATACCATACCAATACCTCGTTTGTGAGGAGGGACATTGTTAATTGGCTTTCCTTTTAAATAAATTGTGCCATTAGTTGTTGGCTCGAATCCTGCAAGCATCATTAGACAGGTCGTTTTTCCAGAGCCAGATGGCCCTAGCATTGTAACAAACTCACCTGGTGCGACATCTAAATTGAAGTCTTTAACAACAAGTATTTCACCATCATAACTTTTTTGCACATTTTCAAACTTTACTAGCGGTTCTTTATTACTCATAGATAAACACTTTTTTTAAACAAAAATAAACTCCAAAAAGGCGGCTTTTGACCGTCTGTTTTAGTTACTAAATAATTACATTATATTAAACTTTTAGGATTTATTCAAACTGCCTATTGAAGGCTTTTTATAAAGCTTAAATTGAGCTTAATTCAATAAAATTTTATATAACAAAACGAAATATACCATACATAATTAAGTGAGTGTTTCTAATATTGGTACAAATCACATTTTGAATTCTAATAATTTAGTTATATTAAAGTGTCAAAAGAGGTTTAATTAAATGTATTTATAGTTTTGATTACAGCCATAAAAAAAGGGCAGCTTAAGCTGCCCTTTTTTATTAAGAAAACTATACTAGTCTTCTACTTTTTCACCCATAAGAGCAGTCATAATCAGAACAGTTATACCACCAGTGGTGATTGCTGAACTAAAAATACTTCCCATAAGCTTTCCAAATGTACCGCCTATATTATTAGCTAGAGCTCCTGCGAACTGAGGCACTAGCAAAACACCTAGACCCATACCAAAAGATACAGCTAATATAAGCATATTACGACGATTCATATTTACTGTTGAAAGGATCTTGATTCCTGCCACCGCAACAGTTCCAAACATTACGATCGTAGCGCCGCCTAAAACAGAAGCTGGGAGCGCTCTAAGGATTGATCCTACATGAGGGAATAGGCCCATAATAACAAGGATTATTCCAATCCAAACACCTACATGCCTACTTGCAATACCTGTTAACTGAATCACGCCATTGTTTTGGCTAAACGTTGTGTTAGGGAACGTATTAAAAGCAGCTGCAATTGCTGAATTAACGCCATCACCTAGAACACCATTTTTGATTCGAGTTAAGTAACCCTCACCCTTAATTTCTTGTTTTGATATCATGCAATTAGCAGTAATATCGCCAGAAGATTCTATTGTGGTAATTATGTAAATTAGCGCAATAGGTATAAAGGCAATAATATCAAAATCAAAGCCATATTTAAAAGGTATAGGAATACTTATAACCTGCTGAACAGCGAACAATGAGCTGAAACTAATCTTACCCAAAACAGCTGCTACAACAAACCCTATAACTAGTCCAATAACGATCGATGATAAACGTATCCACTGATTGTTAGAGCGATTCAATATAATGATTGAAATCATCACTATGAATCCTAGGGCTATATTAGTTAAAGAACCCCAAAACTGTGGCTTATTATCCAGCAACCATTGCCCGCCACCAAGATCTGTTAAACCAACCTTAATAAGGCTAATACCAATAATAGTAATTACAGTACCCGTTACAATCGGAGTGATTAGTTTTCTAAGTTGCGGTAAAAACTGACTTAAGCCAATCTCTATAAACGCTCCTAAGAAGCACACACCCATTATCATTGCAAGAATTTCATCTGGCCCACCACCTTGAGCTTTCGCAAGAAAACCAGCTGCAAGAACAGAGCTAAGAAACGCAAAACTTGTTCCTTGAACACAGATCATTCCAGCACCAATATTCATTGGTTTTTTTGCTTGAATAATTGTTCCAACACCTGAGACCATAAGCGCCATACTTATAAGGTAAGGTATTTGTTCGCCAAGTCCAAGTGCGCCACCGATGATTAAGGTTGGGGTTATAACGCCTACAAAACTTGCGAGCACGTGTTGGAGTGCTGCAAAGAATTTTTCAGCGGTTGGCGGATTCGCCTCTAGCTCGTAAATTAATTCTGAATCTTGAGTCTCTCCATCGCTCATATTCAATCTCCCTTTATTAATTAAAATTATCTATATTTATCCTACTTTGTGAAGTCATATTGAAGGTATTTTAGTTGCCAACAACAATTCTTAACAATTAGCATATTACCATTAAATAATATTATTTATGGCTAAATTTGACCCATAAAAAAGAATCTTCTGAAGATAAAGCAATTAGGAGAAAGTTTAGTAGAATTGAGAAGATGGTGCCCGGAGCCGGAATCGAACCGGCACGCCCGTTAAAGGCGCAGGATTTTAAGTCCTGTGTGTCTACCAATTTCACCATCCGGGCGAAGAAGGATTAAGAACGGGAAATTATATACTATCGATAATATTTTTTTTATCAATTACTCATTAAGAAAAGCTAAAGAATTATTAAAACCTTTCCTCAAGCCATTTAATAAACTGCTTGGTTGTTTGATCGCGATTAATTTCATTTAAACTTTCATGACGAGTGCTCTCTAAAATCGTGCAGGTGACATCAGAGAGTCCACTGTTTTGAAGTTTTGTTGCTAGTTTTTTCATGTCACTTCCGTTTTGAGTGCATGGATCTTCAGATCCACCAACAATATGAACTGGAAGCTCTTTAGGTAATTTTTGTATGTTTTTTTTATTGCCTGCATAGAAAATACCATCCAGAACCTCTCTCCACATAGATATTGATACTTCAAACCCACAATAAGGGTCGTTGACATATAGGTCCACTTCATTTTCATCCAGAGATAGCCAATCAGATTTAGTTCGGTTCGGTTTAAATTTTGAGTTCCAAGCCTCAAATGAAAGTTTCCAGGCAATTAAGCTTGGAAGGTTTTGATTACGAAAAAAACCTTCTATTGCTAATATTATTCTTGAGGCCTTTGGTAATAGCCCTGTTTCAATTCCACTATTCCAGCATGCAAGAGCATTGACTTGATTTGGATACTTTAATGCAAAGTTTAAATTAATGATTGAGCCAAGAGAGTGTCCGAAGCAAATTACTGGTCTGTTAGGAAGCCTTTCTTTAATTAGATTTATAATTTCATTTTGATCTTCTAATACTTTATTGAGTCCATCAGATTTAGCAAACACTCCTTGAGGGGCATCATCAGCTATAGTTCGTCCATGACCTCTCATGTCATGAGCAAAAACTGAAAAGCCAGCGGCCGTTAACTCCAATGCAAATCGAGAGTACCTCTTAGAGTGCTCAGCCATTCCGTGAGTTATATGGACTACAGCCCTTGCTTCACCTAAAGGTAAAAAGCTATGTAGATTAATTTTTGAGCCAGTTGGGCTTTGATGAATTTCGGTTTGCATAAAATTAATAATTTTATTCTTTAATTACTTACAAATAATATAGTAGCCCATTTAATGAATAAGTATAAATAATAAATATTAATGACACGATTAAACCTTTAATGCAGAAAGATAAATTATTTATGTAAAATTTATCTATTATGAGTTTTAATTTCTTGAGGTTGTTTCTATAATGAGTTATGTATTAGCATTACTTTTGGGTTGGGTTGGATTCTCTCTTATTAAGAAATTCATGAGTCAAGTCCCAGCTAGCTCTTCAAAGAAAAAAACTGGGCAAAAAATGCTTGCATGTTCAGTTTGTGAAACTTACATTCCAGAGCAGGATGCTATTATTAAAAATGGTAAAATTTTTTGCTCTAAAGAGCATTCGGAGTAAATAAATGAAGTTCCTATTTGATTTTGGTCCCATAATCCTTTTCTTTGTTGTGTATAAATTCTTCGGACTTTACGCCGCTATATATGCAATGATTGCGTCAACTTTTGCACAAATGATGTATGCCAGAATAACAACTGGAAAGTTTGTGACCTCACAGGTCCTTACTTTTATTTTGCTGATAGTTTTTGGTGGAATCAGTATTGCATTAAGAGATCCTGCATTCGTTATGTGGAAAGTAAGCGTTCTGTACGTAATATTTGCAGTTGCACTTATCGCTAGCAACTGGATTGGAAGTAAGACGCTGCTCGAAAGAATGATGGGTAAAGAGCTTGATCTTCCAAGAGCTATTTGGACTCGCTTAACCTGGTTTTGGGGATTTGGTTTTGTAGGCATTGCTGTTATTAATGCTTATTTTGTAAATACTGCGCTTACGTCTAGGCAACAATTTTTAGACAGCGGAATGCTAGTCGACCCAAAGATAGATCTGAGTAATTTTGACTGCGCTCAAACGCCTCTAGAAAATCTGTGCTTATCTGCGCAAAGAACTGAAGAAGCCTGGGTAAACTTTAAATTATTTGGAACTCTAGGTCTTACTTTGATCTTAATAGTTATTACTGTTTTATCAATTAGCAAGCATATCAAAGAAAAGCAGGTAGAGCCCAAATAGAAACTCTATTGTCTTCAGTAATCAAATTCTTTACATTGGAGTAATTCTTGTCAATAATTGGCGCACTCGTTGCATACAAAGGTAAGCCAGCAAAGGTTGTCGCCGCAACTACCCATAAGTATGAAGTCAGTTTTTCTGATGGATCTTCACAAAAAGTGAGAGAAAAAGATTTTCGTTATATACATCCTGAGTTCTCAAATGTAACGGACCAATGCAGTAATGCAGATATAAGTATCCTCAATGATCTTCAAGAAGAATCACTATCACTTCAAGAAATAACTGAGTGGATTTTTGATGACTTTACTAGCCAAAATGCTTGGTGCGCTTACTTAATGTCTGAAGACGGTTTATACTTCTATTGGTCTAAAGATGCTTTAATGCTACGCCCAATAGAGCAAGTCAAAATAATTCAAACACAAAGAAATGAAAAAGCTTTGGCAGCGGAAAGCCTTGAAAGGTGTGTAGCCAACTTAAATAACAATGTATTTGATAATGATGACATTGTTTGGATCAATGAAATAGAGCAGGTTGCCCTAAATCAATCAAAGCATAGCAAAGCAATGAGCGCTTTATCTATTGAAAATACTCCAGAAAATGCTCACGAGTTTCTTGTCAAGCTTAAGTACTGGTCTGAGTTTACGAATCCCTACCCACAAAGACATAAAGTTTATTTAGATGAGGAAGTGCAAGTTGAATCAAAAAAACTTCCAAGAAAAGACCTAACTCACTTAACCTGTCTTGCCATCGACAATAGTGATTCTAGTGATGCAGATGACGCTATTAGCATTGATGGGGATATGCTTTGGATTCATATTGCAGATGTTGCAAGTTATGTAGAGACTGATAGCGAGCTTGATATTTTTGCCCAAAAAAGAGCCTCAAATTTATATCTTCCTGATCAAATTCTTCATATGCTGCCACCAGAGCTATCTTCTTTTTGCTCTTTGGGCAGCAGTGAGATCTCAGATGCTATCTCCATTGGCTTAAGACTTGATAGCTCTGAAATAAGTGATATCGAGATACACTTGAGTGAAATAAAAGTTACAAATATGAGTTATGAGGATGCCGATAAAGTGATTAATGAAAATGAAATTTTGTCCAAATTAAATAATATTGCAATTTCTCATAAGATATTTAGGAATGCTAATGGCGCAATCAAATTAAACCTCCCAAGTGTTGATGTTAAGATTAAAGGTGATAATGTTAGTGTCGTGCCTCAAGTGGATAGTGCTAGTAGAGAATTAGTTGCTGAGATGATGGTGATTGCTGGGCGCACAATTGCGCAGTTTGCAATTGAAAACAACATTTCAATGCCATACCTTACTCAAGAGACTGGTAATTTCAGCAGTGACATTATTGACAATATACAAAACTTAACTATTGCACAAGCTTTTGGGGCGACCAAAGGATTCAAGAGATCAAAGATTTCAGTAAAGCCTTCTATGCATTTAGGTTTAGGGCTTTTAGCATATGTGAGGGTGACAAGTCCAATGAGGCGCTATCTTGATTTATTGGTTCAGCAGCAATTAATTAGGTTTATAAGTAAATTACCGATTTTGGATGACAGCATTGTTAAAGAGAGAATTAAAGCAGTCAACACTTCATTACCCAAAGTAAATAAAGCAATTCGTCAAAGTATTGAGCACTTTAAGTGTTTATACCTGAAGCAAAATAATACTTGGGAAGGGGAGGGCGTTGTTGTTGAAGTAAATGGCGAGAAGGCTTTAGTCAACATTCCATCTCTTGCGATGATGACTCAGATCAAATTCAAATCAAACGTTACTATTGAAGATAAAGTGAAGTTAAAGGTCAGCTCAATTAATCTTTTTGAGCGCTCAGTTAATTTCAAGCCACTCTAGGCTTTCACTTAATTTAATTGCGTTACCTTTATTTTGAGACCAGTCCCCCAAGACATAGCGCATGTAATTTTTCATAGTATGAGTATTTTGACGATGTGTATGTCCATGAATTAAATCATGGTCTGGATATTCTGACATTAAAAGATCTGTTGCTTGCTGATTTACATCCATAATCTTTGAGGATTTATAGCTTTGAGCTTCAACACTTTTTTTGCGGAGCTGACCCGTTAACTTAAGGCGAATATTTTTTGGTAAATGCAGAAAAATATACTGAATCAGAGGGTTTCTGAGAACCTTCTTTAACTTTTGATAGTTAATATCATCAGTGCAAAGACTATCTCCATGGATAAGAAGGAACTTCTTTGTATTGTGCTCAAGCTCGTAAGGCTCATTGATTAATTTACAACCTGTTGCAGCTTCAAAATTGTGTGAGAGCAGAAAATCACGATTGCCAACCATTACAAATACTTTTGTTTGTTGCGTTAATTTTTTTAGCGTGGAAATAATAGCTTTGTGGCTTGCAACTGAGACGTCATCGCCTAGCCAAGTGTTAAACAAGTCTCCTAAAATAAATAGCTGATCTGCTTTGGACGCATGAGTCTCACAAAAGGTATTAAAAAAATTAACTTTATCACTCTCAACGTTTGTAAGGTGAAGATCAGCGATGATTAATGAAGTTAACATATCTTTATGACCAAAATTAATCTGGCCCTATAAAATTAATCTTTAATAGAGGCTTTGATAATCATTACAGCCTCACCAGGGACGTCGGAATGACCGCCTAGATTTATTGTTTCAACTTTTTCAATTTTATCAACAACATCTTTGCCTGCAACAACTTCACCGAAAACGCAATAGCCCCATCCATCTTGGCCTGGAAAATCTAAAAATTGATTGTCATTAACATTAATAAAAAACTGCGAACTGGCTGAATGTGGCGCGGCAGTTCTTGCCATAGCAAGACTATACTTAACGTTCTTTAGGCCATTTTTAGCTTCGTTTTCAATATTAGCTTTCGTGGGTTTTTGCTGCATGTCTTCAGTCATGCCTCCGCCTTGCACCATGAAGCCAGGAATAACTCTATGGAAGATGGTTCCATCAAAAAAACCGTCTTCTGCATAATCAGTGAAATTCTTAGCTGAAATTGGCGCTTTATCCGCGTCAACATTGATATGAATTTCACCCATGTTCGTCTCTAAAATAATCATGTTTTGTCTCTGTTGATTTAAAACAGAGAATTATAACTTATTTCGTTAACAGTGCTTTCATTAAGAGCAACGTTCAAGTATAATTCCTTCCTTTTTAGCAATCAGATTAGGATTTGTTATGTACGCAGTTATTAAAACAGGTGGAAAACAATACAGAGTTACAGAAGGTGAGACTCTAAAAATTGAGAAGCTTGAAATAGAGCCTGGAAAGAAAGTAACCTTTGATGAGGTTTTGATGGTCGCTGATGGCGATAAAGTACAAGTTGGCTCTCCACATGTTGCTAAAGCAAGCGTTGAAGCTAAAGTAATCTCTCAAGGCAAAGGTAAAAAAGTACACATTTTAAAATTCAGACGTCGTAAGCACTCTATGAAGCAACAAGGGCATCGACAGCTGTTTACTGAAATTCAAATTGATAAAATTAAGGCATAAGAGGTAATCTATGGCACATAAAAAAGCAGGCGGTAGTACTAATAACGGAAGAGATTCCGAATCTAAAAGACTTGGAGTCAAGCGTTTTGGCGGCCAAGTGGTGTTAGCTGGAAATATTCTAGTCCGTCAAAGAGGGACTAAATTTCATCCAGGCACTAACGTTAAAAAAGGTAAAGACGATACTTTGTTTGCAGTTGCTGACGGAAAAGTGCAGTTTGAAAAGAAAGGTAAATTTAATCGTCAATACGTTTCAATCCAGACAGCTTAGTATTTACTGTTACTTATTTTAAAAAGCGCCTTCTGGCGCTTTTTTATTATTAATCTCATTTATAATTAGTATTTATATGAAATATTCAATCGTTTTTCCAGGACAAGGCTCTCAATCTCTAGGCATGCTGTCTGATCTTCGAAGTAATTTCTCAGTTGTCAATGAGATTTTTCAAGAGGCAAGTGATGCAATTAATGTAGATCTATGGAAGATCGTTAATGAGGATCAAGATCTACTAAACCTTACTGAGAATACTCAGCCAGTAATGCTCGCAGCAGGCTATGCAACATATAGAGTTTTAGCAAGTGAAGTTAATTTAACGCCTATCTCGATTGCTGGGCACAGCCTAGGTGAATATACGGCGCTTGTGGCTTCTGAGTCTTTAAGTTTTTTTGATGCGGTTCAATTAGTGAGAAAAAGGGCTGAACTCATGCAAGCGGCAGTGCCAAGCGGCTCAGGTTCTATGGCCGCTATACTCGGACTTGATGATACAAGAGTGATTGAGATATGCCTTAAAGCGAGCGATAAAGGGGTTGTTGAAGCTGTGAATTTCAATTCACCAGGACAAGTTGTCATTGCTGGAGAAAAAGACGCATTAGCCCATGCATGTGAGTTAATGAAAGAGGCTGGTGCAAAAAGGGCATTGGTTCTCCCGGTAAGCGTTCCATCTCACTGCTCACTTATGAAAGATGCCGCAATGGAATATAAGTATTCGGTTGATAATATTAATTTTCAAATTGGAGATAAAAAAGTTCTTCATAATGTTGATGCGGATTATTCAAGTAATATTGACGAGATAAAATCAAAATTAGTTGAACAGCTTCATAAGCCAGTGCTATGGACATCAACAGTTCAAAAAATGAAAAATTCAGGCGTAGAAAAATTGATTGAGGCTGGCCCTGGAAAAGTATTAGTTGGACTAACAAGGCGTATTGATAAGTCTCTTAGCGGTTCGGCTATAATAGATGTGACTACATTAAAATCTACTATTGAGGAAGTATCAAATGCTTAACAAAAAATTAGTCCTTGTAACCGGAGCGAGTAGGGGTATCGGAAGGGCAATTGCTTTAACATTAGGCAATGCTGGGGCAACCGTTATAGGAACTGCAACAAGTGATGAGGGGGCTGCAAATATTTCTAAAACATTTACTGAAAACAACATTCTTGGTAAAGGTATGAAACTTAATGTTACTGATAATGATCAAATTTCTGCTCTTATAAATAGCATCACTGAAGATTACGGCTCTGTAGATATACTTATTAATAATGCCGGTATCACTCGTGATAATATCCTTGTTCGAATGAAAGAGGATGAGTGGGATGATATTATTAATACTAATCTTTCATCTGTTTATAAGATGTCAAAGTCTGTACTGCGAGGTATGATTAAAAAAAGATCTGGGCGAATTATCTCTATTACTTCAGTTGTAGGCTCTATGGGTAATGCTGGACAGTCAAATTATGCTGCCGCTAAGGCTGGAATTATGGGGTTTACTAAGTCATTGGCGCGCGAAGTTGGAGTTCGAGGAATTACAGTGAATGCAATTGCTCCAGGTTTTATAAAGACTGATATGACTGATGCTCTCCCTGACGAGCAAAAAGAGGCTTTAGCATCTCAAATTCCTTTGACTCGACTGGGTACGGTTGATGAAATCGCTCAATCTGTATTGTTCCTTGCCGGTGAAAGCGGCTCCTATATTACCGCTCAGACTTTACATGTTAATGGTGGGATGTACGCGCCATAAGGTCAGTCATTAAATATATTTTAAGTTATAAATTTATCGACGTGAGTTAAAAAAATTCTTAAGTAGCTGCTTGCTTTCATTCTCTAGCACTCCACTAGCTATATCAATTTTATGATTAAAACAGCTTGCTTCCATAAAGTTTTCTGATGAACCACAAACACCTGTTTTTGGATCATGAGCACCAAAGACAACACGCTTAATCCTTGCATGCATTATAGCTCCCAGACACATAGCACATGGCTCCAGAGTAACGTAGAGTGTAGTTCCAGGTAGGCGATAATTTTTTAGCTCTTCACCTGCAGCCCTTAATAAGTGGATTTCAGCGTGAGCTGTTGGGTCATTTGTAGATATAGGTTTATTGTGAGCTCTTGCTATAATAAGATCATCTTTAACTAAGATAGCTCCTACCGGAACTTCACCTTCCTTTTCAGCTTTTCCAGCCTGTTCGAGTGCAAAACTCATCCACTTTTCATCTTCAATCATAAGCTGTTTTTAACAAAGAGTTTAATTCCATTAAAGCCAGTTTCCTGCTGAGGCTAATTTAAATGCAATAGTAAACATAATAAATGCTATTAAACTATCAAGGATTTTCCATGAAAAAGGGCGTAGCATTATTGGTGTTAATAACCTTGCTCCATAAGCAAGGCTAAAGAAAAAAACAAAACTGGCTAATACGGCACCCAATGCAAATGTAATTTTGTGAAATCCTGAAAATTGTTGAGATATTGACCCAATAAGGATCATGGTGTCAAGATATACATGTGGGTTTAAAAAAGTTAAAACTGTAGCAACTGATATAGTTGGGAAAAGACCTTTTAAAGTTGACGCTTCAATTTCAATAGTTTTATTAGATTTAAGTGCAGACTTTAATCTTAACAATCCATATCCAGTTAGCCAAACAGAAGACAAGCCAAAGAGAATATTTAAATTTTGGCTAATGAAATTATTTAAAAAAAATGATATACCTGCAACGCCAATGCAAATTAGTAGAGCATCAGAAAGTGCACAAAATAAAGCTACATAAAAGACATGTTGGCCAAGAATACCTTGTCTTAGGACAAAAGTGTTTTGAGCCCCAATTGCAACTATTAGAGAGATTCCAAGAAAAAAACCTGTAAAAAAAGATGATATCAATTTAAGGTTTTATTTTTAGCACTTTTTGAAGAGAATCCATAATTTCCTTATAAAGTTTGTAAATAATTATAGATGAATAACTAATTAAATTATTAGGCTTTCGTCTAATTTATTAATAGAAAAAAAAGTTAACTTTTATAATAACAAAATTTTATAATATCCCTTTCAAGTTATAGGAATTATTGATATAAGCTTATAAGTTTTTTTATTTATGATAAAAAGCTTTAAATAATAATATTAGTCAATTATTATGAATTTTAGTAACTATATAAAGATAAATTTTTTAAAAATTATCAGTCGTCATAAAGTTCGTCCTTTAATATTAAGTACCGCTCCAAAATTTTTGATTCTAATGAATCAGAAAATTGGAGATATGATTGTTTGTAGTCCAATATTAAGAGAAATAAAATCAGCATACCCCTATGCTGATATACATGTAATGGCTAGTGAAGTAAATAAGGAGCTTGCTTTATCAAACCCTTATGTTGATAAAGTTCATGTATATAAAAATCAATGGCAAAAGTTACTACCTATTCTTTTTAGTCTTCGAAAATTAAACTTTGATGTAGCTGTTGAACTTGAATACAAGGTAATATCTAGAATCATAATTTTATTAAAGATTGTAAATCCTAATTGCATTCTTTCAGTTAGTAAAAGCGAAGGAAGGTATGGAATGAGTCCACAAGAAATAATGCCATATGATTATTATACAAATTCAAGCCTCATTCATCAAAGAGATACGTGTTTAGATATTCTTAGATTGTTAAATATTGATTATAAAAATAAGTCTTATGATGTTTTTTATCCTGAAAAAAATAAACTTGATGCCTTGTCATTCCTTTCATTATTTGAATCATCAAAAATTATTATTGGCCTAAATATAGAGGGTTCAAATGATGAAAAAAAAATCTCAAATGAAGATGTAAAAAAGATTATTTTAGGACTCCATGCTATCAATAATAATATTATTATTATTCTTTTACATAAGCCAGGTGACAAAGATTGGATAAGTAAATTAATTCCTAATGAGGCTTCTTTATATGCATTCCCAAGTTATCCAACTGAATCTATACTTGATTTAGCTGCAATTATTGATAGTCTAGATCTTATTATTTCGCCTGATACATCAATAGTTCATATGGCATGTGCATTTAATAAACCATTAGTTGCAATATATAGAAATCATATGACACTCTTTAAAATATGGCACCCAATTTCAGATTTTAACTATGTGGTTTTTTCAGATTATGAAGATAGTTTGAAATCCATTGAAGTAGATAGTATTGTAAATAAGACTTCTAAATTAATGCAAAATATTACAAAATAAAAATCTAGTAAAAAAAGTTGGTATCAATTAACTTGTATTTAATTAAATTGATTTTTATATAATTTTTGAGCTACTCCCACTCAATAGTCGCAGGTGGTTTGCCTGAAATATCATATACCACCCTAGAGACTCGCGAAATTTCATTCATTATACGATTTGAAACATGATCTAAAAAATCATATGGAAGTCTTGCCCAGCGTGCAGTCATAAAATCGACCGTCTCAACTGCTCTTAGAGCTATTACATAGTCATATCGTCTTTCATCACCAGTAACTCCAACCGATTTAACTGGAAGAAAAACTGCAAAGGCTTGATCAACTTCATTATATAAATCAAAATTATTTAGCTCCTCCATGAATATATTGTCAGCGAGCCTAAGTATTTCTGCAAATTCTTCCTTTACTGGGCCCAAAATTCTGACTCCAAGCCCTGGTCCTGGGAAAGGATGTCGGTCCAGCATTTTTTTTGGAAGTCCAAGTTTTACACCAATAGTCCTTACTTCATCTTTAAAAAGCTCTTTAAGTGGCTCTACCAATTCGAACTGAAGATCATCTGGTAACCCACCAACATTATGGTGAGATTTAATAACCTTTGCTTTTCCTGAGGCTGCACCAGCTGACTCTATAACATCTGGATAAATAGTTCCTTGAGCTAGAAATTTAATATTTTTCAATTTTTGAGATTCTTGGTTAAATATTGCAATAAATGCTCTACCTATAATTTTTCTTTTCTGTTCGGGATCACTCTCATTTGAAAGTTGATCATAAAAGTATTTTTGAGCGTTAGCTCTAATGACTTTGACACCCAGATTTTGAGCAAACGTATGCATTACCTCATCTCCCTCATTATGTCTTAATAATCCATTATCTACAAAAACACATGTTAATTGATCACCTATTGCCTTCTGCAGAAGGATTGCAGAGACTGATGAATCAACTCCACCTGAGAGCCCTAAAAGAACTTTATTGCTGCCAACCTGAGATCTTATTTTTGTTAATAGATCATTAATAATATTTTCTGTTATCCATTTTTTTTCGCACTGACATATAGTTGTAACAAATCGATCTAATATTTGAGTTCCTTGTTTTGTATGAGTAACTTCTGGATGAAATTGCAGTCCAAAATAATTCTTTGAGTTATTTGCAAATCCAGCAATAGGACAATTCTCAGTTGATGCAATTAACTCAAAATTTTCTGGCAATTTCGTAACTTCAATACCATGGCTCATCCAAACATTTAAAAGGCCATGACCTTCAGAGTTAATTTCATCACTAATATCAGATAAGAGTTTTGACTGATTTCTAGCACGAATTTGCGCAAAACCAAATTCTGCTTTAGCAGCACTTTTTGCCTCCCCACCAAGCTGTATAGCCATAGTTTGCATGCCATAACATATTCCCAAGATTGGTATGTTTAAGTCAAATACAATTTTTGGAGCTCTTGCTGAATCAATCTTGCTAACTGAATCAGGACCACCTGAAAGAATAATGCCATTAGGATTAAAATTTTCAATAAAATGAGGTCTGACATCATATGGAACTAATTCACAATAAATACCAATTTCTCTGATACGTCTTGCAATTAATTGAGTATATTGCGAGCCAAAATCAAGTATTAAGATTTTATGTTGGTGAATGTGTGACATAGGAGATGTATTTTTAAAAATTAACAATCAATTACTTGCATTTTAATGAAAATAAGAGATCGCTACATTGCTAAAACACTTTTTACTTACACATTAGTTGTACTTCTAGTTTGGCTTAGTATTTATAGTTTTTTTAACTTTTTAGCTGAGTTAAAAAGTGTTGGTCAACAGAACTATACAATTCTAGCAGCATTTAAATATGTAGCCTTTCAAATGCCTGAAGTTGCATACAACCAAGCATCCCCAGTAATATTATTAGGGTGTATTTTGGGTATGGGTCACTTAGCAACAACTGGTCAGCTACTTATTTTTCGAGTTTCTGGAGCTTCAATATTAAAAATTACAGTAATAACTCTAAAAAACGCACTTATTTTTATCTTTATTATCATTACTATTGGCGAATTTTTAGCACCAATTTCAAGTAATTTTTCTGAAAATGAAAGGACTAGGGCTTTAGGCAATAATTCAGTATCTATTGGCCAAGAGGGTTTTTGGATTAGGGATGGCGATAACTTTATTAATGTTAAAAAAAATATTAATGGTAACTTATTTACGGAAGTTACTATTATTGAAGTTAGCTCATCAAATAAAATTGAAAGAGTTATTAAATCAGATAACGCTGTTTTTGATGGAAGCTCGTTAGATATGAAGTGCCCAACAAATATTGAGGAATGTCGTAGTAGTAAAATTTTTTCTGTCGATGACTCAAATACTTTTGATAAGATTTCTTTAAAAGAACGTAATTCTTACAATAAAAAAGTATCATTTGATCAAGATTTAATTGATAGTATTAAAAAAGAGCCTAAAGACCTCACTACTTGGACTCTTGTTAAGCAGATTAAATTTTTATCTGATAATAAATTAAGATCTGGAGTTTTTGAAGTTGAGCTATACAAGCGTCTTATTAAACCAGTAACCCTTATTGCTATGATTTTATTAGCTATGCTATTTATTTTTGGATCTACAAGAGATGTTAGTCTTGGAAGAAAAATATTTTTTGGAGCCGCACTTGGCTTGTTATTTGAAATGTTATCTAGAATTTCTAGTGCAATGGCGTTGAGCTTTGACTTTAATACTCTTTTAGGTGCTATGTTGCCCTCTGCATTAGTAATGATTATTTCAATAATTTTATTATTAAAAAAATCTTTTAGCTAATCAAATGAGCCAGGCTAATTTAAAAACTGTAAAACAGAAACTGAAAATTCCAAATCGTTTTGACGTTATTTTACTAAATGATGATTACACCTCAATGGAGTTTGTCATAGATGTGTTGAGGAAATTTTTTCATAAAGAGTTCCAAGCTGCTGAAGCAATTATGCTTAAAATTCATCTAGATGGAGAAGCAGTATGTGGATCATATTCTTACGATGTTGCTCAAACAAAAGTTAAACAAGTGATCGGCTATTCTAGAGAAAATGATCAGCCACTGATGGCTGTATTGAGGGAGTTAAGTATATAATTTTTTAATTTAATACCAATTGAGATGATAAAATTTTAATATTGTATAAATTTAAATAAGGAAGAGAAATGTTAATTAAATCTATTGAATCATTAGATAAAGGTTTAAATGTTTTTTGGAGTGATGATTCCTTGAGTTGCTATCCTTGGTTTTGGCTCAGAGACCATAGTGAAAGCAAAGAAGATTTGCATCCAGATACTAAGCAGCGTCAGATTGATTCATTTAGTCACCCTCTTAATAATAATGTTATTAAAGCCTGGATTGATGAAGCCTTGGAAAGTGTCTGTGTTAAATGGGATGATCAATCACAAAGCTGCCTTTCTTTTGAATTACTTCAAACTATGTCAGTGCCAAGTTTCCCTCAGTCATATGGATTGAATTCGACCAATGTATGGAACTCTTCAAATGAAATTAAAAATTTCCCTGAAATAACCTATCAGGAGTTTGTGAGTGTTGGGGGGATAAAAACCTGGCTAAATCATATTCAAAGAGTTGGCTTTGCGTTAGTAACAGAGACTCCTGAAGCTCCAGAGATAACAAAAGATCTTATGGAGAAAATGGCCTATATCAGAAACTCTATTTTTGGAGGTTTTTCTGTTTGGGATAATAAGCTTGAAAATCCAGATGATACTGCTTTTACATCACTAGCTATTGAGCCACATACAGATGGAACATATTTACATGACGCACCAGGACTTCAGACATTGCACTGCATAAAGAGAGATTCTATTGGTGGTGAAAATCAATTAATTGATGGCCTTGCAATTGCAGAAAAGATGAGAGTTGAGCATCTAGATGCATTTAATATTTTATGCAATGTTAATATTCCTGGACGCTATATCAAGCCAGATACTTATTTAGAGGCACATCGACCTTTATTTCGGGTTAATGATAATGGTGATGTTATTCAAGTAAGCTTTAATAATCATGACCGCGCACCTTTTAGGCTGGAAAGTGATTTAATGGTTAAGTTTTATGATGCTTATAAAATATTTCATAATCTAGCAAATGACTCAAGTCGTCAATTTGAATTTATGTTGGATCCTGGAAAGGTTTTAACTTTTGATAATTGGCGACTTCTTCATGCGCGTTCATCTTTAACAGGTTATCGTCAGCTTTGTGGTGGTTATCATAACAGGGAAGATTTTGAAAGCAAATTGAGATCTATCTAACTATTTATTTAAGATTAATTTGAATTTTATTTTGATTAAAATTGCCTATAGTGATGTTAAAATTAAAGATTAATTGAGTTAATAACTAAAACAGTACTTTATGATTGAACAAGGATTACAGCAAGAGATAAATATGGTGATGACTGAGGCTAGAAATCGTCGTCTTGAGTTTGTAACGGTAGAGCATTTACTGCTCGCCCTTCTTAATATGGATGAAGTTATTGCATTTCTTCGAGGTAAGCGAGTTAACATCGACGAACTTAGGGCTGAGCTTGATCAATATATTGACTCACACACTCCTATTATTTCTGATGACGCTGAAATAGATATCGTTCCAACAGTAGGCTTCCAAAGAGTTCTCCAAAGGAGTGTTTATCAGGCGCAGTCTGCACAAAAAAATTCTGTTAATGCGATGAATGTCTTTGTTAGTATTTTCTCTGAAAAAGAATCACACGCTGTTTACATGCTTAAATTAAATAATATTTCTAGATTGGATGTTATGGAAGGAATTTCTTCTCACCTAGCTGATAATCCAGTTGAAGAAACAAAAAAAGTTGAAGGTGATAAGCAAGCTAAGCCATCCTCTTTAGAGGCTTTTACAATTAATTTGTGTAAAAAGGCTAGACTTGGTGAAATTGATCCTCTTCTTGGGAGAGAGGAAGAGGTGCTTAGAACTGTTCAAATTTTATCAAGAAGGCGTAAAAATAATCCATTACTTGTTGGCCAGGCTGGTGTGGGTAAGACTGCAATTGCTCAAGGCTTAGCAAAGAGAATAGTAGATGGTCAGGTTCCTGAAATTCTTAAGAATACAACTATATATTCTTTAGATGTTGGCGTTTTAATCGCTGGCACAAAGTATCGGGGTGATTTTGAAAAGCGCTTAAAGTCAGTGCTGACAGATTTAGAGAAAGTTAAAAATTCGGTTCTTTTTATTGATGAAATTCATACTTTAATTGGTGCAGGAAGCGTTTCTGGTGGTTCTTTGGATGCATCTAACCTTCTTAAACCAGCACTTGCTGATGGATCACTTAAGTGTATAGGGTCTACAACTTATGAGGAGTATCGTAAGATTTTTGAAAAAGATCATGCGCTTACAAGGCGCTTTCAAAAAGTAGATATTGAGGAGCCTTCAGTCGAAGATACAATTAAAATTTTGCATGGACTTAAAAAATACTATCAATCACACCATAAGGTTAAATATTCAGCAGCATCTTTAGTTTCAGCAGCAGAGTTAACGCATCGACATATTGGAGACAGGCGTCTTCCAGATAAGGCTATTGATGTCATTGATGAGGTTGGTGCTCTTCAACAGATACTTCCTAAATCAAAACGTAAAGTCAATATTGGCGTTCCTGATATAGAAAATATTGTTGCTAAATTAGCTCGCATTCCTTCTCGTCAAGTTACTAGTGATGATAAGTCTTTGCTTAAAAGCCTAGAGAGTGATCTTAAGTTAGGAGTATTTGGCCAAGATAATGCTGTTGAGTCTTTATCAACTGCTATTAAACTTTCTCGCTCAGGACTTTCTCCAGTTGAGCAACCAATGGGGTCTTTTTTATTTGCTGGCCCTACAGGAGTAGGTAAAACTGAAATTTGTAAACAACTATCAAGAATCATGGGCGTCAAATTATTGAGATTTGATATGTCTGAATATATGGAGAGACATGCTATTTCTAAACTTATAGGTTCTCCTCCTGGCTATGTTGGATACGACGAAGGAGGCCTGTTAACGGAGGCAGTAAATAGTAATCCTTATGCGGTTCTTTTATTGGACGAGATTGAAAAAGCACATCCTGATATTTTCAATATCCTATTACAAGTCATGGATCATGGAAAGCTTACTGATTCTAATGGCCGTGAAGTTGACTTTAGTAATGTAATACTCGTTATGACTTCTAATGTTGGAGCTCAAAATGTTCAAAGAGCCTCCATTGGATTTAATGAGCAAGATCATTCCCTTGACTATGAAGGTGAGCTTAAAAAAATATTCACTCCAGAATTCAGAAACCGACTTTCAGAAATTATCTACTTTAATAAACTTAATGAAGAGACTGTTGTCTATGTAGTCAACAAATTTCTTTTTGAGCTTGAAGATGTCCTTGAAAAAAAGAATGTCTCATTAATTGTTTCAGATTTAGCTCGAAAATGGTTTGCAAAAAATGGTTATGACTCTATGATGGGTGCACGTCCAATGATGAGATTAATTGAAAGAGAAGTTCGTAAACCTCTCGCTGACGAACTTCTTTTTGGTAAATTAAGCTCTGGTGGAATAGTTAAAGTAGGTGTTAGTAAAGATAAGATTGCCTTAACAATTAGTTAATGAGAATTCTTATAAGTAATGATGATGGCTACCAAGCTAAGGGCATCAAGCAGCTTACAAAATCTCTGAGTGAAATTGCAGAAGTGATTGTTGTTGCTCCAAGTGAGAATAAGTCTGCAGCAAGCAGTTCATTAACCCTTGGAAGACCATTAAAACCAATTCAAATTGAGAAAAACATTTATGCAATCGATGCAACGCCTACTGATTGTGTTCATTTGGCATTGTGTGGTTTTATAAAGGAATCAATTGATTTAGTTGTAACCGGTATCAATTTTGGGGCAAATATGGGTGATGATACTATTTATTCTGGAACTGTTGCAGGGGCTATAGAAGGGCGATTTTTAGGACTTCCATCAATTGCAATCTCCCTAGCTAGTTGGGAGTGTAATCACTTCGAGACAGCGGGAGAAATTGCCAAGAGATTAGTTGCTCAAATTAATAAATCTGAAATATCCCACAACACCATTATTAATGTTAATGTTCCAGATATTCCTCTTAGCGAAATTAAAGGAATTAAAAGTACTTACCTAGGAAGTAGATATAAATCTGAACCAAGTATTAAGGATAAAGAGGATGCATCTCTTTATTGGATTGGTGAAAATGGAAAGGAAGCTAACAATTCAGAGGGTACAGATTTTCATGCAATTTCTAATAACTTTGTTTCAGTCACTCCTCTTCAGATTGATACAACGAACTACTCCGAAGTAAAGCGAGTGAATGACTGGGTTCAACAAATGGATTATTGACTCCAGGTATCTTTCAGTCCAACTGTTTTATTAAATACTAATCCTTCAGACTCACTATCTCTACAAAAGTAACCTTCTCGTTCAAACTGGTATGCTTCTTCGGCCTTTGCATTTGATAAACTTGGCTCTATAAATCCATTTTTTATCTCAAGAGAGTTTGGATTAATTGAAGATGATAAATCATCAAAGTTAGTGGGATTTGATTCTAAAAAAAGGCGATCATATATTCTAAATTCAGCACTAAGGGCTCTGCTAGACTCAACAAAGTGAATAACACCCTTAACTTTTCTGCCATCAGATGGATTTTTACCTAGTGTCTCTGAGTCATAAGTACAATAGACAATCTCTACATTACCATCTTTATCATTATCAAAATGAGTTGCTTTGACAACATAGGAATTTCTAAGACGGACCTCTTTATTTATTGCTAGTCGTTTATATTTGTTATTTGGGGCTAGTTCATTAAAGTCATTTTTATCAATATATATCTCACGACTAAAGAAAATTTCTCTAGTTCCCATTTCTTCGTTTTGCGAATGAACCGGAACCTTAAGAGACTCAATTTCGCCTTTAGGATAATTTTCAATTACTAACTTAATAGGTCTTATGACAGCCATTGACCGTGGAGCAGAATTATTTAAGTCATCCCTAATTGACGATTCTAAAATTGAAATATCAGTTAAGCTATTAACTTTAGAAACTCCAATTCTCGCAGAAAAATCTCTAATTGATGCTGGTGTGTATCCCCTTCTTCGCAATCCTGAAATAGTTGGCATCCTAGGATCATTCCAGCTATTGACATGATTTTCATCTACCAAGAGTTTTAATTTTCTTTTAGACGTTGTTGTGTACTCTAGATTTAAACGAGAAAACTCATATTGGTGAGGTCGATTAATGGTATTAAAATTATCTAAATTCTCTAAAGTCCAGTCATAAATTCTTCGATTATCCTGAAACTCTAGGGTACATATTGAATGAGTAATACCTTCAATGGCATCACCAAGGCAATGAGCAAAATCATACATTGGATAAATACACCAATCATCATTTGTCTGATGATGTGCTTTAAATTGGATGCGATATAGAGTTGGATCACGCATACACATAAAACTTGAAGACATATCAATTTTAGCTCTCAATACACATTCACCTTCCTTAAATCCACGTGCTTTCATCTTTCTAAAAAGTACTAAATTTTCTTTAATACTTGTCTCACGATAGGGACTATTTTTCCCAGATTCTTTAAGTGTTCCACGATATGTCCGAGTTTCATCACTACTTAAAAAGCAAACATATGCCAAACCTTTGGAAATTAGCTCTTCAGCACATTTGTAAAATATATCAAAGTAACTAGAGCTAAATTTAACTTCACCACCCCAACTAAACCCTAACCATTCAACATCTTTTTTTATAGAATTAACATATTCAATATCTTCTTTAGCAGGGTTAGTATCGTCAAATCTTAAGTTGCAAGAACCATCATAGTCAATTGCAGTTCCAAAGTTAAGACAAATAGACTTGGCATGACCAATATGTAGATAGCCATTTGGTTCAGGCGGAAAACGAGTCTTGATACTAGTATGTTTACCAGCTGAAATGTCTTTATTTATAACATTACGTATGAAATTAGTTGACAAATCTTCTTTATCTTGAGACTTCATTTATATTAATTATGAGGTTTATATGGCTTTAGAAATTATATCATTAAAAGCATTAATTTAATATGTTGCGCTTCAAATGCCTATGACGTTGTAAAATAGTTTTCATGAAAATTGCTATAGTTAAACTCTCTGCGTTAGGCGATATTGTAAATGCCATGGTAGTTTTACAATTTATCAAAAAATATAATCCAAATATAATGATAGATTGGGTAGTTGAAAAGTCATATGAGGAGCTTCTTTCTAATAATCCAAGCATCAATGAGGTTCATACAGTCAATTTTAAACTGGCAAAACAAAAAAAATCTTTGCTATTTTTTTTTAAAGAGATTAGAAGAATTCGTCAATTTGGAAAGTTTGATTTAGTCATTGATATGCAGGGACTTATAAAATCAGCATTTGTAAGTCGTCTTATATCCTCTAATAAAACTGTTGGTTTTCATCACTCTTCTTCTAGAGAAAGTATTTCATCTATCTTTTATAGTCATAAATTCAAAATGGATTATAAAGAAAATATAATTTTGCGTAATTTGTCTCTTGTTGCTAATTCGTTAGATTTTATTTTTAACAAAAATGAGATAAAAAATAAAGAACCATTTTTATATCCTAATAAAAAATATGTACCTAGTAGTTTTTCCATAAGCATGAAAAACATTATTTTAATTCCTGGAGCTTCTCATCCCTCTAAATGTTATCCAATAGAAAGTTATGTTGAAGTAATTAAAAAAATTGATGCAAATTTTATAATTATTTGGGGAAGTGATAGTGAAAAGCTGATAGCTGAGAAGATCAAGAAATTATATCCAAGTGTGAATATTTCTAAAAAAATATCCATAGATGAGTTGATTTCTTTAATTAAGCAATCAGATATGATCATTGGATCAGATACTGGTCCAAGTCATATTTCTTGGGGACTAAACGTTCCATCACTAATGTTATTTGGCTGTACACCAGGATATAGAAACACTTATGAAACAAGGCTTAACAAAATTATCAATTCTGACTCGATAGTAAACCCATTAAAAATAAATAAAAATGATTATTCAATTTCAAAAATAGATGCTAATGAAATAGTTAAAATAGCAACTTTAATTTTAAGTAATTCCAAATGAACATTACAATAATAGGTTCAGGTTATGTTGGGCTATCTAATGCTGTTTTATTGGCTCAAAATAATAGCGTTATAGTTCTTGATATAATCTCTGAAAAAATTGATCTCTTGAATCGTTTTGAATCTCCAATAGATGATGATGAAATTAAGGATTTTTTAAAGAAAAAAAATCTCAATCTTAAAGCTACAATGAATAAAAATGAGGCGATTAAAGATGCAGATTTTGTTATTATTGCCACACCAACTGACTATGATCCTTCAACACAATGTTTTGATACTAAAACTGTTGAGCTTGTTGCTCAAGATGTTATTAGTATTAATTCAACTGCAATTATTGTAATCAAGTCAACTGTCCCTGTAGGTTTTACTAAATCCTTGAAGGATAAGTTAAATTTTAACAATATTATTTTTTCACCAGAATTCTTAAGAGAAGGTAGGGCTCTCCATGACAATCTTTATCCATCAAGAATAGTTATTGGTGAAAAATCTGAACGTGCAAATATCTTTGCTAATCTGTTAGTTGAAGGTGCTCTTAAAGATAATATTGAAGTGTTATTAACCAACTCAACTGAAGCAGAGGCAATTAAATTATTTTCTAATGCGTATCTTGCTATGCGAATTGCTTACTTTAATGAATTAGATTCTTATGCTGAAGTTCATAATTTAAATAGTAAACAAATAATTGATGGAGTTGGACTAGATGCTAGAATTGGTTCAGACTATAACAATCCATCTTTTGGTTATGGTGGATATTGCTTACCAAAAGATACAAGACAGCTCTTAGCTAATTATAAAAATGTACCTAATAATATAATCTCTGCAATTGTTAACTCCAACTCTACGCGTAAAGACTTTATTGCTGATTCTATTATTCAGAAAATGCCAAAAGTAGTTGGAATTTATCGTCTTATTATGAAGGCTAACTCAGATAATTACAGAGACTCATCTATTATTGGAATTATTGAGCGATTAAAAGATAATAATATTGAAATTTTAATTTATGAGCCTTCAATTAATAAAAAAACTTTTAAAGGAGTAAAAGTTTTATCAAATTTGAATGAGTTTAAAAATATATCTAATCTAATAATTGCAAACCGAACTTCAGATGAGATAAGTGATGTAATGTCAAAAGTATATACACGGGATATATTTAATGACAATTAACTTTTTAAATAGACATAATGCTCTTATAGCTCAATATTTAGTTTTTTATTACCTGGCTAGATTCTTTGATTGAGGTAAGAAAGAAATGCGCTGAAGAAGATTCTTTATCGATGATATGTCCACTACTTACTAGGATAGTGTTACTAATTCCAGAAGCAATAGCGGCTTGAATGTCTGTTTCTTTGTCTCCAATCATCCAGGATTTCTTCATATCAATATCATAAGTTTTTTGTGCTTCCAAAAACATTCCTGGCATTGGCTTTCTGCAGTTACACCCATCATCAGGACTATGAGGGCAATGAATTGAATCAAGTATATTGATTCTTTTTTCTTTAAATTGATCTATCAACCACCTTGTTAAAATCTGGTAATCATCTTCAGAGTAATATCCTCTTGCAATACCTGATTGATTTGATACTATTATAATTTGATAGCCTAATTTTTTAAAAGAAATACAGGCTTCAAAGATACCGTCAATAAACTTAAATTCACTTATTTTATGAAGGTAATTTACTTCATGATTTATTACACCATCACGGTCAAGAAAAATTGTCTTAATAGCCATATATTAAAGTAAGTATAATCAATTCCAAATAAAGTTTCTACTCTAAATTTTTAAATAAAGGAAGGTATGAAAGAACAATTTTTCTTAAGCAAGGTCTATCAATTTTTATTAGTATTTTTAGCCTTCCTTCTTCCTTTAACAGTATTTGGGGCTAACCTAATTATTGTTTTAATAGTTTTAATATGGCTTTTTTCTGGAAACTATAAGCTGAAATATCGTAAGATAATCAGCAGTAAATTTTTAATTGCAAGTGGATTATTTTATCTTTTACATGTTGTTGGCCTAATTTGGACTTCAGATTTGAAATGGGGTTTTGAGATGCTCCATAAAATGTGGTATTTTATTCTTCTACTTCCAGTTCTTTATACAATTGTACAAAAAAAATACATCAAATACTACATTACTTCTTTTTTAGTAGCTATAAGCTTTTCAGAGCTGGTCTCTTACTTAATATGGTTTGAAATTATTCCACCTTTCAAGATGGCCAGTGTCTCTAACCCAGTTCCTTTTATGAGCCATGTTTCATATAATCCTATTTTAGCTTTTGCAATATATTTAGTGGCCCATGAAATGTTTTTGAACAAAGACTTAGATAAATTTAAGTTTTTTATGTATAGTTTTTTTGCAACAACTATGACTATTAATATGTTTATTACTGGAGGACGTTCAGGACACGTAATGTTTTTTGCTATGATTGCTATATTGATATTTCAATTTTTCAAAGCTGAAAAAATTAAATCACTAATTACTATTTCAATTCTAATTCCTGGGATATTTTTTATTGCTTATCAATCTAGCACATTATTTGAAAATCGAGTTAATGCTGCGATTAATGATGTAGTGACATATGAAATTAATTCCAATACTTCTGTAGGAAAAAGAATTGATTATATGGTTAATTCATTTGATATTATTAAGAAAAACCCTTTCATAGGAGTTGGTACAGGAGATTTTCCTAATGAATTTTTGAAAGTCAGCATCATGAATGCCAACCGTGACTTTATTAGAACTGATAATCCACACAATATGTATAACTTAGTAGTTATTCAGTTTGGACTTTTAGGACTGCTAAGTTTTTTATCAATTTTTTATTATCAAATTAAGCAGTCTTTTCAATCTCCTAGCAGGTTTATGAGGGATGTTGGAATTACTCTTCCTTTGCTATTTCTTTTAATTATGTTTGGAGAAAGCTATCTCCTTGGTCATTACACAACTTTACTATACGTTTTTTTTAGTTCTTTTATATACAATGACTTCAAAGAATACTAATAAAATTTTACTGATCATTCAAAGATCGAATGGTGATGTTTTATTAAGTCTTTCTCTTATTAAGGCTTTGTTTGAAAATTTTAATCAACCACAGATTGATATATTGGTTAATGACGATACGATTCTAGTTGCAAAAATTTTGCCTTTTATAAATCATATTTATACTTTTTCATATCTAAAAAAACAATCAAGTAGATTTAAGCAAGAGCAAAACCTTATTGCATCTATATTTAGAAAATATGATTTAAGTGTTAATTTGACATCAAGTGATCGAAGTGTTATCTATGCTCTTTTAGCTAGTAAAAAATCAATAAGTGCAGTTGAAAAAAATCATGCAAAATCTTGGTGGAAAAAATATTTTTTATCTTTTTATTACTATTTTGACTCATCAAAGCACATATTGTTAAATAATTTAGAGCCTTTAAACTTATTAAATATTAACCATGAAAAGATTCAAGAGCCAATCAAAAGTTCTGCCGAGACTCATTCAATTGTTGGAAGTATGCTTAAGAAAAAAGGAATAAATAAGTATATTATCTTCCATCCTTCTGCACAGTATTTATACAAAATTTATCCAAAACATCTGAGGGATAGATTTCTTTTTTTGCTTAATTCGCTAGATGTGCCAATTTTAATTACTGGAACCAATAATCAGATTGATTTAAATATAAAAAATGAACTACCATCATTGCCAAATATTTATGATTTCATTGGGGAAACAAGCCTAGAGGAGTATATTGCTCTGAGTCAAACTGCTCTAGCATACATTGGTATGGATACTCTCAATACGCATATTGCAGCAAGTCAGAGTAAGCGTATTTTTGCAATTTTTGGGCCTACAAATTTATCTATGTGGTCTCCATGGTCAAATGCCTTAAAAACTGGAACTACACAAAATAACCCACTTCAAACTTATGATAATATAACAATTTTTCAAGCATCATTTCCATGTGTTTCGTGTGGAAAAGCGGGTTGCAATGATAAGAATGGAAGGAGTGAGTGTCTTTATGTCATTATGCCTGAAAAGATTTTTAATGAAGTAAGTTATTGGTATAAAAATGTTAGTATTTAATAGAAGTTATAAGTTGCCTTTTAAATATGCAATTCCAACTTATACGAAACAATACTTAAAGAAAAAAAATATTTATCAACGGTTTATTAAATTTTTTAAACGGTATATTTTTATTGTACTAAAAGGCCAAAAAAATCTTGAAACTTTTTCTATTCATCCTTGTCATCATAAAATTCTTTGGATAAATTTATCTGCATCAAGCCTAGGGGACAGCTTAATGGATTTATCAAGCAGGGTGATGCTTTCAGATAAAAATGTTGATTTATTTACTAATAAAAAAAATAAACATATTTACCAGAGTGATGAAATTTTCAATAATATTTTTTCTCAAATAAATGAGATGCAAGATATTAAATATAATCTTGTCATTCTAGATTCTTATAGTACCAGGAGCATTAAGGTCAAGTCATTAATTGCTCCAAAGTCACCCTATGTTGGAATGTTTGGTTATTTTAATGGACCCGAAGTGAATCGAATTCTTTTTAGTTTCCATCAAATGAATAATTTACTTGGTAATAATTTAAATGAGAGTGAAATTAATAAGATAGCAAAAAATTTTATAACAATTTCAAAACCTGACAAGTTAATTGTTAATGACATTGTAGCTGAAAATTATATTGCTATTGCATTAGGCGGCGAATGGCCATATAAAACTTATACAAAATGGGATGAAGTAATTGAACAAATAATTGATCAGAATCAGGACTTAGGTATTATTTTAATTGGATCTGATAATGCGTTAAAACAATCATTAGAAATTATAAAGAAATTTTCAGAACATAATTTTTTAAATTTTGTTGCAAGACTTACTTTCAATCAGACCATTGAAGTAATTAGGAAATCAAAATTATTCTTATGTTGTGATGGAGGCTTGCTTCATGGTGCGACAGCAGTAAATGCTAATACGCTGGCTCTCTTGGCAAGACTTACTCCAGAAATGTTACTAACAAAAAACACTTCAGCTTTTAGTTTGTATGATGCTAATAATGTAAATACAATTTCAGTTAATGACATTCTGTCAAAATACCATGAGGCCTTTAATCTCTTTCATAGTCGTCCTCAAGACGAATGATATCATCTTCACCTAGATAATCGCCTGTTTGAACTTCAATAATTTCTAAATCAACTGCGCCTTCGTTTTCAAGCCTATGAACTTCCCCTTTAGGAATATATGTTGATTGATTTTTTTCTAGATTGTAAATTTTATCCCCACAAGTAATTTTTGCAGTTCCACTCACTACAACCCAGTGCTCCGATCTATGTTTATGTTTTTGAAGGGAAATTTTTTCACCTGGTTTAACGCAAATTCTTTTTGCTTGAAAGCCATCACCAACATCAAGTGAATCATAATATCCCCAAGGTCTAAAAACTTTACGATGATTAACAGCTTCTGGACGATTTTGATCTTTCAGCTTAGCTACAATATTTTTGATATTTTGAGAGTATTCTTTACTTGTAACTAATAATGCATCACTTGTATCAACTATAATTAGACCTGAAACTCCAACTGCTGAAACTAATCTATTTGAACTATAAGCAAATGTATTTTCAACATTGTCCAGAATAACGTCGCCTTCAACAACATTCCCTTCAGTATCTTTTAATTTAGAGCTCATTAGACTTTCCCAAGACCCAACATCATTCCAATTTGCATCTAATGGAACTACAACTGAGCTTTTAGTATGCTCCATAACTGCATAATCAATTGAAAGTTCAGGACACTTTAAGAACTCTTCATTTATAAGGCGAATAAAGTCATGATCTTGCCGCTCATCTTTGAGAGAATTTTTACAACAAGCAAGAATCTCAGGTGCAAATTTTTCTAATTCTTGAAGGTATATTGAACTTTTGAACATAAACATCCCACTATTCCAGAGATATTTTCCAGATTTAAAGTATTTGTTAGCATTAGTTTGGCTTGGTTTTTCTTTGAAAGATTTAATATTATAGAATTTAGAGTTTAAATTCATTTCAGCTTCAATATAGCCATAGCCAGTTTCAGCCTTGTTTGGTAATATTCCAAAAGTAACAAGTTTATTTTGAATTGCAAGAGTTTCAGCTATTTTAATTGCTTCATGAAAAGATTGTGTATCTTCAATCATATGGTCTGCTGGAAGCACAAGTAATATTGGATCCTCAGAGGAGCTATAAAGTTTTAGTGCAGCTAACGCTATTGCTGGGGCAGTATTTTTACCAATAGGTTCTAAAATAATTCCAGTTGATAATTTATTAATTTCTCGAAGCTGTTCGGCTGCTAAAAACCGATGATCTTCATTGCAAATTATAATAGGATCTTTGGCTTCTTTGGGGAGACGTAAAATAGTATCTTGAAAAAGAGTAGTATCATTACCCAAGCTAATGAACTGTTTTGGCTGAAGTTTTCGAGATAGAGGCCAGAGCCTTGTTCCGCTTCCTCCAGAAATAATAATAGGTGCAATCATTTATTAATTTTTTGTATTATATTTGATTTTGGAGGCTTCCAATCAGCTTGAACTTCTGATAACTTTACATAACGATAAAAAGTTCCTTCAAAGTTTCCAAATGCTATAACAAACCCCGCACCACCATCTAAAAAACCAAGTTTAAAAATGTAATGTTTTATAAATGACCAGCTTCCATGAATAAAGCCTTTAAGAACACTACCATTTATTCCTCTGTCTTGTAGTTTTGACACACCAAGAGTTGAGTACCGATTTGCTTTATAAATTACTTCTTCAGTATTTTTAAAGGGAAACTGCCATAAATTATTTTTAAGAACACCAATTTTTTTATCACTATGGCTTATATAGCCTTCATGAACTGGCATAGAGTCATAAGACATTTTTCCAGATCTAAATAGTTGAGGCTGTCTATAGTTTGGATACCAGCCTGAGTGTTTTATCCACTTACCCATAAAATAGTTTTTTCTGGGAATTTTGAAAATATCAATTGAGGTAGTCTTTATTAAAGATAATATTTCATCTCTTACAACTTCAGTACATCTTTCATCAGAATCAATGCTAAGAATCCAATCTTTAGTGCAATAAGAAATCGCTTTATTTCTTAAGTTTCCATAGCCACTAAAGGGTATCTGGACAACTTTAGCACCTAAACTTTCAGCAATTTCAGTTGTACCATCAGTACTATTTGAGTCAGCAACAATAATTTCATCTGCCCATAAGACGCTGTTAATGCAATCTCTGATTTTATCAGCTTCATTAAAGGCAATAATATAGACCGAAATTTTCATTATTAGTTGTAAGCAGCAATGTGTGGTTAAATGTTACCCAATTACTGAGTGTTTTTTTAACAAATAAATGAGTATCAGTCTAATAGTTACTACTTATAACCGTCCTGAAGCTTTAATACTAGTTCTTAAAAGTGTTGAGTGTCAAATACTGCCTCCTTCTGAAGTAATTATTGCAGATGATGGAAGTGATGTGCAAACTAAAGATCTAATTTCTGAATTCAATTCACAGTCAAATTTAGAAATAATACACTCCTTTCAGGAGGATCTAGGTTTCAGAGCTGCTGAAGCAAGAAATAAGGCTATATCAATTTCTAAAAGTGACTATATTATATTGGTAGATGGTGACATGGTTCTTCATCCAGAGTTTGTTGCTGACCATCTCAAAAATGCTAAATTTGGTTTTTTTATTCAAGGCTCTAGATCTCTACTTACAGAAAAAAAAACAAAAGATGTAATTATCAGACATCAGTTAGTTTTTAATTTTTTATCTAGTGGCTTGAATAATCGCTTCAATTCAATCCACTCAAATTTTTTATCTAAGTTTTTTTCAACTAAAAAAAATTATTTAAAGGGTATAAAAACCTGCAATATGTCCTTTTTTAAAAAAGACTTTATTAGTGTTAATGGGTTTAATAATGAATTCAAAGGTTGGGGTCGCGAAGATAGTGAATTTATTGTCAGATTACTAAATAAAGGCATTAATCGAATAACACTTAAATTTTCAGCAATACAATATCATCTTTGGCATGATGAGGCAGATAGAAAGGCTTTAGCAGTAAATGATAAGCTTCTTCAAAAAGCTGTGACTGAAAATCTTGATTGGTGCGACCAGGGCATTAATAAGTTTTTATGATAGTTACAAATTATTTGAAAGCATTGCTTCTAAGTGGTATCACGAAGAAAAAAAATATTAAGTTTGATGTTAAAAAATCTTCAAAAGTTTTAATGCTTCGTTATGACAGAATTGGTGATATGGTTATAACAACTCCTGTTTTTAGGGAATTAAAAAAATCGTATCCGAACATTGAAATTAACGTTTTAGCTAGTCAAGCTAATCATATGATTTTAAAAAATAATCCTTATATTGATAGTATTTATTTAAATAATAAAAATAATATATTTTTAGATTTGCCAATACTATTTAAGTTGAGAAAGAAAAAAATAGATGTTTGTTTTGAGTTTGATCATTCTGTTGTAAGGCATGCTATTATTAGATTAAAAATAATTAATCCTAAGAAGGTTATTTCAGTTGAGAAGACTGGAAGATATGGTTTACATGGCTCTAAGTTACAAATTTATGATTACTATACTGAAAAACCAAAAGATAATCATTTTAGAGATATTTGGTTAGCTACTCTAAAGCCTTTTAATGTGATGCCTGAATCAAAACGATACGATATATTTTATGATGATTTGCAAAAAAATATAGCAATTAATTTTCTTAGTCAGTACCCAAATAAAATATTAATAGGCATTAATTTAGAAGGCGCGGTTAAAGGTAAAAAAATTCATTACATAGAATTAATAGATATATGTAAAGGTCTTCATAAAATAAATCGCAACATTCAAATCATTATTCTTTCTACTCCGCAGAAGGAGCAAAGTGTAAAAGAAATGTTAGTCAATATGAGGCTAGATTATGTTTCAATAGCTTATAGGACAAATAATATTCTTGATGCATCAGCGTTGATTGATAATTTACATTTAATTATTACACCAGATACAGCCATTGCTCATATTGCGTCAACTTTTAATATACCAGTTATAACCATTCATGAAAATAATGATGAAAGTTATAAATTATTTGCACCTACGAGTGATTTAAATAGAACTGTATTTTCAGCCAATAGTAAGAGTCTTGAAGGGTTTTCTGTAGAATCAATTTTAGTTCATGCAAATGATTTAATGAAGTTGATTAAAAGTGAAAGATAGAGCTATTTAAATTTAGTATTTATAAACTTTGCATCCGATAAAAAATAAGGAATATCCAAATAATGATTTTTAGTAGTTTTGAGTTTATTTTTTTATTTCTTCCATTGACTTTTTGTTTATATTTTTATTTAAATAAAAAAAGGTTAACAACTCTAGCTACTGGATCTTTAGCATTTGCTAGTTTATTTTTTTATAGCTGGTGGAATATCATCTATTTACCATTAATTCTATTTTCAGTAATCATTAATTATGCATTTAGCTTCTTAATGACCAAGTCGACTTTGTATAAAAAAACCTTGTTAATATTTGGCCTTTTTTTTAACATATTATTGCTTGGCTACTTCAAATATAGTGATTTTTTCATTCAAAATATAAACTTTGTTTTTTACACTAACTATTCTCTTTTAAGATTAACTTTACCATTAGCCATATCATTTTTTACATTTCAGCAGATAGCTTTTTTAGTCGATAGTTTTAAAGGTTATGTTGTGAAACATACTTTTCTTAACTATATTGTTTTTGTCACATTTTTTCCTCAGCTAATTGCTGGCCCAATTGTGCATCATAAAGAAATGATGCCTCAATTTACTAAAAAAAGAAATAAGTTCATAAATTATAAGAATATTTACTTAGGTGTTTTTATTTTTTCTATAGGACTATTTAAAAAAGTAGTTATTGCTGATACTTTCTCTATTTGGGCCTCAAATGGATTTGATGTGTTAGAGCAATTGAGTCTAATAGAAGCTTGGATAACTTCTCTTTCTTATACCTTTCAATTGTATTTTGATTTCTCTGGTTATACAGATATGGCTATTGGTGTTGCTCTTTTATTTAATATCAAATTGCCATTAAATTTCAATAGTCCCTATAAAGCAATAAATATTAGAGATTTTTGGCAAAGGTGGCATATAACACTCTCAAGGTTTTTAAGAGATTATGTATATATCCCTATTGGTGGAAATAAAAAAGGTAGTTTCAAAATGTATTGTAATTTGCTTGCTACTTTTTTAATTGGAGGAATATGGCATGGAGCTGGATGGACTTTCATTTTTTGGGGGGCTCTGCATGCATTAGCGATTATTTGTCATAGGATTTGGTGTAATACTGGGGTTAACTTAAATAAACTAGTAGCTTGGTTTGTAACCTTTAACTTTATAAATATATCTTGGATATTTTTTAGAGCTGAGCAATGGGAAGATGCTATAAAGGTTTTAAAAGGAATGTTTGGATTTTCAGGAGTAGTATTGCCAAGTATTTTTCTAAATATTTCTTTTTTGCAAGGAAATGAGATAGTAATTGGCGAGGTTTTTGCTAACTTTAATAGTGATACTGAAATTACTTTGTGGTTGCTTATAGCATTATTTATATGCTTATTTTTTAAAAATTCGAATGAGATAGTAAGTTTTTACAAGCCTGATAATAAAATTGTGTTCTTTATTGTCTCAATATTTACTATTTCTTTAATGAATTTAGATAAAAATGTTGACTTTATTTACTTTAACTTTTAGGGGTAATTTTTGTATAAAAAACATACACTAAAAATATTCCTTTCATTTTTATTAACACTTTTTCTTTTTAGTGTAATGAATTATCTAATTGATCCATATGGCTATCAATCTAGAGATGATAAATTTGTTAAAAATTTAACAATGTTTAATAAGCCAAATGTTGCAAATGCAAGGATTCATTCTGATGGCTATTACTACCTAATTGGCAGCTCAAGGATGGCAAGGGTTAATCCTATAGTAATAGAAAATATCACAGGTAAAAAAACTCATAATATAAAAATCGATGGTGCAACTTTGTCTGAAAATAGACTTCTTGCATCAAAGGTAAAAAAACAGGGTAATTTTTTTATTTATAGTTTTGATGTTTTTTCTTCAAATAAAAGCAGGGAGAAATATAGTGAAATTAATGCCAGATATAAGGCATATTTAAAAGAATTAGAGGGCAGTATTTTTTTTAATAAATATTTTAATAGCGACATTACAATTAGATCTATTCAACATGCTATCAAATCTCTTAGAGGAGAGAATTTAAATAAACAGCATTTAGAACAAAACTCTCGCTATTCTGATTTTAGATTTAATTTATCTTTAAATAGTTCAGGGGTATTAAATAATTTGGATAAAAGTAATTTTTCAAATTTTGAATCTTATTCATCTGAAGAGGTAGTTAAATTAGCTAAATTAGGAACAAAGGACGATATTTTTATAATCTTGCCAAAGCATGCGTCTTTTTATTACTTATTCGCCAAATATCAAGATATTGAGAATAAATATTTTTCGGCCATATCGACTTTAGTTAATAATACTGAGGCTCAGGTTTGGTCTTATTATGGGCTAAACAATATTACTCAAAAAGAAAATAATTTTATTGATAATGGTTGGCATTTTAAGCCTCAAGTTAGCAATATAATATTTCAAGAGGTTTTTGAGCCAAGAGTCCCAATTGAAAATCAAAGAATAGGGGTACAGATAACAAAAGAAAATTTAAATGATTATTTGTCTTTTGTAAGCCAAGATATTGGTAATATTGTAATTAAAGATAATTAATAATTTTTAAATAGTTATGAGTAAAAATAACACATATATAGATTGGAAGAATTGGGATACAGACTCTTTCGGTAAGACTTCTCAATTAGAAGAGACTTATTTTAATAATATTGTGAAATTATTAAAATTAAAGAAGTCTTCTAAAATTTTAGAAATTGGTTTTGGTAATGGTGCATTTCTTGGTTATGCAGTTAGTCAAAACTTTAATTATGATGGTATTGAGTCAAATGAAAATTTAGTTGATTTAGCTATTGATAATAATTTTTCAGCATACACCTCTCTCGATAAGATAGATACAGAAACTAAGTATGACTTAATAATTTTATTTGATGTTATTGAGCATATTAATGCAGATGCAGTTGAAGAGTTTTTTAAAGAAATTAATGTTCATTTAGAGGAAGCTGGCTCAATATTTTTAAGGTTTCCAAATGGCTCAAGTCCTTTAGGGCTTGGGAATCAGCACGGCGATGTAACTCATTGTAATATTGTTACTTTACCTAAGCTTAATTACTGGTGCTATAACTCAGATTTAAAGGTAATATTTTATAGAGGAGATATACGACCTTTTATTTTTAGACATAATATACTTAAGATGCCTTCTAGATTGATAAGGTTATTTTTGCATATTTTAACTGAAAAATTTATAAGATCAATTTCAAGTCAATCTAAAGGGGTTCTTTCTTCAAATTTGGAAGTGGTAATTAAAAAAATAAAATGAAAATTAGTGCATTTACATTTATAAAAAATGGGCAAATATTAGGCTATCCATTTTTAGAGTCGATAAAATCTATTTTGTCAATTGTTGATGAATTTGTAATAAATATTGGTGAAAGTGAAGATGATACCTTGTCGCAAATTCGTGCAATTGATAATCCAAAAATTAGAATTATTGAATCTAAATGGAATGATCAGATGCAAGACAAGGGCTATGTTTATGGACAGCAAAAAATGATTGCTCAGTTTAATTGTACTGGAGATTGGCTTTTCTATATTGAAGGCGACGAGATCTACCATGAAAATGATTTAGAAAAAATTAAAGAGTCAATGAAATTGCATTTAAATGACTCAAATGTAGAGGCTTTAGTTTTTGATTTTTACCATTTTTATGGCAACTCTAATAGTTTTCTAGAATCACCTGGCTGGTATCGATCTGAAGCGAGAGTCATTAAGAGCTCTGTAAGGTCATATGCTCCTGATGGCTTATTTTGGCTCGTTCTCGATGGAAATAAAAAAGGAAGGTATCCTAAGGCTAAAAAAGTAGGCGCCTATTGTTATCATTATGGGTGGGTTCGAAGTGAGGCTCAAATGAACCTAAAGAGTCAAAAAGTTCAAAAATATTGGGGCAAGTCTCCTAGTAAGATTGATTACTCTCAAATAGATCAGTCTATTATTAAAGAGTTTACTGGGACTCATCCCTATTGCGTATTAAATTGGCTTCCAAAAGAGAAGGGCGTGTATTTAGCTGATGCTAATTATCAATTAAATACAAAACAAAAAAAACATCGACAAATGATTAAACTGGAATTGTTATTCGGTCTAGAGTTAAGTAAAAAACATTATAAGTTAGTTAAATGAAGGTTTTGATAGAGCTTCCTACTTGGCTTGGCGATGCTGTTATGGCTACTCCAGCTATTGAAAATTTGGAGAATCACTTTGATGATGCTGAAATTACATTAATAGGCTCATCTGTTGCAATTGAGGCGATTAAGGGTCATCCTAGGGTTTTTAAAACTTATATTTTAGACAAAACTTTCAAAAAAACATTTCAGCTAATAATGGACCTTGGTGAGTTTGATGCATTTGTTTCTTTTAGAGGCTCTCTTCGCTCAAAATTAATAAAGTTTTGTGTCTCATCTAAAAGTAAGTTTCAATTTGATAAAAAAAAATACGCTAAAGGGCATCAAGTTGAAAAATATAATAACTTCATTAATGATTGCGTTAATTCTAATTCTAGTCCAGGTAAATTGATATTACATAATGTAAGAAAAATTAAATCTGGAAAAAATAAAATATTAGGCATTAATCCTGGTGCCTCATATGGGGATGCCAAACGTTGGTATCCTGATGAATTTGCAAATGTTGCAAGTGCTTTGTCTATTGAATATGATATTGTTATTTTTGGAGGACCTAGTGAAAAAGATATTGCAGGAGATATAGAAAAAACTTTAATTGAAAAAGGAGTTACTAACTATCAAAATTTGGCAGCTCATACTAGTATTTCTGAGCTAATGAATCATATTTCAAATCTTGATTTATTTATTACTGGCGATAGTGGTTCAATGCATTTGGCAGCATGTTTTCAAATTCCTACTGTTTCAATTTTTGGCCCAACAAAAGATAATGAAACATCACAGTGGATGAACAAGAGTAGCTTTGTTCTAAAAAAAACCTTGGATTGCCAGCCATGTATGAAGAGGAGTTGCCCATTAAAACACCATAATTGCATGAAACTTATTAAGGCAAAAGACGTTCTTAATGTAATTGATGGTCTAGTGTGAATCAATGAATGCATTGTCAATTAATTGACAGATTGTATGTCCAATTAAAATATGCATTTCTTGAATTCTTGGTGTATCGTCAGAGGCAACTACAAGGTTGACATCACATAAATCATTAAAAGCGCCACCATCTTTACCACTAAAGCCAATAGTTCTACAATCAAGCTCTTTGGCAAGTTTTAATGCGCTAATTATATTTGGACTGCTTCCACCAGTACTAATAGTAATCAAAACATCATCTTTGTTAGCTAGAGCTTCCACTTGACGAGTAAATACAGATAAGTATCCAAAGTCATTGCTAATAGATGTAATCACAGATGAATCAGTAGTTAATGCAATAGCAGGTAAGCCTTTTCGCTCTTCTTTATACCTTCCAATAATTTCTGCAGCAATATGTTGAGCATCAGCAGCACTTCCACCATTACCAATTAGTAATATTTTATTTCCATTTTTAAGGCTATTAATGCAAATATTAGCAGCAATTTCAATGAGGTCACTAATTGCTTCCATTGTTTTTGAACTAACTGCGATATGTTTTTTAAATTCATTTAATATGATTGATTTCATAACTAATTACCTTTTTGAATTTTATTAATAATTTGACTTGAGCTTTTGCCTTCAATAAATTCAATTAGTATTAATTCGTCAACAATATCTTGTCCTACTACTTTTTTTCCTTCATAATCTTTGCCTTTAACTAAGGTATTTGGTTTGATCTTTTGGATTAAATTATATGGCGTATCTTCGTCAAAAATTACTACATAATCTACTACTTCAAGAGCGGCAACTATATAAGCCCTATCAGTTTCATTATTAATTGGTCGTCCTGATCCTTTTATTGCTTTTACTGATCGGTCAGAATTTAGACCAAGAATTAAAATATCCCCAAAGCTTTTGGCAGCCTCTAAATATTGAACATGTCCTGCATGCAAAAGATCAAAGCAACCATTAGTAAAAACAATTTTCTTATCTCTTGATTTTAAGTCTTTGCTTAATGCTTTAATTTCATCGAGTGTTTTAATATGCTCAACACTAGAAGATTTATTAAGGCTTGATTCAAGTTCAATAATTTCATCGAGAGAAGCAGTAGCACTGCCA
Source organism: Candidatus Pseudothioglobus sp. Uisw_050_01 (assembly GCF_048085775.1). Taxonomy (NCBI): domain Bacteria; kingdom Pseudomonadati; phylum Pseudomonadota; class Gammaproteobacteria; family Pseudothioglobaceae (SeqCode); genus Pseudothioglobus (SeqCode); species Candidatus Pseudothioglobus sp. Uisw_050_01. The sequence goes on from NZ_CP159804.1 coordinate 341,475, forward strand.
ATTTTACTTACTACAACACTTGCGGCAAGGTTAGAGAATTTAATAGCATCATCAATTTTGAGGTTACAAGCTAGAGCAAAACCAAGTGATGCAAGAACTGTATCGCCAGCTCCAGTTACATCAAATACCTCTCTAGTATTAGTAGGATGAATGCGAAATTTATTGTCAAAAATTGCTATACCATCTTCACTAAGAGTAATAAGTGAAACATCAAGATCGTAATCATTTTTTAATTTAGTAATTGTTTTAATTAAGCTTGTATTATCTTTAATATTGATTTGAGTAGCTTCACTAGCTTCTTTTTGATTTGGAGTGAGAAGATAAGCGCCCTTATATTTAGAAAAATCAGTACCTTTTGGGTCAACTAATACTTTTTTCTGATATTTATTTGCAATGGTAATTAAAGATTTAGTAAGTCCTTTAGTAAGGACTCCTTTTCCATAATCAGATAGCAAAATAACTTCATAATTATCAATAATTTTTTTAAAAGTATTAAGAATTAGATCTTGTGATGCTTCACTTATGTCTTCAGTACTTTCTTGATCATAACGAACGACCTGTTGCTGAGAGGCAATAATTCTACTTTTTTTAGAGATAGTTCGATTTTTTTGAGTAATTAGAAAATTAGTATCAACATTAATATCAGTTAAAAGTTTTTGCAGTTCATGAGAAGCCTTTGAATCACTTATAATACTTATCGCATCAACTTTGGCCCCTAATGATTTCAGATTGTTTATAACATTTCCAGCACCACCTAAAACTGAGCTCTCACTCTCAATATCTATAACTTGAACTGGTGCTTCAGGAGATACTCTTTTACAATGTCCCCAGAGATAATGGTCTATCATTAAGTCTCCAATAACAAGCACTCGAGGATTTTTATTTTGGAGTTCAATCATTTATTATCACTTCCATGCAGTCGCTTAATTTCAGATATATAGTCCTTAATTCCTTCCTCTAGGCTATATTTAGGCATAAAGTCTAAGTATATTTTTGAAGAATCTATATTTGCTTGCGTATGCATCTGGTAGCCTTTAAGTGGATTAGGAAAATATTCAGTACCAAGGTTACTTCCTAATTCATTTTGCAGAATATCGGCAATATCTTGAAAACTCCTAGGTATCCCTGTACCTACATTATAGACTCCATTTATTTTAGGACTACATGCTTTAATATTAGCTTGTATAACATCATCAATATATATAAAATCTCTTAGAATTTGATCAGAAGATTCAAATAGTTTTGGCGCATTACCATCTAAGATTTGATGACCAAGTTGAATTACCATTGAAGAGGTTTTAGCTTTGTAATATTCACCAGGTCCATATACATTAAAAAACTTTAAACCTACTATTGTCATATTTGGGTTTTCATTTCCAAAGCGATATGCAATTTGATCCATCATATGCTTACTAAAGCCATAAGGGTTTTCAGGGCTTTCTTGACCAACAGTTTGTGGAGATGAAAGACTGCCATAGGTTGCAGCAGAGCTTGCATATACTATTACAGCCTCATTATCTTTGGCAATATTTAAAATGTCATAGAAAGAGTTAACATTTGTTTGCATAACAACTTCTTGATCATATACTCGAGTATCTGAAATAGCAGCTTGATGAAAGATGAAATCAAAATTATACTTTTTAAGTAGTAATAAATCATTTTTGTTATTTATATTTCCACAAATAACATCACCTTTAAAGTCAATTAAGTTTTTATAATGACCAAAACTTTGAAGATTACCATTAGAAAAAGTTAATTCGCTCCGAAAGCAATCAAATACGACAAGATTTGAGTTAGGGTAGTTTTGTTGAAAATAAAAGACTAAGTTGCTGCCGATAAAACCTGCACCACCAGTTATCAAGATAGTTTTATTATTAAAGTTAATATTATTATATTTCATATTACTCTTTACAAATTAATTCAACTAATGTCTTATTATAAATAATTCAAAAAATCACGGTGTTATATAATTGGTATAGGATTTTATTATTCGAGAATATATTGGTTTAAAATGCTTTCTGTATTTTAATAGTATTTTTTATCATTTTATCTCGATAACAGTTAAGGATTAATATCATAATGACCGAGAAGAGTATCGCAGTTATAGGGCTTGGCTATGTTGGCCTACCTTTATCTGTTGAGTTCGGTAAAAAGCGCCATGTGATTGGATTTGATATTAATAAAAATAGGTTAATTGACTTAAAAAATGGCTTTGATTCCACGCTTGAAATAACGTCGCAAGAGTTAAACGAGGCCTCTTACCTGAGTTTTACATCAAAATTAGATGAAATTAAAGCATGTGAAATTTATATCATTACTGTTCCTACACCAATAGATAGCGATAAGAATCCTGACCTTGCTCCACTTAAGAAGGCGAGCCAGAGTATTGGAGTAATTCTTAAAAAAGGTGATATTGTGATTTATGAATCAACAGTTTATCCTGGCGCAACTGAAGAGGTTTGTGTTCCATTACTTGAAAAGTATTCTGGGTTGAAATTTAATAAAGATTTTTACTGCGGCTATTCTCCTGAAAGGATAAATCCTGGTGACAAGAACCATCGTTTGGCTGATATTAAAAAAGTTACTTCTGGTTCTAATAAGGAAGTTTCTATTGAAATAGATATTCTATATCGTGAGATTATTAAAGCAGGAACCCATATGGCTAGCAGTATAAAAGTTGCAGAAGCTGCAAAGGTAATTGAAAATACGCAGCGCGATGTTAATATTGCACTAATTAATGAGCTTTCAATTATATTTAATAAGCTTGGTATAGATACTCAATCTGTTTTAGAGGCTGCAGCTACAAAATGGAATTTTTTACCATTCACACCAGGCTTGGTTGGTGGACATTGTATTGGTGTTGATCCATATTATTTAACTCATAAAGCTTTAAGTATTGGCTATAAGCCTGAGGTAATTCTTGCAGGTCGAAAAATTAATGACAGTATGGGTACATATGTTGTTCAAGAAATTTTGAAGTTAATGAAAGAAAAAGCAATTAAAATCCCTAAGTCTAATATTCTTATAATGGGATTAACTTTTAAAGACAATTGCCCTGACTTGAGAAACTCTAAAGTATTTGGAGTAATTAAAGAGTTTGAAAATTTAAATTGTAACGTGGATGTTTACGACCCATGGGCCTCAAAAGAAGAGGTGAGTAATTATTATAATATTAATCTTATAGATAAACCGGTTGAAAAAAAATATGACTGTATTGTTTTGGCTGTCGCACATAATGATTTCAAAAGCATGAGTAAAGATAGGATTAAGGAATTTAGTAAGGATAAATTTATTCTTTATGATATTAAGCATATTCTTAATAAAGAAGAAGTTGATGGAAGGCTATAAATGAAATATATAGAAATCATAAATGAGTTAAAAACTAATCAGAGAAATTGGTTGATAACAGGAGTAGCAGGTTTTATTGGCTCTAATTTACTAGAAAATCTTCTTATATTGAACCAAAAAGTTGTTGGTGTAGATAATTTTGAAACTGGCTTCCAGCATAATATTGATCAAGCAATTGAGGATGCTGAAAATTCTTCGGGGAAGTTACTTGGTCATAATTTTACATTTATAAAAGGTGATATTACTAATTTAGAAGATTGCCATCTAGCTTGTGCAGGTGTTGATTTTGTTCTTCATCATGCCGCATTAGGTTCAGTCCCTAGGTCAATTGAGGACCCTATAAATACTAATAGGACCAATATTGATGGTTTTTTAAACATGCTGATAGCTTCAAGGGATGCAAAAATAAAACGTTTCGTTTACGCATCTTCTAGTGCTAATTATGGAGATCATCCTTCGCTACCCAAAGTAGAACAAAATATTGGTAACCCTCTAAGTCCTTATGCTGTGACTAAAGTTGTAAATGAGTTATATGCAAATGTTTTTTCTAATAATTATGGGTTTGATTCAATAGGTCTCAGATATTTTAATATTTTTGGTAAGAGGCAAGATCCTAATGGTGCATATGCTGCTGTTATTCCAGCATGGATTTCTTCCATTCTTAATCATGATCCTATATTCATTAATGGTGATGGCAAAACGAGTAGAGATTTTTGTTACATCGATAATGTTGTTCAAATAAATATATTGGCAGCGTTAGTAGAAGATAATAACTCAGTTAACCAAATTTATAATGTTGCTGTGAGTGAAAAAACAAACCTTAATGATTTACATCAAATTATAGAAGGGCTTCTTATCAAAAGAATTCAAGGTTTAATTAAAAAAGAACCAAAATATAGAGAATTTCGAGTGGGCGATGTGAAGCATTCTTTGGCAGATATAAGTAAAGCTAAAAAATTGCTCGGTTATCAATCAAATTACTCTCTGGCTAAGGGGCTAGAAAGTTTGGTAGATTGGTATTTAAAAAAATAACTAATTAGGATGATTGTGTGAAAAAAGCTTTTATTACTGGAGTTACTGGACAAGATGGCTCATATTTAGCCGAACTTTTATTAGAAAAAAACTATGAGGTTCATGCAATAATGCGAAGAACTTCTATTTTTAATACAAAGAGAATAGATCATTTAGATGGACATCCTAATTTTTATACTTATTATGGAGATTTAACAGATTCGAGTAATCTAAATAGAATACTTACAAAAGTTCAGCCTGATGAAATATATAATTTAGGTGCACAATCTCATGTTGCAGTTTCTTTTGAGGTTCCTGAATATACAGCTGAAGTTGTTGGTGTAGGAGCTATAAGGCTTCTAGATGCTGTTCGTGATTTAAAACTTGTTTGTAAATATTATCAAGCATCCACGTCCGAACTATTTGGAGGCATTCCAGGTACTGAGCCTCAGAGTGAAACAACTCCTTTCTATCCTAAATCACCTTATGGTGCAGCAAAACTTTACGCTTACTGGGTAACTGTAAATTATCGAGAGTCATATGGTTTATTTGCCTGTAATGGTATATTGTTTAACCATGAGTCACCTAGGCGAGGTGAAACTTTTGTAACTAAAAAAATTACTCAAGCAGTTGCTCGGATTCACCAAGGAAGGCAAAATGTCTTGAAACTTGGAAATTTAGATGCAAAACGTGATTGGGGTCATGCAAAAGATTTTGTTTATGCTCAATGGTTAATGCTTCAACAAGAAAAGCCACAAGATTATGTTATTGCTACTGGTGAGACCCATACAGTTAGAGAGTTTGTAGAAGTAGCATTCAGGGAAATTGGAGTGTCTATTAGCTGGAAAGGAAGTGGTGTTAATGAAAAAGGTTTTGATGAAAATTCAGGAAAAATTTTAATAGAAATTGATGAAAAATATTTCCGTCCAGCAGAGGTTGAATTGCTTCTTGGAGACCCATCTAAAGCTGAAAATGAGTTAAATTGGAAAAGAGAGATTTCTTTTAAGCAATTAGTTACAGAGATGGTTAAGTATGACTTGAACAATGATGACTTTGGTGGAATTGAATGAGTATAGAGTTCTCCATAGAGGAGTCAAATGAAATGTCAGGAGTTTGGATAATTAAACCATCAATTTCTGAAGATCTGAGGGGAGATATCTGGACATCATTTTTAAAATATGACCTAGAAAAATTATTGCCAAATGGATTATTTTTTAAACATGATAAGTTTTCTACATCAAAATTTAATGTTTTAAGAGGTATCCATGGTGATACAAAATCATGGAAGTTAGTTACATCTGTTTTTGGAGAGATTCAGCAAGTAGTTGTAGACTTGAGAGAGTCATCCGAAACTTATTTAAAGTGGCAAGAATTTAATATTGGTAAAAAAAATCAAAAACTTATATTAATTCCTCCAGGTGTTGGTAACGCATATTATGTAAAGAGTGAGCTTGCAGTTTATCATTATAAACTTGCTTATGAGGGCAACTATATGGATGCTGATGAGCAGTTCTCCGTAAAATGGAATGATCCAAGAATTAATATTAATTGGTTGTCCAATTCACCTTTACTTTCAAACAGAGACAGATAGGAGTTTTGATGGAAACAATTAATCATGAAGGAAAAATTATATCTATTATTTATAGAGATTCAGACTGGGTTAAAGGTCTTAATTTTGTTACACCGGATGAGCTATTTATTCAAGTAGGCTCATGGTGGTACGATAAAGGTAAGAAATTAGATAAACATGTACATAAGGAGTTCGATCGTAATTCATCTCGCACACAAGAATCAATTTATATAAAGAAAGGCTCTGTGAAAGTGTCACTTTTTACTGAAGAGGAGAGCTTCTTACAAGAGTATATTCTTTATGAAGGAGATCTTGCAGTATTTGGTTATGGCGGGCATGGTTATGAGATATTAGAAAATGATACTCAAGTCATTGAGTCAAAAAATGGACCATTTATAAGTGTAGAACATGATAAAAATAAATTTTAAATTATGAGTGAAGACATAAAACTACATTTAGGTTGCTGGCATAGATATATTCCGGGCTTTATTCATATAGATTTATGTGATATGAGTCATATTGATTATAAGTCTGGAATAGATGATTTATCAATGTTTACAGATGAGTCAGTATCTTTAATCTACTCTAGTCATAACTTTGAGTACTTTAATCCTGCCGAGGCTCTTGAAGTTTTAAAGGAATGGAGTAGGGTCTTAAAGCCAAATGGCTTATTGAGAATAGCATTGCCAGATTTTGATAGTTTGATTGAGGTTTATCATAAGAGTGGAAAGATTGAAAGTATTCTTGGACCACTATATGGTCAGATGGATATTCAAACTCAAACAGAAAAAATAACTCTTTTTCACAAGACTGTTTACAACTTTAATAGTATGTCAAAATTACTTGGTGATAATGGCTTCAAAGATGTAAAGAAATACAACTGGCAAGAAACTCTTCATAAAGATTATGATGATCACTCACAATCTTACTTCCCACATATGGATAAAGAAAATGGTATTTTAGTTAGCTTAAACGTTGAGGCTACTAAAATATGAGTGATGATTTTATTATGCAGATGCGTCCTTGGTTTGGCAAGGAAGAAAAACAAGCTGTTTGTAGTTACATGGATGAAGATGGGTTTATAACTGAGTTTAAGCGTACTGAAATATTTGAAAAAATGATTGCTAACTATACGGGTGCTAAACATTGCATAGTAGTTAACAATGGTACTATTAGTTTGACACTAGCAGCAATTGCTTCTGGAATACAGGCTAATGATGAGGTAATTGTTCCTAATTACACAATGATTGCAACCCCTAATTCAATTAAATTGCTTGGAGCTAAGCCAATATTTGTTGATGTAGAGGCTGAAACTTTATGTTTAGATATTGAACTAGTTAAGCAAGCCATTACAAATAAAACAAAAGCCATCATGTTGGTTACTGCAAATGGAAGGTATCCAAAATCAGGAATTGAGGCTTTTGAAAATCTTTGTAAGGATAAAGGGCTAATCCTAATTGAAGATGCTGCTCAATCTCTTGGATCATTTTATAAAGATGGAAGGCATATTGGAAATGCAGGAATGGTAGGTAGTTTCTCGTTTTCTGCTCCAAAGATTATATCAACAGGTCAAGGTGGCGCACTTATCACTAATGATGATGGAGTTATGGCTAAGCTTAGGCGGCTAAAAGATTTTGGCCGATCTAGTGGAGGAAATGATATACATGATTCCATAGGATATAATTTTAAGTTTACTGAGTTGCAGGCTTGCATTGGTATTGAGCAAATGAAAAAATTACAATATAGAGTTGAAAGAAAAAAAGAAATATATCAAGCTTATGCTAGTAATTTAGAAAATATCAAACAAATAAATCTTTTTGATCATGATATTGAATATACAGCTCCATGGTTTTTTGACTGTATTGCAGAAAAACGAGATGAATTATCTATCTTTTTAAAGCAAAATAATATTGGTACAAGACCAATGTATCCTCCAATTAATAATCAACTTGCTTATTCTGTTCCTGGTAGTCATCCTGTCTCAAATTTTGTTGGAAATAATGGTTTATGGCTTCCTTCATCGAGTCAATTAGAGAATAGTGACATTACAAGAGTTTGTGGATTAATAAAAGATTTTTATAACTAACCCTATGAAATCAAAAGTATATATAGCGGGTCATAATGGAATGGTTGGAAGTTCTATTTTTAGACAATTAAAAAATGAACCAGTAAATATTATTACAAGAGCACATTCTGAGTTGGATTTAACTGATCAAGCTCAAGTCTTAGAATTTTTCAAAAAAGAAATGCCTAGTGAGGTTTATATTGCTGCTGGGAAAGTCGGTGGTATATATGCCAATAGCTCATTTCCAGCTGATTTTATTTATGAAAATATAATGATTCAAACTAATATTATTCATGCTGCATTTGAAAGTGGTGTTAAAAAATTACTTTTTATTGGCTCTAGTAGTATATATCCTAAGCTATCTGACCAACCAATGAAAGAGGACTATCTAATGACTGGCTCACTTGAGCCTTCTAATGAGGCATATTCAATTGCAAAAATTGCAGGGATTAAAATGTGTGAAAGTTATAATAAACAATATGGCAAAGAATATGGTTTAAGTTTCAGAAGTATCATGCCAACCAATTTATATGGAATTGGAGATAATTATCATTCAAAAAATAGCCATGTTATTCCTTCACTAATTAAAAGAGTTCATGAAGCAAAAATTAAGAATGAAACACTAACTGTTTGGGGAAGTGGTGATGCTAAAAGGGAATTTCTTTTTGTTGATGATTTGGCTTCAGCATCTATATTTATAATGAAAATTGAAAATAGTGTTTATGAAAAGGTTGTTGATCTTAATTGTAGTCATCTTAATGCAGGTTATGGAGAAGATATTTCAATTAAGAATTTAGTTAGTTGTATTACTAGTGTTGTTGGCTATACTGGGGAAGTTAAATATGATTCTTCGCTTCCAGAGGGCATGAATAGAAAATTACTAGATAGCCAAAAGTTAAATAAGTTGGGATGGATGCCCAAAATAAATTTAATAGATGGCCTCGAACTTACTTACAAAGATTATTTGAAAAAAATAGACTTATGATAGTATATTATTCTTCTTGGGGGGTAGGTAATGAATTATTTCAGTATGCTTATTTGAGATCTTTAGCTAAAAATAATGAAAATATTTTTTGCTTGGGTGGGATGGAAGAGTTGGCGGATGGCTTTGATCTAAAAGATTTAAATTTTCATATCTATATACCTTCAAGAGCTATTAACTCCATTATGCGAATCCTTATTTTTCCAGCTTTATATTGGCTTGCTAAAAAACGCATATTCAATTATTTTGAACATTTAAGGGATGAAAAAGGAGTTTACGATAAAAAAGTGTCTAAAAAAACTGGCTTGATTCCAGTCAGTATAGTTAAACAAGGCTTTTTTCAAAGTGAGATGCTATTTAATATTGATAATATTAAAGTTAAGACTAAAGATCATTATTTTCAAAGTGCTTTAAAAATTTTTAATAGCTTCCCTAATGATAGAACAAAGGTATTTGTTCATGTTCGCAGAGGAGACTATCTAAGAGAGTTTTATAATAACAAAAGAGGGGTAAATCTTCCATTTTCCTACTATAGTAATGCAATTAGTCTAATTGAAAACGAGGTAAATTTTCCTTACTATATTTTTTTATCTGATGACCCTGAATATGTTGAGCAAGCATTTAGACACATAAGTGATTCTGATAAGTATATATCCTCTAATCATCCAATTGTTGATTTTTCTCTAATGACATTATGTAAATATGGGATAGGGTCAAATAGTACTTTTGCATGGTGGGGTTCATATTTAATGAAGTACAGGAAAAAAGTTTTTTTTCCAAAATATTGGCATGGCTGGAGAGAAAAAGTGGAGTCTCATCCTGGTATACAACCATCATGGTCTGAAATTATTGATATAGATTAATGTATGAAAATAATATTAACTTAATTAGATTAAAGCGATAAAAATTTACCAGAAGGTATACTTCTCAACTAATAAATATATTTTTAAGAGGCTTCATGATGCGAGTTTTAGTTTTTAGATTTTTTCTTAAGCTTAATTCCCTAATATTAAATTTATTTAATATTAGCTTATTTATAAAAACTCCAGATAAAGAGTTAGTAAATGAGCTTTGGGCTAGTTATAAAGAGCTTCCTACCTATGGTGATATCAGTTCTACAAATTTAAGTGAAGAGCATGCTTTAGAAGCATGGCAACAAAATTTAAATGTACTAAGAGAATCAGTTCTTAATAATCAAATAGATTTATTTTTGAGTTGGCCAGTAATTTCAAAGACAATGAATTTAGGCATAAATGCAGATTTTATTTATGATGAGATTAAATATTTAAAAAAACATAAGAATTGGAAGATATATAAAAAGGGCATAAGAGAAGACTGGTTTGGTCATAGATCTATGTATGCCTTCTATCCTAGCTCATCTGCTATTTTGATTCATCATGGCTATCATATTGCACAGTTTGAATCAATTACAAATACGAACATAATAGACCAGGATTGTATTTTAGAATTTGGTGGTGGCTTTGGAAGTATGTGTAGATTAAACTATAATTTAGGGTTTGATGGCGGCTATATAATTTTCGACTTTTCTCATTTCTCACTTTTACAAAAGTACTATTTAAAAAATATCAATATTCCTGTTGTAAGTGTCAATGAATTTATGAAAACTAAGAAAGGAGTGGTTTGTATTTCTGATCTTGAACAATTGAAGGCTATTTTAGATATTTTTGATAATAAAACTAAAATGCTTCTTATTGCTACATGGTCATTAAGTGAAGCGCCAATTTCGGTAAGAGATTTATTTATAGATTGTTGTGATAATGTATCAAGCTTTTTGATCGCTTATCAAGATAATTTTGCGTCTATTGATAATAAAAAATATTTTAATTCTTTTCAAAAAAAACGTGACAAGTTATTTTGGGCTGATAATAAAATTGAACATCTCCCATCAGATTATTATTTATTTGGATCAAAAAATATAAAGGTTTAGGTGAGTGCTAATGCAATTAATAATGAGCTCAGAAGAATTTTAGTTCTTAGTGAAGGTATTGTTAATAGGACTAACTATAAGTTTTCTTTTTAAAGGGTTTTTAAATGACTAACTTGCTAATATTGTGGCAAAACATATCAAAAAAGCGGAGAAAACAATTAGTCCTTCTTTTGGCTCTTATGATTTTAACTTCGTTTTTAGAGATGCTGAGTGTTGGGTCCGTGCTGCCATTTATTGCTGCATTAACTAATCCAGAACATCTTTTTCAAAATAAGTATATGCAGCCTCTTTTTGAACTATTAGGCATAATTAGGCCTGATCAAATGGCCTTCCCCTTTAGTGTTATATTTGTTTGTGCTACATTATTTGCTGGAGTTATTCGTATAACATTATTATATCTGTCGACTTACTTGACGCAAGCAATTGGAGCAGACCTTAGTATTGAAATATATAGACGTACTTTATATCAGGATTATTTAGTCCATGTTTCTCGCAATAGTAGCGAAATAGTCAATGGTATCCTTTTAAAAACAAACATGGTAAGCGATCAAGTAATAAGTCCAATCTTGGCATTATTTGGTTCAATATTTATTATTACTGGCTTGATATCAGTTCTTATTTTTATTGATGCTGCAGTTGCATTTGTTTTATTTGCAAGCTTGAGCATAATATATTTTTCGATAATGAAATCAACTAGTTTTCGCCTTAAACAAAATAGTATTACTATCAATCTTAAATCTACTGAAAAAGTAAAAGCACTCCAAGAGGGTTTATTGGGTTTCAGGGAGGTCCTTTTAAATCAAGCTCAAAATTTTTATTCAAAAATTTTTCAAAATGCAGATTTGCCTGTTCGTAATGCAATGGCAAATAGTCAATTTCTAGCTGGGTGTCCAAAATTTGCTATTGAAGCCTTTGGGATGTCAATAGTTGCTGTTTTAGCATATTTAATGACTACTCAAAGTGACCATCCTCTGGGCGCTATTCCTGTTTTGGCTGCTTTTGCAATTGGAGCGCAAAGGATTCTACCTGCTTTGCAACAGGTTTATAACTCTTATATTTCTTACAAGAGTGCTGATGAATCTTTTAAGGAAGTTCTTGTGTTGCTTAAACAACCTCTGCCAGAATATTTAGAAAATAATTCATTTAATGATGTTTTATTTTCTCATAGGATAGAATTGAAGAACGTTAGTTTCAAATATTCAGAAGACTCTACTTTTGTCTTAGAAAATGTCAATTTAGTAATCAATAAAGGAGATAAAGTAGGTTTTATTGGGGAAACTGGAAGTGGTAAAAGTACATTGATTGATATAATTATTGGGCTGTTGTCGCCTTCAGATGGCATGTTATTAGTTGATGGTAAGGAAATAAATATTAAGAATAGGCATTTATGGCAGCAAAAAATTTCTAATGTGCCTCAAAATATTAATTTATTTGATACTTCTGTTGAAGAAAATATTGCTTTTGGTATGACTGGTGATGAAATAAATTATGCTAAAGTTTTAGATGCTGCAAAAGTAGCTCAACTTTCTAAGCTAATTGATGGATGGGATGACAAATATCAAACTCTAATTGGCGAACATGGTGTAAGAATTTCTGGTGGTCAGCGTCAAAGGATTGGTATAGCTAGGGCTTTATATAAAGAATCAGATTTATTAATTCTAGATGAAGCAACTAGTGCTTTAGATAATAAAACAGAGGAAAATACAATCAAATCAATAATTGATTCAAATAAAGATGTAACTATCCTTATGATTGCTCATAGACTTACAACTTTGAAACATTGTAATAAGATAATTGAGTTAACAGTTCCAAATGGGCTTCGTGAAATCAAATATAGCGATATTAGCATGTAGCAATATGAAATAAATGTAATGGACTTTTTATTTTATTTTATTTTATTTTATTTTATTTGATTATATTTATATATGAAAAAACAAATACTTGTAACTGGGGGAGCTGGATTTATAGGAAGTCATCTTTGTGAGAGGCTCTCATTAGATCCTAATAATATTGTCTATTCACTAGATAATTATTTTATGGGGAGTCGCGATAATCATGTTGATAACGTTACTTATATTGAAGGTGATGTTGGTAATATCGATAATTTAGTAAATTTTTCACCTCATATTATTTATCATCTTGGTGAATATTCAAGAGTAGAGCAAAGTTTTGATGATATAGAGAAAGTATGGAAATTCAATAAGTTGGGTATTTTTGCAATGCTTGAATTTGTAAGAAAAACCAAGTCTAAGTTAATTTATTCTGGTAGTAGTACAAAATATAGTGATGGTGCGCTTGGGAGAACTCAAAGTCCTTATGCATGGACAAAAGCCTCTAATACTGAATTAATTGTAAATTATGGGCAATGGTATGGAATTTCTTATGCAATTACCTATTTTTATAATGTCTATGGAAAAAGAGAAATATCTTCAGGAAAATATGCGACTATTATTGCATCATTTATTGATAAGATGAGGAAAGGCGAAGATCTTACAGTTGTTAACCCCGGACTTCAGAGGAGAAATTTTACGCATGTTGATGATATTATCGAGGGACTCATTCTTGTTGCCGAAAAAGGACATGGCGATGAGTTTGGAATTGGCAATCCAAAAAGCTATTCAATTCTTGAAATTGCAAAAATGTTTGGGGGTAACGTTCAAATGCTACCAGAAAGACAAGGCAATAGAATGTCTGGAGATGTTATAACTACTAAAACTGAAGCTTTGGGTTGGTTTATTAAACATAATATTGAAGACTATATAAGAAAACTTGAAAAAAATAACTGGAAGTTGTAATGAGTAAAAATGAATCAAATATTGTTAAGATTAATAAACTAAATACAGCAACGTTATTGATGACATTTAATCGGCTTGATACAACCAAAGAGGTATTTGAGTCAATACGTAAAGCAAAGGTACCTAGGCTTTATATTTCTTCAGATGGAGCCCGACCTGAAATTGAGGGGGAGCTGGAGATGGTTACAATAGTGCGAGATTATTTGATATCTAACGTTGATTGGCCTTGCGAAGTAAAGACTCGCTTCAATGAGGCAAACTTAGGCTGTAAAAAAGGCTGCACTAGTGCTATAGATTGGTTTTTTGAAAATGAAGAAATGGGAGTTATTCTTGAAGACGACTGTTTACCAAGCCAAAGTTTTTTTTGGTATTGTGAAGAAATGTTAGAAAAATTTAAAGATGATAAAAGAGTGATGCATGTTGCAGGTATGACATATGTAGAAAAACCAAATAATTTCCAAAATTATAGCTACCATTTTTGTAACGTAGGAGGAGTATGGGGTTGGGCAACATGGAGAAGGGCTTGGGCATTATATGAGTATGAAATGGAAAGTTATCTTCAAGCCAAAGAAGAGAATTTATTTGATAGTTTGCTTAATGGGCAACCTGAAGTTAAAAGATTACTATTAAATTGGTTCGAAATGTCTTATAGTACTCAAAGTACTTGGGATTTTCAATGGACATATACAAAGATTATTAATAGTTCTATTAATATCATGCCATCTAAAAATCTTATTAGAAATATAGGGCATGGCCATACTGAGGCAACTCATACCATTCTTATGAATGGTAGATACTCAAACATGGAGTTAAATGAACTTAGTTTTCCATTAAAGCACCCAAAATTTATAGTAATTGATAGGGTTTTTGATCAATTAAACTTCAAATATAATTCTCATAGAAGTTTTATTAATAATATCTATTATTATATTGATACTAGATTCCCTAGGTGGGTAACTAGACCATTAAAATATTTTAAAAACTTACTGAAGAATAATTAGTCATAAAACTAATATAATTTATAAAAAATATTTGTGAAATTTATTTAGTTTTGATAATAATTGCCAAATTAATATTTAAGAGGATTCAATGATGAATATTTTAATTTCCTCAGGTTCATTCAAAGACGTTTTTACGCCAATGCAGGCATGTGATATGATCGGTTCTGTTGTAGAATCATTAGGTCTTCAAAATGTTACTATTGATAAAGTTCCAATGGTAGATGGAGGTGAGTACTCAGCAGTTGCCCTGCAAGAAAACTTTAATCTAAAAAACATATATGTAAATAATATTATTAACCCTTATGGTAATAATATTCGCTCATCCTATCTAGAGATTAGAGAAGATACTGCCTATATTGATTCCTCTAGTATATTGCGATTATTGCCAGAAGAAGATATATATAAGAATCCATTAAAATTGACCTCATTTGGATTAGGACAAATGATAGCTAAAGTTGTGTCAAAAGGATATAAGAATATTTATATTGGTCTTGGAGGCACTAATACAGTTGATTGTGGAATTGGAATGGCCCAAGCTCTGGGAGTTATTTTTTATGACAGCAAGAGTAATGAAATAATCCCTAAAAATGGAATTTATCTTACTGGGGATGATTTGGTAAATATTAATAGAGTTGACATTAGTAATGTCAACGATGATTATAAAGATATCTACATTGAAACTTTATGTGATGGAACTGCTTCAATTAGGGATATGAAAACCCCAAATAATCAGAAAATTGGGCAGTATTTTTTCGATACCAATAAGCTAATAAATGATCAACTTGAATTAGGTATTAAGCAATATGGAGTTATTGTTGAAAAGACTTTAACACAAATATCAAAACTTAAATTTTTACCAATTAATAAACAACAGTATTTTGGTATTGCTGGAGGAATTAATTTAAGTCTAAGTTTTATTTTTAATCTTAAACCAAAATTGGGCTATGAGTTCTTTATAAATAAATTTAAAGTTGCTGAAAAAGTTAAAAAAGCAGACCTTGTAATTACTGGAGAGGGTAGATTTGATAATTCATTCAATGGGAAAACTCCTATAGGAATTTGTAAATTAGCCAAAAGTCATAATAAATTAGCTTTATTTTTAACTGGAAGCGTTAGTGATTCAATGCAGAAGTATTTTAATCAGTATCTTGCCTTAGATTTGCCACAGAAATATAAAAATAATGGTATTCATGCAATAATTAGTTGCCATAATTACTATAATGATGTTGAAATACCATTAAATGAAGCAATAAGAAATAAAATGTTTGAAAGTATTACTCCTGTAATATTTAAATCAAGTATTAAAGATTATCTTGGGCAAGAGCTGTTTAAGAAATATAACATTATTAAAGATTAATTTAGTTTTTATTATATAAGTGTTGGGCAAAAATAGGATTTTATATGAAAGTTGTAATATTAATAGCAGGTGTTGGGAGAAGATTTGGAGGGAATCAGGCTACCAGAAATCATAAAGCTTTAGTTAAACTCGACGACTATACTCTTCTAGACCATTTAATTAATAATTTTATTATAGCTGGTGTAACTGAGTTTATTCCAATTGTTGGCCACTGTTCAGAAGAAATAATTTCGCGCTTTAAAGAGCGTTGTCCAGAGTCAATAACTATTAATCCTATTTATAATGAATTCTATAGCTCTAGAAATAATCTTTATACTTTATTTTGCTCGAGAGGTGTTGTAGATGGTAAAGACTTTATATTATGTAATGGTGATATGGTTTTTGATTATGAGATAATTGAAAAATTAACTGCTATGAATAATGTTTCAGCAATAGCTATAGATGATTATGAGTATAAAGGTCCAGTTGATTCTCCAGGCGTTGTTCTTAATGGTGACAAAATTTCTGATTTGGGTAGGCATATTCCATTTGAACAGAATGAGGGGTATGCTATAGGTTTATATAGTTTTAGAAGTGAACTATCAACTGCTTTTTTTATTGAGGCGGAAAAATCCTTAGCTGAAGATATGAATGCTGGGTTTCATGATCCATTAGTGAGTTTATTCAATAAACATTCAATATATAAATGTAGTACTGAGAATTTATTATGGACTGATATTGATGATCAAAGTGACATACAAAAAGCAAAATGGATAAATAGTCAAATCACAGAAAAGTATGTCTGAAAAAGACAGAGTACTTCTATTAGATTTTGATGGAGTTCTTTGTAATGGTCTTGATGAAATGCTAATAGTTAGTTACAACACCTATTATAAATGTGATTTAAGATATGTAGATAGTATCTCCTCTGCACAGCGTATTTTTTTTTATCAAAATCGATGGATGGTTAGGCCTGCAGGAGAGTATTTTATTTTATGGAAGGCTTATGAACTATTTAAGAATATTGATATTAAGATTTTTCATTATTTAAAATTACAGTTTTTAGAAGAAATTCAATTATTTCAAAGTAGTTTTTATAAGCAACGAGATGCCCTTAAAGATGATTTAGAATACTGGCTATCGCTCCATAAAACATATCAAAATGTATCTGAATTTTTGTTAAAGCCAGAGAGTAAATTTTTTATTATTACTAATAAAGATAAAGAGTCTGTTGAAATTTTAGCTAAATATTTTGGGTACTTTAGCAAGATTCGTGATATTTATTCAAAAGAGATATCGGTATATAAAGAGCAATTGATAAAAAGGCTTCTTTCTGATTATCAATTTGACTATACTTCTAACAAATTTATTTTCATCGATGATAATATTACAAATTTAGATGAAGTTGCTTCTATGAAAGAGGATATTGTAACTATTTTTACGAGCTGGGGTTACATGGGCGATGTTGACTCAGAGCAACATAAAAAAATTTATAATATGAGTGATTTTATTGGATTTTAGTACTAATTTAGATATCTAATGGAGACATATTTTTTATGAATATAATTATTACGGGTGGTACTAGAGGTATTGGCTTAAGCCATGCTGTGTATTTATCTAAGAAAGGCCATAATCTCGCATTAATTGATATTAGTAGAAATGCTGGTACTATTTATGGGGAGACTAATAGTGTCGATGACTTAGTTAAACAACTTTCTATTAATGGTTCTAAAAACAAATTTTATAAATGTGACTTAACCAATTTTCTTGAAGCTAAAAATACTTTTAATAAGATCATAAATGATTTTGGTCAAATAGATGGCTGTGTATTAAATGTTGGTGGAGACGTAGTTGGCCAAGACTCAGATGCAAGTGGTGGAAAAGCCATAATAAATAATTTTGAGATTGATGAGATTGATCATGATGCTGTTTTTAATCGAAATTACAAAACAACATTAAACTCATTAAAGTCTATAGTTCCACATTTTAAAGATAATAAATTTGGTAAGATTGTTACTACGTCATCTGCTTCGGCTAATTATGGTGTGGTTCAAGAAACAACATATTCAGTTTCAAAAGCTGCAGTTGCACAATTAACTAGAAGTGTGGCAGCTGAAGTAAGGGCTTTTGGAGTCAATGTCAACTGCATTGCTCCTGGAGCTTCTTTATCTGGCCGATTTAATGCTACTCTTGAAAATAGATCAGCTGAAGATAGAGAAAAGATTCTTAGTCAGTCTAATTCAATACTTCTTAAACCTGCTGAGCCAGAATATATATCATCCGTAGTAAATTTTTTGCTTTCTGAAGAGGCGCAATACATATCAGGACAAATAATTAGAATAGACGGCGGCCAGTCAATTTCACCAATATAAATAGATTTAATTATGAGTAATTTTAATTTTATTAATAAAACAGTTATTATTTCTGGAGGAGGCAGTGGAATTGGCTATGAGATTGCTAAATCATTCCTTCAAAATGGTGCTAATGTCGCAATTCTGGGAAGAAGGGAGGAGGTGCTTATCGATTCAGTAAAAAAGATGACTTCTGAGGTAAATAACTCAAATAATAGGGTCATATCAATTCCTTGTGATTTATCTCAAGATGATGAGGTAAATGAAGTTTTTATGAAGGTTATTGGTCATTTTAAGAGTATTGATATTGTGATTAATAATTGTGCAACATGGATAATTAAGCCAGTAAATGAATTAAGTGTTATAGAGTTAGACGAGCAATTTAATAATATTTTTAAAACTACAGTATTATGTACTAAGTATGCAGCAAAAAATATGAAAAATCAAGGTGTAATCATAAATCTTGGGTCATTTGCCAGTGTACTGCCTATCAAAAATTCAAGTATATATTCATCACTTAAAAGCTCTATTGTTACTTTTACAAAATCTACTGCATCTGAGCTAGGACTAAAAAATATTAGAGTGAACTGTGTAATTCCAGGAGTAATTAGAACTCCAATGACGTCAAAATATATTGATGAAAACTATGATAGATTAATTAAACCAATTGCATTAGGTAGGCTGGGAGAGTCCTCAGATATTGCAAATAGCATACTTTTTTTATCATCAGATATGGCATCATATATTACAGGCACTAGTCTCGAAGTTAGCGGTGGAAAGTTTTCAACACAACATTGAAATAAATAAAATTATGAGCTTTAAATTTAATGATGTATATATAAGTATTTATTCTTTTGGTTACTCTGCAGGCTTTATTAGTGATTCTAGGCGAGGAGATGAGTTTAATATAATAACTCCTGCAAGAATGATTAAAATTTGTCATCAATACGGCTATTCTGGAATTGAGTTGCCGGTAGATAGATATTTCCCAACCTTTGATAAGATAGAGATTACTTCATTTATTGACAATATTTATAAGAATAATTTAGGGATCAAAATAGATTTTGAGAATATTTCTGCTGAATATTCAAAAAATATTATTCCTATACTAGCTAATTATGGCATCAAATATTTCAGAGTAAAGGTTTCAAACTTTTATGGGTGCAATAGATACCGGCACCCTGAATTTGAATCTGATTTCGAATTATTTTCACAATATGTAGATGAAATTTTGCCTTTCTTAAAGGAGTTTGGTATTCAATTGTTAATTGAAAATCATCAAGACATAATAGTTGATGACTATCATAGGTTATGGAATAGATTTCCAAAAGAGTATATTGGGGTAAATTGGGATACTGGTAACTCGCTTCCTGCACTAGAATCTCCAAATAATTTTCTTAATACCATGTATCCTTATATTGGAAATATTCATCTGAAAGACTACAAAATATATAAAACAGATTTGGGTTATAAACTTTCAAGATGTCCACTAGGTCAAGGAGTGGTTAATTTTTCTGATATCTTATCTTTCTTTAAAGAAAAGAAAATTGAAATACCAGTAACTATTGAACTGGGCGCTTTAAATTCAAGAAATTCTGATATCTATGTTGATGATTTCTGGAATGCTTTGCCAGAAGTGAGTGATTTTAGAAAACAAAATTTTATTAAGTACATTGAGTCTAATTACCAAACTCAAATTGAAATTAAATCTACTTGGGAAAACAAGCAATCACCAGAAAGTATATATTTATCAGAATTAAATGATATGGAATTATCAGTTAAATATCTTAATGGATTAGAAATATAATGTTAAAAAATTTATATATTATTACTGGTGCTTCTTCTGGCTTAGGGGCTTCAATTTCAAAGCAGTTAGCAAAAAAAAATAATCATTTAATAATTATTGCTCGTAATAAGAAGCGATTATTAGAATTAAAATCTTTTTGTATTTCTTTAGGTGCAACAGTAGATATGCATACTATTGATTTGTCTAAATTTGAATCTTCTGTTGAATTAGAGGTAATTTTTAGTGAAATTAATTGGGAAGGATTTTCAAATCATTTGCTAATTAATAATGCGAGCACAATATCACCAATCAGCCGTTTAGATGAAGTTAAAATGGATGAAATAACTAACATCATTAGTCTGAATTTAACCTCTTCAATAATTCTTAGTAAATTTTTTATGGCCTATAGTAAAAAAAGCAACTCTATGAATTCGATGATTTTAAATATAAGCTCAGGAGTTTCATTAAATCCAGTCGAAGGGTGGGGTTTATATTGCATTTCAAAGTCAGCTTTAAATATGCTAACAGCAGTAATTGTTTCTGATACAAATAGTTGGAAATATCCAGTTAAATCAGTGTCAATTAATCCTGGGCCATTAGACACTGAGATGCAAGAAGAAATTAGACAGAGTAATGCTGAACAAAGTCCATTAAAGAATAAATTTGTAGAAATGTTTAATAAGGGTGAATTACTTAGTCCAATAGTTGTAGCAAATAAGATAATTAAATTAGTATCCTCAAATTCATTTCCAAATGGTGAATATATAGATTTAAAGAGTTTTGATTCTGAGTAAATTAGATAAAAAATGAATAAATTTATAAAGCTAAGTAAGTCATAGTTTAATTAAAGTGAATACTCTTTTAAAATTTAAATTTCCAGAGTTGCTTATTAAAGAGTATGAAAACTGGTATTTAATTCTTAGATATGAGCAGCCTACATTAGGGTCTTTAATTCTGATTACTAAGCATGGAGAAAAGCAATATTCTAAAATAAGTGAGTCATCATTTATGGAGCTTTCTAAAATTATTAAAGAAATTGAACCTATACTTAGTTCACTTTTTCATTGTGACAAAATAAACTACTTGATGTTAATGATGCAAGATCCTGAAGTCCATTATCATATAATTCCAAGATACTCAAAAGACACTTTATTTCATGGTTTTATCTTTAAAGATTATGGTTGGCCCTCTTTACCTGCTCTAAATAAAATTAATAGTATCAAGTTTCCCCTTGAGCAAAAAATTCTCGCAGATCTTATAGATCAATTTAAGAGAAATTGACTGTTTCTAATATGATAATATTTTTAACTATTTTTATATGCTAAGACGTGTTTTAAAAAAAATTCCATTTTCAATTTCTATTGCTTCAGGAATTAGGTTTTATTTATCATTCATTAATAAAAATATTGAATTGATAAATATGTGTTTAATTCAAAGAAGATATAAAGGTGTAGTTGCTTCAAAAAGGAGAAAATTATTTGAAAAAAAAATAATCAAAGTGGTATTTTTTATAACTCAAAAACAACTTTGGGCTGGACAATCTCTGTATGACGAGTTTTTCTTAAGTGATTATTTTGAACCTTTAATTGTTGTTTTTCCAAATTATGAAGATAAGGTCAATACTATTGAATCAACTATTAATGATAATTATGTCTTTTTCAAAAAAAAAGGCATGAATGTTTTAAAAGGATATGATTCACAAAAAAATATTTATCTTTCTGCAGGAGAAATTAATGCTGATATTATTTTTTATGATCAGCCCTCTCCTCAAATACATAAATCACTTTTATGGAATAAATTAAGTAAAAATTCATTGGTTTGCTATATTCCATATGGCTTTAAGATTGCGGCTTTCTTTCAAGCTCATTTTAATATGCCTCTTCAAAATTGTAGCTGGAAAGTTTTTGCTGAAAGTGAGTGGCACAAAAAACAATTTAGTATTTATGGTCCTCTAAAGGGAAAAAATGTAGTGACCTCAGGCTTTCCAAAATTGGATGAGTATAATAAACCAAACAGTAATATAAGTCGATCCTTCAAAAAAATTATTTGGGCACCTCATTGGTCAATAGGGTTAAACAAAGATAGTTATTCAACATTTGATGAAAATTATAATTTTTTTCTTGAGTATGCATCTTTGCATCCAAATATATATTGGGTTTTTAAGCCACATCAGAGATTAAAACATTATTTGGTAGAAATAGGATTTATGAGTCAAGATGAGGTTAATGCTTACTATAATGCATGGGATAAATTGACTAATGCTTCTTTTTATAATGATCCTGAATATTTTGACATTTTTAAAGACTCGGATGCATTAATTACTGACTGCGGTTCATTTTTGGCAGAATATTTGCCAACTAAAAAGCCAATTCTCCGTCTCGTCAAATTAAATAATATTCGGTATAATGAAGTTGGAGAAAAGTTAGTTAAAAGTTACTACACATCAACTAATAATAACTTAATAAAAACCTTTATTACAGATGTTGTGATTAATAAAGAAGATGTTTTATTGGATAAAAGATTAGCAAATATTCCTTTGGTTAGACCAAACATAGAAGGCGCAGGTAAATTTATAGTTGACTATATTGAGACTGAATTAAATGGAGAAAATTTAAGTGGTTGAAGAAGTTATACATGATGGTAAAGTTTTATCTATTATTATTCGATCTAATTATCATTCTAATGGTATTGAGTTTTTCACGCCAAATGAATATTCACAGCAATTGGCATATATGACTAGAGAGGAAGGGTATTCCATTCTACCTCATTTACATAATACTGTTCAACGTGAGGTTCTTGTTACTCAAGAAGTTCTATATATAAAAAGTGGCAAGGTTAGAGTTGATTATTATGACAATAACAAGCTTTACCTTGAAAGTAAAATCTTGCATCAAGGTGATGTTATTCTTTTGGCACATGGGGGTCATGGATTTCAAATGATTGAGAAAAGTGAAATCATTGAGATAAAGCAAGGCCCATATATTGGTGATAGTGATAAGACTCGCTTTGAGCCAGTTAATTTTGAAGACTTGAGAATAACCTAGCAAGCATGAGTAAAACAGCCTTTATTCCAGTCAATGAGCCTTTATTAGGACAAAAAGAGAAGAAATACCTTTTAGAGTGTATAGAGACTGGTTGGATTTCTTCTGAAGGAGCATTTGTTGAAGAGTTTGAGAAAAAATTAGCAAAAGTCTCGCTTAGGGAGTTTGGAATTGCTGTTAGCAGTGGAACAGCGGCTCTAGATGTTGCAATTGAAGCGCTAGGAATTAGTAAGGGCGATGAGGTCATCATGCCCTCATTTACAATTATTTCTTGTATTAATCAAATTGTTCGAGTAGGGGCTATACCAATATTGGTAGATAGTGATCCTAATACTTGGAATATGAATATAAATCAAATAGAGGGTAAAATTACTGTGCGCACTAAAGCAATTATGGTTGTGCATATTTATGGACTTCCAGTTGATCTGGATCCAGTATTAAGTTTAGCAAAAAATTACAATCTTAAAGTTATAGAGGATGCTGCAGAAATGCATGGACAGTCCTATAAAGGCAAGCCTTGTGGTAGTTTTGGTGATATTAGTACTTTAAGTTTTTATCCTAATAAGCATATTACGACTGGTGAAGGGGGGATGATTCTTACTAATGATGCCCAGTTAGCTAAAAATTGTCGAAGCTTACGTAATCTTTGCTTCCAACCAAATAAGAGATTTGTCCATGAGAGGTTAGGGTGGAATTATCGAATGACAAATATGCAAGCTGCTCTAGGAGTAGCTCAATTATCAAGATTAGATGAATTTGTTAATAGAAAAACTCGAATGGGAGCGCTTTATAATAAGCTTCTAAAAGGAGTTCAAGGTATTCAATTACCACTGGAAAGTACTCCATATGCAAATAATATATATTGGGTTTTTGGATTAATATTAGATAAATCTATTGATTTTGACGCTAAAGAAGCAATGATAAGATTAGGGCGGCTTGGTATTGGTTGTCGTCCCTTTTTTTATCCAATGCATCAACAGCCTGTCCTAAGAAAAATGGGCTTATTTAAAGGTGAATATTATCCAGAAGCAGAAAAACTTTATCAGCGTGGTTTTTATATTCCAAGTGGCATGGCCTTAAGTGATGAACAGATAAATCGTGTAGCTGAGGCTTTAGTTAAGGTTTTAAAATGAGTAAAGTATTTGACTCTTATGCGGCTTATTATGACCTTCTATATCGGGATAAGAATTATAAACTTGAAGTAGATTATATTTTTAAGCTCCTAAAAAAATACAAAGTTAGTTCTGGTGATATTTTAGAGTTAGGGTCTGGAACTGGAAAGCATGCCGCACATTTAGCTAATTTTGGTTTTAATATACATGGGATTGATCTTAGTAAATCCATGGTAGATATTGCTAACTTTCAAAATAAACTGGAGAATACTAGTTATGAAGTTGGCGATGTTCGAACTTATCGTATTAATAAATTGTTTGATGTTGTAATATCATTATTTCACGTTGCGAGTTATCAGTCATCTAATGCAGACTTGGAAGATATGTTTTTGACTGCATCTACTCATCTAATTCCAGGTGGAGTATTGATCTTTGATTTTTGGTATGGGCCAGCTGTATTAACTGACTTGCCCTCAGTTCGCACAAAAAAAATGCATGATAGTAACATCGATGTTTTACGAGTTGCTGAGCCTCAAATTAGATGTAATGAAAACATTGTTGATGTTAATTATAATATCGAAGTAACTGATAAGGCTAATAATCAAACAAGTGTTTTTAATGAAAGACATTCTATGAGATATTTGTTCTTACCTGAGCTAACAAAAATACTTGAAGATTTAAATATTGAAATACTAGATTCATTGAGCTGGATGAGTGATGATGAGTTAAGTTTAAATAGCTGGCAAGGGGTTATTATTGCAAGAAAAAAAGTGTGAATTCTAAGATAAAATCACACATATCTGTATAATAAATTTTTTGTAATTTTCTGTGTTAATAATATCTTGATTCTTATTTTTTCTTGATTTAAAGCTAGGATAAAATTTGTCGCAATTTTATAAAAAAAATCAAATATATTAATTGATAAAATAAAGATTTTTAATTTGGGAGAAAAAATGAAAGTAGTTATTACTGGTGGCCTTGGATATATTGGAACTGAATTATGCAAGATATATTCTGGCGAAGCTCGATTTAAAGAAATTGTTGTTCTAGATAATAGATTTGTTTCAGAGCGAGTAAAACAGCTTAGAGATTGGGGGATACAATTTATTCATGGAGACATACTAGATGAAAAGCTTATTTCAAAAACTCTTGAGAATGCTGATATAGTCTATCATCTTGCAGGTATAACAGATGTTGCCTATACAAATACTGAGTCAGATACTGTAAAAGACGCAGCTATAACAAACGTGGGTGAAAATGGCTCAAGAATCGTTATGAGGAATTGCCCTAGCAAATGTAAATTTATTTTTCCATCTACACATGTTGTTTTTGAAGGTTTTGATTCTGAGGTGTTTAATGTTACTGAAGATGAAGAAGTAAAGCCAGTACTTACTTATGCTAAAGGTAAAGTTCAGACTGAAAACGACTTAATTCAATCAAAATTAAATTACGTAATAATCAGATTAGGTTCTGTAATTGGCTATTCTTTAGATACAATGAGAATTAATATAATGCCCAATCTTTTTTCAAAAATTGCATCTCAAGAAGGGCAAATTAAATTGTTTTCGGGAGGTAGACAGCATAAAAGTATTGTTACAGTATTTGATGTAGCTCGGTGCTTAAAATATTTAGCAGAATATGACTCAGTTAAGAGAGAAATATTTCATTGTTCAAGTGATAACACTACAGTTAAAGATGTTGCTCAAATTTGCAAAGAATTTGCTCCAAAAGTAGATATTATTAAAACTGATGACGAGGTGCCAAATCTTGGATATACAATGTCAAAACAAAAGTTACTTGATGTGGGCTTTGAATTCAAACACCCAGTTAAACTTGCAATTAAGGAGATGATTGAGAATTGGTCTAAAAAAGAAAAATATTCTGAGTTAGAAAATATTGAGCAGGGAGGCAATGAATATATTGATGAGCGAGGCAAAATAAGTAACTATGAGTTGAGTGAGCCTATTAATCTTATTGGTTATATTGAATCAAAAGCAGGAACGGTTAGGGCAAATCATTTTCATCCAATACAGGAGCAAAAGTGTCTGTTGATAAAGGGAAAGTATATAAGTGTTCTGAAAGATTTATCTTTTTCAGATGCCGTTATGGAAACAAAAATAATGAACGCTGGTGATCTTTCTTCAATACATCCTAATGTTGCACATACAATGGTGTTTTTAGAAGACTCAATTTTCTTAAATTTGGTAAGAGGTGAGAGAGAGCATGAAAATTATGGTGTAACACATACTATGCCTTATGAACTTGTGAATAAGGATTTGAATAATTTTATAGTTAACCATTATAAGGCTGAATGCAGATGCTGCGGAAATCCAAGGTTAAATCAAGTAGTTTCGCTTGGATTATCTCCTTTGGCAAATAGCCTGTTAGACTCTATTGATGCTGTTGATGATTTATATCCCTTAGAATTAAACTATTGTCCTGATTGTTTTAATTGTCAGCTTTCTGTTGTAGTTCCACCAGAAAAAATGTTTAATGAGTATCTTTATGTCTCTTCAACAAATAAAACATTTAGAGAACATTTTGCAAATCTTGCTAATACATTGATTAATGACTTTAGTCTGAAATCTAATTCTTTAGTTGTAGATATTGGAAGTAACGATGGTGTCTTTTTGAAGCCTATACAGGAGAAAGGTGTCAAAATTATAGGCGTAGATCCTGCAAAAAACTTATCTGATATTGCTAATAGAAATGGTATTGAAACAATTCCTAAGTTTTTTAATGAAGATGTAGCTAATGAGATAATAAAAAATAAAGGGAATGCCGATCTAGTTACAGCTTTTAATGTATTTGCACATGCAGATAATTTGAAAGATATTGCAAAAAATGTGTTTCAACTTCTAAAAAGTGATGGGGTCTTTGTAATAGAAGTGCAGTATTTATTAGATACTTTGAAAGACACTACTTTCGATAATATTTATCATGAGCATGTTAACTATTGGTCAGTAACTTCTCTTAATAACTTCTTTAAATTGCAAAATCTACAATTGTTTAGAGTTGAGCATGTTGATACCCATGGAGGCTCTATTAGGGTCTATATAAGAAATAAGTCAAATGCTGAAGTTGATATTTCAGTATCTACTTTTATTAATTCAGAAATTACTTTTGGAATGGGTGAGTTCGAAGTTTATAAAAATTTTAGTAAGAATATTGAGGGCCTTAAGTCCTCAACTTTAAGTAAAGTTGAAGAAGTTAAGAATAGCGGTAAATCTATTGTTGGATATGGATCCCCAGCTAAAGCAACTACTGTTCTAAACTACTATGGTATTTCCAATAAACACATAGATTATATTATTGAAGATAATGAGTTAAAGCATAACCGCTTCTTGCCTGGAATGAAGATTCCTATTAAGGCAAAAGAAATGGCTTTAATTAGCACTCCTGATTATATTTTAGTTTTGGCGTGGAATTTTTTAGATGATATTAAAAAAAATAACCCCGATTTGGTAAAAGCAGGATGTAAATTTGTTACTTTAAAAGATTTAAACTGGTAAGGTTTTTTGTTTTAATAATGCATCTGGGATATTTTTTTGGAAGATGAGTTATTTACTTAAATCCACTAATTTGAAAAAATTATTTTTTTCAATGAGCGTGCTTATTTTGTTTCTTCTTCTTCCTGCGTTTATTATTCCTTTTGCACCCGAAAAGGTTTCAGATTTTTATTATCGAGAGATTACATATTCTAAGGTTGCGCAAGATTTAATTGGTAATAGCAAAGATGCTACTCTTATCAATATGTTTGAGTATGTAGCAAATAATTTACATACTTATAAAAATTCAAAAGTAGTTGATAGAAATAGCTTTATTGATTTAGTTAGAGGTGTTGGTTGGTGTGATCAACAGGCATTTCTATTAATGCATTTATTAAATAAATCTGGAGTTAGTAAAACAAGACTTAGAGATGTTCAGGGCCATACATATTCTGAGGTAAGAGTAGCTAATAAATGGATAGTTGTTGATCCATATTCTAGTCTTATATTCTTAGATAATGATGGTCAATATTTGGGTATTGAAGATTTGAAAAATCCAAATATTGATGATTTTATGGGGATTATTAAAGCATCTTCAAAATCATCAAAACCACTTTCATTTAGTAATAACTATCAAAATATTTTTATTGAAAATGAAGTTAGATGGAAGAATGGTATTGGCCCTGAGTTTATAGAATATCGCTCTTATAATTTGTTCCGAAGATTATTTGAAGTTTATGGAGTGTATGCCTTTTCAGTTTTTGGGGATAAGTACTATTATTGGTTGCAGGATCAGTACCTAGAGTCTGATAGAATAAAAAAAATAAGTGATCAAGGCAGTAAGTGGATTAGAAATTATTCTGACACAAATGATAATGCTTTTAGACTTTTCTATAAAGCAAGAAACTACAGTTTGGCAAATCGAGTTGAGAGCGCTACTAATTCTTATAAATTGATAATAAAAGAATTTCCAAATAGCTATTGGGCAAAGGAATCTAAATATAACCTTGCAATCCTTTATTATAAAGACGCAAATTACTTGGCATCTAAGGCTTTACTACTTGACCTACTCTTAAATTATAAAAGAGAAAATAATCATACTATAATAGATACAAATCGAAATGATATCACTGATCTTGTTGCATATTATTTAGGTTTAATTAGCTTAGAAGAAGGCTATATTAAAAAAGCTAAAGAATATTTTTTAATGTCAGATTACAAGTACTCTCAAATTGAGCTGTATAAAATAGATACTTTTGATGGCAAGATGAAATGAATAAATCACAATCATCACTAGATAGCGTTTCACCAGTTAGAATGGCAGTTATTTTTGATCAGATTCTTAATGTTGGTGGAGGATACCAGCAGGCAATTAATGCGGCTACTTTAGTGAAAAAAGTTAATAATAAATACTGTCATCCCATATTTTTTACCAATCATTTAGAAAATGTTGACACTTTAAAGTTACTTGGTATTGAGGTAATTTATTTGAATATTTCAAAATTAAGTCGCTTGTTTCTGAAGATTCGTGGAATTGTGTCTTCACAAAAGCTCGCGAAATTTTTAAATAAGCTTATTGGGCTTAATTCTTTTGAAAAGGCTTTAGTTGATAAAGATATTGATCTTGTTTATTTCATTTCGCCTTCAGGCTGGGCTGGCTATCTTGAACAACTTAATTATATAACGACTGTTTGGGACCTATGTCATAGAGATTATCCTGAATTTCCTGAAGTTAGATATAACCGTACTTTTGAAGAAAGGGAGTCGTCTTATAGAAAAACTCTTATAAAGGCAGTTGCTGTTATGGCTGAATCTGAGTTAGGCAAAGAAAACATTATTCGTCGCTATGGAGTAGATGAAAACCGAACTTATGTTATGCCATTTAGTGAAGCAGCTTATATTAAAAAATTTATTGATGGGGATTATGATAAAGCAATCAATATCAGGGAAAAATATAGTATCCCTGAAGACTACATTTTTTATCCAGCACAATTTTGGGCCCATAAAAATCACGTATACATATTACAGGGATTGAAAATATTAAAAGAAAATTATGGAGTAATAATAAGCGCTGTTTTTGCTGGCGGTGATGGAGGAAATCTTGCATATGTAAAAAAAATTGCATATGAGCTGGATATATTAGATCAGCTAATCTTTGTAGGATTTGTGGAAGATGAAATGGTGCCGCATATTTACAATAATTCAATTGCTTTAGTAATGCCGACCTATTTTGGCCCAACAAATATTCCACCTTTAGAGGCTTTTACTCTTGGTGTACCAGTTCTTTATTCTGATTTAGATGGGCTGCGTGAACAAGTTGAGGGCGCAGCATTATTATTAGATTTAAACAATCCAGATAGCATGGCGGTCCATATAAATAAATTAATTCATGATAAAGAGTTTAAGAAAAATTTGGTTATTGCAGGTAAACAGAAGCTAAAGGTTTATGAAGATGATTATCGGTTAAATGTGATTAATGAGATTTGCCGTGATTTTCAATCCAAGCGCTATTGTTGGAATAATTAAAAGTATTAATGATAAACATTACTTATTTAATTCCAGTGGATTCAATTAGTGGGGGTGTTGAAGTTGCAGTTAAAAATATTAGAGATATATCTAATAATAAATATCAATTCAACATAGAGTATATATTTAAAGATAAATCAAAAGTTTATAGCTTATCTCAACTATTTAACTCAATTAAAAAAATAGTTTTTATTAAACCTGATGTATTAATTATTTCATTATGGAGATCACAAGTAGTCGGTATTTTTGTTAAACTTTTTCGACCTCGTACTAAACTCATATTTTTTATTCATAGTGAAGCTGACGTCCATTTTGTTGATTTTTTGTCTTCAAGAATTGCTCTATTTTTATCTACAGAAGTTTGGGCTGACTCAATTACATCCTTGAATCAGAGATTTAATTATTCAAAAAAAATACAAAATGGAAGGGTAGTTTCGTTTGACTCAAGAATTATTGAAAGACTTGAGATTAAAAGTGTTGAGCCAAAGTTTATTTTCTGGGGTAGGGTTGGCCGTGAAAAAGCAGTTACTAGATCGATTATAATATTTTCAAAAATTTTAAAATTTTATCCAAAAGCAACTTTTAAAATTATTGGGTCAGATGGAGGCCAGCTAGGAGATGTTAAAAAACTATGTGATGATTTGAAAATTAACCATTCTGTATTCTTCTATAATGAGACAATTTTTTCAGAAATTAGGCAGCATGCTCAAGAATCATGTTTTTATCTTCAAACTAGCCTTTATGAGGGTGCTGCAATGTCTGTAATGGAATCCATGAAATTGGGCCTTGTTCCTATTGTTACAGCTGTAGGAGAAATCTCAAGATACTGTAATGGTGACAATGCAATTATTATTAAATCTAATGTTGAGGCTGTGCGAGACATTTTAATGTTATTGGAATCTAAAGATTCATATTATAAGTTGAGTGATAATGCATTTAAACATTGGGAGAATCAGAAATCCTATAAAGAATCTATTATAGAAAGTTGCGAAGGTGTTTTACATGATTGGTTTTAGTTCGAAAATATTATGAAGTTATTATTAGCTAAAGTAAATAATATGAAAATATCTCGAATATGGATTATTTTCCTTATTTATTCTTCCATTATATCTTTAGTTGTTCAGTTTATAGTGTTGCCATTAATTTTCCCATCTTTTCATAGGGGGTCTGGGGTAATGTATGGAGGTGACTGGGTTGTATATCAATACTGGTCTGACTTCTATGCTACGTATATAGCTGTAAATGGCTGGAGCTACTGGAGTCTATATCCTCAAGGATTTGGTTTGGTTGGAGTTACCTCAGCGATTTATGCTTTTTTTGGAATTTCTAAGCCCTTTATTTTAATCCCACTCTATAGTTCTCTTCATGCTTTTGGTAGTTTGTGCATTGTTTTGTTAATGCAGAAATTAGGCATCAAAAGAAGTGTTGCATTTTTCTCAGCCCTTCCATATTTGATTTTTCCCTCATCTGTAATGTGGGTATCTCAAATACTAAAAGACGTCTTTACCCTTAATGCGACTCTCATTATGCTTTATGGAGTAGTTAGTTTATTTGGGATTTTGAAAGCAAACTCAATTAAAGCAGGCATAAAGTTACAATTATTATCTGCCACATTGATATATATAAGTTTTGCGATTGTTTTCGTTATTAGACCTTATATGGTTGAATTGAACTATCTATACTTAGTACTCTTATTGATTAGTTTTAACATTTGGCTGGTTTATAAATTAGCTAAAAGAAAAATTAAATTAGGTTTGGTAGTAATTAGTATTTTTATTCAATTATCTTTACTTTACATGATTTTGCAACTTCTTTCTGTTACCGAGGATGTAACACCAAAGATGAGTTCTGCAACTTGGTCAGGCTATACAGCTGATGCAGAGGAAGAAAATAACA
This sequence comes from Candidatus Pseudothioglobus sp. Uisw_050_01, assembly GCF_048085775.1. NCBI lineage: Bacteria > Pseudomonadati > Pseudomonadota > Gammaproteobacteria > Pseudothioglobaceae (SeqCode) > Pseudothioglobus (SeqCode) > Candidatus Pseudothioglobus sp. Uisw_050_01. The sequence goes on from NZ_CP159804.1 coordinate 373,731, forward strand.
TGAATATTCTTAAATTAAAAGCACTCGACGAAGCTGGCCTTCTTAGAAAAAGTGTTAATCGATACTGGGAGAAGGATGATGATGTCATTGAGAAAAAAGAATCATTATTATCTCAAGTAGACAAGTTTAATGCTGAAAGAGCCTCTAAAAAAATGATGAAGGAAATTCAGGCTGAAATGGTTGCTATAGAAAAGATTAATGCTTACCAAAAACAATTAACTTCAGTACTACTTGATTATGAAGAAAGCAAAGCTTCAGAATTATCACCTCAAGAAAGGTTGGAAAAAGAAACGGCTTTATTTGATACTCAGATTGCTGCAGGAATAGCAGCTGATGAAATGATGAAGGAAACTCAGGCTGAAATGGTTGCTATAGAAAAGATTAATGCTTCCCAAAAACAATTAACTTCAGCACTACCCGGCTATGAAGAAAGTGAAGTTTCAGAACTACTCGATTATGAAGAAAGCAAAGCTTCAGAATTATCCCCTCAAGAAAGGTTGGAAAAAGAAACGGCTTTATTTGATTCTCAGATTGCTGCAGGAATAGCAGCTGATGAAATGATGGCTGAAATCAAAACTGAAATGGAATTTATAGCTAAGCAAGCTAAGTATGAATTCATCAATAAAAATATAACAAGCACTCAGGTGGATGGTGATATTATCCCAAGAATCATTAGTGAAAGTGATGCTGAGGCTATAGCCTATGCTAAAGAAGTTAATTTTAACCCCTATATTCAAAAAGATATGTCCCAGCTTTTTGAAAAATATGAATCACGTGTATGGCAAGAAACAGCCTTAATACCATACTATATCGATCAGAAATTTAAAAAAATCTATGATCAAAGGAGCTATTTTTATCTATTCCAGTCTAATGCAAATTCAACATTCGATAGTGATAAAGACTTAAATAGTTCTATTAAGATGCTTGAATACCTTCCTAGGGCTCTTCAAGTTGCTTATTTGGCTCCCTTTCCTCGGCCATTTTTATATGAAAAATTTAAAATGTATAGGTCATTACAATCTCAAATTATGCAGACGATTGTTCAAATTGAAATGTTATTTATATATATATCACTCTCAGGCCTTGTATTTGCAATTTACTTATGGAGGCGTAAAGTTGAATTTTGGGTAATGATATCTTTTTCTTTATTTTTTACAGTATTCCCTGTTTATGCTTACCCAAATGTAGGGGCACTTGTCAGATATAGATATGCAGGTATTATGTTAATTACTGCAATCTGCTTGTGTGCTTTGGTTAGTATCTATTTAAATTATAAAAATAAAAAACTATAATGACTAAAAGATCTATTTCATTAGTGGTTGGTGCTAGGCCGAACTTTATGAAGATAGCTCCAATAGTAAGAGCATTAGAGAAGGCTTCTAAGGATTTTACTTATCGCCTAATTCATACAGGCCAGCATAATAGTTCTGAAATGAATGATGTTTTTTTTAGTGAACTTGGTATTCCTGAGCCTGATATTTATCTAAACGGAAGGGGAGGCACTCATGCAGAACAAACAGCAAGAATAATGATTGATTTTGAGGCTGACTGTGTTAACTATAAGCCAGACATTGTTTTAGTTGTTGGAGATGTTAATTCAACACTTGCTTGTGCTATAGTTTCTAAAAAGCTTTGCATTAAACTTGTTCATGTTGAAGCTGGCCTCAGAAGTGGTGATCATGAGATGCCTGAAGAAATAAATAGAATGGTTACAGATTCTATTTCGGATCTATTCTTTGTAACTGAACCTGCTGGAGTTGATAACTTGTTGCATGAAGGACATGACAGAGCTATTATTCATTATGTTGGAAATGTGATGATTGATAATCTTAGTTATCAAGTAAAAAAATTAAATAAAATGGATTCATCAATATTCATAACTAATAAACTTAAAAAAACTTTAGGTAATTACGGTGTTGTAACACTTCATAGACCTTCAAATGTAGATAATTTGGAAAAATTAAGTCAGCTTGTAAAAGCTATCAATAAAATCTCTAATAAGTTACCCATAATTTTTCCAGTACATCCTCGCACAAAGCAAAATCTAGAAAAATTCAATATTGAATTTAGTTCAAATATTTTTTTGATTTCATCTTTGCCATATATGGAGTTTTTGAATATTTGGAGGGATGCTAAAGTTGTACTTACTGATAGTGGTGGACTGCAAGAAGAGACAACTGCTCTGGGAGTTCCTTGTATTACTTTAAGGGAAAATACTGAGCGACCTATAACTGTTGAAAAAGGCACAAATAGGTTGGTTGGAACAAAATATAGCGATATTATTGAAAATGTTGATGATGTTCTAGCACAAAGTGTTCATAAGAAAAAAATACCAAAATATTGGGATGGCAACGCTTCAAAAAGAATAATTAAGGTTTTGCTTGAAAACTAAGTCAAAAATTTTAATAGGTATGTTATTTGTTCCAATTTTTTTCTACCTTAACAGTAATTTGTTGTCTAATAAAATTGCTCTATATTCTAAAAATTACCCTGTACTTTATACAGCTAATAATTACTTTTATAAATTTATGGATGCATTTAATCCATTTATTAGCGAGCTAAATTTATCTTCTAAAGATCTTATAAATATTGACATTAATATAAATAAAAGAGAATTTAACAAACTTAATAAGACAATAGAAAATTCATATAGTGATTTATCCTACTTGAATCTTCCATTTATGAGCGCTAATAACAACCCTTGGGTTGATACGAAGCTTCTAATAAACTCAATTACTTATAATGGAAAGCTAAAATTTCATGGTAATAACTTAGCTCATTTTCTTAGAGATAAGAAATCATTCAGTGTAAAACTTTCGCAAGATAATCTTTATAAAAAAATGAGAAGGTTTGCCTTAATTGTAATGAATGAGGCTTCTTTACCTGCAATATTCAGTTATAAGGCTCAAGAAATTTTTCTTGGGTATAGAGTAGAAGTTGACATTGTTAAAGTATCAATAAATGGCATTAATCAGGGGTTATATTTTTTTGAAGAAAAGCTATCTAAAGAATTAGTTGAAAAAAATGGAATGGCGGGTTATGACATTCTAAAGCCCTTTGATGAAAAAGACCATCAATATAATAGTTATCATATTTTTCCTTATACGTGGAATATTGCATATACCAACTTTAAAAATCTTTCTGAAAGAAATCTAGGTCAGCTAGAAACATATGAAAAACTTCATAAAAGTAATGATATTAAAACTATTAAAGCCAAGCTTGATTTGCAGAGATTATCAACGACTGAAGCCCTTAGAGCGCTATTTAATGATCCTATTTATGGGGATAATGAGTCACTTTTTTACAATACTTCTACTGGCAGGTTTTCAAGAAATTTTCGTATTGAAAATAGCTTCTTTCCTATTACCAAAAGTGATGGAAGAGTTTCGTTAGATCGAAATCTATATTTAATAGATGAAATTTATCAAAATGAACTTTTTGTTAATTTAATTCAAGACGATGACTTTCGTTTTAGGCGAAATAAAGAGTTATGGAGAATTTTATCAAAAAAAGAAATGCTAATAGATTTGTACAAAGATATGCGTGAGACTTATGAGGGCGCAATCTTATCTGATCCAACACATCATAATAGTGGCAAAACAATAGTTTATGATGATTATAAGAAATTCGAAGCTTTATGGGCTAATTTTGAAGTTATAAGTGAGTATTTAGAGAGAACCGAATACAATATTTATAGGGCTTATGACGAAGATAAAGGTAATATAATCCTATTTGAAAATGATAGTAACGTTCCCTTAAGATTACAAGGAAATGGTATAGATGAGATTATTGCTGCAAAAATAAATTCAGATTTGATCCCAATAAAAAATAGCATGAGAATTTCTGATGATGCTATAAATAATGACTTAGAGATAACCAATATGGTTACTGGCAAGAAGTTTTATTATGAGTTTTAAAAAAATATCAGCTTTAATAATAATAGTTTTAACTATTATTTTTATAGTTTTTTCATATGATTATGAAATAGAACTTCCATACAGTTATAGTTGTAATGATCCTCATTTACTTGAGGGAGATAATTATTCAAAAGTTCAAGCCTCTAGAGTTTTATCTTTTGATAAAGAAGAAAATTTTTGCAAAATAAAAAAAATTAATCCATTACAAGAGGGTTACAGTAAAACTTTTGATTATAAACTTTATGAGTCTTTAGAGGCTAATAGAAAAAAAATGTTTAATAATGAAACATTAACTCAAAGAAATTTCTATTTAGGAGAGTTAATCAAAAACCGTGACCAAATTTTGAAAATACCATTTTCTTTAAGAAAAATTAGACTCCAATCAAATTTAGATAAGATAGAGCAATATCTTAAATACAACAAAGTTTATTCTAGTTTAAGGAATATTAAAAAAGGCAAATATAAGTTAACAATTTCAGCTGATGCTAATGTCAATATTATTCTTCAAAAGTTAAATTTAGTTGGGGTAATTCCAGAGTATGTGGAAATTAATGATAGTTTTCAAGTTGTCAAAGTACATAAAAACTCTATAGATAAATTTTTTAAGGATTATCAATTTAAAAATATTATTCAGGATAACCTAGAAGTTTCACCATACTATAGCAACTTTACATTAACTGGGCTTGGTTTAAATATTGAAAGTTTTAATCCAAAATTCTTAAACTCATTTTCTCTAAAAGAAATAAGCTCCCAGGATAATTACTTTATTCTCCTTCCAGAAATAGAAAATTTCTCTTTTGATTATATTACAAGAGATATCCAATTATTTTTAACAGAAAATAAAAATCTAAACCTGAAAGTTGATAATCCACAAACTATTATTCTTAAATCAGGAGATTATCAAATAAATGATAATTTGGTGCTACCTTATGGCCTAAATCTAATTATTGAAAAAGATGTATCTATCAGTATTAAAAATGGAAGTTCAATTATTATTTATGGTGGACTAGAAATAAGAGGTACAGAAAAAGAACCAGTTTTGATTAAAAAATTACAATCACCATTTGGAGTTCTAGGAGTAATTGGAAATTCTCTTTCTAGAGTAGCTATTAGCCATTTGAAATTATCAGGAGGAAGTGAAGCAGAAATTAATGGATCTTATTTAAGTGGTGCATTATCGATTTACAACCATCAGTTTGTAGTTATCCAAGATTCTGATATTTTTAATAATAATGGCGAAGATGGACTGAATATTAAAGATTCCAGTTTTTACATAGCTGAGAATACCTTCAAGAATAATTTTTCAGATCAAGTTGATCTTGATAATGGTATTGGTATGGTTTTAGGAAATTCTTTTATGATTGATAGTAAAGCAAATAAAATTTCTAAACAGTCTAATGGTGATGGGTTAGATTTAAGTAATTCTATGGTACTGATTCAAAACAACAGTTTTAATAATTTTTATGATAAGGGTATTTCCATAGGAGAGTCTTCGTCTTCAATTTTAGAAAATAATTCTATAGAGGGAAATAATATTGGTGTGGCAATTAAAGATGGGTCTAATGCTTTTTCGATAGGTTCAAGGTTTAAAAATAACTCGATTAACTTTAGCTTGTATAATAAAAAATTATTTTATAGCCAGCCATCTTTATTTAAAGAGCTATCCTCTGAATCTATCACATTTCAAAAAAATGAATATCTCTTAGATAGCTCATCAGATGAACTAAGTTCACTTAGAAATAAAATTTTATTAATTATTGAGAAAAATAAACCTTTATATAATGAGCTCTAATAAGAAAATTTTTCGCCATGAATTTAAATATTTTATAAATTACCATGAATATGAAGTCTTAAGGCGAAGACTTTCTTTGATTATGAAATATGATTCAAATGTACTATCCAAAAATCAGTACCACATAAGAAGTTTGTATTTTGATAATTTCAAAAATTCAGGAATTTTTGAAAAACAGTCTGGAATTTTGCAGAGAAAAAAATACAGAATAAGAATATATAATATGGAAAAAAATATTATTAAGCTTGAGAGAAAAGAAAGAGTTGGCCAGTTCATTAGAAAATATTCTTCACTTCTTAAATATACCGATTGTCAAAAAATTTTAGAAGGTGATATAATTAGCCTCAAAGAAGCAGAAAATAAATTACAAAATTCTTTTTATGCTGACTTAAGATCAGAAAATTATCGCCCCTCAGTAATAGTTGATTATTTTAGAGAACCTTTCACATACAGACTTGGAAATGTTAGAGTAACGTTTGATAAAGACCTTAAATCTGGCTTATATCAAACTTCATTATTTGACAAGGATTTAAAAATGGTACGAGTTATTGAGGAACCTCAATTAATAATGGAGGTAAAATATGATAATTATTTGCCTGACGTTATTAGAAATGCAATACAAATTGAATCCTCTACGAGGTATGCTATTTCTAAATTTGTTATTTGTAGAAAATTTACAAAATTAAACTCCTGGGAAGATAATTAATTGAAAAAATTATGAATGAATCATTAGGTTTCGTAGATGTGTTTAAGAAAAGCTTGCTAGATGATGGCTTTTCTTCAACTATGAGTGTGAGCGATATACTGGTAATACTCGTATCCACCTTTTTAATGTCATCATTTATTTTCTACATGTATAAAAAGACTTTTAGAGGTGTTCTTTATACGGAATCGTTTAATATTTCTTTGGTGTTAGTTTCAATTGTTACTTCAATGGTGATCATGACTATATCTTCAAACATTATTCTCTCATTAGGAATGGTCGGTGCATTGAGTATAGTAAGATTTAGAACGGCTATTAAGGACAGTATGGATATTGTTTTTATGTTCTGGGCTATTGCTATTGGCATTGCAAATGGAGCTGGGTATTTTAAGATATCAATAGTTGGGTCAATTGTAGTTGGGTTTGCCCTTATTTTATTTTCAAAATACAAATCTTCGCACTCACCTTATCTATTAATACTCGATTTCAATTCTTCAGATAGTGAGTTTATTAAAGAAAAGTTAAAAGAGTTATTTGGTGAAGTTAATATTAAGTCTGAAACCACAACTGAAAAAACAACTGAACTTGCTATTGAGATAAGACTTAGTGAAGAAAAAAAGATTAGCTTTACAGGGAATCTTCAATCTATTCCAAAAATTCAAAAATCATCACTAATTTCTTATAATGGAGATTATATTTCGTAACTAATTGGATATTGAGAGCCATCTCTAGAGCCTATCTTAAATTTTTTTCATAATTTTTCAGTTCTTTTTTCTTTAATAATTTTCTGTTGAAAGATTTTAACTTATTGTTTTTAAGGAATTAATTAGATGTTAAGAAATATTTCAAAAATAGTTTTTGCTTTCTCGTTACTATTTCTTGCTTTAACCATATTATTAATACCTTTTCAATTAATGGGGGTAACAGATCAAGGTTATTGGATAAATTCTTTGTATAACTTTATCCATTCTGGTGAATTCGTAACTTCTTTTAATGATAGGCACAATTTCTCAGAACATAGTTTATTGCTTCTTATAAGTCCTTTGGCTTTAATAAGGAATCCTATTCTGTTTTCATATGTTTTATATTATTTAACATATTTGAGCTGGTTTCTAACTTTTTATTTACTATATTTTGGTAAGTTTAATTATCAAAATTTCCTCAAATCTTTCATACTATTTTTCTGCTCTACCACTGTAATCTTTCACTATGCCTTAAATTTCAATGGTTGGAACTCAATCTATATTTCTCCTCCTATTTTAATGGCTGCATATTTTTTTGCTTTTATTAAAAATGATTATCATAAATCTATACTTATATATTTACCATTACTTCTGTTAAAAATTCAATTCTGGATAATTCTTCCTTTTTTCTTACTTGCTATATATTATCAAAGTAGGGACAAAAAATTTATTTTTTATGTTTCTACATCAATTATTATTTTTTTGCTCTACCTCTTTGGTCGCCAATTTTTATTTGCTCATTCCACTACTGGAAATCTTCTAAATTTGTCTTATTCTCATATTTTAAATGGCAATATTAAAGTTTTTTTTGAAATATTTTTTAATTCCTTTATGGTTAAGATTGCACTTATTTCAGCTTTTTTTATCCAATTTATATTTCTTTTTGATTTAAAAAATATTAGTAAGAATGATTTTTTAACTTATGCCCTATTAATTTTTCCAATTTTTTCATACTGTATTCTTTCAGATAGAACTGTCATGTCATATTGGACTCATGAGCATTATGTTCTTCCAGTCTTACCTGTGATATTTTTAATTTTAAAGAAGTATGGGGCTTTTTCAAGAAAAAGGATTACTTTATTTATTTTGGTAAATATAGTTCTAATTACGGGAATATATTCTTTGAAAGAGCCTTGGCAATTTAAGTACTATCAAGATCAAAATCAATTAGTTAAAAAAATACAGCCACTTTTAGTTTTAAATCATAATGATCATATACTCTCGGATGATAGAACTGGTTTATATCTTGCGAATTATCAGGCAAACTTTTTAAAATTCATAACTGACAAGACTAGACCACCTAAGTATATTATCATTAATACAAGGTATATTTTTTATACAAATAATATTAAAAGAGCTAAATCAATAAATACTATATCTAGTTTTGAGTATGTCCAAGAATATGAGAAAAATCTTGACGGATATGGAATTTTATATCTAAATTATCCTTTTGTTGTTTATGAAAATAATCTTAAAAGTGAAATTAAAATTAATTCAAAAGTTATTGATGATTGGGATGTAAAATTTAATCAATTAAATAAGTTTCTATAATGTATTTAAATATAGGAGAGATTTAAGATGGTTTTTTTGATTACTGGTGGTGCAGGCTTTATAGGCTCTAGTGTTATTCGTTATATTATTGCAAATACTGAGCATACTGTAATTAATATTGATAAGTTGACATATGCTAGTAATTTGGATTCATTATTAAAAGTAGATGATTCACCTCGATATTTCTTTGAAAAAGTTGATATTTCCAACCGCACCGAGCTAACAAGAATTTTTAATCACTATCAGCCAGACAAAATTATGCATTTAGCTGCAGAATCCCATGTAGATAGGTCTATTGATGGACCTAAAGATTTTATAACTACAAATATACTTGGTACCTTTAATTTGATTGATGTTTCAAAAAATTATTGGACATCATTAGGCGTTGATAAAAAAAATAACTTTAGATTTCATCATATATCTACAGATGAGGTTTATGGAGATCTCAAAAATAATGAAGATTTATTTGAAGAAAATTCTCCTTATTTACCAAGCTCTCCATATGCCGCATCTAAGGCAAGTTCTGATCACTTAGTTCGAGCTTGGAATAGGACATATAAGTTGCCTGTAGTCATCTCTAATTGCTCCAATAATTATGGTCCATATCAATTTCCTGAGAAATTAATTCCCTTGGTCATTATGAATGCCATTAATGGAAAATTAATTCCTATATATGGGAAGGGGAATCAGGTTCGTGACTGGCTTTATGTAGAAGATCATGCAAAAGCCTTAATGAAAGTTATGCATGAAGGAGTGGATGGGGAAACTTATAATATTGGTGGAAACAATGAAAAAACTAATTTTGAGGTTGTTATAGAAATTTGTAAACTTCTTGATGAGCTATTACCGAATCACCCAAAAGGAATTTCAAAGTATTCTGAACTTGTAAGTTATGTTGAAGACAGGCCTGGGCATGATCAGCGTTATGCTATTAATTCTACTAAAATTTCAAAAGAACTACATTGGAGCGCAGCTGAAACATTTGAGACGGGAATAAGAAAGACTGTAGAATGGTTTATTCATAATACTCTTTGGTGTGAGAACATTCAAAAAGGAAGTTATCAAGGAGAGCGGCTTGGGTTGGGAGAGGGCAAGTGATTAAATGGAAAGGTATTGTTTTGGCTGGTGGTTTGGGTGAGAGACTTAATCCTGTAACCTATGGAATTTCTAAACAGCTTTTACCTGTTTACGATAAACCAATGGTTTACTATCCAATATCAATTCTAATGTTGGCTGGTATAAAAGATATATTAATTATTACAAGTCCTCATGATGCTGCAGCTTTTAAAAGGCTTTTAGGAGATGGTAGTAATTTTGGAATTAATCTTAAATTTGCTGTTCAAGAAAATCCTGATGGAATTGCACAAGCTTTAGTTATAGGTGAGGAGTTTATTGGCACTGATAATGTTTGCCTTACTCTAGGTGATAATATTTTTTGGGGGCATGGATTTACTCCTATTTTACAAGATGCTATAAATCGTGAAACTGGGGCAACTATTTTTGGCTATCAGGTACATGACCCTGAAAGATTTGGAGTTGTAGAGTTTGATGATAATAAAAATGCAATTAGTATTGAAGAAAAACCTTTGAATCCAAAGTCTAATTTCGCTATTACTGGATTATATTTTTATGATAATTCAGCAGTTCAAATGGCAAAGGAAGTCATTCCATCAGAAAGAGGTGAATTAGAAATTACTGGATTAAATCAAATGTATCTTGATAACGATCAATTAAATGTTGAAACTCTTGGTAGGGGTTTTGCATGGCTTGATGCTGGGACGCATGAGAGTCTGTTAGAGGCGTCAATGTTTGTTCAGACAATCGAAGCTAGGCAAGGTTATAAAATTGCTTGTTTGGAAGAGATTGCATACAATAATGGCTGGCTTTCAAGGGATGAGTTATTGAAAATCTCAAAAAGACTATCTAAAAATAATTATGGAAAATACATTTTTTCTTTATTATGATTAGGCTCAATCCATTTTAGATTAAATTATTATTTTAAAATTAATCAGTAATAAGTTTTTTGTTTGCCAATAGTTTGGAGATGATGTGAAAGTTAGTATAGTTATACCCGTATACAATAGCGAACTAATAATTCCAGAGCTTTGTCTTCAAATTTGTGACGCAATGAAAAAATATAAATTTGAAGTTATTCTTGTTAATGACAGTAGCCATGATAACAGTTGGAATGAGATTAAAAAGGCTTGTAATAAATTGAACACCTTTCGTGGTATTTGCCTTGCTAATAATTTTGGGCAAGATAATGCTATTATGGCTGGTTTACAGTCTTCTAAAGGCGATTATGTTGTTATTATGGATGATGATTTGCAGCATTCACCCTATGACATTCCTATTTTACTAGATAAAATATCAAATGATTGGGATGTCTGTTATGCAAATTTTAGCGCAAATAAGCATCAGTCTTGGTGGAAGAATATTGGTAGCTATATAAATTCAAAGCATTCAGAGTATTTAACCAATAAACCTAAAGATATTTACTTGTCACCATTTAAAGTAGTTAGTCGCCTGGTCATAAATTCAGTTATTGAGCATAATGGGCCTTATCCATATGTGGATGGTCTGATATGCCGAACTACAAACTTAATAACACAAATTCCAATTAATCATCATAAACGATATAAAGGTAAAGGAAATTACAATATCAGGCAATCTATATCAGTATTTTTAAAGCATGCTACAGGGTTTTCTGTGCTTCCTTTAAGGTTGGCTTCAATGGCTGGCTTTATTGCATCTATTGTTGGATTTTTATTAGGCCTATATTATATTTTTCAGTACTTTATATCTGATAATGTAATTGAAGGCTGGACTTCTTTGATTGTATTGCAGTTATTATTAGGTGGCTTAATTCTTCTGTCTTTGGGAATTATCGGTGAATATATTGGTAGATCCTATCTATCTTTAAATAAAAAGCCACAATATGTTGTAAAAAAAATTACTAATGATTAAATATTATATATTTTTATTAATTGTCATTATATTAATTTCAATAGTTCAGGCTATATTGAAAAGCTTGTCTATTGAGTATAGTGGAAGTATCATTAAAAGTTTGCAAGACCCTCTGAGTTATCTTTGCATTTTCTTGCTCGTCTTAGCATTATTATTTTGGTTTATTGCAGCATCTAAAATTGAATTTTCAGTATTAATTCCAGCTAATATACTTACAGTGGTTATAAGTGGGATGATAGGCTACTATATTTTTAGTGAGGAAATAAATCTGATAAAGATTGTAGCTTATGCATTGATTATCATGGGGGTAATGATCCTGGCTTACGCAAATTTATCTGGAGGTAGTCGAACTATTTTGGATAAAAATGAGACTATTAGTATAACAAATGCCAAATAATAGAGTTATTAACTTTAATGAACCTTATATTTCTGGTGATGAAGAAAAATATATAAAAGATGTATTTGAAAGAAATAGTTTTTATGGGAATGGGTATTACACTCAAGAGTGCCAGAAAATAATTAAAGATAGAGTCGGTGCTAAAAATGTACTTCTAACAGATAGCTGTACTTCTGCTCTCGAAATGGCAGCTCTTTTGCTAAGAGACTGGGATTATGAGCAAGAAGTTATTCTGCCATCATATACTTTTACTTCAACTGCTGCAGCTTTTGCAAAGGTGGGATTTAAGATTATTTTTGCTGAAATTAATCCTCATACAATGATGCTTGACATTGATGATGTTACTAAGAAATTAACAAATAGAACAACAGCTATTATTATTGTTCATTATGGAGGATTTGGAGCAAGTGCTGAATTATTTAAAGAGCTTTGTGATGGTAAATCAATATATTTGATTGAAGATGCTGCACAAGCATATGGGTCAAAAGAGAATGATCGTCACCTTGGAACAATAGGGGACTTAGGTTGTTTTTCATTCCATGAGACAAAAAATTTACATGCAGGATTGTCGGGTGCTTTAGTAATAAATAATGAAAAATTTAATCAAAGAGCTATGCATATTTTGGAACGAGGCACTAATAGGCAAGAAGTTCTAAAAGGGCTTGAAGACAAGTATTCATGGGTTGAAATTGGTGGCAGTTTCTATCCAACTGAATTACAAGCTGCCTTTCTTTTTCCGCAATTAAAGTCATTTGAAAAGAATCTGATTAAAAGAGAGGAGATTTTTCTTGGCTACTATGAAGCTTTTTTAAATCAAAATTTTAAAAATTTGCACTTTCATAAGGTTAAAGCTGATTCTAAGATAAATTACCATGCTTTTTGGCTAATTTTTGCTTCGATTGAGGAGTGTAACTTTGTACGCACTTCATTATTAGACAATAATATTAATGCTTATATTGGCTATGTTCCTCTTCATTCTTCAAAAGTTGGGATTAAAATGGGCTATTCCAAAGAAGATTTAAAATTAACTCAAGAATATTCTGAAAGACTTTTAAGGCTCCCTCTTCATCACAATATGATTAAAGAGGATTCACTCATGATTTCACAAATGATAATTAAATTACTTATAGAATATAGATTATGAATTTTAAAGATGCACTAAAGGACTTTACTATATTTTCACTAAACATTGCTAACGAAGATGCAGAGAGTTTTCGAAATGAAGCAGTTATTGAAGGTATTAAGGATTGGTCAGAACTAGACACTATAGATACAATTAAACAATGGTTTGAAGAGCAACAAGATCAATGTTTAATGACAATTGAAGAGATTTCCTTGATGGACTGTGATGGCTGGTCTTATAATGAGATAAAAGGAGTATTAGAGCACAAAAGTGGAGAATTTTTTTATATACAAGGTTTGAGAATAAAAAACACTATGAAACGTGAGGTGGTAGGGGGTTGGGACCAACCTATAGTTACACAAGTTGGCTACAATGGTGGCCTATTGGGCCTTCTTAGAAAAAAAATTAACTCTGTTCCATACTATTTAGTTGAAGCAAAAGCTGAGCCAGGAAACCCAGATAAAGTTCAAATAAGTCCAACTCTTCAGGCAACGTTTAGTAATTTAAAGCGAGCTCATGGAGGCAATAAACCTAAATTTTCTGAATTTTTTGAAAACCCAGGCTATTTAAATAGTAAAGTTTTGTTCGATCAATGGATGTCTGAAGATGGAGGTAGATTGTATTTAAAAAAAAATAAAGGAATGATTGTTGAAATTAATAATAATACTGTCTTACCAGAAATGCCATCTTCCTTTAAATGGTTATCACTATATCAAATTAAGTTTCTAATTAAAGAAAATAGTTGGGTTGGGCCCCATATTAGAAGTATTATTTCTCATTTATGAGTGCTATCAATATAGCTGTTTGGAGTTCTGGTAATCATGTTATTCGTAATATACTTCCTGCTATTGAAAAAAGTAACAGCGTAAATTTAGTTGGAATTTTAACAAGGAATCAAAAGACACTTATAAGTCAAAGCAATCAATATGCTTGCTTAGCATATGCTAATGAGGATGAGTTACTTGCTGACAATAAAATAGATGCGATTTATATTGGAAGTCCAAATGCATTACATTATGAACATGTAAAAAAATGTCTCTTAAATAAAAAACATGTCATTGTAGAAAAGTCAGCAGTTGCTAACTTAAAAGAAGCCCAAAGTATTTATAAATTAGCTCAAGAATTTAATCTCTTGGTCATGGAGGGATTCATGTTTACTTTTCATAAGCAATTTATTGAATTGAAAAAGCTAATCAAATCAAAAAAATATGGAGAAGTTATATTTGTCGAAGCCGATTTTGGATATCCACATCTGAAAAAAGATGATATTAGGTATTCAAAAATGCTTGCTGGAGGAGCATTAAATGATGCTGGTGCTTATACAATTTCTGCGATATTAAATTTATTAGGCAAGGAGTCTGAGTTAATCTTTTCTTCTATTAATCATCACAGTAACTATGAAGTAGATACTTCAGGTATTGCAATACTTAGAAATAAAGATATAAAAGCTATTTGTAAGTGGTCAATGGGTGTAAGTTATAAAAATGAAATAAAGATCTGGTGTGAAGATGGGATTATATTGACAGAAAAAGCTTTTTCTAAACTTGATATACATAATTCATTAATTGAAGTATCTAAAAATGGAGAGCTTAGAGAAAGTATTGATTCAGGACAAGATAATCATTTTGTAAAAATGTTTGATAGTTTTACAAGAAATATTAATAATGAACTTTTTTCAAAAGAGTGGAATAAGCTTTTAATGCAATCATCAATTCTGGATCAAATCAGAACTTTCAGTAAATAATTTATTTTTTATAAATGAAGGATCAAAAAAAAAGTAATTTTAAAAATAATTATCTATTAAGCATAGGTGAAATTTTATCTAGAATTCCTATGATTTTTACAATAGGTTATTTAGCAAAATCAGTCGGTCCTGAGGCATTTGGAGCCTGGTCCCTTGTACTTGTTCTTCAAACTCTACTAACAGCCCTAGGTGGAGCGGGTCTTGGCACAGCATTAATGCGATATGGCCCCAATGCTAGTAAAGATGTAGCTTATCAATATATTATTTTATCAATTAAAAAAAGTGCAGTATTTTTGGCAGTTTTATCAGTATTTGTTTACGTGTTTAATAATAATATTGGGACTTTGTTAAACATAAAGGGAGAGTATCAGTGGTTATTAATGGTGTCTTGTGTTATGACAATGGGGTCAATTCTTGATAGTCATTTAGATAAGTATTTTAAAGCTAGGATATTAATTAACAAACAGATAACCTATTTATTTATTAGGACATTTGCAGAGGTTATAGCAGTAATTAGTGTATTTTATTTTATGAGCTTCTCTCATGTATCAAATGCAATATTTTCTTATATTTTGATAGTTGTTTCTATTAAGCTAATTATTTATCCATGGTTAATTCTGGAAAAGAAATTAATTAAGAGAGATAAGGTTGAACTAAAAAATAAAGATACATTTCTAAATTTTTCATATCTTTTGGTCCCTAGTATTTTACTTGCCTGGATAATAATCCAAACTGATAGAATTATATTGGGTTGGATGCTAAGCCCTGTTGAACTTGGAGTCTATGCATTTTCAGCCACTCTAGCATCTTATATTGTTTTTATATCTTATTCAATAATGCCATTATTTCAGTCACTTTCAGCATTATATTATGATAAAGGAGAATTTCAAAGGTTACGAAATTTATATGAAATATGGCAATACTTGTATATATCCGCTGCTACAATTCTGATGATTATTTTAGTTTTTTTATCTAAAGAGATATTGTCTTTAACTGCTGGAGAGGAGTATTCAAAATTACCACATATTTTGTTATGGCTATCAGCAGGTGTTGCTGTTGATCAGCTTTTTGGCCAATATCAACTTATTTTTAATCTTGCTGAAAAACCTAAGCTAAGTACTTTGGTCAATTCAATTAAGCTTTTAAGTTTAGTGGGTTTAATGCCTTTTTTTGTCTATCTGTACGGAATTAATGGAGCAGTTTTAGGCTTAATGGTGTCTGTAATTATTGTTAATATAGTTAGATATAAAATAGCAATAAAGTTAATTGATATAAGAATAACATTCTTTGTGAAAATGTACCTAACTTTATCAATCGTATCTATCATACTTTTTTCTTACATGCATCATTTAAACTTCATGCTAAAATCTTCACTTATAATTATTTCAATTTTAAGTTTTGTCATTTACTTTATAGCAGGGCAAAAAAAACTTAGTGAAAGAAATTATTTTTAATAAAATTCTATGCATCTATTTAAATTATTAATTTTTCATTTGTATAACAAATTTTATCCGCGATTCAGAGAAAAAAAAGCTAAAGATAAAATATTATATAAAAAAAAACTTGGGTTTAATAAAGAACTCAATCCTAAAGTTAAGACATCTGCCTCAGAGTGGAAGCAATTATTTTTAGAGGCAAATATTAAGGCAAATGATACTGTTTTCCTTAGAACTACTTTTTCTTGTGCTAATGCTTTTGAAGGCGGTGCAATTGCATTTGTAGATTTTTTAAAAGATTTTTTTGGGAAAGATGGTAATATTGTTTTATCAGCTTACACCTTCGATAAAAGTCCATTAATGTATTTATCCGAAAATCCAATTTTTGACGTCAATAAATCTCCTGGGAGATTAAGTTTATTTAATGAAATATTTAGAACAAGTGATGGGGTTTTAAGAAGTATTCATCCAACTCATTCTTTGTGTGCATTTGGTAAAAATGCTCAATATATCATCGCCGATCATGAAAAAAACCAATTTTGTTATCATGATGCATCCCCTTTCGCCAAATTATATGAAATGGATGCAAAAGAAATATCGATTGGAGTAAGACCAGCCTCAATTTCTTTTCATTACATTGAGCAATTTTTTACCTCTTATAAATATATTTATAAGGAACTTAATTACCCTATTATGTGTCGAATTAAAATTAAAAATGAAGTTGTTTATAAAAAATTTCAAGTAATTGATCCATACAGGTGTTTGATTGATAATTATATTGTTTTTGAAGGAACTGAGGTTGAGCCTAATAAATATTCAATTGGTGAAATTGATGTATTTGTACTTAATTTTGAAAAAGGTTTAATAGGCCTAAAAAAATTAATGAAAAGTAATATTTACTGGTACAGATTAGGCCCAATTTGGAAGGATCTATTCATGAGATTTATAGTAAAAAGAATCGTACTAAGGGTTTTTTTTAATAATAAAGAAAATACTTTGTTTCCAATTAATAGAGAGAAGTAAATGAAATTATTTTCTTATGAAAACATAAATATAAAGGTTTTTGATGATGTTTTCTATCCCACAGAAACTTCAAAAATGTTTATTGATTTTTTTAAATCTGAAGCTAAAAGTTATAGTAATCCAAATAATTCTATTTTAGATTTAGGATGTGGATCTGGTGTTGTAAGTGTCTCACTTAAGGCTCTGGGGTTTCAAAATTCTATTTTTGCATCAGATATATCTGAAAATGCAAAATTAAATGTTATTGCAAATTCAAAGATCAATAATGTTGATGTTGTGGCTAAAAGTGGTTCATTATTTGAACCATGGATTGGAAATAAGTTCGATATAATTATTGATGATATTTCTGGTGTTGCTAAAGAATTAGCCCAAGTTTCTGAATGGTTTGGAGATAGTATAAGTTGTGAATCAGGTGAAGATGGAACTGCACTAACAAGAGCTTTTTTATCGGAGTGTAAAAACTATTTAAATGATGATGGGGTTATTTTTTTCCCAGTTTTATCACTTTCTAATGCCACTAGAATAATTGAGCATACAAAATCCATTTTTGAATCAGTTGAGGAAGTATCTAGGAAAGTTTTTTATTTGCCTAAAGAGTTGAGTGACAAGAATAATGAGTTAATCTTGAAACTTAATGAAAAAAGACATATTCAAATTGAAGAAAAATTTGGTATGTATTTATGGGAAACTGTTATTTATAAAGCAAGCTTAATAAAGGGTAGAAAATGACACAAGAAAAATTATATGAAATAATTAAATTAGCTCTCAAAGTTGAGAGTGTTTCTTTAAGTGATTCTATGGATAACATTGAGGAGTGGGATAGCCTGGCACAACTTGAGATTATTATCACCATTGATAAGGAAACTGATGGTAAAGCATCTAGAATTAAAGAGTTAGCGGTTGCTACTTCTGTAGAAAAACTATCTCAAATTTTGGATTCAAATAATTTACTCAGTGCGTAGTTTTATTAAAAAAATAGAATACTATATTCCTAGCAACAGGACAAATGTTATAGATTTAGATGACGCTCATAAAGATTGGGACATTGAAAACTCTATAAAAAAGACTGGTGTTAAAGTTTTGCATCATGCTGATAAAGATGAAACAATTGTTGATATGGCTTATATTGCTGCTAGCAAAGTACTTTCTAAGATGTCAAGTGATGAAATTCCTGACACTTTAATTTTTTGCACCCAAACGCCGGATTTTACGATTCCTCATTGTTCAGCATTATTGCAGGATAAGCTTAAGCTGCCAACTTCAACCAAATGCTTTGATATAAGTTTAGGATGTAGTGGTTATTCTTATGGACTTAGTATTGCATATAGCATGCTGAAATCAGACCTGTCACATAGTGTTTTTTTGATTTCTGGAGATGCTTACTCGAAAATTATTAATGAAAATGATAAAACGAGTTATCTTTTATTTTCAGATGCAGTTGCTTGTTCATTGCTTGAGAGGCCTAAAGAAAACTTGCCATTTTTATTTGGTACTGATGGGGCAGGGTTTAAAAATATTATTTATCCCATGTCTGGTATAAATACAACTATTAAAAATAGTAATATGCCTAATTGTTCAATCAATGATAATGGTCGTTTTGAGATGCAGGGGGCTGCAGTTTATCTTTTCACAATGAGTGTTATTGTTGATGAAATAAAAACTTTCATGAAGGAAAATGAGCTTTCTTTTAATGATATAGATCTTGTTGTTTTGCACCAAGCAAGCTTATTAGTATTAAAAACTATCCAAGCTAAACTTAATATACCTGATCACAAGATGCTTATTGATCTTGAAGAAATAGGTAATACTGGCTCTGCAAGCATACCTATTGCATTAAAAAGGGCGGAAGATAAAAAATTGTTAAAGAGGGGTAATCGGCTTTTATTATTTGGATTTGGAATTGGACTCTCTTGGAGTGGCTCAATATTAAGATATTGATTGCTATATGAATTTAGACTTAGTCTATTAGAAAAATATAACTAGGAAAGATTTGAAAAATATTTTCCCTATACAGCATATAATTTATACTCCACCATCAATATTAATTATAGATCCATTGACATAATCTGATTTAATTATAAAATCAATAGCGTTAGTTATGTTTGAAATTTTCCCAGTCTTCTTAGAAGGGATTTTTCTTAATATGGTTTCTTGCTTTTTTTTGTCTAAATCATGAAATAATCCTGTATCGAACGTTCCTAGTGATAAGATATTTGAAGTTATATTAAACCTTGAGTATTCTTTGCTAATAACTTTTGAAAATCCGATTATAGCGGTTTTTGAAGTTGAATATGAAACGGTCCCAATATCTCCCTGAATTCCACCAGTTGATGATAAAAATATGAACCTTCCCCATTTAGCCTTTATCATGAGAGGCAGAAGTAATTTAGCAAAATAAAATGAAGATGTGATATTAATGTTTAGTGTTTCGTGCCATGTGTCGATATCATAATCAACTAATAATTTATCTTTTTTTATTGCTAGCATATTTAAGAAAGTAATATTATCATCTTGGTGATCTTTAAGTTCACTAACAACTTTTTTAGCTCCAGAGATCTTACTTAAATCAGCTTTAATCCACCTTACATTGTCCTCATGTTGAATTGGTGGTGGGGATGAATTATAAATAGCCAAAATATTATCAATCTCTTTAAGCTGTTCTACTACTTTTTTGCCTAACCCGCCACTAGCGCCAGTTATAATAATCATATAAGATTAATTTTTTCAAGAATATTTAGTAATATTATAATGCTACTAAGCATTAATAAAATAAGAATAGCTATTATTGTTTTTATTTCTCTCTAAATATTATTTACTTTGTATAGTTTTTTTAAATTTATTCAGTATTGCTAAAAAAATTGAGATTTTAACTTCTACCTTAATTCTTCTTAGTATTCTTGATTCTTTTTCGTGATTGTCTTTGTTAACTAAAAGAGTATTTCATTATGGCTATTGTTTATAATATTCATATCGTAAGTCAGTAGAGTCGAGTAGTTGGTGAAATTGAGATAATATATCAATTCATAAATTGAATTTTCTTATACGTAATGTGTTTTGGAGAGAGGTTATGAGTAAGATTATGGTAATTATTCCTGATTTACTTTCAAATATAATTGAAAAAGGTGAAGTGACTGAGCGTTATTATAACCCTGGTAACCTCTTCTCAGAAGTTCACTTAGTTCTTACAAATGATGATAACCCTGATCCAAATGCGGTGCAAAAAATGGCTGGTTCAGCAAAACTTTATATCTATAATCTACCAAGTGCAAATCTAATGTTTTTTTTATCTTTAGGTTGGAGGCCTTTGCTTCTAAGGTCATGGGCAATAAAAGCGAAAAAACTTGCTAAAAAAATCCAACCAGATATTATTCGATGCCATGGCGGACAGTTAAATGCTTTTGCTGCCTCTCAAATAAAAAAAGAATTGAATATTCCTTATGTCCTTAGTATGCATATCAATCCTGATGAAGATGTTCGGGGCAGAGCAAGCAGTATTGTTAAGAAGATTGTTACTCATGCTCAAAAGACCATTGAAAGTATTGGATTACTAAATGCTGATCTAGTAATGCCAGTCTACACTCCAATTGTTCCATATCTCGAAAGATTAGGAGTTGTTAGATTTGAAGTATGTTATAACACTTTAAATTCAAAATATTTGAGCAAGAAAGTGAATTATTCTTTACATGAGCCAACTCAAATAATTTCTGTAGGTAGGCAGTTTAAAGAAAAAAATCCTGAGAACTTAATTAGAGCAGTTGCTCTATTAGATAATGCTGAATTAACATTGGTAGGAGATGGTTCCTATCACCAGCATCTATTAGATGTTGCAAAAGAGTGTAATATTGAAGATAGAGTTCAATTTCATAAAGCAATAACTAATGACGAACTTTGCACCATGCTTAAAGAGTTTGATATTTTTGCTACCCATACTGAATATTGGGAGATTTCAAAGTCTGTGTTAGAGCCACTCTTAACAGGCCTTCCAGTGCTGCTAAATGAGCGTCAAGGGGAACCAGTTAAAGAGCTTACCAGTGATATATGTATACTAGTGCCAAATACAATTGATGCTTATCATGGGGCTTTATTAAAACTCATTGAGGATGATAGTTTTAGAGAGAATTTAGGAAAGTGTGCATATAGCTATGCAAAAAAAAATTGGTCTCCTGAAAAAACTGAACAAAAATTTGTAAAAATTTATCAAGACATTATAAATAAAAAGTACCAATTAAATAATGACTAAAACTAATCATAAAGTAACTAATTTTTTAAGGAAGGGCTTAAGCGACCCACTTTATTCTGCTAGTTTTTTAATGGGCAACATTGTGCCTCAATTTTTTAGAGAGCGGTACGTAGAAAAATCAAAGAAATTTGGCCTTAATGGTAAGTATTTCATTTTATCCTTTGATTGTGATACTGTAAAAGATATTGAAGTTGTTGAAGATGTTCATCGACGATTAAGCCAATATAATATAATTCCATCCTATGCTGTTCCAGGAGAGCTCCTTAAGCTTGGCTCTTCTACATACAGGGGTTTAAAGAATGATGGGGCAGAGTTTATTAATCATGGATATTTATCTCATACCTCATATATTGAAAAAGATAGATCATATATCAGTTCATTATTTTATGATAAGTTAACCAATATTGAAGTTAAAGATGATATTTTTAATGGGCATTATAACTTTGAAGACATTTTAGGTGAAAGCCCAAAGGGTTTTAGGACTCCACATTTTGGAACATACAAAAAAAACAAACAACTTAAGTATTTATATTCAATACTACATGATCTAAAATATTCATTTTCATCTTCAACTACACCAGTGTCTGGAATGTGGAATGGACCCATTATAAAAACACCTTCAGGTATACTAGAAATCCCTGTTTCTGGCTGCTATGATTACCCGTCAAGAATACTTGATTCATGGGGATTTAGATTTTCACCAACGCGTAAACTTAATGAAAATGACTATGTTCAACAATTTAAAAAGATGATTGATTTTTTTGAAGATCCATCTACTAGTGGTGTATTTAATATTTATGCTGACCCATCCCAAGTCTATGATTGGGAGCCTTTTTTTGAGTGTATGAGTATGACCAAGAATCTTAAAAATACCTCATTTGATGATTTAATCACCTCTATCTGATTGTGATCCGAGTCTTAATTACTGGTGGTGCCGGATTTATAGGTACAAACCTTGCTAATAAGTTAATCCATGATGGATATGAAGTTATTATTATTGATGACCTTTCCTCAGGATATAGAGAGTCAATTCATGATAAGGCTATATTTGTTGAAGGAAGTATAGTTGACGACCTAGCATTGTCTAAATGCTTTGAATATAATCCAGATTATGTTATTCATTTAGCAGCACTTTTTGCAAATCAAAATTCAGTAGATCATCCAGATCTAGATCTTAATATCAATGGTTTAGGGACTATAAAAGTTTTGGATTGGTGCCATAAAAATGGCGTTTCAAAGGTTGTATACGCCTCATCTTCTTGCGTTTATGGTGATAAGAAATTAATGTCAGAGAGTGATGAAGATTTCCATCCAGATACTCCTTATGCGATAACAAAATTACTAGGTGAGAGGTATGCCCAGTTTTGGTCAAAACACCACAATTTAAATATTGCTTCAGTTCGTTTGTTTAATGTTTATGGTCCGGGTGATTTTCCTGGTGCTTACAGAAGTGTGCTACCTAATTTTATTAAACTTGCAATTGATAATGAGCCTCTTGTTATTACAGGGACTGGTGAAGAGACTCGTGATTTTTGTTACATTGACGATACAGTAAATGGCATTTGCTTAGTTTTATTTGGTAAAACAAAACCTGGATCTATTTTCAATATCGCTACTGGCAATAAAACTTCAATAATTAAAATTGCAAATTATATTAATGTCAATTGTAATAACAAAGCTGGTATTGTTTTTAAGGATAAAAGGGACTGGGATTGTGTCATTCATCGTAAAGCTGATATTAGTAAAATAAATTCTCTTTTAGGTTACTCTGCTAATACACATATAAAAAATGGCATAAAAAACACTTGCGACTGGTTGATGAAAATTAATAGTTAAGTTTTATGATTAATAAATCTTCATCCAAGAAAATACTATTATTAACTTATGCTTTTCCTCCATTGCAGGCCCCTGAATCATTTCTTAGTGTAAAGGCATTGGCTAAAATTCAATCTCACGAAGTTGATGTTCTAACAATTGATGCTTCAATCATTAATTATGCAAGAGACGAATCACTTGAAAATTATGTCAATGATAATTTTGGAAAGGTATACAGAGCAAAACCTTCTAAGTGGATTAATAAAAAGATATTTAAGATGATGAGGTTTGTATCCTTTTTCCCAGATAGATTTAGATTTTTTAATAGTCAAATATACAAAAAGGCTTTAGAAATTAATGTCGAAAGTTATGATTTAATTATTTCTTGGTCTCAGTGGCACTCTATCCATCTAGTTGCATCTAAGCTTAAGAAAAAGTATCCATCACTTCAATGGGTTTCTCACTTTAGTGATCCATGGTCAGACAACCCTTTCCTTGCAAGATTTCTAGGCTATAAGGCTTCACAGTATTTTTTTGAGAAGAGGGTTATAAAAAATTCAAATGCCATAAACTTTACAACTAATTTGTCAAGAGAGCTGGTTATGAGTAAATATCCATTATCATGGATGGATAAAACATATGTAACCCCTCATTCTTATGACTCAAGTCTTTATAAGAAAAATAATGCTAAAAAAACTAAATTTGTAATTAGTTATGTTGGAAATTTTTATGGACCCAGAAATCCACTGTTACTTTTAAAGTCTTTAAGTCAAATTTATCAAAAGGATAATGATTTTTTTGATGAGATTGTTTTTAGGTTTATTGGAAAATGGTTTGGTAATGATGATTGGAACTTAAAAATTAATGACTTACCAGAGGGCCTGATTGAAGTTAAAAGTCCAGTAACCTATGTTGATTCTCTTGCTGAAATTTCTAACTCTGATTTATTATTAGTAATAGATGCGCCTTTTACTAGTAGTGTTTTTTTCCCAAGTAAGCTAGTTGACTATATTGGATCTGGCCTCCCAATACTTGCTATTACACCTGAAGGAAGTTGCTTAAATATTTTAAAAAATATAGGAGGTCTGCATGCATTTCCAAATAGCATCGACTCAATTTCTGATGGGATAGAGTATGCTATTAGTAGTTTAAAAAATAAATCTATTAAATCACCGATTAAAAAAGAAAAAGAAAGGTACTCTAATGATTATGTTTCTAAAGAGTTTGAAATTATGTTTAAACAATTAACTGACATATAACTTGAATGTGTGGTATTGCTGGAATATATTCACCGAATAAGACTCGCGAAAAAATTATATATATCGCAAGTGAAATGGCTTCCGCTATAGCTTATCGTGGCCCAGATGATAGTGGGGTTTGGGCTGATAAAAATACAAATATTGCTTTATCTCATCAACGATTATCTATAGTAGATCTCTCTTCTAATGGACACCAGCCGATGAGCTCTGATTGCAGAAGATATACTATTGTATTTAATGGTGAAATATATAACCACCATTTTCTTCGCAAAAAGTTAATTGAATCTAATGCACAATACAGTTTTCGAGGTAACTCTGATACTGAAGTGCTTCTTTTAGCTATTGTAGTATGGGGTATAAAGGCTGCTTTACAGAAATGTGAAGGTATGTTTGCAATTGCCCTTTGGGATGGCCTTGATAAGAAGCTATTTTTAGCACGTGACCGATTTGGTGAAAAACCGTTATATTATGGTAATGTTGGCAAAGATTTTGTATTCGGTTCCGAATTAAAAGCACTAAAGGCACACCCTAATTTTGATAATAGTTTAGACCGTGGTTCAATAACTAATTTTTTAAGATATTCTTACATACACTCCCCAAAAAGTATTTATTCAAATATCTCCAAACTACAAGCAGCAAATATTTTATGTATTGACTTTGAAAAAAATGTGAAGACTATATCTTCATACTGGTCATTAGAGGGCCCTGCTGCTTTTCAAAGTAGAGATGAGCCAATCAATAAAAGTTTAATTTTAAAGGAGCTCCATCAAAAACTAGATGATGCAGTTGCATCTCAAATTATAGCCGATGTTCCAGTGGGGGCATTTCTTTCTGGTGGAGTGGATTCTTCACTAATTGTCGCACTAATGCAAGGTCATTCTAATAGACCTATCAACACATTTTCTATTGGTTTTACTGATCCAGCTTATGACGAGTCTGAATATGCTAATGAAGTTTCAAAGCGACTAGGCACTAGTCATACTGAGCTTATTGTATCTCCTGCTGAATTGTTAGATGTAATACCAAGAATGTCTGATATATATGATGAGCCATTTGCTGACTCATCTCAGGTCCCTACTTTTTTGGTTTGTAATTTAGCAAGAAAGGATGTTAAAGTAGTGCTAACTGGTGATGGTGGAGATGAAGTTTTTGGTGGGTATAATCGTCACCGATGGGCAGATAGTGCCTGGAGTAGAATGAGACATTTGCCTATATGGCTTCGGAAAAGCTTAAGTGTAATTATTTCAATACCATCTGAGCAAAGGATTAATAAAATCTATTCCATAATAGAATTTTTAATTCCCATAAGGTATAAGATGCGCTTACCTGGAGAAAAAATTCATAAAGTTTCAAGGTCATTATCTAAGCTGAACATTGAAGACTTATACCAGTGCCTTACTTCATTATGGGAGCAGGCAGACGATATAGTTTTGGGTAATCAAAAAGTTGATAATAATTTTCCAAATATCTATGGAAATAGTAATGCTGAACAAATGATGTTTCTTGATCTTGGTATTTATTTACCAGGAGATATCTTAACTAAAGTTGATCGAGCGTCTATGAGCATAGGCCTTGAAGCGCGAGTTCCTTTTTTAAACCATAATGTTGTAGAGTTTGCATGGAATATGCCGTTAGAAATGAAAATTTATAATGGCCAAGGTAAATGGGCTTTACGCCAACTATTAAATAAATATTTACCCAGTTCTCTAATAAATAGACCAAAAATGGGCTTTGGCATACCAATAGACTCATGGCTAAGAAATGAGTTATTTGAATGGTCTCTAGAATTATTAGATGAAAATTTGATTCGCTCTGATGGCTATTTTAAATATGAAGAAATTAAGAAAATTTGGCTAGAGCATCAAAGTGGAAAGTATAATCATCATCATAAATTATGGAATATTTTAATGTTTCAGACGTGGTTGCATAGTGGAAAATCTTGATGAAAAAAATACTCATTATTGGAGGTTATCCTAAGTCACTTATTCAATTTAGAGGTAAATTGTTAGAGTCTTTTATTAAAAAAGGATATGTGGTAACAGCTTGCTCTGATGGCATTGATCAAGAAATTACTATGAAATTGCATGAAATGGGCATTGAATATATTCCTGCAAATATTAAGAGAACTAGCATCAATCCACTTAATGATATATTTTTATTGTTTCAACTCATTTTAATAATTCGAAAAATAAAGCCCGATGCTATATTAACCTATACTATTAAACCAGTAATATTTGGAATGATTGCTGCGCGTTTATCTGGCATTTCAAATCGTTATGCCATGATAACTGGACTTGGTTATGTATTCACTTCTGTTGATTCTATTGGCAAAAAACTTTTAAGACTTGCTGTTTCGTTTTTATACAGGTTATCTTTAAGTTCTGCAAAAGTTGTTTTCTTTCAAAATAATGATGATTTAAATTTATTTAGATCTAAGGGAGTAGTAACTCAAAATGCAAATTGTATAAGAGTTATGGGCTCAGGAGTTGACCTAGATTATTATAGCTTTACTGAGAGCTTTCCAAAAGAATTAAATTTTATTATGGTAGCCAGACTATTAAATGATAAAGGTATTAAAGAATATGTTCAAGCTGCTAGAAATGTTAAAAAATTAAACAGATATAAAAAAATCAATTTTTATTTATTAGGCGGATTTGATTCTAGTCCTGCATCTATTCAGCCAGATGATTTAAAAAAATGGGAGCTTGATGGCTCTATTAAATATTTAGGTGAAGTGGAGGATGTTCGGCCATATATAAAAGATTGCTCAGTGTTTGTTTTGCCTTCTTATAGAGAAGGAATGCCTAGATCTGTATTAGAGGCAATGTCTATGGGTAGGGCAATCATAACTACTGATGTTCCTGGATGTAGAGATACAGTGGTAAATAATATAAATGGTTATTTAGTTAAAGCAAGGTCAGCTGAAGATTTATCAAGAGCAATGATAAGTATGCTTGATAATCCTCAAGTTATATTAGAAATGGGAATTGCCTCCAGAGGAATTGCTGAAGCTCAATTTAACGTTGATAAAGTTAATGAATTAATTATAGATAAGTTTGAGCAAGTTACAAAAAAGAAGGAAAAACTCTTATTAGTAACTAGTTCTTGTATCTTTTTTTCAGATATTTTAAGTGGTCAGCCAAAATATCTAAATAATCACTATGAAGTATCTCTTGCAGCTGGAGATAGTTTAGGTTCTGAAAAAATTATTAAAAATGAAGATCTTAATGTTCATAAAATTTCTATGAATCGAGGCATTAGCCCTATCTTAGACATTTTTTCATTACTCAGTGCAATATTGCTAATTCTCAAATTAAGGCCTAAAATTGTCCAATCTTTCACACCTAAGGCAGGGTTTATCTTTATGATAGCCTCATGGATATGTCGAACACCAATTCGTATTCATACATTTACTGGGCTAATCTTTCCAACTTCAAGTGGGTTTAAGAAAAAGATTATTATGTCTACAGACAAATTATTATGTTTTTGCGCAAAATATATAGTTGCAGAGGGTTTAGGTGTTAAAAATGACCTAATAACATATAAAATTACTAATAAGGAGATTGAGATAATTGGAGATGGTAATGTTGCAGGAGTTGATACAAGCTATTATGCGCCAAGTTCGCTCAATTTAACAGATATTGATTTACCAATACATAAAGAAAGTTTTGTACTATGTTTTGTTGGTAGATTGGCAATAGATAAAGGCATCAAAGAATTGATTGAGGCTTTTAAAGATCTCCCAAAAAATATGGCACTAGTTCTTGTAGGTAATTTGGACGAACGAGAACCTATTAAAGTTGATTTATTAGACTTACTTCAACTTGATGATAGAATTCATTGGGTTGGCTTTAAAGATGATATTAGGCCTTATTTAGAGTTTTCAGATGTTTTAGTCTTACCTAGTTATAGAGAAGGCTTTCCTAATGTTGTGTTGCAAGCATTGGCAATGAAGACTCCGGTTATTGCTACAAATATTAATGGGTGTAATGAGATCATTGATGATGGTTATAACGGCTGGTTAATTCCAAAACAAGATAAAACAGCTTTGGTTAATTCCATTTTAAATGCTTCAAAATTTTCAAGAAATGAATTAAATCTAATGGGTGAGAATGGTAGAAATATTGTCAAAGAGAAGTTTGAAAAGAAAAAACATTTATCCAGAGTTTTGAATTTTTATAATTCTAAAAGTAACTTGAGTAATAATTTATGATAAAACGTGTTTTTGATATAGTATTTTCTATGTTATTTTTATTTTTATTTGCCCCAATTATGGTTGTTATAGCTTTTTTGGTATATCTAAATATAGGCAAGCCAATCTTATTTAGACAAACTCGTCCAGGACTTCATAGCTCACCTTTTAATATGATTAAATTTACTACAATGACAAATATATTTGATGATAAAGGAAATCTTCTGGATGATGAAAAGAGACTGACTGATTTTGGTAAATTTTTGCGATCAACTAGCTTAGATGAACTACCAGAGCTTTGGAATGTCTTAAAAGGTGACATGAGTTTTATTGGTCCAAGACCTTTATTGATGGAGTATCTACCTTTATACTCTTCTTTACAGTTGCGTCGACATGAGGTTAAGCCAGGAGTAACTGGATGGGCTCAAATTAATGGTCGAAATTCAATTAGCTGGGATGAAAAATTTATTCTAGATATATGGTATGTTGATAACTTTTCTTTTTGGCTTGATATTAAAATTTTATTAATAACATTTAAGAAGGTGATAATGCGTCAAGATATTTCTAAAGAAGGAGTGGCTACGATGAGTAAGTTTCAAGGTTCTAATAAATGAAACGTCTAGCTATATTTGGTGCTGGGGGGCATGGGAAGGTTGTGGCTGAAATTGCACAACTTAGCGGATGGTCTGATATTATCTTTTTTGATGATAATGATAGAATCACTAAATTAGAAAATTGGTCAATTCAGGGAAATTTAAAAAAATTCTTGTCACATTCGAAGGATTATGATGGCAGTTTTGTTGCCATTGGTGACAATCAAATAAGACTACAAATAGTTAAACTCATGCTTTCTAGTAGTAAAAATAATTTAGTGACCTTGATCCATCCTAATTCTATTATCAGTCAATTATCAAAAGTAGGGCTTGGTTCAGTTGTTATGGCGGGGAGTATAATTAATCCTTTTTCTTCAATTGGTATTTCTAATATTATTAATACTAATTCAGTTATTGAGCATGATAATTTAATTGGTGATTATGTCCATATTAGTCCAGGTGTAAATATTGCAGGTAGTGTCACTATTGGCCAAGAGAGCTGGATTGGAATAGGTTCTTCAATTAAGCAAAATATATCAATTGGGAGTAATGTTATAGTTGGTCTTGGTTCTGTTGTGCTTGAAAATCTTCCTGATAATGTTGTTGCTTTTGGTGTTCCTGCCAAGATTGATTTACAATGTTAAATACTAATTTTTCACCATGGCCATCTTTTACTAAGGAAGAAGCTGATGCAGTAAGCAATGTACTTTTATCTAATAAAGTAAATTATTGGACAGGCTCAATATGCCGTAAATTCGAAAAAGATTTTTCTGATTGGTGTAATGTGAAATATTCGGTTGCTTTAGCCAATGGAACTATTGCCTTGGATAGTGCTTTTAAGGCCATAAATATCGGGATTGGTGATGAAGTTATTGTAACCTCACGCACATTTATTGCTTCTGTTTCATCGATTGTGAATGCTGGAGCAACACCGATATTTGCTGATGTTGATCTTGATTCTCAAAATATTTATCCCGACTCAATTCGAAATAATATTTCAAATAATACTAAAGCAATTGTTTGTGTTCATTTAGCTGGCTGGCCATGCGAAATGGACGAAATAATGGAAATAGCTAATGAGCATAATTTATTTGTAATTGAAGACTGTTCCCAAGCTCATGGAGCTAAGTATAAAGAAAAGTCTGTAGGTTCTATTGGACATATTGGTTGTTGGAGTTTTTGCCAAGATAAGATAATATCTACAGGAGGTGAAGGTGGAATGGTGACTACTAATAGTGAGGTTTTATGGGAAAAAATGTGGTCCTATAAAGACCACGGTAAGAGTTATAAGTCAACATTCCAAAGTGCTCCTTCAGGTGCATTTCGTTATATCCATGATTCTTTTGGGACAAACTGGCGTATGACTGAAATGCAAGCTATAATTGGCCAAATCCAGCTTAAAAGAATGCATGAGTGGCATGATCAGCGCCTCAAAAATGCAAATAGAATTTGGAGTGCAGCTAGAAAATGTAAAGGGCTAAGAGTCCCAATAATTAATAATTATATAGATCATGCGGCATATAAGTGTTATGTATTTATTGAACATGCTCTTTTAAAAATTGACTGGTCAAAGGCAAAAATTATTGAGGAAATAAATGCTCTAGGAGTGCCATGTTATTCTGGCTCATGCTCAGAAGTCTACCTAGAAAAATCTTTTGACAAGTCTGGACTTAAACCTAAAGATAGCTTGCCTAATGCAAAAAAATTAGGTGATGACTCTTTAATGTTTCTAGTTCATCCAACGCTTACTAATAATGAAATTCAAAAAACTTGTGATGTAATTATGTCTGTCATGAAAAAGGCATCAATTTAAAATAATGCTTAATAAGTTCAAAACTCTATCTAGATTGAGTAAGCAGTTAATCATGTGCTTAGTTGACTCTTTAGTAATTATCTTAGTTCTTCTAGCATCATTTTCTGTTAGGTTAGGCTATTGGTATTTCCCTAATAATGATTTAATTTGGTTAATATTTGGTTCTCCAATAATTGCTATACCTATTTTTATATATTTTGGTCTATATACTGCAGTTATTCGATATATCGGCTTTGATGCTTTATGGCGTGTGGCAAAAGCTGCTTCACTTTATGCATTAATTTGGGGGGTAATTGGATTAATGAGTGGAGCTTATGACCTTCCTCGTTCTGTAATCTTAATTAATTGGGTACAGGCAATTTTTGTTATTGGTGCCCTTCGCATAATAGCTCGATGGGTACTTTATGG
Organism: Candidatus Pseudothioglobus sp. Uisw_050_01; assembly: GCF_048085775.1. NCBI lineage: Bacteria > Pseudomonadati > Pseudomonadota > Gammaproteobacteria > Pseudothioglobaceae (SeqCode) > Pseudothioglobus (SeqCode) > Candidatus Pseudothioglobus sp. Uisw_050_01. The sequence goes on from NZ_CP159804.1 coordinate 405,447, forward strand.
ATCAAAATTAAAAATTGAAAATAGCCATGGTATCAATGTATTAATTTATGGGGCAGGTGATGCAGGACTTCAATTGGTTTCTGCATTGATGCGCTCGTCTCAATACAACCCAGTTGGTTTTATTGATGACTCAAAAGAGCTGCAAAATAATCAGGTCTCTGGATTGAATATTTTTTCAGTAGAATTAATTGGAAGCTTAATAAATAAACTGAAAGTTGATGAAATCTTAATTGCAATGCCATCAGTCTCAAGAGCTAAAAAACGTTCTATTCTTAATAAATTAGAGCAATATTCTGTTGTAGTAAGGATACTTCCTAGTATGTCTGAGTTAGCTCAAGGAAAAGTAAGTATTGGAGATTTAAGGAAAGTTAGTATTAAAGACTTATTAGGTAGAGATGTTATTGAGCCTAATAAAAAATTATTAGGGGCGAATATTTCTAAAAAGATTGTAATGGTTACTGGTGCTGGTGGTTCAATTGGTTCGGAGCTCTCAAGGCAAATTATTTTTTTAAAACCAGAGGCAATCATACTTTATGAGATTAATGAACTGGCTCTCTATACCATTGAAAATGAGTTAGCTACTCTTAATTTTTCAGATGTTAAAATTTATCCAATACTAGGGAGTATTAATAATCAGTCTCGATTTACAAATGTACTTAATCACTATGGTGTTAATACCATCTACCATACTGCAGCATACAAGCATGTTCCAATGGTTGAATTTAATATCACTGAAGGGATTTATAATAATGTATTTGGTACATTAAAGTGTGCAATAGCTGCTATAGATGCAAAAGTTGAAACTTTTGTTCTTATTTCTACTGATAAAGCAGTTAGGCCAACAAATACAATGGGAGCCTCTAAGCGTTGTGCTGAGTTAATTATTCAGGCCTTGTCATCTGAACAAGATAACACTTTATTAAGTATGGTTCGATTTGGAAATGTTCTTGGATCAAGTGGATCCGTCATCCCATTGTTTGAAAATCAAATTAAACAAGGTGGACCAGTAACCGTTACTGATATTAATATTGTTCGTTATTTTATGACTATCCCTGAGGCAGTTGAACTGGTTATTCAGGCTGGAGCAATGGCAGAAGGTGGGGATGTATTTGTATTAGATATGGGTAAACCTGTGAAAATTTATGATTTAGCTAAAGAAATGATTAAATTAAGTGGACTTCAAGTCCTTGATGAAGAGAATCCAGAAGGTGATATTGAAATTAAGTTTACTGGTTTAAGGCCAGGCGAAAAACTTTATGAAGAGCTTTTGGTTGGTAAAAATACTTCAAAGACTGACAATGAATTAATCATGCGTGCTCAGGAAGATATGATTAGCTGGGAGACTTTAAGTTCTCTTCTAGATGGGCTTAAGGACTCTCTAATTGCAAGTGAATATGAAAAAACTCAAGCGCTTCTTATAAATATTGTGCCAGAATTCTCCCCTCAATCTAAAATTGTAGACTTGTTGTATAAAAAAATTAGATAATTTAGAAAATATTTTAAATAAGACATTAATTATCAATAATTTTGAACTTTTTAGCAAAATGATTTGTTGCATCAACAAATCCTTCTATGCTTCCACAATCAAACCGTTTGCCTTTAAATTTAAGTGCGATTACCTTACCTTGTTTAGCTTGAGAAAGGAGAGCATCTGTGATTTGTATCTCACCATTTTTATCAGGCTGTATTTGTCTAAGAATTTTAAAAATATCTGGCGTAAGAATATAACGACCAATAATAGCTAGGTTGCTATCTGACTTTTGAGGCTTTTCAGTCATATTAGTAACTTGATAAGTATCAGTTGAATTAGAAATTAAGTTACCATTTATAATGCCATACCTACTTACTTGACTCATAGGTACCTCTTCAATTGCAATAATTGAGCATTTGTATTTGTTGTATGTGTCTATCATTTGCGATAGTGTGCTCTGTTCTTTACAATCACATAAGTCATCAGCTAAGATTACAGCAAAAGGCTCATTTCCAATAAGTGGCTCTCCTGTAAGAATTGCGTGACCAAGGCCTAGCATTTTTTGTTGACGTACATAAGTAAAAGTTGAACTTTTTATAATATCTTTTATCTCTTTCAAATAATGTTCTTTTTCAGTGCCTTGGAGCTGAGATTCTAATTCAAATGCATTATCAAAGTGATCCTCAATTGCGCGCTTTCCTCTTCCAGTTACTATTGCCATATTTTTAATACCAGCTGCTAAAGCTTCTTCTACTCCATATTGAAGTAAAGGTTTTGTGAGAATTGGGAGCATTTCTTTAGGAACTGCTTTTGTAGCTGGTAAAAAACGAGTTCCATAGCCTGCAGCGGGGAAAAGACATTTTTTTATCAATTGATTTCACCTTTGTTTTTAAAATTATATTATAACTAAACTGATTAAGACCTGAGTGATGCCTATTAATATTAAATATAAAGCTAATTTTTGACAACACATTCAGGGTTAAGACTATATAATTTCGAAATAATATAACTCTTTTTTTGTTTTTTTCTATAGAGTTAGTTCCAGGAATAATTAAAGAAAACTTTTTAATTTTAATTCTGATTCAAAAAATAACTAACTTGCACAAGGAATAATATGAAAGCAGTAATTTTAGCAGGGGGCCTTGGTACTCGCATTAGCGAAGAAACTGACAATATTCCTAAGCCAATGATTCGTATTGGAGGAATGCCTATTATATGGCACATAATGAAACACTATTCAAGTTATGGGATTAATGACTTTGTAATTTGTTGTGGGTATAAAGGTTATGTGATTAAAGAGTATTTTTCAAATTATTTTTTACATGTTTCAGATGTAACTTTTAATATGAAAGAAAATAAAATTAAGGTTCATCAGAGGCGAGCTGAACCATGGAATGTTACATTGGTTGAGACAGGTGGTGAAACTATGACTGGTGGTAGAGTTAAAAGAATTGAAAGATATGTAAAAGATGAAGAAGCTTTTTGTCTGACCTATGGGGATGGTTTAAGTGATGTAAATATCAGAAACCTTCTTGATTTTCATAAAAAAAATGGAAAGCTTTCAACATTGACAGCTGTTCAACTACCTGGTCGATTTGGAGTACTAGGTCTTAATGGAGATATGGTAGAAAATTTTCAAGAAAAACCTCAAAACCATAATTCTCGAATTAATGGAGGTTTTTTTGTGCTATCTCCAAAAGTCATTGATTTGATTGAAGATGATTCAACAATTTGGGAAAAAGGTCCGCTTGAGGCATTAGCTAATAAAGGCGAATTATCAGCTTATAAACATGATGGATTTTGGCAACCTATGGATACTTTAAGAGAAATGAATTATTTACAAAAACTATGGAATGAAAATCTTGCTCCATGGAAGACTTGGAAATAAAGGCATGGTTGAGTCAATTTTTTGGAAGGGTAAGCGTGTTTTTTTAACTGGCCATACTGGATTTAAAGGAAGCTGGCTCTGCATGTGGCTAACTTCATTGGGAGCCGAGGTTAAAGGATACTCGCTATTACCCCCCACAAGTCCATCATTATTTGTTGAAGCAAGAGTTGAAGAGTTGGTTTACTCTACAATTGGAGATATTAGAGATCAAGAGATTCTATTAGAAAGTATGGTTTCATTTGATCCGGAAATTTTAATTCATATGGCAGCTCAACCACTTGTTAGATATTCTTATGACAATCCTGTAGAAACCTATGAGGTAAATGTGATCGGAACTGCAAAAGTTTTAGAAGCTGCAAGAAGCTGTAATAACTTGAAAGTAATAATTAATGTTACAACTGATAAATGCTATGAAAATGATGGCTTAGGCCAAAGTTACAAAGAAACTGATCCTATGGGTGGTTATGATCCTTATAGTTCTAGTAAGGGTTGTGCTGAGTTAGTTGCTGGATCATATAGACGTTCTTATCTGGCTGATTTAGGTATTGGTATTGCGACAGTTCGTGCAGGTAATGTGATTGGTGGGGGCGATTGGGCTAGTGACCGACTGATTCCAGATATTTTAAGATCTTTTGAGCAAAATAAAGCAGTTATAGTTCGAAATCCTAATGCTACACGACCATGGCAACATGTGCTGGAGCCATTATCAGGATACCTTCTTCTGGCTCAAAAAATATATACTGATCCTAAAAAATATTCAGAAGGTTGGAATTTTGGTCCTAATGAGAAAGATATTAAGCCAGTTCATTGGATTTTGGATAAAATGATTTCTAGCTGGCCAAATGCTACTTGGGCTCTTGATAATAAGGTGAATTTACATGAGGCAGGCTTTTTAAAGCTTGATATATCCAAGGCCAGAGAAAGATTAAATTGGCAGCCAGTTTGGGAGTTAGATAAAATCTTAGAAAAAATTGTAAGTTGGCATAAAGCATGGGCAAATAAAAATGATATGCAATATTTATGTCTTACTGAAATTAATGATTATATGAGGGATATGAGTAGTGAAAACTGAGAATGAGTTAAGGCATCAAATAGCAGAACTTGTTGGTGAGTTTGCAGCTATCAAGTACCAAGATCAATCTTTTAAGCCAGGAAGAACTGCAATTCCTGCATCCGGAAAAGTAATTGGCTCAACTGAGCTGAAATATATGGTTGATGCATCATTAGATGGTTGGCTAACTTCAGGGCGTTTTAATAAGAAATTTGAAAGTGAGTTGGCACAATTTATAGGAATAAAGCACTTGATTACCGTTAATTCAGGCTCTTCTGCTAACTTAGTTGCTTTTTCAACCTTAACTTCTTCTAAATTAGGTGACAGGGCCATAAAAAAAGGAGATGAGGTAATAGGAGTTGCTGCCGGTTTTCCAACAACTGTTAACCCTATAGTTCAATTCGGTGCAATTCCTGTATTTGTAGATGTTGAATTAAATACGCATAATATAAATGCTGATTTAATTGAGGCAGCTATAACCTCTAAAACTAAAGCAATTATGCTGGCCCATACTTTGGGTAATCCATTTAATCTCCAAAAGATTAGAGAATTATGTGATAAGTATAATCTTTGGTTAATTGAAGATTGTTGTGATGCATTAGGTGCAACATATGGTGGAGTTCATGTAGGAACTTTTGGTGATATTGCAACGTGTAGTTTTTACCCAGCACATCATATTACTATGGGAGAGGGTGGGGCTGTTTTTACTAATAGCTCAGAATTAATTTCTATTGCAGAGTCTTTCAGAGACTGGGGAAGGGATTGTTATTGTGATCCTGGATGTGATAATACTTGTGGTAAGCGATTTGATCAAAACTTGGGTGATTTGCCTAAGGGTTATGATCATAAGTACACTTACTCACATTTAGGATACAACTTAAAAATAAGTGATATGCAAGCTGCTTGTGGCCTCGCCCAATTAAAACGCTTACCTGAATTCATCAAAAAAAGAAATTCAAATTTTGAATATTTACTTAAACGAATGTCAACATTATCTAGTTTTTTAGAGTTCACAGTTCCAACAATCAACTCACAGCCTTCTTGGTTTGGTTTTCCAATAACAATAAAAAAATCTTCTATTTTTCGTCGTGTTGATTTACTTAAATATTTGGATAGTAATCAGGTTAATACACGCTTACTATTTGCAGGTAATTTAACTAAGCAACCATATTTTTCAAATGTAGAGTATCGTGTTGTAGGTGATTTAAATAATACTGATATAACAATGAACCAAACTTTTTGGGTTGGTGTTTATCCTGGACTAGATAAGGCTCACTTAGATTTTATTGTTGAAAAAATCGAAGAATTTTTTGGTATTGGTTTTTAGGAATATTTAATATTTTATTAAACTATCAATTACTATGAAATTCCTTTAAATATAATGAGCTTTATCAAAAAAAAATATAGAGTAGCAATTCTTGGGTCAGGAAATATTGGTACTGACTTGATGATGAAAGTGCAAAAATCAAAAAATCTATTATGTGTTGCATTTATTGGAAGAACTAATAATTCACAAGGCATGATGAGGGCGATTGAGTCTGGTATAAAAATCTCAGATAAAAGTATTCAATATATTGTTGATAACCCTGAAGAAATTGATTTAGTTTTTGACGCGACATCAGCTAAAGACCACGAAATGCATTCCAAAATTTTAAAAAAACTTGGAATTGTTTGTATTGACCTTACACCTGCAAAGGTTGGCCCTATGTGTGTTCCTTCTGTAAACTCAGAAGAGTGTTTAAATGAAATGAATATCAATATGGTTTCTTGCGGTGGGCAAGCATCAGTTCCTATTGCAAAAGCTATAGCTAACACTCATCAAGATATTGAATATATTGAGGTTGTATCAAGTATTGCTTCAAAAAGTGCAGGACCAGCAACACGAAGAAATCTTGATGAATATATTAAAACTACATCAGAAGGGTTAAAGTATTTTTCTGGGGCTAGAAAAACAAAATCAATTCTTAACCTAAATCCTGCCATACCCCACATCAATATGGTTACTACTATTTTAGCCAAAGTAAAAACACCTAATATTAAAAAATTAGAAAAAGAAGTTACCTTGATGGTTGATAAAGTTCAAGCTTATGTTCCAGGGTATGAATTAATTTTTGGTCCGAAGTTAGAAAATGATAGAATTGTAGTAATGTTGAAAGTAAGAGGATTAGGAGATTATTTACCTAAATATGCTGGTAATCTAGATATCATTAATTCTGCAGCAATTGCTATGGCAGAAGAGTATGCAAATAATAAAATAAATGAAAAAGAATAAAGTACTGATAAGCGATGCTACACTTAGGGATGGAAATCATGCTATATCTCATCAAATGACAGAGAAGCAAATTTCATCCTATTGTTTGGCTGCAGATAGGGCTGGGGTTCCTATTGTTGAGGTGGGTCATGGAAATGGTCTAGGAGCTTCTTCTCTTCAAGTAGGCAGATCTTTGGTGGATGATATAGATATGTTGACTATTGCTAGAGAAAATCTTAAAAAATCACGACTCGGTGTTCATGTAATACCTGGTTTTGCTACTATTGAAAATGATCTTAAGCCTGCAATAGATTGTGGTGTTGATGTTTTTCGTATTGCCTCTCATTGTACTGAGGCAGATATAACTGAAAGTCATATTCGTTTTTGTAAAATGCAGGGAAAGACTGTTTTTGGGGTTCTTATGATGAGCCATATGGCTGGGAAAGAAGTGCTTTCTGATGAAGGTAGCAAAATGCAAGAATATGGTGCAGAAGCGGTTATTCTTATGGACTCTTCAGGTAATTATCTCCCAAATGATGTTAAAGAAAAAGTTAGTTTTCTTGAAGAAAATTTAAATATTTCTGTTGGTTTTCATGCTCATAATAATCTTGGTATGGCAATACCTAATTCTGTCGCTGCAATTGAGTCTGGAGCGACGATAGTTGATGGCTGTTCAAGGGGCTTTGGAGCAGGTGCTGGAAATGCTCAGTTAGAGGTTCTTGTAGCAGTATTAGAGCGTATGGGGTATGATTTAGGCATTGATTTATACAAAATGCTTGATGCAAGTGATATTGCTGAAAGAGATTTAATAAAAATACTTCCATCAATTACCTCCACTAGCATTGTAAGTGGTCTTTCTGGGGTTTTTTCTGGATATCTTCGACCGGTAATTAGGATTGCGAATGATTTTAATATTGATCCACGTGATCTTTTTTTTGAATTAGGTAGGCGAAAAGTTGTAGCAGGTCAGGAAGACCTTATTATTAATGTTGCTTCTGAGATTTCAAAAGGACAATAGAAATGCATGCGCAAAATAAAGCTATTAGTAGTGATTTTGAATTAGTTTTCCCAAATGTTTCTGATAAGCTTAGTGAATTAAAAGGGAAGACTATATTAATTACAGGAGGCACTGGCTTCATTGGGTGTTGGTTATCTGAGTTATTATATTACTTGAATATAAAACATAGTATGAGTATTAAACTCATAATTGTTGCTCGAAATTATGATAGTTTTAAGCTTAAACTTCCTCATCTTGTAGATTCAAATTTTCTTCAATTTATTTCTAGCGACATTCGTGATGTTACTGAAGTCCCAGCTGATGTTGATTATATTATTCATGCAGCAAATAGTCCAGATAATCGATTTCATTCTTCAAGGCCTTTTGAAAATATGACGACTGTTGCAGAGGGAATGGGAGCACTTATAAGGGCTGCATCTTTTGTACCTAATCTGAAAAAAATTATTAATCTTAGCTCAAGTAGGGTTTATTCATTGGGTAAAAATAATAAAGAAAATTTTTCTGAAAAAAATCAAGGTCTATCATTTAATCATCAGCTATTTAGTTGCTTTGGCGAGTCGATGAGATATAGTGAACTTTTAGGCCTTGCTGCTAGAAATGAACTTAGAATACCTTTTGTTAATATTAGACCATTTACTTTTTGTGGGGCATATGGGAGTATAGATTCACCTTGGGCACTTAACAATTTTATTAATGATGCTTTAAACGATCGACCAATAAGTATATTGGGAGATGGTAGTGCAATTCGAAGCTATATGTATGGTGCTGACTTAGCAGCATGGATCCTTGTCATTATGCTGCATTCAGAAGATGGGAAAACATATAATGTTGGCAATGATCATGGTTTTTCGATATTTGAAATAGCTAAAAAAGTTTCTCATTACTTCCAACCTTCTCCAAGTGTTTTACTAAATACATCGCTTACTTCTAAAGTAAATAATCTTTCTCTACTACCAGATATTTCAAATGCAAAAATAGACTTTGAGCTATCTCATTATACGGATATTGATGTCGCTATTAAAAGGTCAATAGAGTGGTATCAAGAGGATTTAATTTTAAAAGATAAATTTTAAGGTAAATATGCTAAATAGAAATCATTTGCTCGAAAAACTTAAAAATACTAATGAGATTTGTATAGGTACTTGGTCAATTATTGCTAATACAACTTTAATTGATGTTTTATGCTCCACAGAGTTAGATTTTATCATTATGGATTCAGAGCATGGGTCAATAGGATTTGAAAGTGCGCAAGAAATGACTATAACTTGTGAGTCTAAAAAAGTTTCTCCTGTAATTCGATTGCCTGATTTAAGTAAAGAAAATGTTTTAAAAGCTTTGGAAATTGGTGTGCATGGAATTCAAGTTCCAAATATTGATAATTTAGAGCAAGTGAATCAGCTTCAGGAATATTCAAAATATCCACCTATTGGAAAACGTGGATTCTCTCCTTTTACTAGGGCATGTGGCTATAGTTCAAATAATTCAATTGAGATGATTTCAAAAGCAAATAGCAACACGTTGTTAAATATTCATATTGAAGGAAAAGATGGGATAGATAATATAGATAAAATTTTAGAAAATAAGTATATTGATGTCTGCTTTATAGGTTTATTTGATATTTCAAATTTTCTAGGTCGACCGGGTGAAATAGACCATCCAGAGGTTCTTAAACTTTTTAAATTGCTTTCATCTAAAATATTATCAGCTGGAAAAATTGTAGGCTCAATTTCGAACAATATTGACCAGTTAAATTACTTAGCGGAAAATAAAGTTAGATATATTACTCATTCTGTTGACTGTCAAATGGTTCAACAAGTCTATCAAGATGTTGTTTCTTCATTAAAAAGACGTTAAAGAATTACAAATAGTCTGGGTTCATAATATGAAAAAAAGAATAGCTGATATTGTTGCATCATTTTTAGTTCAGAAAGGCATTAAGGATATATTTACAGTAACTGGTGGTGGGGCAATGTTTTTAAATGATGGAGTCGCTTCAAATCAAAGTTTAAATTATATTTGTAATCATCATGAGCAAGCTTGTGCAATGAGCGCCGTAGGTTATTCTAAGTATAAAAATGATTTATCTGCTGTAATGGTTACTTCAGGCTGTGGCGCTACGAATGCGATTACTGGTTTACTAGATGCTTGGGGCGATAATACTCCTGTAATTTTTATATCTGGCCAAATCAAAAGAAAAGAGACTTCAAGGAATTCTAAAACAAATTTACGTCAATTTGGGGTTCAAGAGGCCGACATAATTTCAATAGTTCAGTCAATCACAAAGTATTCAGTAATGATTAATGAGCCTGAAGATATTATATTTCACTTAGAAAAAGCTATCTATTTGGCTTTGAATGGTCGACCTGGGCCTGTGTGGATTGATATTCCTCTTGATGTTCAAGGGTTTTCACTAGATGAAGAGAATTTGCGTCATTTTGATCCTCCTTCTCAAGAGATTGTTGAAGAAATTAAAGGTCTTGATAAATTTATTGAATGTTATAAACAATCAAAGAGACCAGTTGTTTTAGCTGGAAATGGTGTTCGACTTTCAGACTCAATAGGCTTACTCAAAAGGTTTATAGGCACCAATAACTTGCCATGTGTTGTAACTTATCTTGGAGTAGATTATTTTGAGCAAGATGATATTAATTATGTCGGTAGAATTGGTATCAAGGGTGATAGAGCAGGAAATTTTGCTATTCAAAATAGTGACTTTATTATTTGCCTAGGCTCTAGGTTGAGTATTACTCAAACTGGATTTGAGTATGATTTATTTGGCAGAGAAGCAACTATTTTAGTTGTTGACATTGATAAAGACGAACATCAAAAAAATACTGTTCGTATTGATGAATTTATTAATGCTGATATAGGTTTTTTTCTTGAAAAAATTATAAATAAAGTTTTACCAAAGCCAAGAGATTTATGGCATTCAAAATGCCTTAACTGGAAAAATAAATGGCCAGTTTATCAAGGTGATTATGATTTAAATAATGTAAATATGTATGAATTTACAAATACTTTATCAGAGATTTTAGGTGAAAATTCAATTGTAGTTTCTGATGCTGGCTCTAATTTCTATGTTGTGGCTCAGTCTTTTTTAATAAACCATTTTAATCAACGATATATTACATCTGGGGCTCAAGGTGATATGGGTTTCTCTTTGCCGGCAGCAATAGGGGTATGCATAGCATCTAAAGACGCAGTAATAGCTATTACAGGTGATGGTTCATTTCAGATGAATATTCAAGAGCTGCAAACAATTAAACATCATAATCTTCCAATTAAAATTATGATTATGAATAATAAAGGTTATCTCTCAATACGTGGAACTCAGAATAAATTTTTTGATAGTCGAAGAATAGGAAGTGATTATGACTCAGGTATTTCATTTCCTAGTATAGAAAAAATTGCAGCGGCATATGAAATACCTTTCCTTAAAATTAATAACTCTAATGAGTTAGCTAAAAAGCTCAAAAATGCTATTAAGCTCACTGGTCCAGTTATTTGTGAAGTTATTTGTTCAGAAAGCCAAGAAATTTTACCTACTGTAAGTGCAGTAAAAAATAATGATGGATCAATGACATCAAAGCCTATAGAGGATATGTATCCATATTTATCTAGAGAAGAGTTCTATAATGAGATGATTATAAATCCACTACAAGAATAAAATAAATATTGATATAACCAAATAATGTTGTAATTAGTATTTAAGGATTAATTTCCCACTTATGGAAGATATACTTTCAACCCAAGATTCTCAACTAAAAAAAATTAAAATTACAAATGAATTATTTCTTTTTAGAGTCTTTAATAAAAAAAAATGTAAGATATTTACTTAATAAGGTGTATTAGTAATTCTTTATGTTTAAATTTTTACAAATTGTTATTTTATCCAGAGACAGAGCTGAATATCTTCAAGAGTCTATTGAATCAGTTCTTGCACAAAATGATGTAGAGTTAGATTATGAGATTATTATTTCTGATAATTCAGAGCAAAATGATGTAAATGAATTAATAAATAAGTTTTATTCAACAAGTAAAAAAATTAAATATATAAGGAGAGTGCCTCCAGTTTCTGCACAGCATCACAACGAACTGGTCATATCTGAATTAAATTCTAAATTTGCAGTTATTTTTCATGATGATGATATTTTGCATCCCGATTACTTAAAAACTATTGGTCCATTTATTTTGAATAACCCTCCTGCTGCAATAAGTTGTAATGCAAAAATATTTAAAAATAAAATTACTGATGGCAAAAAATTAATGCATCATTTTAAGTCTATAAAAAGATTTAATAATAAACAGTGTTTTTTAGAGCAATATCTTGTGGGTAATGGAGGTATAGCGCCTTATCCTGGTTATGTCTATAATACGAGTTTTTTGCAAAAAGTTTCATTTGATTCTATTGGTAAGGTTTCTCAAATTGGATGGAAGCATTTTGACGTTTCAATATTATCTTCCTTGCTAGATTATGGTGACATTATATGGCTTCCTGAAACTTTAATGTTTTATAGACTTGGCGGTGATAGCAATAATGAAGATGTGTCTGCAAGACTAAGACTTTTAAGATATATGTTTATGATTGGAATTGATAGAGCCTCTAAGCCAGTTTTTTTGTATCGCTATCTCTTTTGGTTAAACTGGATAAGGCAACAAGAGTTTTTGTGGTCTAATCTTTCAAATTGGCGATATCAAATTGTTATAAAGTTTATTTTTTTTAAGGCAATCAATGTTATATGTACCTCATATTTTTGGAAAACATGTTTTAGAAAACTACAATTTAAATAGTTATGATTAAAGAGAACAATATTATTATTCTTGAAGATTTAGACTTTATTTCTAAATCTTTAGCCTTATGGGAGGATTTACGCAATCAATCTATCCTGATAACTGGATGCAGTGGTCTTTTAGGTTCATACCTTGTTAAATCATTGTTATATGCTAATAATGTATTTGATTTGAATTTAAAGGTAATTGGAACTTATAGAAACATTGATAGTGTAAACGAAAGGTTGATAGAGTATCTTGATGAGCCAAATTTTAAGCTTGTCTTGCATGATATTGCAGAGCCAATTCCAAATGATCTTCCATATGCTGACTTTATTATTCATGCTGCAAGTCAAGCAAGTCCTAAATATTATGGAATAGATCCTGTCGGAACGATATTAGCAAATTCAACAGGTACGGCAAATTTATTAAATTACGCAGTAAAAAATAAATCGAAAAGATTCCTCTTTTTTAGTAGTGGTGAAGTGTACGGTAATCCAATTGACCCAAATGAACTAATTAAAGAAGATGACTATGGATATATTGATCCAATGAATATTAGGTCATGCTATGCAGAAAGTAAACGTATAGGAGAAACTATGTGTGTGTCTTGGGGTAAGCAATATGGGGTCCATGTTAACGTAGTTCGACCTTTCCACACTTATGGCCCAGGCATAGCTTTAAATGATGGAAGAGTTTTTGCTGATTTTGTTGCAAATGCAGTAGAAGGCAAAGATATTATATTAAAAAGTAATGGACTGACCAAAAGGTCATTTTGTTATATTAGTGATGCGACTATCGGATTTTTAATAGTACTTCTTTCTGGAAAGGATGCAGAGGCTTATAATATCGGAAATCCAGAAACTGAAATTTCAATGAAAGATTTGGCATTAAAAATTGTTGATTTACGGCCGGATTTAGATCTAAGTGTGAAGTTCGATGTGAAAAATCAGGGCGATAAGTACATGAGAAGTCAAGTTTTACGTGCCTACCCTTCAATTGATAAGGTCTCTAAAATTGGATGGAAGCCATCTATAGGTCTAAGAGAGGGTTTTTCGAGAACTATTAAATCATTTTTGGTTTAGTCTAAATACATTAATAAAAAATAAATCTTTTGAATATGATTCTATTAAGTTAAAGCATCAATGAAAATAATTAAAATTTCAACAGGGTTGCCTGATAATTTATTGCTAAGACACTCTCCTAAGATGAATGGAATTTGGGGGGATTGTAAGTTTCTTATTAATACTGATGTTGAAAAATGTGACTGGTGGTTTGTATTACATGGATCAGGACTTACACGTACTGAAGAGAGTTTCTGTGACCCTAAGCATCTAGTTTATGTCTCTATGGAGCCAACTGAAATAATAAGCATGGTTTCAAGTAAATTTATTGACCAATTTTCTAATTTAGTAATTTGTGACAGAACAATTCGTCATCCAAATATTACTTACATGAACTGGCTGACTTGGTGGGTAGGAATAGTTGTAAATAAAGATAAGGATACTAGCTTTTTGTCAAAAAAGCATAATTTAAATTATGATGATTTTATAAATATGAAGCCAATTGCTAAAGAAAATAAACTTTCAATAATTGTATCAAATAAAAATTTAGGAATTGGCCATCAAAAAAGATTAAATTTTATAGATAGATTAATAAATTCTTCAATCGCCAAATACATTGATGTTTATGGTGATGGATATAAGGAAATTCCCGATAAATGGAATGCTATATCTCAATACAAATATCATTTAGTAATAGAGAATTCTAATATCAAGGATTATTGGTCAGAAAAGCTGGCTGACTCCTTTCTGGGTTTTGCTGTTCCTATCTATTATGGTTGTCCAAATGTTTTGGATTATTTTTCTGAAGAATCGCTATTACTAATTGATATTAATGACTTTGATCAATCAATTTTATCAATAAAAAAAGCTATTGAAGAGGGCCTATATGATGAAAAAATTGATTCAATAAAAATTGCTAGAAATCAAGTTTTAAACGAATATAATATTTTTAATTTGATGTCAAAAATGGCAAATACTAAGTCCACTTCAACTAATAAAATAAAATTACATACTAATTATTATTATTCAGATTCTTGGTTAAAGAAGATTCTTAGGTATGCGCTTTCATTTGTCAAATGATAGTTTTTAATTATTACAGCTTGTCATACCCATGAGAAATAAATATTTCCATTGTTTGCATCAAAAAGACTGGATTCAGGGTGAAATACTTCTGTCAATTTAGATACATCACACTAGTGAATACCTTCAAAATACAAATTAACTTCTTCTAATAAATCTTTCATTTTCTATTCTCTATGAACTCTAATTCTCTGTTTGAAACTATTCAATACTACTCCACCGTGACTGATTAGTTTTGCTTCTACAAGTTTGTTCACTCTTTAAAACCTGTGCTTTTTTTCTAGCAGACTTGCCTTGCTCACCTTTAAGTATTTCGAGTGAACCAAGTTGTTTTTTGATTTCATCTCAAGTTGCTAAGTTGTCAAAAAGTAGATTTTTAAATAATTACACTATAATTTTTTAATAAAAGTTAGATTATTTCGACCAACTTTATTTTTAACTTTGGCGATGAGTCTTTCAAAACTGTAAGGTATAAAATTTTGGAAAAATATTAATAAATTTAAAACAAAATTCATAAATTTCTTCTTTCTTGATGTATCCTGAGATGATTTAGCAATAACTTCATTTCTATACACTGATTGAATTGGATTATTTGGATTTGATAAATTAGTATTTTTTTGAGCAATTACTATTACTTCTACACCAGTATTTGATATTAAAGGAATTTCATTTATTTTATGAGAATATTTAAATAACTTGCCTTTTTTCCCATAAAAAAGAGGACTGCCTTCTCTCAAGTAGCAAGAGAGAACTGTAAATCCATTCTCATTAAAATAGTCATAGAAAAGTCCAGGACTGTATGAATAAAAACCATGATCAATGGCATTAGATGATGGCAGAGCAAGATATAAAACACCATCAGTTTTAAGCATTGAAACTAAGTTCCACATTGCAGTAGGGAAATTGAAAATATGTTCTAGGGTGCCACAATCAAAGATAACATCAAATTTATTTTTTAATTTTTCATCTATTGGATCATTGAGATCAATAAGAAAGTCTGGGTTTTCATATGATGATATATCACAAATGCTAACTTTATTTGCGCCTAGAAGTTTAAAAATAGTTTGAACATTTGTATTTAAATCATTCTTTGTTCCAAACCAAGTGGGAATTTTATTTTTAGTATCAAAATCCTTAGGAAGTTCTGAAAGATTTAATTTTTCATGATTTTTAGCGATTATTTCTAACTCATTAAGTGTCATATAAACTGCTTGTTGACCTAGAACAAGAACATGTCCCTTAAATAAATTTTTATTTGCCGCTTCAAGAAAAAGAGTTTCTACATGATGTTTTAAGATTCCCATATTGATTTAAAATATAATTAATTTAAATCATTTTAACCCTTGAATTCAAATTAGAATGTTTTAATCAGAGGATATGACCCTTATAAAATATATAAAAAATGTAAATAGATTTTATTATCATTTTTTTTGGAGTATTTTTTAAACTGTTATAAGTTTTATATTCAGTCGAGGGCGGACTATTCAATAAGTATAGTATTTCAGTTTGAACTTACCTATTTTGATTGGATATTCTTTATGCCTTATCTTTTCTATTCGTGCATCTCGCTGATGCTTCCTCTTTAATACAGAAGTCACACTAGTGTTATACCATCTGTTCCCTCTTGCAGTTTTAACTTGCCATGTATTTAACTTGTGGGCGATTCTTCTATAACCATATCCCTTGTCATGAAGACATTTGATGAGTGTATAGAGATATTGTTGATAGGCAGTGTATGGATTACCTTGATAGGTAAGATTGTTTGACTGTATTTCTATTGAGAACTCGAGATGAGGAACTGTTCCCTCTAAACATGTAGAAGCAAAACTACTCCACTGTAACTGATTTGGCTAAATTTCTTGGTTTATCAACATCTGTGCCTTTGAATAAGGCGACATGATAGCTAAGTAATTGAAGAGGGATAGTAAAAATGATAGGTGCTGTTATTGGTCCAAGGTTTGATGTAACAGGAATGACTTCCATTGCCTGCATTTCCTGAATTTTTGAGTTTTCATCTTCAAAGACAATCATTTGCGAGCCTCTAGATTTTACTTCTTGTAAATTAGATTTTAATTTCTCTAAAAGCTCATCATTTGGTGCAATTGCAATTACTGGCATATTTTTATCAATAAGTGCGATTGGTCCATGTTTCAATTCACCAGCAGGATATGCTTCAGCATGAATATAACTAACTTCTTTTAGTTTGAGGGCCCCTTCCATGGCTATAGCATGCATTGTGCCTCTTCCAAGAAAGAGTGCACTATTAGTATCCTTAAGACGATTTGCTAATTTCTTAATTTGTGCTTCTTGAAGTAATGCCTCATTAACTAGTCCTGGTAAACGTTTCAATCCATCAACAATTCCTTTTTCTTGTTTTTTGCTAATCGTTTTCTTTAATTTGCCAATAGAGCAAACTAAGAGCGCTAGCGAAACGAGTTGAGTTGTGAATGCTTTTGTACTTGCAACTCCAATTTCAGGGCCTGCATGCGTTAAAAAAGTGAGATCAGAAATTCTAGTTAGACTGGATTCCGCAGAATTTGTAATACAAAGACTGCAAATATCACTATTAATTATCTTAGCAGCTTTTAGGGCTTCAATCGTATCTGCAGTTTCACCACTTTGAGAAAGTGTAATAAATAAGGTACCATTCAAGATAATAGGGCGACGATAGCGATACTCACTTGCAACTTCAACATTGCATGATATTTTTGCTATATCTTCAAGCCAGTATTTGGCAATCAATCCGGCATGATAGCTAGTGCCGCAAGCAATAATTTGTACTTGTTTAATTTTAATAAAATTTTCTTTAGCCTTATGCCCAAAAGACGAAATTAGAACCGAATTATTTGTAATACGAGATTCCAATGTATCCCTAATAGCTTGTGGCTGTTCAAAAATTTCTTTTTGCATATAGTGGCTATAATTTCCTAAACCAATTTGACCTTTCTTTAATTTCGAAGTTTTGATTGGACGGTCAACTAAATTACCATTTAAATCATAAATCGTAATTTTGTCTATTTTTATTTCAGCAACATCTCCCTCCTCCAGAAAAATAAATTCTTTAGTTATAGAGAAAAGAGCCATTTGATCTGAAGCAATATAATTTCCGTTATTTCCAATTCCTATTACTAATGGAGATCCTTTCCTAGTAGCAATAATTTGATCTGGATATTTAGATGAAATTATTCCTAGTCCATAAGATCCAGAAAAAGATTTGATTGCTAGTTGAACTGATGATATTAAAGTGTTGCATGACTTCATAGCAAAGTCAATTGCATGAGCGATAACTTCTGTATCTGTTTCAGAGGTAAATTCATACCCTTGAGTTATCTGATTATTTTTCAGCTCAATATAATTTTCAATAATACCGTTATGTACTAAGCTTACTGAATTCATCGAAATATGAGGGTGAGCATTATTAATAGTAGGTTCACCATGAGTTGCCCAACGAGTATGAGCAATTCCAATGTTTCCACTAATTTTTTGTTCTCTTGCTTTTAAACTATCTTCAAGGTTTTTAACCTTACCAACTGATCGCACCCTATCAAAAGAATTATTTTTAGATAAGACTATAAGTCCAGATGAGTCATAACCTCTATATTCTAAGCAGTTTAACCCTTCTAATAATAGCGCTGTAATATCATTATTTGTAACGCCACCAACAATTCCACACATAAGCACTTATAAATAAAATAATGACTAGTATTATAGTTAATAATAAGTTTTGGAGCTATTGTAAGTTAACTTAAAGTTTTTTTGTTTTTTAGCTATATCCTAAGAAATTAAAGGGGCTTTAGAGCTAAATCAACTTTTAGATTATAATAAAGCACATAATGAAAGCAGACTTACATAATCATTCATACTATTCAGATGGTGTTCTATCACCTGCTGATGTTGTTAGGCTAGCTTGCCAAGCTGAATGTGATTTATTTTCATTAACAGATCATGACACTACTGACGGAATTGTTGAAGCTCAATTAGAGGCCGATTCATTAAACTTAAACCTTGTAAATGGTGTTGAAATATCAGCACTTTGGGGAAATATGGCTATCCACATTCTCGGTCTAGGTATTGATATTAATAATGATATATTGCAAACTGGTTTAGAGCATAATCAAAAACTACGAAAAGAAAGAGCAGAAAAAATAGCTCTTGGTCTTTGGCGTTCTGGAATTAAAGATGCACTAGAAAAAACGCAAAGTTTTAGTAAAACGGACATGTTGACTCGCACGCATTTTGCACAGATGCTTATTAGTGAAGGCTACTGCAAGGATATGAGGTCTGTATTTAGGCGCTATTTGACAGGAAAAAAACCTGGTGGTGTTCGTGTTGAGTGGAAAGATTTTAATGAGGTCGTTCAGTGGATTCATGCAGCTGGTGGCAAGGCTCTTATAGCTCATCCTTTTAGGTATCGAATGACTCATACAAAAATTCAAACCATGCTTAATGACTTTAAATGTGTTTTAGGTGATGGTATAGAGGTAGTAACAGGAACGAGTTCTGATGAAGAAATTCAACTTGGGAGTCAGTGGGCAGGTAAATATAATTTACTAGCTACATGTGGCTCTGATTTTCATGGATGGCCAAATCAAAGAGTTCGTATAGGGAATTTAAGAGATTTACCGGACCCTGAAAAAGCTATTTGGAGATACCTCTAATGTCATCTATCATTAGTATTCACTCTGAAAATCCTCAGTTACGCCTTATTAACCAGGTTATTGATGTTTTGGAAAGGGGCGGTACTATAGCGTATCCAACAGATTCAGGGTATGCCTTAGGCTGTTCTCTTGGAAATAAAAAAGCTATGGACCAAATTGTTAATATACGTAAGTTGAGTAAGCATCATCACTTTACTTTGATGCTTAAAGACTTGTCTCATGTTGGTGAATATGCGAAATTAAACAATTCAGGTTTTAGACTATTAAAAAAAATATTACCTGGCGCCTATACTTTTATTTTGGAAGGATCAAAAGATATTCCAAATCGATTATTAAATGGGAAAAGCAAAACTATTGGCATTCGAGTATCAAATAATGCCATAGTGCAAGCGATAATCGAGGGGTTGACGGAGCCTATGATGAGTGTTTCATTAATAATAAAAGGTTATGAGTTTTATAATTGTAATGATGTTAAGGTTGCGCTTAATGGCTCGACCGACCTTATAATTGATGCAGGTCATTGCCCACCAGAGCCAACTACTGTAATTGACTTGACAGGTAATGGTGTTGTCATCTTAAGAGAGGGCGCTGGTAGTATTGATTTTTTAGATTAATATTGTTTGTTTTTATAATGTAATTACAATATAATTACATTATGGCAAAAATAATCAAAATAGGCAATTCACAGGGAATTAGAATTCCTAAACCAATAATTGCACTGGCTAATCTTGAGAATATAGAGTTAGATTTTGTTGTTCTAGATAGTGGTTTACTTATTACTCCTGATAAAAAAGCACGCATAGGTTGGAAGAATATTTCCAACCCAGATGATTTAACTGCCGATTGGGAGTGGCTTAAAAATTCATGAAACGCTTTGATGTTTGGTTAGTTATGAAAAATCCTCAACATGGAAGAGTAGTTGACAATCTTGGTTTATGTGCAATTGTAACTCCAGAAGAACTAATCGACTTACCAAGCCTTATGGTGGCTCCAATGACGACTTCGAGTGAAGAGCTTCCAAGCAGAGTTGAATGCCAATTTGAAGACTTAAAAGGGTATATTATGGTTGATCAGATTAGAGCTGTAGAAAAATTTTGCTTCATCAAGAAATTAGGTAAGCTTGAATTAGGTGTTCAGGTAAATCTATGTGACTGTCTTCAAGAGTTTTTTGCCCTCTAATAGAGCCATGAGTATAATAATATTTATTTTTAGTAAATCAATTTTGAAATGAAAACTGCTGAAATAAGACAGAAATTTTTAAGCTACTTCGAAAGTCATGGCCATTCAATTCAGCAGAGCGCGTCATTGGTGCCGCATAACGATAACACTTTGTTATTTGTTAATGCCGGGATGGTGCCCTTTAAAGACATTTTTACTGGAGCGACAAAAAGCTCATTCAATCGCGCGGTATCATCTCAAAGGTGCGTTAGGGCAGGTGGAAAGCACAATGATTTAGATAATGTTGGCTATACAGCTCGCCACCACACATTTTTTGAAATGCTTGGTAATTTTAGCTTTGGGGATTATTTTAAGAGTGAGGCGATTCGCTTTGCCTGGGACTTTTTAACAGTAGAACTTGGACTCCCAAAAGATAAGCTTTGGGTTAGCGTCTTTGAGGATGATGATGAGGCAGCTGATATTTGGGTCAACGAGATAGGCTTCCCTAGAGAGAGAATTTCACGGTGCGGTGCTAAAGATAATTTTTGGCAGATGGGTGATACAGGTCCATGCGGTCCATGCAGTGAAATTTTTTATGACCATGGTGAACATATACAGGGCGGCCCCCCAGGTACACCTGAGGAAGATGGAGACCGGTTTATTGAGATTTGGAATTTAGTCTTTATGCAGTTTAATCGCCAGCAAGATGGAGAATTGGCGCCCCTTAAGTCAACAGGAGTTGATACAGGAATGGGCCTTGAAAGACTAGCCGCTGTTTTGCAACACGAGAATAATAATTATGATATTGATATTTTTAAGGATTTAACAAGTGCGATTGTAAATCTTATACCCAAGGTTCAAAAAATCCAAGCTAGTCATGCATCCGTTAGAGTAATTGCTGATCATATCCGCTCTACTGCATTTATGATTGTTGATGGCATCATTCCTTCTAACGAAGGTAGAGGCTACGTACTTCGAAGAATAATTCGAAGGGCGATAAGGCATGGCCATAAATTAGGAATTGAAGAAATATTTTTTTATAAACTCGCTTCATTCTTAGCAAGTCAAAATAAGAACTCCTATCCAGAATTGAGTGCTAATCTATCTCACGTTGAAAAAGTTCTCAAAAAGGAAGAAGACAGATTTATACAGACTTTAGACACGGGCATGGGAATTCTTGAGTCCGTAATCAAGGGAATTTCTGGAAAGGAAATAAGCGGAGTCGTGGCCTTCAAACTTTACGACACTTATGGTTTCCCAGTTGATTTAACGGCAGACGTAGCAAGAGAGCGAGGCCTTACTGTCGATATGGACGGCTTTGAGACTGAAATGACGCTCCAGAAAGAGCGTGCCCGTAAAGCGGGTGATTTTGACTCTAAAAAATCCACTATAACTATCGAAAATTCAACTGAGTTTTTAGGTTATGAGCAATTCAAAAATAGCGCAATTATTAGTGCTATTATTAAAGACAATAAATCTGTAGATTCTCTTAATGAAGGTGAACAGGCCATTTTAGTGATCGATAAAAGTAGCTTCTATGGCGAATCGGGAGGTCAAAGTGGTGACCATGGAACTTTGTCAAAAAATGGTGCACAGTTTAAAGTTACTGATACTCAAAAGCAGGCCTCAAATGCATTTGAACATCATGGCATTCAAGCAAAAGGCGCGCTCCAAGTTGGGGACGAGGTTGAAGCATCAATTGATGAAGATAGACGCAAGAAAATCATGAATAATCACTCTGCAACTCACCTTTTACATGAAGCTTTAAGGCAGATTCTTGGTGATCAAGTAAACCAAAAAGGCTCTCTGGTTGAATCTGAAAAGCTACGATTTGATTTCTCACATGATGAGGTCGTATCAAGAGCTAAATTAGATAAGGTTGAGGCGATAGTTAATCAGCAAATTTTAGGCAACACACAAGTGATCACTGAGGAAACTGATATCAAGACTGCTAAGAAGAAGGGCGCAATGGCTCTTTTTGGGGAGAAATATGGAGATTCAGTTAGGGTTCTTTCAATGGGTGATGATAACTTCTCAGTTGAGCTTTGTGGGGGCACCCATGTTCAAAGGCTAGGAGATATTGGTAGGTTTAAAGTTATTTCTGAGAGCGGCATTGCTTCTGGAGTTAGAAGAATAGAGGCAGTTACAGGGATTAACGCTTATCAGCTTGATAAAAAAAATGAAAATACTCTTAGTATGATTGCAAGTCTTACAAAATCAAGTAATTCGATGGCTTTAGACAAAGTAAAGCAGTTAATTAGTAATCAAAAAAGTCTTGAGAAGCAGATAGCAGTTTTTCAAAAACAATTAGCAAGTGATCAAGGTGACTCACTTTTATCCAAAGCTACAGAAGTTAATGGTGTTAAGGTTTTAGCGACTGAAGTGAAAGGCATACCTGCAAAAGATTTAAGAGATTTGGCAGATAAACTAAAAGATAAGCTTGGTTCAGCTGTAGTTGTATTGGCAGTTGTTTCTGACAAAAAAGTGTCTCTTGTTGCAGCAGTTACAAAAAACCTGACGGATAAATACCAAGCGGGTAATATTTTGAACCATGTTGCTACTCAGGTTGGCGGTAAAGGTGGTGGCCGAGCGGATATGGCTCAAGGCGGCGGCACAGAGCCTGAAAAATTGCCAATGGCATTAAGTTCAATTAAAGATTTACTCTAAGCGGATTAATTAAGCCAAACATAATGCTAGATATAATTTTTTTATGATTTGGAAACAAATATCTTTTGAAGTTAAAAAATCTGAAACAGATCGTGTTTCAGAGGTTTTGATGGGTTTGGGAAGTTTATCAATAACCTACTCTGACGCTCTTGATGATGCAATTTATGAGCCTCCAGTTGGGCAAACGCCTTTGTGGGATAACGTTAAAGTAAATGCTTTATTTTCTTCAGAGGTAAATCAAAAATCTATTGAAACTTCAATTTCAGACATCTGTAATATTGTTGTTATAGATACTATAACGCTTAAAGATAGAGTATGGGAAGAGGAGTGCCAAAAAGATTTTCCTTCAATGCGCTTTGGTAAAAGACTTTGGGTTTGCCCTTCATGGGATACTGAATCTATCCTTTCAAATGACTCTATTGTAATTCATATGGATCCAGGGCTGGCTTTTGGAACTGGAACACATCAAACAACCAGTCTATGCCTCGAATACTTAGATTCAAATCCACCAAAAAATCTTCATGTTATTGATTTTGGTTGTGGTACTGGGATATTGGCAATAGCAGCTGCAAAGTTCGGTGCTAAAAGTGTTATCGCTATTGATAATGACCCTCAAGCGGTACTTTCAAGCAAAGAAAATGTAGCTAAAAATAAGTGTGAAAATACAATTACAACAATTCAGTCAATAAACCAGGGGAATGATAGGAAATGTGATTTATTAATAGCTAATATTTTGGCCAATCCATTGGTTGAATTGGAGCCGTTATTTTCCGATTTAGTTCATACTAATGGAATGCTTCTACTATCTGGAATTTTAAAAGAACAAGTTGATAGGGTGGTTAAATGCTATTCAACCAATTTTTCTAATATTGAAGTTGCCAATAAGGGTGAATGGTTTAGAATTTCCGGAAAAAGAAAATAAAAACCATCGTTAAATTTATCACGGCTGCCTAGCCACCACCAACTGCATTAATCACTTCAACCTTGTCTAGGTCTTTAAGTAGAAAAGAAGAATGATTAGATTTTGGAATAATTGATTCATTGATTTCGATTGCAATTCGTTGATTTTGATAACCTAGATGAACAATTAGATCTTCAATATTTGAATCTTCAGGGAGTGATATTTTTTCACCGTTTACTAAAATTTCCACAAATACATTAAGTTGTTATAGGCAAGCTAATTATAACATTGGATTACAAAATTCAGGATAAGTTAAGCTTAAACACATGGTAAAATTTGCGAAGTTTTTTGACCTCTATTAGGAGTAAAGTTTTGCCTCAAACTGCCATATTAGCTCTCGAAGATGGTACTGTTTTCTGGGGAGAATCTATTGGATCTATTGGCGAAACAGTTGGTGAGGTGGTCTTTAATACTGCAATGACGGGGTATCAAGAAATACTAACTGACCCATCCTATAGTCAACAAATCGTTGCACTCACTTATCCTCATATTGGCAATACTGGAATAAATATAGTTGATGAAGAATCATCAAGCATTTATGCCTCTGGTTTAATTATTAGAAACTTACCACTTGCTTATAGCAATTGGCGCTCTGAGATGAGTCTTGATAACTACCTATCGAGTAATAATTTAGTTGCAATTTCAAACATTGATACAAGGGCATTGACTCGCCACCTAAGAACACATGGCGCCCTTAAAGGCTGCATAATGGCCTCTAATAAAATAGATTCGAATAAGGCCATTCAAAAAGCAAAAGATTTTTCTGGTCTTAAAAATATGGATTTGGCTAAAGTGGTATCCACTCCTAAAACTTACTCCTTTAATCAAGGATCTTTCAACATAAAAAATTCTACTTTTAACAAGACATCTTCAAAATTTAAAGTTGCAGTCTATGACTATGGAGTCAAGAAAAATATTTTAAGAATGTTGGTTGATAGAGGTTGTGAACTTACAGTCTTTAATGCAAAGGCTCCTCTTGAGGACTTACTAGCAACAAATCCTGATGGTGTTTTTCTTTCAAATGGTCCTGGAGATCCTGAGCCATGCGATTATGCGATTACAAGTATTAAACAATTATTAGAAAAAAATATTCCAATTTTTGGAATATGCCTAGGTCACCAACTCTTATCAATTGCGTCTGGGGCTAAAACAGAGAAAATGAAATTCGGTCATCATGGGGCAAACCATCCAGTCCAAGACCTTAAATCAAAAAGAGTGATGATCACATCCCAAAATCATGGCTTTGCGGTTTCAGAAAAGGGCATTCCAGATAATATTGAAGTAAGTCATAGATCATTGTTTGATAAAAGCATTCAAGGTATAAGGGTAAAGAATAAACCTGCCTATAGCTTTCAAGGTCATCCCGAGGCATCACCTGGACCCCATGACGTAAGTTACCTGTTCGATGAATTTATAGGACTCATGGCAAAATGAAATTAAATCTTACATTTGAATAAACATGCCAAAAAGACACGACATTAAAAGTATTTTAATTATTGGAGCAGGGCCAATTGTTATTGGACAAGCTTGTGAGTTTGACTACTCTGGAGCCCAAGCATGTAAGGCTCTTCGAGAAGAGGGATATCGAGTAATCTTGGTAAATTCAAATCCTGCAACCATTATGACTGATCCTAAAATGGCTGACGCGACTTATATCGAGCCAATCGAGTGGAGGACAGTTGAAAAAATTATTGAAAAAGAAAAGCCTGATGCCTTGTTACCAACTATGGGTGGCCAGACAGCACTTAATTGCGCCCTAGATCTGGATCGTCATGGCGTATTAGAAAAGCATAATGTTGAGATGATTGGTGCAAATAAAGAGGCCATTGATAAGGCAGAAGATAGAGAATTATTTCGCCAAGCCATGTTAAAAATTGGCCTTGATATGCCAAAGGCAGCAATTGCTCATACTATTGATGAAGCTCTTAAGGTTCAAGAGCAAGTTGGCTATCCAACCATTATTAGGCCGTCATTTACAATGGGCGGGTCTGGTGGTGGAATTGCTTACAATAAAGAGCAATTTATAGAAATATGTCAGCGAGGACTTGATTTATCACCCACTAATGAACTCTTAATTGAAGAATCAATCTTAGGCTGGAAAGAGTTTGAAATGGAAGTTGTTAGAGATAGTAAGGATAACTGTATTATCATTTGCGCTATTGAGAATTTTGACCCAATGGGAATCCATACAGGTGACTCAATCACAGTTGCCCCAGCCCAAACTCTAACTGATAAAGAATACCAAGTAATGCGAAACGCTTCACTCATGGTTCTTAGGGAAATTGGAGTCGATACAGGAGGCTCTAATGTTCAGTTTGCTGTCAATCCTGAGAATGGAAGGTTAACAATTATTGAGATGAACCCAAGAGTTTCAAGGTCATCAGCGCTTGCATCAAAGGCAACTGGATTTCCTATTGCAAAAGTAGCTGCTAAACTAGCAATTGGGTACACGCTGGATGAATTAGATAATGATATTACAGGCGGTAAAACACCAGCGTCATTTGAGCCATCTATTGATTATGTTGTTACAAAAATCCCAAGATTTGCTTTTGAAAAATTTCCTCAAGCTGATGATCGGCTTACAACTCAAATGAAGTCTGTAGGCGAGGTGATGGCAATGGGCTCAAATTTTCAGGAGTCTTTTCAAAAAGCCATAAGAGGTCTTGAGACAGACAAATCAGGTTTAGACCCAATTGTAGATATTAATGCTGAAGATGCTAAGGGAAAAATTAGAAGTGAGCTTTTGTCTGCTGGAGCAGATAGAATATTTTATTTAGCTGATGCATTTAGGATTGGCATGAGTTTAAAAGATACATTTGATCTTTCTAAAATTGACCCTTGGTTTTTATCCCAAGTAGAAGATCTTGTCCTATCAGAAAAAAGAATCGAAGGCTCTGATTTAGGTAAACTTAGCTCTGAAACAATATATAAATTAAAGCAAAAAGGTTTTTCGGATAAACGATTATCTGATCTCCTTCAATGTACTGAAGGAGCTTTTAGAGATAAAAGATTATCTTTAGATATCAAGCCAGTTTTTAAGAGGGTGGATAGTTGCGCTGCAGAATTTGATACACAAACGGCTTATCTATATTCCACCTATCAGTTAGAGTGTGAGGCAAAACCTACCAATAATAAAAAGATTATGATTTTAGGTGGCGGTCCAAATAGAATTGGACAAGGCATAGAGTTCGATTATTGTTGTGTTCATGCCTCCCTTGCTCTTCAAAAAGATGGATTTGAAACTATTATGGTTAACTGTAATCCTGAAACTGTATCTACGGATTATGATGTTTCAGATCGGTTATATTTCGAGCCACTAACGCTTGAAGACGTTTTGGCAGTAATAGACATTGAGAAGCCTGAAGGTGTTATTGTTCATTATGGTGGACAGACACCACTAAAACTTGCTGCAGCACTCGAAAAAAGCGGAGCAAAAATTATAGGCACTAGTCCAGACTCAATAGATCTTGCTGAAGATAGAGAGCGCTTTCAAAAAATGATTCAAAAACTAAGTCTTAAGCAGCCAGTTAATGGAACTGCTCGATCACAAGATGAAGCAGTTAAGATTGCAGACTCTATTGGTTTTCCTCTGGTTGTTAGGCCTTCATATGTTCTTGGTGGCCGCGCAATGGAGATTGTTTATAACAAGGAGAGTTTAGAGCGCTATATGAAAACTGCGGTTCAAGTTTCTAATGATTCTCCAGTATTGCTAGATTCATTTTTAGATCATGCAATCGAAGTTGATATTGATGTAATAAGTGACGGCAAAGATATTGTTATTGGCGGAATTATGGAACATATTGAGCAGGCGGGAATCCATTCTGGAGATTCTGCATGCTCATTACCACCTCACTCACTTCCTGATGACGTTCTTGATGAGATGAGAAGGCAAGTTAAGCTAATGGCTAAGGAACTTAATGTAGTTGGCTTAATGAATACTCAGCTTGCATATCAAGATGGTGAGATTTACGTAATTGAAGTAAACCCAAGAGCTTCAAGAACTGTTCCATTTGTTTCTAAAGCAACTGGAGCTTCAATTGCAAATATTGCAGCACGTGTAATGGCTGGAATATCCTTGAAAGAACAAAACTTTACAACAGAGATCATTCCCAAGCATTACTCAGTTAAAGAGTCAGTTTTTCCATTTAATAAATTTCTAGGAGTCGATCCATTTTTAGGCCCAGAAATGAGATCAACTGGAGAAGTCATGGGAGTTGGTCCAGATTTTCCTTCAGCATTTGATAAAGCATTTCTTGCAGCGGGCGATATAATTCCTACTAGTGGTAAAGTGTTAGTAAGTCTTCGAACTCTTGATAGGGGTTGGCTTGTGGAGTTAGGCCAAAGACTAATTAATCAAAATTTTGAAATTGTTGCAACACGCACAAATCAAGAAATTCTCAAACAAGCCGGCCTTGAATGTACAATGGTTAATAAAGTTTCAGAGGGTTCGCCGCATATTGTTGATGCGATTAAGAATGATGAAATCAGTTTAATTATTAATTCAACTGATGACTCCCAAGGAATAGAAGATGCCTCAGTTATTCGTTGTCAAGCGTTGATTCATAAGATTCCATGTACGACAACAGTTGCAGCAGCTTTTGCTATGCTTGATGGTTTAATGTCTCCAAATAAACTTGAAGTTCGCTCTTTACAATCAATTCACAAATAAGCTTTATGGATACAATACCTATAACAGTTAGTGGAGTCAAAGCTCTTGAAGTTGAGTTGTTAAGACTTAAAGATGAAGAGCGCCCAAGAATAGTGAGTGATATTGCTACGGCCAGGGAGCATGGTGACTTAAAAGAGAATGCTGAATATCACGCTGCTAAAGAAGAGCAAGGCTTCATTGAAGGAAGAATTCAAGATATCGGATCTAAATTATCTCGGTTACAAGTTATAGATGTTAAGCAACTCAACCAGGATGGTCGATGTGTTTTTGGAACGACCACTAAACTTTTAAATTTGTCAGATAACAGTGAAATTACTTATCAAATTGTTGGTGAGGATGAGGCTGATATTGAGCTTGGTAAAATTTCTTGTCATTCACCCATAGCTAATGCTCTATTGGGAAATGAAGAGGGTGATGAGGTAACTGTAAAGGCCCCTAAAGGTGACATTCTTTATGAAATTCTTGAAGTTCTTTATATATAGTTTAATTCATCTTTTAGCTCTCTAGTTATTTCAGTTTTTTCCTCATATTTTTTTTTCAATTCTGTGTAGAATTGTTGTATTCTTTTATTTAATTACAATTAATGGAGTTATAAAATGCCAGGTTTATTACCAAATATTGATCCTGATGGACTCTTAGAATACTCAGTAGTCTATACTGATAGATCTCTTAATCACATGTCTAATTCATTCCAAAGCGTAATGAATGAGGTTTCTGCATCACTAAAGAAGGTCTACAGCGCTGAAGCAGTTGTTTTAGTTCCTGGCGGCGGAACCTATGCAATGGAAGCTGTAGCTCGACAATTTGCAACAGATAAAAGTTGTCTAGTTTTAAGAAATGGATGGTTTAGCTATCGCTGGTCACAGATTCTTGAAATGGGTGATATTCCTTCTGAGCAAGTAGTCTTAAAAGCTCGCAAAATTAGTGATGGATCTCAAGCTCCATTTGCGCCTGTTGACGTCAATGAAGTTGTAAATCAAATTAAAAGTCAAAAACCAGCTATGGTTTTTGCGCCTCATGTAGAAACATCAGCCGGAATTATTCTTCCTGATGACTATATTCAAACTGTTGCAGAAGCGGTTCACTCAGTTGGTGGAATGTTTGTTCTAGACTGTATTGCTTCAGGCGCTATATGGATCGATATGGAGAAACTTGGAGTTGATATTTTAGTGAGTGCCCCTCAAAAAGGTTGGAGTGCATCGCCATCATTTGGAATGGTAATGCTTTCATCAAATGCCTCTAAAAAGATACATGAGACACAAAGCACAAGCTACTCATGCGACCTTCTTAAGTGGCTTCAGATTATGCAGGCCTATGAAAATGGAGGGCATGCTTATCATGCGACAATGCCTACAGATGCAATTAAGCACTTTCGAGATACCATTAATGAGACTGCTGAATTTGGTTTTGATACTGCGCGTCAAAAACAACAAGAGCTTGGAGATAGAGTAAGAAGCCTACTTAGTAAATATAATTTTATTAGCGTTGCAGCTGATGGCTTTCTTGCTCCAGGAGTTGTTGTGAGTTATACCTCTGATAAAGAAATACACAATGGTGCAAAATTTAAAGATATGGGTATACAAATTGCAGCTGGTGTTCCTCTAAAGTGTGATGAAGGAGATGATTATCAAACATTCAGACTTGGTTTGTTTGGACTAGACAAACTTAAAGATGTTGATGCTGCATTGAGTAGACTTGAGGTCGCCTTTAAACAATTAATGGCTTAATGATAGTAGAGAGTTTACAAATAGATGACAAAGAACAATGGTGCGAACTTTATCAAGGTTATGCTGACTTTTATAAAATGCCTATGAATGAAGATATTCTTGACACAGTCTGGTCTTGGATATTTGATGAAGAAAATAAATTTTATGCTATTGGTGTTAGATCTTCCCAGGGAAAATTAGTTGGTTTTATGCATTTTAGAGAAATGCCATCGCCATTAAGGGGCACACTAATTGGTTTTTTAGATGACTTGTATGTTCATCCAGAGTTCAGGGGTTCTGGCATGGTTCAGTCCTTATTTAAAGAGCTTAAATCACTTGCCCAAAAGAATGATTGGCCATATGTTAGATGGATAACTGCAAGTGATAATCAGAGGGCGCGAGCAGTTTATGATAAGATTTCAGGAACAATAGATTTTGTAACTTATCAAATGCAGTCAAAATAGTTTCAAGGACTTATTCATGAAATTTGGTGAAATTGTAAATAATTTTTCAGTGCCTCCACATCCAAAAGGCATCTCAATTGAAGGAAAATTGGTTAGTTTAAAGCCTTTGGTTGCAGACCAGTTTTCTAAAGAACTTTTTTTGTCTAATGCATTAGATAAGGAGAATATTAACTGGGCTTATCTTCCCTATGGACCCTTTAAAACTGAGCCTGAATATCATAAATGGATAGAGTCATTTGAAAAAAATGATGATCCTATTTTTTTTGCTATTATTAGTAAAAAACTCAATAAAGCGACTGGTATTGCAAGTTATTTAAGAATTAATCCAGCTGATGGTTTAATTGAAGTTGGCCATATAAACTATTCTCCGCTTCTTCAAAGGACGACTGAAGCCACTGAAGCAATGTTTTTAATGATGAAGTGGGCATTTGATAATGGCTATAGAAGGTATGAGTGGAAGTGTAATGCTCTTAATCTAAGATCACGTAACTCAGCTCAAAGACTCGGTTTTTCATATGAGGGTGTCTTTAGGCAGATGGCCATCGTAAAGGGTCAAAATCGTGACACGGCTTGGTTTGCACTTATAGATAAGGAGTGGAAAAAAGTTGAAGATTGCTTTAAAAAGTTCCTATCCAGTAGCAATTTTGATAAACAAGGGCGGCCAATAGTCTCACTTTCAGCTTTAACAAAGCCCCTGCTATACAAGCTAGATAATCTTGATTGCTCGTAAACTTTAGTCTAATGATTTATCCTCTAGGGTGATGCTTTTGATGCTGCGTCTTAAGCTGTGCATTTTGAATATGTGTATAGAGTTGAGTGCTTGAAATATCGCTATGTCCAAGCATCAATTGAACAGAGCGAAGATCAGCTCCTTTTTGAACAAGGTGGGTAGCAAAAGCATGCCTTAGAGAGTGAGGCGAGAGTGGCTTATCTATTCCTGCTTTTGATGCATAATCTTTAATAATATAGAAGAAATTTTGTCGAGACATTGCCCTTCCTCTATTTGATAAAAAGTAGCTATCACTCTGACCATTTTTTAATAGTGTTGGCCTTGAATTGAGCTCATATTTTGTTAAATAATCAATTGCAATTTCACCCATTGGCAGTAATCTTTCTTTATTCCCTTTCCCATGAATGCGTATAAATTCATCTTTTAGATTAATGTTATGATAACTTAAATTAATTAGCTCAGAAACCCGAAGCCCGCATGAATATAACAATTCAAGCATTGCTCGATCCCTCTGACCAAATAATGATTTACTATTTGGCGCCTCTAGCAAGCGTTCAACTTCTTGAATATTTAAAAACACAGGTAATTTTTTTTCTAATTTTGGATAATCTAATTGTTCAGTTGGGTCAATTTTTAAGTTCTGTTTGTCAGATAAATATTGATAGAAA
Organism: Candidatus Pseudothioglobus sp. Uisw_050_01; assembly: GCF_048085775.1. Classification (NCBI taxonomy): domain Bacteria; kingdom Pseudomonadati; phylum Pseudomonadota; class Gammaproteobacteria; family Pseudothioglobaceae (SeqCode); genus Pseudothioglobus (SeqCode); species Candidatus Pseudothioglobus sp. Uisw_050_01. The sequence goes on from NZ_CP159804.1 coordinate 437,721, forward strand.
GAATGAAGACAAGTTAGCATTCTAGACTGAGTTGAGGCACTTATATTTGAATCTTTTCTATATGAAAAATAATCTTGTATCTGTTTCTTATCAACATCTATAAGCGAATTATTATTAAGCCACTTACTAAAAATTTTAAGATCAGAGCGATACGCACTTAAGGTATTTTTACTGGCACCAGTTGTTAGCCAATAGAAATCAATAAATTGGTCTATCAGATCACTATTCATAAGGGATTATTCTACGTGAGTATTTTGTAAATAGGGCAAAAAAAATGCCAGTAAAACTGGCATTTAGAACTAAATAATATGTTTATTTCTTTTTAAGTTTTTCTTTAATACGGGCAGCTTTTCCAGTAAGTCCTCTAAGATAATATAATTTTGCTTGGCGAACCTTACCACTTCGTTTAACTGTTACGCTATCAATCATAGTGGAATGAGTTTGAAAGACTCTCTCAACTCCTTCACCATGAGATATTTTCCGGACAGTAAACGCAGAGCTTATACCACGGTTTTTTATTGCAATAACAACACCTTCAAAGGCCTGTAATCTCTCACGAGTTCCCTCACGGACCTTTACCTGAACTACTACAGTATCTCCTGAAGAAAATTCAGGAATGTCTGATCTTAGTTGTTCACTTTCGATTTGATCAATTAAATTCACGTTTCTACCTTTTAAGGGTTTCTGAAAAAGCCGTAATTATACATATTTTTTCTATCCTACACAAGAAGCTAAGGGCTATTAAATAGATATTAATCATATTATTTTTTAAATGCTTTAACCATAATATGAGATAATCGAAATAATATTTTTAAAAAACAAAAAATGGGCAAAGTAACGGGGTTTTTAGAGCTAGATAGGCAAGTTGAATCCTATCGTGAAGTAGAAATTCGTATAAAGGATTTTGGTGAGATATTTGCCGATACCCATAATTTAGATCAGCTTAAAGAACAGGGGGCTCGTTGTATGGATTGCGGTGTTCCATTCTGCCAGTCTTCAAGTGGATGCCCAATAGATAATTTGATTCCTGAATGGAATGACCTTGTTTACAATAATGAATGGGAAGAGGCATTACAAAGATTAGAAAAGACAAATAACTTTCCAGAGTTTACAGGAAGAGTTTGTCCTGCTCCTTGTGAGGGTTCATGTGTTCTTGGATTAAATAATCCAGCGGTTACAATCAAAAATATTGAGTTAGCTATTGTTGACAAAGGATTTGAAGAGGGCTGGATAAAGCCGAGATCAGTTAATACTCGAATTGAAAAAAAAGTGGCAATAGTAGGTTCTGGGCCTGCAGGCTTAGCTGCTGCTGATGAGCTTAATCAAATAGGTTACTCTGTAACTGTTTATGAGAGAAGTGATCGAATTGGCGGTCTTCTAATGTATGGCATTCCTAATATGAAGCTAGGCAAAGATGTTGTTGATCGCCGGGTAGATTTATTAAGACAAGAGGGTGTTGAGTTTATTATTAATACTGATATTGGTAAAGATATTTCAACGAAAGATTTGAAAAAATCATTTGATGCTGTTGTTTTTACAACTGGCGCAACAAAGGCAAGAGACTTGCCAGCTGAAAATCGAAATGCTGTTGGGATTTATCCTGCTATGGAGTACTTGACTTCCAATACTAAAAGTCTTTTGGATAAGGGCTATGCAGACAACAGTGAGCTCTCTGCTAAAGGCAAAAATGTAATTGTAATTGGTGGCGGTGACACAGGAACTGATTGTATAGGCACCTCTCTTCGCCAGGGTGCTAAGTCTATAACCAATTTTGAATTAATGAGTCAGCCCCCAGAGGTTCGCTCTGAAACTAATCCTTGGCCAGAGTGGCCAGTAATTTTTCGTATTGATTATGGTCATGAAGAGTCTAACAAAGTTTTTGGTAAAGATCCAAGGCAATATCAACTACTCACAAAGTCTTTTATTAAAGACAAGGATGGACATGTGAGCGGAATTAAAACAGTTAATGTTGAACTTGTAGATGGTAAATTAAATGAAATTGATGGAACTGAAAAAACCTGGGATGCTGAGCTGGTTCTTCTATCAATGGGCTTTCTTTCTCCCGAGCACTATTTAAGTGAAGATGCAAATATTGATATTGATGAACGCGGAAACTATAAAGCTAAGCATGGTGAGTATACTACTTCTCAAAAAGGAATCTTCTCTGCTGGAGACTGCCGAAGAGGTCAGTCACTTGTGGTTTGGGCAATCAATGAAGGTCGTGGTGTTGCAAATAGTGTAAATAATTTTCTAGTAAACTCTTAAAGGATTGAGAGATACTATGGCTGAAATACTAGGCGCGGAAGTAGATGAAGAGGGCTACTTATTAAATGTTTCAGATTGGAGTGTTGAGATTGCGAATGCGATGTCTGAAGAGGATGGTATAAATCTCTCCACTGAGCATTGGGAAGTTATTAATTTTCTTCAGGCGTATTATAAAGAATATGAGTTTGCCCCTGCAGTAAGAGTTCTTACAAAGGCAATAGCTAAAAAACTGGGTAATGATAAAGGAAATTCTCGTTACCTCTACTCGCTTTTTCCATATGGTCCTGCGAAGCAGGGATGTCGATTCGCTGGCCTCCCTAAACCAACAGGCTGTGTTTAAGATGAAAAATTAATCTTAGCTTTCATTTTGAGATAAAAAATAAGTCATATGTCATTAATCAGCATTTTTTTTACACTCTTTTTCTACTTTTCTGTATTAATCTTTATTACAGGACTTTCTTATAAGATTGTTCAATATTGGAATACCCCTGCACCGCTTAAAATACCTATTGCACCTGCTCCATTAACAAAATCTGGAGTATTTTTAAGGTTTACTAAAGAAGTTTTTTTATTTGCAACTCTTTTTAAATCAAGTAAGTGGACTTGGCTTTTTGGCTGGAGTTTTCACCTTGCTCTAGTCATTCTTTTTTTTCGTCATTTGGTTTATTTTTGGCCTGGCGAAATTCCGTTAATATTGCTTAAAACTGAACCATTAAAATACGCTGCTTATCCACTTATTTTTGGTTTACTTGGATTACTAGGTAGAAGGATTTTTGTTGATAGGGTTAGATATATTTCAGCGCCATCAGATTATCTTATGTTGCTATTAATAATTTTGATTGGTGCAAGTGGAATGTTAATGACCTTTGCAAATAATCATCCAAACATGCTCCTTGTGAAAAATTTTGCAGAAGGTTTAATTACTTTTAAGTGGTCTGAATTGCCATCAGAAGTAATTTTCTTAGTTCATATTGCTCCAGTCTTCTTTCTTATAGCTATTTTCCCAATATCAAAATTATTACATGGCCCAGGTATATTTTTTGCTCCAACGCTTAATCAAGTAGATGATGCACGTAAAACTAGGCATATCTCTCAGTGGGCTATGCAAAAAGAAAAAAATACCAAAATTGATCTCGAGCACAATAAGGATAACGGGAGCTAATTATGTCTAAAAATAGTATCGAAAAACTTCCTACGTATCTTGCGATTCCGCCATTAAAAAAAGACTCAATGGCTGGTAAAGGGCCTTTTAAGGCGAGTATAGATATTCAAAAAGACCTAGGATTTCCAGGCAAAAAAATAGATAACTGGCAGCAAGTAGCAATCAATAAAATTGCGGAAACTAAATCCAAATATCGGTCTGTTCAAGTATTTTTGGATTCCTGCATGAAGTGTGGTGTTTGCACTGATAAGTGTCACTATTATTTAGGAACGGCTGATCCTAAAAATATGCCAGTTGCTAGGCAAGATTTATTTAGAAGCGTTTATAGGAGACACTTTACTTTTGCTGGGAAGTATTTTCCAAAACTAGTAGGTGCTAAAGAATTTGATGAGGATATGCTAGATGATTGGTATAACTATTTTCATCAGTGCTCGCAATGTCGAAGATGTGCGGTATTCTGTCCGATTGGAATTGATACTGCTGAAATTTCAATGGCAGCTCGTGAAGTAATGAATGCAATTGGTGTGGGACAAAAATACCCGAATCAAATTCTAGGAAAAATTAATAAAATTGGAAATAATTTAGGGATGCCAGAGCCAGCTCTTAGAGATACTTTAGCTGACTTAGAGGAGGAGATTGAAGAGGAGACTGGAGTATGTGTTAAGTTGCCTCTTGATATTAAAAATTCTGAAGTTTTAATGGTCACTCCTTCAGCAGACTTCTTTGCCGAACCTCATATTGATGGGCTTATTGGCTATGCTAAAGTTTTTCATCAAAGCGGTGTAAGCTGGACATTAAGTTCTTATGCCTCTGAGGCTGCAAATTTTGGGATGTTTATTGGTAACTATGATGTTATGAGGCAGGGAGCATTGCGAATTCGTAAGGCAGCACTTGACTTGAACGTTAAACGTGTTGTGGTTGGTGAGTGTGGACATGCATGGCGAGTAGCTTACAGTTTTTGGAATACCCTTACCGGCTTGGGTAGTGGAGGAAGTGATGAATATTCATTAAAACTTCAAAACCAATTAGATAGTAATTATCCTCAGCCACAACATATGATTGAATTTACGTATGATTTAATCCAAAGAGATAAATTGTCATTTGACAAGTCCAAGAATGACCATCGAGTTGTAACTTTCCATGACTCGTGTAATGTTGCGCGTGGAAGTAATATGGGCGATATTGAAAATGGCCAGTTTATTCTTCCAAGAGAGGTCATTAAGGCCGCATGTAATAACTTTTCAGATATGCATAAATCCACAATAAAATCTGCTACCTTTTGTTGTGGTGGAGGTGGTGGACTTCTTACCGATGATCTTATTGATTTAAGAATAAAGGGAGCAAAACCAAGAATGCATGCCCTAAAGCAAAGTGAACAAGACAATGGCGTAAACACATTGGCAGCAATCTGCGCTATATGTAAATCACAGTTTTCTAAGGTATTGCCAAATTATGATTTTGATCCATACATGATTGTAAGTGTTCATCAATTGGTAAGTGATGCAATTATTTTAACTAAAGATTCAGAAACTTAAGCTAGAAGCTATAAATAACTATTCTAGTTTTTGGTAGTAATTAAGTATTCCTTGATATATTGAGGCCGCAATCTTATGCTGCTGCTTGTTATTGGTTAAACGCTTCTCTTGAGTTGGGTTTGATATGAAGGCAGTTTCAACTAAAACTGAAGGTATGGCGGGAGATTTTAGAACTACAAAGTTAGCCTTTTGAGGTATTTTTTTATGGATTGGCCCAATTTTTTCAAGTTCACTGATTATCTCCTTGGCAAGGTTAAATGATTGCATGTCTCGATCTTTTCTTGAAAAATCTGTCAAAATATTTTTCAAAAATTGATCATTATCAATTACAGTTTCAACGCCTCCAAACTGATCTACTAGATTCTGCGATTGTTCTAATTGCTGAGCTAGTTTGCTGTTATTTCCTTTTTCGCTTAAGGTATAGATCGAAGCACCTTTCGCAGTTGTACTTTCTACAGAATCTGCGTGAATAGAAATAAACATGGTGGCATTTTCTTTTTGCGCTATTGTTATTCTTTTAGTCAGCGGTATATAGTAGTCACCACTCCTAGTTAGAACAGCTTTTAGATTGCTATTTTTATTAATGATTGCTACAAGTTTTTTGGCAATTGCTAAATTTACAGACTTTTCTTGTGATTTATTTTTACCAATAGCTCCTGAATCTTCACCGCCATGACCGGCATCAACTAAGATAATTTTTTGACTTATTTGAGCTAATTTTTTTACATTTTTTACTGCTTTTGTAACTTTTATGTCTTGTGTTTTTATCTGAGACTCGAGGTCAATAATATCTACTACGAGTCGATGAAACTTATATTTTGTGTTAGGCTTAAGGGTGAAGTGCTTTACTCTGAATTTTTTATTAATATGCACGATTAACTTAATAGTTTTTTTATCACGCTTTATAAGAACTTTTTGTATCCTGTCATCCTTAAAAAAAATATTTGAAAAAGTTTTAGACAATACTTCAGCATCATCAAAACTGATAATCACCACCTTGTCAGTGTTGGTTATATTAAAGAGGGTGTCCTGCTCTTTATCAATAACAATTCGAGTTTGATCTGGCGCTGTCCAGTACCTAAAATCATAAAGTGTAGTCTTATCTTCACTAAATGAAGAGGTAGCAAATACAGCAATAATCAAACTTATCCAATAGCGCATTCTAAAATTAATTTTCCTATTTTAGTTTGAGACGAGATATTTACTGTTCTTATGTCGCCATTTCCACTAATATTGATAGATAAATCAGAGTGTGCAATAGCACCTTTGCCTAACTCTGGCCACTCGATTAGTTGAAGGCTTTTTGGTTTAAGGTATTCACGAATACCAATGTACTCTAATTCCTCAGGATCACTAAGTCGGTAGCAATCAAAATGATGAATATCTATTAATTCATTTTGATAACTTTCAACTAAAGTATAAGTGGGACTCTTTACTTTATCAAACCCAAAGTGCCCAATAAAACTTTGCGCTAGCGTAGTTTTTCCAGCCCCAAGATCACCAATTAAGTAGATTACGCATGAGCTTTGTAAGTCAGAGCAACATTGAGCAAGCTTTTTAGCAAGCTCTTGGGTTCCTTGAAGATTTTTAAGGTCTAAATCCAAAACAATTGAAATAAGTAAATAGTCAATGCAGTTAATAGAATGAAGCCACCAAAACGACTAATTTTAAGTCTCATCGAAAGAATGAGAACTAGAAGAGTAAACATTAGCATAAAGAAGAAGTCACGACTCATTATTTCTGTTGGAATTTGAAAAGGCAGAATTAAACCTGGAATTGCAAGGACTCCAAGAGTATTAAAAAGGTTTGATCCAATAATATTTCCAATAACCATTTGATGTTGCTTTTTCAATGCGCTACTTATAGAAACTGCAAGTTCAGGGAGGCTTGTTCCAAGGGCTACAACGGTTAGGCCAATAATTAGGTCGCCAACACCAAAGGATAGAGCAAGATTAGTTCCGCCCCATACTACAAGACGTGCACTAGAAACTAATATTATAAGAGACACAATTAAGAGAAGCCAAGTCCTTCCCTTGCCATTTTGTTGGGAGTTAATTTCGAGACTATCACTATCTGTTAGGATATTTTTCTTAGATTCTTTAAATACATAAATAAGGAATAGCAGTAATAAGGATAAGAGTATCAAGCCATCGGTAAAGCTTAAATAACCGTCTAATAATAAAAAACCTACAATTAGAGTTGATAAAAATAAGAATAACCATTCCTTTTTTAATACAGATTTTTCAACTGTAATTGGAAGAATAATTGATGTAACTCCTAAAACCAAGCCTATATTAAAAATGTTCGAACCGAATGCATTTCCTATACTCATCTCAGGATGACCATTATATGCTGCAAGGCCAGAGACTAACATTTCAGGAGCCGACGTGCCAAATCCAAAAATGAGTAGGCCAATTACTAGAGGCGAGATGTTAAATATTCGTGCAATTTTGGCTCCATTATCAGTGAAAGCATCTGCGCTCCACATTAGTAAGATAAAGCCTGCTAGTAGAGATAAAATTGATAGTAACATTTAGTTATATAGAATGATTATGGTGTCTATTATAAAGTTATCTAAGTTAAAATTTAGAAAACAGAACTTCTAATTTACTAATATTAGATTAGAAGTTTTTTAAGAAACATTAAAGACAATCTCAAAAGCATGTATTTATAATGAGTCAATGATACTTATAACTCGACCATTAGCTCAGACTGCAAATCTTAAAATGCTTTTAGAGGCGTCTGATATTGAGTATGTGTTTTTCCCCACTTTCGAAGTTAAAAAAATAAGTTCTGAAGTTTTAAAGCAGCATTATGATGTTATTATTTTTATAAGTGTTAATGCGGTTAACTTTGCTGAAGATTACTTTAATAAAATCTTTACTGGAATATTTAAGGTATTTGCAGTAGGACCTGTTACAGCAAAAAGATTAATTGATAAAGATATTAAAGTTGATTGCTTTCCTAAATTTAATGCTTCAAGTTTGGAATTATTGGCAATGCAAGAGTGCTCAGAATTGATCGATAAGAAAATTTTAATTGTAAGAGGAAGGGGAGGATCAGAAATATTAAAGGATAATTTGGGAAAATTTAATCAGGTTGATTATCTCGAAGTTTATGAGCGAGTGCCTTGTGAGTTTTCATCACTTCATGCGCAGTCGATTGAAGTATTTTTAAATTCTACAAATGGCGTGCTAATGGCAGGAAGTAATGAAAGCCTTGCTAACATTGTTCGCCTACTGAATCTTGATTCATCTGATACTTTTAATAAATTTAAGACTAGAAAACTTATTGTTTTTAGTCAAAAAATTAAGGTTTTGGCAGAGAGTCTAGGTTTTAAAAATATAAAAGTCACACTAAATCCTTCTGACCAAGATCTAATAAATGAATTAATAATTTAAAAAAAACTCACAAGTAGAAAATGATTGGGTAACATACATTAAACTATATCGGGAGTTCAAGTGATTAGATTCGGTATTTCATGGGTAGCACGCTTATTAGGCGTCAGTGGTTTTACCGTACAACAACCAACAACTCGTGGTTCCCTCCAAGATTTAAATATTTCTGAAAGAATTATTCCTTTTAATCCTAACAATTTAGCTGTTCATGATTTTGATGATTCAGAAGCTACACTTCACTTAAAGCGCTTTCAAGATACTCAGGTCAAATTAAGTCATGGAGAGCAAGTTAGTGATGCCACTAATGATCAAGATCTAGTATCTGTAATTGCTACTTTGAAATCAAAATTATATCAAGAGTCTATTAAAAGCAAGCATTACACGAATGCTTTTAATGAGTTAAATGAGAGGTTAGTTGAGTTAGAAAAAATCGTACAGCCTAGTAAGAAAACTGACTTTCAAAAGCTCCAGGGCTGGGTTCATTCAAAAAGACACTTCCATTAATCTTTAATTTTTAGTTTTTATGACTATTGATGAGTCGCTCTCGAGTTGTTTCATTTTGTAAAAATGAAGAGTAATTAGGTATAATGCTACTTGGTTTTTAAATTAATATTCTTATTAAATAAATATGTCAAAAAGTGATTACATTGAGTTAGAAGGCGTCGTAAAAGAAAAATTACCTAATACAACTTTTAAAGTTGAATTAGAAAATGGACATAGCGTTCTTGCTCATATTTCTGGAAAGATTCGTAAGCACTACATACGCATACTACCTGGCGACAAGGTAACTGTTGAAATGACTCCTTATGATCTAACTAAAGGAAGAATTACTTTCAGACATAAATAAACCTTAGATAAGCCAGTGTGGTGGAATTGGTAGACACGCCGGATTCAAAATCCGGTTCCTTCACGGGAGTGCCGGTTCGAGCCCGGCCACTGGTACCAAACTTGTTTAGGATGAAATGAAATGGATAACAACTTTGTAACTGATGCACTAACTTTGACCATGTTTGGTATGGGTTTTGTTTTTGTATTTCTTGCGCTGATGGTTGTTGTCACAAAAGTAATGTCGCTACTTGTAGCAAAAATCCAGCCTACATCTAATAACACTTCTGCATTAGATTCTGACCCAATAACTGAGATTGACGAAAAAACAAGAGCAATTATTGAGGCAGCAATAAAAATGCATACACAGAGATAAATATATGTCTATCAAAGAAAATAATAAACCAGTCCAAATAACTGAACTAGTCCTTAGGGATGGGCATCAATCACTTTTTGCAACTAGAATGCGCATTGATGACATGCTTCCTATTGCAGAAAAACTAGACAAAATAGGTTATTGGTCAATGGAATCTTGGGGCGGTGCTACATTTGATGCTTGTATTCGTTTTCTTGGAGAGGATCCTTGGGAAAGAATTCGTGAAATCAAAAAGGTTATGCCTAACACTCCTCAACAAATGCTCCTTAGGGCTCAAAATTTGTTGGGTTACCGCCACTATAGTGATGATGTAGTTAGAAAATTTGTTGATCGATGCGCCGATAATGGTGTTGGTGTCCTAAGAATATTTGACGCTATGAATGATACGCGCAATCTTAAAACTGCCATTGATCAAACAGTTAAAGTTGGCCAGCATGCTCAAGGCACGATTTCATATACAGTGAGTCCAGTCCATTCAACTGAATTATGGATTGAGATGGCTAAAAAAATTGAAGATATGGGCGCACATTCATTGTGCATTAAGGATATGGCTGGCTTATTACAGCCTTATGTTGCATATGATTTAGTTAAAAAATTAAAAAAAGCGATTGATATTCCTATTCAGCTGCATGCTCATGCAACTACTGGCCTCTCTACTGCTTGCATTATCAAAGCAGTTGAGGCTGGGATTGATCGAGTTGATACCTGTATTGGTTCGATGAGTATGACTTACAGCCATTCTGCAACTAACTCTGTTGTTTCTATTTTAGAGGCGAGCCCACGTAAAACTGGTCTAGATTTAAAAAAACTTGAAGAAATTGATCAGTACTTTAAGCCAATCAGAGCTAAATATGCTAAGTTTGAGGGGTCACTTAAGGGTGTCGATTCAAGAATTCTTACATCTCAAGTTCCGGGCGGTATGTTGACTAATATGGAAAGCCAATTAAAAGAGCAAAATGCACTTGATAAAATGGACGAAGTTTTGTTGGAGATACCTCGAGTTCGAAAAGATTTAGGTTACATACCTTTAGTAACTCCTACTTCTCAGATTGTAGGTACTCAATCCGTGCTCAATGTTCTAACTGGTGAGCGCTATAAAACTATTACCAGAGAGTCAGCTGGAATACTTAAAGGTGAATATGGTTCTGCTCCTGCCCCAGTAAACAAAGAGCTTCAGGAGAGAGTCTTGGAGGGCTCAGAAGCAATTACTTGCAGGCCTGCAGATAATATTGAGCCTGAGCTGGATGTTCTTGAATCTGAGTTTGATAAGCTTGTTTTAGAGAAGGGTATTAGAGTAGCAGATGAGAAAATTGATGATTTATTGACTTATGCTCTATTTCCTCAAGTGGGAATTAAGTTCTTAGAAAATAGAGATAATCCAGATTTCTTTGAGCCAGTTCCTCAGATGCCAATCAGTTCTTCAACTACCGAGGAAAATGAAGGAATATATACTGTTTCATTTAAAGGGCAGTCTTACACAGTTAACGTTTCAGCGGGTGGCACAATAAAATCTGTGGGCACTTCCTCAGATACTTTAGAATTAAGTTCCGAAGACTCACAAGTGAGTTCAGAGCCTTTGATGAATGGAAAAGAGGATATTTCAGCGCCACTATCGGGTACTATTTGGAAAATCTTAGTTAGTCCTAATCAGAATGTTAAAAAAGGTGATACTTTGCTTATTTTAGAGGCTATGAAGATGGAAACTGAAATCAAAGCAACACGATCTGGTGTCGTTTTAAATGTTGGTGTTAAAGAGGGTGATTCGGTAACTGTTGGTCAACTCCTTCTTTCTTTAGGTTAACTATGGAACAACTAAAACTCCTTTGGGTTAATACAGGCCTTTATCAGATGGATTGGGGCCAAGGTCTTATGCTTCTTGTAGGCATATTGTTAATCTATCTAGCAATTGTAAAAAAATTCGAACCTCTTTTACTTCTGCCTATTGGGTTTGGCGCTCTTTTAAGCAATATTCCAGGCGCTAATTTAGCTATTGATGGTGGAATTTTGAATCTATTCTACGTTGTTGGTATTGAGTCTGGCGCTTTTCCTTTGATCATTTTTATGGGTGTTGGTGCTTTAACAGATTTTGGCCCACTTCTTGCAAATCCTAAAACTCTTTTACTTGGAGCTGCTGCTCAGTTTGGAATTTTTGCCACACTATTAGGGGCGGTAGGATTATCAGTAATTGGTGTATTTGACTTTAGTTTGAAGCAAGCTGCTGCAATTGGAATTATTGGGGGCGCTGATGGTCCAACATCTATTTATGTTGCTTCAATTCTTGCCCCAGAATTACTCGGAGCAATTGCTGTAGCTTCTTATTCATATATGGCATTAGTTCCTCTTATTCAACCGCCAATTATGAGAGCGATGACTACTGAAAAAGAAAGAAAAATTAAGATGGTTCAGTTACGTGAGGTCTCTAAGGTTGAAAAAATTATATTCCCAATTATTTTGTTATTACTTGTTGCTCTTCTTCTGCCTGCAGCAGCTCCTTTATTAGGTATGTTTGCTTTTGGTAATTTAATGAAAGAATCTGGAGTTGTTGATCGCCTTAGTGATACTACTCAGAATGCTTTGATTAATATAGTAACTATTTTTCTTGGCCTTGCAGTAGGTTCAAAATTGATGGCCGATAAGTTTCTTCAACTTGATACCTTAGGAATATTGCTTTTAGGTTTGGTTGCTTTTTCTATTGGAACAATGTGCGGCTTGTTGATGGCAAAATTGATGAATGTGTTTAGTAAAAATAAAATTAACCCATTAATTGGCTCTGCAGGAGTTTCAGCAGTTCCAATGGCTGCTCGTGTTTCTAATAAAGTTGGCCTTGAAGCTGATTCAAATAATTTCCTTCTTATGCATGCAATGGGACCTAATGTAGCTGGAGTTATAGGGTCAGCAATCGCTGCAGGTATAATGATTCAATTTCTAGGCTAGTAAATAATTTAGAACCCTTACGTTTTTAACCCCATAAAACAAACCAGCTTTATGTTTCGCTTATTTCGCCATTGGTTAAGGTCAGCTTTCTACTCATTTTATTTGCAATAGACAGGTCATGAGTAACAATTAACAGTGTTGTAGTTTTGTTTGTATTTAGCTCTATGATAAGTTCTAATACGTCTTTTGCATTTGCCGCATCTAGGTTACCTGTTGGCTCATCTGCCAAGAGACAAGTTGGTTCAGTTATCATAGCTCTTGCAATTGCAACCCTTTGCCTTTCTCCACCTGACAGCTCTGACGGCTTATGATTCAATCGATTTTCTAGCCCAACCTTTGTTAATATTTTTTTAGATTTTAAGAGTGCATCACTTTTATCAACACCCATAATTAACAATGGTAAGGCAACGTTATATACTGATGAAAAATCATTTAGTAAGTGATGAAATTGATAAACAAAGCCAAGGTTTTTCGCTCGTAATTCTGTCCTATCCTTTTCGCTAATTTTTGAAATATTGGTATTAGCAATGAGCACATCACCTTCAGTAGGAGTATCAAGGCCAGCCATTAAATTAAGTAGCGTTGATTTTCCACATCCTGATTGACCAATAATTGCAGTTGTTTCTCCAGACTTAATTTCAAAATTTAAATTTTTTAAAACAGATGTTTGATTACTGCCCTCATTATATGAAAAGCTAACAGAGCGACATTCAATTATATTACTCATGCCTTAAAACCTCTGAAATATTAACTTTTCCAGCACGTTTTGCTGGATAAATAGCGGCAATGATTACTAATGTAAAAGCTCCCAGGACTATACTAACCACATCGCTAAGTAGAATTTTTGATGGAAATCGGCTAATATAAAATAAATCTTTAGGGAAAAATTGGAAGCCAATAATACTTTCAATTCCAGAAATTACAGATTCAATATTAAGAGCTAATATTAACCCAAGAATTGTTCCTATAGTAATACCAATAAAGCCAATACTGAGCCCTTGGTAGAAGAATATTCTAACAATTCTTTTTGGAGTCATCCCGATGGTTCTTAGGATCGCAATGTCAGACTTTTTGTCAGTAACCACCATAACCATCATAGAGACTATATTAAAAGCAGCAATAGCAATTATCAAAGAAAGAATAATTGCAATCATTTGCTTTTCAAGATTTAAAGCTCTGATAAAGTTTCGCTGTTGTTGCATCCAATCAACCCCATAATAACCATTACCGAGGGATTTAATAACACTATCTGTAATTTTATTAGCTTCAAATAAGTTGTCTACTTTAAGACGAATTCCAGATACTTGATTTCCAAGAGCGAATAAATCTTGAGCATCATAAAGGTGAATAAATGCAAGGTTATTGTTGAAATCATTTACACCAGCATTAAATATACCGTTCACTGTATAAGATTGTGACTGGGGAACTAGTTTGCCAATTGAATTTCTAGAGGGGGCTATCAGAGTAAGCTTATCGCCAATTCCTGTTCCCATAAGTGTTGCTAGGCCAACACCAATTAATATTGATGAATCGTCTTCATTAAGGCTAAGACTTCCATATTTAATATCATCTAATAAGGCAGAGGTTGTTGATTCTAAATCTATAAGGATGCCCCTAACACTTACTCCTTGCGATGCATTTTTTGAAGTCATCAAGGCAAAGTCTTCAACAAAAGGAGAGGACGCAATAATTTGGTCCTGCGTGTCAATTTTTTTTCTAAGGTCTTGCCAATTATCAAGAGTATCATCAGTTTCTGTTATGTAGGAGTGAGAAATCGTGTTTAAAACTCGATTTGTTAACTCTTCATGAAAGCCGTTCATTACTGACAAGACAGTAATAAGAGACATAACAGCTAGAACAAGACCAACCATAGAGACGCCAGAAATAAAAGAAACAAAGCCTTTTTTTCGATTGGATCTTAAATATTGGTTAGAAATATGAAATTCAACACTCATGGTCGGAATATTTTGTCATAATTAATGTTTTAAAAGTGATTAAAATTATCAAAATGCTAAGTATTACAAGTTTTATCAATCACAGTAAGTTTGGCCTGGTTAATTTTTTGCTTTTGCCTTTTTCCGCTATTTTCTTCATTTTTAGTTATATACGTCTTTGTCTTTACAAAGTAAGGTTATTAAAAGTAAGCGTGTCATCAGTTCCAGTTATTGTTATAGGCAATATAACAGCAGGTGGAACTGGAAAGACGCCAATTGTAATTGCAGTCGCTAATTATTTTGCATCTCGCAATAAAATAGTAGGAGTTGTTTCCAGGGGCTATGGAGGAGAATACACCCAAGAATCATTAGAGGTTACTTTGACAAGTGATCCAATTAATTGCGGTGATGAGCCTTTGTTAATAAAGCAACAAACTGAAGCTTTTGTTGTAGTGGCTAAAAAACGAAGCAATGCAGTAAAGTTTTTAACTGAAAATTATTCAGTAGATTTAATTATTAGTGATGATGGTCTTCAGCATTATGCTATGGGACGCGATATTGAAATAGCAGTTATAGATGGACACAATCGATTAGGAAATGGGTGGTTTCTTCCAGCAGGACCTCTAAGAGAGACAAAAAAAAGGCTCAAGTCAGTTGATTTTATTATCAATAATGGCTCTCATATGGAAGGAGAGATATCAAGCAAAATTGAAGCAAACTGTTATATTAATCTAGCTACCAATGAAAAAAAAGATCTTGATTTTTTTAAAAGTAAAAAATGCTTTGCTATCGCTGGAATTGGAAATCCAGATAATTTTTATTCATTGCTTGAGGAGCTTGGAGTTAATTTAATTACTAAAACATTTGCAGATCATCATAAATTTATTGAGAAGGATTTCGAATTTAAAGGTGGTTATCCAATCTTAATGACAGCCAAGGATTGTGTAAAATGTAAACAGTTTGCAACAAGCCAAATGTGGTATTTGTCTGTGGATGCAAAAATTAGTTCTGACTTTTATCAGCAACTCGAGTCTAAATTATGATTGATGAAAATTTATTAAAAATGTTAGTTTGCCCAGAAAGTAAAGCGCCTCTTAAGTTAGTTGGTGAAGAATTAGTGTGTGAAAAAA
This sequence comes from Candidatus Pseudothioglobus sp. Uisw_050_01, assembly GCF_048085775.1. NCBI lineage: Bacteria > Pseudomonadati > Pseudomonadota > Gammaproteobacteria > Pseudothioglobaceae (SeqCode) > Pseudothioglobus (SeqCode) > Candidatus Pseudothioglobus sp. Uisw_050_01. The sequence goes on from NZ_CP159804.1 coordinate 453,280, forward strand.
GTCAGTTAGCCTATCCTATCATCGATGGCATTCCAATTCTGCTTTTAGAAGAGGCTCGAAAAACTAATTCTGAAAAGTAATGGAATTTTCAGTAATTATTCCTGCTCGATATGCCTCAAGCCGTTTACCGGCAAAGCTACTAGAAAAAATAAATGGCAAAACACTTATTGAGCATACTTATTCAAATGCAGTTATGAGTTCTGCCAAACGTGTAATTATTGCAACGGATGATGAAAGAATAAGTAAGGTTGCTAAGGATTTTGGTGCTGAGGTTTGTATGACTGACTCAAGTCACACATCTGGTACTTCTCGCTTATCAGAGGCAGTCACCTCTCTAAATTTTAATGAGGATGAAGTGGTTGTTAATGTTCAGGGTGATGAGCCCATGATGAGTCCTAATGCAATAAATCAGGTTGCCTCTAACTTGATTAAAAGTGGAATGAGTGTTGCAACATTGTGCGAAAAAATTGAAAGTGAAGAATCTTACTTTGATCTTAATTGCGTTAAAGTCGTATATAATTCGCGCGGCAAAGCATTGTACTTCTCAAGATCACCGATTCCTGCTTTTAGGAATAGTAGTGAGATTAATTTGGATTTTTGTTTTCGCCATGTTGGCTTATATGCATATCGAGTTAGTTTTTTAAAGCAATATTTGCAAATGGGTAAATCTGAGCTAGAACTAGCTGAGAAATTGGAGCAGTTAACTATATTAAACCAAGGAATCGATATTAATGTTGATATTTCTTGCGCTCCAACAGGCTATGGTGTTGATACAGAATTTGATTTGAAAAAAGTTAAAGAGGAATTAAAAAAATGAATATTATTGATGGAAAAGAGATTGCAAAAAATCTGCGTTTAAAAATTGCTGAAGAAGTAAAAATGCTTGAACGACCTCCTGGTCTAGCTGTAATTCTAGTAGGTGAAGATCCTGCTTCAGCAGTCTATGTAAGAAATAAAGAGCTGGCATGTAAGCAGGCAGGATTTTTTTCAGATAAGATTATTAAATCAGAGAATATCACAGAAGAACAGTTATTAGAAGAGGTGGAGAGACTTAACAATAATCCTTATATAGATGGCATTTTAGTGCAGCTTCCGTTGCCTAAACATATAGATGCAAATAAGGTTATTGAGCACATCTCACCATATAAGGATGTTGATGGATTCCACAGTGAAAATATTGGAAAGTTAATGCAAAATAAATCCCATTTAAGGCCATGCACTCCAAAGGGCGTTATGACTATGTTGGCATCAGTTGATTGTAAGGTGGAAGGTATGAATTGTGTAGTTATTGGTGCTTCAAATATTGTCGGTCGGCCTATGGCAATGGAGCTTCTAAATGCGCGAGGAACTGTAACTATTTGCAATAGTAAAACTAAAAATGTAGCTGAAAAAGTTAGGCAAGCTGACATTGTTGTTGTAGGTGTTGGAATTCCAGAAATGGTCAAAGGTGACTGGGTTAAAGATGGAGCTATCGTTATAGATATAGGTATTAATCGATTGGAAGATGGCTCTCTAGTTGGAGATGTAGACTTTGATGCAGTCAAAGATAAAGCTGGAGCTATAACGCCAGTTCCTGGTGGAGTTGGGCCAATGACTATTGCAACGCTTTTAGAAAATACATTGATAGCTTACAGGCAAAGTTTATGAGATTTTTTCTAAGATTATTAAGAGAAGGCTCTGGCAGAGTATTGATATTAATTGACTGGTTATTTAAGCCTTCAGTAGTAAAAAGAAATGATGAAGAGCAAGCTAAGGTTGATCAGGAAACAAAAATTCTAAAGCTTTATCAGTTCTATGCTTGCCCATTTTGCGTTAAGACTAGAAGAGCAATTAAACGTTTAAATCTTAAAGTTGAGACTCGTGATGCTCAAACTGCCGGGAAATTCAGAAAAGAGCTGGAAATAAGTGGTGGAAAGATTAAGGTTCCATGCTTAAAGCTAGAGGGTGCTGGTGAAGCTACTTGGATTTATGAATCGAATGATATTATTAAGTACCTGGATGAGCGCTTTTCATAAACCATTTAATTTTTTATAAAAATGCTTTATATTCGTGGCGGTAATAAAGAGCAAATAGTGCTTTCGCAGCAGTTATTTAGTTTCTGCAGTAACGGCTTGTTTCAAGCAAATAATATTCCAAATATTGATCTAACTATCCAAAAAGTAGATGATGCGCTTGCTTGGACAGACTATGAGGGCGACGGTAAGTTCTTTATAGAAATTGAAGAATCATTAGATAGAAAAAAATTCATTATTACCCTGTGTCATGAAATGATACATGTGTGTCAATTTTTAGCAGGTGTTGAAGTCAGTGAGCAATCAGCATATCACTATGAAGAGGAGCTAGCAGAGCAGTTTTATCAAGAAGAGCTAGGCGGTAGTATTAATGGAAGTCTTTCAGATCTAAAAGAGGATTAAGGTAAATACTCTTTTAAGCTTTCTATCGTTTTATTTAATTCATCAATTGAGTTAGAAGTTAAAGTTATATGGCCTAACTTTCTTCCATTTCGCTCTTCTTTATTATATAAATGAAGATGAGCATTTTTAGTTTTAAGTACTTTTTGGATTGGTCCATGGACTCCAATTATATTGATCATAGCACTGAACTTTGACGTAATAGTTGTTTGCCCTAAGGGAGATTCAGTAATAGCTCTTATATGATTCTCAAATTGAGAGGTTTGTGTGCCTTCAATGGTCCAATGGCCAGAATTATGAACTCTTGGAGCTATCTCATTAACTAGAAGATCATCAGATTCAAAGAGTTCAATGGTTAAAACTCCAACATGTTTAATTTCTTTAAGAATAGAGCTCATATATACTTCTGCTTTTTTTTGAAGAGACGCTGAGATATTTTGTGCAGGCGCTATTGTCAATCTTAGTATTCCCTCATGATGAGAATTTTCAACTAAAGGATAATATTTAAGGCTACCATCTATACCTCTAACTGCAATCAAAGATAGCTCTCGCTTAAAATTTATAAAGCCCTCGAGGATTGAGTCAGCACCAGCCATCTTTTCCCAAGCTTCATGGATCTGAGTTTCAGATTTAATTAAAAACTGACCTTTACCATCATAGCCATCTGTTGCTGTTTTTAGTATGGAGGGGATTCCAATATTCTTAATTGCACTTTTTAAATCATCAAGACTATTTACCATTTGATAGGGCGCACAAGGTATTTTTAATGCATCTAGAAGTGCTTTTTCTCTGCCGCGATGTTGAGAAATATATAGAGATTTATCACTAGGAAAAACTTTGGTATTTTTACTAATTTCATTAACAATAGTTACGTCAGTATTTTCGCTTTCATAGGTCACAATGTCCGAACTATCAGCAAAATTACTAACCATTTCTGGATTATTATTATGGATAAATGTTTTTCCAAGCAGTGAAGACGGGTCTTCTTCAGATAACGCTAAAAATCTCATTTGGTGACCTAAAGGATAGGCCGATAGCGCAAGCATTCTTCCCAATTGACCAGCACCAAGAACCCCAATTTTCATAAGTTATTTGTCAGGATTAGGATTGTTGAGAACACTTTGAGTCTGCTCTAAACGAAATTTAGCAACCTTTTGTCTTACTTCTTCATTATGATTGCCAACGATCTGGGCTGCTAAAATTCCAGCATTTTTTGCGCCAGCTTCCCCTATGGCAAGCGTGCCCACAGGAATTCCACCAGGCATTTGAACAATGGATAATAAAGAGTCGTGACCACTTAATGCTTTAGACTGAATTGGCACTCCTAAGACTGGAATAATTGTTTTTGAAGCAACCATCCCTGGTAAGTGGGCAGAACCACCAGCGCCAGCAATAATTACTTCAAGGCCTCTTACTTGAGCTGTTTCGGCGTATTCAAACATTAAATCAGGAGTGCGATGGGCTGAAACAACCTTGACTTCATAAGGAACACCTAATTCGTCAAGCATCTCTGTGGCAATTTTCATTGTGGGCCAATCTGACTTTGAGCCCATAATAACTCCAACTAGTGCACTCATTTTGATTTTGGTGAGGAAATTGTTTGAATTATACCAAAAACAAGATAGTTATTAGAATTGAAACTAATCTGGAAAGAGCTGGCGATTAAAGTTTAAAGTCTTTATCAATAAAAGGAAGATGACCAGAGCGAATAATAGAGGTTTTTGAGCCAACTGCCTCATACCATTCTTTAATTTTTACTGGGACTAGAGTATCAAGTGAGCCAAGGATAGTAGTTTTAGGTACTGCAATATCTTTATAAATATCTCGTAAGTCAGAATTAATGATTATTTCTAATCCAGTATTTAGCGCACTATGTGAGGCTGGATATTTTTGAATTGATTTGTAAAGCTCTTGAAGTTGAGACTTATCTTTGCTTTGAAGGCTTACGAAACGTTTGAGTGATTTAGTACTATCATTTTTTAAATTAATTGCAAATTGATCAAATACCTCACTACTTATTCCATAGTTCCAGTTTTCATTATTTACAAGACAGGGGGTTGCGGCAACTAGAATTAACTTTCTAATCTCAATTTGACTTGCAATATAGGTTGAAAGTAAGCCACCTAAAGACCAACCAAGTAAGATTGATTGCTCTGGGATTAACTTAGTTAGTTCATTACACCAGCTTTCAATATTTCCATCTATATCTCTACTTCTTCCGTGGCCAGGAAGATCAATAACTGTTATTCGATAGTTTGCCTTATATTTATCTATCAAGCTTTGAAATATATCGCTATTAAAGGCCCATCCATGCAATAAAACTAGACTTGGGCCATCGCCAATAGTTTTATGCCATAACATCTTTTACCTTTTTTAAAAGTATTTCAATTTGCTTTTCACTATGCCCCGCTGATAATGTAAATCGAAGTCGGGCGGTGTTAGGAGGAACTGTAGGAGGCCGAATAGCACTAACATAAAAACCTTCATCAAATAGCTTGTTACTTAGCTTGAGAGCTTCATTACTTGAGCCTACAACAAGCGGTTGAATTGCACTATCAGAGTCTTCAAATTGAAGACCTAACTGCCTATAAATATTCTTAAAGTGACTAATATTAGCTAATAACTTATTTTTTTGCTCACCCTTTTTAATTAACTCTAGGCTCATAAGGCCTGCATGACAAAAACTAGGAGGGATTGCAGTAGTGTAGGTATATGGCCTTGATTTTTGGATTAAAAATTCTATAAAGTCATCATCTCCAGCTACAAAGGCCCCCATAACACCAGCAGATTTTCCTAGCGTAGCCATGTAAATAGAATGCTTAGGGATTGTTGGGTTAAAAACGCCAAATCCATGAGCATCATCTTGCATTAATATTGCATCAGTTTGGTTTAGAATTTTATCAATTTCTGAAATATCTGCCTCGTCTCCATCCATACTAAAAATATGATCAGTCACAACCAGACCAGGACCAGTTTGTTTTTGTAACTTCTTTTGAAGTGAGACAAGATTTTTATGGAGATACCTTTGAATTGGAAGGTCAACTAGCCTGGCGCCATCGATTAATGATGCATGATTTAATTTATCTTGAAGTGACCATTTGATTTCATCCCTTAGAGCAGAAAATATTCCTAGATTTGCGCTATAGCCCGATGAAAAAAGCAGTGTTCTTTGCTGGCCAGTATGCTCAGCTAATGCTTCTTCAAATATATGATGTGATTTTGAGTGACCACTTACTAGATGAGACGCTCCAGATCCAACTCCATATAGCTTTACTCCTTCAATTAGTGCCTCTTTAATTTTAGGATGATTGGCAAGAGATAGGTAGTCATTTGAGCAAAAATTGACAATTTTCTTGCCATCAACTTCCATAATAGCGCCCTGGGCACTATTAGCAATTCTTCTTAAACGTAATAAGTGATTCTGCGCAATATCACTTATTTTTTTTGAGAAGTTCATTGCATTAACATCTTAAGGCTATATTAAATTTTCCATAGGTGAGGAAGCGCTTGCATAACTTTTCTTAATCATTCTGCCTGCAAGATAGGATTCACGCCCAGCTATAATAGCATGCTTCATTGCGCTTGCCATTAGTATAGGGTTTTCTGCATTTGCAATTGCAGAATTCATAAGTACGCCGTCACACCCGAGTTCCATTGCTTCTGCTGCATCACTGGCACAGCCAATCCCAGCATCAACTAGGACAGGAACATTAGCCTGGTCCTTAATTAGCTTAATATTAAAAGGATTAGCTATTCCCTGGCCTGATCCAATAAGAGAGGCTAATGGCATAATTGCACAGCAACCAATCTCTTCAAGTTCTTTAGCTACTATAGGATCATCCGAAGTATAAACCATGACATCAAAACCTTCTTTTATTAGTATTTTAGATGCTTCAAGAGTTTCTACAATATTAGGATAAAGTGTTTTTTCATCACCCAGAACCTCTAATTTAACGAGGTTATGTCCGTCTAACAATTCTCTTGCTAGAAGGAGAGTTCTAACTGCATCTTTTGCGTTGTAACAGCCTGCAGTATTTGGAAGAATAGTATATTTTTTAGGTGAGATAGCGTCAAGAAGACTTTCTTCGTTTAGATTTTGACCAATATTTACGCGACGAATTGCCACAGTAATAATCTCTGAACCAGAGGCTTCAGTGGCTAGCTTAGTTTCTTCTAAATCTTTATATTTTCCAGAGCCAACGAGGAGTCTAGAGTTAAAAGTTCTGCCTGCTATAGTAAATGGAGTGTCTTTTTTCATAGCGTTATAAGATACCATGTGATGCAACAAAAATGATTCTATCGCATAGTATTCTTTTGAGATTTCAAATGATTTTTTTTATATGATTAAACCAGCTTTTTGTTGGATCTCATTTATAGCCTTCGTAACAATCTGAGAAATTAAAAAATCAGACTTAGATTTTGATTCTGCAAGCGATACAAAGTCATCAATCATAAGTTTGTACTGATTACATGGTGGGAAGCTAACTTTAGTACCTTCCTGCAAGCCTCCGTTAGCCCAATAAGCGTGAGTAATTTCAGGTGGGTTAACAGGGACGCTTAGTTTTGCCCAGCCACTTGACCCTAAAACCGTCAATGCTTGGCAAAGTGCTGCGTTACCTGAAACAGTGAAGCTCAGTGTTTCGCCATTTGGCCATTGAAGTATTGCATCAACTTGCTTCTCAATATCATAGTGATCACTCATTATTGCAGTTGCTGAAAGAACTTTAGGGGTACCTGTAAATAGCATGCATCCTGATAATATTGCATAACAACCAATGTCATATAATGGGCCACCTCCATCTACTTTGCGATTTCGAATGTTGCCTTTAGGCTGATCAGGATAGCTAAAAATAAAGTGAGATGACTGATGCTCTCCAATGTCAAGCTCTTTGAGCCATGTCCATTGTGGGTGACTTCTTACCATGTAGGCTTCATAAAAAAAAGATTCACTACTTGCAGCTGCTGATTCTAATTCCTTTAATTCGTTCATGTTAAGGGCAACTGGCTTTTCACAAAGAACATGCTTGCCTAATTTAAGTGCTTGAATAGAAAAGGGCACATGCAGATGATTTGGGAGCGGGTTATAAATTGCATCTATTGATGGCTCTGATAGAAGAGCATCATAGTCAGTCTCAATAGCATTTTTATAGATACTTGGTAATGGTACTTGACCAGGGTTTCTTCTTCCAACATGAGTAACTTCATGTCCTGCAGCTAATATTGCTGGAACAACATATTCGCGAGCAATTTTCGCTTCACCTAAAATTCCAAATTTCATTTAAACCCTTTATTTTTGTTAATGAAGAGATAATAATACTTGTTCTTTCTATATGATTTTTAGAAAAATATTACAAATTGTATTAACATGTAAAATTGGTTTCTTAATAAGTTTTTTTTGAAGGAATATCAATGCCCCTAAATGCAATTAAACATCCTCTTTTAGCCCATAAGATTGCCTTACTTAGACAATATGGAATTAGCACAAAACAATTTCGTGAACTAGCGAATGAAGTTGCAAGTCTATTGACGTATGAAGCTACTCGGAATTTACCACTCGAAGACCGTGAAATTAATGGCTGGCAAGATGAGCCAATAAAAACTCAAATGTTATCTGGAAAAAAATTATCAATTGTTCCTATTTTGCGAGCTGGCTTGGGAATGCTTGATGGTGTATTGACTCTGGTGCCAAATGCTAAAGTTAGTGTCGTTGGTCTTTACAGAGATGAGGATACTTTAAATCCGGTTGCATACTTTGATAAAGTTATTACAGATATTGATCAAAGAACTGCCTTAATTATTGACCCTATGTTGGCAACTGGAGGAACCCTCCTTGCTACAATTGACCTGCTAAAGCAGAAAGGTTGCAAAAAAATTATTGGATTATTTTTAGTTGCCTCTCCTGAGGGGTTAGAAAGGGTAACTAAACTTCATCCTGATGTAGATCTTTTTATAGCTGCAGTGGATGACTCTTTGAATGAGCAGGGCTATATTCTTCCGGGACTAGGTGATGCTGGCGATAAGATTTTTGGAACTAAGTAAATAATCTTGGAAGAAGATATTTTTCCAAAAGGAGCGGCCTGGATGAATGGTGAATTCATTCAACTATCTGAAGCTCATATTCCGATTTTAGATTGGGGATTTTTAAGGTCTGATGCAACTTATGATGTTGTTCATGTTTGGAAAGGTCGTTTTTTTCGCTTAGATAAGCATATTGACAGATTTTTTGAATCAACAGAAAAATTAAGAATGCCTTGTATAGTGAGCCGTGAAGAGCTTAAAAAAATACTTGCTGGTTGTGTCCATCGATCTGGACTGGATGATGTCTATGTAGAAATGATTCAAACTAGAGGAATGTCCCCTAAATTTGACAGAGACCCACGCAAATCTAAGCCTCGGTTTATTGCTTTTGCTGTTCCATTTGGCTGGATTCTGAAGCCCGAAGATTTTGAGAAAGGTTTGGACGTTTTAGTAAGTGCTAGAAGGAGAATACCAACTAATTCTATTGATTCAAGAATTAAAAATTATCACTGGCTTGATTTGGTAAGTGGAATGTATGAAGCTTATGACTTAGATCATGACACGGTAATCCTTGTGGATGAAGAAAATAATATTTCAGAAGGGCCAGGCTTTAATATTTTTTGTGTAGATAAAGATGGGCTTCATTCCCCTAATCAGGGTGTTTTAGAAGGCATAACTAGACAAACAGTTCTTGATTTAGCAAAAGAATTAGGCGTTCCTTTTCAGTTAAGTTCAATATCATTAGAAAAGCTTCAAAATTCAATTGAAGTTTTTGCAACTTCAACAGCGGGTGGAATAATGCCAATTACAAGAATAAATAATAAATTAGTTGGCAAAGGTGTCCCAGGAAAAATTACCAAAATACTTCATCAGAGTTATTGGGACAAACATACTCACCCTGATTGGAGTCAATCATTTAATGATTTTTTAGAGTAGGGGCTTTAACAGAGCTTTGATGATTAATCATCCACTTTTTTTAAAGATTTGAATGCTTCAAGAGCATTCTGGCGAGATAATTTTAAATCTATAATAGGCTTTGGATAGTCTTTTCCAATAACAACTCCAGCCCTATCTAATTCATCTTGAGGAGCTTCCCATGGGCTAAATAAATATTTATTGGATAGGTTGCTAATTTCTGGGATGTATTTACGAATATACTCGCCATCAGGGTCAAACTTCTCACCCTGGGTTACTGGATTAAAGATTCTGAAGTATGGCGCTGCATCTGCGCCACAACCTGCAATCCATTGCCAGCTTGCACTATTGCTAGCTAAATCTGCATCTACTAAACAGTCCCAAAACCATCTTTCACCATGATGCCAGTGAAGTAGAAGATTTTTAACTAAAAATGAACCTACAACCATTCTTACACGGTTATGCATTGCGCCAGTTAGCCATAACTCTCTCATGCCTGCATCAACCATAGGTATTCCAGTTTGACCTTTTTGCCAAGCAATTAATTTTTTCTCATCTTTATCCCATGGGAATAGATCAAACTTGGGTTGCAAATTCTTTTTAGGAAGTTCAGGATTAAAGTAGAGCTGCGTGTATGAAAATTCGCGCCAACCGAGCTCGCTACAGAAGTGATCAATATTGGTGTCATCGCCTTTATTCTGTGCAGCATGCCAAGCTTGATTGGGAGAAATCTCACCAAAATGAAGATGTGGAGATAGCCTAGAGACAAAAGGTTTTGATGGAATATTTCGGCCTTGTTTATAATTTTCCACTCCATTATTTAGGAATTCGGTTAATCGGTTATTTGCTCCAAGCTCACCAATATTCCAAAATGATTTCATTTTAATATCCCATTTAGTGGATGGCAATAAAGATAAAGCATTGATATCTTTTAAACTATTGTTATCATTAAAAAGATCTAGATTTATTGGAGTAGAAATTGGCTTACGTGGCTCGTCAGATAAAAGACACCCTTTTCGAAAGTAGGGCGTAAAAACTTTATATGGAGTCCCGTCTCCTTTTTTTATTGTCCAGGGCTCCCAGAGTAATGAACCATTTAAAGTATTAACTTTAATTCCTTTAGACTCAAGTCCTTTTTTGATATGAGTATCACGATTGATGCGCCATGGCTCATAACAACGATTCCAAAATATCTCTTTAATATCTAATCGATCAATAATATCTAATATTACTGTAATGGGATCTCCCGAGTAAATTGATAAATTTTGATCTAGGCTTTTGTTAAGAGAATTTAGAGAGTGATGCAGCCAAAATCGACTTGCTTCTCCCATCGCAAGTTCTTTTGAATTTATATCGTCCAGAATGTAGATAGGAAGTATTGAACTATTTTTTGCTGCCTCAAATAGTGCAGGGTTGTCAGATAACCTTAGATCTTGGCGAAACCAATGGATAACTTTAGGTGTATTCATAGAGCATTCAATATTATGGCGGAGAGAGAGGGATTCGAACCCTCGATAGGAGTTAAAGCCTATACTCCCTTAGCAGGGGAGCGCCTTCAGCCACTCGGCCATCTCTCCGAAGATGGAATATTATACTGGAATTATTTTCAATGAGTATTTTAGTAATAAGGGTTTTATTAAATATTATTCAGTGACTTCAAAGTCATGGGTAATGTTTGCCGTTTTACCAAGCATGATAGATGCAGAGCAGTATTTTTCAGCTGAGAGTGAAATTGCTTTATCAACTTTTTTAGAGTCTAAGTCTTTTCCCTTAACAATAAAGTGAATATGTATATCGGTAAACACCTTTGGGTGTTCATTGGCTCTTTCAGCGCTTATCTTTGTTTCACAATGCGATAGGTCTTGACGCATTTTTTGAAGCGTTGTAACGACATCAATCATAGTGCAGCCCGCCACTCCAAGCAGAAGCATTTCCATCGGTCTAACACCAAGATTTTCACCGCCAATCTCTATCGGACCATCCATCGTAATAGAGTGACCACTATGAGACTTACCAACCATTAACATGCCATCAACCCAATTTACAGAAAGATTCATTCAAAAAACTCCTTAAGTTTTTGGCCAGGATTTGAGTGCTTCATAAATGCCTCGCCAATTAAAAAACCAAATACATCATTCTTGTGCATCAACTCAACATCAGCTTTAGATGCAATTCCTGACTCAGTTATCACAAGTTTATCACCGCTAATTTCACTAAGCAAGTCAATGGTAGTTTGAAGGCTAACTTCAAAGTTTCGAAGATTCCTATTATTAATTCCAATCATTGGTAAATCTAATTTAAGCGCACGACGAAGTTCATTTAAATCATGAGTTTCAACTAATACATCCATATTGAAAGATAAAGCAAGGTCGCTTAAATGTTTGATTTCATCATCTTCTAGACAAGACACAATTAGTAAAATACAATCTGCTCCCATCGCTCTTGATTCATAGACTTGATAGGGTTTAATAATAAAATCTTTACGAATAACTGGTAATGAAACTGCAGCTCGCGCTTTTATCAAATACAAAGGATCACCTTGAAAAAAATCACGATCTGTTAATATAGAAAGGCAGCTTGCACCTCCGTCTTCGTAGCTTTTTGCAATTTCTACAGGCTCAAAATTTTCTCTTAAAACACCTTTGCTTGGAGAGGCTTTTTTAATTTCAGCAATTATTCCACTTTGACGCTCTTTTACTTTTTTGTTTAATGAATTAAAGAAACCTCGGGGGGTATCTGCACTATTTGCTAGCTCAATCATTTTTTCAATTGGAAGTCGTTTTGTTGACTCTGCTATTTCTTCTTGCTTTCGAGCAACAATTTTTTTAAGTATGTCAGGTGTTTTTTGTACCATGGTTTTAATGAATTTATAACAATGCTTATTTTAAACGAATATAATTTACGTATATATTTAAGTAATGAGTGAAGTACATGAATTTACTAGATTTTCAGGCTGGAATTGATCACCCATTTTTTTTGATTGCTGGTCCATGTGTTGTTGAGTCAGAGTCTTTGGCAATGGAAAGCGCAAGCTATTTGAAAAAAGTTTGTAGCGAGCTTAATATCAATTTTATCTATAAGTCTTCTTATGACAAGGCCAATCGAACAAGTGCAGATAGTTTCCGTGGTCTAGGTATTGAAGAAGGGCTTCGTATTTTAGAAAAAGTAAAGTCTGAAGTTGAGGTCTCTGTTTTAACTGATGTTCATGAAGATTCGCCTCTAGATGAGGTCTCTTCAGTAGTTGATGTGCTTCAAACTCCTGCTTTTCTTGTAAGGCAGACTAATTTTATTCAAAATGTGTGTAGTCAAGGTTTGCCTGTGAATATTAAGAAAGGCCAATTTCAAGCGCCTTGGGATATGGTCAATGTTGTTGAGAAGGCCAAGGCAACAGGAAATCAACAAATTATGGTTTGTGATAGAGGGACATCTTTTGGATACAATACACTTGTTTCAGATATGAGAGGCTTATCCAGTATGAGGTCAACAAACTGTCCAATTGTTTTTGATGCAACTCACTCTGTTCAGCAGCCTGGTGGAGAGGGAGCATCCTCTGGTGGGCAAAGAGAAATGGTACCAGTTTTAGCTAGAGCAGCTGTTGCAGTTGGCGTTTCTGGTGTCTTTATGGAGACGCATCCAAATCCTAAGCTTGCAAAAAGTGATGGCCTTAACTCTATGCCAATGAACTTAATGTTTACATTACTTGAAACTCTCAAGAAGATTGATGAAGTAACTAAAAATAATGATTTATTAGAGGATTCTATAAATGACTAGAATTGCAATAAACGGATCTAAAGGAAAGATGGGGCAAACCCTTGTTGAGGCTGTCAATTTAAATAATAGTGCGATGTTAGCTGCAGCTGTTGATAAGGATGATAACCTTAATGATTCACTCCAAGATTTCGACGTTTTAATTGATTTTTCAAGACCCGAGGCTTCTCTGAAGGCCATCTCAATTTGTAAAAATTCTGGAAAAGCTATGGTCATTGGAACTACTGGGTTTAGTGATGATGAGCTAAAAGTAATTAAGCAAGCTTCAACTCAGATACCAATTGTTTTTGCTCCTAATATGAGTGTTGGAGTTAATTTAACGCTTAAGTTGTTGGAGACTTCTGCAAAAGTTATTGGGCAAGATTCTAGTATAGAAATTATTGAAACCCACCATCGTTATAAGGTTGATTCGCCTTCAGGAACGGCTCTCAAGATGGGTGAGGTTGTTGCAAATGCGCTTGGAAGAGACTTAGCTAACTGCGCAGTATATGGCCGTGAAGGTATTGATGAGCCTAGAGATCTAAATACCATTGGATTTTCATCGATTAGGGGCGGTGATGTTGTAGGCGATCATACTGTTACTTTTTTTATGGAAGGTGAGCGCGTTGAAATAACACATAAAGCATCTTCTAGAATGATTTATGCTAATGGTGCTGTAAGAGCAGCTAACTGGCTTAGTGACAAGCCTAGTGGTCTATATTCAATGCAAGATGTTTTAGAGCTTTAGGAATTATTAATGTTGTATGCAATTATTTCTCAAGATGTAGAGGATAGTTTTAAAAAACGCATAGGCGCTAGACCTGATCATGTTGCTCGTTTAATTCAATTAAAAGATGAAGGTCGCCTTATTTTGGCCGGACCTCATCCTGCTATCGACTCAATAGATCCAGGTGATGCAGGTTTTACAGGGTCACTTATTGTTGCTGAGTTTGAAAATCTTAAAGAGGCGCGCTCCTGGGCTAACGAAGATCCTTATGTTGCTGCTGGCGTATATTCAAGCGTTGTTGTTAAAAATTTCAATAAGGTTTTGCCTTAAATGATTTCCATAAAGGAGATTCTTTGCTGGATAATTTAGACTTTTTTGACAAATGTAGCTCAATCAAAAACTTTAATAATGATTACAGTTAAAAATTTATCAAAACATTTTGGCGGAATCAAGGCTGTTGACGGTGTTGACCTGCATATTGATAAGGGTTCTATTACAGGCTTAGTTGGTCCTAATGGTGCAGGAAAAACTACAATGTTTAACCTTATCGCTGGACTTTATCAGCCAACAGAAGGCGAAATCATATTAGATGGTGAAGATGTTACAGAGCTAACGTCACACCAACTTTTTCATAAAGGACTCTTAAGAACATTTCAAATAGCCCATGAGTTTCCAACTCTAAGTGTATTAGAAAATTTGATGATGGTGCCTGCAAATCAGTTAGGTGAAAGTTTGATGAATACTTGGCTAAAGAGAAGACAAATTCAAGAAGAAGAAAAGTTGCTTCAAGAAAAAGCAGAAGAAGTTATTGATTTCCTGAGTATTAGTCACCTTAAAAACGAGAGAGCAGGCAATCTCTCTGGAGGTCAGAAAAAATTATTAGAGTTGGCTCGAACTATGATGGTAGATGCCAAGGTAGTTCTTTTGGATGAAGTTGGAGCAGGCGTTAATCGAACACTCCTTAATCAGATTGGTGATGCCATACTAAGGCTTAATTCAGAAAGAGGCTATACATTCTGCATGATTGAGCACGATATGGATTTTATTTCAAGGCTTTGTAATCCAGTAGTAGTTTTAGCTGAAGGTAGAATTTTGACAAGCGGCACCCCTGATGAAATTAAAAGTAGTGATGCAGTTATTGAGGCTTATTTAGGTAAAGGAATTAAGATCGAGGCTACTAGTTAATGGCTTATCTTGAAGGTAAAAATTTAGTTGCATCATACGGAGTAGTTCCAATACTCCATGAATGCTCTGTTGAAGTTGAAAAAGGCGAGCTTGCAGTAATTGTTGGCCCAAATGGTGCAGGAAAATCTACTGTAATGAGAGTATTGCTCGGGATGCTGGAGGCAACTTCAGGTTCAGTAACGCTAGATGGAAAAGATATTTCAATGCTTTCTACTCAGGACCGAATTAGCCATGGATTAGCATTTGTTCCGCAAACAAAAAATGTTTTCCCTTCAATGACAGTTGAAGAAAATCTTCAGATGGGTGGTTTTATTAGACAAGATGACATCAATAAAACAATTGAAGAGGTCTACGCGCTTTTTCCAATTCTCTATGACAAACGCAAACAACTTGCAGAGCAGCTTTCTGGAGGCCAAAGACAACAGGTTGCATTTGGAAGGGCTATGATGACGAAACCTTCAATTATGCTTTTAGACGAGCCAACAGCAGGTGTCTCACCAATAGTGATGGATGAGATTTTTTCTAATATTTTGGACGTTAGAAATGCTGGTATGGCTGTTCTTATGGTTGAGCAAAATGCACAGCAAGCTCTTAATATAGCTGATAAGGGCTACGTTTTAGTATCTGGACGTAATGAGCATACTGGAACTGGTAAAGAGCTCATAAATAACCCTGAAGTTAGAAAAAAGTTTTTAGGAGGTTAGATGACATCAGACTCAATTGATATTATTAATGCATTTGCCTTACTAACTAATTTTGTAATTCTTCCTGCATTATCTTATGGCTCACAATTAGCATTGGGAGCACTAGCTGTAACTTTAGTTTATTCAGTATTGAGGTTTTCTAATTTTGCTCAAGGCGATAGTATGGCGTTTGGGACCATGATTGTTATATTACTTACTGGTTTTATGATTAGTAGAGGGTGGACAATTTCAGGAATTCCCACTGCTCTATTAGTAATCCCTATAGCTATAGTTTTTACCTCAATGTACTTGCTTACAATGGATAGACTGATTTATCGGCACTATCGAAAAATAAAAGCAAAATCAATTACGATCGTAATGTCCTCAATAGGAGTTATGTTTGTTACTGGCGGAATAGTCAGGTTCGTATTAGGCGCGACTGCGCAAAAATTTGAAGATGGTGAGAGGTTTATTTTTTCTGTTAGAGAGTTTAAGGCTTATACCGGCCTTGAACAAGGAATTGCTTTTAAAACATCTCAATTTTTAACTATTACCATCGCTTTTTTATTAGTGGCTTTTGTATTTTACTTTTTACAAAAAACTAAAACGGGTAAGGCTATGAGAGCTTATTCTGACAATAAAGAACTAGCACTTCTTTCTGGTATTGATCCAGATAAGATGGTTCAAATAACTTGGTTAATAGTTGCAGCTCTTACTACAATTGCTGGCGCCCTTTATGGATTAGATAAAGGCTTCGCACCTCAACAATATCATTTATTACTCTTACCAATTTTTGCCTCTGTCATTGTTGGCGGTATTGGCTCTCCAATTGGGGCTATTGCAGGTGCTTTCTTAGTAGCATTTTCTGAAATACTCCTTACTTATGCCTACAAAAAGTTTTTAATATATTTATTACCACTATCGATGCATCCTTCGTCTTTGGTTCAGCTTATTGGTACTGAGTATAAATATGCAATATCCTTTGTTATTTTGGTTATTGTTCTTTTAATAAAGCCTACTGGGTTATTTAAAGGTAAGGTGATAGTTGATGAATAATCTAAATAATATTTGGCAATCGTATAGAGCAATTATTACTTTCTCCCTTATGGGTTTTGTACTTTTATTTGTTGGTTTTAATCAGTCATGGGCACTTGTAATAGGCATTATTAACATGTCTTTGATTTCAGCTATTATGGCCTTAGGTGTAAATATCCAATGGGGTTATGCTGGATTATTTAATGTTGGAATTATGGGGTTTGCCGCCTTGGGAGGCGTTAGTGTTGTTTTAATTTCTCAGCAACCTGTAACTGAGGCGATAGATGCTGGCGGTATAAAGATGCTTCTTGCTTTGGCTCTAGGAGCTGCAACGATTGCCGCAGGAGTTTTATTAAACAGAAGGGGGATCAATAAATGGTTAATATCTCTAATCGTAGTTATTGGCTATCTCTTTACAAGATTTTATTTCTCTGAGGCTTCAAAATTAATTGAAAAAGTAGATCCTGCAATTACAGGCTATTTAGGCGGTTTTGGACTTCCTATAATGCTCTCTTGGATAGTGGGTGGCTTAGCTGCAGCTGCAGCGGCATGGTGGATTGGAAAAATTACCTTAAGCTTAAGATCTGATTATCTTGCGATAGCAACTCTTGGAATTTCTGAAATTATTATTTATGTCATCAAAAATGAAGACTGGTTTGTACGGGGACTTAAAAATGTTTATGGACTTCAAAGACCTGTTCCTTACGAAGTTGATATGCAAAAATCAGAATGGCTTCAAAATATTGTTGCTTGGATTCATAAGTCAGAGTTGCAGTTTTTGTCTCAATCAGAGCAAATTGATAAGCTAGGTGACTATGTTCGAGAGGCATCAGTCGTATTTGTAAAGCTAAGTTATTCAGGTTTATTTCTTGTAATTTTAGTCGCCTTTATTATTTTTTCTAATCTTGCTTTAAATTCTCCATGGGGTAGAAAAGTAAGGGCAATAAGGGATAATGAAGTAGCAGCCTCTGCGATGGGTAAGAATATTACGCGTCAACATCTACAAATTTTTGTTATTGGATCAGCAATTGTCGGTGTCGCTGGTGCATTATTAGTGACTTATGATGGGATATTTATTCCTACTGCATATCAGCCCCTTCGATTTACTTTTTTAATTTGGGTGATGGTTATTGTTGGAGGGTCAGGTAATAATCTAGGGTCGGTTCTAGGGGCTTTTATTATGTGGTTTATTTGGATTCAGTCTGGCCCTATAGGTCTTTGGGTGGTTGAAATGCTTGGTAATTATGTTCAAGAAGGAAATACATCACTAGAATTTATAGAAGATCGAGTCCACTATCTAAGACTTATCTTTATGGGCAGCATAATGCTCTTGATTATGAGATTTTCTCCTGGCGGAATTCTTCCAGAGAAAAATAAAGAACTGTAATATGCTCTTTAAATTGGGCTGAAATGAACTATTCTAGAAAGGTTTAGTTCATTTTTTTTTATAATATTTTTAACACAAACTACAGGAAACTGTTTATCATTAAGGGGATTCCCATAAGAAATACGCTTTAATACTTTATTAGGTGTAGGGACTCTTTTTTATATTTTAGGAGACGAAATGAAAGGTTATTTAAAAACAACAGCTGGATTTGTATTATCAGCTACGATGGCATCAGTATCACATGCTGATGTAACTATAGGAGAGCTACAAGGATTTACTGGACCGCTTGAATCAATGATTGGCGCGATGTCTGGTGGTGCAAACTTAGCAGTAACTGAGGCTAATGCTTCTGGTAACTACCTCCAAGGAACAATCAATGTTGTGCAGGGCGATTCAGTATGTATCGATCCAGCCGTTGCGATTGCTCAAGCAGAAAAAATGATTAATGATGATAATGTTATGGCTATTATGGGTCCTAACTGTTCAGGTAATACTGGTGCAGTTATAACCAACGTGCTTGTACCTAATGGTATTGTTTCAATTTCACCATCAGCTACTTCACCTGCTTTAACAACTCTAGAAGACGGTGGATGGTTCTTTAGAACTGCTCCTTCAGATGCTAGACAGGGTCCAGTACTTGCAAGTATTGCAATGTCAAGAGGACAAACTGATATGGCTGTAACTCACTCAAACAGTGACTATGGTAAAGGTTTGGCTGATGCATTCGTAACTGCTTATGAAGCTATGGGCGGAACAGTGACAGTTATGGCTGGACATGACGACGACAAGGCTGACTATTCAGCTGATGTTGCTGCATTGTCTGCAGGTGGCTCAGCTACTTTAGCTGTATTAGGTTATGCTGATACTGGTGGTAGAGGAATTATTGCTGCTTCTGAAGATACTGGTGCATTTTCTGACTATGTATTTGGTGACGGTATGATCAGTGAATTAACTTCAGGTGCGGTTGGAGATGGTTCTTGGGGCACAATTGCATCTCCAGATGCAGATTTAGTTGATATCTGGACAGCAGTAGCTTCTGCTGGTGGTGTTGATGGTTCTGGTGCATATGCAGGTGAATCTTATGATGCTATGGCATTGATTATTCTTGCTTCACAGGCTGCAGGTTCAACAGACAGAGCAGCTATTCAAGCACAAGTATTGAATATTGCTAACGGTCCAGGTTTCCAGTGTCAAGCTGGTGAATTAGCAACTTGCTTGAAAATGATTTCAGGCGGCGTTGTTGTTGACTATGTTGGTGCTACTGGTGTTGAATTAGATGCAGGTGGAACAGCTAATGGCTCATATGCAGAGCGTGAAGTTATTGGTGGTGCATTTACTAACGTAAAAATCCACAAGTAATAAGCTTTAAATTTTGACTAAAAAAGCCCGTCTTATGATGGGCTTTTTTTATTTTTAAAATTTCTATTTATTTATGAATTTACAACATTTTCTTAGACTGGTATTATATTAACTTAGATTGAAGAAAAATAAGGGTAATCAAAATGAATAATAATGAGATCTTAGAAGGTATAAAAAAAGCTTTTAAACTTTCAGTGGATAAGCTTGATAACCATTACATGTTTTATCTAGATGAGATGGTTACTCCTAAGCTTATAACGCTTTTCTATTGGATACTGTTATTTGCCTTTATAACAAAAGGGCTTGGAGATATATTCCTTGAGGGCGATTTCTGGCGTGGCCTAGTCTGGGTAATTGGAGGTTCTTTAGCCTCTCGAGTAGCCTGTGAAATGGTGGTAATTCTATTTAGAATTAATGAAAACTTAAATGAAATTAATGAAAAAACTAGTGAGAATGACTCTCTAAGTAGTACTAGTTTTGAAAAAGATTACTATAAGCATTAATAAAAATAACATTAGATTATTTAGTCTACAATAGGCGTTTTTCTAACGTAAGTTTCTGTTTTATGAATAAAGGTATCCTGCTTGTCCTTTCAGGCTATCTGATTTGGGGAGCGTTCCCTCTTTATTGGGCATTACTGAATCATGTTAATCCTTCTGAAGTTCTTCTTCACAGGATCTTCTGGTCAATTCCTATTCTATTTGCTCTTGTCTACTTCAAGCCATCATGGCAGGCAAACTTTAAAGAAGCAATATCTTCTAAAAAAGAATTATTTTTCTTATTTTTAACTGCTATCCTCATCACCATTAATTGGGGAGGATACATTCTTGCTGTAAATTTAGAACGAGTAGTTGAGGCATCTATGGGCTATTTCTTAGCTCCTGTAATAAACATGATTGGTGGCTATATTTTTTTTCACGAAAGAATTTCTAGACTTAAGCAGTGGGCAGTATTTTTTGCAACAATAGGTGCGCTATATTATGTTTTTAGTGGTGACTCCTTCCCTTGGCTTGGTCTTCTCATCGGACTTACTTTCTCTTCGTATGGAATTGCAAGAAAGGCAATGTTTACTTCAGCAGTTCCAGGGCTATATATTGAGACATTGCTTCTTTTGCCATTTATTTTTATATTTAGCTTATGGTTTTATGCAAATTATGATTTAGCTATTTTTAATATAAACGTATCAACAGATATTTTATTAATTTTGGCAGGGATTGTTACTGTTGTTCCGTTAGCATTATTCACTGCAGGCACAAAATTACTCCCAATGACAACCGTAGGTATATTATTCTTAATTACTCCTACGTTACAATTTTTAGTTGGTTATGTGTTGTATGATGAGCCTGTTAATTTCAATCAATTGCTTGGATTTATTGGCGTTTGGGCGGGACTTGTTATGTATAGTTACGCTCTTATAAAGGGCAAATAGCTCACTCAAGAATGCTTACTGAAGTCTCTTATGCGGAAAGTTTTATGAAGAATACTAAAAATATGATTCCTACAATTTTTAAGACACTGCATGTGTCAAATCAAGATGAATTAGGGGAGCTTTATAAAAATTGGGATGAATACGAGAGTGACGTTATTCAATTAGCTGGTTACGTTGGTCATCTAGTTACAACTGAGGCTCTGCTTAGGCACTTAAAGGATAAGGAGGCCAAGATATTGGATGCAGGTTGCGGTACTGGACTGGTAGGTGATATTCTTTATAGCAAGGAATATAAAAATATAGTTGGTGTGGATTTTTCAAAGGAAATGCTTAATAGAGCGCTCAAAAAAAATGTTTATGAGTCTCTAAGTTTATGTGATTTAACCCAAAAGATAGAGTTTGAAGATAACTCTTTTGATGCTATCGTGTGTGCGGGTACTTTTACATGCGGTCATGTCGGGCCTGAAGCGCTTAATGAAATGATAAGAATCACAAAAAATGATGGATACATAAGCTTTACAGTTCGAAAGCAAGAGTGGGAAGCATCGCCTTATGAAAAAATTATCAAAGAATTAGAGCTCTCTAAGTTGTGGCAGCAGGTTGAGCGCTATACATCAAAGTACAACACTCAAGAGGGCGTAACTTGTCAATTATGCTTGTACCAAGTAACCAAATAAAATAATATGTTTTTAGGTTTTTCAAATCAAAATAAAGCGTACCTTTTTGCAGGCATTGCTATTTTTTTCTGGTCTACTGTTGCTACTGCTTTTAAGCTTGCCTTAGAACATTTAGAACCTATTCAGTTGGTTTTTTATTCAACACTATTTTCAGTAAAAGTGCTTTTTGTTATTACCCTTATTCAAGGTAAGATTGGTTTAATTAAGAGTTTCTCAAAGCGTGCTCTAGTGCAATGCGCTTTTCTTGGACTTTTAAACCCATGCCTTTATTACATAATTCTTTTTAAAGGTTATGATATTTTGCCTGCACAGGAGGCCATGGTGATCAACTTTAGTTGGCCAATCATGATTGTTATTTTATCCATTCCAATTCTTAAGCAAAAGATTGATATTAAATCCTTCTTGTCAATTATTGTTTGTTATGTTGGAGTTGTTGTTATTGCTACAAAAGGTGATGTATTTTCAATGCAATTTGAGAATTCTTTGGGGGTTGTTTACATTCTAATTACGACTGTTATATGGTCTTTATTTTGGCTTTTCAACACCAAAAATTCAAATGACTCTGTAGTGAGTTTATTTTTAATTTTTTTATTTAGTTTGCCCTATATTTTGATAATTACTTACTTCAGTGATTCATTTGTTATCCCCTCAGTAAAGGGTGTCATTGGCTCCGTATATATAGGACTCTTTGAGATGGGGATTTCCGTAGTTCTTTGGCAGTCAGCTTTAAAAATCTCAACAACTGTTTCAAGGGTTGCAAGTCTTGTCTTTATAACCCCTTTTTTATCTCTATTAATTCTTCATTTTGTATTAAAAGACGATATCTTAGCTTCAACTATTATTGGAGTTATTCTTATTTGTTCAGGTCTAATATTACAAAAATACTTTACTAGAAAGAGTGTGGAAATTTCTTGATTCAAAGGTAGGGTTAATAATTTAATATATAATTCTTATTTTTTTGCTATGGATGAAGTTATGTCTTATCTCACTAAACTTAAAGGCTCACCAGCAAAAATCCCACCTAGGCCATCATTTAAAGAAATGGGTTTTATTTCTTTAGGTGCTTTCCTAGCAGCATGCGTCATTGGATTCTTAGCATATTTCACTAACGAGCCAATTATTATGGGCTCATTTGGTGCATCAATCTTTGTTTTATTTGTGCTTCCTGATTCTCCATTTGCGCAGCCTCGAAATGTCATTGCTGGTCACTTTGTTACAACTCTTGCGGGGCTTATTTTCTACCATCTTGTTAGTTCTGATTGGTGGAGTATGGCTTTAGCTTTGGCTCTTGCTATTGCGTTAATGCAGTTTCTAAGGATCCCTCACCCACCGGCAGGTTCAAACCCATTTATTGTTTTTTTGCTTGGTGCTAATTGGGATTATTTATGGATGCCAACTCTGATAGGCTCTGTATTAATCGTAATGGTAGCACTTCTTTATAACAACTTATCTAAAAATAGAAGTTACCCTAAATACTGGTAACAATTTTTTTTAACTATTATTTTGAGTTATTGTTTATATAATGTTACAAGCTTCCTCGAAATCTAGTCGTGGTGCTCGGGGGCGTAATTTTGACTCATCTCCATAACCAATTCCACAAATAAAAATAGCTTTATTCTTATTATCCGGGAAGAATTCCTGATTTAGTATCTCCTTGTTAAATCCAAGCATTGGGCAGCAATCTAGACCTATAGAGCGAGCTGCAATAATAAAGTATGCGCCTTGGAGCGCTGAGTTAAATTCCGCAGTATTTTTTATTATTTTATCTTTACCTTCATAAAAAGATTTAGCATCATTATGTGGAGATAGAGTTGGTAGTGCTTCATAAAATTTAGTGTCATAGCTAATGATTACTACAGAAGGAGCTTGCATAGTTTTGTCAATATTTCCCTCATCCAATGACGGCTTGATTCTATTTTTTGCTTCAGTACTTCTAATAAATGTAAATCTTGCAGGACAGCAATTGCCAGAGGTTGGTGCAAATTTTAGTAAATCATAGATTTGATGAATTTGATCATTGGTAATGTCTTTATTTAACCATCCCTTATGACTGCGTGCTGTTCTAAAGAGTGTGTCTAGAGTTTTAGTGGAGAGCATATAGCCTGACCTTATTAATTATTAATCATTAATTATATGTTCTTCTAGTGTATCTTTAATAATAGAATTTGAAAGATATAAAAAACTGAACTATGAAAAATTGTATTTTTTGCTCAATTATTAAGGGCGATATACCCTCTGAAAAACTTTATGAAGATGACACAGTGTTGGCTTTTAAGGATGTAAATGCGCAAGCTCCTGAGCATTTTTTAGTAATACCGAAAGAACATATTTCTACACCGAATGATGCGACTGATGAGGCTCTGCTTGGCAAACTAAATACTACTGCAGTTATGATTGCTAAAGAGCGTGGATTTTCTGAAAGTGGTTATAGACTTGTTATGAATTGTAATGGTGATGGCTGTCAAAGTGTATTTCATATACACCTTCATTGTTTGGGTGGACGTCAGTTGAATTGGCCTCCAGGTTAGACCTTTTAAGGAAGATAAATAATTAATCTTAAATGGGTTCAGAGTTGAATTAAAATAACGCCGACTCTAACTCTTTTTGAGTTAAATTTTCAAAATATAAACTAAGGAAAGAATGAGCCAAAACGGCATTGAGCGACAAAGCGTTGGAGAATATAGTGAACGCGCTTATCTTGATTACTCAATGTATGTCATACTCGATCGTGCGCTACCCTTTATTGGAGATGGTTTAAAGCCAGTCCAAAGAAGAATCATTTATGCGATGAGTGAGCTCGGACTGAAATCGACTGCAAAATTTAAAAAATCTGCCAGAACTGTTGGAGACGTCTTAGGTAAATTTCATCCTCATGGTGATAGTGCCTGCTATGAAGCCATGGTTTTAATGGCGCAGCCTTTTTCCTATCGCTATCCATTTATTGATGGTCAGGGCAACTGGGGAGCTCCTGACGACCCTAAGTCTTTTGCAGCGATGCGTTATACCGAGTCTAAATTATCGCCTTATGCAGATTTACTTCTTGCTGAAATTAATAAAGGCACAGTTAGCTGGACTGATAATTTTGATGGAACGATTCAAGAGCCCCTTCAACTTCCTGCGCAGGTGCCAAATTTGCTGCTTAATGGAACTTCTGGAATTGCAGTTGGTATGGCAACGGATGTTCCACCACACAATCTTTTGGAGGTTATAGCTGCGTGTATCCAGCTGCTAGAAAAACCTTCAACTGAGCTTGATGAGCTTATGCAGATTATTCCAGCTCCTGACTATCCAACGGATGCTTATATTGTTAGCTCAAAAGAAGACCTCCGCCAAATGTATGAAACTGGAAATGGCTCAGTCAAAATGAGGGCTGGCTATATTAAAGAGGATGGAGAAATTGTTATTGAGTCTCTTCCCTACCAGACATCAGGAGCTAAGGTTATCACTCAAATTGCAGCTCAGATGCGCAATAAAAAACTTCCATTGGTTGAGGATCTTCGCGATGAGTCAGATCATGAAAACCCAACTCGATTAGTAATTGTTCCAAGGTCTAATAGAGTCGATTGTGAGCAATTAATGCTTCATTTATTTGCAACTACAGATCTTGAGAAAAACTATCGAGTCAATATGAATGTTATTGGTTTAAATGGTAAGCCTCAAGTGAAGCCATTGATTCCTTTACTTAAAGAGTGGCTAGAATTTAGAATGCAGGTTGTTGTTAATAGACTCCAATCTCGGTTGGATAAAATTTTAGATCGGCTGCATATTCTTGATGGCTTACTGATAGCTTATCTTAATATTGATGAGGTTATTGCAATAATTCGCCGTGAAGAAAAACCCAAGCCTGTTTTAATTGAGCAATTCAAAATCAGTGAAATACAGGCCGAAGCAATATTAGAATTAAAGTTACGTCACCTAGCTAAACTTGAAGAAGTTAAAATTAAAAGTGAAGCAGATGAGCTTGGAAAAGAGCGAAAGTCAATTGAACTTTTGCTTTCAAGTGAAACAAGGCTAAAGACTTATATAAAAAAAGAACTAAGAGTAATCCTTGAGGAGTTTGGAGATAAAAGACGCTGTCAAATTATTTCTGATGTCTCTTCTGCTCAGGCATTTAATGACCAAGACATGATTCCAGCTGAAAATGTTACTGTCGTTCTAAGTGAAAAAGGCTGGGTTAAAGCAGCTAAAGGTCATGAAATTGATTCCTCTTCACTTAACTACAAGTCAGGAGATACATACTTAAAAGATGCCAAAGGTAGAAGTAATCAAATGGCATTTTTTATTGACTCTACGGGAAGGTCATATTCTATAATGGCCAACAGCCTTCCTAGTGCTAGGGGTCAGGGAGAGCCTCTAACTGGAAAATTAACACCTCCATTAGGCGCTGAATTTATAGATGTAGTTATGGGAAAAGATGAGCAAGCTGTAATTCTGTCGTCAGACGCTGGCTATGGTTTTGTATCAACCTTGGGTAATTTAAATTCAAAAACTAAATCTGGCAAACATCTGATTACATTATCAAAACAAGCAAGAGCAAATAGGCTTGCTATAGTTGAAGATGTTGATAATCATTATGTTGCAGTAGCTACTAATAGAGCTAGATTATTGATATTTCCAATATCTGAATTGCCACATCTTTCAAAAGGAAAGGGTAATAAGCTTATTCAGATTGCAAATAAGGACTTCATTGATCGAGAAGAATTTGTTATTGGCGTTTGTGCTATTAAAGATAATCAAAAATTAAAAGTTCAATATGGAAAGAAACATAAAAAATACTCTTTTGAAGAGTTAGTTAATTTTGTAAGTCATCGTGCACGCAAAGGTTTAATTCTTCCAGGCGTTTTCAAAAAAGTTGATAGCATTGAAGCTGTAGATTAGTTAGAATTCAATATAGCTCAAAATGCTTTACACTTAGTATCTACCGGGTTAATTTCATAGTTCATGAAGTTGGTAATTTACAATCAAATAGGTATAATCCGTATTTTTTTTATCAATTTTTCCGAATATGTTCGTCCTAAAAATTGTTACAGACTTTGCATCCGCCCATTCACTCAGAGATTATCCTGGTGATTGTGCAAGACTTCATGGCCATAACTGGCAAGTGGAAGTTTCTGTATGTTCACAAGTTCTTGATGATTCTGGTATTGCAATAGATTTTCGTGAAATTAAAAAACAAACGAAGTTGGTGGTTAAAAGGCTGGATCACCAATATTTAAATGAGATTAAGCCTTTTGATGTTCTAAACCCTACTGCTGAAAATATTGCTAAATATTTTTTTGATGAAATTGCCTTGTTAATTCCCAATAAAGATGTCAAGGTTAAAGAAGTTATTATTTGGGAAACGCCCAGATCTGCAGTTACTTATTCGGAATAATTAATTATGAAAAAATCACTACTACCTGATACTCAAAATATTAAAGATCTTCGTAATATTGTTATTAACCAAGTTGGAATTAAAGATATTCTGCATCCGATTAGCTTTGTTAATAAAGCACAAGTGGTGCAACCATCAGTTGCCAATTTTACTATGACAGTGAGGCTTCCAGAGAATGTAAAGGGAACTCATATGTCTAGATTTATTGAAATCTTAAATGCTAATGAATGCAGCTTTAGTGTGGAAAGTTTTATGGATCTTGTTCAAACAGTTGCTGAAAAGCTTGATTCAACAAGTGCTCGCATCGTAGTGGATTTTCCATTTTTTCGAAACAAATCAGCTCCATCTTCTGGCGTTCAAAGTTTGCTTGATTATCAAGCAACATTAATTGGTAATATCGTTGATGGTAAGGCAGACATGTCTGTGAAAGTTGTAGTTCCAGTAACTAGCTTGTGCCCATGCTCTAAGAGTATTTCAGAATATGGTGCTCATAATCAAAGATCGCACATAACTATCGAAGCAAAACCTTCTGAGGGATCAGTTGTTTTCCTAGAAGATTTAATTGATTTAGCAGAGCAAAAAGCATCAAGCGAGCTTTATGCGATACTTAAGCGTGATGATGAAAAAGTTGTTACTGAGAGGGCTTATGAAAATCCTGCGTTTGTCGAAGATATAGTCAGAGATATCGCTGTAGAATTAAATGCAGATGATAAAATTAATTACTACTCTTTAGAGTCAGAAAACTTTGAGTCAATTCACAATCACTCTGCATACGCTGTTATTACAAATCAAAAGTAAGACTTATGCATCATAATACTGATAATGTTCGAATTGTATCTAGTGCGCCGATGGTCTCGCCTAATGCTCTTATAGAGAAATTACCTCTATCTGAAAAAGCTGCATCAGGAGTTGTAAGCTCTAGAAACGCTATCAAAAATATTCTATACGGAAATGATAACCGTCTTATGGTTCTTGTAGGCCCGTGCTCAATTCATGACACTAAGGCAGCAATGGAGTATGCAAATAACCTCCTTAAACTTAAAGAAGAGCTGTCTGAAGATTTGTTGATAGTTATGCGTGTGTATTTTGAAAAGCCAAGAACTACTGTTGGCTGGAAAGGTTTAATTAATGATCCATATCTAGATGAAAGTTTTGATATTGATAAAGGCCTTGAGACTGCGAGGAAACTTCTAGTTGATCTAGGTGAAATAAATATGTCAGTTGGTGTTGAGTACTTAGATGTTTTAACGCCGCAATACTTATCTGATTTGATTTCTTGGGGCGCTATAGGCGCTAGAACAACGGAGAGCCAATCTCATAGGGAGTTAGCATCAGCACTATCTTGCCCTGTTGGCTTTAAAAATGGCACAGGTGGCTCTTTAGAAATTGCTTTTGATGCAATTCAGTCTGCCAATAGTCCTCATCATCTCTTGTCTGTGAACAAGGATGGGGGTATTAGCCACTTTACTTCTTTAGGTAATGATACGGCTCATATTATTCTTAGAGGCGGTAAAGATGGGCCAAATTATTCCAAAGAACATATTGAAAAAACCTGTGAGAAACTAAAAGATAAGGGATTAGTCTCTAAAGTTATGGTAGATTTCTCTCATGCAAACTCTGAGAAGCAGTTTAAAAATCAATTAAAAGTAGGTGCAAATATTGCAGCTCAGATTGAAGAGGGCTCAGAGTCAATCTTTGGCGTAATGATTGAATCTCATATCAATGAGGGGAATCAAAAAGTTGGACCATTGCCATCTCTAAAGTACGGTGTTAGTATCACTGATAGCTGTATTGGCTGGGACGATACAGAAGCTCTTTTAAGAGATCTTGCAAAATCTATAAAAGCTCGAAATTCTTAGGGATTTTTTGCAGTTTTTACCCTTCAAAAAGACCCAAATTATTGGTGTGTTTTCACCTCATCTAGGGTACAATTAAATCTAGTTATTTTTATAGGTTTATTGTATGTCTGACGATATCGATTCTAAAGAAATTCTCGAGCAAAAGTTCCCAATAGTTACTATAGAAGACGAGATGCGTGACTCCTACCTAGAGTACGCAATGAGCGTAATAGTAGGAAGGGCTTTGCCTGATGTTAGAGATGGCTTAAAGCCAGTTCATAGACGCGTTCTTTATGCCATGGAAGTGCTTGGTAATGATTACAATAAATCTTATAAAAAATCTGCCCGAATTGTGGGTGATGTAATTGGTAAGTATCACCCTCATGGTGACACAGCAGTTTATGACACTATCGTAAGAATGGCTCAGCCATTTTCGATGAGATGTATCCTAGTAGATGGCCAAGGAAACTTTGGCTCGGTAGATGGAGACCGTGCAGCGGCTATGCGGTATACAGAAATACGCATGACAAAGCTTTCACATGAACTTTTAAGAGATCTAGATAAAGAAACGGTAGACTTTATTGATAACTATGATGGCTCTGAAAGTGAGCCTTCAGTATTACCTACACGTGTTCCCACTTTATTAGTGAATGGCTCTTCAGGTATTGCTGTGGGAATGGCCACAAATATTCCACCACATAACCCAACAGAAGTTACTGAAGCTTGCCTTCGATTTATTGATAATGAAGACATAACTATTGATGAGCTTTTAGAAATTATGCCTGGACCTGATTTTCCTACAGCTGGAATAATTAATGGCGCCTCTGGTATTCGAGAAGCTTATGAGACTGGTAAGGGAAAGATTTATATGCGCTCAAGATCTCATGTTGAAGGCGAAGATAAATTAAGCATCGTTGTAACTGAGCTCCCATACCAAGTTAATAAAGCAAGGCTCATTACTAAAATTGCAGAGCTTGTTAAAGATAAAAAGATTGACGGAATTACTGGTCTTAGAGATGAATCAGATAAAGATGGTATGCGAATGGTGGTTGAGCTTAGGAGGGGAGAAGTTCCTGAGGTGATGCTAAATAACTTATATAAGTTAACAGAAATGCAAACTGTTTTTGGTATCAATATGGTTGCAATTGACCAAGGAATGCCAAAACTAATGAATCTAAAGTCTATCTTGAGTGCATTTATTGCACATAGAAGAGAGATAGTAACTCGCCGCTCTATTTTTGAGCTTAATAAGGCAAAAGATAGGGCCCATTTATTGGAAGGACTTTCCGTTGCTCTTTTTAATATTGATGAGGTAATTGCTCTTATAAAGGCTGCACAGAATCCTAGTGAGGCAAAAGAAGGTTTAGTTGTAAGAGTCTGGAAGGGCTCTGTCATTCAAGAGCTTATTGGTGATAGAGACATGGCTCAGTTCAAGCCGCAAGATTTAGGCGCTGACCTTGGCCTTCAAAAGAATGGTGATTATCAATTATCAGAAAAACAAGCGCAAGCTATTCTTGATTTAAGACTCCATAGATTAACGGGTCTTGAAAAGGACAAAATATTTAATGAATTTAATGGGTTACTTGAAGAAATCAAAAAGTTACTTGATATTCTTCAAAATCCAGACCAATTAATGGACGTTATTCGTCAAGAGATTGCTGAAATTCGAGATAATTTTGGCGCACCTCGAATTACTGAGATTATCGAAAATAAAATCGACCTTACACTTGAAGATTTAATTGCACAAGAAGATAGAGTGGTAACTTTATCTCATGGAGGTTATGTTAAGGCTCAATCGCTTAGTGACTATCATGCGCAAAGACGTGGAGGTAAAGGTAAGGCTGCTACTAAGATGAAAGATGAGGATTTTGTAGATCAGTTATTTGTAGCAAACTCCCATGACACGGTTTTATGCTTCTCATCTAGGGGAAGAGTTCACTGGCTAAAAGTTTATGAACTGCCAATGGCTTCAAGAATTTCTAGAGGAAAGCCAATTATTAACCTGCTTCCTTTGGAGAAGGATGAATCGATAAATGCAATATTGCCTGTCAAAGAGTTTACTGATGATCAGTTCGTGTTTATGGTTACCAGTTCAGGCACGTGTAAAAAAACATCACTTAAAAACTTTTCACGCCCAAGAAATGGCGGGATTATTGCAATTGAGCTAAGAGATGATGACAAGCTAGTTGGTGTTGAAATCACTGCCGGTGAGCATGATATCTTACTTTTCTCTTCAGCAGGAAAATCAATTCGCTTTAAAGAATCTGATGTCCGCTCTGTTGGTAGAACTGCCATAGGAGTTAGAGGAATACGTTTAGCTGATAAAGATCAAGTAGTCTCCTTGATAGTTGCTGAGTCAGACGACCCTATTCTTACAGCGACTGAAAAAGGTTATGGTAAGAGAACTCAATTGGATGAATATCGCTCTCAAGCAAGAGGTGGATCAGGTGTTATTTCAATAAAAACATCAGATAGAAATGGTGAAGTAGTTGGTGCTATACAGGTTACTGATGAAGATGAAATGATGCTAATTTCTAATAAAGGTACCCTAGTTAGGGCGCGAGCAGTTGATGTTTCAATTATTGGAAGGAATACTCAGGGCGTAACTTTAATTAACATTGCTGATGATGAAAAATTAGTTTCAGTAGCTAAAATAGCTGAAACAGATGATGAGGAAGAAGGCGACATGCTAATAGAAGGGGATGAAGCTCCAATAGCAGATGATAGTCAAGATGAGAAATAAGTCGACTCGTCGGCTTGTTATTAACAATAGTTCATTATGAATTATTGTTAGTACTTATTAATTCTATAGGTAAATGTGGCATTTATTTATTTTTTAAAATAAACTAAATTTATTGTTGCTCTATTGCTATAATTCTAAAAGAGTTTGAAATAATTCACTCTATTTATGATTAATCTCTAGGAGAAAAAAATATGAATATTAAGTTTACCACTAAGTTATTTGGAGCAGTCGCTGGAGCATTATTGCTTAGCACTTCTGCTAATGCTGCATGTGGAAAAATGCAAATTGCAGACATGAATTGGCCTTCAGCATCGTTGATGGCTAATGTTGATGCTGCAGTGTTAACAGCTATGGGTTGTGAAACTGAGCTAGTTGTTGGAGCTACAATGACTACATGGGCATCAATGGACGCAACAGGTAAGCCAGATGTTGCGCCAGAACTATGGGCTAATGCAATGGCTACACTAGTAGATAGTGCAGTTGCTGCAGGAAGGGTACATATTGGTAATGCAGCTCCAATGAGTGGTTTAGGTGAGGGTTGGTGGATTGATCCAATAACACTTGATGCAAATCCAGAATTAACGACTGTTGAAGCAGTAATTGCTCGACCTGACTTATTTCCAGACAAAGAAGACCCTTCTAAGGGAGCTTTTATGGGATGTCCAGCAGGCTGGGGTTGTCAATTAGCAAGTATAAATCTTTTCAGAGCACATGACATGGAAGCCAAAGGATGGAAACTTCTTGACCCTGGATCAGCTGCAGGTCTTGATGCTGATATTGTTAGAGCAGGAGAGCAAGGAGAACCATGGTTCGGATACTACTGGGCTCCAACTCAAATTATTGGAAAATATGACCTTAAATCAGTTGACTTAGGTCCATTTGCGGGAGATGCTAACTGGAATGAGTGTGTTGCACTTGCTGCAGACTTATGTGCTGACCCTAAGCCATCTGGATGGACAGAGTCGCGAGTAAATACACTTTTAAGTGATAATTTTTATTACAATGCGCCAAAAGAGGCAATGGATTACTTTGCTGCCCGTACTTATCCTGGTTCAGTTATGAACTCTATGCTTGTATGGATGGGTGATAACCAAGCTGGTGGAGCAGATGCAACAACTTACTTCCTTCAAACTTATCCTGAAGTTTGGAAGGCATGGGTTGATGATGAAACTGCAGCATCAGTTGAGGCTGCAATGTAGTTTAAGAAAAAGTTTTAAATTTCTAAAAGTAATTGCCCGTATAGTATAGCTACTACGGGCAATTTTTTATTTAAATGGAGTGATAAATGGCTATTAGATCTGTTCCACAACAAAGTGTCCTTGATTGCTTACCAACAGCAGTTGAAATTGCTGACTTAAGGGTTGCAAATAAAGATCTAAACTTCATACAAGCAAATATTAAAAGGGCTGATGATTTAGCGACACAAGCTCTCAACGCAACTGATTACTCTCAAATTGTTTCAATAACTGACAAGTTTACATCTCTTACTAAAAGAGCAGTAGATAGAGGTGAGACTTTAAAAGAATTTTCAAAAGATTCAAACCCATTAACTCAAATAAATGATTCATCACAATATTTTGAAAAGGTTCAGTTATTGTCAAATAATCTTGAATTGAAAACTAATGAACTTACTGAGCAATTTAACTCTATGGTAACTTCAAAATATGAAAGTTACAGCAGTTCTTTGAGTGAGTTGAGCCAAAGTGTAAATTCAATTTCTTCATCTTCAGAAGTTGTAGCTCAGTATAAGAATTTAGAGCTATTTTTAAAAGATATTGCTGAAAATGCAAGATATCTTAATAGTGATATTAATGCGAGTCAATTTATCAATGATGTAGAAGCTTTAGCCAGGCAATATAGTGAAAAATCTGAGTTTTATGGCTCCTCATTTGTTAATAATGTGGAGTTTCAAGTAAAGTTATTAAATGATCAAATTGCTGGACTTTATAATAATGTTGACTCTCTCAACTCTTCATATGCGGTTGAGGCTCACCTTCAGCAACTTTCTCAAATTAGAGAAGTAGTAAATTCTTCTGCGCCTGCATTTAAAAATTTTTCTGGCTCTGAAGAATTGGTTCTAAATTTAAATGATTTGAGTCTTGCAACTCATGCAAAAGTTCAAGACATGTTCGATAGTTATGATGCAGTATCAAAACTCTTACCCCATGTTAATGATTCTGAAGTACTTTCTCAAGCTGTAATAGAAGCCTCATTAAGGACTAATGTAAGCGCAGTTGAAAATACCCTTATGCCATTGGTTGTTAAAACAAGCGAGCTTAGTGGCAAAGTGATGGAATTAGCCGCTCAGTTTGAGAGTTCTAGTTATAGTCAAATTCCCGTTAAGTTAGCAAAAAGTATTGATAACGAAATATCAAGACTTGAAAGGACTTACATGTCTATTCGCCCATCAGATCCAGAAAATTTATCTGGAATAATTAGTGAACTATCTAATGATGCAAAACTTCAGTTTGATACTATTAGGTCGGTTGATCCTTCTAGTCAAATTGATTACTTTGATAGCTTAGTTGTTACTATCGATAAAACAATTAATTTATCAGAGCTTTCTATTTTTATAAATAATGCTCAATCAATCTCTCATGATGTAATGATGAATTCTCGTCAGTGCGTAGATAGCGCGTTTAAGGACTTTAGCAGGGAGGTTGGAAGCACTATGGAAAAAATTTTCGATCCATTGCTTTATTTTTTAGCCCAATTTGAGCAATTATTACTTGCAACGCCTTGGCCATTATTTCTGGCTATTGCAGGTGGCTTAGCTTGGCTTGGTTCTAGAAGTATGAAGGTTACATTTGGGGTTATGTTTGCCTTTTTTACCATTGGATTCTTTGATATGTGGACTCCTATGATTTCAACTGTGACGATGATTTCTGCTGCCACTTTATTGTGCTTAACAATTGGAATTCCATTAGGGATATGGATGTCTCGATCAAATAGAGCACAATCTGTAATCACCCCAATGCTGGATATTATGCAAACAATCCCATCCTTTGTTTATCTTATACCTGTAGTTATGCTTCTTGGTATTGGTAAAGTTCCTGGCTTAATAGCGGTTTGTATATATGCAATGCCACCTATTGTTCGTTTAACAAACTTGGGTATTCGCTTAGTTGACAGAGAAGCGATGGAGGCTGCTGATGCTTTTGGTGCTACTTACAGGCAGCGATTATTTATGGTGCAAATACCACTCGCACTTCCAAATATTTTTGCTGGTGTAAACCAAACAATTATGATGGCATTATCAATGGTTGTGATTGCCTCAATGATTGGAGTTACAGGCTTAGGTTTGCCAGTACTTCAAGCTGTTCAAAACCAGTATTTATCACTTGGACTGCTTAATGGTTTAGCGATAGTTGCTTTGGCAGTAATCTTTGATAGAGTTTCACAAGCGTTTGGAACCCGGATTCAAAAACACCGTTCTGGAGATGTTCTATGACTCAAGATATTAAAATTAAGATTACAAATCTAACTAAAATTTTTGGGCCAAAGGCAAACTCCGTTTTAAAGCATGTTGATAACGGCATGACCAAGGATGATCTCCTTAAGGAGCATAAACATGTTCTTGGTTTAAGTAATATTAATCTTGATTTAGCCAATAAAAATATTGAAGTAATTATGGGCCTTTCTGGCTCTGGTAAATCTACACTTATTCGTCATATTAATCGACTTATTGAGCCTACTGCAGGTTCAGTTATTATTGGCGGTGAGGATGTGATTCAAATGCCAATGGAAAAACTTCGTAAATTTAGACAACAAAAAACTGCAATGGTATTTCAAAGCTTTGCGCTCCTTCCCCATAAAACGATTATGGATAATGTTTGTTTAGGTGTTCATTTGCAAGGAGTAAAGGGTGATGAAGCAGTAAAAAGAGCGAAGAAATGGATTGATCGCGTAGGCTTATCTGGCTATGAAGATCGTTATCCATCGCAGCTTTCTGGCGGAATGCAGCAGCGTGTTGGTTTAGCGAGAGCTTTAACGTGCGATACTGAAATTTTAATGATGGATGAGGCCTTTAGTGCGCTTGATCCACTCATACGAAGTGATATGCAGGATTTATTATTGGAACTCCAAAAAGAACTCCACAAGACTATCGTATTTATTACTCATGATCTGGAAGAGGCTCTAAAGATTGGAGACCGTATTGCTATTCTTAATGGTGGCGAACTGGTTCAACATGGAACAACTCAGGAAATTATAATGACTCCTGCTGATGATTATGTTAAGGATTTTGTTAAAAAAGTAAATCGCTCTCATGTCCTTCAAACAAAATCTGTTATGACTGATCAGAAGCCAGCAAAGACTTCTTCAAATATCACCGTTAACGAGACAGATTCAGTTGACTCCGCTTTATGTGAGATGCTTCGTGAAAATGCTGATTGCTGCATAGTTCATGACTCAGGCGGCTCAGTTGTAGGCTATTTAAATAAGAAAGATATAGCTGAAGTTGTTAAGCCATTAGAAGCTTAAGAGTCAATGCTCTCTTGTAGAGCTAAAGGTTAAGTCTGGGTGACGCTCGATTGTAAGCTGAAGATTTACCATGCTTGGAGCTAAATAAGAAAGCATTCCTGCGCTATCAATTGCTACATTATTCCCAGCTTTTATTTTGAGCTGATCGATATCTTTATCGAGACCAGTAACCCATCTTGCTGTTGCTACATTTATCGTTTCGAATTGACAATCAACCCC
Organism: Candidatus Pseudothioglobus sp. Uisw_050_01; assembly: GCF_048085775.1. Taxonomy (NCBI): domain Bacteria; kingdom Pseudomonadati; phylum Pseudomonadota; class Gammaproteobacteria; family Pseudothioglobaceae (SeqCode); genus Pseudothioglobus (SeqCode); species Candidatus Pseudothioglobus sp. Uisw_050_01. The sequence goes on from NZ_CP159804.1 coordinate 489,509, forward strand.
ATACTCATATTTGAGTCTATGCGCAACAACGTCAAATTGAAGAATACCTACAGCCCCTAAAATTTGAGAGCTATTAGAAATGGGTCTGAATACTTGAGTTGCTCCTTCTTCTGAAAGCTGATCAAGCCCTTTTTGTAATGCCTTAGCCTTGAGAGGGTCTTTGAGCTGTGCTCTTCTAAAAAGCTCTGGAGCAAAGTTAGGGATGCCTTGGAAGTTAATTTTCTCGCCTTGAGTGAATGTATCTCCAATACTTATCCCACCATGATTATGAATACCTATAACATCACCTGCATAGGCCACTTCAGTTGAACTTCTTTCACGAGACATAAAGGTTACAGCGTTTGCAATTTTTATTTGTTTGCCTGTTGGAACTTGAAGAACCTTCATTCCTTTTTGATATTCACCACTGACAATTCGCATAAAGGCTAATCTATCATGATGCTTAGGATCCATATTTGCTTGAATTTTAAAGATAAATCCAGTGAGTTTTCCTTCATTAGGAGATACTTTTCTAGTATCACATTGCCTGCTTTGAGGTAAAGGGGCATATTTAATAAACCCATCTAGTAAGTTTTCGATACCAAAATTGTTGATTGCTGATCCAAAAAAAACCGGCGTCTGCTTACCCTCAAGAAAATCATTTAAATTGAAAGGATTTGTTGTTCCGCTAATGAGTTCAATTTCTTCTCGGGCTTCTTTTGCAAGATCTTCACCTAATATTTTATCTAATTCAGGATTATCAATTCCCTCGATAATTGTATTGTCACCAATATTTGCATTTTTACCACTTTCAAATAAATAAACTTTGTTTTCAAGCAGGTGAAAAACTCCTTTAAAACCCTTTCCCATACCAATTGGCCATGTGATCGGTGAGCATTCAATATTTAGTACAGATTCAACTTCATCCAGAAGATCAATAGGTTCACGTCCTTCACGGTCCATCTTATTGATAAAGGTTATGATTGGTGTATCACGAAGTCTGCATACTTCCATTAATTTAATTGTTCTTTGCTCAACACCTTTGGCTACATCAATAACCATTAAAGCAGAGTCCACAGCAGTTAAAGTGCGGTAAGTATCCTCAGAAAAGTCTTCGTGTCCAGGTGTATCTAGTAGATTGATAACGTGATTATCATAAGGAAACTGCATCACGGATGAAGTAATAGAGATGCCTCTTTCCTTCTCCATTTCCATCCAGTCACTTGTAGCATGACTATCAGCTTTTCTTGCCTTTACGCTTCCAGCTGTTTTAATAGCTCCACCATAAAGAAGCAACTTTTCAGTAACTGTAGTCTTACCAGCATCAGGATGTGAAATGATCGCAAAAGTGCGACGTTTGGAGGTTTCAGACATATTGCCTAAGCCTTTGGTAAAGTTACGCCAGTTTGGCCTTGGTATTTTCCGTCTCTATCTTTATATGAAGTTTCACATACTTCGTCAGACTCAAAAAAGAGCATTTGAGCAACTCCCTCATTGGCATATATTTTTGCAGGCAAAGGGGTTGTATTAGAAAACTCTAGTGTTACGTGTCCTTCCCATTCTGGCTCAAGTGGAGTGACATTAACAATAATGCCGCACCTTGCATAAGTGGACTTCCCAAGGCAAATAACTAGCGTAGAGCGAGGAATTTTAAAGTACTCAACTGTTCTTGCAAGTGCAAAAGAATTTGGAGGAATAATGCACTCATCTGAGTCAATTTCAACAAAGCTTTTGGCATTAAAATTTTTAGGATCAACAATATTGTGATTGATATTGGTAAATATTTTGAATTCAGTTGAGCAGCGGACATCATAGCCATAGCTAGAGGTGCCATAAGAGATTATTTTTTGATCGTTTGATTGTCGAACTTGTTTTGGCTCAAATGGATTAATCATCCCATTTTCTAGGGACATTTTACGAATCCACTTGTCTGATTTTATACTCATGAATTGGTATTTTACAGTGCGTAAACAATCAACATTATCGAATCTTTATGCTGGCTAAACTAATTAAAACCAAAATCAGGGTAATAATCCAAAACCTCACAATAATTTTTGGCTCTTTAAGTCCTTTTTTTTCATAGTGATGATGCAGTGGCGCCATTAAAAAGATTCTTTTTTGAGTGCGCTTAAAGTAGCCTATTTGAATAATTACTGATAAGGTCTCAGCAACAAATATACCACCCATTAGAATTAACAGTATCTCCTGGTGAACAATAATAGCAATAACACCTAAGATTGCACCTAAAGAGAGCGATCCAGTGTCACCCATAAATATTTCAGCTGGGTAGGTATTAAACCAAAGAAAGCCAAAGCCAGCTCCTACTAATGCTGCGCATAGTACAAATATTTCACCTGTTCCTGGCATGAATGGCATATTCAGATAGCCTGAGAAATTATAATTTCCCCCAATATAAGCAAAAACTGCAAGTGCTCCACTGATTAAAATAACAGGCATGATTGCTAAGCCATCTAGACCATCTGTAAGATTGACAGAATTTGAGCTTCCAACAAGTGCAAACCAGCCAATAACTAAAAAAGCAAACGCATTAAGCGGAATAATAAGGTTTTTGAAGAATGGAATCAATAGCTCTGCACCAATAGTTTTAGAATTCAAGCTGAGTAGCCACACACAAATTAATATTGCACTAATCGACTGCGCTAGGATTTTTTGTCTTCGACTTAGACCATCTGAGTTTTGTTTTTTAATTTTTAGATAGTCATCAATAAAGCCAATTGCACTAAAAAGAAGAGCTGTAACAATTACTATCCAGAGGAATGGGTTGTCCCAATCTCCCCAAATAAGGACACTGATAAAAAAAGCAAAAAGTATTAGTACTCCACCCATAGTTGGAGTCCCTGCTTTTTCTAAGTGAGTTTCTGGGCCATCATTACGAATCACTTGACCAATTTGATAATGCTGAAGTTTTGAAATAATCCATTTGCCAAGAACTAATGTAATAAGAAGGGCGGTCATCATTGCAAATACAGCTCTTACAGTTAAATAGCTTAGAACATTAAAGCCAGTATCTAATGAGGAAAGAAAGCTTAATATTTCTAAAAACATTATTATTTATCCTTTGCAGAAATCAGAATTAGTTCAAATATTATGAATGAGTCTTGAGGTATGTTGCCACTTGGAGCATCACCAAATACATATTCATAGGTAGCAATAATAGTACGCTCTTCTCCAATGGACATTGCTTGAGTATTTTCCTCAACAATTCTAATTATCTCACCACTTCCAAGCGTGAAGTCAATTGCGCTTCCTGGCGCGCGCATTATTTGTCCACTATTAGCTTTTAATGCTATATCTACTGAAACAAGCTGACCTTGATTTGCTAGATTGCCATCACCTTCCTTATTAATTCTTGTGAAGTAACCTAAATCATTTTTTGTAGCATCTGGATAAGTGGAAGTAGCATAGTCTTCAAATTCAACTTGTCGCAAGGCTTGTTGAGCAATAATTCCTTCGTTTGCTTTTGCTAGTAGATCATTAAATGAGCCCTCATTAGCAATAAATTTATTTGCATTGTTACCAATACGCTCAATTCTTACAGTCACCAAAGTATCACCTTTTTGAATGGAATTTACAACGTCCATGCCCTCAACGACATGACCAAAAACTGTATGCTTGCCATCTAGCCATGGAGTTGGCACATGAGTAATAAAAAATTGTGATCCATTCGTTGCCGGTCCAGAGTTAGCCATTGATAGGATTCCAGGTTTGTCATGCATTAAATCGCTAAATTCATCTGCAAATCGATACCCAGGTCCACCAGTGCCATCTCCCTTGGGATCTCCACCTTGAATCATGAAGTCATCTATTACTCTATGAAAAAATATGCCATCATAAAAAGGAACGCCAATATCCTTGTTACTTTTTTTAGTACCTTCTGATAATGCAATAAAGTTGATTACAGTTAGCGGCGCTTTTTTATAAGCCAACTCAACAACTATTTTTCCTTTGTTGGTCTGCAAATGTGCATAAATTCCATCATTAGTTGCAGCAAATGACATAGAAGAAAATAATAATGAAAAAACAACTAAAAGTACTCTCATAATAACCCTAGAAATAAAATGATTAATGATACCCAAAATCATCTTTATTTTTACTCTGATACGTTAAAATATGCATCTAATAAATAGAAGATACAGCTGCCTTGGTTGTATTAAATTATTATCTAACTTGAGGATCGTTTATGTCTTTGCTAATTACAGATGAATGCATTAATTGTGATGTCTGTGTTCCTGAATGCCCAAATGAGGCTATTTATATGGGCGAAGAGATCTACGAAATTGATGGCGATCTTTGTACAGAGTGTGTAGGGCATTTTGATACACCACAGTGCGTTGAGGTTTGCCCAGTTGATTGTTGTCTCCCAGATCCTGACAGGGTTGAGACCGATGAAGTGCTTTTAGCAAAAATTAAAGACCGGGAAAGTTAAAGCCCTATAACGTCTTTTTTAGTGCGGTCAAACAAAGCTCTATATTCTCTTTTCTTGAAGTATAGCCCATAAGTCCAATTCGCCATATCTTTCCTGCCAAATTACCAAGGCCAGCGCCGATTTCCATATTGTAATCATTTAATAAAGTGGTGCGAATTTCATCATCATTTGCTCCTTCAGGAATGAATACGCTATTAAGCTGAGGCAGCCTGCTAGACTTTTCAACCAAGTAACTAATTCCAAGTTCACTTAAACCATCTCTAAGTAACTGGTGATTTTGTTGGTGTCGATCCCATGAATTTTCAAGTCCCTCTTCGCAAAGCATAACTAAAGATTCATGAAGGCCATATAGAGTATTGACCGGAGCTGTATGGTGATATGCCCGCTTTGAGCCTTTACCCCAATAACCCATCACTAAATTAAGATCCAAAAACCAGCTTGTTACAGGCGTTTTTCGATTACTAATTTTATGAACTGCTTTTTCACTAAAGCTAACTGGTGACAACCCTGGCATAGCAGAAAGACATTTTTGAGACCCAGAATAGATTGCGTCAATACCCCAGTCATCCACCCTTAACTCTGAGCCTACTAGTGAGGTCACTGCATCAACAATAGTTAAGCAATTATGCTTATTGGCAATCTCACAAAGTAATTTTGCATCCGACAAGGCTCCTGTTGAAGTTTCTGCATGAACAAATGCAACAATTTTAGTATCAGGATTTTCAGTCAAGCACTGCTCAAGTTTTTGAGGGCTAACGGGTGCTCCCCAGTCATCTTCAATGATTATTGCTTGGCCACCGATTCGAGTTACATTTTCTTTCATTCTTGATCCAAAGACACCATTGATACAAACTATAACCTTATCTCCAGGCTCTACAAGATTTACAAAGCAGGCCTCCATTCCAGCTGAGCCGGGCGCTGAGATTGGCATTGTTAATGCATTTTCAGTCATGTAGGCATATTGCAGCATCTCTTTAATTTCATCCATCATGTCAATAAAAGCAGGGTCTAGATGGCCAATGGTTGTTTTTGCCATTGCATTAAGGATTCTTGGATGAACATCTGAAGGGCCAGGGCCCATAAGAGTTCTTGAAGGAGGGTTGAATGATTTCATAAGTTTTTTTTAAAGGAAATATAATTAATAACTCTTTATAATGTTTTCAGTCCTGAGCATTATCATAGAAGCTGTGTAAATTGTTTTTAATAATATTCAAAGCAACTTGAACTATATTAATTGAGCTACTATTTAATTAAGATACTATAGGGATAAGTTAATAGAGTAAATCAATATTAACATTAATTATTTAAATATAAGTTATATGTCTATTATTTCGCAGTTAACCAAGGCTTTGCCCAAAAATTCAGTCATATCTGGGGAAGAGAATACTCGTCCTTTCGAATGCGATGGCCTTAGTGTCTATAAACAAAAGCCCTTAGCTGTTGCCTTGCCTAGTAGTGTTGATCAAATTAAAAAAGTTTTGGAAATTTGTAAGAAAAATAACACTCCTGTGGTCACAAGAGGGGCGGGGACAGGGCTATCTGGAGGCGCTTTACCGCTTAAAGATAGCGTCGTTCTGGGGCTTTCAAAGTTAACACGCATCCTCTCTATTGATCCAGAAGCTCAAACAGCAATTGTTGAGCCAGGAGTTCGCAATATTGCTATTAGTGAGGCAGTTGAAGAATATGGTTTGTATTATGCTCCAGACCCTTCTTCTCAAATAGCATGCACTATTGGTGGAAATGTTGCAGAGAATTCAGGTGGCGTTCATTGTCTTAAGTATGGACTAACAGTTCAAAACTTAGAGGCAGTAAAAATATTGACAATAGATGGTGAAGAGTTGCTTTTTTCAAGGCAAGATGAAGGTATGGGCTTATTGGCATTAATGACGGGATCTGAAGGTCTTTTGGGTGTTATATCTGAAATTACTGTTAAGCTGACTAAAAAGCCACAAGTAGCAAAACTTGTAATGGCTGGTTTTGATAGTGTTAGAGATTGTGCTAATACAGTAGCAGAAATTATTAAGATTGGAGTTATCCCAGCCGGGCTGGAGATGATGGATCAATTTGCTATTGAAGCCTCTGAGGCCTTTGCTCATGCAGGATACCCATTAGGTGCTAAGGCATTATTACTGTGTGAGTTAGATGGCTCTGAAGACTTGGTAAAGGAAGATTTAAATAAAGTTATTAATATACTTTCTAAAGCCTCTTCTGTAAGAGTGTCAGAAAATGAAGAGGAGCGCTTACTTTTTTGGCAAGGAAGGAAGTCAGCATTTCCTGCGGTTGGTAGGTTGTCTCCTGATTATTATTGTATGGATGGCACAATTCCAAAAAGATTTTTAGCTGATGTTCTGGAAAAGATAAGCAACCTTTCAGCAACATATGATCTAAGAGTTGCAAATGTTTTTCATGCCGGTGATGGCAATTTACACCCTTTAATCTTATATGATGCTGCTCAGCCAGGAGAGCTTGAAAAAGCAGAAGACTTTGGTAATGACATCCTCAAGTTATGTGTTGATATGGGTGGATCAATTACTGGTGAGCATGGCGTGGGAATTGAGAAATTAGATGCCATGTGCCATCAATATAATAGTTCAGAGCTAGAGATTTTTCATCAAATTAAGGCGGTCTTTGATCCCCATTCTCTTCTTAATCCTGGAAAGGCAGTGCCTTCGCTTCATCGTTGTGCTGAATTAGGAAATATGCATGTTCATAATGGCAATTTACCTCACCCTGAATTGGAACGCTTCTAGTTATGAGCTCAATTTCAGAAATACAGCATAAAGTAAGGAAAGCTAATAAACTCAGAATTACTAATAATGTTAAAGATAATAAAGAAGAGCAATTAAATATGTCTTCATATTCTGGGATTGTCGAATACTTCCCAGAAGAGTTAGTCATTACGTTAAAGGCGGGAACAACTATTGATGAAGTTAATAAAATTCTTTCAAAAAATAATCAAGCTCTAGCTTTTTTTACCAATGACTCTAAAAAAACAATTGGGTCATTGTATGCAACATCTGGAGCAGAATTTTCAGATAGTGTTTTAGGCGTTCAAATAATTAATGGTAAGGGTGAACTGCTAAATTTTGGTGGCCAGGTTATGAAGAATGTTGCTGGTTATGATGTATCTCGCCTCTTGGTTGGCTCAATGGGTCGTTTGGCAATAATAACCCAAATTAGCTTAAAGATCTTGCCTGAAAAGGTAGCAGTACAGTTTCATAAAAAACCATCAATAAAAAATAAAGAGTCTTCATTAAGAGAGCAAGTTGAAATTAAGTTAAAAAAAGTATTTGATCCTTATGGGGTTTTTATCTAATGCATGCAGAGCTTAAACAACCATCGATCACACAACATGAAAATGACATTGCTAGCCAAGTAATTGCCTCATGTGTGCACTGTGGATTTTGTTTGCCAACCTGTCCGACCTATCAAATTTCAGGTGATGAGCTTGATTCTCCAAGAGGTCGAATTTATTTAATAAAGTCAGCACTTGAAAATAATGAATATAGCTCTAAATCTCTAAAGCATTTGGATCAGTGCCTTACTTGTCGCTCCTGTGAAACAACCTGCCCTTCAGGTGTTGAATATGGCAAGCTGCTTGAAGTTGGCCGTAATTTTATAGAGCCTAAAAGATCAACCCTGCAAACACTTTATCGATTTTCAGTAAGAAAGGTTCTTTCAACACCTTTAATTTTTAAATCAGTAGGTTATTTTTTTCGACACTCTAAAATTATTTCAAAACCAATTAAGCCTAAAAAGGTAAAGTCCACAGTGCTACTTTTAGGAGGTTGTGTGCAGCCAACATTAGCTCCTAACATTAATCATAGTATAAAAAATATTTTAGCTAAATTAGATATAAGAGTTCTAGAGGGCAGGCAAAGTGATTGTTGTGGTGCATTAGATCAGCACTTGGCTGCACCAAAAGATGCTTTATCAAAAGTGAAACGTAATATTGATAAATGGACTCTAGAACTTGAGTCAAATGCAGAGGTTATCATTTCCAGCGCAAGTGGATGCGGGGTCATGGTAAAGGATTATCCAAGCCTATTTGAGGAGTCAGACCCATATTTTGAGAAGGCTAAAAAAGTTTCATCAAAAACTCAAGATATTGCAGAATATCTAGCAAATCAAGATTTAAGTGGACTGCAATTATCAGAGCTAAATATTTCCTATCATGAGCCATGCACTTTACAACACGGCCAAAAATTAGGCGGACTTGTTGAGTCAATCCTCTCTCAGTTTGGCTATCTTAAAGCTCCAATTAAGGATTCACATATCTGCTGTGGCTCTGCGGGAACATATTCAATCTTTGAAACTGAAATATCAAATAAATTAATGATAAATAAACTTGAAAATTTAAATGCTTCTCAGCCAGAGATGATAGTTACTAGCAATATAGGCTGTTTGATGCATCTTCAAAAAGGCAGCTCAATTCCTGTGAAGCATTGGGTGGAGTTGTTAGATGTCTAGAGGTAGAAAGTTAAAGAATAAAATTTATGAAATAGAGATTGAGTCATTATCCCATGAAGGCAGAGGTATTTCTCATAGTGACAACAAAGTTATCTTTACTCGAGGGGCTTTACCTGGAGAAAAAGTTATTGCATCCCGTACGCTCTCCAGAGCAAAGTTCGAAGAGGCTGATGTTGTCGAAATAATTAAATCATCACCAGATAGAATTGATGCGAAATGTGCTGTTTATGGAATATGTGGTGGTTGCTCATTTCAGCACCTTTCATCTGAAAATCAAATAATTGCAAAGCAGATTTGGCTTCAAAGTGCGTTTATTGGTCAAGCCAAGACTGAACCTAAAAACTGGCTCAAGCCCATGCAGATTGAGAGCTGGGGTTATCGCCGCAAAGCCCGATTGGGCGTTCGCTATGTTGCCAAAAAAGAAAAAGTTCTTGTTGGTTTTAGAGAAAGAAAGTCTTCATTTATAGCTGTGATGAGCCGCTGTGAGGTTTTACATCCATCGCTTGGTGACAATCTAGAAATAATTGCAGACTGTATTGGTAAGCTCAGTATTAGGGAGCATATTCCTCAGATTGAGGCTGCAATTTCGGAGTCACATACAATATTAATTTTAAGGCATCTACAACCTTTAACTGAGGTTGATGAAGCTATACTTAAAAAGTGCGGTGAAAAATTATCAATAACTTGGTATACGCAGAGTGGAGGCTTAGACACCATCAAGCCTCTGATTGAGGCTGTAACTCTAACTTACTCTATTCCTGATCATAAGGTTGAAATGACATTTTTACCGAATGACTTTACTCAAGTTAATTTTGCGCTTAATCAAAAAATGATTAACCTTGCGATTGAATTGCTCGAATTGAATGATCAAGATAGTGTTCTTGATCTTTTCTGTGGGCTTGGTAACTTTACGCTTCCTATTTCAAAATATGTGGAAAAAATAGTTGGTATAGAGGGCGATAAAGGCTTAGTAGAAAGAGCTAAAGCAAATGCTGATGCGAATGGAATTACTAACGCTTCATTTTATAAGGCAGACCTGTCTGAAGATGTATCAGGCTCTGAGTGGTTTAGAGGTCAAAAATATAATAAAGCTTTAATTGACCCAGCTAGAACTGGGGCAATTGAGATTGTTGAGCTTCTTCCAAAATTAAACATTGAGCGATTAGTTTATGTTTCTTGCAATCCTGCTACTCTTGCTAGAGATACTGCTCGTTTGATTGAATTAGGCTTTACTTTGATGAGTGCGGGTGTGATGGATATGTTTCCGCAAACTGCGCACGTAGAGTCAATTGCACTTTTTACTCGTAAAAAATGAGTTTAACGTATCATAATATTTGATAAAATTTTAATTTCAATAGGAAAGATAAATGAGCTATAAGCGAAATTTGTTGCCAAATATGGCTATGGAAAGACTTAAGGAAAATCCAGAGGCTGTATTGATTGATGTTAGAACACGTGCTGAACATAAGTATGTAGGCTATCCAGAAAATTCAATTCTTATTCCTTGGTTTGATGAGCCAGATTTAAAATCTGATCCAGAGGCTTTTTACGAATCAGTTCTGAATGAACTTGGAGACCGAAGTGAAGTATTAAATACTGAACTGATTTTTATATGCAGAAGTGGATTCAGATCAAATGAGGCTTTAAAATGCCTTCAAAGTAATGGTTTTACTTGTCTTTCCCATGTTGCTAGTGGATTTGAGGGTGACTTGGATGAAAACGATCATCGTGGTAACCTTAATGGTTGGCGACACGACGGTATGGCTTGGTCTCAAGGCTAAACTATCTCTAAGTTAGCGTAAGAGCTAATCAACCATTTCGTTCCAGCTTTTTGAAAATTAATTTGCAGTCGCATTGAGTCACCACTTCCCTCATAATTTAAAATAGTGCCAAGTCCAAATTTTGTGTGCTTAACAACTTGACCTATTGAGTACATTGAATCTGAAGTTGCAACCATCTTCTTACTAACGTTGGTATTTTTTTCATATCCTTGATGAGTGTTTTCACTATTAGTGTTTTTAATATAGTTTAAAAAACTTTTTGGAATTTCATCAAGGAACCTTGATTGCATTGAATAAAAGGATTGCCCATTAATAAAACGTCTACTTGCATAGGTGAGAGTAAGAGACTTCATCGCTCTAGTTATACCTACATAACAAAGACGCCTTTCTTCATCAGTATTAGGAGCCTCTCCCTCGCGTTGTCTGGATGGAAACAAATCTTCTTCCAGACCTACCAAAAAGACTACAGGAAACTCTAATCCTTTTGCTGAATGGACAGTCATTAGCTGAACAGACCCTTGATTACTTTTATTAGACTCACCACTTGAGTCAAGAGTTGCAAGAGCAATAAAGCCCTGAGTTTCATTTAGTTCATTATCTTCTTCATGGGTATATTTAGTTGCTGCTGTAACTAGTTCACCTAGGTTTGCTTTTTTAGTGCCAGCCTTATCAGTCTTATCATTAGCATAGTGTGCCATTAATCCAGATTGAAGTAGAATAGAGTCAACTTTTTCACTAAGCATTAGATTTTTGGTGCTGTCACTAATTTCTTCAATTAAATGGATAAATGACTGTAAAGCATTTGCTGCCCGTGTTGGCAGGCTATTAATAATAGCAATAGATGACTGAAAAAGGTCAGTATGGTTTTCAATAGCGTGAGATCTGATTTTTTCAATAGTTGATAGCCCAATCCCACGAGTTGGAAAGTTCACAATCCTCTCAAAAGCAATATTATCAGAAGTGTTTTCAATGAGTCGAACATAACCCATTGCATCTTTTACTTCTGCACGTACAAAAAATGGCAAACCCCCAAAGATTTTATAGTTAAGATTTTGCCCTCTAAGTGCTTGTTCAAATTCTCTAGATTGGGCGTTTGATCGATAAAGTATGGCGCATTCATCTAGGTTTCTACCTTGATTAAATTGGGTCTGGATTTCACCAATTACATATTGAGCTTCCTCTGTTTCGGTTCTTGCATTAAATACATTAATAAGATCGCCATCTCCTGACTCCGTCCAGAGTGATTTTTCAAGCCTATTCTGATTGTTTGCAATTAGGGCATTTGATGCGCTAAGAATATTTCCTGTTGAGCGATAATTTTGCTCAAGCTTGATAACTTGAATTGGTTTAAAGTCACTCTCTATTTTTTGAATATTTTCAATTCTTGCACCCCTCCAGCCGTAAATTGATTGATCATCATCTCCAACACAGAAAACATGGTTGTCTTTATTATGAAGTATTTTTATAAACTGATATTGGACTCGGTTAGTATCTTGAAATTCATCAACTAAGATATGACAAAATTTATTTTGGTAGTAATCTAAAAGGGATTGATTATTCTTTAAAAGCTCGTAACTTTTAACTAGTAAGCCTGCAAAATCAACCAAGTCATTAACCTGACAATGCCTCTCATAAAGATCAAAAACTTTAGTGCTTTGCTTTACAAAAAAGTTATAGCCTGCATCAATTTGATGGGGCAAAATACCTTCATCTTTCTGTTGGTTAATAAACCATTGAACCTTTTTTATCGGAAGCTTTGTTTCATCAATACCATTCTCTTTCATCAAGCGCTTAACAATTCGAAACTGATCTTGAGCATCAAGGATTTGAAATGTGGGCGAAAGATTTGCCTCCATAGGGTGAGTCCTAAGGAGTCTATGAGCAAGCGAGTGGAAAGTGCCAACCCACATCCTGCCAATTGGCTGTCTCAGTAAATCACCCAATCTCTCTTTCATTTCATTTGCAGCTTTATTTGTAAAAGTCACTGCAAGTATGTCGTTAACATGATGATTCTTTGTTGTCACTAAATAATGAATTCTTTGAGTTAATACGCGCGTTTTTCCGCTCCCGGCTCCTGCAAGAATTAATGCATTTGTGTCTTCACTTAGGGTGACAGATTGCTGTTGTTTTTCATTGAGTCCATCAACTATTGGCGCAGAATTCATATTAGATATTTAATTAAATTTGGAGGTTTTTTGTTCTGATTATTTAAAAAAAGGTTATTACTTGATGCGAGTATAGATAAATTATAATCAGATTATGAGCCATTATAATGATGACTGATTTCTTTGTCACAGTTAAGCTGGCTTACTACTAAATTAATATGAATAAATCTTGGAATGAGAGTGCGCGCTCATCATTGAAAAGCGCAAACGAGTGCAACGAATATTTTGAAGGAAGTGCTTTTAAAGAATTTCACTTTCCCATCAAAATACCACTTGAATTTGCAGAACGAATTGATAAGTCTGATCCTTTGGATCCGCTAATGCTTCAAATTCTTCCAAAAGAAGTCAGTGCTACTGAGGGTTTTTTTGATTCACCTGTTTCAGATGAAGAACACTCTCCAGTTAAGGGTTTAATTCATAAGTACCCCTCACGAGTTCTCCTAATAGCAACTAGTGTGTGCGCAATTCATTGCCAGTACTGTTTTAGACAGAATTTTGATTATGTTTCGCATGATATTTTAAAAAACTGGCCTGCTATTGAAAATTATTTAATGAATAAAAAAGAAGTGAGTGAAGTTGTTTTGAGCGGCGGCGATCCTTTGACATTAAGTGATAAAAAAATTAGCAAAATACTAAATAAAATTGAGGTTATTGGTCATATTAAAATAGTTAGATTTCATACTAGAACAGCTGTAGTAATTCCATCAAGAATTACTCAGGAGCTGATTGATATGCTTAATAAAACTAAGTTAAAAGTCGTTTTTGTTTTTCATATAAATCATGCGAGGGAAATATCTGATGAGTTTATGAAAAATGTTGAGAGATTAAAGACTCATACTTTATTAAATCAGTCAGTATTACTTAAGGACGTGAATGATAGTGCTAAGGTTTTATCTGAATTGTCTAATAAGCTTTTTGAATCTAATATATTGCCATACTATGTCCACCTTCTTGATAAGATTTCCGGAGCTGAGCGTTTTTTAGTTTCAGATAAAAGAGCTAAAGAGATTTATAAAACACTTCAAACCTTATTACCAGGTTATTTAGTTCCAAGAATGGTTCGAGATGAGGGCGGTGACTCTAAGAGGTTGGTACTATAAATTCGCTCAAATCGTCTATTGTAATTTCACCCATAAAAGTATGAAGTAATTCACCCTCTGGGCTATATATTTGAGTAGTTGGCATGCCAACAATTTCTCCAAAATTTGAATATTCAGAGTCATTATCTTCATTATAAAGTACGATAGGATAGTTAATCGAAAAGCGCCCTACATAGTCATTAATTATTTCTAGATCTACAGGCTCAAAATCCAGTCCAAGGATTTCAACGTAATCAGAATTTTCTTCATAAAATTTTACAAATGCAGGAATCTCTTTTAGGCAAGGAGTACACCAAGTTGCCCAAAAATTAATAACAAGATATTTTCCACGAGTATTTTTCTCTGTAAAAATCACACCTTTTGTATCTGTTAGGCTAAATGAAAGCTCTGGAACAGATTCATACCATGGCATTAGAGGTTTAGCCCACTCTACTATATCGTTAAAACTTAATGCTTGGCTTGCATGAAATGGAGTTATTAGCCAGAGTATAATTAGAATTTTTTTCATTAGTTAGTTTTATGAATGCAAAAATTTATCACAATTCTCGTTGCTCCAAATCAAGAGCAACTGTCGCTATTTTAGAACAAAATGAAGTTGACTTTGATGTTGTTAATTACTTGGTTGAGCCTCCCAGTGAATCAGAGCTCAGAGTAATTTTGAGTGATTTGGGTATGAGTGCTAGAGAACTTCTTAGAAAGAGTGAATCGAAGTACAAAGAATTGGAGTTATCTAATAAATCTTTAAGTGAAGACGAGTTAATTAAAGCAATGCATGAGTTTCCAATTTTAATTGAGCGACCAATCGTCAGAACAGAGAAGGGGGTTGCTATTGGAAGACCTCCAGAGAATATTCAATCAATTCTCTGATTTTATTCTCTATGGTACGGATGATTATTAAGTAGGCTATATCCTCGGTAGATTTGCTCTACTACTAATAGTCTTGCCATTGAGTGTGTCATTGTTAGATTGGACAGCCCCCAAACCTGATGACATTTTTGTTTAACTTCCGAAGAAAGACCATCTGCTCCTCCAATAATCAGTGCAACGTTCTCGCCTTCAAGCTGCCAGCTTTCGATTGACTTAGAAATTTGTTTACTAGTTTTTTGACTCCCAGTCTCATCAAAGGCCACCAATAGGGTTGAATCGCTGGCAGATTCTAGAAGTAATTTTGCTTCAAGGTTTTTTGAATTTTCTGAGTTACTTGATTTTCGATTTTGAGATTCTAAGCTTGTAATTGTGAAATTATAGTAACTAGGAAGTTGTTTTTGATAGTGCTCAATGCCAAGGTTAATCCAATTAGGCATTTTTTTGCCAATCGTAATTAGGTTAATCCTCATCTTCCTCGGTAGACCATAATTTTTCTAATTTATAGAAGTCTCTGGTTTTTTCAGTCATTAAGTGAACAACAACCTCACCAAGATCAACTAAGGCCCACTCACTTTGTTGTTTGCCTTCGATTCCCAAGACAACCATACCAACTCTCTTAGCTTCCGTGCTGACATTAGTAGCCATACTTTTGACATGTTGTATTGATCTGCCGGTAGCTATAATAATCGCCTCTATATCATCACACTGCTTCATAACGTTTAGGGTTATAACATTTTCACCTTTTAAATCATCAATTACGTTTTCAACAATCTTTGTTTGTTTGTCAAGTGTCATATTTTTTTATAAAGCTAATTATGGAAGTAGGTAAAAAATTATCAAGATTTTGATTGGCGGCAATTTTACCTCTAATATCACTCGATGAAATATCTATCATTTGAGAATTGGAAAAATATAAGTATCCATTTGGTTTTGCTTCAAGTTGATGAGCATTCTTTGCTGTGTCAAAAGTTTCTAGAGCTTTACTAATTGGTTGATCGCCAATTCTTGGAAGCACAGCTAAATGAACCAACTTTGAGAATTCATCCCATTTTTTCCAAGTTTTAAAATTAATAAAGCTATCCATTCCAATAATTAAACAAATTGACTCATCTTTAAATGACTCTTTTAAGTCGAGTAGGGTATCAATCATGAAAGAGTTTCCGCCACGTAAAATTTCTCTCGTATCTATCTCAAGACTCGTGAACTCCTTAATAGCCAGATTTAGCATTTGAAGTCTTTCTTCTGAGGTGTAATTTAGAGAGTTTTTATGGACGGGCACGAAGCAAGGTAGCATAAATAGTCGATCAATACTGAGTTCATTTTTTATTGATGTAGCTGTTTGAAGGTGTCCAAGATGAACGGGATCAAAGGAGCCGCCATAAATTCCTATCATAGTAAGGCATTTACTTCATCTAGTGTCATTGGAGACATAGGGTACGTTCTAGTTGAGTCATGAACATGCATTCTATATCGAACAAACGTATCTTCATCTTTGATAAGTAAAAAAGGGTTTGCCTTTTTTTGCTCTGCTATTGTCGTTGTTATCTCTGATCCATAATTATGTCCACATAATAAGTGGATGTCATCTCCCACTTCAGCTAATAATTTTTTAAGTGAATGAAATAGCGTTACTGGATTAGAACCTGCAAGGCTACAAATGCCAACGCCATAAACGAATAATGTGTCACCAGCAATAAGGTGTTCATCTAAAAGGTAGCAAATGCCACCAGCAGTATGTCCAGGCGTTTCAATAATTTTTATTTTTGTTTCACCTAGCTTAATGATTTCACTATCTTTAACTGTGTGAACTTTATTTTCAATATTTAAGTAAGGAACTTCATTAACGCCAGCAGTAATTTTTGCACCTGTTTTACTGACTAAGTCATCAACCGCATTTGTATGATCACCATGCCAGTGTGTAATCCAAATATCAGTAAGGGTATATCCTTTACTATTTATTTTCTCTAAAAATAAGTCTGGCTCCCATGCGGGATCAACGATTGCACATGTTTTGGTTGCCTCATCAAATATAAAGTGAATTGAATTTTCATAGGCGCCAATATGATAAAGCACATCGATTGAGTATTGATTACTATTATATGTTTTTTCCATAATGCATTATTTTACCAATTTTGACTTGACTGAAATGAGATACAGATTATAATTTACGCTTTTGCTAACATCCTAGTTTCTTGGGGCTATAGCTCAGCTGGGAGAGCGCTTCGCTGGCAGTGAAGAGGTCGGCGGTTCGATCCCGCCTAGCTCCACCAAGCAAAATAGTTTTAATGTCGCGTTCGTCTATCGGTTAGGACTCCAGGTTTTCATCCTGGCAAGAGGGGTTCGATTCCCCTACGCGATGCCATTTTTTTTAATTAAAAAAGGCAATTTTAATCAAATTTTTTAATGTAATATCATCTAAAACCCTTTGTCCCGTTCGTCTAGTGGCCCAGGACGCCAGGATTTCATCCTGGAAACAGGTAGTTCAAATCTCCTACGGGACGCCACCTTAAATTAGTTTAGAGTTAGAGTTAGAGCTTGATGTACTCAAGTCTTTTTTTTTGGCAAGACACCTTATTCCACCTAACCTTCCATTTGAATAATATTTGCCAACAAAATTGTAGAATGAATTTAAGCTATCAACAACCTCTTTTCCATGAACTCTTATGTTTCTTTCTTTTTCACTATTGAATTGTATTACTCTATCTTTTGTAAACTCTGTCCATGAGCTAGACATATCTTCACTATAGATTAATTGAAAACCACTTTTCTCTAGATTTGAAATATATTTGTTAAAATAAGGGAGATGTTTTCCATAAATTTCTTTTTCTATTTCTTTAACCTCATCATCACTTAATTCTATTCGACTCGTTATGTCTTCTGTATAAAAAAAGCCATGCGGATTAAGTAAGTTATACAACTTTTTTAATAAAATTTCATGATTGGGTATGTGATATAAAGTAAGCCAGCTAACAACAGCATCAAACTTTTCGTTTTTAAAATCATAATCAAGAATATCCCCACAAATATGATTCACTTTATTTGATAATCCACATTTTTTAGTTAGACTATTAGCTAACTGATTTTGATCCGATTGAAGCTCAATTGCAGTAATTTTTGCTCCTGTTTTATTGGCTATATATCTTGCTGGACCGCCAATACCTGAGCCAATATCTAATATTTTAGACTTGTCATTTATGCCAAGTTTTTTTATAGATATATCAATTGCATCTGTTCCATGATAGTGAAACTGGTCAAACTTAGATAAATCTTTAACCATTAGATTGTCAGATGTTGATTTGCCTATTTCTCTGAGCTCGTTAAATATCCTCTCTACGTTATTGTAGAGCTTCATTGACTTGATATTTAAACTATGATTCATTCTTATTAAGTTGCTTTAGCCTCTTTATTTGGGGCTCAATAGATATGCGTATTTTATTATAGCAATAATTTTTCTTGGTTAAAATTTTAATTAGTACTTCAAGTTTTTTCAGTTTTAAACCTTAGTTTTGAAAATTTATATTGATCAATATTATAAGAGTTGATTTGACCTATATCTCCTGTGATTATTACTCAACTCACTAAGTTTTTTTATTGCTATAGTGGTTATTTAATGTACCTACTTCATCAAATTTAAATTGATAATTTTGTGTTAATTTGAAAGATACTGTTATTTTAGAAGTGCTTTAAAAAACTATATATAAGGAAATATTATGAGCCATATTATTTATGAACCAGTCAAGCAGAGGCTTCAGCGAAGTGAATTAGCAGTTCCAGGATCCAGTCCTAATATGTTTGAAAAAGCTCTAAAAAGTGGGGCAGATTTTGTATTTTTAGATTTAGAAGATGCTGTAGCGCCAGATGATAAAGTGAAGGCACGAAAAAATGTTATTGATGCACTGCAAGATTTAGATTGGCAAGGTAATGGTAAGACTATTTCTGTTCGAATCAATAGTATCGATACGCACTATATGTATCGTGATGTAGTTGAGGTGGTTGAGCAAGCAGGCCAGCATCTTGATACTATTTTGCTACCTAAGGCAGGCACAGCTTCAGATGTTTATATGTTGTCAGCAATGCTTAATCAAATTGAGACTTCTAAGGGCTTTAAACATCGAATTGGAATTGAAGTGCTGATTGAAACTACTTTAGGTATGGCTAATGTTATGGATATTGCTAAATGTGGCCGCGAAGAGCGACTCGAGGCGATGCACTTTGGGGTTGCAGACTACGCTGCAAGTTGTCGAGCGCGCACAACGGTTATAGGTGGTTTAAATCCTAATTACCCAGGTGACCAATGGCATGCTGGCCTATCTCAAATGTTAGTGGCCTGTAGAGCCTATGGAATCCGACCAATTGATGGTCCTTTTGGGGATTTTAATGATCCTGAGTCTTATAAAGATGCTGCAAGAAGAGGGGCTGCTCTTGGTTTTGAGGGAAAGTGGGCAATTCACCCTTCACAAATTGAGTTGGCTAATGAGATTTATACGCCACCAGAATCAGAAGTTTTGCATGCTAAACAAATTCTTATTGCATTAGATGAAGCAGCTATGGAGGGGCGTGGAGCGGCTCAATTAAACGGACGAATGATTGATGCTGCTTCTGCAAAGATGGCTGAAAATATTGTCAATACAGATAATGCAATAAATGGGAAAGTTATCGCGTAATTATGAATATTCATGAGTATCAAGCTAAGAAGCTATTAGCCAAATATGGAGTTCCAATACCAAAGGGTGGTATTGCTCACTCTGCGACTGAGGCAATTTACCAAGCAAGTGAGCTGGGTGGAAGTAAATGGATTGTTAAAGCTCAGCTTCATTCAGGTGCTCGTGGAAAAGCTGGCGGCGTAAAGCTATGTAACAGTCATCAAGAAATTGCTGATTTTTGTCATAACCATCTTGGCAACAAGCTTGTAACTCACCAGACTGGCCCTGAGGGAAAGATGGTTTCAAGCATCTATGTTGAAGAAGCGAGTGATATTGCTAAAGAGCTTTATTTTAGTATTGTTCTTGATAGGGCTACTCAAAAAGTCACCTTAGTCGCCTCCACAGAAGGCGGTATGGACATTGAAAAAGTTGCGGAAGAAGCGCCAGAAAAAATTTCAAAAATTATGATTGATCCTGCTGTTGGGATGCAGCCTTTTCAGGCTCGTCAGTTAGCTTTTACATTAGATTTACCTAATGAAGTTGTTGGTGCTGCAAGTCGAGCGGTAATGAAATGCTATCGTGCATTTCGCGATACTGATGCAAATTTATTGGAAATTAATCCATTAATATTGACAACTGATAATAAAGTTATGGCTATTGATGCGAAGATGACATTTGATGAGAATGCACTTTATCGTAGGCCAGAAATTTTAGAATTTCGTGATAAGACGCAAGAGGATCCTCGTGAAACTAATGCTGCTGAACATGATTTAAGTTATGTTGGCCTAGATGGAAATATTGGATGCCTGATTAATGGTGCAGGTCTTGCTATGGCGACAATGGATATGATTCAACATGCGGGTGGAGAGCCTGCAAATTTTTTAGATATTGGTGGCGGCGCATCTGCTGAAAGGGTTGCTACATCGATTGAATTAGTATTATCTGATGAATCTGTAGAAGCTATTCTGATTAATATTTTTGCTGGAATAAATCGATGTGATTGGGTTGCCCAAGGCATTGTGGATTTACTAAATAAGCGAGATATTGATATTCCTTTAGTTGTTCGCTTATCTGGAACTAATGTAGAAAAGGGACAGAAAATATTAAAAGATAGTGGAAAAAAAGTTATAACAGCAGATACCTTATCTGATGCAGCACTCAAAGTTGTGTCTGCATGGAAGCAAGCAAAAGAGAGTAAGAGTTAATTATGAGTATTTTTATTGATGAAAAAACCCCAGTTTTAGTTCAAGGTATAACTGGCCGCATTGGCTCTTTTCATACTCAAGAGATGATTGACTATGGCACAAATATTGTTGCAGGTGTTACTCCAGGTAAAGGTGGAACAATCCATTTAGGAAAGCCTGTGTTTAATACAGTTGAAGAGGCTGTTGAAGCTACGGGCGCAGAAGCTAGTATTGTTTTTGTACCACCAGCCTATGCTGCGGATGGAATTATGGAAGCAGCAGAATCAAACATAAGATTTTGCGTTAGCATTACTGATGGAATACCAACACATGATATGATTAGAGTGAAGCGCTATATTAATAGCGCTCCCCAAGAAAAACGCATGATTTTAACTGGGCCTAATTGTGCTGGCACGATTAGCCCAGGAAAATCGTTATTAGGCATTATGCCTGGGCATATTTATAAACAAGGCAGCGTTGGCTTGATTGGAAGATCGGGAACTTTAGGCTACGAGGCCGCATCTCAAATGAAAGATTTAGGTATTGGTATTAGCACCAGTGTTGGAATAGGTGGTGATCCAATTAATGGAAGTTCTTTCTTAGAGATTTTGAAACATTTTGAAAATGATGATGAAACGGAAGCTGTAATGATCATTGGGGAAATCGGTGGTCCCCAAGAGGCAGAAGTAGCTGAATATTTTGAAAAACATATGAATAAGCCAATGGCAGCATATATTGCTGGGCTAACAGCTCCTGCTGGACGAACAATGGGCCATGCAGGTGCCATAGTTAGCTCAAGTGGTGAAAGTGCTGCAGAAAAGGTAGTTATTCTTAAAGATGCTGGAATCATGGTTGCTCCTACTCCCTCTGATATGGGTTCTACAGTGGCAGCACTCTTAAAAGGTCATTAGATATCTAAATATATTTATCTGGTTGGACTATATAATATCTTTATTTAACCTAATACTTTTAATCTAGTATTTCAAAATGAAGAGCTTAAATATAACCTATCATAAAGCCTCAGTAACTCGTGAAAGGCGAAATAATTTAAATAATCATCCTTCAATAGTACTTTGGTTTACTGGGCTTTCTGGCTCTGGTAAATCTACTTTGGCCCATGCATTGGAGGAAAAATTATTTCAAAGAGGCTGCAGAACATTTGTGCTAGATGGAGATAATGTTCGTTATGGTTTAAATTCCAATCTTGATTTTAGTAAGACTGATAGAGCTGAAAATATTCGCCGAATTAGTGAAGTTAGTAAACTGATGATTGAAGCTGGTTTAATTGTAATGACTGCCTTTATTAGTCCATTTAAAAAAGATCGGAATGAAGCTAGAAACTTAATTTCTAATGATCACTTTATAGAGATTTTCTGTAAAGCTAGTATAGAAACTTGTGAGAAAAGAGATGTTAAGGGGCTATATAAGCTTGCAAGGGCAGGGGAAATAAAAAACTATACAGGTATTGACTCTCCTTATGAAGTCCCAGAAAATCCAGAATTAATAATTAATACTGATAAAGAGACATTAGATTATTCGGTATCCAGGATTCTCAAATTTCTTGAGAGAAAGGATTTAATTATTAAGGATGAATTAAATGAAAATTGATCAGAAAAAACTTTTAGCTCAAGCGGAAAGATTTTCCAATAATGGTAATTTAAAAAGAGCAAAAAACCTTTATCTATCTATCCTTAAAGATAATCCTCAAAACCTTCAAGCAATTAAGGGGCTTGAGGCTTTAAAGGAAGATAAAAATGTCAATAATCAGCTTGAGTTATCCCAGGAGCAAGTTAACTCTGTTATTGCTCTATACTCAAGCGGAAATATTCAGGATGCAATAGATAAAATTAAATCCTTAAATAATGACTTTCCTAATGTGCCATTACTTTTTAATATTTTAGGCGTTTGTTATAAGTCACTTGGCCAGCTTGCAGCTGCTGCTAAAATGCTTGAGACTGCAATAACTATCAAACCCGACTATGCTGAAGCTTATTACAATCTTGGTGTTACTCTTGCTGCAAATGGAGAGCTAAAAGCTGCAGTTAAACCTTATAAAACTGCTATAGCTCTAATTCCAAATTATCCCGATGCCCATAATAATCTTGGAAATATTTTCAAAAAACTTGGTAATTTTAAAGCTGCGATTGAGAGTTATCAATGGGCAGTTTCATATAAGCCAGGTAAATTTGCAGGAACAGAGTTTAATCTGGGGACTCTTTTTAGTGATATTGACCATAAGACTGCTATTAAGCATTTTGAAAAGGCAATAGCTATTAAGCCAGATTTTGCTGAGGCCTATTATAGTCTTGGTCTAGTTTTTAAAGATTTAGGGCTAAAAAATAAAGCTATTGAGAGTTATAAAAAGGCAATTAATATTAGGCCAGACTATATAGATGTTTATAAGGATTTAAGTAATATTCAGAAATTTAAAAAAAATGATATACATTTACTTCATATGCAAAAACTTTTAGCTAAAAGTGATTTGAGTAAATTAGACTCTATAAACTTAAATTTTGCATTAGCTAATGCAAATGAAGGCCTTAAAAATCAAGATGAACAATTTAAATTCTTAAATGAAGGCAATCGATTGCGAAAAATAGATTTGAACTACTCTTTTGATAATGATCAGCAATTATTTTCGAAAATAAAAAAGAAATTTAAGTCCCTTCCTTCTATTGTTGAAAAGTCTTCTTACTGGACTTCAACGATAAGGCCCATTTTTATTGTTGGAATGCCAAGATCTGGCACATCTTTAATTGAGCAAATTATTGCTAGCCATAATGAGGTTTTCGGTGCAGGTGAATTAGATTTTTTAAATAATATCATGTTTAAAGAATTAAAAGAGCAATCAGATAAGGATGGTTTTTCTGAGAATGCTTTGCTTTCTATACGCCAAAATTATTTAGATTCACTTTCTAGATTAAATACCTCTAAAAAAATTATTACAGATAAATTGCCTTTGAATTTCCGATATATTGGATTTATATTGTCAGCCTTTCCTGAAGCCAAGATTATTCATGTTAAAAGAGACGCTGTTGCTACTTGCTGGTCTATTTATAGACATAGTTTTACTAGTAATGGAAATGGCTATGCTTATAACCAGGAAGATATAGCTAAATATTATGAGTTATATTCAGAACTCATGGACTTTTGGCATGAGTCATATCCAAATCAAATTCATGATGTAGGTTATGAAGATTTGACCATCAACCAAGAAGAAGAGACTCAGAAGTTATTGGAATATTGCGAGTTAGAGTGGGATGAAAACTGCTTAAATTTTCATACCAATGAACGCGCCGTTCAAACTGCCAGTTCAATACAAGTTAGAAAAAAGATTTACCAAGGAAGTTCTGAGGCTTGGAAAGAACATGAAGCATATTTAAAAATATTAATTAAAGGACTTAGCTCTTTCAGAGCATCAAGATAACTATGGCTGTATTAACACAAGAACAAATTACATTAGTTACAACACTTTATAATAATGGACAGATACAAGAAGCAATAGATAAAATCAAAGCCTTAGATAAAGACTTTCCTAATGTGCCATTACTTTTTAACATCTTAGGTGTGTGTTATCAATCAATCGGCCAGCTTCAGGAGGCTTCACAGGCCTTTTTGAACGCCATAAAAATTAAATCTGACTATACTGAGGCGCATTTCAACCTTGGACTCATATACCAACGGCTAAATAAATTAGACAGTGCAGTAAAGGCTTATAAGAATGTAATATCACTTACTCCAAATTACCCTAGTGCCCATAATAACCTTGGAATTATATATTTAGAAATGAGCCAGTTAGATTTTGCGGTTGAACATTTTGAGTGGGCACTGGCTTATAAATATGATTTTGCAGAGGCCTATAATAATCTTGGTGCTACCCTTCAGAAGCAAGGTAAGCTTGATCTTTCCTTTAATAACTTTAAGCAAGCAATAGCAATTAAGCCAGAATATGCACAAGCTCATAGTAATCTTGGAAATTTATTTCAAATTAGAGGGGAAGTAGATTCTGCAGTTAAAAGTTTTGAAAGTGCAATAGCTCACAAGCCTGAATATGCTGAAGCCCACCGTAATTTAAGTATTCTAAAAAAATATTCAGAAAATGATGTACACATTACTCAAATGAAATCACTTTTTTCTAATACATCTCTGAACAACTCAAACAGAATGCACTTAAGCTTTGCTTTAGCTAAAGTAAATGAAGATTTAGGAAGGGAAGACCAGTTATTTGAATGCTTGAATGAAGGTAATCGATTACGAAAAGAGCAGCTAAATTTCTCTTTTGATAAATTTGAGAAACGCTGCTCTGTTATTAAAAATCTATTCAGCACAACTCTTTCCATAATTGAAAAACCTTCAACAATAAGGCCTATTTTTATTGTTGGAATGCCAAGATCTGGCACATCTTTAGTTGAACAAATTATCTCTAACCATCATCAAGTATATGGCGGTGGTGAGTTGGAAGATTTCTCTCATATTATTAATTCAATTCTTCAAGATGAATTAACTACTGATAAGGCAAGTTTATCTAAAAAAACCATAAGCTCTTCACGTCAAAAGTATTTAGATGTTCTTTCTAGATTTAATACCACTAAAAAAATTATTACCGATAAATTGCCTTTGAATTTCCGATATATTGGATTTATATTGTCAGCCTTTCCTGAAGCCAAGATTATCCATGTTAAAAGAGATTCTATGGCAACATGTTGGTCTATTTATAAACATTATTTTAGCTCTGAAGGAACTGGGTGGGCATATAGCCTAGAAGATATAGCTAAATATTATCGATTATATTTAGAACTTATGGAATTTTGGCATGAGATATATCCAAATCAAATATATGATCTAGGTTATGAGGACTTGACCACCAGCCAAGAAGAAGAGACCCAAAAATTATTGGAATATTGTGAACTAGAGTGGGATCAAGACTGCTTAAATTTTCATACCAATGAACGTGCCGTTCACACCGCCAGTTTAATGCAAGTTAGAAAAAAGATGTATCAAGGAAGTTCTGAGGTTTGGAAGCAATATTCAGCTCATCTTGAGCCGCTAATAAAGGGACTTGGCTTTTGATGAGCAATATTTTTCATTTTTCATTCATTAGAAAGTTCGATTAGTTAAAAATAATAAAAGGATAGTTAAAATATTTTTATGAAAACTCTCACAATTATCATTCCAGAGAGAATGTCAGGAAATAGATTAGATGCCTCATTATCTGAAATGCTGCCTGATCATTCGCGCTCAAAAATTTCTGCATGGATTAAATCTGGAGATGCTTTAATTAATCAAAAATTTTTTAAGCCAAAAGACAAATCTTGTGGCAATGAAATTGTTTATTTAACCTTTAATCAGAAGCAAACTAATGACTGGATTGCTGAGAAGATTCCATTAAATGTTGTTTATGAAGATGAAGATATTATTGTAATAAATAAGCAATCCGGTCTTGTTACTCATCCAGGGGCAGGAAATTGGACTGGTACTTTAGCAAATGCTCTACTCTATTATGATTCAGATTTATCAAAGCTTGATAGGGCTGGTATTGTTCATCGATTAGATAAAAATACTTCAGGTTTAATGGTTATTGCAAGAAATGAAAAATCACAAAAATATTTAGTTGAACAGCTACAATCTCACCTAGTTGAAAGAGAATATTCTGCAATAGTTTACGGACATATGATTGCAGGTGGAACAGTTGATGAACCTATAGGACGAGATCCAAGAGACAGGGTTAAACAAGCCGTTTTAACAAGTGGAAGAGAAGCTAGGACTCACTATAGAGCAATTGATCGGTTTAAAAGCCATACTCATGTGAAGGCAATTTTAGAAACTGGTCGGACTCATCAAATACGCGTTCATTTGTCTTATGTTGGTCATTCTTTGATTGGAGATCCAATGTATGGTGGCAGAGTTCGTTTTCCAAAAAAAGCAAGTGAGGAGCTAAAGGATGCTCTACTTAATTTTAAAAGGCAGGCACTTCACTCAAAAAAATTAACTCTAATTCATCCTATTTCAGGAGAATCAATGTCATGGAAGATACACCTACCAGATGATATGGCAGGGTTATTGGAAGTATTAAAAAAGTGTGATTCCTGATAATTTTGACTAATTAAAATTATGATTTTTTTTCCAAATAACATTAAGTTACTTTCAACACCAAGGCTTTTAGAGGGTGGGAGAAGCAAAGGTAACTTTGATAACTTTAATTTGGCTCTTCATGTTGATGATGATCAGAACTCAGTATTGGCAAATCGTGACTTATTGTTAAGGCACTATAATTTACCTTCTGCGCCAGCATGGATTAATCAAACGCACTCTAAAATAACTGTTGATGCTGATGCAATATCATCAATAGTGAATGCTGATGCAAGTTATAGCAAAAAAATTGGGACTGTTTGTGGAGTTCTTACAGCTGACTGCTTACCAATTTTTGCTTGTAATAAAGAGGGAACCGTTGTTGGAATTGCTCATGCTGGCTGGAGAGGTTTAGTTGACGGAGTCATAGAATCTTTAATTGAATCTTTGAATTGTAAAGGAGAAGACTTAATAGTTCACTTAGGGCCGGCAATTTCTCAATTATCTTTTGAAGTAGGAGGTGAGATTAAATCTCAATATCTTTCTAAAAATAAAAATTTTGAAAATTGCTTTACTTATTTAAATAATAAATATTATCTTGATTTATATTATGCAGCAAGAGTGGTACTAAAAGGCTTTGGAATTAGTTCAATTAGTGGAGGTGATAGGTGTACTTATAAAGAGTCAGATCATTTTTTTTCATACCGAAGAGATGGTAAGTACTCTGGAAGGATGGCTCATTTAATATGGATGGAGTAGCTTTAAGAGCTCAAGTTGATATACAAACTTCGATGCCGGTAGTGGGAGGCTCATTGTTATTGGGAAGGCATATATATGCAGACTTTGATACCCGGAGGAGAGGCTAATTGAGCTCGGCTAACTATTAATAATAACATCGGAGGGGGTTTGGATAATAGTTCAACTTGCAATATTTCTAATAATTCATAGATAATCATGGTATTCTGATTTAAATAAATTTGAAATTTGGTGATTTTATGAAAAGTCTACTTCTCCTTTTAACTCTATCCTTCTTTTCGACTATAAGTTATAGTGGTACTTCTTATCCGGCTGATGATTCTTCTAAAGAATTATCAAATGAACCTGCTCCGACTAAAAGTTGTCCTGATGGTGGTGAACCAACAAAGAGTGTTTCTGATGATGGTTTTTATTTTGTATACAAATGTGGGGGGGGTGGGGGTGCAGCAGAAGTACCGATAGTATCTCCAAAAGCCAAAGTTTCGTCTGAAACAACATCAGATTTGGGGGAAGATGACTATATTGCAAAGATTAAAGAAGCAAAGGCATTATTAGATTCAGGGATTATTAGTGAAGAACAGTTTGAAAAAATGAAGAAAAAGATAATCGACAATATCTAATATGCTGCGTTTCATAAGGTATTAAATATGAATTGCGCCTAGTTCATTCAAAGAGCTAAAAAGCTTTTACGAAAAAATATAGTCATAGACACGAGGTAACTTAGGAGTGAAAAAAATCTCACTCGCTATTTTGTCGTGTTCGAGCCCTAATGATCTCTCAATGCATGCAGCACAAACTGAACGGTAATCTAATGTAGCCATCAAATCTCTACCATCAAATTGTTCTTTTTTACTTAGCCCTGGCCATTGTGTTATGATGCGGCTTTTTGAAATAGTTCCACCTGCTAGAAGGCCAACACTTCCGTAACCGTGGTCAGTTCCCATTGCACCGTTGACAGCCACAGTTCTGCCAAACTCTGTCAAAGTTAGTATTATGCTTCTATCCCAAGCATCTCCAAGACCTTCACGATAGCCAGCAATGACGTCGTCGAGTACCTCCAGTTGCCTGGCATGATTATCATTCCTATCATTGCCATCATTTGAGACTTGATTGGCGTGTGTGTCAAAACTGCCTACGCGAATAACAGAAGCGACAGGACCATTTTCTTTGGACATCTCTTTGCCAGCATATTCAGCCAACCTAACGGGATGTCTTGGAACTAGTGACGCTTTTGTATTTTTTTTACTCAGCTTGGAAAAAATTTGAGCTTCATCTTTACTATGAGACATTGAGATTAGATTAATTAAATCACTATTTAGAGTTGAGTTTCTAATTTTTGCAGGGTAGAAATTATCGATATCTATATTTCCTCTTAGAATTAAAGGCATGTCAAGTGAAAAAGCTTTTCCTGGGACCTGTGCTAAATCAAGCGACCTACCCAGCCAGCCTGTTTTTTCAGCAAACGGGCTGAGTCCACCGCCTTGCACTAAGTTTTGTCCTTCAAAGTGCGACCTTCTGACATAAGGAAAGGAGGTTGCATGGACAACCGAGGCATTATTTTTTGCTATTAATCTTGAAAAGTTGGGAAGTGATGGGTGAAGGCCAAAGAATGAGTTGATTTTCGTAAAATTTTTTGGTGTTATTTTTTGTCTCATTGTTATGAGGTTTGGATCTCCATAAGGTGGAACAGCAGTAAGACCATCCATTGCACCTTCCAAAAGGATAACCGAAATATTTCCAGGTGGCTTGTCTTTCGTGTATCCGGAAATAGGAACGCCTGCGAGAAACAACGAAGCTCCAGAAAATTTTAGAAAGTCTCTTCTTGACATTTTATATTTAGACACTTTTTAACCCCATCAATTCAGGACTGCACATCAAGGCAACAAAGCGACTTCCTTTATCACTTCCTACACTCTCGACTAAATTACGTGTGGTCATATTTGCCCCGATCCTGTCCATTATTTCTTCTGGCGAAGTTTTAGGTTTTCCAACTTTATATATAGCGTCAGCAAACCTTATACGACGCTCAAACATTTCAACTGAAGACCATTCCTCCTTTTTACTCGAATAGCCATCAGGCTGATTATTACTCCAAAAATTCTGGCCTAATTCCTCAAATATATCTTCAACATCCATTAAATCATTATCGTAGTTATATATATTTTGCCAACCCTTGAAGAAAGTTGCATCACTAAGCCTTAGAACCTGAAAAAGCCACATCATAGGCCACTGAAATTTATCATCTTTAGAATTAATAGCACGATCAATGACAGCAGAATGTATCTGGTCTAGGTCGCCTTTACCACGTCTCCATGAATTGGCAATGAAGTCAATGTCTTTTTTCTGAGGATTTTCGCTTACAAAGTGTTGACAGAGTTTTTCTGAAAGATGCATTATCGTGTATTCGTTTGAAGCAAGGTAATTAGTCAATTGTCGAAGTCCACCCTTGCCTGCACCGATTTCCTTACCCAGTATTTTTTTGTTACCAGGCTCGGCGTATTGAGTTTTATACATATCCCAGTGATCTGTAGTACCTCCTTTTTTCTTTAATTTTTCTTCACTATCGCCAAGATATGCTCCCCATCCTGCCAAAGTTTTCGCCGTCTGTCTTATGTCATTTTCGCTATAACCTGCCTTTTGTGAGACGGTATGAAGCTCCAACAACTCTCTTCCCAGATTGTCGTTTAAGCCTGACTGGCAATCTACTTTTTGTTTGCACGAAATGTTATACTTTGAGTCCTCTCCAGAGCTCCAGATATTGTCCAGATAAGCCAACATCCCAGGGTGAGTGGTTACTTTGTATAACATGTTGGAAAACGAACCATTCAAGTTGGCTAAAATCGCCTCCTCCATTGCATGTCCAACCACTTGCCAAGCACCATTACTGTTGCTAATTGTGAAATGGTTAGCCCAAAACGACATCAAACGCATCCTGATTTGGTCTTTGCCATAGACGTTTCGATGGGCAAATTTCATCTCATCTTTCTTTTCCATGCGGTTGTCTTCTCGATTCGCTCGCTTTGCTGACTCAAGCTCTTGGCCATCTTTTCTTTCCTCCTCTTTTTTCCTGTTTTCTTTGTATAACCTAAAAAGCCTAGCGCGCTCTTCAAGATCAGGCTGCATGGACTGAGGCCAAGGCTCAACTT
Organism: Candidatus Pseudothioglobus sp. Uisw_050_01; assembly: GCF_048085775.1. NCBI lineage: Bacteria > Pseudomonadati > Pseudomonadota > Gammaproteobacteria > Pseudothioglobaceae (SeqCode) > Pseudothioglobus (SeqCode) > Candidatus Pseudothioglobus sp. Uisw_050_01. The sequence goes on from NZ_CP159804.1 coordinate 520,116, forward strand.
TTCCAGTCTTGCGGCTAATTCCAAGTGCTAGAGAATCGGCATGTAATTGAGAGATTGCCCAATTTTTTATGTCTTTGGGTAGCTTAGTACCTGGACGAAACATGAGGCCAATTTTTTGAGCAACTCTAAATTGTTCATTCATTTATTTAAGTTCAAAAAATTAATTCACATAAAAATTGAGTATATCACTCAGGAATGTATTTTTTTGATTATTAAAAAAATATTAAGGCAAAGTTTTGGCTTTAAAAAGCAATTGATAGTACTTATACCAAATACAATAGAGTATCAAAACAACTCTACGCCATTTACGAGCTAGATAAGTATTAGAGAGCCATAGTAAGGCTATTATGAAAGGCTTGCTTATTTCTCTTTACCTTTAACACTAAATTTCATTTCTCCATTGTCTTTATCAAGTAAGTAATAGTGCAGTGATTTCTGCTTGCGTTGTTTTTGCTGAGTGATACATCCACGAACTTCAAAATCATTATTTAGCTCTATATCGTCGTATGAAGAGTTAAGGCATCTCAATAGCTGCTTATTATTTTCGATAACGAACTGACGAAAGTATAGCTCATCATTAAAATCAATAATGACATAAGCTTTATTATGAATTGGCATTCCAGGATCAACAATGATAATGGAATTTTCACTGAATTCAGGCGACATCATATTACCAATGTTTTGAAGCGCATATGGCTCTGAATTAGTTGAGCAAGTGCTTTGAAATAAAGCCTTGGGGTTGTCTAATGCTGACATTGAGGGCAATAATATGTGGCTCTTTGATTTTGTATTATTTTTTTAATTTTACCATCACATCTATTACAAGGCATATCATTACGGCCATAGACAGATAAGATTTGAGAAAAATAACCAGGTTCACCATCAACATTTGAAAAATCATTTAGAGTGGTGCCTCCATTATTAATGGCATCCGATAATATTTTTTTTATGCATTGAGTAAGTTTTTTGTATCTATCCCTTGATGTTTTTCCAGAAACTCTTTTTGGAGAAATTCCTGCCAAAAATAAACTTTCAGATGCATAAATATTACCAACACCAACGACAATATTACTATCCATAATAAAAGACTTTATATTTTTTGTTTTACCGATTGATAAATTATATAGTGAGTAGTCATCAAACTCATAGCTCAAAGGCTCTGGACCAAGATTGTTTAACAGTTTCAGTTGTTCATTATTTTTTTGCCAAAGGATTGAGCCAAAACGACGCGGGTCATGAAAGCGCATACTAAAAGAGTTGTCGAATTTTAGTTCAAAGTGGTGATGCTTTTTTAATGGCTCACTTGAGGGCACTACACTAATAGAACCAGACATTCCCAGATGCATTACTAACTGTCCAACTTCAAAGTCTACCAATAAGTATTTGCCACGTCTTGATATTTTTTTAATGATTTGATTTTTTATAGTTTTAATAAGATGAAAAGGTATTTCCCACCGAAGCTGTTTTTTATAGATGTGAACAGATAAAATTTTTCTTTCAACAATTAAAGGCTCTAGGCCTCGTCGGGTAGTCTCAACCTCAGGAAGTTCAGGCATTTTTCTGTTATTGGCGATGAACAGGGTCAAGTATTTTGAGGTAGCTTTGCCAGTCTTTAAACGAAGCGGTATGGACTATCATGAAAATTAACCTCCTAGCATGGCTTTTTTCAAACTTTTTTGAATTGGACTACTAGATAAGAAAATTCCAAAAAAAGCCTTTTTAAATTCTATTCCAACAATTGTGTCAATGTATTTGGAGTTTTTAAGGACGTCAACTCCTAAATCTGGGAGATAAATGAATTCATAAAAATCACCAGAACCAACGTCACTATTAAATGAGGCATTTAGTTGACTGATCTCTTTCATAATTGGGGATGTATTTTTTCCAGTTGATTTTTCTAACCCTTCATTTAAAGCTGTTCTCATTGCTTCAGGGGTTACTAAAGAGGACAAAACATCGATACGGATGGACATTGGCGCGTCACTTTTAATTATTTCTTCAGCATTGCTACTAGAAGACTCTAGATAAAGGCTACCTTCATAAACCTTCATGAAAAACTTTATCCTGACTCCTTTACCATTAAGAGTGAGCTTTGCGCCTTGATACTCAATCTCGCTCGGAGGTTCAGCAGCATATGCTGGAGCCAACGAAAAGAAACTAAATAATAGGATTAATGGTAGAAGTCTTTTAAAGTTATTAAACATATTGATTTCCTAAATTTTTATTTAAAATTAAATCAATCATATTATAATTACAAATATAAATTACAAAAATACATTTCCCTAATTATGAACAATTTATAATAATGATTTTATAACTAAAGGAAGTTATTTTTATGAATCCATTAACCTCTGTTAAAGGCACTATTGCATCAGGCTTTGTTTTGGCAATTCTTGTTGCATTTTATTTGTCACCTGAAGGCTCATCTTTAATTCAACGTAACCTTAGTGTATGGCTTCACGCACTTGCAGGTGTTACTTGGGTTGGGCTTTTGTATTACTTTAATTTTGTTCAGGTTCCCGCAATGGCTGAAGCGCTAGCTGATGAAGGCGGTCCTGGGCCAGCTGCAATTGGTAAATATATTGCTCCAAAAGCCTTATTATGGTTCCGTATGTCAGCAGCAGTGACATGGCTAACAGGGGCATGGGCACTTTCATTGGGCTATGGTTTCACTAACGCATTTCTTTTAAAGCCTGGCGCTGAAATGATTGGCTTAGGATCTTGGTTAGGAACTATTATGCTATTTAACGTGTGGGTCCTTATTTGGCCAAATCAGAAAAAAATCCTTGGTATGGTTGAGGCTAGTGCTGAGGAAATTGCTAAGGCAAAGTTCACTGCAGCTATGGCTTCACGTACTAATGTAGTGCTTTCGGTTCCAATGCTTCTGTGTATGATTGGTGCTGGTCATGGTGGGTATTTGTTTTAAATAACTAAGATTAAGTCAAACTTTAAAACCGGGTTCGCCCGGTTTTTTATTTTAATAAGTAAAAAAACAACAAAAATGCACAAAAGCAACAAAAAAATTCCAAATTAAATGAAAAGAATAAAATATTAACAATTAATGAATTAATACATGCAATGAAATAAAGCAGGAGTTGCCTATTCTACAAACGTTAATTCAGAAAAATATATGAATTGTTGAAAAAAAACAACTAAATGTATTATTTTTACAAAAAGTTGTTGACAATGACATAAGAAGTGATTATTATTGATGTATTGTTATTCGTAAGAGTAGCAAAAGGCTGCTAAGGAAGTCCTTAGCAATTAATATATTCTAAATGGAGAATAAAATGAAAAAACTAATCGCACTATTTGCTGTATCGACCATTGCGTCGACTTCAGCGATTGCAGCTGTTGAAATGGGTGGTTCAGCGTCAGTATCATACGATGACAACGGATCAGCTGGCGGCGCTGTAAATATGGATGGAGCTTCAACAACTACTTATGATGCTGACATCACTTTGACTGGAACTACTGGTAGTACTACAGTAAACTTAGGTTGGGACGTTGATGGAACAAATCCTACACTTAATATTGGTTCAATGACTACTACAATCGGACCTTTGTCGGTTGCTGTAGACTTCTATAACGAAGATAACTCTGACGCTGTTGATGATATCGCACGTACTGGTATGCCTAATGGTAACGATGACGGTGGTGTAATTGCTGACGCTACAGTTGACAGAAGCATTACTGTAAGTCTAGATGCTCCTATCGGCGATGCTACAATCGGCCTTGATGATTCAGGTGATGTAACAGTTAGTGGTACATGGTCTGGTGTTACTCTTGCTCATACTGTTAAGGATGGCGCTGACAAAACTGTTGGTTCAGCTTCAATCGCGGGAATGGATGTTAGTTTGACTAATGACGGTGGAAGCTCTACTTGGAGCATTGGAACAACTGTTGCTGGAGCAGCTATCACTTTAAATAGTGATAAGTCTATCTCTGCAGCATTCGGTGTAACAGGTAACATTGTAACTGTATCTCACACTGCTGAGCGTGCTGCTGCAACTGCAACTGCAAACGCTGGTTCAGGCGCTTCAGCTGCAACAATTGCTAACACAAATGCTACTGATATTAGAGACGCGTTTACTACAATCGCTATCTCACGTGACCTAACTTCAGGCGCGGCATTAGCAGCTACATATGATACTCTTGATAGTTCACTTACACTTAAGGCTTCTGTTGCATTCTAAATTTGTTTAGATGTAGTAGTTGACTTAGGAATAAGTTAGTGTCACAAAACCCAGGGCTTGCTCTGGGTTTTTTTATACTCAATGAAAATTAAAATTAATGAAAAGTGATTAAAATGCATGTAAACATTCAAAAAAATAAAAAATAATGCAAGTAACTTTAAATGATCGAGCACTGTTAAAAATTTCAGGAAGTGATTCTGAATTATTTTTGCAAAACCAGCTTAGTAATGATATTAGTAAGCTTGATAATTCTTCGGCCCAGTTAAATGCCTATTGTCAGCACCAAGGAAAAATTATCGCACTTTTTTGGGTGATGCGCTATGAAGGAAGTCTTCTTCTTTCCTTTCCAATCGATCTTGTTGAAAAAATACATTCTCGACTTCAAATGTTTGTAATCATGTCTGATGTTGTAATTCAAGATGTATCAAATGAATTCTGTCAGATTGGCTTAATTAATGAAACTAATGAAAATGCATTTAATATTAAAGATCAGTTGTCAGTCCTACTCAAGAAAGACAATAATGTAGCTGCAGTAATTGATGCTGAGTCAATTGATATTTGGCATAAGGCTTGTATTGACTCACTGCTTCCTGAAATCTATCTATTGACTAGTGAAAAACTGGTGCCACAAATGCTTAATTTGGATATTAACGAATTTGGTGTTAATTTCTCAAAGGGTTGCTATCCAGGCCAGGAAGTGGTTGCAAGGCTTCACTATCTGGGCTCTGCCAAACGTCGCCTGTTTGCTTTTCAGTCAAGCTTAGAAATTAATATTGGTGATTTACTTTATTGCCCTTCTTCAAAGTCTGCCCAAGCTAGAGGTGCACGTTATAAATCTAGCGGAATAGTAATATTTAGGATAAAATATAATTCGAATTTTTACTGTTTGGCTACTCTAGATGTTGAGCTTAAAGATGCAAAAATAACCCTTAATAATGAACAAGGTCTAACACTAACAAGAATAAAAAAATGAATAAAATATTACTAATAATGCTTGGTTTAACCCCAAGCTTAACTCTCGCCTCAACCGATGCTGTAAATCTTGACTTAACGAGTCACTGGGCTGGCTATCTTGCCATAACGCTATTTGTTATTGCTTATGCCTTTGTGATGCTTGAAGAGTTCACACATTTTCGTAAGTCAAAGCCAGTTATTTTGGTTGCTGGATTAATATGGGGAATTATAGGTTGGGTGTATGCCTCCAAAGATATACCACATGCAGCAGAGGCAGCTCTAAGGCATAATTTTTTAGAATATGCAGAGCTATTCTTATTTTTGTTAGTAGCAATGACTTATATTGAGGCGATGCGTGAGCGCCTCGTTTTTGAGAAATTGAAGGTATATCTTATATCAAAAGGATTCAGTTATAGACAGCTATTCTGGCTGACAGGATTTATAGCGTTCTTTATGTCGCCTATTGCTGATAATCTTACTACAGCGCTTGTCATGGGCGCAGTGGTCTTGGCAGTTGGTGCTGGGAATGCAAAGTTTATTTCGGTGGCGTTTGTGAATATCGTTGTTGCTGCTAATGCTGGCGGCGCGTTTAGTCCGTTTGGAGATATTACTACGCTTATGGTCTGGCAGAAGGGTCTGGTTGACTTCCAGCAGTTCTTTGTCTTATTCTTTCCATCACTGGTTAATTTTCTTATACCCGCTGCGATCATGCACTTTGCAATTAAAAATGAGAAGCCAGAGGTTGTAGATGAAGTGGTTGTTATTAAGGATGGCGGCATTGTGATAACCTTTATGTTTTTGTTGACGATTGCAACAGCGGTAAGTTTTCATAACTTCCTGCATCTCCCACCTGCGATGGGAATGATGACAGGACTTGGATACCTTATGGTAGTGGGCTACTTTATTAAGGTTAGGCATAACTCGAATGACTCAATTTCAGAGAGGTTTGATGTATTTAGAAAGGTCTCTAGGGCAGAGTGGGATACTCTACTCTTCTTTTTTGGCGTTATTGTAAGTGTTGGTGGTTTAGGCTTTATGGGTTACCTAGCATTAGTTTCTGAGGCGATGTATGTTCAGTTGGGCGCTACCTATGCAAATGTTTTAGTAGGCATCCTTTCTGCCATCGTTGATAACATTCCAGTAATGTTTGCAGTCTTAACGATGACTCCCGACATGTCTCTGGGTCAGTGGCTCTTGGTAACACTCACTGCAGGCGTTGGAGGAAGTATGCTTTCTATCGGATCGGCGGCAGGTGTTGCGTTGATGGGGCAATCACAAGGACACTATACGTTCGTCTCACACCTTAAATGGATATGGGCTATTGCTCTAGGCTATGTGGCAAGTATTTTCATGCACTTATGGATCAACGCAGCCCTCTTTGATGTCCCAATCTAGCCTCTTTATTGATATAGGTAACTCTGCTGTTAAGTGGCGTACATGTGACTCTGAGGTTTTTACTGAGGCCGTAGATCTTTTTTCATTAGAATTATTGCCCAAAGCGGATTCAGTTTGGGTGAGTGCTGTTGCGCATCCAAATATCGTGCAAGCCATAAAGGCTCAATTTTCTAACGTTAAGTTAGTAGAGCCGTTAAAGCAATATGGAAGATTAACCTTGTCCTATGATGATCCATCTAAGCTTGGTGTTGATCGTTTTCTTGCTATGCTGGCGGCTCTTGAGCGCTTCCCAAATCCACCTTTACTAGTAATTGACGCTGGAAGCACAGTTACCTTTGACGTTATTGACGCTAAAGGAATGCACCAAGGCGGACTCATAATGCCTGGCATTCGGGCCCTAAGAGAAAGCTTTGTTAAGTTTTCAACAAATGATTTATCGATAAACACTTCTGAGCTGAAAAATAGTACTGAGGGGGCGTGGCAAAGTGGAACTCATGCAATGCTTGTGTCAGCAGTTAATTCTCAAATACATAATTTTGAATTAAAATACCCAGGCGGCGTTATAACTATCTGTGGCGGCATTGTCAAAGAGATAATTAAAGAGCTTCCTGTATCGGTTAAATCCTTTGATAATTTGGTTTTGGATGGCCTGGAAAGCTATAGCCAATCTATGGGATAATTGAGACATTAACATTTAAGCCTTCTATTAAGCACTATGAAAGATCATCGAGTATTATCTGGAATGCGGCCCACAGGCCAATTACACCTTGGCCACTATCATGGGGTCCTAAAAAATTGGATCCAACTTCAAAATGAGTATGACTCTTATTATTTTGTTGCTGATTGGCACGCCTTTACAACACACTATTCTGACAGAATTAATTTAGAAGAAAATGTTTCGGATATGGTTGTTGACTGGCTGGCAACTGGCCTTAATCCTAATACTTCTACAATTTTTGTTCAATCTAAAGTGCCAGAACATGCAGAGCTTCATTTACTGCTCTCGATGACAACCCCTCTTAGCTGGTTAGAAAGAGTGCCATCTTATAAAGACCAGCAAGAAAAACTTAAGACTAAGGATCTATCGACCTATGGTTTTTTGGGCTATCCTCTATTACAAAGTGCTGACATATTAATTTATAAAGCTGGCCTGGTTCCAGTTGGTGAAGATCAGGTCGCGCACGTTGAATTTACCCGAGAAGTTGCAAGACGCTTTAATTTTATTTATGGTCGCGAAGCTGATTTCGAAGAGAAAGCCGAAGCCGCTGTGACTAAGATGGGTAAAAAACAATCAAAACTCTATAGAGCATTAAGAAAGTCTTATCAAGAGACGGGTGATGATGAGTCTTTAATTAAGGCAAAAGCTTTACTTGGTGAGCAGCAAAATATTACTCTTGGTGATAGAGAAAGGCTTTTAGGGTATGCAGAAGGCTTAGGGAAGATAATTTTAACTGAGCCTGAGGCTCTTTTAACCAAAGCATCTAAAATGCCTGGCCTGGATGGACAGAAAATGTCAAAATCTTATAATAATATGATTTCCTTGAGAGAGAAGCCTGAAGCCGTCAAGCAAAAAATTAATAGAATGCCCACTGACCCTGCTCGCGTTAAATTAACTGACCCGGGTGATCCAAAAAAATGCCCAGTATCACAGTTACATCAAATATATTCATCAGAAGAAACTCTCAAGTGGGTAAATGAAGGATGCACAAAAGCTAAAATAGGCTGCATTGAATGTAAGATGCCTGTTATAGAAGCAATTAATGCTGAGTTAGAACCTATCCAAGAGAATATAGCAAAGTATCAATCCAATCCAAACCTTATACAAGAAATCATCTTTGAGGGCTCAGAGAGTGCAAGGGTAGTTGCGCGAAGCACAATGGAAGAGGTTCGAGATGCGATGGGTATAACCTACTAAAAAGAGATAAAACTAAATGTCAGAAAGACTACAAAAACTTATTGCCAATGCTGGCTATGGATCAAGACGCTGGGCGGAAAGGCTTATAGAGCAGGGAAGAATTTCTGTCAATAACAAAGAAGCGACGCTTGGCGATAAGGCAACAATCGCCGACAAGGTAACAATTGATGGAAGGTTGATAGACCTAAAGCGTTATTCAGAAGAAGAGACTAAGGTGTTGATGCTCAACAAGCAAGCAGGCGTTATTTGTTCAAATAAAGATGAAGAGGGCCGTAAAAGTGTATTTGACTTCTTGCCCGAAAATACGCGTTGGGTTATGGTGGGTCGACTAGACCTTAATACATCTGGGTTGTTACTATTTACTAACAATGGAGATCTAGCAAACAAGCTAATGCATCCGAGCTCTGAAATAGATAGAGAATATGCAGTGCGCGTCTTAGGAAGAGTTAGTGATGAGGATATAAAACAATTAATTAGTGGAATAGAGCTTGATGATGGGTTTGCTAAATTTCATAAAGTAACTCTTGGCGGCGGCGATGGTGCAAATCGATGGTATCACGTTGTTGTAAGGGAAGGCAGAAAAAGAGAAGTTAGGAGACTTTGGGAGGCTCTAGATTTTAAAGTTTCAAGGCTTATTAGAACAAGATTTAGTGACATTCGGATGCCAGATAACTTACGTGCAAATCAATCTGAACTTCTTAAACCTAAACAAGTTCAAGCGTTACTTAATGCTGTTAAATTAAAAGGTTAATTTAATCTTCTTTTACAGGCTTTAATTTACTTTTCAAAAGCATTATCAATCTTGTTAAACCATATGTGTCAAGTATAATGGCGTCTTTATATAGAAAAAATTAACGCCTTAATGTCTGACTATAAAAACACCTTAAATTTACCTGCAACTGATTTTCCGATGAAAGCTAATTTAGCAAATCGTGAAGGTGGTTTCCTAAAAACATGGCAGGATCAGGATTTATACCAACAAATTCGTCACAAGTTTAAAGGCAAGCCATTATTTGTGCTTCATGATGGGCCTCCCTATGCGAATGGAGATATTCATATTGGTCACGCAGTAAATAAAGTGCTAAAAGATGTTATTGTCAAAAGCAAAACCTTGTCAGGTTTTGACGCTCCGTACGTTCCAGGTTGGGATTGTCATGGACTCCCTATTGAGCACATGGTGGAAAAAAAGAAGGGAAAGGTTGGTCATAAAATAAATGCTGATGAGTTTCGAGCTGCATGTAGGGTTTATGCAGATCAACAGATTGAAAAACAAAAGGTTGATTTTAAGCGTTTAGGGATTCTTGGAGACTGGGATAATCCATATCTAACTAAGAACTTTAAGTATGAAGCTGATATTGTACGCTCGCTTGGGAAAATTGTTAAAAATGGACACATTGCTAAGGGTTTTAAGCCAGTGCATTGGTGCACAGAATGCTCTTCAGCGCTTGCAGAGGCTGAGGTTGAGTATAAAGATAAAGGTTCTGATACAGTAGATGTGGCTTTTAAGATTATTGGTGATTTTTTTGATCTAGATAAGCCTGTTTCTATTGTTATTTGGACAACAACACCCTGGACGTTACCTGCAAATGAAGCGGTTGCTCTTAATCCTGAGTTGGACTATGTTTTAGTTGATGTCGGGGAGCAATACTTTATTCTTGCTGAAGATTTACTTGAGTCTGCTCTTGAAAGGTTTGACCTAAAGTTAAAGAATAAGATAGATAAAGTTTATAAAGGCTCTGACCTTGAAGGCATAATGCTTCAACACCCATTCTATGATAAGCAGGTGCCAATTATCTTAGGTGAACATGTAACAACAGAAGCTGGTACTGGTGCAGTTCACACGGCTCCTGCTCATGGCCAAGATGATTACATAGTCGGCCTTAAATATAACTTACCCGTAGAGTGCCCTGTTGATGGAAGGGGCGTTTTCATAGAGACAACTAATGGTGTTGCTGGAGAGTTTATCTTTAAAGCTAACAGCACTATTATTACCCTACTTCAAAATAAAGGCACTTTAGTCAAACACGAGCCCATTACGCACTCTTATCCTCATTGCTGGAGACATAAGACGCCTGTAATATTTCGTGCGACACCTCAGTGGTTTGTCTCAATGACTCAAAAGAAATTAAGAGATAAAGTTAATGAAGAGATTCTAAATGTTAAATGGATCCCTGACTGGGGTCAGAAACGCATTGAATTAATGGTTGGAAATAGACCTGACTGGTGCATTTCACGCCAAAGGTATTGGGGAACTCCAATTACTTTATTTGTTAATAAAAATTCTGGAGAGTTGCATCCTGAGACAGAATCACTATTTGAAATTGTCGCTAAAAAAATTGAACTTGAGGGTATAGAGGCCTGGTTTAAACTTAAAGTTGAAGATATTTTAGGTGATGAAGCACCTGATTACGAAAAAACTACCGATACATTGGATGTTTGGTTTGACTCGGGCGTAAGTCATTATGCAGTATTGAAGGCAAGTGATCATTTAAGTGATGTCGCTGATATGTATCTAGAGGGCTCAGATCAGCATCGAGGATGGTTTCAATCATCTCTGTTAACTTCATGTGCAATTAATGGCAGGGCGCCTTATAAGCAAGTTCTTACTCATGGCTTTACTGTGGATCAAAATGGTCATAAAATGAGTAAATCGGTTGGTAATGTAGTTCCCCCTCAAAAAGTTGTTAACTCGCTTGGCGCAGATATTTTAAGACTCTGGATTGGAAGTACTGATTATTCTGGTGAAATGACGGTGTCCGATGAGATTCTTAATAGAAGTGCTGATAGTTATCGCAGGATTCGAAATACAATGCGCTTTATGTTGGCAAACATGGAAGGCTTTGATCCAAGTAAAGATCTTGTAGAGACAGATCATATGCTCGTTTTAGATAAGTGGATTGTCTCTAAGACTGCTGAATTACAAAAAAATGTTATTAGTGAATATGATGAGTACAATTTTCACTTTGCAATGAAGGCAATATTAAATTTTTGTACAAATGATCTGGGCGGTTTTTATTTAGATATTATTAAAGATAGACAATATACTACTCAATCTGATTCTTTAGCGAGACGCTCTGCTCAGAGTGCACTATTTCATATTTCCCATGCCATGGTTCGTTGGTTGGCTCCTATCTTGACGTTTACCGCCGAAGAGATATGGCAATTTTTACCAGGTGCTTCAAACGAAAGTATTTTTTTACAGACCTGGTATGAAGGGCTGGAAGCTAAATTCAATAATCATTCAATTGATGTTTCTAGAGACATCAATGCCCATCTAAGAAAAGAACTTGAAGAGATGAGGCGCGCTAAAACTATTGGTTCATCACTAGATGCTGAGGTCGATATTTACTGTGAAGATGAAAATTATCAGGCTCTGTTAGAACTAAAAGATGAATTAAGGTTTTTGTTTATTACTTCAGATGCAAAAGTTCATCAGCTGAAGGATAAGCCAGCAAATGCTATTAATATTGATAACTCACTGGCAATCTTAGTTAGAAAAAGTGAGTATGAAAAATGCGTTCGATGTTGGCATCATAGGCCTGAAATAGGTCAAAATAAATTGCATAAAGACCTCTGTAGTCGCTGCATAGAAAATGTTGCAGGTGACGGAGAAACTAGGATATTTGCTTAATGACAAATGATCAAACAATTCTAAATGTAGAGCTTGGGGATAAGTCATATCCAATCTATATTGGATGTGACTTGTTGTCTCAAAAATCTTTTTTTGAAGACCATATAAGCGGTCAGCAAGTTATGGTTGTGTCTAACTCCACGGTTGCCCCATTATATTTAGATAAAGTGACTAAGTCATTAGATAACTTTACTGTGAAGGTCGTTATATTGCCTGATGGCGAGCAATATAAAACACTTGAAACTACAAATCTTATATTTGATGCACTTCTTCAAGAAAAATTTGATCGAAGTGCCACTTTGATAGCTCTTGGCGGCGGTGTGGTTGGTGATATAACCGGTTTTGCTGCAGCGTCATACCAGCGTGGTATTAATTTTATCCAGGTTCCAACGACTCTTCTATCTCAAGTAGATTCTAGTGTAGGCGGTAAAACGGGTGTTAATCATGAGTTAGGTAAAAATATGATTGGTGCATTCTATCAGCCGCAAGCAGTTATCATTGATGTTGACACCCTAAGTACATTGAATGATCGTGAATACTCAGCAGGAATGGCTGAGGTTATAAAATATGGATTACTGGGTAATATTGATTTTTTATCCCATCTTGAAGCCAATATTGATCCAATTATGAAGCGTGATAATAGTTTGATTATTGATTTAATTTATCGCTCGTGTAAAGACAAGTCGATCATCGTTTCTCAGGATGAATTTGAGCATGGAAAGAGGGCGCTATTAAATTTTGGGCATACTTTTGGGCATGCTATAGAGAATACTTTTGGGTATGGGGTCTACTTGCATGGGGAGGCTGTTTCTATTGGTATGTGTATGGCTTCAATGCTATCGCAGTTCGAAGGAGAATTGTCCCAAACTGACTTTGAGCGAATTCAGAGTATTCTTAGTAAGGCTAATTTACCAATTAGCATAAGCAAGGAAGTTAAGAGTGAAAGCTTAATTCAGGCAATGTCAGTCGATAAAAAGGCAGTTGATGGTAGTTTGCGTCTTGTGCTTTTAAATAGTGTAGGAAGCTCTTTTGTTACTGGATCGTATTCAAAAGAAAACTTTCAAAAAGTTATATCAAATTTTTGTTAATAAATATTAATTAAACATGTCATTAGATAAAAAACAAGTTAAAGAGATTGCCTATTTAGCGAGACTAAGTATTGAAGATGCAGAGTTAGAGCAAAGTACGTCAGAATTAAATAATATACTTAGCTTGATGGATGATCTTAATGAAATAGATACTGGCGATGTTGAGCCTATGGCGCATCCACTGCATATGTCTCAGCGCTTAAGAGATGATGAAGTGACTGAAGAAAACTTAGCTGAAGAATTTCAAGCAATTGCCCCCAAAATAGGCAAGAGTCACTTTCTTGTCCCAACGGTAATTGAATGATGATGCATAATCTATCTGTTGCCGCTCTAATCAAGGGACTCAAAAATAAAGATTTTTCATCTGTAGAGTTGACCCAACATTATCTAAATCGAATTAATAAATCTAAGCTCAATGCATTTATCTCAGTGACTGAAAATCTTGCGCTTGCACAGGCAAATGAAGCAGACTTGAAAATAGCCAAAGGAGACAATACTCCTTTGACCGGAATTCCATATGCACATAAAGATATTTTTTGCACTAAGGGCGTAAAAACCTCTGCAGGTTCTAAGATGCTAGATTCATTTATTTCTCCATATGATGCAACACTGAGTCATAAATTTAATTCAGAAAATATGGTAATGCTTGGAAAGACAAATATGGATGAGTTTGCAATGGGGTCATCAAATGAAAATTCCTATTATGGGCCAGTAAAAAACCCTTGGAACTTAAAGAAAATCCCAGGAGGCTCTTCTGGAGGTTCTGCTGCTGCTGTTGCATCTCGTATTGCTCCATTTGCAACTGGAACTGATACTGGAGGCAGTATTCGCCAGCCTGCGAGTTTGTGCGGCATTACTGGGCTCAAGCCAACGTATGGAAGAGTTTCTAGATACGGGATGATTGCTTATGCTTCGAGTCTTGATCAAGCTGGCCCAATGACCCAGACTGCTGAAGATGCAGCAATCGTTTTGAATGCTATGGCGGGCTTTGATAATAAAGATTCAACCAGTGCTGCTAAAGAAACACCTGATTACACTAATCAATTAACAAACTCTTTGGATGGATTAAAGATTGGACTTCCTAAAGAATTTTTTTCCAGTGGCCTAGATGAGGGAGTTGAAAAAGTTGTTATGGAGGCAATTAAAGAATATGAGTCGATGGGCGCTAAGATTCAAGAGGTCTCACTTCCTAATTCAATGCATGCAATTCCAACTTACTATATTGTCGCGCCTTGCGAATGCTCTTCTAATCTATCTAGATTTGATGGAGTAAGGTATGGGTATCGATGTGAAGATCCTAAAGATTTAGATGATTTATATTTAAGGTCTCGCTCAGAAGGGTTTGGTAAGGAAGTTAAAAGACGAATTATGATTGGTGCTTATGCACTTTCTGCTGGTTATTATGATGCATATTATCTAAAAGCTCAAAAAGTTCGACAACTAATTAGTGAGGATTTTAAAAAAGCTTTTCAAAGTGTTGATGTCATTATGGGGCCAGTTGCCCCGACACCTGCTTTTGACTTAGGCTCTGTTAAAGATCCTGTCTCAATGTATTTAGCGGACATTTATACTCTCTCAGTTAACTTAGCAGGACTTCCTGGAATGAGCATTCCTGCAGGCTTCTCAAATGAACTGCCAGTAGGTCTTCAGTTGATAGGCAATCACTGGTCTGAAGAGCTTTTGCTTAATACTGCCCATCAGTTTCAATTGAAAACTGATTGGCATACTTCCTCACCAATTGAGTTATAGGGGAGAGTTTATTATGACCTGGGAAACTGTAATTGGACTGGAAATACACTCGCAATTAAAAACAAAATCAAAAATATTTTCTGGTGCATCTACTGAGTTTGGTGCAAAAGCAAATACTCAGGCATGCGCTGTTGATCTAGGCTTCCCTGGTGTTTTGCCTGTTTTAAATAAAGAGGCAGTTCGAATGGCGCTTAGATTTGGCTTGGCAGTTAATGCCACTATTAATAAGCACTCTATTTTTGCGCGAAAAAATTATTTTTATCCAGACCTCCCAAAAGGCTACCAAATTTCACAGTTTGAAATTCCAATTGTTGGAAATGGAGCAATTGATATTCCTCTAGATAATGGTGAAAAGAAGATGGTAGGAATTACCCGTGCACATTTAGAAGAAGATGCTGGAAAATCAATCCATGATTTATATGATGATTACACAGCCATTGACCTGAATCGAGCAGGAACACCATTATTAGAAATAGTATCTGACCCTGATATGAGTAATGCTAAAGAAGCAGTTGCATATGCTAAAAAAATTCATGCATTGGTTCAATATATTGATATTTGTGATGGAAATATGCAGGAAGGATCGTTTAGGTGTGACGCTAATGTTTCTGTTAGAAGGGCGGGTGAAGGGTTAGGTACTAGAGCTGAAATAAAAAACATTAACTCATTTAAATTTTTAGAAAAAGCTATTAATCTCGAGGTTGAAAGGCAAATAGATATTTTAGAAGATGGAGGCTCTGTAGCTCAAGAAACTAGACTTTATGATTCAATTAAAAATGAAACACGGTCTATGCGCTCAAAAGAAGAAGCCAATGATTACAGATATTTTCCTGATCCTGACTTGCTACCTGTTGTGATTGATGATGAGCTTCTTAAAGCAATTAAAGATAGACTGCCTGAACTTCCATCTGAGAAGAAGGCTAGGTTTATAGATAAATTTGGGTTGAGCGAATATGATGCTGAGAACCTAACCTCGCAAAAAGCAATGGCTGATTACTATGAAATTATTATTGATAAGGGCGCTGATGTTAAGCTTGCAGCAAACTGGGTTATGGGTGAGCTTTCAGCCTCCCTAAATAAAAATCAAATTGATATTCAGGATTCACCAATAGCAGCCTCTGAGCTTTTTAATCTAATTTCAAGAATTACTGATAATACTATTTCAGGAAAAATAGCTAAGGATGTCTTTAGGCTCATGTGGGATGAAAAAAGAAGTGTAGATGAGATAATTAAAGACCAAGACTTAGAGCAAATGACAGATATTGGCGCTTTAGAGTCTGTTATTGATGAAATCATTGCAAAAAATCTTAATCAAGTTGAGCAATTTAAAAATGGAAATACTAAGCTTTTAGGTTTTTTTGTTGGCCAAGTCATGAAAGCTACTCAGGGAAAAGCAAATCCAAAACAAGTTAATCAAATTTTAAATGATAGGCTCTCTTAAATACTTAAGTTTAGGTGATGATTACTTTGCTCAAGTTGAGACTAAAAAGCTTGAAAATAGTAAATTAGTTCATGTAAATCATAGCCTTAAAAAAGATCTTAATTTAGACATGAGTGATGAAAATCTTTTAAGTATTTGCTCAGGTGAAAAAAAATTGGGTGATGTAAATCCTATTTCTACAGTTTATGCAGGCCATCAGTTTGGCTACTTTGTGCCACAGCTTGGAGATGGCCGCTCATGCCTTATTGGTGAAATTAGTAACTATGAGGTTTCTTTAAAAGGCGCTGGAACTTCCCCCTTTTCTCGAGGTGCTGATGGACGCGCTGTCCTTAGATCAAGTATTCGAGAGTATTTATGTTCAATAGCCATGGAGGCTTTAAATATCCCAACCACGAAGGCTCTAGCTCTTGTTGCAAGTGATACCGGTGTTTACCGTGAGCACCTAGAAAATGCATCAATTGTGACTCGTGTTGCAGAAAGCCATATTCGTTTTGGCCACTTTGAATTCTTTGCAGCAAGAGGTCAAACAGAAAACGTAAAAAAATTAGCTGATTTTGTTATTACGCATCACTTGCCTCATGTCGATCAAGAAAATTATTTAGAATTATTCAAGGAGGTAGTTAGGTCAACTGCATTAATGATTGCGCGATGGCAGGGCCAAGGATTTGCACATGGCGTAATGAATACGGATAATATGTCAATCCTAGGCTTGACTATTGATTATGGCCCATTCAGCTTTATGGAGACTTATAACCCTGGTTTTATCTGTAATCATTCTGATACTCAGGGCCGCTATTCATTTGAAAAGCAGCCATCAGTCGCATTATGGAACTTGCACCGCTTGGCTGATGCTTTTAAGTCGCTTGTTGATGAAACTCAGTTGAAAGAAGCTATTACTGAATATGAGTCGTCATTAGTTAAAGAGTACTCTTCATTAATGAGAAGAAAGTTTGGATTATTAGAGGCTTATGATGAAGATAACTCATTAATTAATGAGTTTTTAGAGTTGCTTTATACTAATAAAAAAGATTACCACCGCTCTATGAGACAACTTTCAAGTAAGAGTGAGCATACATTGGGGAATAATTTTGATTCTTGGTTTGTTCGTTATAAGGCAAGGCTTGAGAAAGAGACTTCAAAGATGAATCAAAGGGTAACTATGATGCACAAGGTTAATCCTAAATATGTTTTAAGAAATTATTTAGCTGAAGTTGCAATTCGAAAAGCAGAAGATTTAAATGAATACGATGAAATTGAAACTCTTTTTCAATTACTCAAAAAACCATTTGATAACCATGAAGGATATGAGTCTTATGATAGTGAGCCTCCTGAGTGGGCTCAAAACTTAGAGCTTAGTTGCTCATCCTAGAAATACCAAAGCGAACTGAAACCAGCTTAAGAGCAATCCAACGACTGGAAGAACTAAGTAATTAAAGCCACCAATAAACATAAGCCCAAGTAATATAAATAATCCATATTGTTCAAGTTGATTATATTGATAGGCAAGACGATTTGGAAGAAGGGCACTGATTACTCTAGATCCATCCAGTGGAGGTATTGGTAGAAGATTAAAAACAGCTAAAACACAATTTACCATTATTCCAATGCGGCCCATTTCTATTAAAACAGGAATGTTCATATTAATTGCGAGAATCATAATAAACAGCCAACACACAGCCATAAATAAATTTGCTCCTGGGCCCGCTAAAGCAACCCAGATCATTCCAGATTTTCCAGAGCGCAAGGCATTAAAATTAATGGGAACTGGCTTAGCCCAGCCAAAGATAAATCCAGATGAAGATATTAATAAAAGCAACGGAATAGCGATTGTGCCTACTGGATCGATATGTTTTACTGGATTAAGGGTAACTCTCCCCATCATTCTTGCAGTATGATCACCTAATTTACTTGCTACCCAGCCATGAGCTGCCTCATGAAGGGTTATTGCAAAAAGAAGAGGAATAATATAAATTAATAAAGTTTGAAAATCAGGCATTAGGTAAAATTGCATTATTTATTGATATGAAAACCATTTTATATGAAAAGCAGTGATTTTTTAATCTCAACAGTCAAAGAAGCACCTAATGATGCTCAAATCATATCTCATCAATTAATGATAAGAGCTGGTTTGATTTCTAAGTTAGCGTCGGGACTGTATTCGTATCTCCCAATGGGTTTAAGAATAATCCAAAAGGTAGAAAAAATAATACGTGAGGAGATGAATAAATCTAAAGCATTGGAAGTATTAATGCCAGTTGCACAGCCTGCAGAAATATGGAAAGAATCAAAAAGATGGGAAGAGTATGGTCCTGAGTTATTGCGATTTAAAGATAGGCATGATAGAGATTTCTGCTTGGGTCCAACTCATGAAGAGGTTATTACTAAAATTGCTAAACAGTACCTTAGAAGCTATAAGCAACTTCCAATAAATTTGTATCAAATACAGGCTAAGTTTAGAGATGAAATTCGTCCTCGTTTTGGGGTAATGCGCTCTAGAGAGTTTATTATGAAGGATGCTTATTCGTTTCATATTGATGAGCAATCACTAAATGAGACTTATCAATTAATGCACCAGACTTACTGTAATATTTTTGATAGAATTGGTTTTGACTATAGGCCTGTTTTAGCAGATTCAGGAACTATTGGAGGAGACAGCTCTCATGAATTTCATGTACTTGCAGAGTCGGGAGAGGATGCAATTTGTTTTTCTGATGGCTCTGATTATGCTGCTAATATTGAGCGAGTAGAGACTCTGCATCAAGGAGAGCCAAAATCAGCTGAGAAAGCTTTAGAACTTGTTGAGACACCAGGTGTTAAAACTATTGCTGATGTTTGTAAATTGCTAAAAGTTGAGCCAATTAATTCTATTAAAACATTAATTGTTCAAGGAAATGATAATAATCTAGTTGCACTGGTTTTACGAGGTGATCATGAGTTAAATGAAGTTAAGGCTTCAAAGATTGATGGCATTAAACAACCTCTTCAAATGGCAGAAGAAGTAGTGGTTAAGAAGCAATTAGGTTGCTCTTTCGGTTCAATTGGTGTTGTTAATCTTGAAATTCCAGTTATTGTTGACTTTGCGGCTGCAGCTTTGTCAGATTTTATTTGTGGCGCTAATGAGGATGATAAGCACTTTGTCGGGGTCAACTGGGGGAGAGACACTAAAAAAATTATTGCAAGTGATTTACGTATTGTTGTCTCAGGTGATCCTTCTCCTGATGGAAAGGGTAATCTTGAAATTAAAAGAGGCATTGAAGTAGGGCATATTTTTCAATTAGGTACCAAGTATTCAGATTCAATGAATGCCAACGTTATTGGAGAAGATGGTCGATCAGTTAATATGAATATGGGCTGTTATGGTATTGGTGTTACAAGAATTATTGCAGCAAGTATTGAACAGAACCATGATGATAGGGGGATTATTTTTCCAGAGGCTATTGCTCCATTCCAGCTTGTTATTGTTCCAATTAATTATAATAAGTCATCACGAGTTAAGGCTTTGGCAGATCAGCTTTATATGGACTGTATAGAGCAAAATATTGAAGTATTGCTTGATGATCGAAAAGAGCGTCCTGGAATAATGTTTGCAGATTCTGAGCTTATTGGTATACCACATCGACTGGTCATTAGTGACACCCATGCTGATAATGGGAAAATTGAATATAAATCAAGAAAAATGCCCGATAAAGTTGAAGTGGATTTTAATGAAGTAGTAAGCTATATTCTTGATAAGCTTGATTGATGGCATTTTTTCAATATCTTCTTCCTCAGCATTTGTTATCAAGGCTGATGTTCCGATTTGCCAGAATAGAAAATTCTTGGGTTAAAAATAATTTTACTCGCTGGTTTATTAAACAATATCAAGTCAATCTCTCAGAAGCTGAAATCGAAAATATCGAGGATTTTATTTCCTTTAATGATTTTTTTACTCGTGCAATTAAGCCAGGTTTGAGACCAATATCAGAATCGGATATTATCTCCCCTGTTGATGGTGTTGTTTCTCAGTCTGGTAAAGTTTATAATTCCCAAATTGTCCAAGCCAAAGGTCGTAAATATAGCATTTCAGCATTAATTGATGATATGCCGTCTATAGAAATACAAAATGGAAGTTTTGCAACAATATATTTATCGCCTAAAGATTATCATCGCATTCATATGCCATGCGATGGTGCTTTGATTTCGATGAAATATATACCTGGTGACCTTTTTTCAGTTAACCAGAATACCGTAGATAATATTGATGGGGTTTTTGCTCGAAATGAACGTTTAGTTTGTTTATTTGAAACTGATTTTGGCGTTATGGTTTTTGTATTAGTTGGCGCAATTTTTGTAGGATCGATGCAAACTTCATGGGAGGGTTTAATCACCCCGCCTTATTCTAAAGCAGTTAAAAACTATGATTATAAAGATCATCAGATTAAGCTATTAAAAGGCGATGAATTGGGCCGTTTTAACATGGGCTCTACAGTTATCATGTTGATGCCAGAGGGCTCCCCTGAGCTTAATCTTGAGGTTGGACAGGCCCTTAAAATGGGCCAATCAGTTACAGGTTAACTATACAGTTTCTAACTTATCCATAGACTCAATTTGCGCCTCAAACTCCATTAAACGCTTATAGACACTTGCGAGCTCAATAATAGTAGGCCATGCTTTAAAAAGGTATTGGAGAGAGCCTTCTACTCTTCCAAACGCCCTAATTATTTGCTGCATTACTCCTAATGTCATAACTCCAGCTACTATAGCAGGTGCTAAAATAACATAGGCAACTAATACATTTGCTTGAAGATAGGCAAGCCTAACAATATTAAAGTATAAGTAGTACAAGTAGTTTTTATAATTAATCTTTCGAACGCCTTCAAAAAGCTCATCAATATCTTTTGGCCTAACGGTGCCATCATCCTCCGCAATAACAAGTATTTTTCGATAGGAAGCTTCTCTTTTTTGAAGGTCATATTCTATACCTACAAGACCTAAGATCCATGAAGCTCCAATCATTAGAACCGTTCCCCCTACAGCCCAAATAAGGGCGCCAGTTACTAGGCCATATTCCCAGTCACCAAACCACATAATTGGAATACCGACTGCTAATCCCATTAATAACGGAAAGTACTCTACCAAAACCATGATAGATTCAATTAAAGCTGTTCCAAGACTTTCCATGATTCTAGAAAATCTAACAGTGTCTTCTTGAACTCGCTGAGAGGCACCTTCAATAGTTCGCGCTTTGTCATAAACACTATGATAGAACTCAACCATTGATGCTCTCCATCTAAATAAGAAGTGAGCAGTAAGGAATGAGGTTGCAAGGCCTAAAGCAATAGCTATTGCAGCAAGTTTTGCAAAGCTCCATAATCCACCAGTATATTCATCCATCGTAATTGCATTTGGAGCTCCAAGTGCTTTTTGAATCATGTCATAAAATTCACCAAACCATTCATTTATCATCACATCAATTTGAACTGTTATCCATAATGAGCTGAGAATAATTGCAGAGCCAAGATAGGCCCAAAGAAACCATTTTTTTTCAGTAAAAAATTTAAACATTATTTTTCCTTTTTGATTTGGAGATAGTTATTTGTTGGTAATGATAATACCTAATTAACTTTGGTGATTTTAACAAGTTTTACACCTTGCTTATTTACCTGAACGATTTCAATAATTAGTGAGTCCACTTTAAAAGAAACATTGTGTTGAGGGAAGCTTTGAAGTTGCTCGAGGATAAGACCATTAAGTGTTTTTGCATTGTCAAAAGGAAGGCTGACTTTAAGCTTTGCATTCAACTCGCGAATACTAATCCTAGGGTCTACAAGGTAACTTCCATCAGATTGGATATTGATTTCATCTATACTTTCACCTTGAGAAGAAGTAAATTGCCCAACAATTTCTTCCAAAATATCATCTAAAACAACCATACCTTGAACCTCTCCATATTCATCAACAACAATACCAAGTCTTCGTTTTTGAGTTTTAAAGTGTTCAAGTTGTTGAGATAAAGGAGTACCTTCAGGAATAAAATAAGGCTCTCTTATTATCTCTTTAATTTTGGCCATATTGATTTCATCTCTGGCGTATATATTCACAACATCTCTCATATGAATAGTTCCTATAATATTATTTTCAGAGCCATCAAAAATTAACAGGCGAGTATGTTGGATTCTTTTCAATTGTTCAAATAATTCCTCTTCATTATTAATATCTGCACTTACGAGTTCGTGATGAGGAATCATAATGTCATCAACTTTAACTTTTTCAAGATCAATAATATTAAGTAACATATTTTGGTAACTCTTGGATAATACTGATTTTGAATCAACAACAGCCATTCTAAGTTCTTCAGAATTGAGAATATCTTTACTAATGTTCTTCAGTCCAAGAAAATTTAGAATAGATTTTGATATCAAAGATATTAGATATATTAGTGGCTTAAAAATTTTAATTAGAAGATCAAGAAGCCAGGAGGCAGGCAAAGCAATTTTTTCAGGGTTTTTTGCTGCAAATGTTTTTGGGGTGTTTTCAGCAAAAATTAAAATAACTAATGTTAAAGCTAAGGAGGCAATAATTACTGATCCCTCGCCCCAAATCTTCAGAGCAAGAAGGGTTGCTATACTTGCAGCAAGTATATTAACAAAGTTGTTTCCTAGAAGAATTCCACCAATTAAATAATCAATATTTTTTAGAAGCCTTTCTACTCTTTGTGCCTGAAGATTATTTTTTGAGCTCAAGGTTTTTAGGCGATAGCGATTCAATGCCATCATCGAAGTTTCAGATGCGGAAAAGAAAGCCGAAGCTAGAATTAGTACAAACAGTAAAACACTAAGCCAAAAAGTGGAAAGTGATTCCAATTAGTCACCCAAAATAATCAATCAAAGTTTATTTTAACCTTAAATTAGTCAAAAGTCTCTGAACAACTTGTTTGAGAGATTTATGACTGGTTTTTAAACGCAGCTAGACCAGGATATTTAGCTTCATCACCAAGCTCTTCTTCAATTCGAAGGAGTCGATTATATTTAGCTAATCTGTCAGATCTAGACAAAGATCCTGTTTTAATTTGACCACAATTTGTTGCAACTGAAAGGTCTGCAATGGTGGTGTCTTCTGTTTCGCCACTTCTATGAGACATAACACATGTATAGCCAGCATCTAGAGCCATTTTCATTGCATCAAAGGTTTCAGTCAGAGTACCAATCTGGTTAACTTTTATTAGAATAGAGTTTGCTATATTATTTTTAATACCTTTCGCAAGAATCTTACTATTTGTTACAAATAAATCATCACCAACAAGTTGAACAGAATTGGATAATTTTTGAGTAAGCATCTCCCAGCCCTCCCAATCATTCTCGTCCATACCATCTTCGATCGAAATAATTGGGTACTTCTCAACCCATGATGCAAGGTACTCTGTAAATTCAGAGTTAGAAAGTTTTAAGCCTTCTGAGGCCAAATTATAAGTTCCATTCTTATAGAATTCTGAGCTTGCTGCGTCTATCCCAATAAATATATCTTTTCCAGGGGTATAGCCGGCATTATTAATCGCTTCAATAATAACTTCTAGCGCTTCTTCATTTGATTTTAGATCTGGAGCAAATCCACCTTCATCACCAACTGCAGTATTTAATGCTTTTTGTTCAAGTACTGCTTTTAAATGATGAAATACTTCAGTTCCATAGCGTAATGCTTCTTTAAAACTAGGAGCACCTGCAGGAATTATCATAAACTCTTGAATATCAACACTATTATTAGCGTGCTCACCACCATTAATAATATTCATCATAGGGACAGGCATTTGAAAAGTTTCTGAAAAGTCAAATGAACGAAATAATGATTGGTTTTTATTTTGCGCATTTGCATGAGCGCAGGCTAAAGAAACAGCTAATATTGAGTTTGCACCTAATCTAGATTTTGTATCAGTGCCATCCATATCAATCATTTTATGATCAATGGCTTTTTGATTAGATACATCCATACCTTTAAGGGAGTCACTAATCTCAGTATTAATAAAATTAACAGCTTTTAAAACACCTTTGCCCAGATAGCGGCTTTTATCACCATCTCTAAGCTCTAAAGCCTCTCTTTGCCCCGTAGATGCTCCTGATGGAACAATAGCCCTTCCAAGAATACCATTAGTTAAAATAACATCAGCTTCAACAGTAGGGTTACCCCTTGAATCAAGTACTTCACGTGCAATAATTTTTTTAATCATCTTTAAAAAAGGTTTTTAAGTTAGAGAAAAGAGTAATTTTATACTTGAGTAATTAATACTATGTTACAAATTGTTTCAAGTTTACTCAAAGAATGACTTCATCTTTCCAAAAAATGAATTTGACTCTGGGTGATGCTTTGCTTCGCATGAGTCTGAAAACTCTTTTAATAATTTTTTCTGTTTGGAGTTTAAGTTTACAGGCGTTTCGATTTTAACCTGGCATAGCAAATCACCAGATCCATTATGCCTCATAGCAGGCATACCTTTACCTCGCAGTCTAAATAATTTCGAAGATTGCGTTCCTGCAGGGACTTTAATTTTGAGCTTCCCTTGTAATGTTGGAACTTCTATTGAGCCACCAAGCGTGGATGTTGCAAAATCAATAGGGACTTCACAATATAAGTCATTACCATCACGCTCAAAAATTGAATGCTCTTTGATATGAATTTGGACATAAAGATCACCATGCGGTCCACCGCGTAATCCAGCTTCACCTTCACCACTCAATCGAATTCTATTTCCAGTATCTACGCCCGCAGGAATCTTAACTGAAAGAGTTTTTTGACTTCTTACAACACCCTGTCCACGACATGTACCGCACGGAGATTCAATTTTTTCACCTGAACCATTGCATTGATTACAAGGCCTTTGGACAGCAAAAAATCCTTGCTGCATAGTTGTTTGCCCTGTTCCGCGACAATTTACACAAGTTTTTACAGAGGTACCAGGTTTGGCGCCACTTCCAGAGCAAGGCTCACAGGTATCATTTTTGGGAACTCGAATTTTTACAGTATCACTTTCTGCGGCTTGCTTTAAATCTATTTCTAGGTCATAGCGAAGGTCAGAGCCCCTGTTATCGGGCTTTGAGTTGCCTCCACCAAAAATATCACCAAAAATATCACCAAAACCACCACCAGATCCACCAAATGGATTTCCACCACCAAAGCCATTACCGCCTTGCTCAACTCCTGCATGACCGAATTGGTCGTAGGCTGATCTTTTTTGAGGATCTGAGATTACATCATATGCTTTACGGACTTCTTTAAATTTTTTCTCGGAACCAGCTTTATCATCAGCATTTCTATCAGGATGATATTTCATTGCAAGACGCTTATAGGCTTTTTTAATTTTGGCCTCGTCTGCACCTTTATCAACGCCTAAAATTTCGTAATAATCTCTTTCTGCCATGGGTCCCTTATATTATTAAACCTCCCATGCACCAGACAAGGGAGGTTTTATTTATGTGTTAATTTCTTATGTTGCTTATTTTTCTTCATTGACCTCTTCAAAGTCAGCATCTACAACATCATCATTTCCTTCTGATTTGTCATCTTCACCACCTTCTGCTGTTGCTTTTTCTTGAGCTTTTTGGGCTAGAACTTGCGCTTTTTCACTTAGATTTTGAACCTGAGTATCGATTGCTTCTTTATCATCGCCTTTGATACTTTCTTCAAGCTCACTAAGCGCGGTTTCGATTGCACTTTTTTCATCGTCAGAAATTTCATCTTTTAGCTCTTCTAGAGATTGCTTTGTAGAATGCACCAAAGAATCAGCCATATTCCTTGATGTTACTAGTTCATGGAATTTTTGATCTTCTTCAGCGTGCGCTTCAGCATCCTTAATCATTTTCTCAACCTCATCATCAGAAAGACCACTTGAAGATTTGATTGTTATAGATTGTTCTTTTCCAGTATTTTTATCTTTGGCAGATACATTCAAGATACCATCAGAGTCAAGATCAAGTGAAACTTCAATCTGAGGTTGGCCTTTAGGCGCATTTGGAATACCTTCAAGATTAAACTGACCCAGTGATTTGTTTGCGCTCGCAACCTCTCTTTCACCCTGAAGAACATGAACCGTTACAGCCGATTGATTATCTGCAGCAGTTGAAAAAACTTGAGATTGGTTGGTTGGAATTGTTGTATTCTTCTCAATCAATTTAGTCATTACGCCGCCCATAGTTTCAATGCCTAGCGATAGAGGAGTTACGTCAAGAAGTAAGACATCTTTAACATCTCCACCTAAAACTCCCGCTTGAATTGCTGCACCCATAGCAACAGCTTCATCAGGATTTAAATCTTTCTTAGGTTCTTTTCCAAAAAAATCTTTTACCATTGCTTGAACTTTAGGCATTCTAGTTTGCCCACCGACAAGGATAACTTCATCAACGTCACCACTTGATAGTCCAGCATCTTTAAGTGCTATTTTGCAGGGATCAATTGATCGCTTTAATAAATCAGCAACTAGAGATTCTAGCTTTGACCTTGTCATTTTGATATTAAGATGTTTTGGACCAGAGGCGTCCGCAGTTATGTATGGCAAGCTTACTTCAGTTTGCTCTGATGAAGATAGTTCAATTTTTGCTTTCTCTGCAGCTTCTTTAAGTCTTTGAAGGGCCATCGCGTCTTTAGAAAGATCTAAACCCTGCTCTTTTTTAAATTCTTCTACTAAATAGTTAATGATTCTATGATCAAAATCTTCACCACCTAAAAATGTATCACCATTGGTTGAAAGAACTTCAAAGTGTTTTTCACCATCAATATCTTCCATCTCAATGATAGAGACATCAAATGTTCCACCACCTAAATCATAAACTGCAACTTTTTTGTCACCTGTAGATTTATCAACACCATATGCCAATGCAGCAGCAGTAGGCTCATTTATAATTCTTTTAACAGTTAGTCCTGCGATTTTTCCAGCATCTTTTGTTGCCTGACGCTGAGAGTCATTAAAGTAGGCTGGGACAGTAATTACTGCTTCGGTGACTTCTGATCCTAAATAATCTTCAGCCGTTTGTTTCATTTTTTGAATTACACGAGCAGATATTTCTGGAGCTGCCATTTTTTTACCTTTGACTTCAACCCAGGCATCACCATTTTTAGCTTTGATGATTTTATAAGGAACAAGATCAATATCTTTTTGAACCGCTTCTTCATCAAAGCGACGCCCAATTAACCTTTTGATAGCATATAGCGTATTTTCTGGATTTGTAACAGCTTGTCTTTTAGCAGGCTGGCCTACTAAGATCTCATCTGAGTCTTTAGGGTAAGCAATAATAGAAGGTGTTGTTCGGTTTCCTTCTGAGTTTTCAATAATCTTAGCAACTCCACCATCCATCACAGAGACACATGAGTTTGTTGTTCCTAAATCAATTCCAATTATTTTTGACATTCCATATACTCCTTGTATTTTTATATAAACCCTATTTAGGGGTTTAAAATATTATTTCAAGGTATTAACAAAATTATTTTTGAAGTCTGTCAAGGAGTATTGTTTTGACTTGGGCTGGAACAAATGGGCTAATATCACCACCAAGAGATAGAATTTCGCGAACCAAGGACGATGAAATATTAGCAAATTCTTCAGAGGGGGTCATAAACAAAGTTTCAATTTCAGAGTTAAGGCGCTTATTCATTCCGCTAAGTTGAAACTCATATTCAAAATCTGATACAGCTCTGAGGCCTCTAATAATTATTTGAGCATCATGATCTCTTGCAAAGTCAACTAGAAGAGAATTAAAACTTAATACTCTGGTGTTACTTAGAGAATCTATTGAGCTTTCAACTGCTCCAACCCTCTGATCAATCGATAAAAAGCTAGATTTATTAGCATTTTGAGTAATTGCAATAATTACTTCATCAAAAATTTTTGATGCACGCTTTATTAGATCAACGTGTCCATTAGTAATAGGATCAAAAGATCCAGGATATATTGCAATTTTTTTCATGTTACCTCCAAGCTTATCAGACAATAGTGAACATTGCCTGATTTTTTCTGTTTTCTGATTCTACAATCATACTCAAGGTGATTTTCTATGAGTGAGGGTGTTATTTCGTACTCAGACTCAATATAAATCTGGCTTTCATTATGTAAGTAATTTTTTTGAGATAACAGCTCAAGAGTTATTGGTATTAAATTTTGGTTAAATGGAGGGTCTAAAAAAACTAAATCGAAAGGATTATTATTTTGTTTATCAAGAAAGATAATTGAATCACTATTATTCAGTTGATATTGAAAGTTTTCAAGGAGCTTAAAATTAGATTCAAGACTTTTAAAAACTATGCTATTTTTTTCAATTAAACAGACTTTTTTGGCTCCTCTAGATATCGCCTCAAGGCTAAGAGCCCCACTTCCAGCAAAAGGATCAATAATGGTCTTATCAGCAATATTAAATTGAAGCCAATTAAAAAGGGTTTCCCTTGTTTTACCAGGAGTAGGGCGAAGCCCTTCAGCATCAGGAAAATTAAATTTCCTTCCTTTAAGATTTCCTGCAATTATTTTAAAAGTATTATCTTTGATAGGGTTAAAGTAATTAAATGATAAGTTAAGTTTCTAGATATGATTTTAGTTTAAATATTTTTGATCTCCATCCCCTGTTAATAGAAACATCTTTATCACCTCTAATGAATTTAACAAGATTTTTTGATGAGCAAATAAGTTCAGGAGCAATATCATATTCAATCGATATTTTTTTAATATACTCCTGTGCATGATTTTTTTTCAGCTTTTCATCTGCAGATAATGGTTTTTGAGATAAAAGAGGGGCTTGAAGTTTTTTTTCAGTTTGGTTAGTGTTTAGAAATTTTTCAAAAAGCTCTTGAGAGCTTGAAGATAACTTATTTTTTCCTGTAGCATAATCTATTAAGCGCTCATCAGACATTATCCATTTACGAGGTTTATTATCTTTCCTTGCAGTATCTTCTCGCCATATTACTAAATTTATTGCCTGTTTTTGTGACTTAGAATCTATTTGTGAAATCCCACTAGTTTTTTTAATAATTTGCTTAAAATTTGGCTCATAAAGACTTGGCTCTAACAGGAAGCCAACTTCTTCACTAAGCCACTGAAGTTTTTTACTTTCAATTAACTCAGTTTTAAGCATTTCATAATGAGGAAGTAAGTATTTCACATCATCAAGTGCATACTGTAATACATCCTCTGGAAGGGGTCTTGTTTTCCAGTCGAATCGTGTATGCTTTTTTTCTAAATAAATATTTTGTAATGTTTCAGTTAATGCTTGATATGATACTTGAAGAGGATAATTTAATAGTGAGGCCGCAATTTGAGTATCAAAAATTGTATGAGGTATTCTTTCAGATAAGTAATAAAGAGCCTCAATATCTTGTCTAGCAGAATGAATAACCCAAATAGTTTTACTATCGTATAGTTTTTCAAAAAGAGGTTCTAAATTTTTAATTGCAAGAACATCTATGCACTCTAAATAGTTACCAGCTGCAATTTGAATTAAGCAAAGTTCTGGGAAATATGAATCAATTCTTCTAAACTCAGTATCAATTGCAAGAAGAAAGTCATTTTGAATACTTTGCAGATATTTGTTAAGTTGTAGCTCGCTTGAAATCAAAGGAATTGTCTCAGATAGATTGTTGTATTTTATCAACAACTCATGCTAGTAATAATTCATTTATGAGATAATCAAAACACTTTAACATTTTATCAACAAAATTTATGTTGCTAAATCAAGCTTTTTCTATAAAAGAAGCTCCTCGTGCCTTGTTTTGGATTGGTGTCTTTGTAATTTCATTTTCTGGAATGTTTTATCTTGGTCTAAATCCTGAGTTAATTGAAAAGTGGTACCTAGTTTTAGTTGGATTTAATATTCTAATGAGCTTTATTGCAATATATTATATTGTGCTTTCCATGAGAAAGTTAAAGCTAAATACTGAGCAGGGAGTAATTGGATCAAGATTTACCTGGTCTTTTATAAAAATTGTTCCAGTTTTGGTTTTACTTCCAGTTTTATCATTTTATTTATTTTCTTTTGAATCAATAAGAGATAACCTTCAAATTGCTGAAATTCAATTTGATGAATTTAACTTAAAGGTTGGCGGTGAGGTTGACGAACTTTATAGAAATACTAATAATGTTGCTATTAAGTATTACGAGGATAAAACACGCAATATAGGAAAGCTTATCAATTATTTTGATGCGCCTAGGAAACCTGTTGCGCAAATGCAGTCTGTACTAGACCTTTTAGTTGCTGACTTTTGGGCTTGTGAGCTTAAACTATATGACTCTCAAATGAATCTTGCCGCAATAAGTAAAAGAGACAATTCAACCTGCTTATTGGATGGTTATACAGCTTCAACTGATGAGTTTACTTTAATTGCACATTACTCTTCAGATATTAATATTGAAAGCCTCGTTTCGAGGATGACTCGCTTTCGCTCTGCTGCAAAAGATGCTGAGTTAACCCTTAACTCATCAATTATTAAAACTCGTTTTTTGATTGATTTTACGTCAACAATTTTATTATCAGTTTTAAGTGCATTGCTTATTGTTTTTCGAATGATTGATCAGTTAATGAGGCCAATGCATAACTTGTCAGTTGCTACAAGAGAAATTTCTTCTGGAAACTATGATGTAGAAATTAAACAAGATCCTAAAAATAAGGATATGCAAGATTTAATAGGATATTTTAATGAAATGAGCAGTAGAATCAGGCAATCTAGAGAGGGTCTTGATACACATAACCTTTATTTAGAAACTATTCTAAAGTACTCTTTTGGTGTTATTGCCCTTAACCAAGATAAGAAGATACAAATTATTAATCCAGTTATTGGCAAAATACTTCAAATTGCAGATGAGACGAAATTTATTGGGCAGTCGTATGATGTTGTTGTTAAAAATTATGAGAATCTAAGCCCACTTTTTTCATTTATTCAAGAGGAGATTGATCAAGATTCATTAGAGTGGGATAAAGAAATTGAGTTAACACTTGATGATAGAAGTAGGCTTATCTATTGTCAGGGCGCAATCCTAGAGGTGGAAAATAAAACTCTTGGTTACGTAATTATAATAACTGATATTTCCAAACTAAATAGAGCCCAAAAGAAAGCCGCATGGGGAGAAGTTGCTGTTCGTATGGCGCATGAAATTAAGAATCCGCTTACCCCTATATTACTTTCTGCACAGAGGCTTAGGAATTTATTTTTAGAAAAGCTAGATAAGAAGGACTCTGCAATTATAAATAAAACTACTCAAACCATTATGGATCAGGTTGCATCTATGGATTCTATGGTTAGTGCTTTTGCAAATTATGCAAATACACCTGAAATTCAAAAGACTTTATCGTCGCTAAACTCTCTAATAAATAAATCAGCCTCACTATATGACAATCATAGTGGCATTAGGGTTGATCTAGATTTGAGTGGAGATTTACCTAAACTTCAGCTTGATAAAGATGCTATTTCTAGAGTATTACTTAACTTAATTAAAAATGCAACCGAAGCAAGGAGAGAAAAAGATAAGCTAAGCATTAAAATTAAGTCAAGAGTTTTGAAAAAAGAGGGGATCATCCGATTAACAATTATTGACGATGGTAATGGCTTTCCTGAAGATATTATTGATAAAGTATTTGAGCCTTATATTACAACAAAAGATAAAAGTGGAGGGCTTGGGCTTGCAATTGTGCAAAATATTATCGAGCAGCATGATGGTCAGATATTTGCAAGCAATGTAAAACCGCATGGTGCTAGAATAACAATTGAATTCAGTATAATTGATGCCCTAAGGGAGATGAAATGAAACAAGATTCTACATTTGGAAAAATATTGATTATTGATGATGAGAGAGATAATACTGAGATTATTAAAGATATTCTTGAAGATGTAAGTTATACGACCATGCTAGCTAGAAGTGCTAGTGAAGCAAAAGCGATAGTAGCCGCTAACACTTTTGATTTAATACTAATGGATGTTTGGATGCCTGGTCAAGATGGTATTTCACTTTTATCAGATTGGCATTCTGAAGGGTTATCAACTCCTGTAGTAATGATGTCAGGGCATGCAGAACCTAGTGATATCGTTAGAGCTATGAAGCTTGGTGCTGTAGATTTTTTAAAAAAACCCCTTCATGATTTTTTACCAATATTAAGAAATATTATGACTCGTAAAGAGCCAGAAAAATCAACTCAGCAAGTTAGTGGTATTGATTATTCCCTTAAGCTTAAAGAAGCTAGAAATATTTTTGAAAGTCAATATTTACTACATCATCTTTCGGCTAATGATAATAATATTGCAGTTGTTGCAGAGATTGCGGGCCTAGAAAGAACAACGCTATATAGAAAACTTAAAGATTTAGGGATTGACAAGAAATGAAAATATTGATTCTAGGTGCTGGTCAGGTTGGTTCAACTCTTGCAAAGTACCTTTGCTCAGATGATGATAATGATATTACGATTGTAGATCAAAAAGAAGAAATGTTGACTCCATTACAGAGGCATTTAGATATAAAAACTGTCATTGGCTATGGCGCTTATCCTAGTATTTTAGAAAAGGCTGGTATTAAATCAATGGACGTTGTTATTGCTGTAATGCGCTCTGATGAGCGAAATATGGTTGCTTGCAGGATGGCACATACGTTATATAACGTAAAGAAAAAGATTGCTCGAATAAGAACTACTGAATATTTACTCAGACCGGAAATATTCTCTAATGATGCGTTACCAATAGACTTTTTAATTACCCCTGAGAATTTAATCACTGAATATATTCAGGGTATTGTTGAACAGCCTGGGGCCTCTCAAGTCTTTGATTTTGAAAATGGGCTGGTGCAACTTGTTGAAACGCGTGCCTTCATTGGAACGCCAATTGTTAATAGACCAGTTAAAGAGCTCCATGAGCATATGCCTGATGTAAAAATACGCATAGTAAGCCTTTATCGAAATGAAAAAGCTATCCCTGCCAAAAGTGATACTATTATAAGAGAGGGAGACCAAGTCTACTTCCTAGCTAAAAAAGATCATATTTCTAGAGCTTTAAAAGAGTTTAGACGTGCTGAAAATACTTATCAAAAAATCTTCATTGCTGGAGGAGGAAGTATTGGTATTAATGTTGCTAGACTTCTTGAAGACACTCACAATATAAGGATTATTGAGCTAAGTGAAGATAGAGCTAAGTATTTAAGTGAGAAGCTTAATAATACTTTAGTGCTTCAAGGTAACGCTTCTGATGAAGACCTGCTAAAGGAAGAAGGCATTGAAAATACAGATCTATTTTTAGCTTTAACGGATTCAGATGAAGTAAATGTTATTGTATCAATTTTAGCTAAGCGTTTAGGCGCTCATAAAACTATTGCACTGGTAAAGCGCGATGTTTATGCAGCTCTCGCTGAGCAAAGTGGAGATGTAGATATTATTGTTTCTCCTGATCAAATTACAGTAAGTGGAATCTTATCTCATCTTAGAAAGGGTGACTGTATGAAGGTTCATTCCTTGCAGCATGGAAAAGCTGAGGCGATAGAGATAGTGGTTCATGGTAATGAAAAAACATCTGAGGTAGTTGGAGTTCAAATTAAAGATTTGCCTTTACCTGAAGATGTAGTTGTTGGAGCTATTGTAAGAAATGATGAATTATTAATGGGCTCAAAAAAACTAGTTATAGAAGAGGGAGACCATGTTTTAATGGTATTAATGGATGTTGGTAAAATTCATGAAGTTGAGGCTTTATTCCTTGAGAATGATTAGTAGTTACTTTCAATTAAATACTAAAAAGGTATGGACTAAATGCAGTTAAGTATTGTTGCAAAAACTTTAGGCCTTCTTTTAATGGTTTTCAGCTTTGCCCAGGTACCTCCAATATTAGTTGACTTGATATACTCAGAAGGTGAGTATCTAACTTTTGTCTTTTCATTTATCCTGACAGTATTCGGAGGCCTTTTATTATGGTGGCCTTTTAGAGCAATAAAGAAAAGCTTTCGACTTAGAGAAGGCGTTTTAATAGTCGTTAGTTTTTGGATTGTTTTGTCTCTTTTTGGAACGCTTCCTTTTCTAATTACTGAATCGATTAGTAATCTTTCATTTTCTAATGCATTTTTTGAGTCAATGTCTGGCTTAACAACAACGGGCGCTACTGTTTTAAGCCAACTTGATGATTTACCCAAAAGTATTCTTTTTTATAGACAGCAACTTCAGTGGCTTGGAGGCATGGGGATTATTGTTCTTGCTGTTGCAGTCCTGCCTTTATTGGGTGTTGGAGGAATGGAACTTTATCATGCAGAGTCTAGTGGTATTGCGAAAGATAGGCTTACGCCAAAGTTGCGAAATACTGCGATAGCTCTTTGGAAAATTTACCTTTCGTTGACTGTTTTATGCGCACTTGCTTATTTCTTTTTAGGAATGTCTATTTTTGATGCTATTAGCCACAGCTTTTCTACGGTTGCAATTGGAGGTTTTTCAACGCATGACAGCTCTATTGGTTATTTCAACTCGGTATCAATAGAAATGATTGCTATGTTTTTTATGTTTTTAGCGGGTATTAATTTTTCATTACACTTTGTGGCGTGGAATAACCGCTCACTAGTTGATTATATTAAAGATTCTGAATTTAAAACTTACGCAATGGTTTTGTTTTCTGCATCTGCTATTGTAGTACTTGCCCTTTCTCTTAATGGTGAGTATGGCTCAACTTCAGAAACAATAAGACACAGCTTATTTCAAACTATTTCAATAGCTACCACAACTGGCTTTACTTCACAAAATTACAGCAACTGGCCTGCAGCAATACCCGTTTTCCTAATAATGGTTAGTTTTATTGGTGCATGTGTTGGATCTACTGGAGGTGGGATTAAAGTGGTTCGAGTGCTTGTCATGTTTAGATTGGGAATGAAAGAAATACATAAGTTTATTCGCCCTAATGCTCAGGTTAGTATTAAACTAAATAAGGCTAGTATTAATGAAAAAGCCTTGGTTTCAGTACTTGGCTTCTTTTCACTCTATGCAATTTCTTTTATTTTTATTATGATGTTGTTAATGTTTGCAGGTTTAGATCAGGTAACTGCCTATTCTGCAACAGCAGCAACGATGAATAATCTTGGACCAGGCCTTGGAGAAGTAGCACAAAACTATGGATCCCTGGGCGAAACAGCTAAGTGGATTTTGAGTTTTTCAATGCTGATTGGAAGGCTTGAGGTTTTGACCATTATTGCCATTTTCCATAGAGCTTTTTGGAGGCATTAATAAGTTTATCAGCCCCACCAGGATGGCAGGGCTGATAGAGTATCTTTTTACAATAACGGCGCAATAACTAAACTTACAATCGCCATTACATTGATAAGAATATTCATCGCTGGACCAGAGGTATCCTTGAACGGGTCACCAACCGTATCACCTACAACAGTTGCTGCATGAGTGTCAGTACCTTTCCCACCTAAGTTTCCTTTTTCAACATACTTCTTAGCGTTATCCCAAGCACCACCAGCATTAGCCATCATTAGAGCCATTAGAACACAACCAAGAAGAGCGCCACCAAGCATTCCGCCAAGTGCCTCAGGACCAATAAGGAATCCTACTATAACGGGGGCTGCTACTGCAATGACTCCTGGAAGAATCATTTTCTTCAGTGCTGCAGTTGTAGCAATGTCAACGCATTTAGCAGTATCTGGCTCAGCCTTACCTTCTAGAAGTCCTTCTATCTCTTTAAACTGTCTTCTTACTTCTTCAATCATTTCAAAAGCAGCATCACCAACAGCAGTCATCGTAAGAGAAGCAATTAAGAATGGAATCGTACCACCAATAAATAAGCCAATTAAAACGTCTGCGCTATTTAACTCAAGTATAAAGTTCATTCCCATTGCGGCGTAATTAGCACTAACAGTCTCAGTGTAGGCAGTAATAATCGCGAGAGCAGCAAGAGCTGCAGCGCCGATCGCAAATCCCTTGCCAATAGCTGCAGTTGTATTACCAAGCTCATCAAGAGAGTCTGTAATCTTACGAGTATCCTCTCCAAGTCCAGCCATTTCTGCAATGCCGCCTGCATTATCTGCAATTGGTCCATAAGCATCAATTGCCATAGTCATACCGACCGTTGCAAGCATTCCTATTGCAGCAATACCAACACCATACAAGCCAACAAAAAGATTAGAGACATAAATAATTAAGCAAATCATCAATACTGGAATTACAACAGATTGCATTCCAATTGCTAGGCCTTTAATCATTACTGTTGCAGCACCAGTTTTTCCAGATTCCGCAATATCTCTAATTGGCTTTCCAGCAGTATAATATTCAGTAACAAGACCAATAATGATTCCGCCAAAGCTTCCCATTAGAACAGCTACCCAAATAGAATTTGAGACATCTAAAAAATCAATTAGGAAATAAGATGTAACGATAAATAATAAAGCAGAACCAATTGTTCCCATTCTCAAAGCAGATTCAGGTGATTTATTTGAAGATAATTTAACAAATAAAATTCCAAGAATTGAGCAAACTAAGCCAAGTGATGCAAGCGCTAAAGGAAGAGACATCAGTTCAGCTCGGTTTCCACCAAGTGCAGTAAGACCATCAATAGCAAGAGTAGATGCAATTGCTATTGTTGCAATCATTGAGCCACAATATGACTCAAAAATATCTGAGCCCATACCAGCTATATCACCTACATTATCACCAACATTATCAGCAATAACTGCAGGGTTACGAGGATCGTCTTCTGGGATCCCTGCCTCTAATTTACCAACTAAGTCAGCTCCAACATCAGCACTCTTAGTAAAGATACCGCCACCAACACGAGAGAATAGTGCAACAACTGACGCGCCCATAGCAAAACCATGAAGTGCTTCTGAATGCTCTGCACCAAAGAAGTAGTAAAGTCCGCCAAGTCCTAATAAACCAAGAGCTGCAACTGATAAGCCCATTACTGAGCCACCAAAGAATGCAACAGTTAGGGCAGCAGAGCTTCCGCTATCATGAGCCGCTTGAGCTGTTCTTACATTAGCAATAGTTGCTGTGTTCATACCTATATAACCAGCAGTAGCAGAAGTTACTGCTCCTACAAAGAAACATAAGGCACTTAAAGGGCCAAGGAATATATAAAGTAATACTAATAGGGCTAAAGCAAACATGCTTAGCATTTGATATTCACGCTTCATGAAAACAATTGCGCCAATATGAATTTGTTCACCAATTTTTTTAACGTCACCACTTCCGCCATCTTGTTTACTTATCCATTGATATATAAATACAACAATAAGTAAGCCCAAAACACCAAGTGTAGGTGCTATTAAATTTTGATCAAAATCCATTTCCTCTCCTTAAAATAAAATGAAGCGGCAATGATATCCTAAAGTGTTTAAAAATTGGAAAAAAAATACCAGTTTTGAATTGAAATGAACTAAATTGGCTATAAATTTATCTTATAAAATCAAATTTATAAATTTTTGTTGTTTTGGATTCAAAATGTTTGTAATTCGATTTGCACTTCTATCCTCTTTTTTTTATGCACTTAATGTAACCATGGTGCCGTTAATTTATACTTTTGAGATTAGCGCTTTTTTATTTTTATTTGTTCGCTTTGGTACAACTTTCTGTACTTCACTTCTTGTTACCAAAAGTCTTTTCTCATTTAGTGAAATTAAACATCAAAAACTGGGCATTTGGATTCTAATTCTTTCTGTTTTATTTGGTATTCAGTCCTGGCTTTATGTTGAGGCCGTAAAATATATGTCGGTAGGCCTTGCTAGTGTAGTGCTTTTTACTTATCCATTAATTACTTATTTAATAGTTTCACTGACAAAGCGAAGATCACTCGATTTAATAACAATACTTATGTTCATACTTGCAACCCTAGGAATTGCTGCGCTCTCTCAGAGCTCAGAAGGTTTTTACACCATGGCAATTGGGATAGTTTTAGCCTTACTTTCCGCAATGACCTACTCTTTAATTCTAATTACAACGCCAAGAGTGAGTGGTTTAAAAAACTGGGAGATTGTTAAATATACTACTCTTATTCCAGCGCTTACCTTTTTATACTTATTTATAAATGAAACTGGTTTTTATTGGCCACAAAATGAAGGAATAATTCTGTCTCTCATTTCGGGAACTTTTTTTGCTACAGGAATGATGTTTTATCACATGTCTGTTCGTAAATATGGCCCGATAAGAACGGCTAATATTGGCTATACAGAGCCTCTATTGGTGTTAGTTTTCGGTTTTATGGCATATTCAGATGCAATTACTATTACTCAGGGATTAGGAGTAATCATGGTAGCAATTGCTTCAATTACTATCGAGAGGAGGCAGTTGAAGCAGCATAACTCTCCTCAGATGTAATAATAGTGCACTCATCTTTAACTGAGTAACAAAGCTAGTCAATTGGAATAGATAAATTCTCTTTAACTTTATTCATAACCACCATTGAACTAAAGCGTTTGATATTTGGGTTTTCTAAAAAATATTTTTTTGTAAAATCTTCATAATCACCCATTTCTTTAAAG
Source organism: Candidatus Pseudothioglobus sp. Uisw_050_01 (assembly GCF_048085775.1). NCBI lineage: Bacteria > Pseudomonadati > Pseudomonadota > Gammaproteobacteria > Pseudothioglobaceae (SeqCode) > Pseudothioglobus (SeqCode) > Candidatus Pseudothioglobus sp. Uisw_050_01. The sequence continues at coordinate 558,914 of NZ_CP159804.1, forward strand.
GTGGCCATTAAAACATAATCATAATCACCAGTAACGTAATAACACTGCATAACCTCTGGGGCATCAAACATTGTTTTTTTAAATTGAATATCAGGCGCTGTGCCCTCTATATCACTCAGTATCTGAACTATAATGGTAATTTTTCTATCCAGTTGATTGCGATCTAAAACTGATACATCTCTTTCTATAATGCCAGTTTTACGCATTGAATTTAATCGTCTTTGGCAGGCTGAAGATGATAATCCCACTTCTTTCGCTAACTGCTGAGAAGTAATCTTATTATTTTCTTGGACAATTTTTAGAATTTTATAATCAAAACTATCTAATTTATTCATTAAATGATGTTATCACATAATTTATTTAAAAAAATCAAAATAATGCGTAAATTATGCAAATTTTAGCAAATGTAAATCTTTCTAATCTTAATGATAGTGTTAAACTCTCATTTCATAAATAAAAAAGGAGAACTTTATGAAAAAAATCATTTCGATTTTTACATGTTTTTTTCTTGTTTTAGGTTTAGCACAAACATCTTCTGCTGAATCTGATACATTAAAAAGACTTAAGAAACAAGGATATGCAACAGTTGCTGTTGCAAATGAACCACCTTACAGTGATATTAAATCTGATGGCTACGTTACTGGTGCTGCACCAGATGTTGCGCGTGCCGTTCTTGCCGTTCTAGGTGTTCCAGAGTTAAAAGCTGAGGTTATTATGTATGGTGCTATGATTCCTGCTCTTCAAGCAAGAAGAGTAGATATGGCAACTTCTGGTCTTTACATTAAGCCTGGTAGATGTGAGTCTATCATTTATTCTGAGCCTGATTTATGTGGCGCTGAAGCTTTTGCTGTTCCAGCTGGAAACCCAAACAACCTATTGACTTATGAAGACATTGCTGCGAACCCAGCTTTAAAAATGACTACATGTGCTGGTTGTGCTGAAGAAAAATATGCTTTAGAGCGTGGTGTAAGTGCGGATCAGATTGTTTATTTTGATGCGCCTCCAAGTGGTATTAAGATGCTTCAACAAGGTAGAGTTGACGTTTTTGCTCTATCAGGTTTAGGTACAGCAGATCTACTTAATAAAACTAATGATCCAAACCTTGAGTTAATAATGCCTGTTACAGGTGTTCCTATGGGTTGTGCTGGTGCAGCATTTAACAAGGATGATTTAGAGTTCAGGTCTGAATACAATATGGCTTTAGCTATGTTAAAGGCTACTGGAGAGTTTGAGGCAATTATTGCGCCTTATGGTTTCTCTGCAGCTGCAACTGCTTCGAAGTCTTATTTGACTCAATGTCCTGATGGAATGTAAATTTATTCTAACCTTACTCTGCCATTAAATATTAGGGACAGAGTTTGTTTTTAGAGTTTTTTTAGTAACCTAATCTGCCCTGTCGATTTTTTACAGGGCAGTTTTTTAGAGTTTTTTATGAATGAAGTTCTAGAGTTTTACCCATTAATTATTAAAGGAACTATTACAACCATACAGTTGACTGTAATGGGGGCAATCTTAGCGCTCATTGTTTCATTTATTGTTGGAATTGCAAGAATATCTTCATTCGCCTCAGTAAGAGTAATAGCAATTATTTATTTAGAATTTTTTCGTGGCAGTTCAGCCCTTGTTCAAATGTTTTTTATTTATTTTGTTTTGCCAATGTGGGGCATTTATTTTGATGCCATAACTGCTGGTGTCATTGCTTGTGGCCTGAATGTTGGTGCCTATGGATCAGAAGCTGTAAGAGGAGCTATACTTGCTGTTAGCAAGGAGCAACATGAGGCATCAAAAGCTTTAAACTACTCAAGCTACGAGAAATATAGATACGTTATTATTCCTCAAGCAATTCCAATTATGATTCCTACATTTGGGAATTTACTTATTGAGTTGATGAAATTAACAGCAGTATGCTCTCTTATTACTATTTCAGATCTTACTTTCATGGCCCAAATAATCAGGGTTCAGACTGCTTTAACATTAGAGCCATTCCTATTAATTCTCATTATTTATTTTATTATTGCTACAGTCTTAGTTCAGATAGTAGACATGATTGCTAAGAAGTTTTCTAAAGGTAGAAATATTATGACTGCAGGAGACAAGTAGTCATGGAATGGAATTGGGATCATGCATATGCAGTCTTACCTCAGCTTCTTAAAGGCTTAGTAATTACAATTGAAGCTACCATTGTTGCATCCTTAATTGCTTATATTTTAGGATTAGCAATAGCTATTTTCAAGATGTCTAAAAGCAAGTTTGTGCGTGTTTCCTTATATTGGATGACGGAGTTTGTTAGAAGAACACCAATCCTAGTGCAGTTATATGTTGTATTTTATGTCCTTCCTGATTTTGGAATTTTCCTAGAAGCGTTTACATGTGGGGTAATTGTATTAGGTATTCACTTTAGTACATATACGTCTGAAGTTTTTAGGGCCGGGATTGATAATGTTTCTAAAGGTCAGTGGGAAGCTGCAAAGTCTCTAAACTATAATCCATATCAAGCTTGGAAGCATGTTATTTTGCCTCAAGCTATCCCCCCTATGATTCCGCCACTTGCAAACTATTTGATCACAATGTTTAAGGAGACGCCATTGTTGGCATTTATTACAGTAGTTGAATTATTTAGAGCAGCGGATCAATATAGTAATAGTTATTACACTTATCTTGAGCCTATGACCCTTGTTGGTGTGTTCTTTTTAATCGTATCTATTCCCTCAGCAATGATAGCAATGAAATTAGAAAAGAAATTTAAGCCAATAAAGGTGAATCGATGAATTTCGTGAGTTCGCACTGGGGAACTTATAATTTTTCAGTAGATAAGAATAAAAAAATACAATTAGATAATTGGGGGTTAGATTCTTCTCCAACAGAATTTGGTTTAGGTCTGGCTGATGCTGCTATCGATAATTTAAGAATCACTCAGCCTCATGTCAGAAAAGGATGGCTAAATAATATAGGTAAAAGTGATGGCAAAAGAGGCCAAGATGAGTTTATACCCGTCAGCTGGGATGAGGCATTTGAGCTTGCATCTAAAGAGCTATTAAAAACTAAAAAGGTCTATGGTAATTCAGCAATTTATGCCGGGTCGTATGGATGGGCAAGTGCTGGAAGATTTCACCATGCTAAAAGCCAAGTTAATCGTTTCTTTAATTTATTTGGAGGCTTTAGCTCATCATTTCAAAGTTACTCATACGCTGCAGCGCAAACCCTCCTTCCTCACATAATTGGTTTAGACTTATATACAACACTAGAGGAGCATACGACCTGGAATGCTCTATCTAAAGAGTGTGAGTTAATATTAATGTTTGGCGGAATGCCATTAAAAAACTCTAAAGTTTCAGCTGGAGGAGTAGGAAAGCACGTTACAAAGTTAGGCATAAAAAAATGTTTTGATAAAGGGGTCGAATTTATTAATATTAGCCCCCTTATAGATGACGCGCCTAAATTTTTAAAAGCACAGCAAGTTCCTATTCGGCCAAATACTGATACTGCTTTAATGTTGGCTCTAGCTCATATTTTGATTAAAAATCAATCTTATGATAAGGGTTTCATAGAGAAATATACTGTGGGATTCGATAGTTTTTCTGACTACGTACAAGGCAAAAAAAATAATCAAGAATGCAGTCCTGAATGGGCATCAAAAATTACAAATATTCCTGTCAAAACAATCTACGAGCTAGCAAATAAAATAATAACAAAAAAAACCATGATTTCTTTATCTTGGAGCCTACAAAGAGCGTCGAGAGGGGAACAGCCTTTGTGGATGGGAATTACTCTTGCGGCAATGCTAGGCCAAATCGGAACTGCCAGTGGTGGCTTTGGATTTGGATACTCTAGTGTGAATAGTACAGGTGATTCATTTGATAAAATTCCTTGGCAAAGCCTACCTCAAGGTGAAAATAAGATTAAAGATTTTATTCCAGTTGCAAGAGTAACTGATATGCTGGAAAACCCAGGAGGGGAGTTTGATTATGATGGAAAGAAATTAACATACCCAGATATAAAATTAATTTATTGGGCGGGAGGAAATCCCTTTCATCATCATCAAGACTTAAATCGACTGACTAAAGCTTGGCAAAAACCCAATACAATTATTGTTAATGAAATTTGGTGGAATTCTCAAGCTCGCCACGCTGACATTATTTTTCCAGCTAACACCGCTTTAGAGAGAAATGATTTAATGCTGAATCCAAGAGATCCAACAGTTGTAGCGAATAAAAAAGCTATGAAAAGCTATAAAAATTCAAAAACTGATTTTGAAATATTTTCAGGGTTATCAAAAAAACTGGGCTTTCTAGAATCATTTACTGAAGATAAGAGTGAATTGGATTGGATAAAATTTATATGGAATAACAGCTCAAAAGCACATCAAAAAAATATAAGTTTTCCAAGTTTTGAAGAATTCTGGGAAAAAGGGTATTTTGAACTTCCAGCCCCAAAGATTGAAAAAATTATGTTTAATGATTTTAGAAAAGATCCAATTAATTTCCCTTTAAATACCCCTTCAGGAAAAATAGAAATATCTTCTGAAACTATATCTAACTTTAAATTAAGTGATTGTTTCTCCCACCCTTACTGGTTTGAGCCATATGAGTGGTTAGGAAACATAGATGAATATCCATTGCATTTAATTTCAAATCAGCCAACGCACAGACTCCACAGTCAGCTTGATAACGCTGCCAATAGTCAGAACAGTAAAATAAAAGGCAAGGAGCCAGTGATGATTAATCCATCAGACGCTCTAGAAAGAGATATTCAGGATGGTGATATTGTGATGTTATTTAATAAAAGAGGAAGGGTATTGGCTGGCGCAAATATTTCTGATAGTGTTATGCCTGGAGTTGTTGTACTGTCAACTGGCGCCTGGTTTGATCCAGACTATACTTTAAATTTAGAGAGGCATGGCAACCCTAATGTTCTCACAAAAGATGTTGGAACTTCGTCTTTAAGTCAAGGACCAACTTGCCATACAACTTTAGTACAAGTGAAAAAAGCAAAGAGAGAGGAAATTGTGGATGTGAATATTTTTAAAACTCCAGAAACCCTTAATTGATAAAAATACTTAAACAAAATTAATAACTAACTAAAAATTTAATACTATGAAAAATATTATACAGTTTGAAAATGTTTCAAAATCTTTCGGTGATTTAAAGGTTTTAGATAAGTTAAATTTGGAAGTGAAAGATGGTGAAAAATTAGCTTTGATAGGGCCAAGTGGTTCTGGAAAGACAACAATTTTACGAATTTTGATGACGCTAGAAACTATTGATGATGGTTTTGTTTCAGTTAATGGTGAATATTTATGGCATGAAAAAAACAATGGAAAAATTATTCAGGCTTCTGAAAATCATCTTCATAAAATGCGTGATCATATTGGGATGGTCTTTCAGCAATTCAATTTATTCCCTCATCTAACTGCTATTGAAAATGTTGAACAACCCCAGATCTTAATAAAGAAAAGATCAAAGCCTGAGGCTAAAGATAAGGCTGAAGAATTATTTAATTTAATTGGGCTAAACGATAAAAAAGATCATTATCCTCATGAATTATCAGGAGGCCAGCAGCAACGCGTAGCAATAGCTAGAGCCTTAGCTATGGAGCCAAAAATTATGTTGTTCGATGAAGTTACCTCAGCTCTAGATCCAGAGCTTGTTGATGAAGTATTAACTGTTCTTCGTAAGTTAGCATCTGATACCGATACTACGATGTTAACGGTTACTCATGAAATGAACTTTGCACGAGAATTTGCAGATAGAGTTTTATTTTTTGACGCGGGTCAAATAGTGGAGTCTGGAAAGCCTGAGAATATTTTTGTAAATCCAGAAAAGAGACGAACTAAAGAGTTTCTTAAAAAATTTATTAACAACATTAATTAATACTAAACCTACCAAATATTTTTTACGATTATGATTACACAATACAAACACTTAGTTCATTCAACAAAACATTTTGAGAATTTAAACATTCAAGCTGACTTTGAATATAAGCATCAGCATATATTGAGTTTAGAGGCATTTGAACGAGCAAATAAAGAAATCACCACGTGGGATAATTATAAGCCCACACCGCTCCATTTTTTCCCTGATATGGCCAAAGATGCCGGCGTTTCATCAATTGCATACAAGGATGAAAACTTTCGTTTCTCTCTCAAAAGCTTTAAAGCCCTTGGAGGTGCGTATGCAGTAGCCAATCTTTTAATCAAGAAACTAAAGGACATTGGAATCACTGCTAGTTCAAAGGATCTGATTGCTGGAACATATAAACATGAAACTTCAAAAATTACTGTCTGCTGCGCAACTGATGGTAATCACGGAAGGTCAGTTGCTTGGGGATCTCTTCATTTTGGGTGTAACTGTGAAATTTATATTCATCGAAATGTCAGTGTTGGGCGAGAAGAGGCAATTGCTAAATATGGAGCACAAGTTAATAGAATTAAAGGGAACTACGATGATTCAGTTCGTTTAGCTGCTGAAGTGGCCGATAAAAATGATTATACGGTTGTATCTGACACCTCTTATGAAGGTTATACGGATATTCCAAAAGATGTAATGCAGGGATACACTGTAATGGTGGATGAGTCTCTCAAGCAGTTGGATGAAATGCCAACACATGTTTTTTTACAAGGAGGCGTTGGAGGTTTCCCAGCAGCTGTTGTTTCCTTCATAGTTGAGAGCCTCGAGTTTCCTCCTATTTTCGTGTTGGTAGAGCCGACAAATGCTGATTGCTTATTTCAGAGTGCGGTTAATGAAAAGCCAACTGTTATCCATGGTGAACTAGATACCATAATGGCTGGTCTTGCTTGCGGAGAAGTATCTTTATTAGCATGGTCTATACTTGAGAGTTATGTGCCCCACTTTATGTCAATAACTGATGAATCAATCCCTAAAGTGATGCAACTTCTTGCCAATCGAGACAAACCTATTGTTGCTGGAGAGTCTGCTGTTACTGGACTGGCAGGATTCCTCATAGCATGCAATGATAGTGACCTTAAAGAAAAACTGTCAATTAATGAGAGTTCAAAGATTTTATTTTTTGGAACAGAGGGCGACACGGATGAAACGATGTACGAAGAATTAGTGGGCAGGTCTTCATCCGAAGTTTTAAGCTGCCTTTAATTTGACAGGAGATAAAGAAATGATTATTCCAACTAGAGGCTTTGAGGTTTCTGAATATGAAAATAGGCTTAATAACATTCAAAAACTTATGTTTGAGTCTAAGATGGATGTTATCTTATTGACTACTCAGGTTGATATTGAATATTACACAGGCTTTAAAACTCAATTCTTTCAAAGTCCAACAAGGCCTTGGTATGTTCTGATTCCAGCCAGTGGTAAACCTCAAGCAATTATTCCTACGATCGGTGAGTCTGGAATGAGAGAAACATGGGTTGATGATATAAAGACGTGGACCTCTCCCAACCCAAAAGACGATGGAATTAGTATTCTCTTGTCTTCAATAAACTACTTAACGAAGACTCATAAATGTCTTGGCGTTCCCAAAACCCTCGAAAGCACTCTAAGGATGCCACTGGGTGATTACGAATATTTAATAAACGCTTTAAATGGTATTGAGATTAAAGATGCAAACAAAATTCTCAGAAAAGTAAGGTTTGTAAAATCAGCAGCAGAAATTGCAAAGATTAAACATATCTGTCAGTTAACTTCACAAGGCTTTATAGATTTAGAAGGGTTTCTTAAGGCTGGTGAAAGCGAGCGTGAAAATTGTAAGAGATTCAAGCAGCACCTTCTATCTTTAGGGGCAGATGACACTCCTTATATTGTTTCAGGTTCGGGACAAGAAGGATATGGCTCAATTATTATGGGGCCAACTGAGAAAATCATTGAAGAGGGCGATCTTTTTATAATAGATACTGGCTCAGTTTTTGACAGTTATTTTTGTGACTTTGATAGAAATTATGCATTTGGACATATAGGTGATGAAGCTAAAAAAGCTTATAGAGTTGCCTATGATGCTACCGAGGCAGGATTTAATGCTGCTCAAGTCGGAAATACAACCTCAGATATTTTTAATGCAATGAATGATATCCTTCAAAAAGGTGGAGCCTTAGGCAACACAGTTGGCAGGCTTGGGCACGGGCTTGGAATGCAGTTAACTGAGTGGCCATCTAATACTTCAACTGATAATACTGTTCTTGAGCCAGGAGTTGTTTTGACTTTAGAGCCAGGAATGGCGTTTCTTCCAGGTAAAGAAATGGTTCACGAAGAAAATATTGTTATTACTGAAAACGGACCTGAGTGGCTCAGTATAAGAGCTGCGGATAAATTACCAATAATTCAGTAGATTTAAATTTTTGCTTCATAAGCTTACATAAAGAGAATTACTCTTATATAATAATGAGAATCATTACTATTTGTATTTAAACAGTGCTTAGTGTAAGTAATTTATCAATTTCGTTTGACGAGAGTCAAGTTTTGGAAGAGTTTAATCTAAACGTTGAAAGTGGTGATATTTTTGCCCTATTAGGCGATAGTGGAAGCGGAAAAAGTTCAGCTCTTCGGTTTATTGCTGGCCTTGAAAATGCAAAGAATGGATCAGTGGTGCTTGATGGAGCTAACTTAAGCCTTAATGGGGCGCATTCAGTAAAGCCAGAGCTAAGAGAAATTGGTATGGTCTTCCAGGATTACGCTCTTTTCCCTCACATGACAGTGTTTCAAAATATTAGTTTTAGTATAGATCATCTATCTAAAAAAACTAAAACTGAGAAAGTTACCTCGCTCCTTGAATTAATAAATCTTAATGGAATTGAAAAAAAATATCCTCACCAGTTATCTGGTGGAGAACAACAGCGCGTTTCATTAGCTAGAGCTTTAGCAAACTCTCCTAAGCTTTTATTACTAGATGAGCCCTTCTCTAGTTTAGATAAGTCCCACCGTGACGAACTGGTTAAAGATGTTCGCTCGATATTAAAGAATCAGTTAGTTACCTCAATCCTCGTAACTCATGATGAAGCGGAAGCTATGGCCTTTGCAGATAAAATTGGAAAAATTGAAAAAAAACAGTTGCTTCTTAATTGATATTGTGTATCATTCGCAAATGATAATCATTATCATTTGATACAAAACAACATTTAACTTCAATTATTTAAGGAAATAAGCAATGAATACAAAACGTTTAATCGTTATCTCTTTAACACTTTCAACTCTATTAATGGGTTCTGTAACTCAAATTCAGGCAGCGTCTGGAGATGATATTACAGTCTACAGTTCAAGAAAAGAACATTTAATTCAACCTTTGTTTGATCAATTTACTAAGCAAACTGGTATTGAAGTGAATTACTTAACTGGAAGTGGGGGAGATCTAATAGAGCGACTTAAGTTAGAGGGTTCAAATACTCCTGCTGATATGTTTATGACAGTAGATGCGGGTGATCTATGGTATGCCGGAACTCAAAATATTTTTCAAAGTGTAAATACACAAACAATTAAAAGTAATATTCCTTCTTACTTAAGAGACCCAAAAGGATTATGGACTGGTTTGTCAGTTAGAGCTAGAACGATTGTTTATAGCACAGAGCGTGTTAATCCATCTGAACTATCAACTTATTCAGACTTAGCATCAAGCAACTGGAATAAAAAACTTTGTCTAAGAACTAGTAAGAAAATTTATACTAAATCATTAGTTGCTTCAATCATCCATAACCATGGTGAAGAGCAAGCCTCAAAAGTAATTAGTGGTTGGGTAGACAATTTAGCTGCAGTTCCAAATGCTAAAGACTCACATGTAATGGACGCTATAATCGCCGGTCAGTGTGACGTTGGCCTTGTTAATACTTATTATTATGGTCGATTAATTGAGAAAACTCCAGATGCTCCAGTAAAGCTTTTTTGGGCTAATCAAGAGACTACTGGCGTTCACGTAAATGTTTCAGGTGCGGGTATTACTAAACATGCCTCAAATCCAAGTGGAGCAACGCAGCTACTTGAATGGTTATCATCAGCAGAAGCTCAAGCTATTTATGGCTCTCTTAATAAAGAGTATCCTGCAAATCAAAATATTGGTTCTGATGAAATTGTCTCATCTTGGGGAAGCTTTAAACAAGACAAAATGAATCTTTCCATTACTGGAATACTTCAAGCGGATGCAGTCAAGTTGATGCAAAGGTTAGGCTATAAGTAGTAATTTAAATATTAATTTAACTTTATCCAGGGCTTCTTATAAGCCTTGGATAATTTGTATTAAAATAGAAGAAATTTCTACAGCCTTCTATCAATGAAAGAGAACTTCTTCAAATCAAATATTTGGCTAGGCGCTTTAGCGTTAGCTATTGCTCTCCCTATATTTGTTGTTGGTTCAGCTTGGTTTCTACCAGGCACTGATCTCTGGTCTCATTTTGCTCAAACATTACTTCCTGAACTAGTTTCTTCGACGCTAATTTTGCTTATTGGTGTTGGTATTGGGGTAAGTGTTTTGGGAACTGTATTGGCATACCTTGTTGTTATGGTCGACTTTCCTGGTCGAGCATGGCTTGAGTGGGCGCTCTTCCTTCCATTTGCGATTCCAGCCTATGTGTTAGCTTTTGTCTATCTGGGAGTGTTTGATTATTCAGGCTATGTGCAAGTATGGTTAAGAGAAAATCTAGGGATTCCAGGCTTCGATATACGCTCGGGTCATTGGGCAATAATACTAACATTCGTGCTAGTTTTTTATCCTTATGTTTATATGATGGCAAGAGCTTCGTTCAAGCGACAAAAAATTCAAATGATCGAGGCTGGAAAAATGTTGGGTGCCAAACCTTTAAGAGTTTTTTGGAGAATTTCTGTCCCACTAGCTAGACCTGCAATAGCTGCTGGATTACTAGTAACTCTAATGGAAACTTTGGCAGACTTTGGTGTTGTTTCTTTATTTAATTACTCAACCTTCACAACTGCTATATATTCTGCATGGGGGGACTTTCGTTCAATAGAAGTTGCAGCGCAGCTTGCTTCATTGCTTGTAGTCGTATCTTTCTTTCTAATTTATTTTGAAAGAAAGGCCAGAGGCAAGGCTAAATATTACTCTTCTGATGTCTCAAATATAAAAGCTTACTATGCAAAAGGAATTACTGGTTGGTTAATTTTTATATTTGTATTTGGAGTATTTATGCTCTCATTTGCAATGCCATTACTTCAAATATTAATTTGGAGTTCTGAAGTGTTTTCATTAGAATGGAGTGATCGTTATTTTGATTATTTTGCTTCAAGTGGTATTCTAACTATTAGCGCTACAGCTCTTATAGTTGTTATTGCTACAATATTGGCGCTCCCTAGTCGCCGAAAATCAGAAAGTAAAACTCTTCAACTATTGATACGATTTTCAACTCTTGGTTATGCTCTCCCAGGATCAGTAATGGCTGTTGGTTTGCTATATGGCGTTCAAAATATCTCATTAATTAGCATTTATTTTGGCGGCTCATCAATTAACCATATTCTATTTGGTTCAGTTGCATTGTTGCTATTTGCTTATGTATCAAGATTTATGGCAATTGCATATAATTCAACTAGCGCTTCAGCTGAGCAAATTAAGCCTATCTACGGGCAAAGTGCAAGGCTCCTTGGCGCTTCAAGATTCCGCTTAATTAACGAGGTTTACCTCCCAATGATGATGCCTGGAATCTTAGCTGGAGGGTTATTGGTAGCAGTTGATGTCATGAAGGAACTACCAGCGACTTATTTATTAAGGCCTTTTGGCTGGGATACTCTAGCAATTCGTGTTTTTGAGTTAAGTTCTGAGGGACTTTATGAAAGAGCTGCAATACCTGCTTTAATCATGGTTCTTTTTGGTGCAATTATAATGCTTATATTTAATAAACTAGATAGTGAGAAATATTAAAGCATCAATGGCCAGATTATAAAAAAAAATAGCTGTTATTTGAATTAGGTAAAATAATTTTATTATTTACCCTAATAGATTATTTTTATGAGTAATGATTTACTTGAAGTAAAAGGCGTTAAATTCTCCTCTATTGCTTCTGGCATAAAGAAAAATAATGACTTAGATCTGTCATTAATTTCACTAATTGATGGCACTCAAACTGCAGCAGTTTTTACTCAAAACATTTTTTGTGCTGCCCCAGTTTTTGTTGCAAAAAATCACTTAAATTCAAATATAAAAGCCCTTCTTATCAATAGTGGAAACGCCAATGCAGGGACCGGCCAAAAAGGCTTGGAGGCTTGTTTGAAGACGTGTGAGATTTTTGCAGGAAAATTGGATATTAATTCAGATCAAATTTTGCCTTTTTCAACTGGAGTAATTGGACAGTTATTACCCCTAGAGCCATTTGAAAAAAATACAGAAAAGCTAGTTGATTGCCTCTCATCAAGTAATATGAGTGATGTATCTAAAGGCATATTAACTACTGATTTAGTTGAAAAATCTTGCTCGATTTCCTTTGCTATAAATGGAAATAATGTCACTCTATCAGGGATTGCTAAGGGCTCAGGAATGATTCGACCGGATATGGCAACGATGTTAAGTTTTATAGTTACTGATATTGGGGCATCAAAAGAAGAGCTTTATAACTGTTTAGATATTGCAGTAAATCAGTCTTTCAACCGGATTACAGTTGATGGCGATACTTCAACAAATGACGCCTGCACTTTAAGTGCTACCGATCAATCTAGCGTTAATCTCAACGATTGTAAAGAAGAATTTCAAAATGCACTGAATGAAATAACAAAAACATTAGCCCAAATGATTATTAAAGATGGAGAGGGCGCCACTAAATTTGTAGAAATAAAAGTTGGCGGTCTGTCTTCAGTTGATGATTGTTTGGAAGTTGCGTATACCGTTGCCCACTCTCCACTAGTTAAAACTGCATTATTTGCAAGTGATGCAAATTGGGGTAGGATCTTGGCTGCGGTAGGAAGGTCAAAAGTAGATGGAATCTCTATTGAAAATATTGATATTTTCATAAATGATTTACAAATTATCTCTTCAGGTGAGATAAGTAAAGACTACACAGAGGCTTCTGGAAGCTTGGAAGTGCAAAAGTCTGATATCACAATTAGGATTAGTTTGGGGGCTGCGCACACTAGTGAGAGCGTATGGACAACAGACCTTTCGTATGACTATGTCAAGATTAATGCGGAATATCGCAGTTAAGGTTTATAGATATTTTTCAGCCTTCGTATTTTCAATTACAAACTGTTTAAACTTTCTGGCAATTGGAGACAACTCTGCCTCTGCATGATGAACAATATGCCACTGCCTTACAATCGGAAAGGGAGCAACATTAAGCTGCTTGATAATATTGTTTTTAAGTTGAAGATTCACAGAATGCATAGAAACAAAACCAATCCCTAATCCTGCTTGAACCGCCTCAACAATAGCTTCATTCGAGTTAATTTGAATATCTGAATTAAAGTTTAAACCAGTAAACTTTTCAATTGTTATGCGAGTGCCTGAACCAACCTCCCTCGTAAGTAAAGTCTCCTTGGCTAAATCTTTAATTGTGACTCTTTTCTTATTTAGCAGCTCATTCTCAGGGTGAGCGATTGCAATCAAAGGATTTTTCATAAATGCTTGAGAAATTAATGGAATATTTTTTGGAGGCTCTCCCATTATTACGAGATCAGCATTGTTATTTTTTAGGTTGTTAAGAAGCGACTGCCTATTTGTAACATCGATATAGAAAGTCATTTTAGGAAACTCTTTTTTAAACTTTGCAAGTAATGCGCTAATAAATGAATTTGCAGTTGTTGCAACTGCTATTTGAAGATGGCCAGAATCTGGACTGAGTATTTCATCCATTTCAAGTTTTGAATTTTCAAGTGTACTGATCGTTTTTACTGCAGTTTCATAAAGCTTTTTTCCAATAAATGTAGCGCTGATTTTTTTTCCATTAATATCAAATAATTTTGCTCCAATACTATCTTGAAGCTGCTGTATCTGCATATATACTGCAGGCTGAGTGATATGGAGCTCTTTGCTTGCACTTGTAAATCCGCCTAATCTAATGACTGATTCATAGCTATAGAGCTGTTTTAATGTATAATTAATCATAATATAAATTGATGATTATTTAAATAAATATTATTTTACATTATTTATTTCACCTACTATAATGATTCCATTTTTATATTAATATTAAACAGGGAGTGGAACTATGGCTAAGAAAGGTTACGATGCAGGTGTAAAGGAATACCGCGATACATATTGGATGCCCGAGTATGAGCCAAAAGATACTGATATTCTTGCATGCTTTAAAATTACACCCCAACCAGGCGTTCCTAGAGAAGAGGTTGCAGCCGCTGTTGCAGCTGAATCTTCAACAGGAACTTGGACTACGGTTTGGACTGATCTGTTAACAGATCTTGACCACTACAAGGGACGCGCCTACCGCATTGAAGACGTGCCAGGATCAGATGATGCAATTTATGCTTTTATTGCATACCCAATTGATTTATTCGAAGAGGGCTCAATCGTTAACGTTCTTACCTCTCTCGTAGGAAATGTATTCGGCTTTAAAGCATTAAGAGCTCTTAGACTTGAAGATATTCGTTTTCCGATAGCTTACGTTATGACGTGTGGAGGCCCTCCTAATGGAATCCAGGTTGAAAGAGATAAAATGAATAAATATGGCCGGCCGATGTTGGGATGTACCATTAAACCCAAACTTGGCTTATCAGCTAAAAATTATGGACGTGCATGTTACGAAGGACTTCGTGGTGGATTAGACTTTACAAAAGATGACGAAAATGTAAATTCACAGCCTTTTATGCGCTGGAGAGACCGCTTCGGTTTTGTTCAGGATGCAATTGAAAGGGCTGAAAGAGAAACAGGTGAAAGAAAAGGCCACTACTTAAATGTAACAGCTCCAACGCCTGAAGAGATGTACAAAAGAGCTGAGTATGCGAAAGAGTTAGGAACTCCAATTATTATGCATGACTTCTTTACGGCAGGCTTTACAGCAAATACCGGTCTTGCAAATTGGTGCCGCGATAACGGCTTATTGCTTCACATCCATAGAGCAATGCATGCTGTTGTAGATAGAAATCCAAATCACGGCATTCACTTCAGAGTGCTTGCTAAGTGTTTACGCCTTTCTGGAGGAGATCATATGCACTCAGGAACTGTTGTAGGGAAGCTTGAAGGTGACCGAGAGTCTACTTTGGGCTGGATTGATTGCATGCGTGATAGCTTTATTAAAGAAGATCGCTCAAGAGGTATTTTCTTTGATCAGGACTTTGGGTCAATGCCAGGGATGCTACCTGTCGCTTCAGGCGGAATTCATGTCTGGCATATGCCAGCACTTGTAAATATATTTGGTGACGACTCAGTTCTCCAATTTGGTGGTGGAACACTTGGCCATCCATGGGGTAATGCGGCAGGTGCTGCTGCGAATCGAGTTGCTGTTGAAGCATGTGTTGAAGCAAGGAACGCTGGAAAAGACTTAGAAAAGGAATCTAAAGAGATTCTTACTAGTGCAGCAAAACACTCACCTGAGCTTAAGATTGCAATGGAGACATGGAAAGAGATTAAATTTGAGTTCGATACAGTTGATAAGCTGGACATAGTGCACAAGTAATGCATCAATCAACTTTTATTACAAGAAAAACTAATATAAGGAAAATATTATGAGCAAAGTTCAAGATTACCCATCACGCCTTGGCGATAACTCGAGCAGAAAGTTTGAAACATTTTCATACTTACCTGCAATGAATGATAAACAAATTCGACAACAAGTACAGTACATTGTTGATCAGGGTTACAATCCTGGCGTAGAGCATACTGAAGTTGAAAATGCTATGGAAAATTACTGGTATATGTGGAAACTTCCTTTATTTGGTGAGACAGATGTTGATACAATTCTTGCTGAATGTAAGGAGTGCCATGATGCTAACCCAGATAATCATGTTCGACTAATTGGTTATGATAATTACGCTCAATCACAGGGCGCTTCAATGGTTATTTACAGAGGCAAAGGATTTAAATAATCAAGTAAAATTAGGTAAGCTTGATTGGATAAACCCCTGTCTAAGTGCAGGGGTTTTTTTTGAAGAGGATATAAAAATGAATGAATTAGATCAATACAAAATTGCAAAAGAACCCTTTTACCAACCTCAAAATGATGAAATAGATATGTATACCGCTGCGTATATGAATCGTATGCCGGTTATGTTGAAAGGCCCCACTGGGTGCGGTAAGTCTAGGTTTGTAGAATATATGGCGTATAAATTAGGTAAGCCTTTAATTACAGTTGCTTGCAATGAAGATATGTCAGCCAGTGATTTAGTAGGGAGATTTCTTCTTGATAAGGAAGGTACAATTTGGAAAGATGGTCCTCTTGCAATGGCCGCTCGTTATGGCGGTATTTGTTATCTAGATGAGGTCGTAGAGGCCAGGCAAGATACAACCGTTGTGATTCACCCTTTGACAGATTATCGCCGAACTTTACCGCTCGACAAGAAAGGCGAATTGATTGAAGCGCATCCTGATTTCCAATTGGTTATATCTTATAACCCTGGCTATCAAAATTTAATGAAAGACCTTAAGCAATCGACTAAGCAAAGATTTTGTGGTTTTAACTTTCAATACCCAGATGAAAAAACTGAGGCACATATTATTTCTAAAGAGTCCGGCGTTGATCCAAAAATAGCATTGAAACTAGTCCAAATTGCTCAAAGAGCTAGAAATCTTGTCGGCCATGGGCTGGATGAGGGAATATCTACTAGATTATGTATCTATGCAGGACAATTAATTGCTAATAAGGTTAATGAAAAGTCTGCCTGTAAAATTGCAATGGTTAATCCTATTACGGATGACTTAGATATTGTCGACACTCTTAATGCTGCAATCGATACTTTTTTTGATTAAGGATTAGTAATGAGTGCGGTTCAACTTTCCGATTTTGAACAAAAGTTTAGAGATTCCTCTGACATTCTTCATGATGCGCTTGCAGGGAGCTTTGTTGAAGCCTCTAAGGTTATGTCCCCAAATGGACTTAAAGTCTATTTAGATGGTGCTGGTGCGCTTCATGCAATGGGTAAAGGTGAAGACATGGTTATCTCTTTCTTGGAAGAGACACCTATGGTCGTTAGGGAGGTTGGCGAGTCCATAATTGGTGAGATTGTATTTTCAATTATGAAAATGTCTTCACAAACATCCTCTTCTGTTTTAGTGCTGATGATTGCAAGCCTTCCAAATGTTGCAAGGCGGATGAGTGACTTTGATTTATTAAAAGGCTACCTTAGGTTAATGGAGAGAATGATAGCTCTAGCCCCTAGAGGTATGAGGCCAATGCTAAATAATATTGATCAGTTGACTAGTAAGCTTACTCTTGGTGGCCTAAGAAGATGGGTTCTTTATGGAGCTGAATCATTCAAACGAGATTTTAAAGCCCAAATCGCCTATTTTGAATTAAGTAGTGCAGAATCAATGCAAATACTTGAGCAGGAGAGGCGAGGAACGCTATTTATTGATAATCAAAGAAAGTTGCAGTTTTATCTTAGGGCGTTTTATAACCGTGATTTTTTTCTACGACCGACTTCAGGTGACTACGAAACTAAGAAAGGTCTAAGACCTTATATTGAATATGGAGTTATGCATATTCCAGATGCTTATGATGACTATAAGCATGCTTCTGGAAGAATTGTTCCTGGTATGGATTGTTATAGGGCGGTTTGTGCTCATGCCGCAGCTCATATTATGGAAACTAGAGTGGCTTTTAAAGGGGATGACTTAAATCCTTTGCAAGTTGCATGCGTTTCTCTAATAGAAGACTTAAGGGTTGAGCTCAATACATTAAAAAAATTTCCAGGTATGAAGAAAACTTGGATTGCGCTTCATCCTGAAGATGAGGACTTAAAAGATTTAAATCCTTTCATAGTAGATCTGGTTGATTTTTCAAGGGCTACATTAGATCAAAAATACACAGTAAAGCAGTCATTTAACAGTGATTTTCTTAAGTTATTTATTAAAAAAATGACCAAAATGCCTGAATCATCAGCAATGAGCTATGAGTTAGGTATGAAGTATTACGAGCTACTTAAGACTGAAACAGATGTGAAAATAAGCGCTTCCGCTCTTGTATCAACGCCAATTATATATAGAGATGATAATAGATATATTTGGGAGTACGAAGAGCTTGATTGGTTGTCAGAGGGAAATGATTATGTCCCTGTTAGTCAAAGACAGGTGCGTAAAAATGTCAATATTATGGAGATGTATAACGAGCTTGATGTTGAAACCGCAGGTGATGATGCGCAGGAAATTTGGACTTTAGAGTCAGAGTACTTTCCTGATGAGCTCGATGGCGTAAGTATTAATGAAATTGAGGGTAAGGAGCCAGTAAGTGAGCCTTTTCATTACAATGAATGGGATTATCAGCTTCAGCTCTATCGGCCAAACTGGGCAACTCTTTATGAAAGATGTTTGAGAAAAGGGGATCCAGAGTTAATTAATAAAATTTTAAAAACTCACAAACCTATTGCCAATCAACTTAAAAATGCGATTGATCGAATGCAGCCTCAAGGTCTCGTAAAACTAAAGAAGCAACAAGAAGGAAGTGAGCTTGATCTTGATGCATGCGTAACAGCTTTAGCAGATATTAGATCTGGCATAACCCCATCTGACAGGATTTATGTAAAGAAAGTGCAGCATGTTAGAGATGTCTCTGTGAATTTATTAATGGACTTATCTGAATCTACCAATGATATGGTTATTGGAAGTGATAAAACAATTTTGGAGCTAATGAAAGAGTCAACTTCATTACTTTCATGGGCAATTGACAAGATTGGAGATAATTTAACTATTTCAGGGTTTGCATCGGATTCAAGACACGATGTTCAGTACTATCGCTTTAAGCCATTTCATTATAGTTTTAATGATGAAGTAAAGGGCCGATTGGCAGGAATAAAAGGTGGCCTATCAACCAGAATGGGTACTGCAATAAGGCACGCTGGGGTCGATTTATTGACTCAATCTTCAGCTAAGAAAATTCTTTTGATCTTAACTGATGGAGAGCCTGCAGATATTGACGTTGATGATCCACAGCATCTTCGTATGGATGCAAAAAAAGCGGTTGAAGAGTTACGAAGTCATGGAATTGTAACGTTCTGTATTAGTTTAGATCCTCACGCTGATGAATATGTTTCGAGAATTTTTGGTAAAAATCGTTTTATGGTAATTGATAATATTCAAAAATTACCTGAGAGACTTCCTCAATTATTTATCTCATTAACTAAGTGATGGTTACTGAAGAAGACGATAATTTAATAGATTTTGATCCAAAATATCCTTCTATTTTGCCAGATGATTGGAAAGAAAAGAATTCCCCAAGTGTTTACGAAATATTAGCTACAACAAATACACTTAAAAGAATGTATGCTGACAAAGTAAAAGAGATTGAAGAGGGCGATACTAGTAATAAACTAGGAGAAGAAGCTTTAAGAAATATTGCTACAAATTATCAAACTATTAAGTCGCTCCTTTTTCAATCACGCTAGGATGAAAAAATTATGAATCTAAGTCAGTTTAATGAAGAGATAACAATTTTAGATAAAGATTTTTTGCAATCGATACTAGATGGCTCTGCGCTGTTGATGGTTGAAGATCAGTCATTGGGTCTAG
Organism: Candidatus Pseudothioglobus sp. Uisw_050_01; assembly: GCF_048085775.1. Taxonomy (NCBI): domain Bacteria; kingdom Pseudomonadati; phylum Pseudomonadota; class Gammaproteobacteria; family Pseudothioglobaceae (SeqCode); genus Pseudothioglobus (SeqCode); species Candidatus Pseudothioglobus sp. Uisw_050_01. Next base: position 578,477 of record NZ_CP159804.1, read on the forward strand.
GTAGTTCAAATGGTGCATTTGTAATTTTTTGGATTGAAGATGAGGTGTTTTCTTCAGTTGAAGATTTAAGAAGTTATTTGGCTGAAGAGGCTGAAGATCTTCACGCGAATTATTACAAACATAGCCCTCTTAGTAAGGAGTATTTCGAAGCTAAGTTATCTAGCTTAATGGATGAGTACGGCCAGACTGCATTTGTATCTCAGCAAGGAGGTATGCCAGAGAAAACCCTCATTAGTTCAAATGGTGATTTATTAGTCTTAACCGAAGAAGACTATACTTTTAAATATGGCTTATACTTAAACCTTGAAGATAATTTAAGCCCTAAAATTTCAGCCTTAAAGGCAAAAACTTGGCTTCAATCAGGCGCTGCATATAATGACTATATTGCTGTTAATGTTTTTCGATTTAGTTCAATTGAATAGTTATTAAGTATATATTTTCATTTTTTTCAACCAATTCTTTCTAAGAAGCTAGAAAGAAAAAGTAGTATAAAATTAAACGAAAATTATTATTTAGACATGACTCAGCATCAAAACTTTTTAAACTCTCTTATTCAGCGTATCCGTATGGGGCGTTCAAATAAGAAAGTATCCAGTCCTGAAAGTATCATTACGCTTTGCAATCAGTTAGTAAGTAAAAATGGAGAGGCAACATTATTTTCTCTTGCAAAAATAATTTTGGAAGATTTTAATACTCTTTCAGAAGAGCAAAAAAAGTCATTTTTTTTACAGTTTCTTGATCAGTTTGGCGTCGATCGGCCTACTCTCAAAAAAGCTCTCATTGAATTAAATATTGATGATGAAGGCCAGCTCAGGAAACTTCATCAATTAATTGAACCTAAGAGTCATGAGCTTCTTAGAAGGTTAAATCAAGTCCCAAATGGAACATCAGTGCTTTTAAAGATGAGAGAGTCATTGTTAGCGTGCATTAAAGCTTCCCCAGAGCTTAAATCACTTGATTCTGATTTTGTTCATTTATTTAAGTCTTGGTTTAATAGGGGGTTTTTAAGACTTGAACGCATTGATTGGTCGACAAGTGCTAGAGTGTTGGAAAAAATCATGCAGTACGAAGCTGTCCATGATATTTCAGATTGGGAGGATTTACAAAATAGGGTGGCTGCAGATGACAGAAGGTTATATGCTTTTTTTCACCCAGCACTTCCAGATGAGCCTCTTATTTTTATTGAGGTTGCATTGATGGACGATACGCCAAATTCAATTATGCCAATACTTGATACAAGCGTTAAACCAATTGATCCTTTTAGCGCCACAACAGCAGTTTTTTATTCTATCTCTAATTGCCAGATGGGACTAAAGAGCGTTTCTTTCGGGAGTTTTTTGATTAAGCAAGTAGTAACTGAAATTGAGAAGGAATTCAAACAAATCAAGCATTTTGTTACTCTCTCGCCTGTTCCTGGGCTGAAGAAATGGTCTAACAAAACTAACCTATTAGAAGATAAAGATTTGCCTGAAAATATAATTAATGATATTAGCGAATGTTGTAAAGATAATAAGCCAAATCCTTTAGTATTGAATCGACTAACTTATTATTATTTAACTCAAATTAAACGTAAAAATGGTCAAGCTATTAATCCAGTTGCTCATTTTCATCTTGGTAATGGCGCATCTCTTTATAAAATTCATACAGATGCAAATGTTAATCAAAGTGCTCTAGATGATTCTTGGGGAGTGATGGTTAATTACTTATATGACCTAGAGTCAGTTGCTAAGAACCATGAAGACTATGCAAATCAAGAGCCGGTTGCAGTGTCACCAAAACTTATAAAATCTATTCAAAATAATAAGAAAAAAATCTTAGCCTATTGACTTATTGATTCAATTTCTTTTTCAGGCTCAGTAGACATTCTTAATTTATTAGCTAAAAACCAAATTAATCCTACACCTAGTGCCCACCAAATAATTTGCCATGCCCAAATTGATGGCATTCCAAGCATCCAAGAATCATAACCAGCATTAGGTTTGCCAAAGGTGAAGTTTCCAAATATTGATCCTGGGCCAATAGCAAAAAACATCCATACCATTAATAAAAGCCCTCCAACTGGCTTAGACCAGCGATCATTAGAAGCTGTTACAGAGTGTTTTTGGAAAAATGAGTGAAATGTATCCCTGTGTTGTTTGTCAGGATCTTGACTGGTCATTAAAGAGATAATTAAGCAGATTGAAATATTAAAAAACATACCCCATACAGCTGAATGAATTGTCCAGGGCCACACTCCCCAAGGTAGTCGTCCGCCAGTTATTTTCTGTCCTAATGTTTCAGTGAAGATAACTACAATAATTCCAATAATTACACCTGCAATTGCTGCATTTTTTGTAATCCATGGAAACCATGTGACACCTAATAATGATGGCCAAAGTTGGAATGAGCAAGCAATTGCTAGACTTCCAAGAATGAGAGTGGCTTCCATCGAAAATGAAGCTAATAGCATTCCACAAAAGAACACTAACGCTGTAAGGAGTTTTGCAGCTTTAATTTGAGTTTTATAATCCGCGTCTTTATTAAAATAATGAACATAAATATCTCGAGATAAAATATTTCCAGTAGTAGACATAAATGCAGCTGCAGTGACTTGTAATGCTGCTATAGCACAGATAGCAAGGAAGCCAACCATCCATGGTGAAGTGCTTCCTACAAGTTTAATATAATGCATTACCAGTTCAGTATATTGCGCCTTAGATAGTTCTGGCAAATGCTGTGCAATTGCAAATCCTGCTTGATTAACCGCACTATTTGCTCCTAGTAGATTTGCGCTTACTCCTTGTAGAGTGGAAAATAAAAACATGATAATACCAACACATGCTGCCGCGCCCCATATCTGATGAATTGAAAAGCCTTTGGTTGATTTACTGGTAAACCCAAGCATTGTGAATGTTGGTGAGGATTGAATTCCCATAACTGACATCATAAATGTAAGAGTCATAATTGCAGTCCATGGTCCACCCTTTGGGGTTTCAATTCCTATGCCATCTGTAAATTGAATTACACCAGGAATTGCGAAGTATCCTGGGAAGTTTCCACCTCCCATGCCTTTAGTTTTTCCAAGGTGACTGGTTATATTTTTTGCAATGTTTGCTAAGCCTTGGTTCAATGAATCAAAGCCTCCAGCAAGATCAAGAGCAAATAAGCCCAAAATAATCATTCCAAGGAAAAATAGTATAGTCTGCACTACTGAAATTTTTGCTATTGCTTGCATTCCACCCATGATTGAATATAAAAGAACAAATCCAGATAATGACCACATAGCTACATTTCGTGAAAAAATACCATTAGTTAATTCACTTATTAGGAATCCTGAGGATCCAAAGAGTAATGCAGCAAATGGAATACCAAATAAAAGTGCAATACAAACTGAAATAACTCTTAGGGTGTCGTCTTTAAAGTATGCTGAAAGCATTTCACCAGATGTAGTAAATCTAAAACGCCTTCCAAGCATCCATTGTCTTTTGAGAAGAACAACTCCAGAAATTGCAACAGCGATGGCGAAAAATGAAGTATTTGCAAACTGAAATCCATCTCTAAAAATTAGTCCAGGGTGGGCAATAAAAGTCCATCCTGCAAAGGATATTCCTGTTGCTGCTATAGCAAATACCCATGGCGATAAACTTCGACCAGATAGGAAGTAGTCATCTGCAGATGCTATTTGCTTTGAAGCTCGAACTCCCCAAAAAAAACAGTAAGACCAATAAAGGACTAAAAATATAAATATCCATGTTATTGCGCTAGTCATTTTATTTGTATCCTTGAATTATTTTTAGACATCATGATTAATTTATATTTAAATTTGTGTTCTTATATGAGGTGATCTGGCATATAAAGCTACCATAGGGAGGATTAACAGGCCAAAAACAAATTGTTGACCTTCGTAGCTTAATCCAATTCCTACTAAAAATGACGATAGAACTTGTAAAACAAGAACACCAATAACTGTAAATCCGTATCCTCCTTTTCCTCCAAGAAGTGAAGTACCTCCAACTACAACAGCAGCTATAGTTTGAAAAAGATAAGGACCACCAACGCCAACAAAGCCACCACCACTCCATCCTAAAAGTAAAATACCAGTTAGTGCAGAAACAAACCCCCCTATTGCAAATGCTCCTATCCAGTAAGCCCTCTCTGATATTGATAATCTTGCTGCAGCTGTCCGGTTTCCACCTACTGCATATAGGTTTCTTCCCCAAGTTGTATTTGATAGTGCGATAATCATAAGGATTGATGAAACAACCCAGATTACAACAACAGGCGGGATGCTAATGCCAATAAAAGTTCCATTTGTTGCAGCTATGTTAGACAACCACTTTGGCACAACACCAAAAACGCTTCCTCCAAAATCTGAACCAATAGTTGTTAAGGCTTGAACGGCGCCAGTAACTACAAATCCAACACCCAGAGTTAAGATAAGTGCTTGACCTTGTATACGAAAACTTAATAAGCCATTAACTATTCCAACACCTAATCCCATTAATAAAACAGCAACTATGCAGATCCATGGAGGAATTCCTAACGTGATTAAATACATTAAGCCAATATTTGCAGCTCCAATTACAAAGCTGACTGATAAGTCTAATCCGCCTAGTAATACTACAAGTGTTTGTCCAATACATGCAAGCCCAAGGAATGATGCAAAAAGAAGCATTGATTTCAGATTCAAAGTTGAGATAAAGCCATCTACAATTAATGAACCCATAATAAAAAGTCCAATTAATACTGCTAATCCCATAAGCGCACTTTTATTATTTTTCGCAACTGAGTTGGTGATGATTAATATTAAGAGAGTTAGAAAAAATACTACCAATGAAAGTATATTTTGCCATTGAAGAAAATCATCCATAGCAAAGGCAAGTCCAACAAATGCAATAATCATTGCTAATATGCCAATAATGGCACCCTTGTTACTCTTGATAAGGAAACTAAAGTAGCTTTCAGTAGACTCTTTATCTTGGATTTCTATATTTTCTACTAATTGTAGATCTTCCTCTTCAAGGCCGTCAATGTATGTCCATCTTACTGAAAGGTGATGCCAGCCCCATAAGATTGAACCAAAGATTGCAACTGTATAAAGCATAACAAGTTGTGAGGGAGTGTTATCAATAAAACCTAAAACAGCACTAATAACTGAAACTATTAAAGCAACAATAAAGCCCAGCCATTTATAAAATGAAAAGGCAGCTTTTCCCATTCTATTAATGCGCATTTTTAACCCAATTATTTTGAAATATTTTCATTATTTATCCTTCCCATTTGCTTATTGCATCATCTTTATGATCGCCAATAATGTATGTGCTTATTATGTGCATTACATTTGGTGCAGAAATAATTGTGATTCCAATAATGACAATGAGCTTCCATATTGGCACACCTATTGCATAAAATAAACTGCCCCATGCTAGAATAGCAAAAGCAGCTATATACCAATATTTCCAAAAACTATTAAAACTAGTTTCTCCCATAGCAATGCGTAAAAATACTTGTAATAAAACAATAATAATGGCAATGTAGGCAATTTCAGTAATTAGTGCCATTCCACTGGCATCAACATTCATCCTTATTGGTGCCGTATATTCGATAAATTTGGTCGGTAAACTTTCTACTCCAGTTGGAATAATTGGCATTGAATAGCTTGTTAATACTCCCATATTTGGGTCAACTGAAACCACACTATTGCCTATAAAGAAGTACATAACAATTAAGAAAATAATAGATATTGCGCCAATAAAAATACTATTGATATTTTTTATTTTTGTATGAACTAAAGGTATGGTAATTGTGAAGAGAAGTGCTGAGACCATTAATATTGCAAAAACTTCACCTGAGAAACTACTTGTTAAATATCCCTTATCTGCATCTTGAAAAAATACAGCTCCAATTGCAATAACTGGAACAATAGCGATGCACATTATCATTGCTAAACGCTTGATACTAGTTTTTATTCCTGGAAGCATTGTCAGAATTATTAGTGATGACAATAGCACTACACCTACTAGACCGATTAATAGATATGTTGTCTTACTTAATGCATTAATAGAGAGGAATGATGAAGAGCTCGAGATTTCCTCCATGCTAAATATCATTATTGAATAATCAATCATAGCTGGTGAGAAAACTACTTCTGAAGTAGAATCAGGATTAAATATTAGACCAAAAGCAGTAATTATTACAACAATCATAAGTCCAATCATTGGGCCGCTTATATGTTTAAAAGCAACTTTGATAATATAGGCAGTCAATGCCACCCCAATAATTATAAGAAACATAATTGTTCCTGCTGACATAGTTTCCTGCTCAACAGCAGCTACAAATGCCTTATATCTTTTTACTCCAAATGATTTGTCCATCGATACGCTTACCATTACCCCTAAGGAAACTATTCCCATTACTAAAAACACTAGGGATGGCGATAGTCCTCGAGCACGTTTTTGAAGAAATGGAATCGCAATACTAATTAATAATGAAACAACCAGCATAAGTCCATATGAGAAATCGGTAACGAAACTCTGCATTTTTCCAAAGTTAAAAGTTGAAAGTGCAAAGGTAATTAAAAATATATTTAGTGAACCTAGAAGGGCGCCAAATGCACTTCCTCGACCACCTGCTAAATTTGCTCCACCCAGGACAAGTGCAGTAACTGCCATTAGTGTGTAAGTTGTTCCCTGACTTGGATCACCAGAGCTAATTAGAGATGTAAATGTAATCGCAGCAAGTCCTGCATAAATACCGCCTATAACATGAGCGCCAATTCGAACCATGTTTATATTAACTCCACTTGTGTAGGTTGCTCGCTCATCAGAACCCATCATTTTTAAATTACCCCAGAAGGCTGTTTGAGCAAGCAAGTACCATCCTGCTGTTGCAACTATTAATATTACTAAAACGGGAGAAAAAATAGTAGTGCCAGCTCCCCAGCTATACATCCAATCAGGCGCTAAGCCAGATGGTCGAGGCATAATTATGAGATTCAATCCAACAAGCGAGAGGTAGCCACTTAATGACACAATAATTGGCTGCACTCGAACAAATACAATTATTAAAGCCATTAGAACTTGATAAGCAATACCCACACCAATGGCGTATAAAAATATTGCAATTGGTGATTCAATTAAACCTAGCCCGATTAGCTGAATCATGCCAACATTGATAAATCCAATTAATGGCCCAATTGATAAATCAACTCCTGCTCTTCCAGCCATAACTATTACTGTTAATGCATAGGTTGCAAGTATTAGTGGAGCCACAACAATTATTAAACCACCAAATCCAGTACTTGAAACCATATATGGGCCTCTAATAACTGCAAATATAAGTAATAGGAAGAATATGACTATAGGAACTATAAGATATGTACTAGCCCCAGAATTTGATTCTTGTTTTTTGATTAATTCCATTATCGTTAAAAGTTCATTTTGTAATATTTATATTAAATTGCCCTATTCTTTAGAGAATAATTTTTCAAATTTTTCTAAATCTTCCTTACTATATTCCTGAGTATTTGACTTAACGCTCTTATGATCTATATTATTAGAGGAGGTGATTTTTTGACTACTTAAGCGTCTATCTAGCTCATTTTTAATTTCATTACCATCATCTTCAATTTCAAATTTTTTGAATAGCTCTTCGTCGGCAGCTGAGTAATCATCTACTTTATTTGCCTGACCCAAAGTAATTTTTTGGTTAGGATTTTTTTTGAATTTCATTAACTTTTCAAATTGATTTGAATCATCTTTAGAATATTCAAAAGACTCGGTTAATTCCTCAGCTGTTTTCTTTTCAACTTTTTTGCCATCATTATTTTGATTTTCAGAAGAATTGATTATTGAATTAAAATTTTCTTCATCAGAAGGTGAGAAATCCTGCTTTGAAGATTTAGTTGAGGCTTCTGTTTTGATCTCATTTTTGAAATATTTACTTACGTTATATTCACTCATTTCATTCTCCATTTTTGTGTTTTCAGGATATTTTGAGTTCACCAACTCTTTATGCTCTATATCAGAGTTATCTTGATTTTGAATATGTCCAAACATTGATTCAAGAATTCCATCAGCATTAATTTTTTGATCTAAAAATGTTTCAAAAATGCTGCCGTTGCGAAATACAATTACACGCGAACAAAACCCTATGAACTCTTCAAGTTCACTTGACATGTAAATTACTGAATTTCCTTCATCCGCAAATTCTCTTAGTTGTTTGTAAAGATCTCTTTTAGTTTGTAAATCTATTCCACGAGCAGGATCTAATAAAACCAAAGTCTTGGGATGGGTGGAAAAAGCACGTCCTAGCATTACTTTTTGTTGATTACCACCACTTAAAGATGTAATCAAATTTTCTTTGGCGCCTGCTTTAATAGCTAATCTCTCTACTTCCCAATCATAAATGTCATTTATTGCACCCCATTCAATAAGGCGAACGCCGGGTATATTGGTATTTTTGTCGTACATAGAAATTGCTAAATTTTCAACAATACTTAGATTTGGTAAAATTCCTTCTCTTTTTCGATCACCTGAAACAAATGCAATTCCAAATTTTTTTGCATCTGCAAGAGTGTTAATCGAAGAAAAATCAACACCATGGTTTGTGCTGACTTCAGCTACTCCTTCTGCAGCTGGTGCAATACCAGCTAATATTCGAACAAAGTCATCTTGACCATGGCCATCTAGCCCAGTGATTCCAACTATTTCACCTTTATTTAATTCAAAATTTGAAGAATCACTTGTTGGCCAAACCCTCATATTTTGAGTTCTGAGCGCTACTTGTGAGTGAGATGATTTGTGAGCATCTTGTTTAGTTGAGTCTTTGCTTTGATCTTTTCCTGTCATCAGTTGTAAAAGATTTTTTTCAGTAATTTGACTTTTTTCTAAAACACCAACATCTTTCCCATCTCTCATAACTGTGCAACGATCACTGATTCTTACTAACTCTGCAATTCTATGAGTTACTATTATTATTGCTGTCCCCTTATCACGTAGTTCTCTCATCTTATTAAAAAGACGCTCAGTTGAGTCGAAATCTAATGCAGCTGATGATTCATCTAAAATTAGTAAATCTGGCTCACTTAGTAATCCTCTAGCAATGGTAATCCAGGCTTTAGTACTTAGTGGAAGATTTCCAGCTGGCATTAAGGGGTCGATATCTTCATCAGCTAATTCACTTAATAAAATTCTAGCTTTATCTTGTTTATCTTTATCCGACATTGATTTTGAGAAAAAACCATCAATACCAATAAATAAGTTATCAACTATCGATGCTTCATCTGCTACAAGAACCTCTTGAAATACCATTGAAACACCTAAATCGCGAGATTCCTTTGGTGTGGATGGATGATGGCCATTAATTGACACTTTCCCTGAATCAATTGGCAAGACACCCGCGAGCACCTTAGCTAATGTACTTTTCCCACAGCCATTTCCACCAATAATTGCATGGATTTCACCAAAATATCCAGTAAAGGACACATTATCAAGGGCTTTAGTTACCCCAAATGATTTGCTTACGTTTTTAACATGAAGCTCACCCGGAAATTTGGTTAGTATTTCTGGTAAATCTGAAGGATCATCTTCTACTGTCTTTTGTACTTGTTCGGCCAATTAAATACACCTCTAAATTGAAATAGGAGTCACTTCAGACTAATGGCTATGTATTTATTTAGAAATTTATATATACAGAAATTCTATTTTAAAACATCCAAAAGTATAGGTGCAGTTTACTACTATCACATACCATAGTCAATAGTATGTATTAATTCTTATATTATTGGTAAAGTAATGTTTAATAATGTTACAATCATGAATAAAAATGATGGTTAGTATGTTTTTTTTTAAAACTATTTTTTTTAACTTTCTTTGATGTATTGTCATATTCTTGGGTTTATTAAGTAAATATAAATATGAGTGAACTTTTTAATTATTTTTCAATACTCAAGAAATTCTTGTCCAATTCATTTATTAAAGCTGGAGTATTGCCCTGGTTTCTTGGTGTTGCTCTAATTACTTTCTCATTCGCTAGTGATAATTTTTTAACTACACAAAATATTCTAGGCGTAGCACGGCATTCTTCAGATCTTATTCTTGTGGCCATGGCTCAGATGGTAGTTATGCTCACTGCTGGGTTGGATTTCTCTGTTGGTGTAATTCTTGCAATGACTTCTGTCGTTGCTTCGATGACAATGGTGGCTTTGTGGTCTGGATACGGTTCCGGCTGGGAGGCAATTTTTATAGGCTGCTTAGCAGGTCTTCTGGTTGGAGCGTGTATTGGCCTAGTTAATGGCCTTGGTGTTGCTTTTTTACGAGTACCCCCATTCATAATGACTCTTGGCATGTCTTCAATTATATTTGGGTTAGCTCTTACTATTACTGGAGGAATTCCAATCTATGGAATGCCCGAATCATTCACGAATATTTTTGGCTATGGCACGTTTCTAGGTATTTCATTAACTATATGGATCACTCTATTTTTTATTATTTTGGTTTATATTTTTATTAATATGACAAAGATGGGGAGGTACTTTTATGCGATAGGAGGAAACATCAGAGCAGCAGAACTTTCTGGCATTAATGTTCGTATTTATATAGTGAGTGCTTATGTTTTTTCTGCAGTTATAACGAGTTTTGCGGCTTTATTGATTACTGCAAGGCTGGAAACTGGAGAGCCTAACATTGGTGCAAGCTATCCATTGCTATCCATTGCTGCTTGTGCGATCGGAGGGGTAAGCCTTCTTGGTGGTGTTGGTAGAGTTCAGAATGTTGTTTTAGGGGCGTTTTTTATTATCTTAATACAAAATGGAATGAACCTAATGAGAGTTGGTTCATACTTACAGATGGTTGTTATAGGCGTGTTGCTTATAGTAGCTATTAGTGCTGAGTATTTTAGGCAGCAAATGTTATCAACCCTAAAAAAATAGTGACCGAATAAGAATGATTTTTTATAATTTATTAAATTTGAATGTTTTCTTAGATTCTGAGATCTAAAAATTCACAATTAATATATGAAAAAAATTAAAAAAAATCTCTTTAATAGGTTATCTCTTAATCAAAAAATCTTAACTTTAATATTTATTGAAATTATTGCTTTTATTTCATTAATGCTAGTTGCTTTTTCGCAAATCTACACAGTTGGCAGCGAAACCAAACAAATGTCTTCTATCACAATTCCATTAATCGAGTCCGTTCATAGAATTGATGATAGTGTTTATAGTCAAAGGCTTAGTCTCAATGAGCTCTATATAACGGTTACCCAAATCGTTAACCAAGATGGTGATAAAACAAGTTTTTATGATAAATATGTGCAGCTCTTAGGCGGCAAATCAATCCAGGATAAATTTTCATTAGCTAGTCAAAAATTGAAGGAGTCAATTGCTGATACTGAAGATTTTATTAGAAAAGTTAAAAATGACGAAGCTTCAAATAACGACATAATTGTAGATAATCAAGAGCAATTACTTCTAGAGCTCTATGAGCTGAGAGTAGTTTCTCAAAAATATAATCAAATAGTTGTAAGTAACTTATTCCTTGAAAATAATTTACAAATACTTACTCTAAATATCAAAAACCTCAATGAAATTTTATCTACTGAAGAGTCTCTTGTTATTCAGGCAGAAAAAGTAAGTAAAGAATTAGAAAATGTTATTAATGACTCTAAAGAAAAAATAATTTATGTTGAAAGAATCGCTATTAGTTATATAGTTATAACAACAATTATTTCTATTTTATTTGCTATATCAATGATTCTTCTTATTGTAAGGATGAATATTTCAAAGCCTTTACAGTTACTTACTGACTCAATAAATAGATACACCCCGTTAAGAAAAGTGACAAGGTTAGAAGATGAGCAAAATATATTAGAAAGAGAGGATGAGCTTGGAAGAATGGGGCGAAGTTTTAACAGGCTTAAAGAGGACTTATGGGAGCAAGGAGTCGGACTTCAAAATGCTAAGGAAGATGCTGATAGAGCCAATAAAGCCAAATCACTATTTCTAGCTTCAGCTAGCCATGATTTACGTCAACCTTTAAATGCAATGCAGATGTACATAGCAGCGTTAAAATCTAAAGTTAAAGATGAAAAAATTCTTACAATTATTGAAGATATAAATTCAGTTTCAGCTTCAACTGCAAGACTTTTAAATGCTCTTTTAGATGTTTCTGAATTGGAGGTTGGAGCTATTAAGCCTCGATATGAAGACTTCTCAATTAATAATATTTTTACTAGTATTTTTCAATCATTCGCACCTTTAGCAAAAGATAAAAACTTACAGTTTCGAATCGTTCCTTCTAGTATTACTGTTAGAAGTGATCCTGATTTATTGGAACGTATATTAGGTAATTATATGTCAAATGCCATTCGTTATACTGAAGCTGGATCTGTAATGATGGGATGCAGAAAGAGGGGCAATAAGGTTTCAATTGAAGTCTGGGATACGGGCTGTGGAATCTCAGAAGATCAAATGCCAAATATTTTTGAGGACTTTTATCAGATTGAAAATAAAGAGCGAGATAGAAGCAAGGGGCTTGGTCTTGGTCTGGCTCTAGCGAAGCGTTTATCTCTAAGCCTTAGCCATACAATAGATTGTAAATCTACTCTCGGAGGTGGCTCATGCTTTTCTGTATTAGTTGAAATTGGTGAAGCGAAGAATAGTGAAGTTCAACTTGAAGCTATTTCTAACATTATGGATTTAACTGGTGCTAGAATTTTGTTAGTTGAAGACGATATTGATGTCTTAAAAGCTTCAATTCAGTTAATGGAATCTTGGGGCTGTATTGTCGATTCTGGAAGAGACCTGGACGAAATCAAAAATATCATTAGGTCTCCAGATTACCTATTGCCAAACATTATTGTGGCTGACAATCGATTACCAGGAGATGCTTCAGGTGTTGATGTAGTTAAACTAGTTCAACAAGAGTTAGAGTCTGTAATTCCGAGCATAATAATAACTGGAGATGTAGAAAGGTCTCATATACAAAGCATTAAAGAAAAAGGGCTGCCAGTGTTATTAAAACCAATTCAACCTGCAAAGTTCAGAGCTATTCTTTCACATTTGATTAACTCTTAGCTCTCAATTTATTTTTAAAAGTTAGACTTTGATTTCAGTTTCTCTAGATTTCAAAAAATAGTTTTGGATTAGAAGTTCGCTTGACTCTTCAGAGTTTATTTCAGCACTTAAGCTGCCTTCATTAATAATATAGATTCTATGAGATAAGTTAACTAGTTCGGTTAAATCAGAAGAGATCATGAGAACTGCTCCTCCTGCATCACAAAAGTCGCTTATCAGTTCATAAATTGACACTCGAGTACCAATATCTACTCCTATTGTTGGTTCATCAAGAATAAATAATTGTACGTCTCGAGCAAAACTTTTAGCAAGCATTACTTTTTGTTGAGTACCACCAGATAGCTGCTCTATTTTATTTTCAATACCCTTATTGAAGTTTAATCGTTGCCCAATCTTTTCAACAATATCTTTTTCATTTTTTCTATTTACCATGAAGCCAGTTGAAAATTTTGGAAGCCCTAGTGATGGTAAAGAAATATTTTCTCTGATGTTATGTTCCATTACAAGTCCTTCAGCCCTTCTATCAGAGGGTACATAAAGCATTCCTCTATCAAGCATTGCTCTTGGACTAATGTCATTGATATTTTTAGAACTGTCATATACAACATCATCTAAGTAAGTTATGTTGCCTGAATTAATTTTATTAATACCAAAGCATGCCCGACCAATTGCAGATTTTCCTGATCCAGCAAGTCCTGCAAGTCCAACTACCTCTCCAGCCCTTACATTGATTGATACATCCTTTAAGAAACTATCTGGAATGCTTAGGTTTTTTACATCTAATAGCGTCCTGCCAGGATGGCTTTTTATCTCAGGAAAAAAGTTTTTGATTTTTCGGCCAGTAGCAAGCTCAATTAATTTTTGCTCATCAATTTTAGAGACCTTATCAGTCTCAACTACTTTACCATCTTGAAGAATTGTTACGCGATTACATATTGTATAAATTTCTTTCATTCGGTGAGTGATATAAATTACACCAATGCCTTCTTCTTTTAAAATTTTAATCATTGAAAAAAGATGGTTTGTTTCATTTTCCGCTAAAGAAGCAGTTGGCTCATCAAGAATCATTATTGAGGGCCTTGTGTGGAATGCTTTTGCAATCTCAACCATTCTTTTTTCAGCATGAGATAAGTTAATTATTTTTTCTTCAGGTTTAATAGAGAACTCGAGTCTATCCATGGTCTCACAAGCCATTTTATGCAATTTTTTCTTGTTAAGAAATAGCCCTTTTGAAACATTAGAGCCTAGAAATAAATTTTCTTCAACAGTGAGTTGAGGAACTAATGAGAACTCTTGAAACACTGCACTAATTCCAAGCTCTCTCGCATTATGGACAGAATGAATTTTTAATTCTTCATTGTTTAAAATAATTTTTCCACTTGTAGGCTGTAAATCACCAGTAATAATTTTAATTAAAGTAGATTTTCCAGCTCCATTTGGACCAAAGATAGCATGAGCTTCACCAGGGTACAAATCAAAATTGACTTCATCCAATACAGAAGTTTCAAAAAATTGTTTTGATATATTATTAAGCTTTAATAGAGGTATTGATGATTGATTCATAATTTAGTTTTTTTAATTACTAAGATTATCTTTTAGTTCACTGAAAAAACAGGAGACCATCCCTTAGGAGCTAGTGTTGTTGAGGAGTCAAACTTATTAAAATTTTTAGGTGTTACAATTAATATTGGTTGCTGTATGTGCTCTGTAATTCGACCCGTATTATATTCTGGGCGACCTCCTGTTGCCATTTCAATTCCCCCTAATAGCCTTACTGCCTGGTCAACGGCAATTCTGGCTTGAGAAATCATTTGATCTGATGGCGCCATTGAAATTAACCCTCGTTTTATAAAAAGATCAATACCAGGCGTATAGTACGTGGATACTAGTTTAATTTTGTTTTGAAGTTTTCTGGCTCTTAGGGCTCCTGCTGCAGCTTCAATTGTTGTTCCAGTCCCTACAATGTATTTAAATTCTGGCTCAGGACCTGAAGCTAAGTTCTGAAGGGTCTCTTCAACCAACTGCAATTGGATTGATTTCCCTGTATCCCCCCAATTTGTTTCAAGTATTTTAATTTTAGATCCATTTAAAGCTTTTAAACAGCCTACGTTTGAGGCAATAGACCATCCTGCTCCAGGTGGTCCAGGGAACCAAACTATGTTGGTTTCATTCGGATTATCTATTTCTTGATCTAAAACCCATTTGCATGAGGTATAACCCATATCGATAAAACTTTGTAAAGAGTTGGCATCAACAGCTGTATTTATTCCAGTAACAAGAACAACAACAGGAATTCCTTTTTCTCTTATTATTTCTATCTGTTTAGCGTTACCATTGCTTGAGATTGGTCCAATAATTAAAGCCTCTCCTCCATTAGTAATACAATCATCGACTTGATTTAGTTGTGCGTCTAGATTTGTATATCCACCGGCTTCAAATAATGTGATTTTTTGACCTAGACGACGACCTTCAGTAATAATCCCATAGGCTACTCCAACCCAATAAGAGTCTTTAAGGTGAGGGAATGAAACACATATGTGATGTTTATTATTAACTTGGTTTGGTTTTAAAGGAGCATAAATTTGAAGGGGGAGCGTTTCTAGAGAGTTTCTTTTATCTGTCCAGCAATCAACGTCACCGTCTGTACAAGAATAATTGAATACGTTTACGCTTTGAGACCAATAACCACCTTCATTGGCCTGAGTGGGCGAGATATAACTTATTAAGAACAATAAAAAAAATAAAGACGCGCAAGGAAGCCTTGAATATTTTATGAATATATTTTTAAAATACTCTACTAAAAAGAAAATATAGTTGTCATTTTTAAAAATAGAACTCAATAAACCTCCCTCTAGGTAATTAACTCCGAAACTTTTTGGATATTGGAATATTTAGCAACTGCCTCAGTTCTATTTTTAACATTGAGTTTTTTAAATATTGCTGATACGTGCATTTTAATTGTTGGAATAGTAAGACCCAATTCAGTTGCAATAGACTGGTTTGAGTTACCAACCTTTATAAGATTAAAGACTTCTTCTTGTCTCTTTGATAGGATGCTGGACTTTTTAATAATATTTGATACTGGTTGGGAGGCATCATTCTTGATATCAATTCTTGATTGCAAGACATGCGGAGGAATGTAAACACCTCCAGCCAAGATAAGCTTAATAGCGCTAATAGTAATTTCTGGTAGGGAGGTTTTTGGAATGTAACCTGATGCTCCAGAAGAGATGGCCATATGGATGGAATCAAAATCTTCTTTAACTGAAACAATAACTATTGGGACGCCAGGATGCAAATTGATAATATTGAGGATGCTTTTTTCTCCATCCATTCCAGGCATCATAAGATCTAGAAGCAATAAATCAATAGAAGGTTTTTCTGAGAGAATTTTTATTGTTTCATCAAAGCTATTAGTTTGAAATATATCTGAATTTGGTACAGCCATTTTTACAACTAATTCTAGCCCACCTCTGACTAATGCATGGTCATCCGCTATAACGATTTGATGACGAATTGAATTATCTTGAACTTGATTTTGCATATTTTTTTATTCTCTTAGTAATTGAATTTTAAAGCTTTAATGAGGCATTCTCATTAATTGTACATTATTTTACTGGTTAATAAGAATGCAGGGCTGCATACTTTAATCTCATATACATACTAATGTAATGTAATAAATAAAATATACATACTTTTGTTGACTAATATATACAATATGCTATACTCACATATACTTTAGACTATGTAAATTTGCTTTAAAAGCGTACCTAGCTTATAAATCAAAGTTTTTTAAAGTACACAAAACAAGTAATGATACTTGTCAAAAAAAGGAGATAAAAATGCAAAAATTTATAAAATTTACTTTAGCATGTTTTTTATCATTAGGATTTTCAACAATGACTCTTGCTGGTTTAGATGAAATTCCAAAAAGTATTACTGATTCAGTGTATAACCCAGATCTAATGGATTCAATGCAGCCATTAGGTGAGAGTGCTTTTAGGGAATGGAAGAGTGACCGCTCTCCACCTTGGACAGTAGGTTATGCAAGTACTTATGCTGGAAATACTTGGCGTAAAGGCGCAATGGACCGGTTATTGAATGAGATCAAGCCAAAATGGCAAGAGCTCGGTCTACTTAATGATATTGTTGTTACACAGTCAAATCTAAAAGATGCTTTACAAATCCAGCAGATTAGACAGCTAGTTGATCAGGGCGTAGATGCAATTATTATTTGTTGCTCGAACCCGACAGCTCTTAATCAAGCTATTCAGTATGCATTTGATAGAGGCGTTCCCGTCTTTTCATTTACTGGATATACAACATCGCCACTTTCAGTCAGTTCATCAGTTAACTATCATCAGGCAGGATTTGATGTTGGTACATGGATGGCCGAAGAAATTGGTGGAGAGGGTAATGTTCTTGTAGTAGAGGGTATTCCTGGTTATTCTGCTTCTGATTCTCAGAACCGTGGAGTTTTGGATGGTTTGTCTCAATATCCTGGAATTAAGGTTACTGGACAGATTGCCCATATGTGGACATCACAAGTTGGTCAAGCAGAAACACAAAAATGGTTAGCAACTCATCCTGGTCAGCTTGACGGTATGGCAGTTCAGTCTTCTGGTGAAACAGGAGTATTAGCTGCACTTCAGCAATCAGGTCGTGAAATGGTTCCATTATCAATTGGTGGTGAGTTAGGTGCTTTATGTTACTGGCGTAATAATCCAGATTACATAAGTGCGGCAATTCAAACATGGCCTCCGGGTGATGATGTTGAGCTTGGCTGGAACATCATGATGCGCACATTGCAAGGTCAAGGTCCTAAGATTCAATCAATTTTAGTACCACCTCGCAAAATTACTTACGCTGATGTTGAGGCAATGATGGGTACTGATTGTGATAGAGGTTCTACTGGTTGGTACAATCCAGGGATAGATATTTGGGGTGGTAAAGACTATCTTGATAATTTCTTCCTGAGACCTGCGGATCCAGAGGCATACGATCCAAATTCATAAGTAAATAAACTTCATAAAGCCCAGAAACTTTTTTCTGGGCCTTATGGATTTTAAGCTCGACATTTAGTTTTTAGAGTTATTAAAAATATTTTTTAAAATGAATTAAAGATTGAAGTAATAAAAATAGAATTTAAAACCAAGGATATTTTATGAACAGCACATTATTACCAACAGACATTGTAGGAGGTACTTTTTGGCTCCTATCTATGGCAATGTTTGGTGCATCTATTTTCTTTCTTCTTGAAAGAACAAAGGTTGCTACTAAGTGGCATACAACTATGACATTACTAGGTGTGGTAATGCTGGTTTCAGCAGTCTTCTACCACTATATTAAAACAATGTGGGTGGACACAGGTTCAGCACCAATTATTCTACGATATTTAGACTGGATACTCACACATACGATGCAAATTGTATTGTTTTATGTCATCTTGTCTGCAGTTACAAAAGTTTCATCAGCTTTATTTTGGAGATTATTAATTGGATCATTAGTAATGGTGATTGGCGAATTTCTAGGGGCAGCTGGTTATATGAGCGCTACGTTAGGATTTATTATAGGAGTTGTAGGTTGGCTTTATATTCTCGGTGAACTGTATATGGGAGAAGCAGGACGTGCAAATTTAGAGAGTGGTAATGAAGCCACACATATGGCATTTAATGGCCTCAGATTAATTTTAACTATTGGATGGGCAATTTACCCACTTGGTTATTTTATAAACAATCTTGGGGGCGGTATTGATGTGAATAGCTTAAATATTGTTTATAACTTAAGTGATTTTTTAAATAAAGTAATTTTTGGATTCGTAATTTATAAAGCTGCAATGAATGATACTCAGCTAGTAAATGAAAGCAATTAACTATGAAAAATAATACATACAAATTTTATAAGGAGAAATTATTATGACTGGTGCAGATATTATTGCAGCCATTATTCTTACGGCATTAGCAATTGCAATTTTTGTATATTTGCTGCATTGGCTTTATCGCAGATCATCCAAAGAGGTTTCTTTTGTGAGAACTGGACTTAGAGGTGAAAAGGTTATATTAAGTGGGGGAGCATTTGTATTACCAATAATTCACAATATAACTTCTGTTGGAATGCGAACATTGCGTATAGAAGTTAAGCGTGGTGGTGATAAATCATTTATTACTAAAAATAGAATGCGAGTTGAAATAATTGCAGAATTCTATGTACGCGTAACTCCATCAAAGGAGGCAGTATCAATTGCAGCGGGTACTTTAGGTAAGCGAACAATGGAGCCTGAAAGTTTAAGAGAATTAGTCCAAGGTAGATTTGTAGACGCACTAGGTATTGTTGCAGCACAAATGACAATGGAAGAAATACAGGAGAAGAGGGGCGAATATATAAAGGAAGTAAAGGTTATTGTTGCTGAATCTTTAAGTGCGACAGGACTAGAGCTTGAAGCCGTTTCTCTAACTAGTTTAGATCAAGCTGGACTTGAGGTATTTAACCCATCTAACGCGTTTGACGCGGAAGGTCTTACTCAGCTTACAGAGCAAATTGAAGCAGGAAAGAAAAAGCGTAATGATATTGAGCAAGATACAACAATAAGAATTAGAGCAAAAAATTTGGAAGCTGAGCAGAAAGCTCTGGAAATTGATCAGCAAAGAGAGTTTTCAAGGTTATCACAGGAGCGTGAAATTGCCAAACAACGAGATAGAGAGCGTACTGATATGGCTATTGAAACCTCAACACAGCAGCGCTTAGCTGAAGAATCCAGAATCCAGTCTGAAGAGGATATTGAAAAAGCACGTATTCAACAACAAGATACAATTGAAGTTGAGCGTTCATTGAGGGAGCATGAGCTAACACTTCAGATTGAAGAGCGAAAAAGATTAAGAAACGAAATTGAAAGACAAACTGAAACTGACATTAAGCAAAAAAATCTTGAGGCTGAAATTAGAGCATTAGATATTCAAAAAGAAAATGAGTTTGCAAGACTTCAACAGGAAGAAGATATTGCTTCTCAAAGGGCAAAACAGAAAACTGAAGTTCTTAAGGTTGAGTCTGAGCAATATATAGAATCTGAACAGGCCCAAATAAAAGCAAACGAAGAAGTTAAAAAGATGGAAATAGATCAAAAGAGATCTCTTGAAATCTCTCGAATTAATAATGATCAATTGTCTCAAGCTTCTGAAATACAAAAGAGAAAAAATCTTGAGATTGAAGAGAAAGATCGTGAGCTTGAAATTATAGCTAAAACTGTAGAAGTATTAAAGGCAGTAGAAAACAAAGAACATATTAGGGCTCAAGTTGTTGTCGCAGAGGAGCAGGTTCAATCAGCACAGGAGGTTGAAGTTGCAGAGCGACAAAAGAAGCTTCAGATAATTAATGCTGAAAAAGAGGGTGAGAGTGAAGCAATACAAATTACCACCCTTGCTAGAGCTGAAAAAGAAGCAGCACAGGAGCAAGAGCAAACTGATAAATATGCCTCCCTTGCAAGTAAGCTTCGATATGAAGTAGATGCAGCAGGAAATTTGATGCTAAATGAGGCTGAAAATGCTCGAAGTGATGAAAGTCGTCAAAGCGACCTAAGAATGGAGATTGCTAAAAATCTTGACTCAATTATTCGAGAAGCTGTTAAGCCAATGGAAAATATTGATGACATAAAAATTTATGAACTTAATGGAATGCCTGGCTTCAATTCAAATAGTTCCAATGGAGATTTTGTTGGACCAGTAAATGGAGGCGGAAATTTTTCTGAAAATGTAGTAAATTCCGCGTTACGTTATCGCGCACAAGCTCCTTTTGTTGACAATCTTCTTGATGAAATTGGAATGTCATCTAAAGAGATAAGCAATATTAAAAACATTCTTGGAGATTATAAGAAGGATGAAAAAAAAGGCGATGATATAGAAGGCGATAAAGCCTAAAAAGTTTAACTTTAAATTAATAAAAAATTAAGGAAATATTATGTTGAGAATTACTGGTTATAGCGACAAATACTCTGTTTGTCCTGGAGATAACATACAATTTTATATTAACTCTGAAGATAGTGAAGTTTACGAAACACAAATAGTCCGATTAATACATGGTGATACTAACCCTGACGGTCCTGGATACAAAGAAGAAGAAATTCAGGCTGAATGTAATAAAAATTATCCAGGAAAAAATCAAAAAATACATGGTGGCTCTTATGTGATCGTGCCTCAAGATGAGCGTCTTAATTTAGAAAGCTTTACACTTCAGTGTTATATATTCCCAACAACACCTGTTGTTGGTCTTGGTACTCCACAAAAAGGACGCCAGGGCGTTTTAACTAAATGGGTTGAAGAAACTAAAAGTGGCTATGGGTTGTTTATAGACGAGCATAATTGTTTGTCTGTCGAAATAGGCGATGGCAGTGGCCAGATTATGAAGCTTTCAAGTGATAAAAAACTTTTAAGGAAGGTTTGGTATCTTGCAGCAGTTAGTTATGATGCGCGCACAGGTAAAGTTACGTTATTTCAAGAACCTGTTGTAACTTCAACTAATGGCGGATTAGGTCAAGGCTTATTAAATCCAGCAGAAGAAACTACTGCTGTGGTGGAGTCTATTAATAGTATAAAGCCAGGTATCAATGATGCCCCTTTTCTAATGGCAGCAAGTACAAAATATCAGAGGTCAGGAAGACATATTTCTGGAGGACATTTTAAAGAGGTGTTGGAGCCTATAGAGTTGCCAGAGCAAATTCATACATATAACGGAAAAATAGATCGCCCAAGACTCTCAAGGAGAGCTTTAACTAGGTCTGAAATAGAATCTTTGGCACGTGGTTACCAGGGTTGTAAGGCAGAATTACGTAACGACGTTGTTGGAGCTTGGGATTTTCATGCGAATATAACTACAAACATCGCCTCAACTTGCATAATTGATACGTCGCCTTCTATGTTAAATGGTGTCATTATTAATATGCCTGTTAGGGCTATGACAGGCTTTAACTGGACTGGAGATGAAATTGTTTATCATCATAAGCCTGAAGAGTATGGTGCAATTCATTTTCATGACGATGATATAGATGACGCACGTTGGGAAGTTGATTTTGAACTTAAAATTCCTGATGGTTTAAAAAGTGGTATTTATGCTGCTCGCTTAAGGATTGGTGGTGAAGACTCTCCAGAAACAGAAGATTATATTCCTTTTGTTGTTCGTCCTCCAAAAGGAAAAACTACTTCAAAATTGGCTTTTATTTTGCCTACAAATTCATACTTAGCATATTCAAATGATAATCTTTGTACCAACTGTGTTGTGGCTGAGTTATTAGCTGGAAAGGTTCCTGTAATGACTGCAGCTGATCTATATTTAAATGAGCATAGAGAATATGGACTTTCTACTTATTCACTTCATTCAGATGGAAGTGGCGTTTGCTACTCATCAAGACTTAGACCAATTTTAAATATGCGCCCTAAATATCGTCATTGGCTCTCTCCATCTTTATGGCAGCTTAATGGTGATCTTCATCTTGTTGACTGGCTTGAAGAAAAAAACTTTGATTTTGATATTCATACTGATGAAGACTTGCATCGAGAGGGAGTTGGGTTATTAAATAAATATCAAACTGTACTTACTGGAAGTCATCCAGAATATACTTCAGAAAAAATGTTTTCTGCTTATGAAAAATATCAACAAGATGGAGGTCGATGGATTTATTTAGGTGCAAATGGTTTCTACTGGTGTAGTGAGTATCATCCTGATAATTCTAATATTATTGAAGTTCGTAAAGGAGAGGCTGGAACTAGAGCCTGGACAGCAAATCCTGGGGAATATAATAATGCTTTTGATGGAAAATATGGAGGCATGTGGCGCGCTCGAGGAAGAATTCCAAGTAAGCTTTGTGGACTTACTTTTACGGCTTATGGTTTTGATGTTTCATCCTACTATGTTAGAGATAAGGATAGTGAAAGACCAGAGACAGCTTGGATAATGGAAGGGGTAGGGAATGGTGAAAAAATCGGTGATTTTGGGCTTGTTGGCGGTGGGGCTGCAGGTGTAGAGTTGGATCGGTATGACATTGAATTCGGAACTCCACATGATTCATATTTATTAGCGCATTCAGTTGGACATACCAATTTAATGTTGCAAGTTAATGAAGAGATTCACTTTTCTGTTCGTGGGTATCACGGAAGTGGTACTGAGAATCCAATGGTTCGAGCTGATATGGTATTTTATAAAACACCAAATGATGGTGGAGTTTTTGCTCCAGGATCTTTGTCCTGGTGTGGAAGTCTTTCGCATAATAATTACAATAATAATGTTTCTCGGATTACAGAAAATGCAATAAGAGGATTTTTAAAAGATGGACCTTTACCTTAATAATATAGATAAGGAGTTATATTAAAATGATTACTAATAAACACCCTAATATGATGGATCCACCTGTTGGTAAGTCAGTTGTTGGAACAAGCACTGAGCCTCTTAATGAATTAGAGAAAAGAGTAATTAGCCCTCTAGATGAGGATAAAGTTAATGATTTGTCAGAATATTTATTTACACTTAATAATAGACACATTGGGCCAATTGCAGGTGCTTATGTTGCAGTTTGCATTGTTGAAGGAAAAGAGTGGTGTGTTGGCCAGTTGAATGCAGATCGAGCAAAGCCATTAATACTTTTTGAAGATAAGATCTTTAACACCCCTGAAGGTGCCCAAATTGAGGCAGGACGATTAAAAGAGGAGCGAGGAGAGTCAGTGCCTTGTCGCAACCATTAATTACAAAATAGGAATATATTATGACAAATAAAGAAAAAGGTGTAATTGCAAACGAATCTTATGCTGAGACAGATGATTATATTACGAGGACTTATGTAATGCCTCTTTTGTTTGATGATGAATCACGCAGAAAATTGATTTCAGAGCACAGAAATAGTCCTGTTGGAACTGCTCCATCAAATGGAAGGGCCGCGATCGAACATAGTCATGATCTTAGAAAAGTTCTTGATAAATTACGAAGAGCGCCAATGGCTGGCAAATATGTTACTGTTTGTATTCGTATGTTCGAAAAATATAAGATAGGAATTGTTTCAGGAATTCGTGGTGTTCCAGTTGATATACAAGAAGAAATATATTCTTCAGAAGAAGCCTGTGAGCATGCAATTTTTTTAAAAAGAATTGCTAATTTAATGAATCACTACGGTTAGGTTTTGGTTTCTTGTAATCGTCTCTCTTTTTAATATACTATTTTTAATTACAGTAATGATCTTACTGAATAGTCGCTTTCTCCTGCAGAAATATTAACTACGATTACAAGAATCACCAATTCAAAGCTTCAATCAAGCTAGAGTATTACAAAGCCAATTAATTCAATAGGTTGTATGCCAAACTCACAACACTAAACAACACTATCTGATGAGTCAGATAGATAATTAGAGCATGCTTTCCGATTGCTTCAAGCCAATTTAATCGAAAAATAAATATTTTCTGATAATAGGGATTGTGCCCTAGATAAATCCCAATAAAGACAAAGGATAGCCATGGGAATAGAGGGTAATAATCAACACTACCAAGCGGCAAGTAAGGCTCAAGGAGGTATGAAATAAAACTAAGGTTAGGTTGATCAAAAATCGCACCAATAAGAATTAATGCAGCAATTAGCAAGGAGGTCTTAGGAAGATTTACAAAAGAAATTGCTATGATAGTAGAAAACCAAATTAAATGAAGGATTCCAAAATAGACCCATCCATCAGGAAACATTACGTAAGTTCCAGCTGAAACAAATAGAGCAGCAATTCCTAAATATAATAAGCGCTTAAGGAATTTTTTAAACTTAATGCCTTTGCCATGAGCAATAACCAAGCTAATTCCAACAGCACTCAAGAAAAGAAAAACAATTAAGCAGCGCCATGCTATTCCAGCCCAATGAGTAAATAATGGAATATCAGAAAAGCCAAAAGAATTAAGATCATAGATAAAGTGAAAGGCAATCATCATAATGATTGCAATGCCGCGCATTAAATCAAGTGCTGAATCTCTTGTATTGATCATCAAATAAATTTACTCAAACACTTGAGAGACATAATTTTTATCGATTGTTATAACGGACTCATCAAGGAGCTCAAGACATTTCGGTACAGCTAAAAAAACTGCTCCAAGACATACAGAAATTGCGACTGGCTTGCCAGGAAGATTGATAATTAAGCTATTACCTCGAGTGCCTGCGATTTGCCGTGAAAGAATTGCTGTAGGAACGGTCCTAAGTGAAACAATCCTCATTTGCTCTGCAAATCCATCAAAGATTCTTTCACAAACTTCTTTAGTAGCCTCGGGCGTTACGTCTCGAGTAGTTGGACCAGTTCCGCCTGTTGTAAGAATTAAATTACAACCAAGACTGTCACTCATCTCTTTGAGAGTTTTCTCTATTAAAGGCTGCTCATCTTCAATTATTTTTGAAACTACCTCATATGGGCTAGTTACTGCTTTTGATATCCATTCCTGCATGGCTGGTCCACTAATATCTTCATAGATTCCACGTGCAGCTCTATCAGAAATAGTAAGGAATCCAATTTTAATTTTAGAATCGGTCATATAATCTTCTAGCCTCCAGTAACGGGCGGGAAAAAAGCCACCTCATCATCTTCTTTAACAATGGTATCTGACGCCGCCATTTCTTGATTAACAGCGCACAAAATGTTATTTGGAAAGTGTTCACTCCCGTGTTTTTCAATAAGTTTTTGTTTGATAAAAGATATTGAAACTGGGGCGTCAAAATTGATCAAGTCATGACTTGTCTTTAAGTTTTCTTTAAGAGAAGCAAAGTAGATAATTTTCATCCACCAATCTCCACCATTTGACTACTACTAATATTATCAATTACGGAGTCAAAGAAATGTTTTTCTGGTTTTTTTGTTATGGCGACAACGATTAATTGCTTAATTTCTGTATCAGTCATTCCTGATCTTAGGGCATCACGAAGTGAAACTGAGTCTTTCTGACCAAGGCATAAAATTAGCTCACCTTTAGCTGTTAATCTGACGCGGTTGCAGCTACTACAAAAATTATTTGAAACAGCTGATATTGTAGCTACACTGGTGTTGGTGCCTTTAATGTGAAGAGCTTTTGCTGGTCCATCAGTTTGCTGTGCTTTCTTGGATTCAAGTTTACTTCCAAACCTTTTAAAGACTCTTTCAAGAATATCTTTTTCACTGTAGTGTCTATCAACTGCTTCTATGCCAGCAAGCCCAATAGGCATGGTCTCAATAAAACGAATATCAATTCCTCGACCAATAGCAAAATCTATCATGGACTCAATTTCATCATCATTAACACCCTTCATGACGACCATATTAAGTTTGATAGGACTCATTCCTGCAGATATCGCCGCATCAATTCCTCTTATAACTGTTGCCAAGTCACCATCCCTTGTAATTTCTTTAAAGCGCTCTGGGATAAGAGAGTCAATTGAAATATTGGCTCTATTAACGCCATTTGCTTTTAACTTGGCTGCTAGTGGTGGTAAAAGATGCGCGTTAGTCGAGAGCGGAATATCATTAAGCCCAGGGATATCTCCAAGCATTTTAGTTAGCTCAAGAATATCTTTTCGTAGCAGGGGTTCTCCGCCAGTAAGGCGCACCTTTGTAACTCCTAGCTCTGAAAATAAACGAACAATTTTTGCAGTCTCCTCAAAAGAGAGGACCTGAGATCTTTTAGTGTGGGTTTGGTGATCCTCATCTCTACAATAATGGCATCTATAATTACAGTGATCTGTAACTGAGACCCTTAGATAAGTGATTTCTCGATTGTATGGATCAATTAGCTTGTTCATTTTGGTAATATCCAGTGACCAGACTTGCCGCCTTTCTTTTCTAAAAGCTGGACATTATCAATGAGCATGAAGCGATCAACTGCCTTACACATATCATAAACGGTAAGAGCAGCAATACTTGCAGCAGTTAGGGCTTCCATTTCAACACCTGTCTTGCCAGTTAATTTTGCTGTAGCAATAATATCAATGCAGTTATTTTGAGTATTAGGAGTAAGCTCTACGCTCACTTTAGATAGCATTAGTGGATGACAAAGCGGGATTAGATCTGAGCATTTTTTTGCAGCTTGAATCCCAGCAACCCTAGCAACAGCAAGAACATCACCCTTTTTATGGGAACCAGAGACAATTAAGTCAAGCGTTTCAGCTTTCATTACAACTCGCGCAGAAGCCTTAGCTTCGCGTGCAGTCTCATTTTTATCGGAAACATCTACCATTTGCGCTTCACCATTTGCGTTGATGTGGGTTAATTTACTCATCTTGTTAATTCACTCATTGAGTAGTAGTTGAGTATAGTCCCAGTTTCAAAGGTTGTATTTTCAGGTATCTCAATAATTCCATCAGCCCAAACAACCGAGCTCATAACATCTGAACCTTGTTTTGGGAAGAGATTCGCTAAAGGAGTCTCCGTTGAATGGTCAATACGAACGCGTGCATATTCACGCCTAGGCTTAGCACGTTTGCAGTCAAAGTTTGTTTTCACCTTTAAAATTTTAGATTCATAGTTACTGTTTCCTTGCATTTTTTTTATAAATGGCAATGAAAAAATACAAAAAGTTACGAAGCTTGATACTGGGTTTCCTGGCAGCCCAATAAATGGAGTCTGCTTAACTTTACCATAAGCCAAAGGTTTTCCAGGTTTCATTCGAATTTTCCAAAGATTTAACTCTCCAAGTTTTTCAACAGCAGGTTTAACGTGATCTTCTTCGCCTACTGAGACCCCGCCAGTTGTCATAATTAAATCACACTGACTCTCAAGAGCTTCAAGTGCTTCACAGGTTGCATCTAACTTGTCTTCTATATTTCCAAGGTTTATTACATCACATCCAACCTGCTTGAGAAGCGCTACAAGAGCGTAACGATTAGAGTTATAAATTTTTCCAGGTGACAAAAGGTTTCCAGGCTCAACTAATTCATCACCTGTGAAAAAAACACCTACTTTAATTTTTTTAAAAACGACCAGTTCACCAACACCAACTGAGGCAGCTAAAGAAATATCTTGAGGCTTAATTTGCCTTCCTGAGCTAAGAATAACGTTATCTTTAAGGATATCGTTGCCAGTGGGGCGAATATTCTCATTTAAATTAATAGCTCTTTTAACTGTTATCTGCGATTTATCCTCAGAGAGAGTACATTCTTCCTGCATTACAACCGTATTAGCTCCATTTGGAATTGGAGCGCCAGTAAATATTCTGGCAGCGTTGCCTACCTTTAAGTCATTTCCAGTTGAGCCTGCAGCAATTCTATCGACAACGTCAAAGCTTAAGTTTTCTTGTGCTACTTGGGAGTCATTAAGTGCAATAGTGTAGCCATCCATTGCGCTATTATCAAAACCTGGAACGTTTATTGTTGAATGTATATTGCTTGCTAAAATTCTACCGAGTGAGTCATCCAAAGAAACGGCTTCTGTCATTGCTGTAACACTAGCAGAATCTATTAGAAAGGACAAAGCATCATCTGCACTCATCAGCGAATCACTAAACATTGCTGAGCTTGAGTTAGTGCTTTGACTATTCATTAGGTTCTATGGATTTAATATTCATACGGTATATTATACAATTGTAAGTAAATTTTCTAATTAAAAATAACTTGAAAAAAGCTCAAGCATTAAGTGAATAAAATATCAAAAAATGAGATTTCAGCTGTCATCTTAGCTGGGGGTATGGGCTCAAGAATGGGTGGAAAAGATAAGGGGCTCATTGAGTTTCGAAACCTTCCATTAATTTCATATGCAGCCAGTGTTGCTAAGGATAGGGTAAGTCAAATATTTATAAGTGCAAATAGAAGTTTAGATGATTATTCTAAATATGGAAAAGTAATAGAAGACGACTTAGAAGGCTATCAGGGCCCGCTAGCTGGAATTTCTAAAGCTTTAAAAGTCTGTACTTCTAATTATTTGTTAGTTCTCCCCTGTGACAGTCCAATGATTGATGTGACCTTAATCGATTCTCTTATTGAGAGAATGGAGTCTAGTGAGTGTAATATTTGTGTTGCTCATGACGGGCAAAGAATGCACGCAACCTTTGCGCTTATGAAATCAAATCTTAATGAAAGTCTTGATCAATTTTTAGCAGAAGGGGGTCGGAAAATGGCTCTTTGGTATCGTCAGCAGCAAACTGAAAGAGTTAATGTCTCAAGTCATTTAGAGCTGTTAACTAATTTAAACAGTCCAGAAGACTTTAATATTTAAGATTTCCAGCGTTTTTTTTGCTTTTCATCTTTGGTTCTCGCACCAACCCACTCTTCATTATTTTCTGTTACTTCTTTTTTCCAAAAAGGGGCATCAGTTTTAAGGAAATCCATAATGAAATTACATGAGTCAAAAGCCTCTTGACGATGCTTACTAGTTGTTATAACCAAAACTATTTGATCGTTAACATTAAGAGTTCCAATGCGGTGAATAATCGTGACATTTTCAATATCCCATTTATCTCGCGCCTTTTTAACAATTGACTCTAAAGATTTTTCAGTCATCCCTGGGTAGTGCTCAAGAGTCATAGAGCTAAGCGATTTCGGTTGAAGGTCTCTAACTGTTCCAACAAAACTTACAACAGCGCCAATACTAGAGTTATTGGCCTTAGCAAGCTTAACTTCAGTGGTTAAGTCGAAGTCATCGGGTTGAATGAGAATTTTATCCATTCTTTGATTTTATCTTTATTAAGATTATTACTGGAATTAAATATTTAAAAATGACTCAAACTAGTTTTGCTTTGATAATTTTCCTATAAGAGTTATTCCTAGTGCAACTGATGGCCCAATTCCAAGTGCAAACAATGCCGTTCCAAGCCCAACAACCTCACCCAGTAATTTGTCAATGTTATTAAGGAGGCAGAGAGAGCCAACTACTACTACGCTGATTTCAATCGTTGTTCGAATTGAATATATTGGCATATTAGTTATTCTTTGTAAGCCAATCATTAATCCATCCCTGGGTCCGGCGCCTAAGTTTGAAATCAAATAAAACCCACTTCCAAGTCCAATAACAAGAATACCAATAATGACCTGTAAAACCTGCATTGGATACGCTTCAGGATATGGCAAGTAATAAACTGAAAACTCAATTGTTAGTGCTATTATGAAGGCATTGAGAATTGTTCCCATCCCAGGTTTTTGTTTAAGCGGAATCCACATGAATAACACAAATATACTGATAACAAAAGTAGAAAAGCCAATTGACCAATCAGTAAGGTTTGAAATCCCTTGGGCTAATACAGTGTATGGGCCAACACCAGCACCACTGGTTATTAAAAGACTTTCTCCAAGACCAAATAAAAATAATCCAAATACTAAAAATATAAAAGTTAGTGGCTTAGGCTTAAGATTAAACGAGTCTTCAGAGCTCCAAGCAACTTTAGGAATTGTTTTAATAGTAAAGGTCTCAGAAAAAAGTTTCATGGATCATTGAGGCTGTAAAAAATTACAGTAATAATACAGTTGTTTATGCCAACTCTAGTGCTGTGTATTAATTATTATATTTATCTTCTAAGTTTCAAGTTTTAATGATTATCATAGGTTTATTGAAAATGAACTCTTAAATTATCAATACTAACCAGTCAACCCTCATGAAAACACTTCTTACTCAATCAGAAATACAAGACTTTAAAGATGATGGTGTTGTGGTTCTTAGGGGTGTTTTTAATGAGTGGATTGATACTTTATCTAAGGGAGCTGACTTTCATATTAAGAATCCAAGCGAAGGTGCATTGGTACATAAAGGAAAAGATTTTCAAGGTAAGTTTTTGGAGGACTTTTGTAATTGGCAGAGGATTCCAGAGTATAAAGACTTTGTATTGAATTCACCCCTTGCCTCAATTGCAGCAGACTTAATGGAGTCAAAATCAGCGCAATTTTTTCATGACCACTTTTTTTATAAAGAGGTGCTCTCAGGAGCCCCTACTCCTTGGCATCAAGACCTTCCTTATTACTGCGTTTCAGGGCATCAAACGGTCAGTTTTTGGCTGCCTCTTGAGTCAAGAAAGAAGAGTGTTTCATTGAGATCACTGGCAGGAAGTCATCATTTAAATAAAGAGATTCGGCCAACAAGCTGGGCGAACAATGAGAGCTTTTATGAAGATAATAACGCTTTTATGGACATGCCAAATACTGATAATGGTGATTTTGAAATCAAGCAATGGGAAACTGAGCCAGGCGATGTTGTTGCCTTTAACTTTAAGACAATACACGGTGCAAATGCTAACAAGGTGGATGATGTCAGCCGCACTCTTTCGTTTCGTTTGCTCGGGGATGATGTGGTTTATCGTAATAGACCAGGGCGAACTTCACCTAATTTTCCGGGTATTAACCAGAAAGATGGTGAGCGATTGAGGGAGGATTGGTTCCCTACTATTTGGGGCAATTGAGATTATGGATTTAGCAAATTACTCTTTGGAGATTCTAACTTTTTTATTTTTCGTTGCCATGATTGCAGGATTTCTTGATACCTTGGTTGGGGGAGGCGGTTTGTTAGCAGTTCCTGCATTACTATTAAGTGGGATTCCGCCTATCTACGTCCTGGGAACAAATAAATTTCAAGGTAGTATGGGCACTGGAGTTGCAACATTCCTACTTTTTCGTAAAAAAAAGCTGAATTTGAGTGCTATTAAGTATTTAATGTTAGTGTCTTTTGTTGGCTCGGTAATAGGCGGGGTTATAGTTCAGTTTATTGACACCAAGGCGCTCTCTTTTGCAATACCAATAGTGCTGGTATTTATTTCAATCTATTTTATTATCTCACCTAAGCCTAAAAAAACCTCGAAGAGCTCGGCATCCAGCAAAAGTTTTGATAAATATGCTGTTCCAGCAGTTGGTTTTTACGATGGCATGTTTGGACCTGGCGCTGGATCTTTTTTTGTAATGACAGCAGTTATGCTTAAAAAACTTGAAATTATTCAAGCAACAATTCTAGCAAAGCCATTAAATTTTGCATCAAACATTGCCGGATTTATAGTTTTCTTTAGTTTTGGCCATATAGCCTTTTTAATTGGCCTGGTAATGATGGCAGGACAATTAATAGGTGCTTTTTTTGGAACCCATTATTTATTGAAGGCTAACCCACTTGTTATTCGGTTTTTAATTGTCATTATGTCAATTTCAATGCTTGCTCAGTATTTGTATTCTCTGGTTTAGCATTAATGCTGTCAAAAATAAGATTCTCTTAAGCGTATCATTTGCTCAATCTACTGATTAAGGTAATATTTTTCAATATTAAAAATTATGGAATACAGAATAGAAACAGATTTTTTAGGTGAAATGAAAATACCTTTTGATGCTTATTACGGAATCCATACTAAGCGCGCTGTTGAAAATTTTCCTATAGCGGATGTTGCGATTTCAGTTTATCCAAATATAGTTATAGCCTATGCAATGGTCAAGCTTGCTTGCGCTCGAGCAAATAATAAATTGGGCCTATTAGAGGATGAAATTTTTGAGCCTATAGTCAGCGCTTGTGAGAGAATTATTAATGGTGAATTTCATGATCAGTTTATTGTTGAGATAATCCAGGGAGGCGCCGGCACTTCAACAAATATGAATGCAAATGAAGTCATTGCTAATGTTGCACTAGAAATGATAGGGAAAGAGAAGGGTGATTACGAGTCCATCTCCCCGCTTATGCATGTAAATATGTCACAGTCAACGAATGACACTTATCCTACTGCCTTGCTGGTTGGATTTTTAAAAGAATATGATCCTTTATTGGAAGCAATTAAAGCCCTCTCTGATTCTTTTCATGCCAAAGGCATTGAATTTTCTGGGGTCATTAAAATGGGGCGAACACAACTTCAAGATGCTGTGCCAATGAGCCTTGGTCAGGAATTTACTGCTTTTGGTAATACTTTGTTGGATGACATTAAAAGGCTTAATGAAATGTCACAATTATTTTTAGAGGTTAATTTAGGTGCTACCGCTATTGGAACTGGAATTAATAGCCATTTAGATTATCCAAAAATAGCAGTAGAGGCTTTGGCAGAATTATCTGGATTGCCTTTAGTACTGGCTCCAAACCCAATTGCTGCAACCTCTGATACTAGTGCCTTTGTGTCATTCTCGTCTGTTTTAAAGCGAGTAGCTATAAAGCTTTCAAAAATATCTAATGACTTAAGATTGTTATCATCAGGCCCAATTGCTGGGTTTAACGAAATTAATCTTCCCGCCGTGCAAGCTGGATCATCAATTATGCCTGGGAAAGTTAATCCTGTTATCCCTGAGGCTGTTAATCAAACTGCTTTTCAAGTAATTGGAAATGATTTAGTAATTACTTTGGCAGCTGAAGCTGGTCAAATGCAGCTCAATGCTTTTGAGCCTGTTTTAGCCGTAAATATATTACGCTCATTACGCTATATGACAAATGCGATGGTTATGCTAAGGACAAAGTGTGTGGACGGAATTACAGCTAACGTTGAAGTTTGTGCAAGATATGTTGAACAAAGTCCTGGGATAGCAACATTTTTTACGCCTCATTTAGGCTATAAAGAGTCAGCTCGTATTGCCAAAAAAGCTCTAAAAGATGGAATGACTGTTCGAGAAATTATTATTCAAGAGGGGCTTATGACTGAAGAGCAAGTGAATGAAGTTTTGCATGTGGACAATCTTACAAAGCCTAATATTCGTTGAGTTATTGAAGCTTAAGGGACCAAACTTTAAAGACTTTAAGTTAACCAAGTTTAAATGGTGGGTACTGATCTGTTGTTAATAAAAATGCGTAAGCATTTACTCTCAATGACCAGCGCAGGAAACCTTCAACAAAATCAAATATGCCCTTAGGATATCGTCCTGTAAATAGAATCGTAAACCAAGCAAAAATAGTGCAAAAAACAACAGCAATAAACATGAGTACTAAAACGATGTAGTGAGGGATAGCTAGAAACCATTTAATAAGTGGCATCCATCTATTTAAGTCTTTCTTAACGTCTGGATATGGTAATTCAACTTGTACTGCTTGGTCAGTTTCGGTTGAAGGGTATTCGTCCCTCATTAACAAACCATAGGCTGCAATCCTAAGCCAGAATTTAGTAAGAGCGAGATTCCAATCAAACCACCACTTTGGGTATTTTTCTTTAAAAAGAATCATTAAAACTACTGCTAGCGATAAAGCCTCAGCATAAGAAGAAATAATAGAAAGAATAATAACAATTGGAATTATTAATACTAATCTAAAAAGAGCCGTTAATTTGTTAGATTTTTCTGGGTAATCAATCTTTAGATTTACTGGATATTGCTTCATTTTTAATCCTCTTAGAAAATTATTTACCAATATAAAAAACTTCTTGTATCTCTTTGTTGAATGCTAATGCAATTTTGAACGCTAACTCTAGAGATGGGGTGTACTTATATTTCTCAATGGCAACAACTGTTTGTCTGGAAATACCAACCAAATCAGCAAGTTCTTGCTGCGTCATCTCGTTATTATTAAACCTGAGTTTTCTGACAGAATTTTCTATATTGATTTTTTTCTTAGCCATTGTAAATAACTATTTATAGAGATATATTTTCAAAAAAGTACTACAGATGCTTGCTAAGAACACTGACAAAGTTATAGCAATTATTCCAAAGTTTATAGGTAGGTTAAACCATCCTAATAGAGCAAGAATAATTACAAGGGAGATACCAAATATGACATTACTTAATCTCAAAGCATAGAACTCAATCATATTGTCCCTTTCATCTATGACATTTTTTTCTTTGCTCTTAGTAATGATTGCTGAAACTATGGCGATAGCTATGGCAGAAAAGATAGCTGCAAGTATAGATATTCCAATGCCTTGAACAAGCACTTGAGTAATTGAAGCGATACTCATATTAGCGGCTCCATTTAATTTAGAGTACATCCAAGTAATTGCTATTGCTACTGCAATTATTTCGGTTAAAGTATTTCTAATTTTTATATTCATATCTATATTTATAAGTTATTTAATATGTAAATTATAACATACTTAATGTAATGTATAACATACTTTATGTCAATAACATATTACATAATTGGGGATGAGCTTACTTTAATTTATGAGGAATAATAAAATTTGTATGAAAATGCTTCCATTCATAGCGCTCAGGATAATGACGTCTATAATCTTCAAACTTTGAACTGTCTTTGAGAGCTTCATGGTCATCAAAAAATGAGTATATTGAGTTGAGTGTTTCATGAAGAGAGCTTTCATTAATGGGTCTTATTTGAGGGTTAATCAGTGACTCAATTTCTTTATTAAATGGAGCTTTAGTAAAGCCACATAACTCTTTATAAATCATAAAACTACCCATAAATTTTGCATCTATTGAGTGCCCTGCAATGTGAGGTGTCGCCCAGTATGCGCTACTTTGCAGTTCAGGATTAATATTGGGCTCGTTTTCCCAGCAGTCTATTATATTTTCTTTTGTTTTGGTCATTTCCCATAGGCTTTCATCGATTATGCCTCCTCGAGCTGCATTGATTAATATTGCATCTTCTTTAATAAGGTTAAAGTTTTGACTTCCAAGAAGGTTATGAGTAGGGTGGGCCCCAGAAAATGTTAGAGGCGTATGGAAAGTTACAATATCAGCACCTAGCGCAACATCAAGGTCAACGAACTTATTGTTTCCTTCATTAGCCTCACGGATGGGATCATTAAGAAGAGTCCTTATCCCAAGTTGCTTTGCTTTAAAGTCTAGCCTAGAGCCAACATTTCCAACACCAATTATTCCAAGCGTTTTGGTTGATAAATCAAAGCTATGATCATTCGCTAGATTGGAAAGAGCACTAATGACATACTCAGTTACTGCATTGGCATTACAGCCCTGGGCAGATACAAATGAAATAGCATTTTCTTTTAAATAATTTTCATCAACATGATCAAGCCCAGCCACTGTCGAGCCAACAAATCTGACTTTGGTTCCATCAAGGAGCTGTTTGTTAACTTTGGTTCTTGATCTGACAATAAGTATCTCGCAATCTAATAAACTCTCTCGGGTAATTAGCCTACCTGGAAGGGCGGTAATTTCACCAAAACCAGAGAAGATTTCTTTATAACCCCATACTGCATCATCAATCATTAGCTTCATGGGTTAATGCTCCAGTCAATGGATTCTTGATTCGTTGACTTAAGGTAACTGTTTGTTTTTGAAAAATGCCTAGAACCAAAGAAGCCTTTATAAGCTGAAAAGGGAGAAGGGTGAGGGGCGCTAAGTATCAGATGTTTATCGCTGTCAATTAATTCAGATTTCTTGTTTGCATAAGCGCCCCATAAAATAAACACTAAATTATTTTTATGACTACTTAAAATTTGAATAACTTTGTCTGTAAAGTTTTCCCAGCCCTGGTTGGCATGCGAAGCAGGGCTATTTTTCTCGACTGTAAGAACGCTATTAAGAAGAAGAACGCCTTGGTTGGCCCACGAGACTAAATGTCCATGCTCAGGTTTAGAGAAGCTCACATCATCACTTTGAAGCTCCTTAAAGATATTTCTAAGTGACGGCGGAATAACAATACCTTTTGGAACTGAAAAGCTTAAGCCTTCTGCCTGACCTTCTCCATGATAAGGGTCTTGCCCTAGTATGATTACTTTGGTTTTTTCAAAGCTTGAATACTCCAGTGCTTTGAACCAAGAGTCTCTGGGCGGGTAGATACTCAAATTATTTTTTGATTGAAGATAAGAATCTAAAGCAATGAAATATTGCTTTTCTTTTTCAGGATTTAAATAATCTGACCAGCCACTTTTAAAATGGGTCATAATGTTTGATGATTAACTAATATGACTCTCTATTATATCAAGGAATAAATATGACAGACTGGCACAGTAGATGGGAGAGCAATAAAATCGGTTGGCACGCAGAACAAGTTAACCAGAATTTGATTGATTATTTTTCAAAGCTCGACTTAAATGATGGTGATAAGATTTTTGTCCCACTTTGTGGTAAGAGTATTGACATGTTCTATCTATTAAAAAAAGAGCTCAGAGTTGTCGGCGTAGAGATGAGTGAGATTGCTGTTAAGCAGTTTTTTAGCGAGAATAAATTAGAATACTCTGTTGCTAAAGTTGATGATTTAATACTTTATGAGGGTGATGGAATTCAAATATTCTGTGGTGACTTCTTCACGTTAAAAGCAAACCACTTAGTTGACGTTAAAGCAGTTTATGATCGTGCATCACTTATTGCCTTAGATAAGGCGTTAAGACAGAAATATGTTAATCATTTAAATGATATAATATCCGAAGATGTAAGGGTGTTATTGTTAACTTTAAACTATCCTCAACATCAATGGGTTGGCCCACCTTATGCTGTAAGTAAGTTGGAGGTTGACTCACTTTATGGTGGTTCGTTTCAATGTCAAGAACTTCAAAATATTAGTGATATTGAAAATGAGCCAATGTTCCTACTTCAAGGAGTAGATTTTGTTGAAAAAGCAGTATATTGTCTGCAAAAAGTGAGAATGTAATGGCTAAAAAAATGACGGGCATAGTGGCCCAATTTGGTACAAAAGGTTATGGATTTATTACGGGAGACGATAATGAAAAGTATTTCGTTCACCAGAAAAATGTTTTTAATAAATCACGCTTAAGAAGTGATACTAGAGTTAAATTTAAAGTTGAAAACTCTGATAAAGGTCTAGTTGCTATTGATGTCAAGCTAGAGAAGGTTGCTCAAGAGTCAGAGCCTTTAACTGACAATGATATTAAAGCTATGTTTGGTGTTTTATTGGTTTTTCAGTTGATTATTGCTTACTTTGTTTTTATTGCTTAAATGAAAAAACTGTTTGTCCTAAGTTTGTTAGTTGTAATTTCTGTTTCTGGGTGTTTTTCAACGCCCGCTAGAGAAGTTACTAACATCTGTAACTTGCTTGATGAGAAGGTTAGCTGGTATCGAGCAGCTAAGCTCAGTGAGGAGAAATGGAAAGTG
The DNA here is from genome assembly GCF_048085775.1 of Candidatus Pseudothioglobus sp. Uisw_050_01. NCBI lineage: Bacteria > Pseudomonadati > Pseudomonadota > Gammaproteobacteria > Pseudothioglobaceae (SeqCode) > Pseudothioglobus (SeqCode) > Candidatus Pseudothioglobus sp. Uisw_050_01. The sequence continues at coordinate 616,389 of NZ_CP159804.1, forward strand.
CCGATGCATTTGCAGATGGCAATCATTCATCAAGAGTCTCGCTTTGCTTCAAAAGCAAAACCACCACGAAATAAAATTTTTGGAATCATACCTGGTGCAAGGCCAACAGATTCATTTGGCTATACCCAGGCTAAAAAAGCGACTTGGGACTGGTACCAACTTAAAACTGGCAACAAGACTGCTAAAAGAGATGATTTTGCTGATGCGATTGATTTTGTTGGCTGGTATGCTAACCAGTCTTCACTTCGCTCTAAGATCAGTAAAACAGATGCATATCGTCAGTATCTTGCATACCATGAGGGTCATGGCGGCTTTAATAAGAAAAGCTATGAAAGTAAAGCCTGGCTGATTGATATCGCAAAAAAAGTTGAAAGTAAATCTAATACTTACAAGACTCAGCTTTCTCAGTGCAGAGATGAGCTCGATAGTAATAGAATATGGACGCTTTTCTAGATCACATTGCTAATGTGGTTTAATCCGTTAAAATCCCCTCCATTAATTAATCTCATAGAAGAGATTCATCAGACGCACTACATCGGATAAAAGATAAGTAAAGTTAATTTATTAAATTTGCTGCTGGTTAAGCTTTGCGTATTCCCCAGAGGCCTTAATGAGCTCTTTATGAGAGCCTTGCTCAATAATCTCACCCTCCTTTAAAACGATAATACGATCTGCATTTTGAATTGTGCTTAATCGATGAGCAATAATGATTGTGGTTCGTCCTTTCTGCATTTTAGTGATTGCTGACTGAACAAGTTTTTCAGTTGCAGAGTCGAGCGCTGAGGTTGCCTCATCAAGAATTAAAATAGCACTGTCTTTTGCAATTGCCCTAGCAATGGAAAGCCTTTGGCGCTGACCGCCTGATAAGGTTACGCCGTCTTCACCTATGTCAGAGTCAAATTTATTAACTAGTTTTTCAATGAACTCAATTGAATTGGATACATTTGCTGCATTAATAATTGAATCCATAGGCATCTTATCTTTCTGTCCAAAGGCAATATTACCACCAATAGTGTCATTAAATAGTCGTACATTCTGATCGACAAAAGAAAAATTTGATCTGAAAGATTCCAAATCAAAGCTATTTATATTTTCATTATTTATAGCAATTTTGCCTTCTGTCGGGTTATAAAAGCGAGTTAATAGATTAACCAAAGTTGTCTTTCCACTTCCTGTGGAGCCAACGAGTGCAACTGTCTCACCCTGCTTAATACTTAGAGTAATATTTTTTAATGAGGGTTTATTGTTGTCATAAGAGAAACTTACATTATCAAAATAAATATCTCCAGTTGCTTGGTCCATCTTTTTACTACCAATATTAGACTCAGCTTTTTCATCAATTAAATTAAAAACACTGACTCCAGCTATCATTGCTTGTTGTAAAGGTTTGTTAATATTGATAAGAGTCTTGGCAGGTTTAATTAGCATACCCATTGCAGTAAAGTAAGCTAAAAAATCACCTGCACTCATGATTAGGTAAGTGGATGATAAATAAACAACACAGCCTAAAGCTAGTCCAATTAAAGCGTTTACTATCGAAGTATTAAGACCGCTTGCCATATCAACTTTAAATCTTTGCTGGCGAATCGTATTAATAATATTAAAAAAATTGTTTTGCTCACTTGCTTGGGCGTTATATATTTTGATTAGGTCATTTCCTGAAATATTTTCATCAAGAAGATGTGTCATTTTCCCCATTGATTCTTGAACTTTTTTTGAACCTTTTCTGATTCTAGCGGTAGATAGCTTTACTGCAAAATATACAAGCGGAAGAAGGATTAAAAGAATAAGGCTTAGTAGAGAATTTTTATAGAATAGATAAGCTGTTAATATTACAACAGTAAATGAAGACTTTATAAATTCTAGCCAAATAGTTGATGCTGCAGCAGAGATTTGCTCAACATCAAAGGTTAACTTAGAAAGTGTCTCTCCTGTCGTATTATTATCAAAGTAAGTCTTTGGAAGTTTAAGAATTTTTTTAAACATATCAACTCTAAGGTCTAATATTACTTTGTTAGAAATCCAAGAGCTTGCGCTAATTGATATCAAGGCGAATATAGAGCTGATTGCTATAACAGTGAATAGAATTAATGAGTATGAAAATGCAGCATCGCCAGAACGATTAGAAGAGAATAATGTATCAACTATTTGGCCCGTAATCTCAGGTATTGAAGTCTCCAATACCGTAGCAAAAACCATCATTATTGAAGTAAAGACAAGTTTTCCAATGTGATCTTTTAAATATGGAAACAGTCTCTTTACAAATTGTCTATAACCCATCGTGATTTGTTTGTTTGGATGTGCCCATATTCTACCTAATTTTGTGTATCATAACTATTTCAAACTTTGTTAGTTTTACATGACAAAATACATCTTTATAACTGGTGGTGTTGTGTCTTCTTTAGGTAAGGGGATAGCTTCAGCATCTTTGGCTTCAATTCTAGAAACTCGAGGCCTTAACGTTACCCTTCTTAAATTAGACCCTTATATAAATGTTGATCCTGGAACAATGAGTCCATTTCAGCATGGTGAGGTTTTTGTTACCAATGATGGTGCTGAAACTGATCTAGACTTAGGTCACTATGAGCGTTTTGTTCGAACTCAACTTGGGAAAAAGAACAACTTTACGGCTGGAAGAGTCTATCAAAATGTCATAGAGCGTGAGAGAAGAGGTGATTATCTTGGCGCAACGGTTCAAATCATTCCTCATATTACTGATGAAATAAAAAAATTAATGAAGGAAGGTGTTGAAGATGCTGATGTAGCGCTTGTAGAAATTGGCGGTACGGCAGGCGATATTGAGTCTCTTCCATTTTTAGAAGCTATTCGGCAGATGAGCTTAGAACTTGGTCGTGAGAATACCTTATTCATCCATTTAACGCTTCTTCCTTATATTAAAGTAGCAGGTGAGCTAAAGACTAAACCAACTCAGCACTCTGTAAAAGAGCTTCGAGGTATTGGAATTCAGCCAGACATCCTTATTTGCAGATCAGAGTATGCACTAGAAGACTCAGATCGTAAGAAGATTGCTTTATTTACAAATGTTGCTGAGAATTCAGTTTTTATGTCTTTGGATAAAGACACTATTTACAAGGTTCCTGAAGACCTTCATGAGCAGGGTCTTGATGATGTTGTTGTGTCAAAATTGGGACTTAAATGCGGTGCAGCAGACTTGTCAGAGTGGAAGAATGTTGTTTCAAAATTAGAGAGGCCTAATCATAGCGTTGATATTGCTATGGTTGGAAAGTATATGGATTTAACAGAGTCCTATAAATCTCTATCAGAAGCACTAATTCATGCTGGAATTCATACGCAGACAAAGGTAAATATTCATTATTTTGATTCTGAAGAGATCGAAAAAAATGGTGCTGGCGCCTTAAGTAAAATGAGCGCAGTACTAGTGCCTGGTGGATTTGGATTACGCGGTATAGAAGGAAAGATTAAAGCAGTTCAGTTCGCACGGGAAAATAACATTCCTTTCTTAGGAATTTGCTTAGGCCTTCAAGTTGCTGTAATTGAGTTTGCTCGAAATATGGCGCAAATGGATGGAGCAAACAGTACAGAATTTGATGAAAATACAGATTATTCTGTGATAGGGCTTATTACTGAATGGCAAGATGAAAATGGTGAAACTCAAAAACGTGATTCAGAGTCACACTTGGGCGGAACTATGAGGCTTGGTGGTCAAGAGTGTGAGCTAGTTAAGGGCAGTCATTCTCAAAAAATTTATGGTTCAGATAAGGTAGTTGAAAGGCATCGCCATAGATACGAAGTTAATAATAACCTTATCTCTAAAGTTGAAGAGGCCGGCCTTAAAATTTCAGGAAGGTCTTCTGATGGACTGTTAGTTGAAATGGTTGAAATTAAAGATCATCCTTGGTTTGTCGCTTGCCAGTTTCATCCTGAATTTACTTCTACGCCTAGAGATGGTCATCCTTTATTTGAAAGCTTTATCAAGGCAGCAAAACAAGCTCATAATCTAATACTCTCTTAAGTTTTATTTGTATTAAACTTTAAACATTGTTAATCGTTATTAAAATTTTGTCCAATGATAAAAACTGATATAGTTATTTTGGGTGGAGGAGTAATAGGCTTATCCATTGCCCTACAGATGCTAAATACTGGCAGAGAGATAATTCTTTTAGATCCTGAAGAGCCAGGAACTGGAACCTCTTATGGTAATGCTGGAACAATAGCTGAATATGCGGTTCTTCCTGTTGGGTCTCCAGAAATTATAAAAAAACTACCATCTTTATTGTTTAATAAAAATAGTCCTATTTCTGTAAAGCGCTCTGAAATTCTCTCATTAGCACCATGGCTGATTAGATTTTTGTACCAATCTATGCCCAAGCAAGCTGCTAAAAACGCCCAGGCAATTACAGATCTTTTAGCAAATTCACGACTTCGTTGGGAAGAGCTTGCAGATCAGATAAATGGCAAATCTTTATTAAATAGGGATGGCAATATCTACTTATATAAAACAGATTCTTCCTATGAATCTGGCTTGAAGGATATTAATAATCGGAAGAAGTATGGTTTAAATGCCGAAATGTTAAACCCATCAGAGCTCAATAAGCTAGAGCCAAATTTGAATTTTTCTGAGGGTGGCGCATCTTATTTCCCAGATGGAGCTTATATGAGCGACCCTGGAAAAATGACAAAACTATTATTAGATGTAAGTATTAAAAAAGGATGTCAGGTTATTAAGAATGCAGCCAATAGAATTGAGAGGACTAGTGAAGGGGTTAAGATAACTTTAGCAGATAAATCAGAAGTTATATCCAAATACCTAGTCATAGCGGCTGGTGCATACTCCAAGAAATTTGCAAAACAGGCTGGGGACAATATTCCTTTAGATGCTGAGCGTGGATACCATGTTGAATATGACATGAAAGATCCATTATTAAATAGACCTTGTTGCTCTGCAGAGAGCGGATTTTATATGTCTCCAATGACTGGAAGATTAAGAGTTGTTGGTACTGTTGAGCTTGGAGGTCTCAGTCCAGAAATCTCTAGGCATAGAGTAAACCACTTAGAAAAAGGAGCTTTAAGTTTTTTTCCAGACCTAGGAAAACCAAGTAGGGAATGGCTGGGTTTTCGTCCATCAATTCCAGATAGTAAGCCAGTTATTTCTCAATCTAGTAAAGGTAATGATATTATTTATGCCTTTGGACATGGTCATATTGGGCTAACTTTGGCGCCAGTTACTGCAGAAATTGTTGAGTCGATTATTACTAAGTCTAAGCCCCCAATTCCAATTTCTGAATTCTCAGTCCAAAGGTTCTGATAATAATCACACCTTTAACTTTGTTACATTTCAAGTTTATTTCTTTTTAACGAATCTCATTAGGCGTTTCTTTTTTTGGACTTGTCGGGCTGAAAGAATATTCTTCCTATCTTTAAATGGATTTTCACCACTCTTATACTGGATTTTTACAGGTGTATTTGTAAGCTTTAAAGATGTAATAAAGAAATTCTTTAAAAAACGTTCATAGCTACTCGGAACACTATCAATATGATTGCCATGAAAGGTAAAAGTTGGTGGAAAAACATCTGATTGATTGACAAACTTTAATCTAAGTCGTCTGCCAGCAACAGGAGGAGGAGAGTGGGCTTTATTAGCCTGTTCTAGAATTCTATTAAGTTGTGAAGTTGGGTGTCTTCCGCCAGCATGCTCAAAAGATCTTTTAATGGGTCCAAATAATTTTCCAACACCAGATCCATGAAGGGCTGAAATATAATGAACTGAAGCATAGTTTATAAATGAAAGCTTAATATCAAGTTTTCTTTTTACTTCGCTTTTTTGATAATCATCCAAACCATCCCACTTATTAATTACTATTAAAAGTGCACGACCTTTGTCTGCTATCATTCCTAAAAGAGTAGCATCTTGTTCAGTCACGCCTTCGTGAGCATCTAAAACTAGAACCACAACATGTGAATCTTCAATGGCATCTTTAGCTTTAATAATACTAAAAATTTCAACTTTATGGCTGACACTTCTTTTGCGCCTTATTCCAGCTGTATCAATTAAGGTGTACTGCTGACCTTCTCGCTCAAAAGGGATAAAAATCGAGTCACGAGTTGTTCCAGGAAGGTCAACCGCCATAACCCTTTCTTCACCCAATATACGGTTTATGAGTGTTGATTTACCAACATTAGGTCTACCCAAAACAGCTACTGCAATTCCCTTAACTTCTGGGACTATGTCTTCTGTTGCAGCGGGAAGAAGAGGAATCGTTTTTTCAATGAGATCTGGAATTCCTTGATTATGCTCAGCTGATATAAGGCAAGGATCCCCTAGTCCGAGTTCATAAAATTCTGCAGCTGAACTTTTATTTAACCCTTCGGCCTTATTGCATACTAAGATAATATTTTTGCGGAGTTTTCTCAGCTGAGAAGCAATATCTAGATCAAGAGAAGTAACACCATCTTTATTGCTGACAATAAAATAGATTACATCAGACTCATTAAGCGCATTGAGTACTTGAGCATGTATCCCAGAATCAATAACTGATTCTTCGTGTGTCATACCGCCAGTATCAACAATTGTGCAATGAATGTCATCTTCAAGCTCGATATTCACGTATTGACGATCACGCGTTAAACCTTCAAAATCAGAAACAAGCGCCTGACGAGACTTGCTAAGACGATTAAATAGTGTCGACTTGCCTACATTAGGCCTGCCAACCAATGAGATGATGGGGTAGCTCACAATTTTCTAAAAAATTTATATTAATTCAGATCGTCTAACTTAATCTGAATTAGTTGGGTAAGGCTTGAGTTAGCAGTAATATTTTCGATTGCAAGGCTATAGTATTTTTTAGCTTCTTCTTTGTTGCTAAGATCTAAATAAATATCACCAGTAAGATTGTAAAATAGACCAGAAAATCCTTCCCCAGTATCAATATCAAGAATTGCAAGTGCTTCATTATGTTCACCAAGCTGCAAGTGAAGTGAGGCTGATCTTAAAATAGCAGTTGAAGCTATAACAACATTTTCACGACTTATTAAAGGCTTTAGGGCGTCTAGAGCAAGAGCATAATTACCAGCTTCAAATAAATATTTAGCCATTAAGAACGTTGCTTGATCAGCATAACTACTTGAAGAGTGATCCTTAATAAGCTTATCATAAGCCCCAATATTAGTGGAATCTGAAGCATAACTTAAATATAAAGTTCTAGCATTCAAAGCCTGACTATCTTGATAATCACCATATGAATTCCAGCCAAATACTCCTGCAAGACCAAGAACTGCTCCACCAATAATTTGCTTACCGTTACTATTCCACCATTTTTTAATTTTGTCGACTTGTTCTTCTTCCGTGTCGCTAATTTCTATAAAATTTTTCATAATATCTCCTGAAGATGCTGAATGATACCCTCAAGCTCAATCGATTGCTGGACTCCTTGGCCTTTTAAGGGCTTAATACTTAACTGATTATTTGATAACTCCTCTTCTCCAAGAATTAAAGCAAAGTCAGCATTAGACTTATCTGCTTTTTTCATTTGGCTTTTCAAGCTCCCCATGCTTAAGTCATTACTAAGTGTAATGTTAGGGAGTGCCTGAAGAATTTTTTTGGACAGCTTCATTGACTCAATCTGCGCTTTATCACCTAGGGTAACAAAATAGAGTTGACATCTCTTGATAACAATCTGACTTTTTTTGTCTTGAATTAGAAGAGCTATTCTCTCTAAGCCCATTGCAAAGCCAATTGCTGGTGTAGGGCTACCACCCATTTTTTCAACTAAACCATCATATCTCCCACCACCACAAATAGTGCCTTGTGACCCTAAATCGTTTGAAATCCACTCAAATACAGTTTGATTGTAGTAGTCTAATCCCCTTACAAGTTTTGGGTTAACCTCATAAGGAATATCTAGATTGTCTAAATAGGTTTTTAAAATAGTAAAGTGCTCTTTAGATTCATCATCTAAATGATCAATCATTTTGGGGGCATTTGAAATTAATAACTCAAGGTCTTTATTCTTACTATCCAAAATTCTTAAAGGATTTGTTTTTAATCGACGCAAACTATCTTCATCCAGTTGGCTTATATTTTCATTAAAAAAGGCTGTAAGAATATTTCTATAAGCAGATCGACTTTCTTTTGAACCTAGTGAATTAATTTCTAATCTTGCATTGATTCCAAGAGATTTCCAGAGTGAATCTGAAATAGATATTAATTCAGCATCAATTTTGGCATCAGAAGCTCCAAAAACTTCTGCCCCTACTTGGTGGAATTGTCGGTATCTTCCCTTTTGAGGTCTTTCATGCCTAAACATTGGGCCATTATAAAAAACCTTTTGTATTCCTTCGCGCGGCAAATTATGCTCAATCATCATTCGAACTACGCTAGCTGTGCCTTCAGGCCTTAAAGTTAAAGAGTTACCATTATTGTCTTCCCATGTGTACATCTCTTTTTCTACAATGTCTGTAACTTCTCCAATTGCACGAGAAAAAGTTTCAGTACTTTCAACAATTGGAGTGCGGCAATATTTATAGCCATAAGAGATAAGTAGATTACTAATAGTTTCATCCAAAGAACTCCAAAGGGTGGAGTCTGCTGGCAACAGATCATTCATTCCTCGAATGGCTTGGATTTTATTTGACATCAGTAAACTTTAAATAATAATAATTCGTATTTTACCAATTAAATCTCATGGTGAGTTTAAGCAATAATTAAGTTCTATTTAAAATGCTATAAATTTTTAATTCCACTTGGGACATGACCAGTAGAAACATACTGAGATGCTGAGTCACAATGCTGCTGCTGATCATCAAAGAAAATATCTGCTCCAAACTCTCTTAGAAAGACACCTTTTTCAAGACCACCAAGAAAAAATGACTCATCTATGCGTATCCCCCATTCTCTCATGGTGTGAATAACTCTTTTATGCGCTGGGGCCGATCTTGCAGTAACTAATGCAGTTCTTATAGGATTATTTTCTTCAGGAAATGTTGATTGAATTTTTTGTAAAGAGACCAGAAATGATTTAAATGGACCAGCTTTTAGTTTAATTTTTTCAGACAGGACTTCATTTTCATGAAAAGCTTCAAGACCCTTCTCTTGAAATATTTTTTCAGATTCATCCGAAAAAATAACAGCATCCCCGTCAAAGGCAATTCTGAGTTGTGAGGGATGACTATGGTTTGATTTTGACTCAATAATTGATGCAGCTGCATAGCCTGATTTTAAAGCTTTTTGAACATCATTATAGTTACTAGACAGAAACAAGTCCGCTTCAAAGGCACCAACAAAAGGGTGGGTACTTTCACCACGAGTAAAGGCTGCTCTTGAAATATTTAAACCATAATGCTCGATTGAGTTAAAAATTCTTAGGCCTGTATCAGCACTATTTCTTGAAAGTAAGATGACATCAATTGGCGTTGTTTTACTATTTAATTTAAGTAACTTTTTAACCAAAGTAAACCCTACGCCTGGTTCAAGAACTACTTGCTCATTTTCTTGTTGGTGTTTTGCGTATGCCTTTATGCCTTCATTTTTAAAAATTTGGTGTGAGTAATCAAGATTAAACAATGCCCTTGAGGAGATTGCAATGACTAATTTTGTGCTTTCAGTTTTTATTTGCTTTTTGACCATTCAGCACCATTGTACCTTTCCAAACAATAATCTAGCCACCTTAGCATGAAGAGATTAAGCTCTAATTGAAAGGCTAAATCACTACAGTCAGTAATTAAAGGATGAGAGTCATTAATTCTTGTTTCTTTGCAGATTGAGGTAACCTCTAAAAGTCTTGCATCAAAATAAATCTTGAAACAAATATCTGGCCGATTAATAATTATCTCTTGAGACTTAATCTTGTGAGTTAATGTATATGTACCAGTATACGGGGCCTTATTATGACATAGTAAAAACAGGTCATTAGATGGTTTTTTTATTCCAACAAAGTCATCCTTAATAGAAGGTAGAAGAGGTATAAGTCTAGAAATTTTTTTAAAGTTAAGTTCAAAAATGTCAGATATATTTGAGTAAGTTACTTTTTTTTGGTTATAAATTAATTTATTAAGTATTTGATCGTTTGTCATAGCCACACCGTCTCACAATTAATCTCACCTTTATCACTCAAATTGAAGTGGTTATAGCCAATCATTTCAGGGCCATTAAATTGAAGAGTAGTCGATGGACATGAAAAGAGTTTTACATTATTCCTATTGAATTCAGAGCTTTGATGAGCATGACCCCAAATAATCGCTTTAATGTTACTAAACTTATCTATAGTATGAAAAAAATCATCTGAATTTTCTAAGGATTTTTTATCATCCCAATCACTTTCCATAGAAATTGGTGGATGATGAAGGCAAAGAACAATAAATTTTTTAGTCGAAGAGAGAATTTTTTTAGTAAGTAATTCAAGTTCAGCTTTTTTTATAAAGCCACTAGTTTTATTTTTTTGAACAGAATCTATAGAAATTATTTCCCAGTCAGCAACTGTTAGTTTTGATAAATAATGCTCACTAAATGCTAAGAATAAATTCAATTGATTGTCATGGTTTCCAGGAAGAATGACTAGATTATCACTAATTGGGTGAATTATATCTTTAAGAATTGAGTAGGAAGAAGCAGTTCCATTATGAGCCAGGTCGCCACTAATTATTAGTGCGTTATAATTTCTATTAGAAATACTATTGACTATAGAGTTTAAATTTTTTTGAGAGTCAATACCCCATACATTTTTTTCATCATCTATGTGACAATCACTGATTTGAATAAAGGAGTTGTTCATGGAATCTCGTTTGAAAGATTTTTTAAAGATGCTTTAGAAGTCGCCTTGATCAAAATTTGTCATATTTTTAACATAGGATGCGTCCATTTGATCATCACTTACACCCTGAAATCTATCTTCAAAGGCTAAATCTTCAAATTTAGAATACTGACCTACAAAGGCTAGTTTTATATTACCAGTCGCACCATTTCTATGCTTCGCTATTCTTAAATCAGCTTTTCCCACTTCTTCTGGGTTAGTATAAGCATCATCATGATAAACTTCATCACGATATATAAATCCAATAATATCAGCATCTTGCTCAATGGAGCCAGATTCACGTAAATCAGCCATTTGAGGTATTCTTCCTTTACCAGTTTTTGTGCGAGACTCTACACCTCGATTAAGCTGAGAGAGTGCAATCACTGGAACATTAATTTCTTTAGCAAGTGCTTTTAATGAGCGTGAAATTTCTGAGATTTCTTGAACTCTATTTTCTGATTTTCCATGAACAGTCATTAATTGCAAGTAATCTATCATGATCAAGCCAAGGTCAGGATATTTTCTTTTGAGTCTTCTACATTTTGCGCGAATTTCAGTCGGGGTGATTGAAGGCGTTTCATCAATCAAAATTGTATTCTCTTCAAAAGCTCTTACTGCATGATTAAAGCTATTCCAATCAATTTCAGACATGTCACCATCACGTAACTTGCTAGAGTCTATTCGTCCAAATGATGAAATCATCCTTATTACTAATTGTTCCATCGGCATTTCAAGACTAAAAACCGCAACAGGCGTTGAATTATGAATAGCTACATGCTCTACAATATTCATTGATAGGGCTGTTTTACCCATACTTGGCCTTCCTGCAATAATAATAAGGTCACCATTTTGGAGTCCTGATGTTAATTTATCTAATTCAGAAAAACCAGTCTCAGTTCCCTTAAAGCCTTTCTTTTCTTGCATTTCATGAACGCGATTAACAACATCTTTGATAATATCTTTTACATTTGTAATTTCTTGTTTGTTACGACTTACCTGTTCTGCAATTTCAAAGATTTTTCTTTCAGATAAATCTAGTAAATTGTTTACTTCGATATCTTTTGGGTGGAAGGCAGTATCAGCTAGCTCTCTTCCAATCTTTATTAATTGTCTAAAGATTGAGAGCTCTCTTACATGCTTGGCGTAAGCATCAATGTTTGAAACGCTCGGTGTGTTTTCTGCGATTTGAGCTAAATAAGCAAAACCACCAATAGATTCCTCGTCATGTGTCTTAATAACCTGTTCTTTAACGGTAAGAATGTCTGCGGGCTTATCGTGTTCAAGAAGCATAACTATTGCGTCATAGATGATACGATGAGAGGCTTGATAGAAATCATCAGAGCTAATTATGTTAACTACATTATCCCAGGAATCATTATGTAATAAAAGGCCACCCAGAACTGATTGCTCAGAGTCAATTGAATTTGGTGGTATTTTTGGGTTTTCAATATCCATTAGTAGAGTTTAGAAAAATAAAAAGCCCTCAAAAAGGGCTTTTTATTTTAACTTACTTATGTGATTTAAATTAACTTATTCTGCTTCAGTCGCAGCGATAACTATTACTTTAACTGTTACAACAACTTCTGCATAAAGAGAAACTGTTACTTCATATTCACCTATATTTCTTATGGCTTCAGGCATATTAATGTCTCTTTTTTCAACCTTAAAGCCTTGTGCAAGAAGATTTTCAGCAATATCGGCTGGACTAACAGAGCCGTAAAGTTTTCCTTCTTCACCTGCATTTGCTGTAATTGTACATACAACATCTGACATGGCAGTTTCTTTTGATTGAGCATCTGTCATTGCTGCAAGTTCTTTAGCTTCAAGATCTGCACGTATTGTTTCAAAAGTAGCCATATTAGCTTTATTTGCTGGCTTAGCTTTACCCTGAGGGATTAAATAGTTTCGTGCGTATCCAGACTTAACATTTGCAATATCACCAAGGTTCCCTAATTTTTCATTTTTTTCTAATAAAATTACTTTCATGAGGCCTCCTATTTTTTGTGTTTGTCAGTGTATGGAATTAACGCCAAGAATCTAGCTCGTTTAATCGCAGTAGTAAGCTGTCTTTGGAATCTAGCGGTTGTACCAGTTATTCTTGATGGAGTGATTTTTCCACTCTCGTCAATGTTTCTTAGTAAAGTTTCGATATCTTTATAATCAATTTCCTTGACACCAGCTTTTGTAAAACGACAAAAACGGTTGATAGGGATTTGAAATTTACGTCTTTTAGTTACTTGTTTTTTAGCCATTACAATCTCCTATTTCTTGTCAGCAACACGATCTTTGGTTTTGTCTTTACCATGATCTTTATCTTTGTCTTTGTCAGATTCTGTAACCATAATTGATGGATTAGTGATAGCCTCTTTTTTAGAAATTATTAAGTTTCTAAGAATAGCATCATTGAATCGGAAGTTATAGTTCAATTTATCGAGAGTATCTTTGTCACACTCAATATTCATCATTAAATAATGTGCTTTATAGATTTTATCGATTGGGTAGGCGAGGTGTTTGCGACCCCAGTCTTCATCTCTGTGGACCATGCCACCACCTGAAGTGATTAGTTCTTTGTATTTTTCAATCATTGTCGTTGCCTGAGAACTTTGATCAGGGTGGACAATGAGGGTTATTTCATAATGTCTCATTAACATCTCCTTATGGGTTAAAAAAGCTTGCCAACGTAAGCTGATCAAGCAAGGAAGGGTGTATTTTATACTACTTAATCTATATTTATCAATTATTTGCTGTTGTTATCGTATTATGTAGGCATTTAGATGAACTGTTTAAAATAACTCTATTTATATTTGACTATATGGAAACTAAACTAGAAGTTTGTATTGATAACTTAGCTGGATTGGAAGCCTGTATGCAGGGCAAAGCCGATAGAATAGAGCTATGTAGCTCCCTTGTTCAAGGCGGCCTTACTCCAGAAACTTATTTAATGAGACATGCCTTAAATGCCGCTATTCCGATGCGCATGATGGTCCGCCCAAAAAGTGGTAATTTTCATTATTCATCAAGAGATCTAAAACAAATGAAAGGTGATATTGATATGGCTCGTTCCTTTGGGTTTGAAGGTGTTGTTTTTGGAGCTACATTAGTTAATGGAACTATAGACCAAGCTTTTTTAGAGCAGCTTGTCACGTATGCGTTTGGATTAAAAAAAACTTTACATAGGGCTATTGACACAGTAACTGACCCAGTTGGAGCAGTTAATATTGCTATTAATTTAGGCTTTGATTGCATCTTATCCTCTGGAGGCTTTGACACAGCTAATGAAGGTTTATTTGTCCTCAAAGAAATGCACAGCAGAGCTCTGGGTAAAATCGAAATTATGCCTGGCTCAGGTGTTAATCCAGAAAATGCTCAAAAAATTGCTAAGAATTCTAATTTTAATTGGCTTCATTCTTCTTGCTCTAGCCTGCTTGAAAATAGCCCCTTTACTGATGCTAATAAAATTATAAGTATAAAAAATGAAATCAATTATTAGTTCATGGATTAAACGAATACTTTTATTTGGTATTTTCATCTTTATTTCTTATGCTTTATATTTAAATAGCTTAGTTAAGGCTGAATTTTCTACAAATATAAAATTAGTTGAGGGTGTAATTCAAGTTAAGTATTCTTTTGATGATTATCCCAAGGACTTAGTTAATATGCTTTTGCTAGTTGAGGATCAATCATTTTTTAATCATGGTGGTGTTGACTTTAAGGAGATATTAAGAGTTTTATATGGTTACTTATTTGATGAAAAAGAGCTTAGAGGCGCAAGCACAATAACCCAACAGTTGATAAAAAACTCACTTCTCTCAAGAGATAAAACATTAACAAGAAAAACTAAAGAATCTTTAATGGCAATCTTATTAGAACTGTCATATGATAAAAAATTCATTCTTGAGAGATATATGAATACGGTATATTTAGCCCAACAAGGCTCTACTGCTTTTCATGGCTTTGCTAGTGGAAGCTTGCACTATTTTAACAAAGATGTAAGTAGTTTAAATTTAAAGGAAATGGCTACGCTTGTTGCCTTATTGAAAGGCCCCTCTTATTACAATCCTTTGAATTTTCCTGATCGCCTTAAAAAACGTGTTGAAATGATTTTGTCGATGCATAAGAACTATAAAAGAATAATTTGATGAATATACTTGCTATAGATACTTGCACTGAGGTTGCATCTGTTACTTTATATTCTTCTGGAGTGAGGACCAGTAGAGTTCTGAGTAATGTTGAAAAAAGTTCTGGACACATCCTGAAACTCTGTGACGAGGTTTTTGATGAGTCAGGAAGGCAATTAAAAGAGATTGATTTAATTACATATTCAAAAGGACCTGGCTCTTTCACAGGAGTGAGAATGTGTATTGGCGTTGTGCAGGGGCTTTCGCTTTCTTGCAGTATTCCTACTATTGGTTTTTCAACACTTGAATTGTTAGGATTTAGGGCATCTAAAATACTTAAAAAAGAGAAAATTGCTATTGCACTTGACGCTCGTATGGGAGAGGTTTACTGGGCAGTTTATGATCATGGTGCTATTAATAAAATGAAAATTTGTGGCCCTGAAGATGTTGATTGCTTAGGAGATGATTTTGTGGGAGTAGGAACAGGATGGGCAGTTCATTATGATAAATTATATACAGCCTCTAATGTTGAGGAAACTGACCTTACTATATGCCCCGAGGCATCCGAATTGGTAGATTTGTCGATTCATGCAATTGAGTTGGGTCAAAACCCAACATTTGAACTCCCACAACCAATATATTTACGAAACAACGTCGCTCAAAAATCATTAAAATAAAATCTTTTTTTTAGCTTTTTTTATTTATGTGGAAATGGATTCAAAGGCAGTCTTCTCCTAAATTTTTTTACCAAACCTGTTCCAACTTAACCCCTTGGTTTTTTTGGCCATTTATTGGTTTTTTAGTTATTGGTCTATACTGGGCGCTTATCGTTTCTCCTGCGGATTATCAACAAGGAGATGGCTACAGAATTATTTTTATTCATGTACCTAGTGCGATTTTATCAATGATGGTTTATGCAATTATGGCTATTGCTGGAGGTATTGGACTTATCTGGCAGATTAAGATGGCTGAAGTAGTTGCAA
Organism: Candidatus Pseudothioglobus sp. Uisw_050_01; assembly: GCF_048085775.1. Lineage (NCBI taxonomy): Bacteria > Pseudomonadati > Pseudomonadota > Gammaproteobacteria > Pseudothioglobaceae (SeqCode) > Pseudothioglobus (SeqCode) > Candidatus Pseudothioglobus sp. Uisw_050_01. The sequence goes on from NZ_CP159804.1 coordinate 632,259, forward strand.
AGGTTTCAGCCCCTATTGGTGCTGCCTTTACAATTATTGCATTAGTGACAGGAGCTGTCTGGGGAAAGCCAATGTGGGGAGCTTGGTGGGTTTGGGATGCAAGACTAACCTCAGAGCTTATCTTACTTTTTTTATATTTAGCTTATATGTCTCTAAATAATGCGTTTGATAACCCAAGAACTGCCGCTAAATCAAGCTCAATCCTAGCGTTAGTTGGTTTAGTGAATTTACCCATTATTCATTATTCAGTCAAATGGTGGAATACACTTCACCAGGGTTACTCAGTTGGTACCGGTGGTTTAAAAGATCCTGATATGCAAATTGCTCTCGCACTAATGTTTATTGCTTCTATATTTCTTTATGCATTATTAGTGGCTATTAAAGCTAAAACTGAGGTTTTAATTCGTGAGCAAAATTCGCGATGGGTTCAAGAAGAAGTTACTGGAGTAGTCTCATGACAATGGTAGAGTATTTTTCCTTTCTTCCTTATGGCAAATATGCATTTTATGTTTGGCTAGCATATGGAGTTTCTGCAATAACAATTATTACTCTGTTCTTAAGTGCGAATAGGAATCATAAAAAAGCCCTAATGAGTCTTAAAAATAAGTATTCAAGAAGCCAATGACTCGAAGACAAAACCGTATGCTTCTTGTTGCACTTCTATTATTTGGCGTGTTTTCAGCTGGCTATTTAGGCATCAAAGCGTTTAATGAAAATCTATTATATTTCTATACACCAACTGATGTAGCGAATGGGAAGGCCCCAATTGGAAAAAGTTTTAGAGTTGGCGGACTGGTTGAAAAAGATAGTGTTCAGAGACGAGGCATGATGGTAAGCTTTGTTGTGACAGACAATAATAAATCAATTGAAGTAAACTATGAAGGTATTCTGCCTGATCTTTTTAGAGAGGGGCAGGGGGTTGTTACGAGTGGATCATTGACTTCAAAGTGCGTTAAAAATTGGTTTGGTAAGGGGTGCAAATATACATTTCTGGCAACAGATGTATTGGCTAAGCATGATGAAAACTATATGCCGCCTGAGGTTGCAGCGGCATTACAATCGATTGAGGCAAAAGAATGAAAAAACTAATTCCATTAATTGTATTTATTATTATTGCAGTGTTTCTGTTTTTAAGCCTTAATTCAAATCCAAGCAAACTGCCTTCTCCACTTTTAGGAAAAATGTTTCCTTCAATTCAGGGAAAAGATTTTTACACAGATGAGACTATTGCAGTTTCAAATCTACTTGCTAATAATATGACTTTAGTAAATGTTTGGGCATCGTGGTGCACTACCTGCCGAAAAGAGCATCAAATGATTATGAATATAGCAAAAAACACAAACCTTCAAATGATTGGGATTGACTACAAAGACACCAGGGAAAATGGTGCAAAGTATCTAGAAATAATGGGTAATCCTTTTGATGAAATTATATTTGATCCAACTGGTAAGATTGGAATGGATCTTGGGGTTTATGCAACACCTGAGACTTTCTTAGTTAATGAAGAAGGCGTTATTCTTTATAAGCATATTGGCGAAATTGATCAAAATGTTTGGGAAGAAAAATTCGCTATTCACTTGAAATCCATTGAAAGTTAGAGTATTTTTATTCAAATTACATATTATGCAATATTTTATTTGTATTTTTTTCTAGATATGCCTTGAGACAGGGGTTTAATGATGTATAATCCATTTTGAACGCCATAATATATTTTTGGTTTTTTTAAATTTATAAACATATAAGGATTATGAACAATGAATAAATCAGATTTAGTTTCAGCCATCGCTGATAACTCAGGTTTATCTAAGGCAGACGCAGCTCGCGCTTTAGAAGCAACAACTAGCGCTATCACTGGTGCATTAGCAAAAGGCGATTCAGTTGCCATTACAGGTTTTGGTAGTTTCCTAGTTAGAGCGCGTGCAGCTCGAAGCGGCCGTAACCCACAAACAGGTGCTACTATTCAAATTAAAGCTTCAAATGCTCCGGCATTTAAAGCAGGAAAATTATTAAAGGAATCTGTTAACTAGATAGATTTTTGTCAGTATAATATGCCCGATTCCTGAAGTGATTCGGGCATTTTTTTTGGGCGCTTAGCTCAGTTGGGAGAGCATCGCCCTTACAAGGCGAGGGTCACAAGTTCAAGTCTTGTAGCGCCCACCAAAAAATTGGAGCGGTAGTTCAGTTGGTTAGAACGCCTGCCTGTCACGCAGGAGGTCGCGGGTTCGACCCCCGTCCGCTCCGCCAATTTAGTAGTTTTCTTATAGTTTAATCCAGTTTAATAAACTTCTCAGTTCTTTGTTTTAAAGGGCTGTACTGGTTTATCCAATTTAATTGCAGTTTATTATAGTTTCTATAGTTAGATTTAAATCGTTCACATCTTGGTGATGTGAACGATTTAAATTTATTGTTGTGAACGTTTTAAGAATTTATGGTCTTTTTATAGCTAGATTTATTTGATTCTTTTTGAAAGAGTGTACTACTATATTTTTTGCTTCCACCCTGACTCTAGAATCTCACCTGAAGCAATTAAAATTGGATAAGCCACCGAAGATAAAAGACTATTTACTTTCTTGTAATCACGTATTACATCAATATGCATAGAGCTAGTTTCTAAACTATCAGTAATACCTTTTCCAATCCTCTGAAGATGTTTAGTGACTGAGCGTTTTTCAAGATTATGGAGCTCTTGTTTCTTCTCATAAAGCACTCTTGCAAGCTCACAATCATCAGAGACAAAGGTATTAATAGCTAGATCATAATTTGAACAAACAACCTCATGTATAGAGATAATTTCATTTAATCCTTCTTTTGAAAACTGTATATGTTTATCAATTTTTTTACCTGAAATGTCCATTAAGCTGTTATTAATAATGTCGCCAATATGCTCCATGCTTGTTGTGAAGTTAAGGATATTTAAAGCTTTTTGAGTCTCTGATGGCGTTAACTCTTCTTGTAAGATCCTTGCTATATAGAGTTTTATTGAATCAAATATGTTATCTACAATATCCTCATTTTTAATCACTTCACTGCGTAAAGCGATATTGTCATCTCGAAGAACAGCGAGTGAAGAGACAACCATTTTTTGTGAAATCTCAGCCATATGAATCGCTTCACGTTTTGCACTAGCAAGAGAAATTGCTGGCATTGCAAAATTATTTGCTTCTAAAAAACTAGGCTGACTAAGCTCTTTCTCCTGAAGATTAGAGAGCATTTTTGTTGCAAGCATAAGAATATTTTTAGAAAATATAACGCCTACAATAGCCACAATCAAATTCAAAGACAGGTGATAAATTGCGGGGAATAACTCAATAGAAACAAACTTTAATCCAAATGTAGCAACGAAGTCAACAAATGGATAAAAAGCTAAAATACAAATTACTCTTACAATGAGATTTGCCAATACAGGTGTTAACTCTTGTATGGATCCTCTCCAGTTTGAGATAAGAGGAAGCATCCCACTTCCTAAATTTGCACCTAATACTAGGTATAACCCCTCACTTACTCCAATCACACCTGTGGCTAGAAAGCTCACAGATAGCAAAACAATGGCTAAACTTGAGTATGAAAGATAAGTCAGAATCAATGCCAAAAGAATAAAGAATATGGGCTGATCCTCAAATATATTTAACAGCGCAGTAAATTGTTTTAGTTCTGATAGGCCGCCAGCAGTTGATGCAATTAATGAAAGAGCGAATAGAATTAATCCTAGTCCACTGATTGCCCTAAAAACATTTTGCCATTTGTTGACTTTGGATCCAATAAAACCAAAAACGCCTATCGCTAAAAGTAAGGGGGCTAGAGTCGTAAATTTTTGAGAGGCAATAAGAACCGCGACTGAGGTTCCAACATCGGCTCCTAACATTGTTATAAAAGCAGAACCAACACTGATGAGCCCCTGGCCTGCAAATGAGGCGGATATTAAAATGGCTGCTGTGCTGCTTTGCAGCATAGCCGCAACCAGTAATCCTGATGTAAACGCGGGTAAAGTCTTACCTTCTGATCGACGCGCTAAACTCTTTAGGTTGTTACCATAGGAGCGCATCACTCCAGTTCGAACCATTCGAAGACCCCATAACAGAAGTGCAATTGATCCTAAAAGTTCAATTAGTAGGTTCATAGTATATTAACGACAATCATTTGCGGTGTTCTGTTATCTTAAAAAAAGTGAATCAAATTTTTGACTTTGTAATTGGAGTAATTTCTAGTAAATCTTTAAAGTTCTCTATTCTATAATCAGCTTTTGTACAATTAGGATCAGGGTTGAATATAATTGTGGTCAATCCAATGGCTTTAGCTCCATCTATCTCAATCTGTGCATGTCCAACAAAGGCTGCATTTTCTGGACTCACATTAAGTTGTGATAGCGCTGCCAAATAGATTCCTGGATCAGGCTTTGTTATTTGAAGCTCAAATGAATCGGCATAGGAGTCCCAGATACCATCAATACCGACAGACTCAAACCAGATATTTTTTTCATGTCGGGAGTTGAATGTATTAGTTACAATACCAAGCTTAAACCCCAATCTCTTAAGCTCATGAAGGGTTTCAGGCACTCCTTCAAAAAAATGGACATCACTTTGCTGTTCTTTTAATAGCTTAATTCCATCAGCAGCATCTGTTAAATTTGTTACACCATAATGCTCCATTAGCCATTCAAAAAAGTGTTCAGTTTCAATCTTTCCAGCATGAGCATCACGCCTCTTTGCTTTTTCAATTGGATCATTCTCAACTGGTGCAGCATAGCCACGCTCAGTAAGGAATTTAATCACTGATGATTTTCTGTTGGGTTTATTGTAAAGAATATCACCAGCATCAAAAAGTATGGTTTTTAGTAGCACCTTGCTTCCTTATTTAAATAAAAGATAAATTGAGTGTAAAACATAGATTTTTTTGCCCTGGATAGATTTTTAACCAGGGCGATATTAAGCTATTTTAAGGCATTAAAGCTAGATAAAGCGCAAGGAAGCCAAACTTAGAATAGTATATTTCTTCTGGATCAACAGGCCATAGAGCAAGGTCTCCAAAAGCTGGCAAATCAAATTTTGCTAATTGCTTAGTTTCAAGGCTAGAACGTGCAGCATAGTCTCCCGGTTCATTCCAAGGTTTAAAGCCATCTTCCTCCATCATGTAACGGATTAGAAGTTTAGCTGCATTTGGATGTGGCGCCATATCGGCTATCATCAATGCCGTTGGATAAGTTACACCAAAAGCTGGGTCAAGGTCATATGCTGGACCTGAAGAATATACACCATCTTTGTTCTTGCGCAATTTTGAAAATGTAGTGATTCCAATTGGTGGTTTTTCCTGAGTGACATCGCCAACATTTTTAAAGATTTTTGTTGTTGAACCCTGAAATACTGGCTCATTGTGTAAAAATCTGTATAACCATTCCATTGAGGCAGTTGGACTGTCTACTGTAACATTTTCCTCAACTGCTTCAATTACATCTTCAGAAAAGCTTATATCTTCACCAAATTCTCTTTTATAGGCAGCTGCCATCTCGTCAGAATTATTTAAGATTGTTTGAATAAAATTAGCAGACAAACTATCCTCAAGTGGACTGGGTAAAAGGGTACGACCCTTCCATTCATCACGAGTCATATCCCATAGAGAATCAATTGGGGCACCATCTGGATGAACAGCGGTATTGTAATAAACAATTCGACTGGAGTGACGCTGTATCAGTAAAGGATTCATTTCACCTGAATCTAAATCACTAATAACACTGTCAGGAATGAAATTCCAAACTAATTTCTTAGGTAAAGCTTCGTTAAGTAAGATCGAAGATTCTGAATTAAATAGAACGTCTACAGAATAGACACCAGCTCGATGTTCACGTGACAGCTTTTCTAATTGAAGATCAGATGAAATATCATATCCTATAATATCAATGCCATATTTTTCCTTAAAGCCATCAACTAGTTTTGCAATCCGTGAAGAAACAGAGTAGATGACTACTTGTCCTTCTTTACGAGCAGATGCTTCAATTGCGTCCCAGTCTTGATTAGCTGGGGCATAGATTCCTACGCCTGCTTTTTTTTGCCAAGCCTCATCAGCTTGAGCAGAGCCAATTGACATAAATGCGATACCCAACGATAAAGCAAATACATTCAGTGAATTTATTGTTTTCATTTGTTGTTCTCCTATTTTAATTATTTAATTTTTCTAACTATTTACTATTTACTATTTACTGATTCTTTTTTACCACATTATTTTTATTTATGCAATAAAAATTGCACTAAATATTAAATGTGCTATAATTTTTGCAAAATAATGCCAAGTAGATTACGACAATGGAAAAACAAAAAAGTTTTGAATCACTTGTTGAAGCGTTCGACGGAAAACTGACGGATGCAGACAGGGAGCTGATAAATATCATTCTAGGGGAGCCTTCCGAGGCAGTCTATTTGTCTTCAGCTGAGCTTGCATCTAAAGCAGCTGTTCATGCTTCAACTGTTGTTCGCCTTGCCCGAAAGCTAGGATTTGATGGATTTCCAGATATGAGGCGTAGGCTAAGGCAGGATGTAGAAGTCAAAAAAATAGCTTCAGATAAGATTAGACAGCGTATCGACTTAATTGAAAAGGGGTCAAACCTCTCAGATCTTATTGAGAGTGAAATCGCCGCTATCGCAGCGATCTCAAATACAGTTTCACAGAACCAGATTGATAGCGTTGTTGACAAAATTGAGAGTGCAAAAAGTATTTTTATTGTTGGACGAGGAAGTGCTGCTCCATTAATGATTCATTTTGAGCGTCGTTTGCGAAGATCAGGAATTCATTGCCGCGTTGCTTTAAACTTACAAAGGCGAGATTTAGCTGAACAATTAGTTGGAATACAAAAAGGTGATGCAATTGTTATTTTTGGTTTTCAGTCATTTAACTCACTGCCATCTGGATATTCAGCTTTAATTGAGAGTGCACGAAGTGTTGGTGCACATTCAATTGCAATCGGAGACGCAACTATTCTAACTACAAGGCCAAAACCAGATATGGTGCTAAGCGTGAGTCGGCCAAATGAGGGTGTAATGCAACTGCGCTCTGGCCCAATGCTTGTTTGTGAGGCATTGGCGATGACTCTTTTACACAAAAAATCCAAAAAAGCTGTCCAGGGTATGGAGGCATTAGAACATCTTAGAGCCAATTTTCTTGGCGTTAAGGAAGGTAAATGAGTAATTTTACTACGCAAAAAAAATGGTTTGATGGAGTTATTCGTGGACTCTTACTTAATCCAGTAAATATTGCTTTGGCCTTGCTTTTAGTTGTGCTGGCTTATTTAGTCCTCTGGCCATTTTTTCAATTAGTTTTAGAAACACTTACTTGGGGTGAGGGTGACCGACGCCTTTCAAGGGATGCTGTCCCAGGAGAATTTACTTGGTTCCATTGGCTTCAAGCAACAGCCAGCCCAATTGCTGGAAAGATGCTATATGGGCCTTTGATAAATACATTAATTACTGGCATTATTGCCACAATTATTGCGCTTTCTGCAGGGGGCATTTTAGCTTGGTGTGTGGTTAGGTCTGATATGCCTGGTAAGGGCTGGTTGCAGCCAATCCTAACACTTCCTTACATAATCCCTTCTTTTGCAATAGCGCTCGCCTGGGAGACAGTTTTTCGTAGTCCAAAAGTTGGAGGGCAGCCAGGGTTATACGAGTCTTTCTTAGGAGTGGCTCCACCAGAATGGATTTCATATGGTACGGTGCCAATTTCGATTACTCTGGCTATTCACTATTTCCCTTTTGCCTACCTTTTGGTGGCAGGTGCACTGGCCACAATTGATTCTCAGATGGAGGAAAGTGCGCTTATTTCAGGCGCTGGAAAGTTGACAATTTTACGTAGAATAACCTTCCCAGTTGTCGCCCCTGCTTTTGTAGCAGCCTTTATCCTAACATTTGGAAAAACTATTGGCCAGTTTGCACTACCTTTTCTCTTAGGTGCGCCAGTTCAGTTCCACACAGTCGCCACGATGGTTTATGCCAACCTTGCGCTTGGACTAGATTCTTTGGCCTTTGTGTTAGCAGTAATTTTGATTGTAATATCTTTAGTCTCAATTTGGCTATCAAATCGCTTCGTTGGAAAGAAAACTAGTAGGTTTGAAACCATAGGTGGTAAAGGTTTTCGAAGTCGTGAGGTTGCGCTTGGTCAGTGGCGTTGGCCAGTTTTTTTAACGGTTGCCTTATTTGCTTTTATCGTCGGTATCTTGCCATTAATTCTTTTAGCAGTTCAGTCTGTAATGTTAATTGATGGGTTTTTTGGTCTTGAAAATCTGACATGGCATTTTTGGACTGGGGGCTCTAATCCTGATATTGCTTTTGGCGAGCCTGGGGTTTTTCATAATAATAACATTATAGGTGCTACCTGGAATACTCTTAAATTAGCATCTATATCGGCAGTAATTGCATCAGTCATTGGTCTCATCATCGCATATATAGTTGTTAGAAAAGCTGATAATCCGTTAGCACAGGCATTAGATCAAATTGCGTTTATTCCTTTTCTATTCCCAACCATTGCCTTTGGTGCAATGTATCTGACGCTATTTGCTGAACCAGTGGGACCTATTCCTGCACTATATGGAACCTTTTCGCTTTTGGTGCTTATTTCTGTGGTCAGTCGATTGCCTTATTCAGTAAAAACTGGTGTCACAGCAGTAACACAGATTGGAAAGGAACTGGAAGAAGCGGCTGAAGTAGCCGGCGCAAGTTGGAGTCAACGGTTTCGACACATTGTAATGCCACTTGCTAGTGCTGGACTAACATCTGGCATGATGGTTAGCTTTGTGGGCGTTATGCGCGAGTTATCATTGATTATTCTGTTAATTACCCCATCTACACGAGTCTTAATGACAGCCGGCTTTGGCTATGCAGAGGAGGGATTAACTCAACTTTCAAACGCACTGGTATTGATCGTTGCAATTTTAACAATTTTAGGTGAACTGATTCTTTGGTGGATTGGTAAAGGTAGGATGGCGCGCTTGCGTGAAAAACTAGACTAATTAGGACAAAAAATGGCAAACATAATTATTCGTAATTTAACTAAGAAATACGGCTCAGCAATAGCACTTAATAATGTTTCTTTGGAGATAGATTCAGGAGAGTTTTTGGTGTTGCTTGGTCCTTCTGGTTGTGGAAAAACAACTTTACTTCGCTGTCTTGCAGGTCTTGAAACTCCTGATGAAGGTGAGATCATTATTGGAGATACAGTTATGTTTTCCTCTTCAGACAAGATTATGACACCCCCTGGTAAGCGAGACTTGGGAATGGTCTTTCAAAGCTATGCACTTTGGCCCCATATGACCGTTCGAGACAATGTAAAGTTTGGTCTCGACGTCTTAAAGACCCCAGCAAATATTTCAAAAGAAACTCTTGATAATGTCCTTTTAAATCTTGGCATGGATCAGCTTGCAGACAGGTATCCATCTGAATTATCGGGGGGTCAACAGCAGCGAGTTGCTCTCGCTCGACTTTTGGCAACAAAGCCACCAGTATTCTTAATGGATGAGCCGCTTTCTAATCTTGATGCAAGGTTACGGATGGATATGAGAGTCGAATTGAAAAGATTTCAATCAGATGCTGGTGCAACAACAGTTTATGTGACTCACGATCAAACAGAGGCAATGACAATGTCAACTCGTGTTGTTGTAATGAAAGATGGTCAAATTCAGCAAGTTGCTGCGCCAAGTGATTTATATCACCAGCCTAGTAACACTTTTGTTGCAGACTTTATTGGTATGCCACGGATTAATTTAATTACACTGAGAGCAGCTAATTCATACAAAAGTATCTATAAAAACGATGATATGAGTATTGATATTGGCTGGGTTCCAGGTGTTGATGAAATAGTTTTGGGTGCACATCCTGAAGATCTAGTTGTATCAAAACAAATAACTTCATCCAGTGAAGAATACTCTGTCACTGCAGTGTTGCCAAATGGTCCAGAAACAATCATTCAATTAACTCGTGGAAAGACTGCTGTCATAGCAAGAGTTGCACATGATTCAACTTATTCTGTGGGTGAGTCTGTTTATGTAAATTACACAACAAGTGCATTAAATGTTTATGATGCAAAAAGTGGACTGATTATCAAACCTAATTAATGTTACGGTAAATTAAATATAGTATATGTTGGTCACATTAGTTTTTAACAAATCTAAAAATGCTTTGATATAAGAAATAAGATTATGTTATTTCTTGATCGTCCGCTCCACCATTTTTAAATAGATTACAAGCTCTCATTGCTTTGAGTAAATTGTGTGAAAATGGCATTCATTAAAAATATAGATTCGAATTCCAATGAATGTTGATCTAACTAAAGATAATGACGCTCTTAATGGTGAGATTTTCCCTACGTTCGTTAGGTATCTGATTCCATCTGTTCTGGGCTTAATTGCCATGACATCTTCCTCATTGGTGGATGGCATTTTTATTGGAAACTATGTGGGCATTACTGCTCTAGCTGCAGTTAATCTTATTATTCCAATAATTACTATCCTATTCGGCGTTAGTATGATGATGTCGATTGGAGGCTCAGTTCGAGGCGGAAAGTATCTTGGTGAGGGAAATAAGACAGCTGCATCTTCAATTTTCAGTAAGTCGCTAATTTTTATGACTCTCTATGGTATTGCATCCATTACTCTGACCCTAGTATTTGAAGAGCAGATATTTTCGGGTCTCGGTGCTACTAAAGAACTATTCCCAGTGATGAGTGAGTATTACCGCATCATCATGCCATTTGTCATTTTCCAGTTGATTATTATCCCTCTGTATTTCTTTATCCGTTTGGATGGCTTACCTAATCTTGCCGCCATTGCGCTTGGAGTTGGCGCAGTAGTAAATATAGCACTCGACTATTTATTTATTGCAGTTTATGATTGGGGATTAACTGGCGCAGCTTGGGCAACAGGCATATCAGAAGTTCTATCTCTATTAGTTATTCTATTTTATTTTTTTATGCCAGAAAGAACGTTAAGTTTTAGTTTTCGACAGAACAACTGGATGGAAGTATTCCAGGCAGCATACAATGGAATCTCTGAATTTATTAATGAAGTTTCTGGCGCTATTATTGCCTTTATTTTTAACTGGATGCTTATTCAGAGGGCTGGAGTTGACGGCGTTGCTGCGATTACTGTTGTAAATTATATGTTGATGACAGGCTTCATGATGTTCTTTGCCATCGAGGACACGAGTCAGGTGATGATTTCTCAAAATTATGGAGCTCAAAATGCGCAGCGTACTCGAGCCTTTCTTAAAACTGCTTGCGTTATAGTTGCTTTATTAAGTTTATTTTTTATAACTGTATTGGTGACAGCAAGTGAGCCTCTAATTTATCTATTTGTTAATGAGAAGGATAGCGATCAGACTGTGGCATTGGCTTTAGAATTTGTAACTTATGTTTGGCCAATTTTTATTTTTGCTGGCTTTAATATGATGATAACTGGCTACTTAACGGCTATTCATCTGCCATTTCAGTCTGCGCTTTTAGCGATGAATCGGGGATTGATTCTTCCAACTGGTCTTTTAATACTTTTTTATAGCTTACTATCTGATTTTCGGTTTATTGCCGCTCTTTCAATTGCAGAAGGTATTGCTTTTATCCTTGCTATAGCTCTATTCCTTCGATACAGTCCTCAAAAAGCCATCTCAGCTGCCAGAGGTTAAGTATTTGAAAAGAGTTTAGACTTTGTTCAGACTTATCTAAGTAGTCATCTTTATCTAAATAACTCCTAATCTTCATCTATCATTTATATGTTCCATTTAGAATAATCACTATGAAAAATAAACTACTCTTAATATTGTCTTCTCTAATACTCTCATTTAATGCTTATGGTGAGTGGACAACTGTTCTGCCAGGTAATAATTCCTCTTTATATATCGACTTTACAACACTGGAAGAGCGAGAAGGCTTCATTTATTGGCTTTATATGGATTCATGGACTAATGGGAGTGCTAAATCTAATGCTCAGGGTGATTGCAATTTAAAGGGGTTTAAAGTTAATAAACGAGTTAATTTTTCAATGCCTATGGGAGAGGGTGAAGGCATTGAAAATAATATGGTTAGTTCTTGGGAATACTATGAGCCAAACACTGGTTATGAAATCTTATTAAATTTCATATGTCAAATGTCAAAGCTAAATCCTGAAGAACAAGCAATTCGTATTGAGGCATTAACAAAAAGAAATGAAGAGTTTGAAAGACAAAGGAACAGCCTTAATAAAGATTCTGAAGTAGAACAAAGCTCATCTCAAATGAGTACTTTAAAGTCACCCTACATTAAGAGTGTTGAAGCAAATATAAAACAATTTTGGCGCTATGAAGGTGCAGAAAACAGTTGGAGTTGCGATGTTCTAATTAATCAAGCTGAGAATGGCGCTGTAGAGAGCGTAAAAATTCTAGGGTGTGCTTTACCTTTAATGTCAAAAAGCAATGCACAAGAATTTGGGGCGTCCATCAGAAGAGCAGTCTTCAAATCATCGCCTCTTCCACTTCCTCTAGATGAGGGAGCATTTGATAGAGAGATTGTATTTAAATTTAATGTTAAATAATCTTTAATCGCTTATTCATCAAGTGAAAGTAAGCTTCTCATTCGTTTGTCTGAACTGGTTTATTAAGTTAGTTTAGGCTTGGTTAGGAAAGTTTTTAAGGCAAGTATTATTCCAACAAGGATGATCAACCAAGTCAGGCCTGACATTGTCAATTTAAATATGTTAAGTCCAGAGCCCAATGAAACCAGTGTTTCAGATATTGCGCCTGAATTTGAATAAGTTTTTAACATCAATAATTCAAGAAAATTCTCAGACCAATCGGCGATCATACCAAGGACAGTAGGAGCTACTAATAATAGACGCTTGCTTTTAAAGAAATACACAATCCAAGAGCCAAACATCGCAGTACTAACAACGGCAAAAATTACGTCCCAAAACTTAAGGAATTGGCTATAGCAAAAAAGTTGAGCCTGGTCCCTTGCCTGAAAAAAACCTTGAACCATCTCTATATTATAATTAGCAAGACCAAGTGATTTTATCCCAATATCTATGCTGAAGCAGCTACTTAGAGGCACCCAAACAAATGATATGTACAAGATAAATACTAAAGTAAATCCTATAGCAAAATATAGATTTTTGTGATTCTTTGGATTAATTATTTTGTTCATATTCTTACCTATTAACGAGAATAGTTAATGTCAGCGCTCAATCTGATTTAAGACAAATATACACTATAACAATTTCAAATTTTTAATTTTTAGACACTAGTAGAGGCCATTAATCTGAGTAATCAACAATAACTTATTTCTCAAAAATTTAACTAAATTTTAAATTTGGTTCAAGTTGGCATATAATCCTATTTTTTCTAGGAAAGACTTGAGTGCTGCGATTTGCTAAATATGAACAACAGTTGAAGTGGCTAGCATTATTCCTAGGCATCCTCAGTACAATTGCAATTATCAATGACTTGTATCCTTACACAATGTTTATTGGACTTCCTTTTTGCTTAATTTGGGTTTACTGCGCCTGGCTTCATACTGAAAAACAACTGAAATGGATTAATATAATCTTTTCTGGGCTTTATACATACGGCATAGCTAATTATTATTTCTAGCGTTAACAAATTTCCCCCTAGCCATAAGTTAGAGGGAAATTTGATTTTAACTGGGCTCAAGTTTATTTTACTATCTTCACAATAACTTTTCCTTTGGCGCGGCCTGTCGATAGATACTCAAGCGCTTGGATACTACTCTTAAAATCATACGTTTTGTCTATCACTGGCTTGATTGAGCCAGACTCATATAATTTTGCTATCTTTTTCAGCTGAGCGCCACTTGATGACATGAATAGAAACCGATACATTGCGTTCATTTTTGCAGCCGTTTTGGTGACTTTTCTAGCTTGGAAAGCTAAAATTAAACGTACAAACTTATTTAGGCCAAACTGTTTTGCAGTAATGCTATCAAGAGCTCCTGATATAGATACTACTCGACCACCATCTTTTAAAACTTTAAATGCATTAAGTGTGTGTTCGCCTCCTAAAGTATCAAACACAACATCAAACTTAGCACTTTCATCAAGGTAGCTGTGTTTGGTGTAATCGATAACTTTATCTGCGCCTAAATCCTTCACCAATTTAACATTTTTAGTGCTTGTGGTAGAGGTCACATTTGCCCCTAGATGTTTTGCAAGTTGAATGGCAATAGTACCAACTCCTCCAGATCCAGCGTGTATTAAAATATTTTCTCCAGAGGATAGTTTTACCACATCTACAAGCGCCTGGTATGAGGTAAGACCAGCCAAAGGTATACTAGCGGATTCATCAAAGCTAAGATTTGAAGGAATGAGGGCAGCGTCGTTGTCATTTGAAATCACATACTCTGCCATAGTTCCAACAAAGTCCTCTGCTATTCTTGAATATACTTTATCTCCAGCTTTGAAGTTTTTTACATTTTTTCCGACTTTTTCAACAATACCGCTGACATCTCTTCCAATGCCCTTTGGAAATTGTATCTTTCCCATAGCCTTAAAGTCACCTCTAAGAATCTTATAATCAATTGGATTAAAGCTCGCAGAATGAGTTTTAATAAGTATTTGATTTTTACCAAAATTAGGAATAGGAACTTCTTGCACCTTTAAGCTTGTGCCTGCATCGCCATATTTTGTCATCATTAGTGATTTCATTTTTTATACCCTTATGTGTTGAATAAATTGTAGGATAGGTATTTTAGTGGTATATTACAAATATACAAGTACACATATTTTTAATACTACTATATAAAATCATACTGATATGAGTAAAAATATAAATAATGAATCTCCTACAACCGTTGCTATCAAATTAATTGGTGGCAAATGGAAGCTTTGTATTCTATGGCATTTATCACAAAAAAAAATGCGTTTTGGTGAACTTCAAAGATCAATTGGGGGTATTACTCAGCAAATGCTTTCTAAGCAATTGAAGGAGATGGCAGAAGACAATCTTGTTAATCGTAAGGTTTATGAGGTTATCCCTCCAAAAGTAGAGTACTCATTAACCTCTTATGGAAAGTCGGGTATTCCAGTACTTACAAATCTTTGTGAATGGGCTAATAAATAACCCATCTAAAGGGTCTAGGCTTTAGTGACGATAATTTGGTTTGTGCTAATTTAGGCAGCAATAACCTTCCTTAATAAATAAGGAAGGTTAATAAAAAAATTAAATTAACTCTTTATAGAGGCGCTTAACTGATCTCTATAAAAATACAGAATATAGGTAGCTAAAACCCCAAGCACGACAGGCGCAAATGCTCCAGGCATGCTAAGCGCAATGTGAGCAATGAAACCTCCTATCATGGTGCATACAAGAAGTGCCGCTCCAAAAACTTGTTTATTTGGTAGCCATATCAATACAACTGCAGTAACTTCGATTAAACCTGTTACATACCTGAACCATTGACCCCACCCGATAAGCTCATACATACCAACCATTTGCGCATCGCCTATAAGTTTAAACGCGCCTGCACTTAAAAAGGCCAGCGACAAAAGAATTTTTACAAGCGGTATTAAATATTTATTTAATTTATTCATAATTTACTCCTATGATTTATAGAAAAAACTCTCTAAAAAGAGAGCCGTGTTATTTTTGATTAGTGCCTTTATTCAACCAGTGATGTGATTTTTAACGAAGCGTGATTAACGCCAGCATTCTTTCTACTTTCAATCATATTAGGCTCTTTTAATTGCTTATCCTCGATTGAATTCATTTCGACAACTGTATATACATTACTTTCGTTGCCCTTTTCATGACCGTAGGCTAAAACTTTAACGTTATTTTTTTGTCTCGTAGCCTCATTAGATTCGAATGCTTTCTTCCAGATCTCGTAACCCTTAGTCACTTCAAAGTTTGATATTACTTTCATATATCCCCTAATTTTTTATTAATAGCCCTCAAAAGAGGGCTACGCTATATTTACTTACTTTGAGTCACCAAACATCGCCTCTTTGTCAGCATCAGTTTTTGCCTCATATTGCTCTGGCGTTAGCTCATGCCAACCAATACAATCTCCAGTTGGTGATCTACCGCATCCACACGTACCATTTTCTTTTTTAACGTTATCCATCATTTTTTCCTTTAATGTTATAAAAACCAGATTGTGATTATCAGTTCTGGCGGACTAACTAAAGAAGATGCCTGCGCGCATAAATAGTATCTAATCGTGTCAATTCTTTAACTACTTATTATTTATTGTTTCTAATAAATAAACAATATAGTAAAATATTAAAACAATGTTTTTATATGTAAACAATAAAATGGGCTATGGATTTAAATAAACTACTAATTTTTGCAAGAATAGTGGAGCATAAAAGCTTCACTAAAGCTGCGCATCATCTAGGTATGGATAAATCCACTATCAGCACAAAACTCTCACAGTTAGAAAGCCATCTGGGTGTTCGGTTATTAAATAGAAGTACTCGAACGATTACACTGACTGAGTCTGGTGCAAAATACTATGAATATTGTAAGCAGGTAGTTGAAATAGCAGAGGAGGCTGATAGATTTTCATCGTCTTTGGGGGTTGAGGTGTCAGGCGCTCTTCGAATTTCAGCTACAAATACTTTTTCTCAAACATTAATCGAGTCAGCAATAAAACCATTTATGGATACGCACCCAAAGATTAGTGTTGAATTGGTTATTGAAAATCGAACCACTGACTTTTATAAAGATAACATTGATGTAGCATTGAGATTGGCAATTGGACCTTTACAAGACTCATCTTTAATTGCAATAAAAATTTTTACTGGAGATATTGGACTTTATTGCTCCCCATCCTTTATAAAAGAGAATGGAATAATTCATAATTTCGATCAAATTGATCACGCAAATATGCTTGATCTTAATGTGCCTGGAAGACCTAAAATAACAGTTTCAAAGAATGGTATTTCACACACAATTCCCAATAAAAATAATCGGTTTATAGTAAACGATGGACAGGTTATTAAGGAGGCTGCTATTGCCGGTATTGGTGTTTGTTTTTTACCAAAAAATAGCGCATCTAACGCAGTAAAAAATAAAGAACTTGTGGAGATTTTTTCAGACTGGAAAATTGAGCCAGTCTCGGTTTATGCGGTCTACGCAAGTAGAGAGTGGATGCCTGAAAAACTCCGCGTATTTTTAAAATACTTAAAAGAACTTGATCAAAATTTATTGAAATAATTAGCTCTCATTAAATCAATTATTTCAATAAATTATGAAAAAAACACTCCTACTTCTACTCTCACTATTCTTTCTTAATTCTCCTGCAGTTTTTGCAGACCATTTTGCAAATTTCCAAGTTGTAGATATAAGACTTGGGGATAGTTTGCTAGAATTTGGAGTTATTGATGCGCCTTAACAGCAATATGAAAGGTGCCGCTCTGATGACGGCCTGTGTATCTGCATATGTTATCAATGATGCTTTTATGAAACTTCTATTTTCTGAGATTGCTTTATTTCAGGCAGTATTTCTACGAAGTATAATTACTGTTCCACCAATTTTGATTATGGTGTGGATCACCAAAGTGGCGATACGCAATCTTTCAAAACAGGATAAGCGTCTCATATTGGTGCGTGTGGGTGCTGAGATTTTTATAACAATCACTTTCCTGACAGCCCTCAAGCATATGCCGTTAGCCAATGTCACTGCAATTTTACAGGCTTTACCGCTTGCTATAACAATGGCTGCCGCACTTTTCCTTGCAGAACCTGTTGGGTGGCGACGCTGGAGTGCCATACTTGTTGGCTTTGTTGGTGTTCTAATTGTTGTCCGGCCCGGTCTGGAAGGTTTTAATATTTATTCGCTTTCAGCTTTTATGGCGATTATTTTTCTTACTGTAAGAGAAATTTCCACCCGTAAACTAAAAAGCGAAGTCCCGACCATCACCGTGGTTCTATCAACGGCTGTTGGCAGTACCTTGTTTGCTGGAATTATGATGATTGGTTCAGAGTGGGATACTGTTAGCGCAGTGTCATGGTTGCTCATTCTTGGTGCGGCTATTGCCATTTTGATCGCTACTTTATTGAGTGTCATGGCTATGCGAATTGGCGACATTGGCTTCGTTTCTCCTTTTCGGTATACCTCTATGATTGGAGCGATTGGGCTGGGTATTTTGATGTTTGGCGATTGGCCTGACCAACCGACTTTAGTTGGAACCCTTATTATAGTCAGTACAGGCATTTATACTTTTCATCGAGAACAAAAGGTTAGTAGAAAAGCAACAACACAATAAATTGCTTTCCAGGTTTTGAAATATAAAAGAATATCACGTAATGAAACTGTTAAAATAGTCAGTAGTTAACATCCAATGCTGGTTGTTAAGCAAGAACAATGACGTTTATTTGGGTTTATTCCTAAGTAAGCGTTTTTTTTCGTCAGCTTAAAGTTGAGTTGAACTGGTATAGAAGCCCACTTTCTTTTTTTAAGGAAGTGGGCTTTTTTGATTTTATTATATGGAGTATTAATATGAAAATGGTAACAGCGATTATTCAGCCAAAGCGATTAAGTGACGTAAGAGAAGCTCTTTCTGAGATAGAAGTAACTGGAATTACTGCAACTGAAGTTAAAGGTTTTGGTAGACAAAAAGGACACACTGAGCTCTATCGAGGAGCAGAGTTTGTGGTTGAATTTTTACCCAAAGTAAAACTAGAGATTGCTATCACTGATGAGCAGCTCGAGCAGGTCATTGAGACCATCATTAAAGCATGCAAGATCAATGGTGGGAAGATTGGTGACGGTAAAATTTTTGTATCAAGTCTAGAGCAGGTCATCCGTATCCGTACGGGCGAAACTGGTCCTGAAGCGGTATAGGGGGAGGTAGCTATGGAAAATCAAATATTAGAATTACAATATGCTATGGATACTTTTTACTTTTTAGTAATGGGTGCTCTAGTCATGTGGATGGCTGCGGGTTTCTCAATGCTTGAGGCTGGCCTGGTTAGGAGTAAAAATACAGCAGAGATCTTAACTAAGAATATTGGTTTATTTGCTATTGCATGTACGATGTACATGGTTTATGGCTATGACGTAATGTATGGCGGTGATGCATTCTTATCAGGGATTAGCGGGCAAGGTGAGTCCTACTCAAACGCAGCAGATTTTTACTTTCAAGTAGTGTTTGTTGCAACCTCAATGTCAATCGTTTCTGGAGCAGTGGCAGAGAGAATGAAGCTGTTTACTTTCTTTGCTTTTGCAGTAATTTTTACAACAGTCATCTATCCATTAGAAGGTTCATGGACATGGGGTGGAGCAAGCGTTTTCGGTCTATATTCATTAAGTGACTTTGGATTTTATGACTTTGCTGGCTCAGGAATTGTGCATATGGCAGGCGCTTCAGCAGCACTTGCAGGCGTTCTATTGCTTGGGGCGAGAAAAGGTAAGTATGACAAAGACGGAAAATCAATGCCAATTTTAGGTGCAAATCTACCTTTAGCAACTCTTGGAACATTTATTTTATGGATGGGTTGGTTTGGCTTTAATGGTGGCTCGGTATTAGCAATGGCTAGTAAAGAGAGTGCAGATGCAGTTGCAATGGTATTTGTTAATACCAATGCAGCAGCAGCTGGCGGCGTAATTGCAGCGCTTCTTTTTGCGAAATTTTGGTTTGGTAAGGCAGACTTAACTATGACGTTAAATGGCGCATTAGCAGGGCTTGTTGCAATTACTGCTGGTCCAGATACGCCAAGTGTATTAGTTGCAACTCTAATTGGTGCTGTTGGTGGAATTCTAGTAGTTCTTTCAATAGTTTGGTTAGATCGCAAGCTGAGAATTGATGATCCAGTTGGCGCAATATCGGTCCATGGAGTTGTTGGTTTATGGGGTCTTTTGGCTGTACCACTAACAAATAGTGACGTTACATTTACTGGACAGTTAGTTGGTGCTGGTACTATTTTTGTTTGGGTATTTATCTCCTCTGGAGTTCTTTGGTATGTTCTTAAGTCTATTATGGGAATTCGTATTAGTAAGGAAGATGAAGAGGAGGGAGCTGATATTTCTGAGTGCGGCTTAGAGGCTTACCCAGAGTTTGTAACTAAGTAGGAGAGTTTTAAAAACTTGCCAGTGGATTTTTTCTGTCCACTGGCTAACCATCACGCAAGATTGATAATATTAAAGCGCTCTAGTACAATGACGCTATATTATTTTTACATCTTAATTAGACATGAAAGATAGTCCAATAAGTTCAACCGTTGACTTTGAAAAAGATGGTGTTCAGCATGGCTTTCTAAAGCTTCCGCATTCTCATGATGATTCTGCTTGGGGGTCAATTGTAATACCTATAACGGTTGCAAAAAATGGCCAGGGTCCAACCATTCTTTTTACTGGTGCCAATCATGGCGATGAATACGAAGGGCCGATAGCTCTGTTTGATTTGGCGAGTCAAATCAAAGCTGAAGATATTTCTGGGCGCGTCATTATTGTTCCTGGAATGAACTATCCTGCTTTTCAAGCAGGCAAGAGGACATCCCCAATTGATGGCGGCAATATGAACCGAGTTTTTCCTGGAGATCCTGAGGGCACTTTTACTGAGAAAATTGCAGACTACTTTAATCGCACCCTTCTTCCACTTGCTGATTTTGTCCTAGATTTTCATTCTGGCGGAAAGACGCTTGATTTTTTGCCTTTTTGTTGTGCTCATGTATTGGAGGACAAAGAGCAGCAGGCTAAATGCATCGCAGCTATGAAGGCTTTTAATGCGCCACACTCCGTAATGCTTTTAGAGATTGATGCGGTTAATATGTACGACACTGCAGCTGAAAATATGGGCAAAGTTTTTATTAGTACCGAGCTGGCTGGAGGCGGAACGTCGTCCGCCTATACTGTCGGTATTGCTAAAAAAGGAATTCGAAATATTCTTCGTCATGCCGGCATTACCAAAGGCGAGATGGAAGTCAATGAAACGCTGAATCTAGATATGCCTGATGAGCGCTGTTATGTTTTTAGTGAAACAACGGGACTGGTCGAGCATTGCGTTGACCTTGGTGATAAAGTAAAGAAAGGCCAGCTTGTTGCTAAGGTCCACAATATAGAGCGAACAGGAACAGAGCCTGTTGAGTATTTTGCTGGAATTGATGGCATCTATACAGGTCGTCATTTTCCAGGACATGTTGTTAATGGAGACTTTCTTGGTATCGTCGCAGTACCTGTCTAGGACTTATTGATCTCAAGTAATAAAAAACATTTTTATGAATTACACTTTAAGGAGTTTTGAATGAATGCATTATTTGCATCCGATAACGTAACTAGTGCTTGCCCTGAGGTCATGGACGCCGTCATAGCTGCTAATTCAGGAATAGCAGGATCTTATGGTGATGATGAGTGGTCTCTAGCATTAAAAAATAAATTATCTGAGATTTTTGAAACTGAGGTAGAAGTTTTTCTTGCGGTTACTGGGACTGCTTCAAATGCTTTGGCGCTTTCTGCTCTTGCGCCAGTCTTTGGAAAAATTTATTGCCATGAGTTATCTCATATTAATACGGATGAGTGCGGCGCTCCTGAACTTTTTACGGGCGGTGCTAAGTTAATTCCTATGCGCAGTAGCAATGGAAGAATTGATGCGGGTGATCTCGCTGAAACGATAAGAGGGTCTGGTAATGTCCATGTTACTCAGCCATCAGTGGTTAGCGTTACCATGTCCTGTGAAACTGGCACTGTATATCAGCTGGATGAAATAAAAGCTATTTCTCAAATAGCCCATGACAATAAAATGAGCGTTCATATGGACGGCGCTCGATTTGCAAATGCTCTCGTCTCTCTTGACTTGAGCCCTGCAGAGATGACCTGGAAATCTGGAGTGGATGTTCTTACATTAGGTGGTACAAAAAATGGCTGCCTCGCTGCTGAAGCGGTTGTATTTTTTAAACCTGAGATGGTTGGTAATTTTCCATTTCTTCATAAAAGATCAGGACAGCTGCTTTCAAAGATGCGTTTTATCTCATCACAGCTCGAGGCTTACTTAACGGATGATGTATGGCTTAGAAATGCGCGCCATGCGAACGCAATGGCAAAAATTCTGAGTGAGGGTTTGGATTCATTTGCAAATATTAAGCTGGCATATCCAACACAGTCCAATGAGGTTTTTGTTCTTCTTCCGCGTGATGTTATAGATTATTTAAATAGTGCTGGTTACGACATTAATGAAGAAGAGCTTGATGGTAAAGCGGTTCGGTTTGTAACTGCGTGGAATTCTGAGCTGAAAGATATTAATGATCTTTTGGATACTTTGGCTCAAAAATACTGAAATAAATAAAGGATTAAAAACTTTTATAGATAAAGAGTCTAGCCTTGTATAATGCATCTGAACGAGTTTAGTGAGATGGGTAAAATTTTAAGATCCTCCTAGCTAGTAAATTAATAATTAAGGGTTAACTATTAACTCTTTAAAGGAAACTCAATTTGTATTTTTGAGTTTAAGTTTAAATGTTTGATGGCGTTATGTCTCAACACTATTGGTAGATAAAATAATTATGTTAAGTGCAATAAGAAACAAATCTAAAGGTTGGGTCGCGTATCTCGTAGTAGGTCTTATAACAGTACCATTTGCGTTATTTGGCATACAGGACTATGTAAGTAGCTCTGCAAATACTTCGATTGCAAAGGTTGATGGCGAAGATATTGACGTAAACGTTTATTATCAAGAATTAAACACACAGCAAAGAAACTTACAGCAGCAGCTTGGTGCTGCGTACTCGCAAGAGATTGATACTGCGATCAAGCAGACACTTCTTGATTCAATGATTAACGAAAAGCTCATTGAGAATTTTGCGAATTCTTTAGGTATTGTTACTTTAGATGATGAGGTTCGCTCTGTTATTGAGATGAATCAAGCATTTGTTGTTGATGGTAAGTTTTCTGAAGACCGCTATAGTCAGCTTTTAAGGCTGAATAGTTATTCACCGGCCGGCTATGAGATTGCTCAATCAAAGGCACTAACGCGTGACCAAATTAAGCGTAATCTGAGCGGCTCTGCGTTTATGTCAATAACTCAAATTAAGCAGCTTGATGATCTTGCATCTCAGGAGAGAGAGGTTTCATATATTGCTCTTAATACTTCAGATTTTGAGAGTCAGGTTTCTGTCTCAAAAAGTGAAATTTCAGACTATTTTAATGAGAATAGAGCAAGCTTTATAGAAGGCCGAAAAGTAAAGGTCGATTTTGTAGAGCTTTCATTGGTTGATATGGAAGAGCCTGCAACCCCAAACGAGGAGACTCTCCAATCTCTTTATGATGATAATGCTGAGCTTTATACAAATCCAGAAAGAAGGCGCACCCAACATATTCTAGTGGAGAGTGAAGATCTTGCAAATGAGCTACTTAATCAAATTAATGAGGGTGCTAATTTTGATGAACTTGCAGTTGCTAATTCAGTAGACACCTCTTCTAAGGAGAAGGGCGGTGATCTTGGATTTAATGAGAGAGGACTAATAGGCGTTGAGTTTGATGAAGCCGCATTCGCTATGAGCATAGGCGATGTTAGTGAGGTGGTTGCTACAGATTATGGCTATTTTCATATTATAAAGCTTACTGATATTGAGGCTGAAACAGTCCAATCTTTTACTGATGTTACTGAGCAGTTAGTTGCCCTTAACAAGAACAATGTTAGCAAAAAAATGTTGTTTGATTTATTAGAAGATTTCACCAGCCTTGCCTACGAGGAGTCTCTTGACATGGTTGCTGATCAGTTTGGTTTAGAACTTAAGACAAGTGACTATTTTGCAAATGGAAGTCAGCAGTATGATGATGCTTTCGTATCTGCTGCGTTTAGTGAGGCAGTTATTGATGAGGGTGAAAACTCAGAAGTGATTGAGCTTAGCGCTGAAAAATTTGTCGTTCTTGCTCTTTCATCTTTGCAGCCTGAGCGCGAAAAAGAATTAGACGAGGTTGGGGATCAGGTTGCATCGATTTTAAATAACATTGCTGCAAAGATATTGATTGAAGATTTATCACTTGCAATTGCCACTGCGCTAGTGAGTGGTGACGAGTTGATGACTAATAAGCTAATTACTGATAATAATTTACAATGGAATAATGAGGGCTGGATTTCAAGAGCTAAAGAGCTGCCTTTTGACGTAACAAGTTTCGCTTTTGCAACACCTAAGCCTATTGGTGCAGAGCACACTTATAGCGCTCGAAATGTTGATAACTTAACTTCTTTAGTTATTGATGTGAGTGGTGTCAGGCTTCCAGATGAGGTTACAGATAGTGGAGTTTCAGCGCTCTATCTTAGCCAAGAAAACAATGAAATATTTGTCTCGCTTATTAAGCAACTAAGAGAGAATGCTGAAATAAAAATATTTTCTGATCTTCTTTAAAATATAAACGTTAAAATAATAATTTTATGAATAGAAAAATTGGAAAAGCGGCGCTTGGCTTAGGCTTATTGTCGGTAATTTGGCTTATACTTGGTATGTTTAATGTTGTGCCATTATTGATAGAGTTACCACAGGAAACAAGTATTAGGGCGCATGCCTCTTTAGCAGTAATTTTCTTGCTAATAGGTTCTGCGGCTTTTTGGAATGAAGATTAATTTTTTAAATAGGAATTTATTATGATGAAAACGTCAGATATATGTATTTTACTTTCAGTTGCAGTTGCATTTGTGACAACTGCCTTTCTATGGTTTCAAGGTGTAGAAACAAAACAAGAGGCATTGTTTACTGCAACATGGATTCCATCAATTTTAACCTTTGCTATTTATTTTAAAATAATAGCTAGGAAGGACTAATCATGGATGATTCACTAATATTCTTTACTGGTTTTTTCTGCTTTGCGCTTGCTATAGTTGGAGCTGTAATGACTGTGGTAGAATTTAAACGCCTAGAGAAAGAAGATAAAAAATAGTATAGTTTGAGGAAGGCCTCGTTTAGTTAAAAAGGGTAGTGGGCGTCTTATTAAACTCTTTACCCTTTTTTTGGTCTTTAAACTGCTTCTCAGCACTACTTTTTAAAAAAACGCTGACTTTAAAGGTCTGGCCCCTTCTCGTAAAAGTTATAGCCAGCATCGACATAGGTGACTTCACCGGTTATGCCAGAGGCTAAATCTGAGCATAAAAAAGCAGCCGCATTCCCAACCTCTTCAATGCTTACATTTCTTTTAAGAGCAGAGCTCTCAGCCGCATGATCAAGCAGCTTACCAAAACCTTTAATGCCGCTTGCAGCAAGCGTTTTTATAGCGCCGGCCGATACTGCATTAACCCGAATACCCTTATCACCTCCCAAAGCCGCAGCCATGTACCTAACGTTAGCTTCAAGTGACGCCTTTGCTACGCCCATGACGTTATAGTTTGGAATTACCCTAAGAGCACCTAAATAACTAAGAGTTAATAAAGCGCCATTTTCATTAAGCATTGGAAGGGCAGCCTTTGCAATAGCCGTAAAACTGTATGATGAGATTTCATGAGCTTTAAGGAAACCTTCACGCGTTGTCACTTCAACGTAATTACCATCTAGCTCTGCTCTATCTGCAAACGCAACTGAGTGAACGATGATGTCAAAATTAGCCCAAGACTTCTTAAGTTCAGCAAAGGTCTCGTTAATTTGTTCATCACTAGAGACATCGCATGGAATGATAATTGAAGAATTACAGATCTCAGCGCATTTTTCGACGCGGCTTTTGAGTTTATCAGTTTGATAGGTAAAGGCAACTTCGCAGCCATTTGCCGCCATAGATTCAGCAATACCCCATGCAATTGAGCGATTAGACGCAACGCCAATGATTAGTGCTTTTTTACCTGTTAAAAACCCCATAAAATCTCCGCAATATTTATAATACAATTACTGATAAATTATAAACACATTGATTACATTGATGATGTTTACTTAACCATTGTTGGTCAAGATTTAAAGTAAACCTTTTTAATAAATCTATATTTTTTTTATGTTAATACTAATGAAGCACAAACTTTACTACCTTTTATTCCTAGTATTGGTATCGCTTGATCAGGTTTCAAAACAAATTTTCATGTCTTCTTATGATTTAGGACAGTCGGTTGCCGTTAACTCATATCTTAGCTGGACGTATCTTCAAAATACAGGCGCCGCTTTCAGTATTATGGCTGATGGTGGGTTTATCCAAAAAACCTTTCTACTATCTGTATCTGTTTTAGTTTCCATTTGGGTTATTTTTTGGATTCAAAGAACCTCATCTCTTCACCTGCAAAAATTATTTGGTCAGTTCCTTTTGCTATCTGGCGCCGTTGGAAACCTAATCGACAGAGCCCAGTTCGGTTTTGTTGTTGACTTTATTGATGTGCACGTTAATGGCTATTACTGGCCAGTCTTTAATCTAGCGGATAGCTTTATTTTCCTGGGCGTTATACTTCTTTTGTTTGAGAGGAAATCAACTGCTTAGGGGGATTATCTTTGGATAATGATCTTAACTGGTAGAATATTAACTTACGTTTTATACAAACTACTTTTTCATGAAAAGAAGCCTTCTACTTTCATTACTTTTGCTCACCAGCATTTCTGTAAGTGCAGAGCTCATGAAGATGTCTGATGAAGGTGAAACCTTAAAGTCTGACAGCTCAGAGTGGTCGTGCGTCCTTGATAAAAAGAATTCCCTAGTCTGGGAAGTTAAAAGTGCAGACGAGGGATTACAATACGCACTTAATACCTACACCTGGTTTGATGGACAGAGCGGAAGAGATAGTGGGACCTATACTAAGAATTGTTATTGGGGTAAAAACTGCAATACAAAATCTTTTATCGAGGATATTAATAAGCGCGAGCTTTGCAGCTATACTGATTGGCGCCTACCAACCAGAAGTGAATTAAACTCGATCGTTGATTATTATGGCGATAGCGATGCGCTCATAAATACTGATTTTTTCCCAAACACTCAGGTGGATACTTACTGGACCTCAACCTCGTTAAAAGATAATCCATCGCTTGCTTATGAGATCCCCTTTTTTTTTGGCGGCTCAACAGCTCGAGATAAAACGATCGATACTTTTGTAAGACTTGTAAGAAGTGCTGACTAGAGAGCTTGATAACGAACTGTTTGAGTCGTACTCTGACGACATACCTCTAATTCTTAAGAGGGTCTATGCAGCTAGGTCTGTCTCTGAGTCACAGCTTTCAATGGCGCTTCCAGGACTCCTTAAGCCGAGCTTTGATCAGTTAAACATTGCGCTCGACCTTCTTGAGAAATGCATTCTTGAAGACCGCCGTATTCTCATCGTTGGAGATTTTGACGCCGACGGCGCGACAGCAAGCGCCGTTGCAATTAAGGCTCTGCGCTTAATGGGAGCAAAACATATTGACTTTTTAGTTCCGAACCGCTTTAAGCATGGATACGGTTTAAGCCCAGAGATTGTTCAGGAGGCAAAGACTGACAAAGACCCAAATCTAATTATTACTGTTGACAACGGCATATCCAGTAATGAAGGCGCGGCGCTTGCAAGGTCATTTGACATTGATGTCATCATTACCGATCACCACCTTCCACCTAAAGTTCTTCCTGAGGCCAACTCAATCATTAACCCAAATTTAAGGGGCTGCGACTTCCCTTCTAAAAACTTAGCAGGTGTTGGCGTTTGTTTTTATTTGTTTTCAGCGCTAAAGACTCACCTGGTTGGTAAGGGTTATTTTGAAGCGCACAACATCCAAATTCCAGACCTTCGTGAACTTCTTGATCTTGTTGCTCTTGGAACCGTTGCAGACGTTGTAAAACTGGATCAAAACAATCGAATTCTAGTTAACGAGGGAATTAAGCGCATTCGCCAAAAACTCTGCTCAAAAGGAATTCTAGCGATACTTGAGCTGACCAAGCGTCCTATTGAAACGCTGCAAGCATCCGACCTCGGATTTACGGTTGCTCCTCGCATTAATGCAGCAGGGCGCTTAAGTGATATATCACAGGGAATCAGATGCCTCTTATCGGAGGATATGAATGATGCCAGAAGGTACGCTCAAACGCTCGAGGAGTTTAATATTAAAAGGCGTGAGGAGCAGACCCGAATGCAGGATGAGGCGCTAGCAATAGTTGAAGGCCAGACAATTGATGACAGCCAGTTTGCAATCGTTCTTTATGACGAGACATGGCATGAGGGCATTGTCGGCATCGTTGCAGGGAAGCTCAAAGAAACGTATCAGTGCCCGTGCGCCGTATTTGCAAAATCAGGCAGCGTACTAAAGGGCTCAATACGCTCAATACCTGACGTACACATTAAAGATTTACTGGACCTGGTTGATCGTGATAATCTAGGGCTGATTGATAAGTTTGGGGGGCACGCGATGGCCGCCGGCTTGGCGCTTTCGCCAGAGAACTTTGAAAGCTTTAGTGAGGCCTTTTCAGAGGCAATTAAAAAGCATCTCGAGGGCAAGAAGCCAATTATCGAGCTGATGACTGATGGGGAACTTGAGGCTTCTGAGATAACGCTTAAGAACGCAGAGCTTCTTCGAAGCGCTTCTCCGTGGGGTCAAGGCTTTGAGGAGCCTATTTTTTATGGTGATTTTGAGCTTGTCGAGCAAAAGATTGTCGGTGAAAAACATCTCAAGTGCACCCTAAAACTTAATGGCGCTAGTTCGATTTTTGAGGGTATTGCTTTTTTTCAAGGTAAGCTTGAAACAAAACAAGTAAAGGCAGCTTATAAGTTAAATGTGAATTCATTTAGAGGCAACGAATCCCTTCAGCTTATGATTGAGTCAATCGCACCAAAATAAAAATAATTTAAGCACTTATTTTCTTTTTAACACAACCTTTAGGCGCCATCCTGGATCGTAAAACCCTAAAATTTCACCACCTTGAGTGTCGCTCTTGATACTAATTCTTTCTGTTCCAGAGTAATCTAAGTCCAGGTTCCCAGAAATATTTATTGTGCCATCTGGTCAAATATAAACATTAATGAACAGCTATGCTAGTTATTGTTTCACTATATACAATTACTTACAAACATAGCGCCACCTTGCCAATCTTCGACGTCTATCCATAGCTCTGCAGAATTTCTTAAATTTTTAAGATTTATTGGTTTAGATCTTTTGTGTTTTGTTAAGGTCACATAAAGAGGCTCTACTGGGACTTCGCCTTCTTTTATTAGACGACCAAAATATGCCATCCTGCCGACAAAGTGGCCATCCTCTGTAAGTTTAATGTTGACTTCATCTCTCAAGTACTTAGTGTCAGTAGATAGTCCCTCCATATTCCAGGAGGAGCGATTAGAAAATTCCACATTAGCATTCTTAATAGTGATAGCACCTTCAGCTAGATTCCATCCTTCGAGCTCTCCTAATTCTGAATTGCCATAAAAAACTCGCTCTATATTGAATGCACAACTTAAATCTTTAACATTACGAGCCAGTTTATGTTTGCTAAAGTCGTAGTCGAGTTTTGAGACAACCCTGTTTAATAACTCATTCAAAACAACTGGAGAGAAGACAACTTCATGGTTTTTAACATCTAAATCAGCAGAATGAGATTTGATTTCTGGACTTTTGGCAAAAGTTCTTTTTTTAGTAGGTGTTGTTTTATCATTAGTTTGAGAAGCAGAATTTTTGGCAGCTCCACAGTTAAAAACAAAATAAGTCCCATCTTCAGAAACACTTTTGATTGGATCACTTCCATCAGGGCATGATCCTGCTATAGAGACTTCAAAGAGGCCTATGCAAAGAAATAGAGTTAGAATTATCCTCTTGAGCTTTATAGGGTATTTCAAGTCAAAGATATTGTCTCCTTAATTTAGATTAGGCTCAAGAAAAAATATTATTGTAAACACGAGGCAGTTTAGGGGTAAAGAAAACCTTGTCAGCAATGAGGTCATGATCAAGGCCGAGTGCATTTTCAATACATGCTGCACAAACGGATCGATAATCGATTGTTGACATCAGGTCCCTTTGTTCAAATTGTTCTTTTTTTGAAAGCCCTGGCCAATCTGAAATCACTCTACTCTTTGTTATAGCGCCACCAGCTAAAAGCCCAACAGATCCATAGCCATGATCAGTGCCCCTTGTACCATTTTCAAAAACCGTCCTGCCAAACTCAGTTAAAGTAAGGATGATACTTCGATCCCAAGCATCTCCTAACCCTTCTTTATAGCCAGCAATAATGTCATCGATCAAAGTTAGCTGTTTGCCATGACGACCATGTTCATCAGAGCCTTGAGAGGCATGCGTATCAAACTGGTCAACTTTAATTACCGAAGACAAGGGACCACCTTCCTGGGCCATTGCTTTGCCTGCAAATTTCGCAAGGCTCGCGGGGTTTCTTGGCACTATTGAGTCTTTTTGAGTGCTTTTCTTACTCACCTTTTTAAAGACTTCAGATCCTTCTTTTCCATAAGACATTGAAATGGAGTCAATTAGCTTAGTCATCAAATTGCTAGAGCTTCTTATGTTTGCAGGGTAAAAATTATCGTTATCGCTCATTCCTCTTAGAACTAGAGGCATATCAAGTGACATTGATCTTCCAGGAGTCCTGGCAAGGTCGAGCGCTCTTCCAAGCCAACCCGAAGTTTCAGAGAAGGGATTTAATCCACCACCTTGCATTAAATTTTGACCTTCGAAGTGGGATCTTTTTGTGTATGGAAAGTTAGTTGCATGAACAATCGAGGCATTATTTTTAGCCATGAGTCCAGCAAAGTACTTAAAAGACGGATGAAGCCCAAAAAAAGAGTTAAGCTTAAGGTAGTTTTCAGGGGTAAGGCCTTTTCTCATCTTCAATAAATTTGAATCACCAAATGGAGGAACTGCGGTAAGACCGTCCATACCACCTTCAAGTAAGATAACCGAGATAGTGCCTGGTGGTTTGTCTTTAGTAAAGCCGGGAAGTGGAAGGCCAGCTAAAAATAATGAAGCACCTGATGCTTTTAAAAACTCTCTACGTGTCAAATTAAGTTTAGGCATTTTCTAACCCCATCAGTTCAGGACTGCACATTAAAGCAATAAATTGCTCTTTTCTTCCAGCAACGCTATTAACAAGATCTTGAGTCGCTTTATTGGCACCGATTCTACTCATAATTTGTTGCGGGCTGAAAGCTGGCTTTCCAGCAGTATAAATCGCATCAGCAAATCTAATACGACGCTCAAACATTTCACCAGAGAGCCACTCGCTTTTAGAACTCGGATAGCCATTGGGCTGTCTTGTGTGCCAAAAACTTTGTCCAAGCTCTTCATAAATTTCTCGGGTGTCCATTAGCTTCTTATCGTAAACGTCTATTTGATCCCAGCCCTTAAAAAAGGAGGCATCACTTAATCTAATGACTTGAAATAACCACGTCATGGGCCACTGAAACTTTGGTTCTTTTGACGCAACTGCACGCTCTATTACTGCGCTGTGAATCTGATCTAGGTTGCCGTTACTTTTCCTCCAAGTATTTGCAATATAGTCAATGTCTGATTGACTCGGGTTGTCACTTACAAAGTGCTGTGTTAATTTAAATGAGATGTGGATGACTGTATGCTCATGAGCCGCCAAAAAATCAGTTAATTGCCTCAGACCGCCTTTACCTTCGGGAATTACTTTACCCATAACGGTTTTAGTGCCTGGCTCTGCAGCATCTCTTTTAAAGAAATCCCAAGTGTTTGTCGTTCCAGCCATTTGAATGAGCTTTGCATGTTTTTGTTTGACAGTGATTTTATTGTTACCCCACAGCATGCCTGGAAACACTCCCCAGCCAGCTAAAACTTTAGCCGCACTCCTGATGTCCTCCTCACTGTATTTTGCAGATGGTGATACTGTATGCAGCTCTAACAGCTCTCTTCCTAAATTATCGTTAAGACCGGCTTGCTCTCCATTCTGTTTTGCCCACTTGACTTCATTTGAGTTTGGTCCAGCACTAAAGATATTATCTAAGTATATTAGCATGGCTGGATGAGACGTCACCTTGTATAGCATATGAGAGAAATCACCATTAAGGTTGGCTAATATTGCTTCATCTAAAGCGTGACCAATATGATTTGTGTTGTCGTGAATATCGCCAGTTGTAAAGTGGTTTGCCCAAAAGCTAGCGAATCGAAGTCTGACCTGGTCTTTACCGTAGACATTTCTATGAGAAAACTTTAGTTCATCCTTTTCTTTCATTAAATTCTCTTTTGTATTTGCCTGCCTCTCAGCATTAGAGGCATTTGAGGCATCACCTAGTCTTCGTCTTTGGAACCAGTTAGCAAACATAGTATCTCGAGCCATTAAGTCGGGCTGAAGAGATTTAGGCCATGGCTTCACTTTAGTGCCTATTTGACTTATACCGAGCGCAGGAGATTTGGCCTTTAGCTGAGAGATTGCCCAATTTTTAACATCATCAGGAAGAGGAGTTTCAGGTCGAAACATGAGGCCTAATTTATGGGCAACTCTGAATTGTTCATTCATATACTTTAACTTTAAATAGTCACGATAAACAGATTAGTATATCACTATGAACTTTATTTTTTTTAGTCAATCTTAATTAACTTTATTACATTATTTCAACAGCATCAACTCTAAATTCAAATATGATTTGTTCACTAAATGCATCCTCAGAAAGTGCTAAAGGAAGTGGAGACGCGTTATAAATAGCTTTTTCAATTGAGTTTTTAAATGAGTTTAGTTTTGGATTGGTATCTATATTCATTATCGAATCTCCACAGTTATCTACATCCACAGTATTGACGTTTCCATTTCTATCTTGAGTGATAAAAACATAACAAAACCAATCACTTCTTGCGCCTGAGTAACGCCAGTATGTGTTTATTTTTGTGATAACACTTTCAACCCAAATATTTTGTGAAATATTTAACTGGTCATCAAGCATTAAGGATTCATTATTATCAGCTTGAGCATTTAGAGTAAAGACAAAGCATATTGTTAGGATTAGTTTTTTCACTAATTTATTATATGGCAAATTAAACTAAAAAATAGCTATAAAAAAAGGCCCTAGGATTAGGACCTTTTTTTGATCTAAACGACTTTTAGTATCAGCGAGATTTCCAGAAGAATAGAGCTCCCAGAATTACATCCGGCCCTAAATTAGCAATAAGATTTACTGCATCTGAAGGAAACGCGCCAACACTAATTTGGTAGCCACTTACAAGTGCGTATATTACATGCCAAACAGCAAAAAACATACCAACACTTTTTAGATTATCACCAGCCCAAGTTGGCATCTGCCAGCTTATATAAGCAACCGCTATCACCATTAATGACATGCCTCGCATTATATCAACTGCCCCAGAAGTCGCCTCAACATTAAAGCCTCCCATCATTGAAGCTGGAGCCAATAAAGCAGCTGCGCCAAATATTCCCATTATTACAGCTTGAATTCTAAATACTAAAGATAAAGTCATTTTTCTCTCCTTGAAAGTTTAAAAAACTACTATAAAAGTATATCATTTTGCACTATATAGTTCAAAAATTATTTTATAAAAAAATAAGTTATTAGGAAAATTTTCCTAGTAATACTTCATTTCCAGCTGAAGGTTTAGCTGGCATATTTAGAGCAAGAAGTAGTGATAAGATTGCCATTCCAGCGCCTGCAAGAAAAACTAGCGACGGCGAATAGAGCCAAATAAGCCCAAATACAACTGGTATAAAAACGGCCGCTATATGATTGATTGAAAAAGACACTCCCGCGCTTGATGCAAAATCTGCAGGGTCAGCAATTTTTTGAAAATAGGTTTTAAGGGCAATAGCAATCGAGAAGAATAAGTGATCAGCAATGTATAAAAATACTGCAAAGGTACTACTTTCAACTACTGCATATCCAATAAATATAAAGACCAGTCCAATATACTCAAAGATTAGAGAATTACGCTCACCAAATTTGTGAATTAGCCTTCCAATCTTTGGAGCCAAGACCACATTTATTGCTGCATTTGCTAATAATAGTAATGATATTTCACCAACACTAAATTCAAATTTTTCAACCATTAAAAAGGCTGCAAAAACGACAAAAATTTGTCTTCTTGCGCCTCCCATAAATTGAAGGGCATAGTAAAGCCAATACCTCTTCCTCAAAACAATTTTTTTGGTTTGGGTTACCTTTTGTGGAAAGAAAGGAAAGTGCTGCCAACAGAAAAGAGCTCCAATGACTGCAAAACTTCCACCAACGATATAAAGCCAAAAATAATCAATATTGAACTGTTCAAACATAATCCAAACTAAAGCAAATCCCGCAATTGAGGCAGCTGAGCGCGTAGCAATGACTCTGCCTAAAAACTCCGCTGTCTTATCTTTGTCAATCCATTGAAGGGTTAGTGAGCTAGAGATTGTCTCAAAGTAATGAAAGCCAATTGACATGACAATCGTTGCTAA
Source organism: Candidatus Pseudothioglobus sp. Uisw_050_01 (assembly GCF_048085775.1). Lineage (NCBI taxonomy): Bacteria > Pseudomonadati > Pseudomonadota > Gammaproteobacteria > Pseudothioglobaceae (SeqCode) > Pseudothioglobus (SeqCode) > Candidatus Pseudothioglobus sp. Uisw_050_01. The sequence goes on from NZ_CP159804.1 coordinate 666,468, forward strand.
ATAAAAGGTCATATTTATTTCAACCAGGCCCGTTACCATAACTCCAAGACCCATTAAAGCTATGGAGATATAGGCTAGTTTTTGCTCTCTCACAAAGGCTAAAACAAAAATGACAGTAAAGGCTAGAAACCCTGGGACCTCTCTTAGACTTTGCAATATCCCCATCTCTGCACCATTGAAATCGATTTTTTCTATGGCAAAGTTATTAAGAAGGTTGAGCCAGACAGCCCAACTTATTCCTGCACCAATGGTCATAATGAGGATCAGTAATTCGGGAGATTTGCGAGCAATTTTCATAGCGTGTTAATATACCTTTAAAGTAAGCTTTCAAAAGTTATTTAAAGTCTTAATTTTGACTTAGACAACGGCGCTATCAAGGTAAAATTGATTTTTTTGTTTTTAATATTGTAGTATGCCAAACGTAACTCTGCCTGACGGCACAGTCAAATCTTTCGAGCAAGCGCTTACCGTTGCTCAGGTTGCATCCTCAATAGGCTCTGGTCTCGCTAAGGCTGCTATTGCTGGTGAAATTGATGGCCAAATGGTTGACACGTCTTTCCTTATTGAGAGTGACTCAGCGCTTGCAATTATCACTAATAAAGACGAGAGGGCGCTTGAAGTTATTCGTCATTCTACTGCCCACCTATTAGCGCAAGCCACTCAGCAGCTCTATCCAAAGGCCCAAGTAACTATTGGCCCTGTCATTGATAATGGGTTCTATTATGACTTTGCTTATAAAGATGGTTTTTCAGAGCAAGACCTCGCAAAGATTGAAAAAAAGATGAACGCAATTGTTAAGCAAAACTTACCGATTGAAAGAATGGAGATGAGCCGAGAAGAGGCGATTAAATTTTTCAAGTCAAAGGGTGAATATTACAAAGCAGAGATTATTGAATCGATTCCTTCTAATGAGGCTTTATCGCTATACAAGCAGGGTGACTTTGTAGACCTTTGTCGCGGCCCTCATGTGCCCTCAACCAGCAAACTCAAAGCGTTCAAGCTTATGAAGCTGGCCGGCGCTTATTGGCGTGGTGACTCCAATAATGAAATGCTTCAAAGGGTTTACGGGACGGCTTGGGAAAATAAGGATGACCTAGAAACTCATCTGCATCGCTTGGAAGAGGCTGAGAAAAGAGACCACAGGAAGATTGGTAAGACTCAAGACCTTTTTCATACTCAGGAGGAGTCTCCAGGAATGGTTTTTTGGCACCCTAAGGGTTGGACTCTGTATCAAATAATTGTCCAGTATATGAGCCAAGTTTTCAAAGACAATGACTACCATGAGGTCCACACGCCTGAGGTGATGGATAGATCCATGTGGGAAAAGTCAGGTCACTGGGATAAGTTTGGTGATGCTATGTTTACAACACACTCAGAGAATCGTGACTACGCGATTAAGCCAATGAACTGCCCTGGCCATGTTCAGATTTATAAGCAAGGTCTTAAGTCTTATCGTGATCTACCGTTGCGCTTAGCTGAGTTTGGGTCGTGTCATCGCAATGAGCCTTCTGGAACACTTCACGGACTCATGAGGGTTCGAAATTTTGTTCAGGATGACGGCCATATTTTTTGCACAATCGATCAGATACAAGACGAAGTCTCTAAATTTATTGATCTTACGTTTAAAGTTTATAAACAGTTTGGTTTTGAAAACATTGATATTAAACTCTCAACCAGACCCGAAGAGCGAGTTGGCTCTGACGAGGATTGGGATAAAGCAGAAGCATCGTTGTCTGAAGCATTAGACGCAAAAGGAATCAATTGGGAGCTGCAAGAGGGTGAGGGCGCCTTTTATGGCCCTAAAGTAGAATTTGTTTTGAAAGACTGCTTAGATCGTGAATGGCAGTGCGGCACAATACAGGCCGACTTCTCCATGCCGGGCAGGCTTGATGCACAGTATATTGCTGAAGATGGCACTAAACAAGTACCCGTTATGCTTCATAGAGTAATCGTTGGCTCAATTGAGCGATTTACAGGAATGTTAATTGAACATTACGAAGGCGCATTTCCATCATGGCTTTCGCCAATTCAAGCCGTTATTCTTAATATTTCTGAAAAACAAGAAGAATTTAGTAAAAATGTAGAGAAGAATCTAAAAAAACAAGGACTTAGAGTCATTTCAGACTTGCGTAATGAGAAGATAGGCTTTAAAATACGCGAGCACTCGATGCAACGCTATCCTTATATTTTAGTTGTTGGTGATCGAGAAGTAGAAAATAACCAGGTGTCTGTTCGCCGAAGGGGTGGAGAAGATCTTGGCTCAATGTCTTTAGAGGCGTTGATTGAATTAATAAATCAGGAGTAATTATTAAAAGACCAAATAAGGTAACGACAAGGATTAACGAAAAAATTGTTTCACCAACACTCAGAGTCATCAATGACAAAGGTGAACAAATGGGAGTCCTTAGTAACGTAGAAGCTCTTGAATTAGCAGTAAGCGTCGGTTTAGACTTAGTTGAAGTTTCACCAAGTGCAGATCCACCAGTTTGTCGTGTTATGGATTTTGGTAAGTTTCAATATGAATTAAAGAAGCAAAAGAACGACGCTAAGAAGAAACAGAAAAAAACTCAAGTTAAGATGATTAAGTATCGTCCAGGAACTGAGGAAGGGGATTATCAGATCAAGTTTAGGAACTTGACAAAATTTTTAGGAAACGGAGACAAAGTAAAGGTCGTTATTTGGTTTCGTGGACGAGAAGTGCAGCATAGAGAGATTGGTGCGCTTATGTTAGATAGAATTGAAAAGGATACTGAAGAATTTGCCGTTGTAGAGCAACGTGCAAAAATGGAGGGTCGCCAGCTTGGCATGATGCTAGCACCCATATCGAAGAAAAGTAAGGCGCCTGTCGCCCGAAAAATTGAACCCGAAAAGGGTGAAGGAGTAAATGATGCCGAAGTTAAAGACAAATAGAGGTGCTGCAAAGCGCTTCAAAAAGACCGCTAGCGGTCAGTACAAAAGTAAACACTCGCACTTGAGGCATATTCTGACCAAGAAGAGTACTTCTAGAAAACGCTCATTGCGTTCACCAGACTTCATTGAGAAGGCTGATGTTCCAATGGTCAAAAGAATGTTACCGTACAGCTAAACTAGGAGTATTACTATGGCAAGAGTTTCAAGAGGTGTGCAGGCGCACGCCAAACATAAAAAAATATTAAAGAAAGCCAAAGGTTACTATGGCGCTCGTTCAAAAGTCTATCGCGTTGCTAAGCAGGCGGTAATTAAAGCTGGACAGTATGCCTATCGTGACCGTCGTCAACGTCGTCGTCAGTTCCGTAGATTATGGATTGTACGTATCAACGCTGAGGCAAGGAATAATGGCTTAAGCTACTCACAATTTATCAATGGCCTTAATAAAGCTGGTGTTGAGATTGATCGTAAAGTTCTTTCTGATATTGCCATCTTTGATAAAGATGCCTTTGCAAAAATTGCAGATCAGGCAAAAACTGGTTTATCTGAGTAGTAAAATCTTACTAAAAGACTGTAACTTAGGTTACAGTCTTTTAAACCGAATAACAAAGCAGGCATTTTGATTAAGAAGATTATCACCGACGCCAAGAAAGCTATAGCTGATGCTATGGACTTAAAGGCTCTTGACGATTCAAGAGTACTCTATCTGGGCAAGAAAGGTGCACTAACTGACCTATTGAAAGGATTGGGTAAGCTCTCTAAAGAAGAGCGTCCAGTCATGGGTGAGGCGATCAATGAAGCCAAAGTTCAAATTCAAAAGCTTTTAGAAAATCGTAAGAGTGAGCTTGAAGAAATAGCTCTAACGAAACGACTTCTTGATGAAAAAATTGATGTCACGCTTCCAGCAAGAAATTTTGAAAAAGGCAGTCTACATCCGATTACTCAAACACTAAACCATATACAAGACATTTTTACAAAGGCCGGCTTTGAAATAGAAATTGGCCCTGAAATTGAAGATGATTTTCATAACTTTAGTGCACTAAATATTCCAGAGCATCACCCTGCAAGGGCAATGCATGACACGTTTTATTTTGATTCAAATACCGTTTTAAGAACCCATACATCACCCGTTCAAATAAGAACTCTAGAGCGGCAGCAGCCTCCCGTTCGAGTTATTGTTCCGGGCAAAGTGTACCGTAATGACTCGGATGTGACCCATACTCCTATGTTTCACCAAGTAGAGGGACTCATTGTAGACAAAGAGGCTTCTTTTTCTCAGCTCAAGGGTTTGTTGATTGACTTTTTAAGGGCTTATTTCGAAAAAGATGACCTTAAGGTTCGCTTTCGTCCATCATACTTTCCATTTACAGAGCCCTCGGCTGAGGCCGATATTGAGTGCGTAATCTGCGGCGGAGAGGGGTGCCGCGTTTGTAAGAAGTCAGGGTGGCTCGAAGTCCTTGGTTGCGGCGTTGTTCATCCAAACGTTCTAACGGCAGTGAACATTGATCCAAACGAATTTTCAGGACTGGCTTTTGGAATGGGCGTTGAAAGATTGGCGATGCTAAGATATAGCGTTAACGACTTAAGATTATTCTTTGAAAACGATGTTCGTTTTTTAAATCAATTCTAGTGCAAAGGAATAAGTCATGAATATTTCAACTAGATGGATAAGAGAGTGGGCTAACCCAGACGTTAGTGATAGTGAACTTTCTGAGAAGCTAACCATGGCAGGTCTCGAAGTAGACAGGATTGCTCCCGTTGCCCCTCCATTTGAAGGCTTAGTTGTTGGCCATGTTGTTAGTTGCGATAAACATCCAAACGCGGACAAGCTTAGCCTATGTGAAATTGATATTGGTGATGGCAGCAATCTGCAAATAATTTGCGGCGCTCCTAACGTAAGAAAAGATTTAAAGGTCGTTGTTGCAACCGTTGGCTCGGTGCTTCCAAGCAAGCTCAAAATTAAACGCGCAAAACTTAGAGGCGTTGAATCCAACGGTATGCTTTGCTCAGAATCAGAAATTGGCCTTTCAGAAAGTCATGAAGGGATTATAGAGCTAGATATGGCTGCTACTCTTGGCGAGAATATTCGATCTGTTCTTGATCTTGATGATCAAATCATTGAGCTGGACATTACGCCTAATAGGGGCGACTGTTTCAGTGTAATGGGCGTTGCAAGAGAGGTTTGTGTGAACTACAACCTATCAATGCCATCAACAAATTATAAGGCAGAGCAAAAAGGCTCCAGGTCATTTACTTCGAAAGTCGCAAATCCTAGTGAGTGTGCAAAATACCTTACAAGAGTCATTGAAGGTGTTGACAATAGCGCAGAAACTCCAAAATGGATGGCTCAAAAACTATTAAGAGCCTCTCAGCAATTACATTCGCCAATAGTAGACATTACCAATTATGTGTTACTAGAGCTTGGCCAGCCGATGCATGCCTTTGACCTTAAAACAATCAACGGTGACATTGAGGTTAGATCTGCACATAAAAATGAAAAACTTGAACTCTTAAATGGACAAACAGTTTCATTAACTGAAAAAACCCTGGTCATAGCGGATGAAAAATCAGCAATTGCAATTGCTGGAGTTATGGGCGGAATGAAGACCGCTACTCTTGAAAATTCATCTGAAATTTTATTTGAGAGTGCCTTTTTTGATCCAATATCTATTGCAGGCATAGCAAGGTCGTATGGGCTTCATACTGAAGCTTCTCTGCGCTTTGAAAGAGGAGTCGACTTTAATATTACTCGACAGGCTATTGAAAGAGCTACTGAGTTAGTGCTTGAGATTTGCGGCGGCACCGCTTCACAGATTAATGAATGTGTTGACTCAAAGTCACTTCCAGTTCTAGAGCCAATTGAAATTTCTAATGATAAGATTTCAAGAGTATTGGGTTTTGACCTGGAGCCTTCTTGGATTGAGTCTAAGTTTACATTTCTTGAATTTGAATTCACAACCAATAGTGATAATTCGTGGACGATTAAACCGCCAAGTTTTCGTTTTGATATTCGAATTCCTGCCGACATAATTGAAGAGCTAGCAAGGCTTTATGGGTACGACAAAATTCCAGTTCAAAGGCTCTCGATTAATGCCAATATATCAGCGTCATCACAAGCAACAATAAGCTCAAATGACTTTTCAAGCTCCCTGGTCAATCGAGGCTATAAAGAAGTCATTACCTATAGCTTTATCTCAAACGAGATGCATGAGTTGGTTGATCCTAACTCAGCAAAAATATTACTAAAGAATCCAATCTCCGATGATATGGCGGTTATGCGCTCAAGTTTGTGGTCTGGATTAATCCAATCTGCTAAATCAAACATTAGAAGAGGCCACCATAACGCTAGATTCTTTGAACTAGGTCAATGCTTTAAAGGGACTTTGGTTGAAGACCAAGTTCAAAAAATTGCTGGTATTATTTGTGGCAATCGCCATGAGTCGCAGTGGGCTGGAAGCGAAAGAGAGGTTGATTTTTTTGATGCAAAAGCGGATGTCCAGGCGCTACTATTTCATAGCAAGAATGTATACACCTTTGAAGCAGCTGAGCATCCTGCCCTTCAAATGGGACAGACAGCAAAAATTATAAAAGGTAATAAAATTATTGGCTGGCTTGGCGCACTATCCCCTAAAATTCAAAAGTCACTATCAATGCCAAATTCTTTTCTTTTTGAGGTTAATCAAAAGGACATTGAGCAGGGCGAAATTTCATGCTATGAGCCTTTTTCATCCTTTCAAGCATCGCAAAGGGATATTGCAATTGTGGTATCTAAAGAGATTACTGCCGATCAACTTATCCATTCAATCAGGTCTTTAAAACAGGACGACCTAGTTGACGTTAACTTGTTTGATGTCTATGAAGGTGAGCATATCGATGAGGGCAGTAAGAGCGTTGCTTTGAACCTTACCTATCAATCGATAGAAGTTACATTAACTGATGAACAATTGGCCGAAAAAGTTAGTAAAATAGTGGCTCACTTAGAATCAAAATTTTCCGCTAAACTTAGATAAAAAATATGTCCCTTACCAAACAAGATATTGCCAACACCCTCGTTAAGAAAACCGAGCTAACACAAACTCAAGCGTTGGCATTAACCAATCAGTTTTTTGACCAAATTATTGAAACTCTTAAAACCGGTGAAGAGATTAAATTATCAAGCTTTGGTAATTTTGTAGTACGAGAAAAAACGGCGCGACCTGGAAGAAATCCAAAAACTGGCGAAGAGGTTATGATCAGTGCTCGAAAGGTTGTAACGTTTAAGGCTGGCCCTAAGCTAAAGTTAGCAACGCAGCTCGGTAAAAAGTAAGTCTAGTCGCTTATTGCGATCATAAATCCTTTTAATATTGGAATGACGCTGAGCATTACAAGTTGCTGAGCATTTTCATCAGCTGTCTTTCCACTCGCAACTCTTTTCTTGAGTGCAGGTGCGTAGTCATCATCGATAGAAAATGATACAAATAATAGCTCCTTGTTATCATCAGACGCGCCATCATTTTGAATCATCTCAACGTCATAAATTGAATTTGGCGCCTCCGTTTGCTTGTTAACAAAAAGAATGGTCTCATTGAAGTGTAGAAAAAACCTTTGAGCAGGACAGCTTGAAGATTTTTTAAGCTCTAACTCGCCTTCTGACATAGCTCCTGCTATTTGGTCATAGTGCTGCTCGGTTAGTCTTACATATCTGGTATCAAGGTAATCACCAAGATCATTGTCACCTTCGTATTCTTTAATATATTGAATCAACTCTTTGAGCATAAATTGGTAAATGAGAAAAGTAAGTTGGAATTTTATCAAAAACCACTACAAAGTTGAGTCAAAAGTATATTAATTGAACGATTTATTACTCATTTAAATTAGATACTTTCTAATTATTGCTTTAGTATATTTTTGTCATACTGTATCCTACTCGTTAGATTAATAATAGATAAGTAAAAAATGGCAGACCAGAAATACTTCTATCAAGATGGCTATTCAGCTCAAGAAGAAAAAAAATTAAAACGCTATGAAGAGTGGGCTCAGAAATCTCTAGAAGAAGTTAAAGAGGGGGTCATTAATGGCTCGTTAAATGAAGAGCAATACGGCGCTTTTTCTATAGAGTTTTGGAAGGATGAGTCTCTGGTGTGGTCTTGTTTAAAGGCGGAGCATGATATTGAGATAGTTTTTAACCATGTTCGTAAGTTTTTATGGCATGACAAAGAGTTTGTTCTCGGCGCAATGAGTGAAAAATGGTACTACCCTATGACAAGTATCGAGTTTCAGGACCAGGAGTTTAATTACTTTGATTATATTCATGAATCCCTAAAGAATGATGAGGATGTTGCAACTGCTTTGAGTAAATTAAAAAACCTTGAAACTTCTTGATACTAAAAATTCTATGTATGTGAATTATTTATCCTATTTTTTACAAAATAATAAAATTATTTCGTTATCATTCTAAAATATTAAGGAGAATTATATGAAAAAATTTAAGTCTAGTTATTCCTTCAAAGAGCGAGCTTTAATTAGTTTTTCTTTTTGGCCAACCCTGCTTATTGGAGTTGCTTTAGGGATGACCATCAGCCTGTTATTGATTCATAATATGAAGTCACTTGAACAATTATTTATTGTAATTGTATTCTCTATAGCAGGTTTAATACTCCTTGGAGTTATAACCAGACTTATAAGTATTTTTTACTGGAAGAAATATAATTGGTCTTTTTCTTCTGATTTGAAATGAATTTTCATGAAGTAGCCTTTAAAGATTTATATAAATAATTTTACTTTGAGTGTATATTGTGCAAAATAATAAAATAATTAACTAATAAATAAAGTTATGAATTCTAAAAAAATATTACTATCTTTAACAATTCTAATGTCTTTAGGCTTAATTTTAAGCCCTGCAAGCGCTGACTATAAGGATGGGTTGATTGCTTTTGAAAATCAAGATTTTAGGTTGGCAGCTAAGGAATGGAAGCTCCTTGCTGAGAAGGGTGATGCTAAATCACAAACGAACCTTGGAATTTTATATTTCAATGGAAAGGGCGTATTAAAAGACTATAAGAAAGCAGTTGACTTGCTAAAGAGCGCTGCTAATCAAGGAGAAGCTGAAGCTCAATTCATTTTAGGTAAGATTTATGTTGAAGGTGATGGCGTGCCTAAATCTTTAAAGACTGCAAAAATTTGGGTTGCGTTAGCCTATGAAAATAACTTCGATGGAGCTGAGGCTCTTTGGAATGATTACAAGCTCTGGAAATACTAACGAATCTTAAAAAAAGTTGAACATCAACTATTTACCTAATAGAATAAAGTAAACAAATTAAATTTACTAATAAGGGTAATAAATAAGCCTAGAGATAAAAATGGAATAAAGGCAGTTTCAATTTCTTTTTTTGAAAATAAATTATATATTGCTGGAACGAGTGCAAGTATTGCAGCTAAAAAGATTGCTGATACCCCAAGATGAAGTCCTAATAAACCACCAATAACTCCAGCAATAGGCATGTCACCCTCGCCAAGAGCCCTTTGTGTTTCCAGTTCTTTATTTTTAGTTAATCTCGACTTAATATTTTGAATGTAGAAGGTTAAAGTAAGTTCAAGTATAAAGAAACCCCCTGTAAATAACAGAACGTAAATCAAATCCCCTACAAGCATCGCAAGAGCAACAGCAATTATCAGGAGATAATCAGGAACTTCTTTGTATTTCAGATCAATAAATGATAAAACTATAAGCGTATAAAAAAGTGCAATTGTCAGAATTAGTTCCCAGCCAAGCCATATATTCATATAAAGCAATAATGTAACTGCAGCAGTTATGATTTCAACAATTGGATAGATTATTGATATTGACTTAGAGCAATCAGAGCATCTCCCCTTAAGCAATAAATATGAAAAGATGGGAATGTTTTCATACCACTTAATGTCATGGTTACAATGAGGACAAATTGAGCCTACTGGCTTAACTAAAGATATAGCCAAGGGAAGTCGGTGAATCAAGACATTTAAAAATGAACCAAATACAAGCCCAACTAAGAATACTATTAGATTTATCATCATCCAAATCATTTTATCTTAGAAAGGTTTTTTCTAGTTCTATATAATACATTTTTTAAATATATTAATTTAAGGCAGGGTTTTGTGACAGAAGTAATAGAAAGATACATCGAAGCATATAAGTTTTCTGATATACATCTTAAGGAAAATCAACCTGTTATGTTGCGCGTTAATGGGGAAATGATTACTCCTGAGGAAGATATTATTTCATCTCAAGTTCTTAGGCAGTTTGCTAACGATTCACTTACTGAGCAACAATTAAGTCATCTAACAGAGGTTCGTGATGTTGACCTTGCAATTGAGGTTGGCGAGTATCGTTTTCGTGTCAATTTTTTCTATACTTCGGATGGTCTTTCTGCAGTTTTAAGAAAAATTGAGACAGACATCCCTCCAATGGCTGCGCTGAATTTACCTTACGTGATTCAAGAGATTGTTGACAAACCGAATGGTTTGGTGCTTATCACAGGGCCTACTGGCTCAGGAAAATCAACCACACTGGCCTCAATTATTGATGCAATCAATGCTACTAAGTCTGGTCATATTTTAACAATTGAAGATCCGATTGAATACATTCATCACCCAAAGGAGTGTGCCATCTCCCAGCGCGAAGTTGGAAGGGATGCTAAGTCTTTTGCGAGTGCACTAAAGGCCTCTCTTCGAGAGGACCCAGATGTTATTCTTGTTGGTGAGTTGCGAGATCTTGAGACCGTTCAGTTGGCTATCACTGCTGCAGAAACAGGTCACCTTGTGTTTGGTACTTTGCATACTTCTGGCGCACCAAATACGATTAACCGTCTTATTGACGTATTTCCAGCTGCCCAGCAAGGCCAGGTTCGCTCTCAGCTTGCTGAATCATTGAGACTGGTTGTAACTCAACAGTTGGTTAAGACTGCAGATGGCCAGGGAAGAGTAGCTGCTTTTGAAATTATGGTGTGTAATCACGCAGTCAGAAACCTTGTTCGAGAGGGCAAGATATTCCAAATTGCTGGCGTCATGCAAACGGCAAGAGGCGAGGGTATGGTTACCATGAATAACTCTGTAGATGAGTTGGTATCTTCAGGAAAAATTAACTACGAAGACGTCGAACTTAGAGATTAAATTATGAAACCCGCAATTACACTGATTGAGCTAATAGTTGTTGTTGCTTTGGTAGGGATAATTGCAGGTGTTGGTTGGCCAAGCCTAGAGGGATGGAATTGCCGTCAGAATCTGCGTAACGACTTCGAAAGGTTTAACCTTTTCATGTCGAGAGTTCAATCGGAAGGGGCTAGTAGAAATGAAACCACGCTTGTCCATGTAAATTTAATTGATGGTCAAACCTCCCTTCGTGCATATCAGCTTGTAAATGATACGTGTGCACTCACCAATGAGTTATTACTCGAGCCGCAAATTCCAAGGTTGGACTTACCAGCGGATACAGGAGTTGTTCATGGGTCTGGTATGGAGTTTCAGTGCTTCTATCCTGATGGGAGTTCAGACGCGAATACTTATCAATTTACTAGGGAGTGTTCGGGTGAACAATATTTATATAAGAATCAATTTTTTAGTGCTACTGGCTTGTTGGAGAGAACTAAATATAACTTTATTACCGAAACTTTCAACGATATATAAAAAAACTGGACGATGCGAAAAAATTCTAAAAATGCATTTACTTTAATTGAGGCGCTCGTTTCGGTTGCTATCACTGCGATTGGCTTTGCTGGTGTCATTGCTCTAGTATCAACTTCTAATGATGTGATGAGTAAATCTTATGACAAGGAAAAACTCAAATTTCAAAACACCGAGATTATGGAAGTTTTGAACGGAGACCAAGCCAATATTATGGAGTATAACGGCAAAGATTTGAGTCAATGTGCAGATCTAGTTACAAGCGAGGGCAAGGAGGAGCAACTTGCAAGATTAAAAAATTGGTGTAATAAAATACAAGGAGAGGTGGGTAATAAAAGGACACAAGATAGCCGTATCATTCGAGTGGAGCGCAGAGTAATTGGTGATGAAGCTGTCTTCATAGTTTCCTTGGAGATGAGCGGTAAGAACGATAAGTCAGTCTTCATGAAGCGAGTTATTTATGAGAAATAACAAAAAAGCCTTCACGCTGGTTGAGATGTTAGTTGCGTTGGCCGTTAGTTCAATTATTATTGCTGCAACCTATGCTTCTTTTGAGCTTATTCAAAAGCAATACAAAAAGAGCATTGATGTTGCCGAGATGCATACTTCAGGCAGATCTATTATGCAGATTCTCGAGCGGGAGATCCGTATGGCTGGGTATGAGTTCAGGGATGCAACTGGAGCCATGACTTATGGGGGCATAGTTGGAGGTCTTGCTATAACTGATAGTGGTGACGCCTGCTGTGATGAAATTACAATAATCTATGATGAAGTTGAGGATGTTGTCAATGACCTCGGTGAGGTCACCTCTAGTTCCGTAGAACGTATTCAGACTCGCTTCTGGACAGAGGCCCATACAAGTAATTCAGGGGATCGTTTTCGCTTATACAAACTTAAGACCATCCTTGGAAGAAATAACGCGATACTTGGAAGCCCAATTGTAGGTGCTAGAGAAGTCATGGCTGATTTTATTGAGGATTTGCAGTTAATTAATACAGAGTTGCTTTTTTCAATCTTATATGCGCTTGATGCTCCAAATGATAATCTTTGGTATTATGATACTGTCACACGAAAACTTATAAACAGTGCCTCCATGGGTGGGGTAAGCGTAAATGAACAGGCTGTGGCTCGCATGGGTCCAGATGGTATGGTTTATTATCAAGGTGTAAAAAATGGTGATTGGGGTGTACTTGTTTTCAATCCCAAAACAGAAACAACAGCATGGTTTAATTCTCCAAATGATAATTACGCTCCAGGATTAGCATTTGTAGGAAATGATTTATATATAAGCAGGACTGGTGATCTTGTTGATGTCCATGATGTAGAAACAAAACAATTTAAAAGAACTATTGATAAAACTAGTAATATAAAATTAATTCTTGATAAGAAACTAGCTACAAATGAGAATGGAGTAACGTGTAAAGCTCGAGAGGGTAGCGATGGAATCTCTTGTGAAAATCCATCTTTTGTTTTGCAAACTCCTAAGGCAACTAGATATGGATCAATAACGTTTGGCTCTGGAAATATACTTTATGCTTCTGGATATGGACGTAATGACCATATTGACGTTTTTGATATAGCCACTAAATCTTATAAACATTCAATTAATGTATCCAGTTCTCATAGGTCTCATGCACTAGTTAGCAACTCTTTGATAAAAAGCCTCTCATCAGTTACAATTTCTCTTACATTAAGAGCTAAAAATGAATATGGCAGCACGCCTAGAGGTTTTCAAAAAAGAGATTACAATTCAGGTAATTTTAACTATAATTTTAACGACCGTTTTAGAAGGGATACATTTTCAACTTCAGTCTCAGTGAGGAATATGTAGTATGAGTCGAAGATTAAATAAAAACTCTAGAGATGGCTTCATTATTGTTATTTCATTGATGTTGATGTTAGTGATGACGACAATGGGTGTCGGTTTGTATTACTCTTCTAAGCAAACCTCAAAAGAGGTTGCAAGTAATATCAATAGGTCAGATGCTCTCTATACTGCAGAGGCCTGTATTGCTGATGCTAGGCTATGGCTCAAGGCTAACTCAACTCCAGATGCGCCATGTTTAAATGTAGAACCAGGTAAAATATGCCAAAATGTTACATCGCAAAACATGAGCAGGTGGTCGCTGACTAATGACTCTCAAATTTTGCAAAATAGGAATACAGCTCAGATTTATACCTGCACCATCTCTTTGTTAGGGAGCGCAGCAACCTCGGGTGGTGAGGGAACTGGATTTGATATTGGCGAGTCAGATGATTATGGAAATAGCTCGGTTAATACTAAATATTTCTATAGGATTAGGTCTACTGGAACTATGAACGAAAGTTCAGGTATGAGGACTTTTCGCAGTGCAGTTGAAGTGATTGATTCAATGATTTTTTAAACTTAAGGTTTCACATGAAAAAATTTATAGTATTGCTTTTCCTTTCCTTGCAGTTTTTTGCAATTTCAGAAGCTAGTGCTGCCTGTAACCTTTCTCAGTTTTCTTTCGGATCATCATTGAAAGATGTAGAGGTAAAACTTAAATATCTTGGAGCTGACAAGTTGCATGCTAATAGTTCATTTTTTGCAACAGGAGATAAGGTTTCTTTAGGCTTATCTGCTGAACAAGTGTGTGAAGGTGATAAGGAATTTATTGGCGCCCATATCATAATGATTTTTCTTTATGACAAGTTAGTTGAGTTGAACTTATATAAGTTCATAGAGTCTGGGGATAACCCAGGACTTATTTATTGGGCTGAAAGTGTTTATGGTGAAAAAAACCCTAAACCACCAAGTTTTTATGAGCCAGAGCCGAGTGCTTTTTGGTTTTGGAGGGGGCTTGATTCAACTGCATCTTATTCACTAGAATCAATTGCCTATGGTATTGATGAATTAGTGACAATACAGACTAATAAATACCAAGATTTATATAGTAAATATAGTGCAGAGTTAGAAAGTGGTAATTAGTATCTTTTCACCAATAAAAGTTCTATTTAAAATGAAAATATTTAATTTAATTATTGCATTGGTTTTTTTATCAAGCCCTTTAATTGCGAATGCAAAAAATCCCCCTCCAGGCTCAGGGCAAGCAGACGTTCCTACAAACATCCTTCTGGTGATGGACACTTCTGCAAGTATGGATGATCCGAGTGGTCAATTTAGATTATTTGAACAGCCATTTGGTGTCTGTATTGACTCCAAAAACAATACATTTGTTATAGAATATTTAAAAAGTAAGATTTTAAAGTTTGATGAGTTTGGCAATTTATTAAAGGCGTGGGGCACAAGGGGTAGTGGAAATGGCCAATTTAAACAGCCATGGAGGTGCGCACTTGATAGTCAGGACAATGTTTATATTACAGATTATGAAAATAACAGATTGCAAAAATTTGATAATAATGGTAATTTTTTAAGAAAATATAACGGTATTACTTTAGCTTTATCAGTTGATATGGATTCTAGTGATAATGTGTATGTTTCAGAGAGAGATTATAACGCTGAGATTAAGAAATTTGATACTGCTGGAAATCTTGTAAAGACATGGTCGTCAAAGCAAGGCTGCAGATGGGACTGCGGCGCATATGACTTAGAAGTTTACGATAGTGGCTCAGGGGAAGAGATTTATTCAATAGCTATGTGGCAGTCAAATGCGCCGGTAAACAGATTCTCAACCGATGGAACTCACCGCGCCTCAATATCTCTAGGTAATCGAGGATATCGAACAGCCGGCCTTGTGGTAAATGATAATGGTATCTATACAGGACATACCTTTTCTCATTATATTGCTCGTCATACTCTTGCAGGCACTTTTGTTAAAAAATCTGGTACTTATGGAAGTGGTGATGCTCAATTTAAATATGTTTGGTCGATAGCTGCAGATCCGAGTGGTAATATTCATGCAACTGACCGAGAAAACCTGAGGATTAATAAATTTGATTATCAGTTAAATTATATGTCTGATCTTGGATCTAAAGGCGCCTCTAAGCTTCAGGATGTTAAAAAAGTAATCACAGAAATTGTTAGTAGCGGAGAGTTATCTGCCAGTGCAAACTTTGGTTTAATGACATTCAATAGCACTGCTGATTTATTAGTCCCTGTTTCTGAAGCAGGGGGAGCATTAATTAAAAACATTATAGGTAGCGTTGAAACTCCTTGTGAAACTTGTCCGAGGGAGACCCACATTGCTAAGGCTATGGCGTTAGCAAAGTCGTATCTCAGGGGAGATGATTCACCAATGATTTATTCATGTCAGAAAACGATGGTGATTGTGATCTCAGATGGTGAATTTAATGGTGTCGTGCAAGATGGTAATGCTGATGCTAAAGATTTATATGTTGATAATCTGGTTCCTACACTTGTCATTTCATTTCACTCAGGAATGAAAGCGACCCATATAAATTTATCATTACACGGAGGCACCTATACTAACGATGGGATTGATAATGATACCTCCCCAATATTATCTACAAGCTGGCAAGAGCTTTATACTGCAATTTCGGATATGGTTCGTCAAACAGTTCAAACTCAACAGACTTTTACTAAGCCAGTTATTCTTCCAAGTGTCAGTGATGGAAGTGATTATCTGTTTCAATCAACTTTTAAGTATAAGAACTTTAATCAAACTCTCCAAACTTGTACTACTGATGGAAAAAATAGTGAGTCATGTCAATGGGAAGGGCATTTAGCTAAATATAAGCTTGATAATCAGGGAAATGTATCTTCAACGCCAGAGTGGGATGCGGGCACATTACTTAATGCAAAATCAGCCTCTGATCGAAATATCTATGCAGCTATGGAGTATTTTGGGGCCCCTACATCAGTAAATAACTTAAGTAACTTTAATACTAGCAATCAAGAAGATATTCGATTGATAATTGATGAATCGACTGGAATAATTTCAACAGTTGATGAAATAAATACTCTTATTAATTTTGTTCGAGGTCGAGATTCATATGATGAGGATAATGATGGAAATACTATAGAGGAAAGATGGAAGCTTGGTGATATTTATCACTCTAGATTAAAAGTTGTGGGTCCACCTAGTTATCCAACTACAGTAGACACTTCTAAAATTAATACTGAGGCCTTTTATCGCGGCAAGTATGGCTATGATGCTTTTAAAGCAGGGAGCACCTGTGGCGGTGTCTGTGAAAACCGTAAAGAAGTGATTTATGTTGGTGCAAATGATGGAATGCTTCATGCATTTGACTCTCTTTCGGGGGAGGAGTTATGGGCGTTTATTCCGCCTGCGATGGTTAAGAAATTGACATCTTTAAGGTCAGCTAAACCAAACACAACTAACAGTATTTATGGTGTTGATGGATCAATTATTGTTAAAGATATCTATTACGACAAAGGTATTGGAGTTGGATCCCAATGGTATACCGTATTAATTGCCGGTCAAGGCAAGGGTGCAAAGAGTTATTTTGCCCTTGATATCACTAGTCCATTAAGTCCAGAATTTTTATTTGCTTTTGAAAATGACACTATTGATCAGAAAATTTTTCACTGGGATGGTGATGGTAATATGCAAATTAAAAATTATAGTAATATTACATCTGCATTAGATTATTCTAAACTTGGTGAAACTTGGTCAATACCTACTATTGTAAAAATGCCAAATAAATCAACAGGAACTGATAAATGGGTTGCAGTATTCGGTGCTGGCTATAACAGTGGAATAGATTCTAGTTTTGGTTCTTCTATTTTTGTTATCGACTTGGAAGATAGTGGCAAAGTATTGAAACGCGTTGACTTGACGGATATTCCAGGAAGCACTCTTTCAAATTCGGTTCCAGCAAGTGTTGTTTCTATTACTGCTGATGGCACTTCAAAGGCAGACTATAAAGGTGCTATGATTTATGTTGCTGACCTTGAAAGTAAGGTCTGGAAATTCAATTTAACCAACAAGGGAAATCTTTATGACTTCACAGCTCTTTTTGATGCAGAGGCAACCATTCCTAATGACCGTCAGGAGTTTTTTCAATTAACTCCAACAATTGGGACTGATAATAATGTCTGGAGCTATTATGGCACTGGAAATCAGCAAAGGGTCCAAACTGTTCGTCCAGAAATTCAAAATAGAATTTTTGGAATAAAAGATTCAAATTTCCCTGATTATAAAAATATAAATGTTAGTAATACTGCGAGCTCTTCATTAATAGATGTCACACTCCCGAACGAATGCCCTGGCGATAATGATTTAGGCTGGTTCTATAGTTTAGGGGAGAATGAAAGGATAACTGGAAAAATAGCTCTGAGTAATGAAATACTTTACGCAACCAGATATAAGCCAATTTCTACGGCGATATGTGAGCCTGGAATAGCTACCCTTAGTGAGCACAAAAATATGTGTGGTTCAGTTGATAGAAAGATTGAGCTTGGGGAGGGTATTGCAACGGGCGCGGTAATCTTTAAAGATAAGATCTATATAGGTGTAAGTGGAACTGGATCAGCAGAACTAGTGGATGAGGAAGGGAACGTCGTTGGTCAAAAAATTGAAAATGTAATTGTAATAGAGACTAAATCTAGGACGCCCAGTTCTTCAATCACCCCAGTAATTAAAAATGAGTCTTGGAGGGAGATTTTTTGATAGATACCACTAGCATCTAAGTGTATTTTATTAGATATTGGTTAAATTGATTATTTTAAAGTTATGGTTCAGATTGACGCTTGTAAATAATTCAAATAATGGTAAGATTGCTTCTTTATTTTTTTGCTTACGGAACACGCTTTCTATTGCGAGTTTCTTCTTTTTCTTTAGGGCTTAAATTGTTTATATATGTTTAAAAAAATTATTAAGGGAATTGTAGGGTATCTAAGCAAGCTTACTGTTGAGCAGGAAGATGTTGTTGGAGTTGATATAACGCCAAACTGTATTAGAATTGCTCAGTTAGAATCTAATAAGAAAAAATGGACATTAACAAAGCTTGGCTATAAATACATTGATGGAAGTTCAAATTTTTCAATTATTGAAAGTCCCGAATTGTACGTTAATAAGCTTACACAACTTATAACCGCAAGCAAAATTAAGACAAAAAGTGCTGCAGTCTCGATCCCTGTTAGTAGCGCGATAATTAAAGTTGTCCCCCTTCCACTTATGACTGATGAAGAGCTTAAGGTTGCTGTTGCTTCTGATTCACTATGGGAGAACGCTGTTCAGTTAGCGGATAATCTTGATGACTATTCTATTTTCTGGCAGGTTTTAAAGCGAGATTCAGCTGAAAATATAATGCACTTATTATTTGTTGCATCTAAGCTTGACGACATTGATAATTATCTTAATATTGTAAAGCAAGCAGGGCTCAACCCAGTTGTTGTTGATGTTCGCTGTTTTGCTACTCGAAATGCTCTTGCCTTACGGAGTGATTTAACTAAGTCAGATGCACCAGTAGCCATCATTGAGTTTGGTGCTTTTGAAAATTATATTTTAATACTGCATCAGGATTCACCGTTTATTTCTGATATCTATTTGTCAGAGAAGGATAGAAATACGTTGATGGATCAAGAGTCCTCGGATGAGCAAATAAAAGGGATTAGTAATCGTTTTTCAATGCAGGTTTCACAGATGATTTCTTCATATACTGCAAAGTATAAAACTCGCCCAATTGAAACTTTGCTGATCTCATCATCAATGCCAAATATTGAAAGAACGATAGGTAATTTTAATGAAGCATTGCCAAAAATTAAGGTTGAGGTTTTTGAACCTTTATTGAATTCAGTGGTCCCTGAGAATCTAAAAGAAAAGTCTGAAGCTGAACTAAACAGCTCAATATTCTCATCTGCTTTAGGTCTAGCAACAAGAAAATTAGATGTGTTTGGTTATTATGAATATGTAACTGGAACAAATAATATTAACTTGTTGCCGAACAGAGAAAACGTAAAGACTCAAGAAAAAATGAAGTTCGTATCAAGGTGGGGTGTTGTTGCTTTTGCAGTTCTTTTAATAGCATTTGGTATATGGAACTTTTTACAAAGTGGTAAAGAGGTTGATAGAGTTGATGCCCTGATGGTTGAATTTAATCAGCTAGAGCCTGTAAGAAATGAATATCAAATGACATTAGCTGGTCTTCTTGCTAAAAAAAATTCACTTGAAATGACTTTAGAGGCTACAAATGAATTAACTTCTAATCAAGGCTTTATGTATTCAGTTTTGTTAGGTATTAATTCGTCAATACCTAGCTCATATTTAAAGTTAACGAAAATTGATTACCTGGGAGGTAATGAAATAATCATAAATGGTATGTCTGCAAATGATAGTAATATTTTATCTTTTATAGAAAACTTATCTGAAGTAGACGTCATAGAGAAAGCTTCGCTGGCAACTATGTCTGCCGAAAAGGTTTCAAATCAGTCGATTAAAAAATTTGTTGTTAAAGTTGTTCTGATTGAACAGGAAACTATTGATGGTAGGGGGAGTGAAGATGGCGCTTGATATGAATGTTGATGTTGGTGCTCTTATAAAGGGTCTATTTTCAAAGAAGGGATCAAAAGAGGGTGCTTCAGGTGCTCCTAACCCATATACTAAAATTATAATGGCGGTTATCGTTATAATAATTTTAATTGCTTCTTACGTATATTTCGTTTATATACCTACTCAAAAAGATATAAAAATCAAAAATCAAAAAATATCTCAGATTGAAACTATTAAATATGAAATAGGTACTCTTTCAAATAAAATTAAGACTGCTCAAGAAGAATTAGAACTTGCTGAGATAGAATATGAAAGAAGAACAAAACTATTTCATAGTGATAAAGAACTAGAGGATTTATACGGCCAAATTAGTTTGCTGGCAATGCAAAACAAATTAATGGTCACAAAAATAGAGAAGGGTGTTGAGATGCCTGTTTTTGCTGTTGGCTCATGTAATATTAGTAATAATAAAGATGCCAGCTCTGCTAATTCACAACAGCCACCTAAACTTAAAAAAGTTGGGTATTATGAGTTTACAGTTGACCTTGAAATAAGTGGAAACTATAATTTTTATACCGGCTTTAGAAATGGTTTGGCTCAACTTACAAAAATTATTAATATAAATACTGAGTCGATCGTTGTTTTGGAGTCTAAAGGAGGAAGTGGTGGTGTTAAAGTTACCAGTGCTATTTCAACTTATAGACTTCCAAAAGATGAGTCTGAGAAATGTATAGCGATTTAAGGAGTAGTGATATGAGGTCTAAATTTTCAGTAGTTTTAACAGGGATGTTTTTTTCAGCATTTATAGTAGGATCTTCCTCAGCAGCTGAAAATGCATTTGGCTCACTCATATCTGATAATACAAATAATTCATCAGTTTCAATTCCTTTAGAGCAAGGCCAAGTAATTGATATGGCTCTTCACCCACTGATTCGAAATGCTGCGGCCACTAATACTTTGATGGCTGTAATGATTTCTCCAGAATTAAAGCTTGCATTAATTAGAACACAAAGTGGAGATAATTATTTTGTGAGGATAGGCGATAAATTAGGAAATGCTAAAGGAACAATAACAGCTATTAAAGTTAATGCAATTGAAGTGACTGAAGAAGGTGAAATTGTGTCTCTTGATGTTAGGAATAGGAGTGCTTCAAATGAATCGATTTAGTAATAAACTTTTATTAGCGTTGGCAGTAGTTTTTATATCATCATGCGCACCATTATCATCTAATACTGAGGTTAATAAAAACTCATTATTGATTGGACCTGAGAGCTTTATTGCGGATAAAAACTCACTATTAATTGAGCCTGAGAGCTTTATTGCAGACATGCAAGATAAAGTTATCTTAACCTCTGAAACCGGACCAGTTTTAGCAGACATATATAAAATTCCAAGCAATATTAAGAGAAATGAGATTTATAAAGAAGAAAAATCAAATTATATTGATGTAGGTGATGCTTCAAATGAAAACGCGGTATTTCCTATTACAATAAATTTTGAAAATATTACAATTGAAGATATGGCAATAATGTTTTCAGAAATTACTGGCCGTAATATTCTACTAGGAGATGAAGTTGATGGTCTTGTTTCTGCTAAGCTCGTCAACGTCCCTTGGGACAAGGCGCTTGATTCAATTTTAAAAATTAAAAAACTTACAAAATATGTTGATGAAAAAGCAAATATTATTCGAATCCATAGTCAAGATGTCCTACTAGCGCAAGAAGAATTTGATTTGAAGCGACTTTCAGATCAACAAAAAACCAGAGATGCTGAAAGATCAGCTGAAACTCTTTACACTGAAATATTTAAACTTTATTACACAGAGGCGAGTAAGGTTAGTTCAGAAATAACAAGTGTCATTAACGGCTCAAGTGGTGGCGAAGGTGAGTCATCAGCTTCTGCTTCAGGTATTGAAATTACTATAGATGAAAGGCTTAACTACCTAATTATTAAGGCCACTAAATCAGAGTTAGACTTTATTTCAAAAATAATTAGTGAGGTTGATGTTAGAACTAAGCAAATTTTAATTGAAGCGTTTATTGTTGAAGCTTCAGAGGATCTTGGTAAGGCCCTAGGTGCTACTTTTGGTATTATTGCACCAGATGTTAATATTGAGGACTTAGGTATTGAGATTGGTAATGATGCAAATCAGCTTGATTTAACAGGTACATTTTCAAATTCAGGTGCTATTTCAGGGAATGCTTTAGGACTTATACTAGGAACCTCAACTAAAAATTTATCGCTAGCTTTAGCTGCTTCTGAGACTAAGGGCATCACTAAAATTTTATCGAACCCAAGAGTATTTACACTCGACGGTCAGGCGGCAGAAATTAAACAAATTGACCAAATTCCTTATACTGTAGTC
Organism: Candidatus Pseudothioglobus sp. Uisw_050_01; assembly: GCF_048085775.1. Classification (NCBI taxonomy): domain Bacteria; kingdom Pseudomonadati; phylum Pseudomonadota; class Gammaproteobacteria; family Pseudothioglobaceae (SeqCode); genus Pseudothioglobus (SeqCode); species Candidatus Pseudothioglobus sp. Uisw_050_01. The sequence continues at coordinate 688,773 of NZ_CP159804.1, forward strand.
AAGGAGGGAGTTACCTCTATTGAATTAAAGGATGCTGGTATTTCATTAAGCGTTACACCAGTTATTGTTGGTGATGGGAATATTATTCTAACGGTAAGTGTAGAAAAATCTACTGTTGATACAACTGTAGAAAATCCTCCTATAGCAAAACGTACTATTACTACAAAGCTATTGATTCAAGATCAGACCATAGTTGTTATTGGTGGTGTGTTTACTCAAAGTACTAAAGAATCTCAGTCTAAAACACCAATCTTAGGTGACTTGCCATTTATTGGCCGTTTGTTTAAAAAAGAGGATAATACGGATGTGAGAAAAGAGCTTCTTGTGTTTCTTGCCCCTCGTATAATTTGATAGATTAGCTTTATGTCATCTCTAGGAATCCCGCCCGAATCAGCTGAACAAATTGCTAGTTTATTACATAGCAATGAAATGATTTCTGTTGAAGATCTTAAAAGTGCTATGGTCTCCAGTGAAGAGGGTGAGAAGTGCTTGATTGAGACTCTTATTGAGTATAGATTTACTGATGAAGTAGCTATTGCAAATGCAATTTCTGGTAGCTATGATATTGAATTTTTACCAGAGCTTAATACAGAAAATATTGACTTTACTACTTCTGATATTCTGTCAAAGAAATATATCCTTGAAAATAGAATCATTCCAATAAGTGTTCATGGTCATACTTTAGATGTTGCAATATCAGAGCCTTCAGCTTTAAACCAAATGCAAAGTATTGCATTATTGACGGATAAAAAAATTAATCCTTATCTTGTTACTATTAGTCAAATTTCTAATATCTTAGATACTTTTGTCACTATTGATCCATCTTCTGCAAAAGCGCCAAGAACTCCACAAGTTAATCTGAAGACAAATAGCTCTTCAAAAGCCGTTCAAAGAGAAAAGGCAGCAGTACAAGATGCAAAAATAAAATCTGAAACAAAAATTGATCCTGCAATCGCTAAAAAAGCGAGGCTTGATAAATTAACTCAAGAAAAGGCTGCCGCTGAAGTTTCTAAAGATGATGCTGATGGTGAACAATATTCTGCTGTAGTTGTTCAGTTTATTGATAAAAATCTTAGAAAAGCAATTAAAGAAGGTGTCAGTGATATTCACTTTGAAGTTTTTAAGCATACCGCTAGAATGCGCTTTCGTCTTGACGGTGTTTTAAGGGAAGAGCCTGGGACTGATAAATTATTATACGAAAATTATTCTAAGATTATTACGCGTATTAAGATTATGTCAAGGCTTGATATTGCTGAGAGAAGGAAAGCACAAGATGGTGCTATCACTTTAAAGGTTGGTGAAAAAGAAGTTGATTTTCGAGTATCTTGTATGCCAACAAGTTTTGGGGAAAGAGTTGTAATGCGTATCCTTGATACTGACGGCATAGATTTATCAATTGAAAAACTTGGTTTTCATGAAGACGATGAAAAAGCTTTTCTTGACGCAATTAAATCGCCTCAAGGAATGGTTCTTGTTACGGGCCCAACTGGTTCAGGTAAGTCAACAACTCTTTATGCTGCACTCAATGAAATTAATAAAGAAGATATAAACATCTTAACAGCCGAAGACCCAGTAGAATTTACTCTTGATGGAGTTGGTCAGGTCCATGTAAAGCCAGACTATGGGATGACTTTTGCTACCGCGCTCCGTTCTTTTTTAAGACAAGATCCAGAAGTTGTTATGGTTGGTGAGATTCGTGATCAAGAGACAGTTGAAATTGCTATTAAAGCTGCCTTAACTGGACACCTTGTTCTCTCTACGCTGCACACCAATGATGCAGTAAGTACAATTACTCGTATTCTTAATATGGGCGTGCAGCCCTACTTAATTACATCTGCCTTAACTCTAATTGTAGCGCAGCGCTTAGCTAGAAAAAATTGTACTGAGTGCCTAGTTGAAGATGAGAGTGTTAACGAGAGCCAACTCCGATCTGTGGGTTTTTCTGCTGAAGAGGCTACAAGAGTTACCTTATTTCATGGAGAAGGTTGTAGTAATTGCAATGAGACTGGCTATAAAGGACGTAAAGGTGTATATGAGGTCTTAAGGATTTCAGATAACTTAATTGAAGGCATATTACAAGAAAAAACTACACCCGAGCTTAAAAAGATTGCATTAGAAAAAGATGATTTTTTGAACATGCAAGAGCTTGGTAGAACCTTTCTTAAAGACGGATCAATCTGTATCGAAGAATACAAAAGGATACTAATTCTCGATTAATTTTTCTAGGATCATATATGGCTGTAACTTATTCTTATAAAGGTATCTTAGGTAGCAAATATACTGAAGGTAAAGTTGTAGCTATTAATAAAGATGAGGCAGCATTCAAACTAAAAGAAGATAAGATAATAATCACGTCCCTAACTAAAGTATCTGGAAGGGAAGAATCAAAAAAAATTAAAAAAGAAGTAAAGGAAGTAAAAGCAAAAAAAATCCCAAAAAAAATTCCTATTACTGAAGTTATTACCTTTACAAAGAAATTTGAAACTATGGTGAGAGCAGGTTTACCAATCCTTGAAGCTATAAAGATGATCGAAGAGCAGACTGAGCATAAGGGCTTCAAATTATTAGTCTCAAATATTCATCAATCAGTTGAATCTGGAAATAACTTGTCTGATTCATTTGAAAAATTTCCAGGCGCGTTTGATAACATCTATATTAATCTTTTAAGGGCTGGAGAGTCTAGTGGTAAGGTGCAATTATTCTTATCAAAATTAGTCATTAATATGGAGAAGCAGGAGAAAATAAAAAGTAGTATTAAGGGGGCAATGACTTACCCATCAATTCTCTTAATTGTTGCTGGAGCAGTAGTCTCTTTGATGCTTGTTTTTGTGGTTCCTGTATTTGAAGAAATGTTTTCGGGAAAGGCTGGCGGTCTTCCTGCAGCTACACAGTTTGTTGTTGATATGAGTAATTTTCTCCGGAACCCCCTAAAAGGAGGCGTTCTTGCTATTTCATTAGTAGTTTCCTTTATGTCTCTTTCATTTGCAATAAGGAAAAGCCATAAAATTAAGAGAGGTTGGCATACATTAGTACTTAAACTTCCTCTTTTTGGTGGTCTAATAATCAACTCTTCTTTATCTAAAATAGCAATGATTCAGGGTAATTTAAGAGCAGCTGGTGTTCCCGAAATGGAGGCTCTCGATATTGCTGCGAATGCTACCAATAATCTTATCATTAAAGAGGCAATGGTTAATGTTCGAAGAGGTGTATTTTCAGGTGAACCACTCTCTCAATTATTTGCTAAGACCCCAAATATTTTTCCAGCTTCATTTGTTGCCCTTGTCTCTGTTGGAGAGAGAACGGGTAATATGGAAGAAATGTATGGATCAATTGCTAGCTACTATGAAAGTGAAATGGACGTAGTAATTGGAAGGCTCACAGTCATGCTTGAGCCCATAATGATGGTATTCATGGGAGTTACAGTGGGTGGAATATTAGTTGCTATGTATACACCAATGTTTGCTATGGGTGAGACATTCTAATCACCACTTCTGGATTTCAATCTTATAAGTAAAGTGGTTTTGCTTTAACAGTCTGCACCATTGAGCATTGTGTTATTTGCATCAAGGCAATATGAAATGACACGCACACCGGTCCTTGCGTTTGCTCTAGCTTGGAATCCAGTGCCATCCGTTATGATATTATAGGAATAGTTACTATCATCTGGATCCAGAGTGCGCCTACCATTAAAGAGATTTGTATTTATTGCAGCAGCAGAGTCAGTGGGAGCCACTAAATACCAAGCAGAATTATCAGAAAACCAATCTTCTTCCATTAAAGCAATGGCTCTTAAATTATTTTGAGCTGAAGATTCATTGCTGCTTGTGATGTAGTCGTTATACATTGGAATACCAACAGCAGCAAGGATACCAATAATAGCCACAACAATTAGAAGCTCGATAAGTGTAAAACCCGCTTTAAAGCGGGTTTTAAGATGTTTTACAACGGTATTAATTTGAACTTACTCCCTGCCAATAACAACAGGACCCTCGATCACATCTCCACGATCTGCGTCACCAATATTAGTGCTCACTGAGTAGAGGCTTCCAGTAACAACTAATGAAGTTTCACCTAGAGCCGGAGTTCCAGTAAGCTTGATTGAGACAGCAGCATCACTACTATCGTATGGATTATTGTTAATAACATTAAAATAAGTTTCAAACGCAGTAGGTAACGCTGTGTCATTACAAGCAACATTTGCATTGTTTATATTTACCGTGGCAGCTCCAGAAGAACATCTTGTTAGCGTAGCAGCGATAAAGCTCCTAACGTTATTGTGATTGGTATTGGAACTTTCAACTCTGGCATTTGCCATATAGCCGTTATACATTGGAATACCAACGCCAGCAAGAATACCAATAATTGCCACAACAATTAAAAGCTCAATAAGTGTAAATGCTTTCTTTTTAGTATTTATTAGAAATTTTTTCATTTTTTTTCCCTTTTTTTGTAGTTCATGAATTTTGTTATTAGTATACCTTATTATTTTTCGTGATTGATTTAATTAAACAGGCCAAAAAGCACCATGATCATTGAACTATAGAACAAAATTAATATAAATATTAATACTTCCAAAGCTCATATTGATTCCATAAAATTTGTGCATCATCAACTCCGTTTTCATAGGACAAGTAAAGCCAATGTTTTGCCTCGACGAATGATTGGCCTACACCAGCCCCAATTAGATACATTAATCCAAGATTATATTGGGCCATTGGGTGCGCTTGTTCTGCTGCTTTTTTATACCAAAATACGGCATCTTTATCGTTAACTCCAACTCCATAGCCCTTAGCATACATCCCACCAAGATTATATTGAGCTTGTGAAATTCCCTCTTCAGCAAGAGGCAGCCACTCTGAAAAAGCGACTTTATAGTTACCTTTGTTGTAAGCACTTAAGCCAGAAGAATAATCAGCTGATACGACCCCTATTGGTCCAAAAGACAATACAAAAAGTAATAAAGTAAACGCTGCTTTCATAATGAATAAAAACTAAATGAATAAATAAATTAAAAAATCCAGAGACCTTATGATGCCAAGGATTCAGTAGGAACAATTTTTATTAGTGAGCCTTTTTCTAACTGAGGTTTTTTACGTGCTCAACAGTTTTTTTATAAAGATATTCTAGATTATCTTTATGGGTTCGGTCAACAATTCTTTGGTCATTTTCGACATGATGAAGGATGTCATGGATTAAACCATACACCGATTTCATATTTTTACGATCTTTGCTCTTGAGGTTGTAGTCAGAGACATTGAGCCATCTGCCATCTTGTGATGTAATAACCTTGTCAATCTGAGTGATAACTTCACTAATGTCTGTATTTAATCCCATGTGATTATTTTACTGTTATAGTCAGATTTTTAGTTAGTTTTTTAGAAAATACCTGTCCGTTAGATGACAGTATTGTTTTTAAACTTTAAGGTGTTTCTTTTGTTTTTCTTTTATCCAGCGCACTCGTTTCCGCCATAATCTATAAGATCCTGGCTTCAGGTTGCTTTGCATGATGCGTTTGACCTCGGGCTCTTTGATGCCGAATTCTCTTTCAATATCTGAAAAAGTTGCCTCATCGCTCCAAGCCATTTCAATTAATGCATTTACATTCATAGTTTTGAGTTGTTTATTAAGAGGACCGCTCAGGACTACCAAATTGAATCTGATAAATCTCAAATATAGTAATCGACATTGCAGCAATGATTGGCCCAATAAAGAGCCCTAGGATGCCAAACTTAATTATTCCAGCAAACGTTGAAAGGACGGTAATCAAGGTATGATTTAACGCGCTTTGTTGATTCATAGAGCTTGATAACTTCTTAATAATAATAGGCCTTAGAAAATTATCAATGAGTGTGCCCGCTAAAATTGCGCCAAAAAAGACGATGATTAGTGCGTTAACGGTTTCGCCTGTTGCAAATAAATAGATCGACAACGGCAGCCAGACCAGGACTCCCCCTAGTACCGGAATAAAGCTTGCTAGAGCCATCGCAACCCCAAAAAATAAAGCTGGAAGGCCGACAATCATTACCCCTATTGCAAAAGCTACTCCTTGAGTGATTGAAATTAAAAAGACGCTGCCTACAAGGGTTAAAGACAATCCAGAGAATTGGTTAAGAAGCAGGTCATCAATTTTTTTATCGAGAGGGGACACTTTTTTAATTTTCTCAATGAAGGATGGGCCATCAATATAAAAGTAGTAAAGTGAGAAGATTGTAATAATCACGAAAAAGATAAACTGGCTAGAGAGTGTAGTAATGCTTTTCAAAATTACGATCGAAAAGTCTTTAATGGCAATTGCAATTGATTCGAGGTTGTTGCGAAGAGAGCTGTCAAGAAACTCACGTATCGAGTCTGACAAAGGCAATCCCATAATTATCTCATCGGTTATTCTGCTGATTTCACTCATCTGAAAGTCGTTTTGCAGTTTGTTAATAAGCGCAGTAACCTCTATTCCGCTAACCAGCAGGATGTATCCAAGGGGCAGTATTAGGAGCGTAGTCACCAGCAGCGTCATTAGAATCGCAGCACGATTTTTTGAGTATTTTTGAGACAGATTTACAAAGCTACTGAAAGTCGATATGCAGATCAATAGGGACAGGAAAAGGTAGGCAATGAAGGGGGTAAATAGCCAAACTAAAGCAAGAATAGCGAGCGCTAAAAGAATTAATACTAGGCCATTACCATGACTTTTGTTGATGCTTCCTTGCAAAACCACTCCTATAGACTATTATCTTATTGAGAATTATAGACACTCAAATGCATATCTTAAAGTAGTTATAGGATTTTGTGCGGAGATTTAGTTTGAAAAGACTTAGTGCCGGCATTTCAATTAAATCGTAGCCGAGTTGAGTGAGCCTGCCTTCCTTCCTTCCCTTACCTTCAAAGTCTGTATATATATTTAAGGGTAGCTCTATTAATTAATTACTTCGTTGACATCAAATGATAATTCAGGAGAAAAAAAAGCTTCTACGAGCGCTAAAGAATATCTAAGAAACTCCTCTATACTCTCTCCTCCAGTTATTACAAGGGGGGTAGCAATAGCAAAAGAAAGTAAGATTATTTTTAACATCGCGACATATTTTACGCAAAGAAGCAATAGCAATAAGCCCAATCTTTATCTCATCTGTGAGTGAGGGTTTATTAATAGTTAGCCGAGTTCAATGAGCCTCCCCCGTTCCTTCAAAGTCAGTATATATGCGAGGGATGGTGGCTCTGAAGTTGGTATGTATAGCTATAAATTATTATTTATACATATGTAGTTCATTATGATGTTTATCTTTCCCTAGCTATCGATTAGAATGTCTTTTTTTCAACATAAAATCATGTATTCACGCCTATTAGTATCTAGTATATTTTTAATCTTAACTCTCACCTCAACAGTTGCCAATGCCAATTGTGTAGTTGATGGAACAGGAGCAATTGTTACACCTGCAAATATAAGAACTGCCCCAACACCTGGCCTTGCTGTTAATAATGGCAGTAACGCTTCTTCCTCCTGCACAATAACCCCAACCGCCACTAAATTCACGATTTTTAAAATCGCACTTTGCACCGCGGATACTTCCTCTAATGATTTAAGCTCTTGTCAGTATATTTTAGATTCAGCTGCTGGGATAGAGCATATTCTTACGCAAGGAGTATCGAGCGCACTGGCAACACCAGGATTCGGGGTGGCCCCTGGCTCCTATGACTATTTAGCGTTTGTCCTTAGCAGTAAATTTGGAACTCTGGCCTCGTGGAGAACCACCAATGATGTGTGGGGCAAGTGTGAAGACTATGGAAGCGCTCAAGCTGAAGCGGACTTAGATGATAGTAATTGTCAAAGTTCTCCATGGCCTAAAGGTACATATTGCTGGACCGATCATCCAGGACCAACGACATATAATCCTAGTACAACTCTCTCTCTTGCTCACGGCCAGGCAGTTTCAGGTAGTAAGATGTTAATTGCTTGTGGCTCATCACCAGGGACAGCAAAATGGACTTATGAGCTTACAAATATCTTACAAGATCATAATGGAAGTGATCAGTGTTATGACGGTAGTGATAGGAGTACTTTTCTTGCAAATGGTGATCGATTCGCCTTTACAGCTGGTGATTCTGATGGCGTTAACTACAATATAATTAGCAACCTTTTGAAGAGTGACGACACGTTTGCCACAACCTGTGAGAATACAGCAAAGGTTCTATTTACCGCTATTCTGCCAAATCCTGTAGTGGTTACTGCAAACTCTCTGTTTGATCTAAAATTTAAACAAGAAGAGATTTCTCATTTAGAATTTGGGGGTTCAGATAGAGATTGGAATGATTCGGAATACACATATGAGGGCCCCCCATGGATGTATAAGGTTGGGATTTCTCCCCCACAACTTTATTTAACAACCTCAGAGCCAGAAGTAGTTCCTGAAGAGGCCTTTTAATTAGACTTTAGGGAAAGTTCAGCGCCTCTAGAGCCAGTTAAAATCCTACTTGAATTTATTAAAATGAATCTGGTAAATATAAAGGGGCTCCCCCCGTACCCTTAAAAGTCTGAGTAAATATGCGAGGGATAGTAGCTCTTTAATAGTATTTAACGAAACCACTAGTTAAGGCGTATTAATTAGAAAACAATTATTAAATATATAATTATTAGCGATTAAGTGGGCTAAAGAAGAAGGCTCGAAATCTGCATTAATGAACCGGTAGAGAACCAGTACATTTATTTGACTTAAGTGGATTGTCTGAAAGCTAAGATTTAGAGTTCATTTATTCATTCTTTTGTCATCATAAGTTATACTATATTCTTTTAATAAACGACAATTAATTATGCAAACAGCTTACCTTGCTGGTGGTTGCTTTTGGTGCGTAGAAGCTATCTTTCAGCGCGTTAACGGCGTCAAAGAAGTACAAAATGGTTATTGTAATGGGTCGACTCAAAACCCGACGTATGAGGCAATATGTACGGGCCAAACTGGACACGCAGAAGTCTTAAAAGTTGACTTTGATGAGAGCGAAGTTAACTATGAGTCTTTGTTAGAGGTTTTCTTTGAGACTCACAATCCAACGACCCTAAATCAGCAGGGCGCAGACAAAGGAACGCAGTACCGATCGGCTATCTTTTATACCAATGACTCACAGAGGCAAATTGCAACCTCAGTGATTGGAAACATAAAGGGCGCGGTAACTGAGGTCTCAGAGCTTGATGTATTCTATCCTGCAGAGGCTTATCACCAAGATTACTTCAACAACAACGCCAATCAGCCGTACTGTCAAATGGTAATTTTGCCAAAAATTAATAAGTACTTTAAGCAATAAATTAATGAAAGACCAGGAGCTACTCAGATACTCTAAGCAAATTATGTTGCCTCAGATTGATATTGAGGGGCAGCAAAAAATTATGGACTCGACCGTGCTAATTATTGGTATGGGCGGTCTTGGGTCTCCTACGGCGCTGTATCTCGCTGCTGCGGGAGTTGGCCATATAATTATTGCTGATTTTGACCAGGTAGAGCTTTCAAATCTTCAGCGTCAAATCATTCACCAAACTAAAGACATCGGTAAGGACAAGGTCAATTCTGCTAAAGATAAATTGATTGAGCTTAATCCAGAAATTAAAGTGACGATTGCAAACGAGCTCGTTCATACGGGCAACCTTTCTCAATTAGTTAAAGGTGTTGACCTTGTTCTTGACGGCACAGACAACTTTGAAAGTCGCTTTGAAATTAACAAGGCCTGCGTTGAGTTTGAAAAGCCTCTTGTTTCAGCTGCGGTGATTCGTTTTGAAGGTCAGGTCTCTGTTTTTAAGGGTTATGAGAAGGACCAACCTTGCTACCAGTGCCTCTACTCTGAAGAGGGAGATGACAATGAGAGTTGCGTTCAAAATGGCGTTTTAGCGCCAGTAGCTGGACTCATTGGCACGATTCAGGCTTTGCAGGCTATCAAGGTTCTATTGAGCTTAGGGGATGAGCTATGCGGAACACTTTTACTCGTTGACGGCTTGGATTTAAGTTTTAGAAAGGTTAAAATTGGTAAAGATTTAAAGTGCCCAATATGTAACTCAAGTTAGGCCTAATTTTTTATATTTTCGGAGATCTAAAAAATGATTAACTTTATAAGTATCCTTGTGTCAGTTGGCTTTGGGTATCTTTTCTTTAAGATTGCAAGACCGAAGATAGAGTCTGGATCTAAAGCTATTTATTACGCACGAACCTTTGTTGCTTGGAGCCTTTTCGCTTCGACTTCCTTTTATGTTCGACCTTTTGTTGTTGATCAGAGTATCAATAATATAATTTACTGGCTTATGATGTCAGCGCCATTTGCTATTTTTGCAGCAATCGCTGGCTATCTTTATGGAAAGTTTGGTAAGTAATTACTAACAGTAGCTCAATAACTAATGAATAGAATTATGAAAACTGAATCAGAGGGAAAGGTTTTGTTTAATGAAGAGTGCAGTATCTGCAACTTTGAAATTAAGCACTACAAAAAACGCTCACAGCTCGAATACGAAAACTGCAGTCAGAAGGGCGATAAGTACTTAAAGGCGCTTTATGTTGAATTTCCAGATGGCTCCGAAATAAAAGGCGTTGAAGCTTTTATCTATGTGTGGAGTAACACCAAGGGTTATAACTGGCTTGCCAGGTTTGTAAGCACTCCAGGAGTCTTTAGTATTGCTAAGCTAGTCTATGCTTTCCTTGCATTTATACTGTACTGGCGATTTAAGCTCTTTAATCAAAAGTTTAAAAGAGACGCCCTTTAACGGCATTAATTAAGTCATAAAAATGCAAACAAATTCTAAAGACCTTTCGCACAAGAGAGTCTTGGGTGTGGCTATTCCAATCGTATTGGCGAACGCCACAATCCCAATTTTAGGCGCTGTCGATACTGCGGTTGTCGGGCAGTTAGGACTGGCAGTTCCAATAGGTGCTGTCGGTATAGGCGCAATCATCATCACGGCAATTTATTGGCTGTTCGGTTTCTTACGGATGGGCACAACAGGACTTACCGCGCAAGCTATCGGTTCTGGTGACAAACCTGAAACATCAGCCCTTCTAGTCAGAGGAGTCATTATTGGTTTCACAGCTGGCCTGATATTAATCATTGCCCAGGTACCTATTTTTTTAGGGGCTCTGCAGTTATCTCCTGCCTCTATGGAGGTAGAGAGCTTAGCGCAAAAATATTTACAGATTAGGGTCTATAGCGCGCCTGCTGCTATCGCTCTTTTTGGAATTACTGGCTGGCTGATTGCTAAAGAAAAAACTCGAGCAGTTCTGCTACTTCAATTGGTTCTCAATGGGATCAATATTGCATTAGATTTAGTGTTTGTTTTAAAGCTTGGATGGGGCGTTGAAGGGGTCGCTATTGCAACTCTGATAGCAGAATGGTCAGGCCTTATATTTGGACTCTGGCTTGCAAGGGAGGGCTTTAATAATGGCTACTGGAAAAACTGGCTGCAGATATTTGATAGAGCGCGCCTAATGCAAATGGCCAAAGTAAATAGCGACATAATGATTCGCTCAATTCTGCTAGAAATTAGTTTCGTTAGTTTTTTGTTTCTAGGCTCGAGTTTTGATGATGCGACGCTAGCTGCCAACCAGGTACTGATTCAATTTTTAAATATTACTGCCTACGCCCTTGATGGGTTTGCCTTTGCAGCAGAGGCTTTGGTAGGGCAGGCTCTTGGCGCTAAAAACAGACCACTATTTCGAAGGGCAGTGGTAATGACAAGTCAATGGGGTCTTGGCTCAGTGATTCTAATGGCGCTAGCATTTTTTGTTTTTGGTAATAGTATTATTAATATTATGACAACTGCGCAGGATGTGAGGACTGTTGGCTATGAGTATCTCCCTTGGATGGTGATTGCTCCTTTGGCTGGGGTAGCCGCGTGGATGTTAGATGGAATTTTTATCGGCGCTACAAGGACAGCTGATATGCGCAATATGATGTTTATTTCTTTTTGTGTTTATTTGATAGCACTCGCCATTTTGCTTCCTAAATATGGCAATCATGGGCTTTGGGCTTCGTTGATTATATTCTCCTTAGCAAGGGGAATTACTTTAGGTTTTAAATATCCCAGGCTCGAGGCATCAGTGGGGCCTAACTAACCTAATAAATATTTTTATAGCTATAAATTATTATTTATAATTATGTGGCTCTATTTGAATTATATACACGATGCATCCTAAACTATATAATTCGTCCCTTACAAATTTATTATTATAAGGAAGTATGAAATGAGTTTTTCAAATTCAAATCTAACAAAGACAGCGCTCAGTGCACTCTTAACAATGTCACTCGGTTTCTCACTCAGCGTAAGCGCGGATGACTCTGAGCAAATCAAGTCTTCACTGATGAGTAGAATGACTAGCTCCGCTAGCTCTTTTGTCTCGACAGGTATTGGCGCTCTATTAAGTCCAAACTTTAATACCGTTGAGGTCAGCACCAACCTAAAAGAGGGTGACTCATCGGTTGATATTGGTGTTCTTAGGGCTTATGGCGACAACCCAAATTCATTTATTTTTAACCAGATCAACCTCAATCGTTTTGATAAGAGAACGACTTTAAACCTTGGTCTAGGCTATAGAAGACTCAACGCTGACGAGACATGGATGACCGGCGTTAACGCGTTTTACGATCACGAGTTTCCAAACGATCACAAACGTAATGGCGTTGGCTTTGAGCTTATTAGCTCGATTTTTGAGACAAGGGTGAACTCATACAATGGCACAACAGGCTACATTAAAGATAAGAGCGGTGTTAACTCCAAAGCACTTGACGGCAGAGATATGGGCTTCAAGGTAGCACTTCCTTACTTTCCAGGCATGATGTTTGGAATGAACGCAGTGCAGTGGGATGGTATTGACGGTATGAAAGATAAGAAGAGCAGGAAGTACACGCTCGGCGGTTACCTCTCTGACAACGTATCGGTAAGCTATGAGCATCATGATTATAAGCTGGCCGCTACTAAAGATACCAATACTATTAACCTGAACTACACGTGGGGCTTTGGCGTAGAGAATACAAAACCAAAACTATTTGAACTCGCAAGCTCGGCTTACGAGCTTAAAAAGCTTGGCGATCAGCGCTATGACCTAGTCAAACGTGAGAATCGAATCGTTAAGAAGAAATCTGGCGTTCTAACAGTGAGTGGTTACTAATATGAAAACATTAAACTTAAATAAATTATCACTATTAATTGGGCTGTTTTTAGTTTCAGCTTTTTTTACAACAAGTGCAAATGCAATGTGTATAAAAGTAGGTGATGTTATAACTACTGTGTCTGGTGAAACTCCTGTTAAGGATAGTAGAGCACCAACAACAGCGACAGATCAATGTGGCGACACACCAGATACCTATAGAATAGTATTTTATAAGCTTGCAATTTGCACTGCTGACACAAAGACAAATGATTTGAGCTCTTGTCAGTATATTATTAATTCAGCAGCTGGAAAAACGATAGACATTGAATATCCTGCCTCTCAGGTATTAGATATCCCAGAATTTTCAATTGATCCTGGAACCTACCCCTATATGGTAGCTGTCATTGGAAGTAGGCTGGGCATTAAGCATGCATGGGAAACAAGCTCCAATACTGGTGGTGCTGGAGATGGGGAAGGTAAATTTTGCTGGACATCTAATACTGGAACAACGGCATACACAAATGAAGCATTTACGTCTTCCGCACATGGCGTAACAACCATAGATGACTATGACGTGAGCGGTATCGCAATGGCTACTTGTGGTGCTGAGTCTGCTTCAGCACCTGTATTTACGTATGAAATTATAAATATTTTGACTGAAGAATTGTGTTCTCGTGGTTTTGGGGCTAACGGTGATACTCAGAACTTTGGAGCTGTACCAGGTGGTAATGGCTCTGCTACAATTGCACTTCTCGATACTGCTAACGCATTTGCAACAGAATGTGCAAATTCACACAAAATTCTTTGGACTACACTACTTACAACTCCTCATGTCGTTACAGAGGACAGTACGTTTGAGCTCAAGATGCGCACACAAGGCGCAGTTTCTATGGACTTTAGTGGTGGTAATGATAACGAGTTTATTAAAACTGGAGCAGATCCAATTCAGTTAAATTTATATGTAAACTGATTAATTTTTATAGAAAAGAATCGTTAAGAAGAAATCTGGCACATTAATAGTGAGGGATTACTAATATGAAAACATTCAACTTAAATAAACTAACAATTCTGCTTGGACTCTTTTTAGTCTCGGCTTTTTTTACAACGAGTGCAAATGCCCTTTGCGTGGTTAATGGAGCCGGAGCAATCGTTTTTGATGGTGCTGCAAAGAATCCTCAGGATGCGAATGAATTTTATCCTGTTAAGGGCGATACCACGCTTTATGATATTAATGGAAATGTGGACTATACGGCGAACACCCCAACTCCAGATTGTGGAATCACACCTGATACATATAAGCTGAACCTATACAAAATGGGTATTTGCAAAGCTAACCCAGACCTAAACGACTTGACGAGTTGTCAGATGTTCTTTGAGAGCGCTGCAGGCATTGAGCTTGATATCCAGGCAGGCGTTAGTACGACCCTTGATATTCCAGAGTTTACAATTGATCCAGGGACCTACCAATACTTGTATGTTCTTTTGAGTAACAAGTTGGGCATGAAGTGGTCAGGAAGATTTAATGTTGCTGTTGACGGGTCATCGGGTGATGGAAATGGCGGCACGTATTGTTGGACGAGTAATGCTGGTCTATATCCAAATGCGCCTCAAAATAATAGTAGTGACGATGCAGTAACTACTGTGCACGGTACATCTCTTGCAACAAATGTACAGAATATGGACTGCGGCACCTCTGAAGGAACAGTTGTCTTTGCTAACGAAGCATTGCTTAGGTTTTCACAGGGTTATTGTTCGGCCGATTTAGGGGCAAACGGCGATAAATATACGTTTGAAAAAATGGGTGTAGGGGCGGCTCGCGGAACGCCAACGGCTAGTTTGCTTACTAGTGCGGATGTCTTTGCAACAACCTGTCAAACTGCTGCAAAAATTGGATGGACAACAGCCCTTGATACCTCTTACAATGTAACAGAAGATTCAACTTTTGCTTTGAGCGTTAAAGCAACAGATGCAAACTCCCTTAAGTTTAGTACCGGAGACAATAACGATATAGATAAGATTCAATCGGGCGCACCTAAAATTTTCTTGAACGTCACTGACTAAATATATTTAAGTCGCATTATTAGTTTATGAAAATATTAGTCCAAAATAAACTAATAATGCTTGTGGGGCTGCTCTTTCTCACAGCGCTATTTTCAACAAGCGCTATTGCAGAAGATTATTCTGATCAAAGCGTTAATGAGCTCTCATTCGGTATCACAGTTTCTGCTAACGGCTCCCTCACCTCTGCAAGCGGTATGCATACCACTCTTCCAGGCAACCTGGGTACAAACGTTAAAAAAGGCACGCTCAACAATAACACCGTAACTAATAAAGACTATGCTATCAGTGTTGATTACTATAGAAAAATTAGCGACAACATCTACTTTAATGCTGGAATTACTGAAAGCAGCATGAAGACTAAAGATACGGCAGCTACTTTTGAAGGTGGATATGTTGTTAGGCCTTTTCCAACATTCACAACGAAGGGCGTCACCCTTAATTTAGGTCCAAGCTATAGGTTTGATACTTCCTCAAGCTTTACCCCTTATATAGGTTTAAATGTTTCATATTTTTCTGGAAAAGTAACGAATACTAATTACCCAACTGTTTCTGGAACTGGTACCTATGGTGTGGGCGGTCCAGAGACAAAGGCTACCTGTTGGGGTCTGAACCCTAATCTGGGTATGTATGCTAATTCAGGGCTATTAAAGGGTTTTGGCGTTTCAGCCAAGTCTCAAAATCTTGATTGTGATGGCGACTCTTTTCGCAGTTTCACTCAAGGCTACAAGACAGAGTTTAAAAATATTCTCTATTCAGTAGACTATCGAGTCTTCTTTTAAACCTTTTGTAAAACTTATTTCTTACAAGCCTATACTGTCAATTTTTACAGACACTTAATGGCACATCTTGTGCTATTTCGCCTTGCTATGTATAAAGCTAAATCATGATTACAGGCTAGTTTCTTTTGACTTGGTCAAGTCAAATGTCTCAAAATAGAGGTAGCCTTATAATTAGCTTTAAAATAGTTACTCAAAGATGACAAAATCTAATCAGTAATAGTAAACTTGGATTTCACGTAATATGGGGTCATTGCACACGTTGCCGCTCCAGTACCCTTGGCACTTAAAGAGCCTTTAGATCCAAAAGCAATATCAATTTTTGGCGCTGTAGGTCCTACTGTATAGGGCTCTGAAAGAGGGTATATCAAGCTAAAGTCGGTATCTGTAGAGGCAACATCTTCAATTGCAATTCCATAAAGGGGATCAAAAGGCAGCCATTTATTCGAAGAACCATTAGCACCACCAGATCCAGTTCCAATTGAGGTCGAACAGTTCTGAGCAGTACAAATCCTATACGATGTTGCGCTTACAGCATTTTGACTCGTCGTGCCCCTACTAGATGCAGCTCCAGCGTCTGTGCCAATATAAAAAGTTTGCAGGGTTGCAGTCCCAGATGTCTTGCCAGCTAACATTCTTTCGTATTTATTACCGCTACCAGCAGTGGCAACCGAGTCTGTACTACAAATTCCTGTATAGTTGGACCCAGCAGCAATAGTTACTGAGCCTCTCATCTTTATTTCTCTTGAAAGTGTCGGCTTGATGTGGGTAAATGTTGTGCCAATAGGCAGGCCCGTTGTAGAGGCAAAAGTAGCAATCGCTTGTCCAGCTGCCACTGAGGTTACGTCAAAGGTCAGGCTTCCAGTTCCTACCGTAACGGCGCCATTACAAGTAACGTCATATGAGCTTAGAGCTTCGGTTGTATTTACCAGTGATGCCGGAGCACCTGTACAAAGCTCTAGTTTTAACATCGTCACTATGTATTCATCAGGTTGGGCGCAGTCACCATCTTGAGCAACAGCACACGCTGCAGCACTCGCTTGTAAAGAAATTGAGCTCAGCAATAGAGCCAATAGTAAAAATAATTTATTCATTAGTCAAGCCTCGAAATAGTTACGCCAACGCCTTCAGACTCAAGCGTAATTTTGTTTGATCGCTTTACCTTTGATAAAAGCTGTGAGCTCATATCACCGTCTGGGAAGGCTTCATCTGATATAAAGTCTGTTGATGCTGCAGGGCCTTCTCTAGCAGGGAAAACAAAGGATATTTTTACAAAGTTATCTTTCTTTTGGATGTTGTTATCATCAACACCTAATTCCATAATTACATTAGGGGTTAGATGCAAGTCAAAGCTTAATTTATCACCCTTGGAGTTTTTAGAGTTATTGACTTTCTTCCACTCATAATGCGTTAAATTAATTTTTGCCCACGGAAGATAGGGGATCTGGCCGCTGATACTCATGTCGTTTCCATTAAGTGCCCTTTCTTTAAAGTCACCCACCGTCTTTTGTCCAGAGATTGCTTCGTAGTGGTTAATTAAAATATCGAAGACTGCAGTCCTGAATTCAAAACCTAAACTGTATCTTGAGTTACCCTTCGCATCATAGTCAACAAAGACGTTTCCACCAATCATTGATTTTTTATTATCTGATAGTGTCCTGTAGCCTAAGCCAATGTTTGTTGTCAGTCTACTTTTACTTCTAATTTGAGTATTACTCAGTTGCAGCTGAACAAACCACGCATCTTTACCTGGATGAACAGATATTGGTCTTACCGTCATAATTGAAAATTCTGGTTTGCTATCTTCTTTAGCACTAAACTCAACTTCAGTATCACCCTGTCCGCCAATAACGCCGGCAATAGAAGAGGCAATGCCCGAAGACATACTTGAAAGTAAGCCTTGCTTTATGGCGTCAGAGTCATCTGCGTTTGCATTTGCACTAAAAGCAAACACTACAAGTAGAAGTGCTTTTGATAACTTATTTTTCATGGGAAGGTTAGTAATTTTTAAAAGTAGGTAATTATAAAGAGTTTTTTTTAAAAGTAAATAATTCAAAATGAGCCATTTTTTAATTAGTTGCTAGTCTAAATACCCAAACTTGCCGCTATTAAAGTCATCAATTGTTTGTTTTATCTCTGCATTGGTGTTCATCACGAACGGGCCATATGAGGCAATAGGCTCATCGATAGGCTCGCCGCTAAGAATCAGAATGGTTGCATCTTCATCTGCCCTAATGGTGAACTCTTTGCCGTCATTTTCAAAGAGGACAAAGTGGTTAGTTGGCGCTTTTTCAATGTTGTTGATTGTAGCGCTTCCTTTGGTAATTAGAAGTCCTGTGTTGTGACTAGCAGTAAAGCTAAAGCTAGTTCCCTTGCCTTTATTTAGGTGAACGTTGTATAGACTTAACGGGGTAAACGTAGAGGCTGGGCCTTTACTGCCTTCAAAATCACCGGCAATAATGTCTACAGAGCCCGCATTATTTTCTAACTGAACCGTAGTAATATTTTTTTTATTAAGGTTTTGGTATTTAGGTGTCGTCATTTTGTCTTTGGCAGGCAGGTTAACCCAGAGCTGAACCATCTGCATCTCACCGCCTTTTTTACCAAAGTTTTTTTCGTGATACTCTTTATGAAGAATGCCAGAGCCTGAGGTCATCCACTGCACATCACCTTCTGCAATGATTCCGCCGCCGCCACTACTGTCATGGTGCTCAACCCTTCCTTTGTAAGCAATCGTAACCGTTTCAATGCCTCTGTGAGGGTGCGAGCCAACACCCCTTGGCGCGCCATTATTTGGCGGAAAGTAATGCGTTGGACCATAGTCCATTAATAGAAATGGGCTCATACGTTTCATTGTGAGTGGCTCCTCTCTGCCAAGAATTCCATGAACTCTAAAGCCGTCCCCTACAAAATGAAGGTTACCTGGAGCTATTACTGACTCTATTGTTCTAAATGCCATTTTATTTGTTATGTTCTTAAAACATAAAATTATAGATGTATTCCATTAATTGCTCTGTTTATTTATTGCAACAGTGTGTTTTATTTCACATGATTACTTTGAGACTAAGAGGGCTTAATTGAATTTTAATAAAGCTAATCATTAAAATAATAACTGATAACTTTGTAGTTCATAAATTAGAATACAACTATTAAATTAAAAATTTTTCTTTTGAAAAAAAATATTCTTGTTTTTAAACATATGACTTCTCAGAATCCTGGAATCTTTCGAGATTTTGCCGATATTCAGAATGTTAGTTTTCACGAGATTGACCTTCATGCTGGCGACAAAATTCCTAATTTAGAAAAGTTTGATGGTCTCTGGGTGATGGGAGGCTCGATGAACGTATGGGAGGAGGAGGAGTTTCCTTGGCTGATTGACGAGAAAGAAGCTATTCGCCATGCGGTTGAAGATTTAAATATGCCGTTTTTAGGCATTTGCCTTGGGCATCAGCTCCTTGCGGTAGCAATGGGTGGCAAGGCGGTCAATACTGGAAGGTATGAGGTAGGTCTGTTTGAAATTGAGCCCACCAAAGCAGGACTAAATCACCCACTCCTTTATAACCTTAAAGATTCTGAAAAATGGGTTAATGCGCACTTAGTAGAGGTAATAAAGCCGCCGAAGAACTCTGTTATATTAGCAACCTCTTTGGCTTGTCAAAACCACATTATGCAAGTAGGCGAGAATGCCTATTCATGCCAGTTTCATCCTGAGGTCTGCAGTCACACTTTGGATGGCTGGATGAAAATTCCTGGCGTACCTAACTTTTTTGAAGAGTTAAGTGTTAACGGTCTTGAAGATTTAACGAGCAGTATTACTGATAATTTAGCGGTTAATAATAAAGCTTCATTTACCCTGTTTAAAAATTGGTGTAATTTAGTATTTGACTAAAACAACTTACTATTTTATGCATTAGATATATTGTTGTTGCATTGCACTAGAATCGATGTCAAAATCTAGAATCAATTTCATTTTTTATAACTATGACTGCTAAAAATTGCTCTAAGTGCAATCAATCATTTGGTTGTGGTGCTGGGACAGGCAACTGCTGGTGTATGAGTTTTCCTGCAATTATGTCTCCAACCCTAGAGCAAGACTGTTTTTGCCCATCGTGCCTTGGAGATGTAATTAACAATAAAATTGAGTCACTTATAGATGAGAATGGTATGGAGAGTTTTCAAAAACTTGCTGAGCCGTATCGCGCTCAACCTAAGCTCATTAAGAATGTGGACTTTACTATTGAAGACGAATTGTATGTATTTAGTAAATGGTATCTAATAAAGCAGGGGAGTTGCTGTAAAAATGGCTGTAAGAACTGCCCTTATTAAAAACTTGAACTATGCATAAATTTGATGATAAAGCCTCCAAGATATTATTAAATGTCCTTTCTCATACCATTGAGCGCTTAAGTATGGACCCGCCAACTTTAGATTATCCAAAGTCGGTTAATTTTTTTGAAAAAAATGCCAAAAGCCTTATCTCAGAAATGGGAAACTCTATTGACACTGTTTTTGATCAATATAAAAATACTATAGAGCAAAGCATTATTTCAGTGGACTCACCAAGGAACTTGGCCTTTATACCTGCCGCGCCTACCAAAGCCTCTATGATTTTTGATTTAGTAGTTTCTGCTGGATCCCTTTGCGGAGTTTCTTGGCAAGAAGCGAGTGGGGCGGTCTGGGCAGAAAACCAAGTCATACGATGGATCGCTGATCTTGTTGGACTTCCTGAGAGTGCTGGAGGCTGCTTTGTTGCTGGAGGAACAAATGGAAACTTATCTTCATTGGTCGTTGCAAGAGAGGAGTTTCGTAAAAAGAATCCCGGCAGGTTGAAACGCTTGGCTATTTTGTGCTCTGATCAAACCCACTCTTCAGTAAAAAGTACCGCCCTAGTAATGGACTGTGAAGTCATAGTTGTTGCCACAACTGATTCATATCAATTAACACGTGAGCTTATTGAAAATGAACTTAGAGATGATTCAAAAACGTATGAGAGTCTTGATATATTTGCTGTTGTTGCAACAGCTGGCACGACAAATTTGGGGGTGATAGACGACATCAATGGTATATCTGATTACGCAAAAAAGAACAAAATATGGCTTCATGTCGATGGCGCTTATGGAGGCGCAGGCTTGCTTTCAGATAACGTCAAAGATTTGTTTAATGGAGTTGAAAATGCGGACTCATTTATTGTTGATCCCCATAAGTGGCTTTTTGCTCCGCTTGACTGCGCGGCGGTCATTTATAGAGATAAAAGTTTAGCAGCAGAAGTGCATGCTCAAAAGGCGAGTTATTTGGATATTCTTCATGATGAGGAGGAGGGTGACAACCCTTCAGATTATGCTTTTCATTTGTCAAGGAGAGCGAGAGGTTTGCCGCTATGGTTTTCTTTATCCGTATACGGAGTAGAGGCATATCGAAATGCTGTAGAGAGTTCACTTAATATTGCCAGCTACACGTCAGGCGTAATTAAGGAGTCGTCACATTTATCCTTGTTGATTGAGCCCACGCTTTCAATCGTTGCTTTTGAGAGAATAGGTTGGGACTGGTCAGATTATAAGAGTTGGTCAAAAAAGCAACTTAAAAAACAAATCTGCTTTGTTGTTCCATCTTCCGTAAGAGGTAAGCCAGTTTTGAGGTTTGCTTTTGTAAACCCGGGAACCACAGAGGCAATAGTAGATGAGATCTTATTAAGCCTAAAGTAAACCTTCGCAATAATATTTACTTTATTGGCTTATCTTTTTTTGGTTTTTTCTTTTCTTTTCTAGAGTCTTTTCCCTTAGCCATGATTCCTCCCTTTAATGACAAATATCTTACAGTATTTTCGATTGCATCTTTGGAGCCTTATTAATATAATACTGGTATGACAAAAAACAATCCTAATACATATGACTGGTAGATCTGAGATCGTAATTGTTAATGAGCGTCTCTACCACTTGGGAATAAAAAAAGGAGACCTTGCGCAGAATGTCTTTATCGTTGGAGACCCGGCGCGTGCAATACGCGTCTCTAAAGAGTTTGATACGATTGAGCGAGAGATTTCAAATAGAGAGTATCTAACATTTACAGGCACATATAAGGGTATTCCAGTTTCTGTTATTGGCACTGGGATTGGCACAGACAACGTCGAAATTGCCTTGGTTGAAGCCTTCATTGCCAATGAGTTTAACCTTAAAGATAACACCCGTAAAAGTGACTGTCCGCCGATGACATTTATAAGGCTTGGTACGTCTGGTGGCGTTCACCCAGATATAGCTCCTGATACTCTTGCAATCTCATCCTATGCGCTTGGTTTAGATAATACTGGGCTCTACTATGATGAGGCTCCCATAGATGAAATAGTTGAAAGAATTGAGATTAAAGCCAAACAAATTTTGACGGATGCAGCCCTTAAAGACTCAAGATTTAGAGGAAAAATTATTCCCTATGCATCAAAAGCATCTACCGAAATTACAGAGGCATTGGCAAAGCAAGCAGCCAAGCATAATGTTAAATTTGAAGTTGGGATAACGGTTTCCTCTCCAGGCTTTTATGGCCCGTCCTCGCGCTTTATTGAGGGCCTAAAATATACCTTTCCTGACATTAAGGGTAGCCTTTCAAAGCTTGAAGTCGATGGTCTTCAGGTGCTCAATATGGAGATGGAGTCCAGTCTATTTTTTCACTTATGTGGCCAGATGGGTTATCGAGCCGGGACAATTTGTACAGTGATTAGCGCCTCAACATCGAGCGATGATGTTGTAGACTATGACGCTGCTATAGGAAGCGCAATTAAAATTGGCCTGAAGACGCTAGTTGACCTTAATAAAGCAAGCTAGTTTAGAAGCTTAATAACTACATTAAAACTCCACATAGCTTATATTTCTTTAGAGTAGACTCACCCCTATGAAAATATATATCATTGCCATAATTGCGATTTTAGCCGGGTGCAGTTCTGGAGAAAAGGAAAAGAGCCTGGAGTTAAATGTAGCACTTGGAGAAGACGTTTTTAATAAAAACTGCGTCAGCTGTCACGGCTCAAAAGGAGTCGGCCTTGCCAAGGATTGGAAAGTTAAAGATGAGAACGGTAACTATCCAGCGCCGCCGCTGAACGGCACAGCGCATACTTGGCATCATCCACCTTCTGACCTGCTTTATACAATTAATAAGGGTGGGGGAGAGATGGGCGGAATGATGCCTGGATTCGAACAAAGACTTTCTGAAGAAAAAAAATTAGCTCTTATAGATTATATTTATAGTTTGTGGCCAAGTGAAATTCAATCAAAATACGACAAGAGGTTTAAGTAGTTAAAAATTCTATTTAAGTAGTATTTTAGTAGTTAAAAATTCTATATAAATCCAATTTTTTCGAACTATTCGCATCAATATGCTCAAGTTTGGCGTATTATTTTCTATAAAATAATATTTTTTCAGTTTTGGATTTTAATTATGAGCAATAGATTTCATCTGGCTGTTGAGGCTGGAGATTTATCGGTAACTGTTTTATGGTATCAAGAGGTTCTTGGGTGCAAGTTAGATATGTCAGAGTTAGGCTCAGAAGAAGGGCTATGGCAAGATGTTGACTTTTGGGGAAATGAATTAACACTTCATAGCTCAACTCCAAGAAAAGCAAAAAATGTAGATATGAATAGACATGATGTTGCGATGGGAAATGTTGTTGTTCCTCATTTCGGAGTCCACCTAGAAATGGATCAGTACAAGCAGGTTCGTGAAAATGTTCTTAATAATAATGGCTTCTTAGATAAGCCATATATCCGTTTTGAAGGAACAGATTACCAGCAGGAAACATTCTTTGTTAAAGATCCAAATCATAATGTCTTAGAGATTAAACACATGGTTAATTCTAGAGACTCTCAATAAGGAGTATAAAATTGAATGATGACCAAGTAGAAAAAATACTAAAAGAGCTCAGAGATATTCGCGGCGTTATGAATAAGGCCTATCAATTATTTTGGGGCGCAAGCATTTTGCTTTTATTAATTCTTGTTGTGAATTTTATTTAAATAAATGATTAGGCAAATAGTACAAATTGGAAATCCAGCTCTGCGCGTGATTGCAAATGTTGTTGAAGAAAGTAAGATTGCTTCAAAGGAAATTCAAAGTCTTATTGATGATCTTATTGAAACAATGAGAGATGCAAATGGCGCCGGCTTAGCGTCAACTCAAATTGCAGTTCCTTACCGGGTATGCGTTATAGAGGTCAATAAAAACCCTCGCTATCCCTACAAGCCAGATATTCCTTTGACGGTTTTAATTAACCCTAAAGTAACCTTTTTAACAGAAGAAAGAATCAATGTTTATGAGGGCTGCCTGTCGGTTCCAAACTTAAGAGGAAGGGTTGATCGGTGCCCTGAAGTTCTAATTGAAGGCCTTAATCGAGAGGGCCAAAGCCTCAGCTTTATTGCAAAGGGCATAAGTGCTGGAACCTTTCAGCACGAGCTTGATCATCTTGATGGTCTTGTCTTTACTGATCGAATGAACGATGCCAGCTCACTGACAACTATTGATGAGTTTGTAGAAAATCAAGAAGAAGAATTTAAGCAACAAGTCATCAGTATCGTTAAAAATTATGGCAGTTAATTGAAGTCATAGATCACTATGAGCTTTAACTAAGCCAATTCTACTAGATTTATTAAATTAATTATCTTCCGTAAGTATTTGTTATTTATTAACTTACTTTAAAAACCTTCTGTAATTGACTTAATTTAGAGATAAATTTGATAGATTTGTCGTTTTGAATTGTTTATACTCGAGAGCGTAAGAGCAAAAAGTTCTTATAAGTAAAAAGGAGAGAGTTTACTTACAACAAAAAAAAGGAGAAATTGTTTTGGAAGATCAAATCTTAGCTTTAACGGCAGAGTTAGCTGCTGTCAAAAGTGCGGCTCAGGTCACAAACACCATGTTTGCTGAAGCGTACTATTACTTAACAATTCCTTTGATGGTTCTTATTCATGCTGGTTTCCTTCTCTATGAGATGGGCCAAACTCGTGTGGCAAATGTACTATCATCAGGAATCAAAAACTTACTTGCGTTCGCGTTTACAATCGTAACATTTTATCTGTTCGGTTGGTGGTTCTATTGGGCCTTACCAACGTTTCCAGTTACGTCCCTAGTATCAGGTGCCGGTTTCATGGGAACTTCAGGTTTAGAGTATGCAAGTGCTATAGCATTACCATGGGGCGAATCAGCTCAGTATATGGGTCCAAATATGGGTGATCATGCTTCAGGTGTATTCTGGGGTGCTTTTGCTTTATTTGCTGCAACGACTGCGTCTATTGCTTCTGGCGCGCTAATCGAGAGAATACAAACTGTAGGTTGGGTAATCTGTGCGATTGTCCTTGGCTCTTTTGCATGGGTTGTAGCTGCTGCTTGGGGCTGGCATGCCGATGGTTGGTTAGTAACAGAGTTCGGTTTTCATGACTTTGGTGCTGCTGGACTGGTTCACGCCGTGGCCGGATTCTTCGCGCTTGGTATCCTATTAAATTTAGGTCCTCGTGTTGGAAAATTCAATGCAGACGGTTCTGCAAATAAAATTGCAGGTCATAACATCCCACTAACAATCACCGGCTTAATGCTAATTATTGTTGGTTTCTTTGGCTTCCTAATGGCATGTATCATTCTGCCTGGTGAGGGTTGGAGTTGGTATGGTGATGCTGGAGCAACTATTTATGGAACGCCAATTACGCTCTCAGCACTAGCATTTAACGTAACTTTAGCTGCATCAGGCGGAATTATCGGTGCATGGGTATTTACTAGAGACCCTTTCTGGATGATGTCTGGCTGTCTAGCAGGTATTATTTCAGTCGCCTCTGGCCTTGATGTTTACTTCGGTTCACATGTAATTATTATTTCAATTGTTGCGGGCATGATTTTAAAACCATGTGCAGACTGGCTAGAAGGCTTAGGTATTGATGATGCTGTTGGCGCTGTTACGGTTCATGGAACAATTGGCCTGTTTGGTGTTGTTGTTCTTGGTGTGTTCGGTTCTGGTATACCAGGACTTGGTGCATTTGCCCCAGAAGATACAGTTGCAATTAGTCTATATGGTCAGATTGTTGGCGCTGTAGTTATGTTCTTGCTTGGATTTGTTCCTGGATACGTTGTATCCTGGTTGGTTAACAAAGCTGGAATGTTACGTATTCCAGATGCTGTCCAAATCAAAGGTCTTGACGCAGTCAAGGTTCCTGCTCAGGCTTATCCTGAGTCAATGGTTAGTGACGATTCTGATTCTAAATAAGGAGGAATAATATGGGATATTTTATTGAATCTTTTACTGAACTACATGCTGATGGTGCTTGGATGGATATGGGTATGTATATTGGTGCGGGCAGTTCAATGCCTGGATGGTATACGGTCATTGCATCGGTTATGTTAGTAGCGATTTTAGTCAAAGGAAACAATGACGAACAAGATCACTATAAATAGTAACCTGTAAAAGTAATAAACTAAAAAGGGCGGTATGAAAATACCGCCCTTTTTTTTATCTGAAATAGTTAGCTTTTTAAACTTTTAGTAATAGCCTGGCTGGATCCTCTAAAGCATCTTTGATTGAGATCAAAAACTGAACCGCCTCTTTGCCATCAATAATTCTGTGATCATAGGAGAGCGCAAGATACATCATCGGCCTTATGACTATTTCGCCGTTAACAACGACTGCACGCTCTTGCGTTTTATGCATTCCAAGGATTGCGCTCTGAGGTGAGTTCAAGATTGGTGTTGACAGAAGCGAGCCAAAGACGCCGCCATTGGATATAGTGAAAGTTCCGCCGCTCATCTCTTCAATTCCTAGGGTTCCGTCCTGCGCTCGAACTGCGTAATCAACGATGCCTTTCTCGATGTCGTGCATTCCCATTTTGTGAGCATCACGAAGTACAGGAACAACCAGTCCTCGATCAGAAGAGACAGCTACTGAAACGTCGCAGTATGCGTGATAGACAATGTCATCGCCATCAAGGTATGCGTTTACTGTTGGGAATTTTTTAAGTGACTCGACTGCGGCTTTAACAAAGAACGACATAAAGCCCAATTTAACCGAGTACTTCTTCTCAAAAGCCTCTTTGTAGCTTTTTCGCATAGCCAGTATCTCAGTCATATCAACTTCATTAAAGGTTGTCAGCATGGCTGTATTTTGAGTCGCAGAGTGAAGTCTTTTGGCTATAGTTTTGCGAATACGGTTCATTGGAACTCTTTCTTCCATTCGATTACTCGTTGGCTTGGATGCGCTTGGCTCAGGAGAGTTTATTGGCTCCTCTTGAACATTCTCCTGAAGGTTTATTTCAGGAGGCTCTTCATTCGCTTCAACTGGAGATTCTGTTACTTCCTTTATTGGAGCCTCTTTAATAATTTCTTTAGGGGCTTCAGAATTTTGAGCCGGCATTTCAGCGTCATCATCTAAAAGAGCGAGAACCTGCTGAGCATTAACCGTTTCACCTTCCTCCGCTATGATTTCAGTGAGAACACCTGCCTCTTCAGCAGGAACCTCTAAAACAACTTTGTCTGTTTCAATTTCAACGATTACGTCATCAACCTCAACATAGTCTCCAGGTTTTTTATGCCACGCAGCGACAGTCGCTTCGTTTATAGATTCAGGGAGAACCGGTACTTTTACTTCTTTCATTTTTTAATGCTCCTAGCAGTACCCATAGTTTGAATACCTAACGCTTTTTCAATGATATAGCTTTGATTAATGTTGTGCTGCCTAATGCTTCCCTCTGCAGGAGCAGAGTAAAGGTCTCGCGCAACGACATGAAGAGTTTGGCCTTTAACAATGCTTTGCATAAAGTTATGCCTGGAAGTGTACCAAGCACCCTGATTAATTGGCTCTTCTTGGCACCAAACTATATCCTTTGCATTTGGAAACTTCTCAAGCTCTTTGATAAGCTGTTCTTCTGGGAATGGGTAGAGCTGCTCAAGTCTCAGTATTGCAACGTTATTAATCTGATCATCTTGGCGGCGCGTTAATAATTCATAAAATAGTTTGCCGCTACACATAATTACGCGGTCAACTTTCTTAGGCTTGATGTTGTCATATTGCTCTTCGTAAACATCTCTAAATCTGCCTTCAGTAAACTTATGCAGTGGTGAAGCCGCCAGAGGATTCCTTAAAAGACTTTTTGGCGACATAATAATTAGAGGTGCTCTAAATTTTCTTAATATTTGACGCCTCATCAAATGAAATATTTGCGACGCGGTTGACGGCACGCAGACCTGCATATTGTGACTCGCACAAAGCTGAAGGAAGCGCTCAAGCCTTGCAGATGAGTGCTCAGGCCCTTGACCTTCAAGTCCGTGAGGTAGAAGCATAACTAGGTTAGATAGGCGCCCCCATTTGGCCTCAGCTGATGCAATAAATTGATCAATAATTGCTTGAGCGCCATTAACAAAGTCTCCAAACTGAGCTTCCCAAATAACCAGTGACTCAGGGTTCGCAGTGGCGTAACCGTACTCAAACCCAAGGGCTGCTTCTTCAGATAGAATTGAGTCAAATATTTGAACTCTTCCTTGCTTATCGCTAATGTTTTGAAGTGGCGTATAGTCTTCGTTTGCTAGTTGATTGTGAAGTACTGCGTTACGGTGGAAAAATGTTCCTCTTCCAGTATCCTGTCCTGTAAGGCGAATAGGCGTTCCAAAATCAGTAAGGCTTGCATAGGAAAGAGTTTCAGCAAAGCCCCAGTCTGCATTAATTTTTCCATCAGCCATCTTTTGTCTTTCAGACATCATCTTCTTAACGCGCGGGTGAATCTCAAAGTGACTCGGGACTTTTTGAAGTTTTTTGTTTAAGTCTTTAATTTGCTTTTTACTAATAGCAGACTCGTAAGGGTCGAGCCAAGTAGCATCAAAGTAATCTTCCCATAGCATCTCCCAGGCCCTTTTGTTTTTATCTTTGGGCTGAATAATATTGTAAGCAACCCTCTCACCCTCTTTTAGTTCTTGACGGTAATCGCTAATCATTGCATCAACTTCTTTTTGTTCAATGACGCCTTGCTTCATTAGAGTGGTCGCATAGTTTGCGCGCGTAGTCGGTTTCTTTCGAATTGCCTCATACATTAAGGGCTGAGTCACTGCTGGCTCATCGGCCTCGTTGTGTCCATGTCTTCGATAGCACATCAAATCGATAACGACATCTTTTTTATACCTCATTCGGTAATCGAGCGCTAACTTGGTGATAAAGCTAACCATTTCTGGATCTTCAGCGTTCACATGAAATACCGGCGCATTAATCATCTTGACAACGTCAGTACAATAATCCGTAGACCTTGCATCATCCTGCTTGGAGGTGGTAAAGCCAATCTGATTGTTGATAATAATATGAACCGTGCCCATCGTTCTGTAGCCTCTTGACTGAGACATGTTTAAGGTCTCCATCACGATTCCTTGGCCAGAAAAAGCGGCGTCTCCGTGGATAAGCACGGGGAGAATTTGTTGGCGCTCAGCGTCCTCAATCTTGTCCTGGTGATAGCGGGCATAGCCCTCGATAACTGGGTTTACTAATTCAAGATGAGAAGGGTTAAACATGAGCGCAAGATGAACATCCTCTTTACTCGTTTTAATGTCTGATGAAAAACCTTGGTGATATTTAACGTCACCCGTTTGATTCTTTCCTAGCCCAAGCTCTCCGGCAAACTCTTTAAATAAGCTTTCAGCCCTCTTACCCATAATATTAATTAGTACATTAAGGCGTCCTCTATGGGCCATGCCTAGGCATATCCTTTTCATTGAGTGCTCTCCTGAGTGCTCAATTAAAACGTTTAATAGTGGCACTAAGGTATCACTCCCCTCTAAAGAGAAGCGTTTTTGACCCACGTACTTATTATGTAGAAATTTTTCGAATACTTCGGCTGCTGTCAGCCTTTGAAGTAGCCATTTTTTATAGTCCACTGAATTTTCTTTTTCAAGAGACATGGTTTCAATTTTAGTTTGAACCCACTTTCTTTCTTCGAGGTTAGGAATGTTCATATACTCAACACCAAGACTGCTGCAATAAGTTTTATTAAGAGAAGTAAAAAGATCTCTCAGGGTACTGCAGTTTGGGCCTTGGTATGAACCCATATCAAAAGTCTTGTCAAGGTCAGAATCACTTAAGCCGAACTCTTCAAGAGTGAATGGAGGCGTTGAGTGGTGCCTTGGCCTCTCTAAAGGGTCTAGCCCTGCTCTTAGGTGGCCTGAAAATCGAAAGGCATAAATTAAACGAAGAACTCCAAGCTGAGCAGCACTTTGACTGACAACTTTAGTATTGGAAGTTGATTCAAAATTGTTTTCACCATAATCAATAAAGCGGTTAATCACATCATCGTGTGAGCTAGAATTATTATTCATTATTTGGAAGAATTAAGTGATGAAAGAGGGGGCGATTTATATTTATTTTTGACTGAACAAGGTCATTTGTATTGCTAATTAATAGCCTGCAATTTGGTACTTGCTTTGACATCAAAATATTCACAATTTGTGACTTAAATATTTAACTTGAAATTATATAGAGAATGGGGCCTGTAAGTAGTTAATTATTAAAATTAATAATTACTATTCTTGCAATAAATTTTAGAATTCAAAATGAATTCTAGTTTGTATTTAAAATTTTTTTCTAATGTGCGAGTGATTAATAGAATATTGTTATATAAATGATGGTGAATCTAGATTGAATTTCTTAAAATCAAAATTATTTAAGGAATTGGGTAATCCGACTTAAAATTCTTGAAGAACTATCATTAATAATTCTTCTAACTAGCCTAATGAATAATTTTTTAAAAATTCTTCAAGACAAAGAACATATCCTTGCAGATGGCGCAACGGGTACGAACTTATTTGAAATGGGGCTAGAGACAGGAGACCCACCTGAGCCTTGGAATTTAGATTATAGAGGTCGAATCCGCTCCCTTCACCAAGGCTTTGTTGATGCAGGCTCTGATTTATTTTTAACCAATAGTTTTGGCGGCACTTCTTTTCGGCTCAAACTCCATAATCTTGAAAGCAGGGTGTTTGAATTAAATAAAGCTGCTGGAACTGTTGCAAGAGAGGTTGCAGATCGTGCAGATCGCTTAGTTATTGTTGCAGGGTCAATGGGTCCAACGGGTGAAATGATTGAGCCTCACGGCTTAATGACTCCAGCTGAGGCAACTGAGGCTTTTAAAGCTCAAGCTGAGGGTCTCGCTGAAGGAGGCGTTGACGTTTTGTGGCTAGAAACTATGTACTCAATGGAAGAGTTAGAGGCTGCTCTTGATGCAGTTAAAGGTATTGGCTTACCAGTTTGCGCGACTATGAGTTTTGATACAGCAGGTAAAACAATGATGGGAATCACTCCTGCAAATCTTGCTATAAGAGCAAAAGAGCTTAACCTTAAAGGGTTTGGGGCAAATTGTGGGGTTGGAGCGCCTGATTTGTTAGCAACAATTAATGACATATCTCGAAATGTGGAAACAGGTACGGTTGTGATTTCAAAAGCAAACTGCGGCATTCCTCAGTTTCATGATGGAAAAATTCTTTATTCAGGAACAGAAAAATTAATGGCTGAGTATGTTCAAATTGCAATGAACTCTGGCGCAAAAATTATTGGTGGATGCTGCGGAACAACTTACGCCCATGTAAGGGCAATGCGAAATGCAATGGATCAGCATAAAGTAACCGCGCCTCCAACTTTAGCTGAAATTGAAAGGCGAGTTGGAGTTATGTCTAATGGGTCGAGAGCTATCTTTGAAGGTGACGATTCAAAACCCACTAAAGAGCGCAGGAGCAGACGCTCAAGGTCTTAAAAGCAACAATTCATTTATTTAATTAGTTGTTTTTGTGATAAGATAATTTTCTTTATAGTGTAATTTTGTTTATTCTAAGTAAATTATTAATTCATGGCTTCAATTAAAAATACTGCGCAAAAAGAACAAAGCGTCTCCATAGTAAACAAAAATCTTCCTAGTTTTGGTACTGATAAGCAACTAGAAGCCTCGATTGGAAAGCAAGTCAGAATCTCTCGAAAAAATGCTGGCGTTACTTTGCAGCAACTCTCAAAGCAGTCACTCTTATCTCCAAGCATGCTCTCGAAAATTGAGAATGGTCAAATTAGCGCTTCCTTAAAAACAATTCAGTTGATCTGTCATGCACTTAATATTTCAATTACGTCACTATTTAAACAGCATGATAAGGACGTAGAGCCAACTTTTATTAAGTCAGGTAATGGCTTAACAATTGAGAGGGCAGGATCAGATGAGAGTAGGCACTACCAATTACTCGGTCACAACGTGAGTGGTTCTCTTAAGGTAGAGCCTTGCCTTATTACGGTAACTTCAAGAGATTATGATTTTCCTGACTTTCAGCATAAAGGGGTTGAATTTATTTATATGCTCAAGGGTGAAATGGATTATTACTATGGAACTGAGATATACCACTTCCAGAAGGGTGACTCGATATACTTTGATTCTGATAAGCCACATGGCCCTAAAAAAATCATTAGTGATGAGTGCCAGTTTCTAACGGTTATTTGCTCAAATAATTCTGATTAGGTTGGTTTTAAGTTTTAATAATTTAAACTTTCTTTTTCTAAAATTATCCTTCCCTAAACTTTCTCTAAATTAAAACTTTTTTCTTGTTTTTCTGTAATTATTTAGAAGAAAATCAACGCTTTATTATATTTCTTTAAAATCAATAAAATTTCTTGACAATGGAATATCATTAGGCGTATACTCAAACTTTAATTTGCTGTTACTCCATCTATTTGGAGTCAAAAAGAGTCATTTATATAGTAATTTATTTGACCTCTATTACTAAAACGGCAGTAAATTCATTAGTGTTTCTGTTTTGGTTTATATCATACGAATCAAAATAAAAACATGCATAGGGGGTAAATCTTTAATAGAGATTTTTTTTATTTTTTCGGAGAGATTAAATGACAGATTTAGAACAGCACGTTAACGAGCCCGGTCGCGACAAACTTGTAAAAGAAGTCAAGGCTAAGATCGAAGCATTGGGCGTTACATATGTATATTATCAATTTGTTTCAGTTACAGGACGCATTGTAGGTAAAGGTATTCCTGCGCGCCACTGGGAAAGGTTAGCTGAAAAAGGATTTCAACTTGTATATGGCTCAACAGCCAACTTATTTGTAGATCGTCATGGAGACTATATTGGTTACGGCCCTGAGTCTTCTGAGCTTGTAGGTCTTCCAGATCCTGACACATTTTGTCAGCTTCCATGGGACAAAAGAGTAGCGCGCGTTTTTTGTAGACTTTATAGAAACCGTGAAGAGCGTGAAAATCCAGGTGAAGCATTAACATCAGATTGTCGTGGTAACTTATATAGACAACACAAAGAATTCCAAGACCAGTATGGTTTAGACATGCGCTGCGGCACTGAGCCAGAAATGATGTGGCTAAAGCGCGGTGAAGATGGCCAGCCAAACGGCGGAGTAACAAAGCCGAACTGTTACCACATTGATCAGTTTGAAGAGTTGCGCCCTGTGTTTATGAAAGTTATTGAATACTCAGAGCAAATGGGTCTTGATATTATTCAGGGAGACCACGAAGATGCCCCAGGTCAATTAGAGCTTAATACCCAGTTTGATGACGTAT
The DNA here is from genome assembly GCF_048085775.1 of Candidatus Pseudothioglobus sp. Uisw_050_01. NCBI lineage: Bacteria > Pseudomonadati > Pseudomonadota > Gammaproteobacteria > Pseudothioglobaceae (SeqCode) > Pseudothioglobus (SeqCode) > Candidatus Pseudothioglobus sp. Uisw_050_01. Next base: position 722,268 of record NZ_CP159804.1, read on the forward strand.
TAAGAAATGCCGACCGATTGACGACTTATCGTCAAATTTGCGCGCAAGTTGCTCGTGAGTTTGGTTTAATTGCATGCTTTATGAGTAAGCCTTTCATGGGAGTGTCTGCATCAGGCTGTCACCATAATATGTCTTTATGGGAAGGCGGCAAAGATGTATTCCATCCAGAAATTGCTGGCGAAGGAGAGCTTCCAGGAATGCCTGGTAACTTTATGTATAAAGAAGGCGGCAAGAACACATTTATGCCGGACCCTTCAATCGATGAAAAAATGCCTGGTCCAATTGGCCTTCAATCAATCGGTGGCGTTATTAAGCATTTACCCGCGCTAACTTCAATTGGCTCTTCTACAGTGAATTCTTATCGCCGTCTTTGGGATACTGGCTTTTGGGCGCCAATTTTTGCAGATTGGGGTTATCAAAACCGTACATGCGCACTACGCGTTTCTGCGCCAGGGCGCTTTGAATACCGCTCAGTTGACTCGATGGTTAATCCTTACTTAATGGGTTCAGCGCTGTTAAAGGCGATGGGCGATGGTATTGATAATAATCTTGATGCAGGCGAGCCTGAAGAGCGCAATATTTATGCAGCAATGGAGGCAGGAAAGCAAGTTAAGAAGCTACCTATGTCTTTAGGTGAGGCATTAAATGAGTTAGAAAATGATGAGGTAATTAAATCATCGATGCCAAATGAAATGTATAAAGTTTTTCATCATTATAAGAAAGATGAATGGGAAAGATTTAATGCCACAGTTACAGATTGGGATTTAGAGACTTATATAGATTGCTTGCCATAGGGCTAAGTTTTCTTTAGTTTTTTTTAGAGTGCCCACTTAACGGTGGGCAATTTTTCGGGAAAAAGGAGATTATTTTATGTGCGGAATAGCAGGAATTATTCATAAAAAAGCTGGAAAAGGCGTAAACATTGGTCAGCAGATGACATCAATGCTTCAGGCTTTAAAGCATAGAGGTCCAGACTCAACTGGATATGCAATGTACGGTAAAGATAATGGAAATCAAATATTAAGATTCAAAGTTGCTGAAGCTGCTGATCTGGAAGGTAGCTATGATATTCATGCTACTATCAAAGATCGCTTAGAAACGGTCAACTCAAGACTTACTGAATTAGGCGTTAAGGTTGTTAAGAAAGAGAGCCCAACTGAGTATGCCCATCGTTATGAGGTAGAGTTTTCAGGTGACATGAAAAAAGTTGCCGACTTTGTCGAAGATGTTGAAGGCGTTGAAATTTTATCTATTGGAAACTCACTCGAGTTAGTTAAAGACTTAGGAGATGCATCGGTTGTTTCTGATCAGTATGGCTTAAATGACTTTAATGGTACTCACGGAATTGGACACACCAGAATGGCGACAGAATCTGACGTAGATATTCGCTCAGCTCACCCTTACTGGGCTTATCCTTTTAGTGACGTTGCAGTTGTTCATAACGGACAGCTCACAAACTACTGGACAAATAGACGCTCACTTGAGCGCTCTGGCCACCGTTTTTCATCGAACTGTGACTCAGAACTCATTGCTGTTTATCTTGCAGACAGAATGAGCCAAGGTGACGATTTAGAAACTGCTATGAAAGGCTCAATAGACTACCTTGATGGCGTTTTCACTTATTTGGTTGCAACAAAAGATCAACTTGGTATGGCCAAGGATGTTATGGCTGCTAAACCAATGGTTGTATACGAAGGCGAAGATATGATTGCGTTAGCTTCTGAAGAGGTTGCAATTAGAACTCTATTTGATCATCGCATTGATACATTTGACCCATATCACGGAGAGGTAAAAGTATGGCAGAACTAAGGAAGGAAACGTCCCAAGAAATGGGACTTCACGATGAGCAATTAAAAGGAAGAACTCAGAAAAAATTCTTCTCTGTTGATGAAAGTGAAAATTTAACATATTTTCACTCATTTGATGTTGATACTAGCAAGACTGCTACGATTGATGCACTTGACATGACGCCAAGAGAAATTAATCGTGAAATCAGAGAATTAATGGAAAAAGGTATTGGTGACATTACTGTTGATAATCCTATGTCAAGGCATGGCGTTGGTGTTGGGATATTAAACAGACTTAACTTAACTTTCTCAGATAGTTTAGGCTATTTTGGTTGCGGCTTAATTGATGGGCCTAACGTTCATATTAAAGGCCGAGTTGGTTGGTCATGCGCAGAAAATATGATGGCTGGAACTGTAGTTATTGATAAAAATGCTGGCTCAACTTTTGGCGCTGCTATTCGTGGAGGCGATCTTGTCTGTAAAGGCAGTGTTGGTGCTCGTACTGGTATTGATCAGAAGGGCGGCACAATTATTGTTGGCGGTAAGACAGGTGCATTTTCTGGATTTATGATGCAGCGCGGACGCATGATTGTTTTGGGTGATGCTGGAATGAACTTAGGTGACTCAATGTATGACGGCACTATTTATGTTGGCGGTGAAGTAGAAGAACTTGGAGTTGACTGCGTGCAGGCTGATATGACAGAACTTGATGTTCGCTACTTAACAGAGAAATTAGCCCTTTATGGAATGAAGACTCCTAGAGGCGTTGAGAAAATGCAAAAACATGTTTCTGGAAAAATGTTATGGAACTACGCTAACTTAGAGCCTAATGAAAAGAAACTAATTCTTTAATAGTGCTTTTAACAAATTAAATAAAAGGAAATATTATGAGTGATTCGGAAAAACATAGACTAGGTAAAAGTTTTATCTTCCCTAAAGCAGTGATGGATGATATCCACATTAAGTCTGATTTGGGAAGATACAGAATGAGAGGATTCTCTCTTTTTAAAAAAATTCCAACATGGGACGACTTAACATTTATGCCAGGAACGTTAACCCGTTTTGTTATTGAGGGTTATAGAGAAAAATGTTTAACTAAAACAATTATTGGGCCAGAGGCTCCAAGACCACTAGAGCTCGACATTCCAATTTATATTACAGGAATGAGTTTTGGTGCGTTGAGTTATGAGGCTAAAACTGCTCTAGCTCGCGGCGCTACAATGGCAGGAACAGCTACTTGTTCAGGTGAAGGCGGAATGATTCCAGATGAGAGGCGTTACTCAAGTAAGTGGTTTTATCAGTGTATCCAGTCTCGTTATGGCTTCAATCCACAACATTTACGTTTAGCTGATAGTGTTGAGTTTTTTATCGGACAAGGTTGTAAGGTTGGTTTAGGCGGGCACCTAATGGGTCAAAAAGTTACAGATCAGGTTGCTGAAATGCGTTCTTTGCCTGCCGGTATTGATCAGCGCTCTCCTGCGAGACATCCAGACTGGCTTGGGCCAGATGATTTGGCGCTTAAAATTGAAGAAATTCGTGAAGCGACAGATGGTCAGATTCCAATTCAGCTTAAACTTGGTGCAGCGCGTGTATACGATGATGTGCGTATGGCTGCTAAAACTGGTTGTGATAGTATTTATATTGATGGTATGGAAGGCGGTACTGCTGCTGGACCACATATTGCAACAGAAGAAACTGGAATTCCAGGAATTGCAGCAATTCGCCAAGCTCGAAGAGCAATTGATGATGTTGGAATGAGCGGCAGAATTTCATTAGTTTATGCTGGCGGTATTCGAAATGGTGGTGATGTTGCTAAAGCGGTTGCACTTGGTGCTGACGCGGTTGCGATTGGTCATTCATCGCTTATGGCGCTTAACTGTAATAGAGATATTCCTGAGGCTGATTTTGAAGCCGAAATGGGCGTTAAAGCTGGTGAATGTTATCACTGTCATACTGGGCGCTGCCCGGTTGGTGTGGCAACTCAAGATCCTGAGCTTAGAAAGCGTCTAGATCCGGATGAAGCATCAGAGCGTGTATACAACTTCTTACATACACTAGCAATCGAGACACAAATGATGGCTCGTGCATGTGGCAAGACAAATATTCACTCATTAGAGCCAGAAGATTTAGCTGCGCTTACTATGGAGGCTTCAGCTTGTGCACAAGTTCCTATTGCAGGTTCACAGCACACGGTTGGCCGTCCTGATATGACACGTTTTTAAGATAAGGAGTTATTATGAGTAAAAATGAAGAAACATTTGAAGTTGGTGCTGATGGCTTAGATACCGATCGTGAGCAAATGATTGGACAGCATATCGGTTATAGATATGATGTAAACCTTGTTCCTGATCTTAAGTTTATGACGCCTTTTTTACAAAAATATATTGAAAAAATGGGCTGGAAAGATCTTAACTGGTTAGAAGATATTCATATGGGTTATGAGGGCGATCAAGCTGCTGTTTTTGATAGAAATATTAATGGTTGGGTAACTATTCCGGACAATATAAAACTTCCAAATAACCAGCAAGAGCGAGATATGATTGCTCGTGAATTATTGGTTAAGTTTCAAATGTCAGAAAATCATCCGATGGTTGACCTAAATAACGCTTACCGTAAATTCTAACTACTGTAAGTGATTTCAAAAGGGGTTAGTTTAGAGTAAAGCTCTAAATCTTAACTCCTTAGTTTGTCGGCATTCCACCCCCTGGAGTGCCGTATAAACTATCTTTCTATTTTTTAATTTATTTCATTGGTGCTTGAATATTTTCAAATTGACCTATAAATTATTCTATGTATACTCAAACTATCTGTTAAATTAGTCTACTAAATGAGAGTTTCTAATATTAAATATGATGGAGATTTTGAAACCTACCAAATACTTGGAGGTGAGGCAATATCAATTGACTTAAAGAGTGGTGATTCAGTAGAAATAGTTGATGTAGAGGGGGATCAGCAGTGCAGTGTTTTGGCTTTTGATTCTAAAAGTTCATCTGTATTATCCTCGTTAAACTGGGTTACAAAACCCACAAATAAAACCTACGAAGTTAATTCTGATGATTGCTCAGATATGCTCAAAGTAATTCTAAAAAAGAACAAGATAAAATCTACTTCTCTAACAGGTGCTGAACTTTTCTCATCCTCTAATCCTGCTGATTCTCGCCAATCTTTTGATATTAAAAATGATGCCTTATGCGTATTTGATGCTAAAGGTGGACCAATGACAGTAGATAAGCAAAACTCACCAACAGAGATTTTGATTAATGTTTCTCGATCAAACCCAACAATCCCATCTGAGCGTCTTCCAGAACCTTTAGCTAAGACCTCAAAGGAGATTAGGGTCAATCATAGTAGTGCAGTTGCCTACAAGGTAAAGGCTGGAGAGTATATTCAGGTTATTGATGTTGAAGGCCAGCAGTGTTCAGATTTCCAAGCATTTTTACAGGAAGATCTAAATAACAGTTTAGAGTTGTGTCTTGACCCTACTGTGACACGGTCTCAGATGATGGCGAGTTATCCAGCTCCTGGAACCCACGATAAATTTTATAATCAAAACTCAGTGCCGCTAGTAGAAGTAATTCAAGACACTGTATGTAGGCATGACACTTTTGGCCTTGCATGCAACGCAAAATATTATGATGACAGGGGATTTCCTGGTCATATTAGTTGTACTGATAATTTTAATAAATCACTTTCACAGCATGGAGTTTCTCCTCGAAAAAATTGGGCGGCTGTTAATCTCTTTTTTAATACGGCAATTGAAGAGTGTCATTCACTAACCTCAGATGTTTCGTGGTCTAGGCCTGGCGATTATGTATTATTTAGAGCAGTTGATGACCTTGTGTGCGTGTCTTCAGCGTGCCCAGATGACACAACCTCTTCTAATGGATGGAATCCAACGGACATACATGTTAGGATTTATGACAAATCTAATACTTTCCCATCGGCGACGGCTTTTAGGCCTGACCCACAATCAATACCGACTATGACTAAAGAAACTGGTTTTCATAATAATACCTCTAAATTAACTAAGAACTTTGATAACTATAATGGCTATTGGCTGCCACTTGAGTACGACAATTTAGGCGCCATTAAAGAATATTGGCAGTGCCGTGAAGGCGTCGCAATGATAGACCTTGCCCCTCTTAGGAAGTTTGAAGTTTATGGCCAAGATGCTGAAGCTTTAATGCAATATGCAATTACCAAAGATGTTCGAAAACTTGCAATTGGACAGGTCGTGTATTCTGCCATGTGCTATGACAATGGCTGTATGGTTGATGATGGAACGCTATTCCGTATGGATGTAAATAACTTTCGTTGGATTGGTGGCTCTGACGATGGTGGGAAGCTGCTTCGAAAAATTGCAGATGAAAAAGGATTTGATGTCCGCGTTAAATCATCTACAGATCAGCTTCATAATGTCGCTGTTCAGGGTCCAAAGAGCCGTGAAACTCTAGAGAAAATTATTTGGACGCCAAAACTACATACAAATCTTGTTGACCTTAAGTGGTTCCGTTTTACTATTGGTCGAATAGGTGGTGAGTTTGGAATACCCGTCATGGTATCAAGAACTGGATACTCCGGTGAGCTAGGTTATGAAGTGTTTGCACACCCTAATGATTGTGAAGCAGTTTGGGATGCTATTGCAGACGCAGGTAAAGAATTTGGTATATGTCCTTTAGGATTAAATGCTCTTGATATGCTAAGAATAGAGGCAGGTTTAATTTTTGCAGGTTATGAATTCTGTGATCAAACAGACCCATTTGAAGCGGGTATTGCGTTTACGGTTCCATTGAAAACAAAAGAGGAAGATTTTTCTGGTAAGGAATCATTAATTCTTCGTAAGAATTCTCCCCAGAGAGTTCTGGTTGGGTTAGAATTAGGTTCAAATGAGCTTGCACTTCATGGGGATGGGGTGTATATTGGGAAACAACAAATCGGAGTAATTACAAGTGCGACTCGCTCTCCGATTTTAAAGAAGAACATTGCACTTTGTAGAATTTCAGTATCAGAGTCAGAAATTGGTAATGAAGTTGAGGTAGGAAAATTAGATGGACACCAAAAGCGTATATCAGCAAAAATTGTACGTTTTCCGTTTTATGATCCTGAAAAGACTCGAGTAAGAATGTAGTTATTTTCAGGAAAAAGAATGCTTTAGATTAGTAATTAAGTCTAAAGCTGTAAGTATGGTTTTTAAGGCAGTATTTGTTAAAAAAATCATTTTAAAGTTGAATTTTTTGAGATTTTTTTATAATTTTCTTAAATAGATTTGATTAAACAATAAAAGGAGAAATAAATGAATAAGTTTACAAGTAAGGTGGCTGCTGCTGCTTTAACGATGACTTTAGCTTCTGTCTCAGGTCAGGCTCTTGCAGCTGACTCTTCGAAGCCAATTGTCATTCCAACACATAACTGGTCAAGTCAAGTTGTAATGGCTTATGTTATTGGTGGTATTTTTGAAAGCATGGGTAACAATGTTGAATATGTTCCAGCTGATTCTCAAGCTGTTTATGAAGCTATTCGTAATGGAGACGTAACTATTTCACACGAGGTATGGCAGTCTGCATTTGGTGCATCTTTTTATAACGCAATGGAGAAAGGCGGAATTGTCGATGCAGGTAACCATGAAGCAATGACTCTTGAAGAAATGGGTGTTCCACAATGGGTTGTGGACGAAAACCTATGTCCAGGACTTCCAAACTGGGAAGCACTTAAAGACTGTAAAGATGTCTTTGTTACTGCAGACTCAGGTGGTAAAGGTCGTTGGTTAGAAGGACCACAAAGTTGGCATGGTAACCTTATGCCAGAGCGTATTGCTGCGTTAGGTCTTGGTGATGACTATATGGTTAAGTTTGCTGGTGGTGCAGATGCACTATGGGCTGATTTAGCTGCTGCTAAAAAAGAAGGCCGTGGAACAATCGTCTTTAACTGGACTCCAAACTTTACAGATGCTGATGGATTTGCATTCATTGAATTCCCTGAGTACTATGATGGTTGTAGAACAGTTGATGGTGGTGATGGTGCTTGTGGATCTCCTAAAGGTTGGTTGAAAAAAGCAGCTAACTATAAGTTCCCTAAGACACATCCAGCTGCTTATACAGCTTTCACAAAGATGTCTTTCTCAACAACTCATATTGGTCAAATGGCCGCACTTGTTGACGTTGATGGCATGAGCCATCAAGATGCTGCATCTGCATGGCTTGCTGCTAATCAGGATGTTGTTTCAGCATTTAAATAAGGCTTATATAGCTTAGACTTCTTAATTTTTTAAGGAGTTTGTTAATGTTTTAAATATCTCCCCTGGGCTTTCTCAGCTAGGGGAGATTTATTATGCCCTTGAAAAACTTTAGATAGAATTACCCACTAATAACTTTCAGACAGAAGATATTTTTTGTATACTACAGTTATAAGATTTAAATCAATTTTGGAATTTTTATATGACACCTAAAGAAACTACCATTCAAAGCAAACAACCTGTCATCAAGTGTGACTCAGTCTATAAAATTTTCGGTGAAAATGCAAAAAAACTACTTCAAGAGGCTAATGGTAAGGTTGATGCTCAAGAATTTCAAGATGCTGGCTGCGTAGTTGGTGTAAATAGTGCTTCATTTGAAGTGTATGAAGGTGAGATGTTGGTTGTAATGGGTCTTTCAGGTTCTGGAAAATCAACACTACTTAGATGCATTTCTAGGCTAACAGATACAACTGCTGGAAATATATACATTGATGGTGAAGACTTGCTTGCCTTAAACTCGAAAGAGCTTATTGAGCTTAGAAGAAATAAAATGGGAATGGTGTTTCAAAGCTTTGCACTACTCCCCCATAAAACCGTACTAGAAAACATTGCATTTCCATTACAGGTTAAAGGAAGTAGTACTAATGATAGTATGAAAAGAGCAATGGAAATGGTTGAACTTGTTGGTCTGACAGGCCGTGAAAATTACTTTCCTAGAGAGCTCTCAGGTGGTCAGCAACAAAGAGTTGGAATTGCTCGCTCATTAGCGGTTGAACCAGATATTTGGTTTTTAGATGAGCCATTCTCTGCCCTGGACCCATTAATTCGAAAAGAAATGCAAGATGAATTTTTGAGATTACAAGGTGTATTAAACAAAACAATTCTATTTGTTACTCATGACTTCGATGAAGCATTAAGACTCGCTGATCGAATCGCAATTATGAAAGATGGCATTATTGAGCAGTTAGATACTCCAGCTAATATTGTTCTTAATCCAGCAACTGAGTATGTTCGTAAGTTTACTGAAGAAGTTCCTAGAGAAAAAGTTCTAAAGATTGAGTCAGTCATGGATCCAGTTGGCAGCTCTGATGAAGAGTTGAGTGAACTTCAGGTTTCTAAAGACGCAATTATTGAAACTGTTGCGGAAGCAGTGCTTAGTGAACAAAAGCCGGTAGCTGTATTGGATGAAAATAATAATATAGTTGGCGTTTTAAATTGCTCTACTATTATTCATGTCCTTTTTGGTGATCGCTCCAAATCATAATATTTAGATAAACTGACTATGGAATTTCTTAAAAATAATCCTAAACTACTTCAATTTGGCATTGTTTTAATTGTATTTTTTATTCTCATGTCAATGACGGGAGAATATCACGATATTATTTTACTTCGTGATGGTTTTGCTAATAAAGTTAAATCTGGAGAAATCGATGCCATAGTTGGTTTCTCAGAGTCATTTAGAATGATTCTTAGTGGTCAGCTCCCACCTCAATTAGTAAGACTTCCAGAATTAAACTTTTTTAATCCAGTTACAGATACTTCAATAGTATTTAAACTCATAGCTCTCTTAACTATTCTTGGCTTGCTATTTAGAAAGTTTCTTTTGACTACTAAGGAAACTAGAGATCTTCCAATTGTCTGGTTTAAACAAAACTGGACAAAGTTGTTTGTCTATATACCTGCCGGAATTATTGTTGGCTTTCTAATCCTACCAACACTATTGAATTGGTTTTTTGGTGACATCACCACAAGTAGTTTTTGGACAATGAACCAAATCATTAATGATTCTGCAGAATTTGTAATGTACGAATGGTGGCCGGTTGAAATTTACGATCCAGATATTGAAGATTATGACGAATCTGCAATGGTTAAGGAGATAACTAGAGGTTTTTCTCGCTCTATTCTTTTTGCTATTGAGTTTATTCGTGAGATCTTATTGGGTGGAATTAAAACAATTGTTGCCTTTACAAGCTGGGAGTGGTCTGATGCGAATGAGTGGGCAGTTTGGCCCGGACTTCCATGGACTGTTGTGTCTGCTTCAGCGATTATGATTGGCTATTTTTTAAGTGGAAGAGGTTTGGCAATATTGGCTGCTTTTTCTACCATATATATCAGTGTTTTTGGTCAGTGGGAGCCTGCTATGGAGACACTTTCATTTGTTCTAGTTGCTGCTCCAATATCTTTTATTTTGGGCCTTAGTCTTGGTGTTTGGGCCTATAAGAGTAAAACTACTGAAACAGTCTTAATGCCTCTGCTAAACGTAGCTCAGACAATGCCCCATTTCTCTTACCTTGTTCCAGTCATGGTTTTCTTTGGTGTAGGTGATCATGCAGGCGCTATAGCAACTATTATATTTGCAACGCCGCCGATGATCAGGCTGACACTTCTTGGCTTAAAAAAGGTTTCTCCTGAAGTTATTGATGCGGGGATGATGAGTGGCTGTAATAACTTTCAACTGATGTCTAAAGTTTTAATTCCTTCAGCTAGAAGAGATATTCTGATTGGCGTAAACCAGGTAATTATGCAGTGCCTAGCGATGGCAGTAATTGCTTCATTTATTGGCGCAAAAGGTTTAGGCTTTAATCTACTTCTTGCACTAAATCAGCTAAAAATAGGCCAAGCTTTAGAGCTTGGTATTTGTATTGTTCTTATCGCGGTATTTTTAGATAAACTATCTCTAGCATGGGCTAATAAGCAAACTGATTATTTTGCTGACCTACCTTTCATTGAAAGACATAAGTATGCGGTATCTTTTGCTGCCATTCTTTTCGTTGGAACTTTGTTGGCATATCTTGGAACGTTTTTGTTTAGCGACGGAATCAATTATCTTTATATGATTCCACACAACAAGGGTTACACATCTCAACTTTTTTGGCAGTCAGGTGTTGACTGGATTTGGGATACTTTTTTCTTTTCATTGCAGGGGTTTAACACTTGGTTAATTCAGGATGTCCTTATTCCAATGAAGACGGCTTACCTCTCGATGCCAGTCATAGCGACCTTTACACTCGTCATGGGCGTTGGCTATATTATTGGCGGGATCAGGTCTGCGCTGGTCGTTGGTGGTTTTTTACTGGTTATCGCTCTTTTACAATGGTGGGAGAGGGCTCTTATTACTGCCTATATGGCAAGTTTTGGCGTTATTGTATCTGGTTTAATTGGAATAACCGTTGGCTCTCTTTGTGCCAGAAATAAGATTGCAAGTAAGATTATTTTGTTGGTTTGTGATACCTTTCAAACCTTTCCTTCGTTTATCTACTTGATACCAGTTATTATGCTTTTTGGTGTTACAGATACTTCTGTACTAATTGCTGTAATTGTTTATGCTACTATTCCAGCAACTCGATACACTGTAGAGGGCCTCACAAGCGTTCCTCAAGCACTTCAAGATGCTGGCTCAATGTCAGGAGTTAATCGGATGCAGAGATGGCTTAAAATAGAAATGCCTCTTGCATTACCTCACATCATGTTGGGTCTTAATCAAACCGTTGTTTTTGCCCTATTTATGGTCATCATTGGCGCAATGATTGGAACTGATGATTTAGGACAATTTATATTGAAAGCTTTATCTGACAAACAGGGTATTGGTAATGGCTTGTTGCTAGGTTTATGTGTTGCTTTTATTGGACTTGCTGTCGATCACCTTATTCAAACATGGGCAACACAAAGAAGAAAATTACTGGGCATAGATTAAAACTAATCTAAGGTGATTTAAAGACTCTTTTTTAAAATTCAAACCTAATTGAAATTAATTACTAATTTAAATGTTGTTTGCCACGATAATATCACTTTTGTATTTATAAAATCTGGAGAGTTGTTAAGATGAAGATTATAGATGGCAGAGTTCTTGCTGAAAATCTTAGAAAAAATATTGCTAATGAGGTTAAGCAATATTCTAGACCTCCCGGTCTAGCAGTCATTTTAGTTGGTGATGATGAAGCTTCTAAGGTCTATGTAAGAAATAAATCTAAAGCTTGCGTCCAGGTTGGGTTTTATTCAGACCAAATACATAAATCATCAAATATTACTCAAGAGGAGTTATTGTCTGAAGTTAAAAGGCTGAATGAAAATAATAATATTGATGGCATCTTAGTTCAGCTTCCTTTGCCTGCTCACATTGATGCAAATGTAATAATTGAGTCGATTATTCCCGAAAAAGATGTTGACGGCTTTAGTAGTGAAAATATTGGCAAATTAAGTTTAAAGAAACCGTTCATTAGTCCTTGTACTCCAAGAGGCGTTATGAAAATGTTAGCTTCTATCAAGTGCGACTTAAGGGGTAAGGATTGCGTAATCATTGGCGCTTCAAATATTGTTGGAAGACCAATGGCAATGGAGCTTCTTAATGCTGGTGCTACAGTTCAAGTTTGCCACAAGGAGACAAAAGATATAAAGCTTAAAACTAAGTCAGCAGATGTTATTGTTGCCGCTGCTGGAGTTGCAAACTTAGTAAATGCTGACTGGATAAAAGAAGGCGCCGTTATTATTGATGTTGGTATTAATAGACTTGATGATGGATCTTTGACCGGAGATGTAGATTATGAAGCTGTCAAAGGTATGGTCTCTGCTATCTCTCCTGTTCCTGGAGGTGTTGGTCCAATGACTATTGCAGTATTACTTGAAAATACTTTAACAGCCTATAAAGCAAGACTATAAATTAGCTTACTGCTTTTCCCTGAAGTCTTTTAAAAATTTCGCTACCCACTGATGAAAACAGTGAGTAGCACTGTCCATTACTGGTGAGAATTTTCCGCCATCAAACATTAATCCACTTCTTCCGCGCTGCATTCCCTCTACAACTCCAATATCTTCGCTAAATACAGTTTTCCAAAAAGACGCATTAGAGTCTATAAGTTTTTTTAGTTCTGGCATTTCAGAAGGATCTTTTGCATAATATAGTGAGACATGCTCAATTGTTTTATTTGTAGAGATTGGCTCTATAATTATTGAAAAAAAGTGATCCCTATGAACCCCTAAAAGTACATTTGGGTACAAGGCTATATACTCACTTTTAGTGTCCCACTCATCTGACAAATTTTCAAAATCTGGAAATACCTTGCCACCATCACTTTTCATTTGGTTATAGACATGAGAGCCTTGCCCAGAGAAATGACCCATCTCCTCAATATGATAGTGATCTTCTATACTTGAAGTAACATTAAGCTCAGGGTGGACCCAAGGAAGATGGTAGCTTTCACAATAGTTTTCAACTGCTAGCTTCCAGTTAGTATCCAGATTAAGTTCGAATGAAGAGCTCTCACCTCCATGATGAAGCGGTTTTTCAAACTCAGACCATCTCGCAATTGCTTTTGAAGCGTAATCAGTAAACTCCTTAGCAGAATTAGAAATATTTACAAAGATAACGTCTTGCCAGACCGCAGATCGAATTTTAAAGAGACCAAGCTCTTCATTTTTAATAGACTCATGAGTATTTATATCCGTTCCTCCAACCATGGGTGTTGCACACAAATCGCCATCAAGATTGTAACACCAGCTATGATATGGACAGCTTATCACTCCTTTTATGTTTGTTGGCTGATCAATTAATATCATCCCTCTATGGCGACAAGTATTTTGAAATACATTAATATCTCCATTTGAGTTGCGAACCAACATCAAAGGCATTCCAACAAAGTTCAGTGGCTTTATATCGCCTGGATTAGGTATATCATTGCCGGTACCAATAGCTGACCAATTGTCAAACAAAATTGCTTTTTTTTCTTCATCAAAAACAGCGTTACTGACATAGTGCTCGTTAGGTAGTCCTTTAGCTTTATCAGTTGATGTTAGGACAGAGTCTAAGTTACTAAGTGGAATAGACATGAAGAAAAAGTTGAAGTAAAAAACGCTATGATACTATCAGCGTAAAGTAATTATTCTTAATAAAATTACTCTAAAAAATTGAATATATTTCAATTAATTTATGATTTTGAAATTAGAAAATCTCTAAGAATTTTAACATTTTCAGGTAGTAAATCTTCTTTTTCACTCATAATGTATATCGCCGATGGAGCTGGTATTGATGTGTCGCCCAGAACAACAAGCTCTCCACTATCAATTTTAGGTTTACACAGACGCTTCCAGCCTAAGACTATTCCCATTCCATCAGAAGCAGCTTGAAGGGCAATCATATAATTATTGACATGAGTTCCTGGTGAGATTTTTCCTTTGTATCCAAGAGCATTAAACCAAGAGAACCAATTTGACCAATTTTTATCTTTTGCTCTGAGATGAATGAGAGGCGCTTGCGCTAAATCTTCAACAGTAATATTTGGGTATTCTTTGGCAAAACTAGGACTACATACTGGAACAAGTTCATCTTGAAAAAGAGTGTGCTTTTGATTTGACTCATTCTCAACAAAACCATAGCAAATTTTTAAATCAACAGCAATCCCTTGAGAGTCAGGATTATCAGTTACATGTTGATTAACAGGTATTTCTGGATGTTGTTTCCAAAACTCTGCTAAATGAGGTGGTAGCCAAAGAAAAGAAATGGCTGTAGTCGCACTAATAATTACCTCTTTATCTGTAGCAGAGCGCCTAAGATTTGCAAGTGTTGAAGAAATTGCTGTAAAGCTACTTTGAAGAACAGCAAATAAAGATTCTCCGTGATCGGTTAAATTATTACCATGGTGTTTTCTATCAAATAACGAAAGACCAAGTTCGGTTTCTAAAAACTTAATTTGGTGGCTAACTGCACCTGGAGTAACTCCAAGTTCTTCAGCAGCACCCTTAAAGCTTCTATGACGAGCAGCAGTCTCAAACGTTGCAAGAGAGGTTAGTGGCGGTAATTTATAGTATCTACGAGACATGGTTGTTTCCTAAATGTTGAATCCAAGTATACTTACTTTTTGTATATACAGCCTTCATAATAGACCTTTTTTAACTATATTAGAGCAAATATTCATAATTAAATATAACTGGTACTTTTTTAATACATGTTTTTTCAAGCTCTATTTAACCGCTTATATTGCATAATTAGCTAAATATATTTAAAATATTATTAATTTATGGGTCATTCATAAAACTTAAAGAAAGTATATTATTTTTTTATATATAACTATAGAATTATTTTCACTTTAGTTTGAATTTTTTAACTACTTAGTGCTTTCAATTTAAAGATAATAATGATAACTAAAAAACTAGATTTTATTTAAATTTAAGCTTTCATTTCTATAAACAAAAAAATACAAGGAGTTTTAGTATGTCTTTACCAAGTCAAGCCGAATATGTTATTGCTGGTGCAGGAATTCATGGATTATCAACTGCATGGAGATTAGCTGAGCGACTCACTGCAAATGGAGAGGGTGTTAATGGTCGTATTGTCATAATTGATAAGGCAAATAGAATTGCAGCTGGAGCAACTGGAATTGCTTGCGGTGTTGTTCGTAATAATTATTTTCAACCTGCTATGAGAAAATTGATGGCCCATTCAGTTAGTATCTGGGAAAGCGATCCAGATGCTTTTAGTTATCATCCAAACGGATATATGCAAATTTCATGCGAAAAAATGCGTGAGGATGTTAAACAAATCCATGCTGAACAAGCTGCAATTGGCTATGAAAGTGTTTTTATTGAGGGTGAGGAAGAGTCGCGTGATTACATGCTAAATATGTTTGATGACTGGCAAGCTCAAGGAATTACTTCAGTTCTTCATGAAAAGCCAGGTGGCTATGCAAATAATGTTAAAGCGATGGAAGGCCTTTCTAAAAAAGTATTGGATTTAGGTGTTACTGTAGTTCTTGAAACTGAGATAACAGGTTTTGTTTCTGAGGGAAATGGTCAAAGAGTTACTGCAGTTGAGACAGATAAAGGAACAATTGCATGTGACAACCTAATTATAGGAGCGGGTCCTTGGGTTCGTGATTTTTGGCGTATGTTAGGCCTTCCTTCTCAAATTGAATTAAAGGATCTTGAAGGTGAGGTTCATCAAGATATTGATATGTGGCGTTTTTGGCAGTTAGAAGAGGGTGTCTTAGAAATTGATCCTGAAACTTTAGTAACCAATGATGGTAAGATTCCGCCAGTGCTTCATATTGATACTGATGCGCCTTTGTATTCTACTGTAGATGGCTCACTTATTACGGATGAGCTATGGGGAATATATTATAAGCCTGATTGGAGCTTTGGTGGCATCCAGGGAGGGGCTTCACCTTATACAGTTGATACACCTGTTAATGAAGTTGCTATCGATCCATATGGCCCTGAAAGTAAAGAGTTTACAGCAAGTAAAGATTTCCCTGAAATGTGGGTTTCTGCTCTTGCGCATTGTCATAAAAGATTTGAAGGTATGATGCCTCATTATCATAAAGAGGCATCAGGCGGAATTGGTTGCTTTACTCCAGATAGTTTCCCTGTAATTGATACTTACAATGAAAATGTAACAATAATTGCAGATAGTAATCATGGATATAAAATGCTAGGTGTCGGCTGTTTAGTTGCTGAAGAGTTATTAGGTGAAAAGCAAGAGCTTCTAGAACCATTTAGGTTTAGCCGCTTTCAAGCAGGCAAGTTACATCCAGTTTCCAATAGTCCTTATCCTTGGAGCTAAAAAGTGAGTAAAACACGCTTTTCTGGCTTTAAGGTTCTCAAAGAAGCGCTAACTGGTCATAAAGGCTGGGAGCCAACTTGGCGTGATGCTGAGCCAAAATCTGATGGGTATGATGTTGTCATCGTTGGTGGAGGCGGTCATGGTTTAGCGACTGCTTACTATTTAGCAAAAAATCATGGTATTACTAATGTTGCTGTTGTTGAAAAAGGTTGGATAGGCGGTGGTAATGTTGGAAGAAATACAACCATTATTAGATCAAATTATTTACTGCCTGGAAATGAACCTTTTTATGAATTTTCACTGAAGCTTTGGGAGAATCTTGAGCAAGATTTAAACTATAACGCAATGGTTTCTCAGCGCGGTATTATGAATTTAATCCATTCTGATGCTCAGCGTGATGCATTTATTCGAAGAGGTAACGGCATGTTATTTGCTGATGCGGGCTGTGAATTTATAGAAGCAAAAGAAGTAAAAGAAAGGTATCCATTTTTAGATATGGATAACCCAAGATTCCCAATTAAAGCTGCTTTAGCTCAGCCTCGTGGTGGAACGGTTCGTCATGATGCTGTCGCTTGGGGATACGCAAGAGGCGCTAGTGATCTTGGAGTGGATATTATTCAAAACTGTGAGGTTACAGGCTTTAACATTGAAAATGGTAAATGTTTAGGCGTTCAAACAACTAAAGGTGAAATTAAAGCTGGAAGAGTTGGAGTTTGCGTTGCAGGCTCATCTGGAAGAGTAATGGCTAAAGCTGGAATTAAACTACCCATTGAAAGTCATGTTCTTCAAGCTTTTGTAACTGAAGGCCTTAAGCCAGTAATGGACAATGTGATAACTTTTGGTGCTGGGCACTTTTATTGCTCACAGTCTGACAAAGGCGGTCTTGTTTTTGGCGGCGATATTGATGGCTATAACACCTATGCTCAACGTGGAAACCTGCCTGTTGTTGAAGATGTTTGCTCTGGTGGTATGGCTATAATGCCGATGATAGGACGTGCTAGATTGCTTAGAATGTGGGGAGGGGTTATGGATATGTCAATGGACGGCTCACCATTTATAGATAGCACTGAAATTGATGAATTATTTTTTAATGGTGGTTGGTGTTATGGTGGTTTTAAAGCAACACCTGCTAGTGGTTACTGTTATGCCCACTTACTTGCTACAAACTCATCGCACGAGGTAGCAACGGCATATAAGCTTGATCGATTTAGACGCGGCGCAATGATAGATGAGAAAGGTGTTGGCGCTCAACCAAATCTGCATTAGGAGGACATAATATGATAATAAATCATCCATTACTTGGCCCTCGTGATTCTGAAGAATTTGTTTACCTAGGTTCAGCTGATCTTATAAAACGTCCCACTAATTGGGAGCAAGATGCATCTGCTGAAGACTTTTACCAATACCAATATATTAGAGAAAATATTGCTGGCGATCATCGTGAGCTTTGGTACCACGAGCAGGGCGATCAGTCTTGGTTGGTTGTTACTAGAAATACTTTATCACATGAAATTCTTAAGGTTGAGTTAGCTCAAGATGTTTCAAGAGGCATAGGTAGAGGAAAATGAGACAAATTAATCGAATAAAAGGCGGCTTAGTAAATCAAAAAAAATCTATAAGCTTTACTTTTAATGGTCATATATTAACTGGTTATGAAGGCGATACGCTTGCATCAGCCTTACTTGCCAATAATAAAAAATTAGTTGGGCGCTCTTTTAAGTACCATCGTCCGCGTGGTATAGTTACTGCCGGCTCTGAGGAGCCAAACGCAATCATGGAGATTGGAAATGGTCCCTATAAAGATCCAAATACTAGAGCAACTGTTACAGAGTTATATGACGGATTAGAAGCAAATAGTCAAAACCATAAAGGCCCATTAGGCTTTGATCTTATGGCTATTATAGATTTTTTATCTCCACTTGTTGGTGCTGGTTTTTATTATAAAACTTTTATGTGGCCTAAAGCTTTTTGGGAAAAGTTTTATGAGCCTGCAATTCGAAATGCTGCTGGACTAGGAACTCTCTCGACTGAGCCTGATCCAGATACATATGATAAAGGTTTTCGTTATTGTGATATTCTAATTATTGGTGCTGGCGCAACTGGGTTATCAGCTGCAATTACGGCTGCTAGCTCTGGCGCAAAAGTTATACTTGCTGATGAAGATTTTTTAATGGGTGGAAGGCTAAATACTGAGTCCATAAAAATTAATGGTATGTCTGGCAGTAAGTGGGCAAAAGATACAGTTGCTGCTTTAAGCGCAATGGAAAATGTTACATTGATGTCTGACACGACTATTTTTGGCGTTTATGATCATGGTATTTATGGCGCAATCGAAAATAGAGCGTCAGAAGCTAGGGAAGATAAAAATAAGCCTCGTCAGGTGAATTGGAGAATTTATGCTAAACGTTCAATTCTTTGTGCTGGTGCAATTGAAAGATCGATAGCTTTTGGAAATAATGATCGTCCTG
Organism: Candidatus Pseudothioglobus sp. Uisw_050_01; assembly: GCF_048085775.1. NCBI lineage: Bacteria > Pseudomonadati > Pseudomonadota > Gammaproteobacteria > Pseudothioglobaceae (SeqCode) > Pseudothioglobus (SeqCode) > Candidatus Pseudothioglobus sp. Uisw_050_01. The sequence goes on from NZ_CP159804.1 coordinate 741,306, forward strand.
GCATAATGCTTGCAAGCGCTGTGAGATCTTATGCAAATAGATTTGCAGTTGCTACAGGTGATAAAGTTTCAGTCTATACAAATAATGATGATGGCTGGAATACTGCGAGAGACTTGGGTTTAAAAAATATAAGAGTTATTGCTGTAATTGATTCGCGCTCAATTAAACCTGTTTTAAGAGTTCCAGGTGCTGAGATTTTTATGGGCACAAATGTGGTTGATACTAAGGGTCGAAAAGCACTTAAATCGATAAAGCTTTCTAATGGTAAGTCAATAGACACAGATTGCTTAGCTGTTTCAGGTGGATGGAATCCAAACTTACATTTAACATGTCATCACCGAGGGATTCCAAAATGGAATGAAGAAATTGCATCCTTTATTCCAGATGAATCAAATCCACCTGGTATGTCGGTTGCGGGAAGAGCTAAAGGAACAATGGTTTTGTCTGATGCAATTATTGAAGGGCACAATGAGGGTTCGTCTGTCGCTTTAGATCTAGGCTACAATGTTAAAGAATTAGATCCAGCTGAAACTCAAACAGTTTTATATAGCGTAACTGCAAACTGGGGGGTTCCAAGTGGAAAAAATCGTGCTTGGGTCGATCTTCAAAATGACGTTACTGCAAAAGATATTAAGCTTGCAAACCAAGAGGGATTTAAATCAGTTGAGCATGTTAAGCGCTATACAACGTTAGGTATGGCTACTGACCAAGGTAAAACTGCTAACGTTCTTGGAATTGGTATTATGGCTGACAATATGGGTCAAACCATGGAAGAGACTGGAACTACGATATTTAGGCCTCCATATTCTCCAGTAGCAATTGGAGCATTTTCTGGAAGAAGGCGTGGGATGGAATTTTATCCAACGCGTTATACTCCAAGCCATAAATGGTCTGTTGAGCAAGATGCTATTTTTGTTGAGGTTGGAATGTGGTATCGCTCTCAATGGTTTCCACTTCCAGGCGAGACTCATTGGCGTGAATCTGTTGACCGTGAAGTAAAGCAAACAAGGGCATCAGTTGGTATTTGTGATGTAACAACTCTTGGTAAGATCGATATTAAAGGTGCTGATGTTTCAGAGTTCCTTAACAAAGTCTATGTAAATGCTTTTGCAAAAGTGCCAGTGGGTAAAACTCGTTATGGCTTAATGCTTCGTGAAGATGGTATGGTAATGGATGATGGAACAACCGCAAGGCTTTCTGAAAATCATTTTGTAATGACCACAACTACTGCAAATGCTGTAAATGTTTATCGTCATTTACAATTTTGTCATCAATGCTTATGGCCTGATCTAGATGTACACATGATTTCAGTTACAGAGCAGTTTGCACAGTATGCAGTTGCTGGTCCAAACTCTCGTAAATTACTTCAAAAAGTTATTGATTCTGATTGTGATATTTCAAATGAAGCATTCCCATACATGGGTGCTGGTGAGATTACAGTTTGCGGCGGAATACCTGCAAGGCTGTTTAGAATATCATTTTCAGGTGAATTGGCGTATGAAATTGCTGTTCAAACTCGCTATGGCGACTCACTCATGAGAGTCCTAATGGAGGCAGGTGAAGAATTTAATGTTGTGCCTTATGGAACCGAAGCCCTAGGCGTAATGCGAATTGAAAAAGGTCACGCTGCTGGTCCAGAGCTTAATGGTCAAACTAGCGCCTATGACTTAGGAATGGGTGGGATGATTTCTGGCAAGAAAGACTTTATAGGTTACAAGCTTGGATTGCGTGAAGACCTTCTTCGTGACGATCGCATGCAGATGGTTGGTTTTAAGCCAGTAAATACTCAAGATCTTCTTCAGGCTGGCTCACACCTCCTTAATTTAAGAGATAAGCCATCGACTGAAACAGATCAAGGTTGGATTTCATCTTGTATTTATTCACCAATATTAGGTCACTATATTGGTATTGGTTTTATTAAGAGCGGACACAGCCGTAAAGGCGAATTTGTTCGAGCAGTTGACTTAGTGAGAGGCAATGATATTGAAGTTGAGATATGCAGCCCTCACTTTGTTGATCCAGAAGGAGAGCGTTTGCGTGTCTGATTATGAATTAGTAGTAGAATCCGCACTTGATGGTGCTGAGCATCAGTTTGAGGGAGTAACTGTCTCAGAAGTTGTTGGTAAGTCATTAGTTATGGTTGCATTACCAAGGTCCAAATTTAAAGAGATTGAGTCATCAATGACAAAGTCTTGTGGCCTATCGCTTCCTGAAATGGAACAATCAACTCAATCTAAAGACTCATCCATAACGCTTTGGCGTTTACAGAAAAACCAAGTTCTAGCTTATTTTTCTTATGAAGGAAATGATGCGGAAGCAAATATTGCAAACAGATTAAATGCTCCTGCCTACTATACTGATCAATCTGATACTTGGGCGATGATTAGGGTTAATGGTCCAAGAAGCAGAGATGTTTTGGAGCGAATTTGTCCAATCGATTTAAGTAAAAATGTATTTTCTGTTGGTAATGTCTCTAGAACTATTATGGAGCATATAGGAACGATAATTTATAGAGATAAAGAAGACTCCTATGTTCTTCTAACGATGCGATCTTTCGGAGTCTCAATGCTGCATGCTATAGAAGTATCAGCGAAGAATGTTTTGTAATTAAATTTAGTTTCATTAGTAGTTTCAGAAAAATCAAGTCTCTAAACGATAACGATTACCTGGATGTGTTAATCTGCTAAAGGTAACTGGGATGTTATCACTCCATGTCACTCTAGAAATTAAAATACAAGGCATTAACGGTTCAATTTGTAAATATTTTGCAGTCACTTTATCTGCAGCAATAGCTTCAACAATATGCTGAGCTCCAGACAGAGGAAGTATTTTTTTGAGATAGTGATTTGCCGTTACTTTACTAAGATCAATATCTAAATAGTCAGGAGCCGAGTCTTTATTGATATAACGCTCCTCTAATTGAATAGGCTGGTCATTTTCAAAATGAAGAACCAGTGAATAAAATATGTGAGACTCAGACTTTAGGCTAAGGTGATGACAGGCTTGTAATGGTGCAACAATTTCTTTTTGTTGAAGTGCTATCGAGTGAAAGCGATTTCCACGTGACTTGACCTCTTTAGCAATATCTCTAATCTGTAAGGCAGATTTAATGGGCTTGTTTTCGTTAACAAAGGTGCCTAAACCTTGAATACGGTACAAGACGCCTTCTTCAGTAAGCTCTCTTAGAGCTCTATTGGCTGTCATACGACTTACTCCAAACTGCTCACAAAGTTTATTTTCCGAAGGCACTTGGCTGTGCTCAAGCCATTGTTGGCTATTTATGCCTTCAATAATATGACGTTTTAAGGCTTGATAATGGGGAGTATTTTTTTGCATATTTCTATTATACGCAACTCTTAAAAAATTGATTGTCTATACTTGTATATACAAGTATACTTTTGGTACATAGATAATTAAATAATAGGAACCAAAATGATTAAAGCACCACATGGGAATAAATTAAGTTGCAAAGGATGGCATCAAGAGGCTGCTATGCGTATGCTAATGAATAATTTAGATCCTGATGTGGCAGAACATCCAGAAGATCTTATCGTCTATGGAGGTAATGGAAAAGCAGCTCGTAATTGGGATTGTTATCATAAAATTATTTCTACATTACAACGACTAGAAAATGATGAAACACTTTTAATTCAGTCGGGTAAACCTGTTGGTGTTTTTAGAACGCATGAAGAGTCACCACGAGTCATTATTGCAAACTCTCACTTAGTCCCTAGATGGGGGACTTGGGATAAATTTCGAGAATATGAACAAGCTGGCTTAACTATGTATGGACAAATGACTGCTGGCTCATGGATATATATTGGCTCTCAGGGAATTCTGCAGGGTACTTACGAAACTTTTGCTGAGTGTGCTAAACAAAATTTTGATGGTGAGTTAGTGGGTAGATTAGTGGTTACAGCAGGTCTTGGTGGTATGGGCGGAGCTCAGCCGTTAGCTGCAACCATGAATGGTGGCTCTTGCCTAGCAATTGAAGTTGATGAGTCTCGCGCACAAAAGCGTTTAGAGAAGGGTTATGTTGATGAAATATGCTATAACCTCGATGAAGCATTAGAAAAAGTACTAAAAGCAAAAGAGCAAAAGCAACCTTTATCGGTAGCTATTGTTGCCAATGTTGCCGACGTTTTGCCTGAAATGTTAAAGCGAGGTATTATTCCTGATGTATTGACAGATCAAACATCTGCCCATGACTTGTTGTTGGGTTATCTTCCATCGGGATATAACGTTAAAGAGTCTGAAGAGTTTCGTACTAAAGATTCAAAAGGTTATCAAGAGGCTGTATTGGATTCGATGCAAGTGCATATTGGTGCAATGCTAGAAATGCAAAAACAAGGTGCTATAACTTTTGATTATGGCAATAACATACGCGGCCAAGTTGCTGATCATCGTGGAATGAGTGAGGCTTTTGATATTAAAGGTTTTGTACCACTCTACATTCGTCCATTATTCTGTGAGGGATCTGGACCTTTCAGATGGGCTGCACTCTCAGGTGACCCTAAAGATATTCACGTTACTGATAAGGCTATTTTAGAGACTTTTCCTCAAAATGAGTCTCTTGCTAAGTGGATTCATAAGGCACAAAATCAAATTCAATTCCAAGGTCTTCCTGCTAGAATCTGTTGGCTAAAGTATGGAGAGCGAGAAGAAATGGGGCTTAAATTTAATTGGTTAGTCAAAAAAGGTAAGGTTGCTGCTCCAATTGTAATCGGAAGAGATCATTTAGATTGTGGATCAGTTGCATCACCGAATCGAGAAACAGAAGGTATGAAAGATGGTTCAGACGCTATTGCAGATTGGCCACTATTAAACGCTATGCTTAATACTGCTTGTGGTGCTAGCTGGGTTTCTATTCACCATGGCGGCGGCGTGGGTATTGGTTATTCAATTCATTCAGGCATGGTAAGTGTTGCTGACGGAACGGCAATGGCTGATCGCCGGTTATCACGAGTTCTTTCAGCAGATCCAGGAACTGGTGTTATGCGTCATGCAGATGCAGGTTATGATGTTGCTATTAAAACTGCGAAAAACAAAGGCGTTGATTTGCCAATGATAGGGTGAAAAATTGATTACTTTAGATAATATTTATAAGGACCTTGAGCGAACGATTGACGCGCTATATCAAGATAAGAGTGCACTAGAAAAATCACGCGCTATAGTTGATCATGCTCTTGATGATGGTAATAGCTATTACGGAATAAACACTGGGTTTGGTTTTCTAGCAAATAAAAAAATTGACGCAGAGCAGCTGGAAAAATTACAGCATAACTTGTTATTAAGTCACGCTGTTGGTCTTGGAGATTCTATACCAAAAAATATTACTAAGTTAATGTTACAACTTAAAATTGTTGCTCTTAGTTTGGGTTATTCAGGTGTTTCAGTTGAGGTTGTAGAACGTCTCATGTTATTTTTGAAAAATGACTGGATACCAGTTGTACCTAGCAAAGGTAGTTTAGGTGCTTCGGGAGATTTAGCGCCTTTGGCGCATTTAGCTCTGCCATTATTAGGAAAGGGCTACTTTTGGAGTGCTAAAGATAACGAGCAACTTAGGGCAAAAACTGTCCTTAAAAATGCAAATTTAGAGCCAATTAATCTTAAGGCAAAGGATGGCCTTGCACTTATTAATGGCACTCAAATGATGACAGCCTATGGCGCGCATATTTTGGAGAGAGCAAACAGCTTATTAAAAAATGCCGATATTTTAGCAGCTATTTCTTTAGAAGCTTTGATGGGAAGTGCTCGCCCCTTTGATGAACGCATTCAAGCTATAAGGCCTCATCCAGGGCAAAAGGCTGTAGCTTCGAATATTCGCCTACTCTTAACAGACTCAGCGATATTGGAAAGTCATAAAAATTGTGATAAAGTGCAAGATCCTTATTCACTTCGTTGTATTCCTCAAGTGCATGGAGCTACTCGTGATTTATTGGAGTACGCATCCCGAGTAATTGAGCGAGAACTTAATTCAGTTACGGATAATCCTTTGGTTTTTAATGATGGTGACATAATCAGTGGAGGTAATTTTCATGGACAACCGCTAGCTCTAGCTATGGATTCTGCGGCTATTGCAATAGCAGAGATTGCTAGTATTGCTGAGCGTCGAATTTATTTATTATTGCGCGGTCTGGATGGACTCCCAACTGTATTAGTGAATGACTCTGGTATCAATTCTGGTTTTATGATTCCGCAATATACAGCTGCCTCATTAGTTTCACACAATAAGGTGCTTTGTCATCCTGCATCTGTTGACTCTATTCCATCATGCTTAGGACAAGAAGACCATGTGAGTATGGGCAGTATTTCTGCTATTAAGCTATTGGAAGTGTTAAATAATGTTGAGCAAGTTTTAGCAATTGAAGCTTTTACTGCAGCTCAAGCACTCGACTTTCGTAAACCTTTAAAAGCTGGCAAAGGAGTGGAGGCAGCGCATCAGGAGATTCGCAAAAGAGTGTCTCATAAAGATGCAGATGAGTTTTTTGGAGATGATATTGATGCTTGTATTGATATGCTAAGAGGTAATCACATCCTTAAAGAGGTAGAAAAAAAAATAGGTAAGCTTCAATGAATCGAATTGAAAATATTACAATAGCTCAATGCTTAGATCAAGGTGTTCAAAATGATGTTCATTTGATTGAAAATGCCACAGTTGTCTGGCAAGAAGATATTATTGTATGGGTTGGAAAAACAAAAGAGATGCCAGAGCAATATGAGCATAGCAATATTGTCCTTCAAAATGGAGGTTTTTTAGTTCCAGGATTGATTGATTGCCACACTCATTTAGCTTTTGGTGGCTGGAGGGCAGATGAGTTTGGTGAGCGAGTTTCTGGCACTCCTTATGCCGAAATTACCAAGCGAGGTGGCGGCATTTCATCAACTGTTGCCGATACACGAGCAGCCAGTAAAGAAGAGTTGATTGAAAAAGCGAATGGGTTTTTAACTGAAATGACAGCTTTAGGAGTCACAACTGTTGAATGTAAGAGTGGTTATGGACTCAATATTGATGATGAGTTTAAGATTTTAAGTGCTTATGATGATCTAAAAAAAATTACCTCTTTGACCTTAGTGTCGACATTTTTGGGCGCGCATTTAGTTCCAAAAGAAACGTCAAGAGAGGCTTATTGTCGAATGATAATTGAAGAAATGATTCCTAAAATTGCAGAGCAGAAGTTGGCTGAATTTTGTGATATATTTATTGATGATCATGCTTTTACTCAGACTGAAGCTCGACCAATTATTGAGGCTGCCAAAGCACATGGATTAAAAATAAAACTTCATGTAGATCAACTTAGTGGGGATGGCGGTGCAGAATTTGCTGCTGATTGTGGAGCCTTTTCAGCTGATCATTTGGAATATGTGTCTGAAGAGGGCATCAAAGCACTAAAAAAATCAGGAACTATAGCTGTTACCCTTCCTTTAGCTAGTCTTTATACCTTTCAAAAATCTCTTAATGCAAGAATGCTCATTGATGCTGGGGTAGAGGTTGCTTTGGCAACAGATTTTAATCCCGGTTCAGCTCCAAGTAATCACTTACCATTAGCTATGATGTTGGGTTGTACGCTTAACCGGATGAGCCCTAAAGAAACGTTAAAGGCGGTAACTCTTTATGCAGCTAAAGCTTTAGATAAGGCTGATAAAATTGGCTCTATAGAAGTTGGAAAGTGCGCAGATTTTGCGTTAATAGACACGCCATCAATTGAGCATTGGATGTATCATTTTAAAGCCAATGCTAATTGTTTGACAGTGAAAAATGGACATATCATTTATCAACTGTAATACCATTAAAAGGATTTTTAGATGAAAAACTGGAAATTTAAAGGAATGTATCTTAAGAAGGGGTGGATTTCACCTGCCTATGTCAGCACTGATGATAATGGTAAAATTTTAAGCATTGACTCCCATTCTTCTTTAGCAGTTGATGAATCTGTTGAAGGTTACGCAATTTCTCCTATTCCTAATGCTCATTCACATGCCTTTCAATATGTTATGGCTGGCCTAACTGAGAATATTCCAAAAGGACACCAGGGAGATAACTTCTGGTCTTGGCGTGAGCGAATGTATGCAGTTGCAGACCAAGTAAATCCTGAACAAATGGAAGTTATTGCCTCAATGCTTTATGCTGAAATGCTAAGGTTAGGATATGATCAAGTAGTAGAATTTCACTATTTAAATAAAGATTCAAATGGCCAGTCTTATAATAATCCAAATGAAATGGCTGAGCGATTAATTAGTGCTGCAAAGCGAGTAGGTATGAAAATTACAATGACTCCTGTTTACTATCGTACTGCCGGTTTTAATCAGGGGCCTTCTGAAGCGCAGCGTCGCTTTCAGTATGAGTCAACGGATGCTTATTTTTCTCAAATTGAGGATTTAATAAGCAAATACCAGGATGATTCTGAAGTCAAAATTGGTTATGGGCAGCATTCTCTGAGGGCAGCCGACGTTGAGGAGACTAAAGAAATTTTTGCATATAGCTCCCAAATGCCATGCCATATTCATATTTCAGAGCAAACTCAGGAGGTTGAAGGTTCTTTGAAGCATCTTGGTGCTCGTCCAGTTGAGTGGCTAGCAAATGAAGTAGGTATGGGCAAAAATACTAACTTAATTCATAGTACTCATATAACTGACAATGAAATGCAAAGCATAATTAGAGCAAAAGCTAATGTGGTGATTTGCCCAAGTACTGAGGGTAATTTGGGTGATGGATATTTCCCAATTTCAGATTTTATTGAGGCAGGAGGTCGTTGGTGTATTGGCTCTGATTCTCACATTGGTATTAATCCTTTTGAAGATTTAAGATTGTTAGATTATGGTCAGAGAATGAGTAAGCAGAAACGAAATATTATGCTTAATGGTAGGCCAGGTGATAGTGCTGCAATTTCTTATGATACTGTCTTTGATAATGGCCATTTGGCTGCAGGTGAGAGTAAAAATGATTATTTTCAAGTGGGAGATGATCTAGATGCTTTAATTATCAACTCTCACTCGCCTTTAATGACAAGAGATGCGAATGATGGCCGGTTATCAACAATTGTCTATGCGCTTGATAATTCTGCTATCTATGGTCGTATAAAGTCTGGAGAATGGTTGGTTAGGGGTGGTTTACATATCAATTATGACGAAATTATTAAGGATTTTAGTCAGACTGTAAATGATATCAATTAATTCTGAGGCATGAACATATGTTCAGATTTATTGTGAAAATTAGCTTGAAGTGATTTATTTTGAGATAAGAGCTCTCAATGCCCTCAAGAAATCATGATGAAGCCATTTAAAATATATTCACCTCAGAGTTTTCAGACACTCCCCTGGAGAAATGGTTTAGGCTCAACTGTTGAACTATTGGCTGAAACTCCAAATAAAAACGAGGCCTTTTCTTGGCGCTTAAGTATTGCATCAGTTGCCAACGATAGCCCTTTTTCTGATTTCAGTGGTTATGATCGTACTTTGTTATTACTCGAAGGTTCTGGGATAACCCTCAATAAGCCTAATGGAATCTTTAAAGTGCTAAATTCATCATTTGATTATGCAAATTTTAAAGGTGAGGATTTGATTGACGCTACTCTTCATAATGGCCCTATTAAAGATTTTAATATTATGACTTTACGTTCGATTTGTACCTCAAGTGTCACAGCTATTGATGAAACTAGCGAGTCTTTACTTAATATTAATGCTGATAAATTACTAGTGTACAGTATCAAGCCAGTCAATATTCAAATTGGGTTGGAGGCAAGTATTAGTCTTGAGGCCAATCATTTGTTGCAATTTAATTACTATATAAACAACACAATGATATTAGATAAAACTCAGGCAATTGTGATTCAAATTAACTACAAAAAATAAGATATCAATTTGTTTATTTTGTTTCTACCTCTTTTTGTATTGCGTCATATAATTAACGCTTACATCATCACCTAGTTTGTATTTTTTAGTAATTGGGTTGTAAGTCATTCCAATCATTGAGCTAATTGATAAATCCCAAGTTCGAGCCCAACCATCAATCTCACTTGGGCGTATAAACTTCTCGTAGTTATGAGTCCCCTTAGGTAGGAGATTTAAAATATATTCTGCACCAACAATAGCAAAGAAATATGCTTTTGGATTTCTATTTATTGTCGAGAAAAAAACCCTTCCATTTGACTTAACTAATTTAGAGCAAGCTTCAATAACTAATGATGGGTCTGGAACATGCTCTAGCATTTCAAGACATGCTATGACATCAAAAGACTCTTGTTCAGATTCTACTAATTCTTCTGCAGATATAAACTTATAGTCAATATCAAGGCCAGATTCCAGCAAATGAAGTTTAGCAACTTCAAGGCCTGCTTCAGCGAGATCAATACCAACCACAGTAGCTCCTTCAAGGGCCAGGGATTCACTCAGAATTCCGCCGCCACAGCCTATATCAAGAATGCGTTTTCCTTGAAGAGATCCACCACACTGCTCTTTGATATAGTTAAGACGAAGCGGATTAATATCATGAAGCGGTTTAAACTCTGAATTTTTGTCCCACCAGCGCGCTGCTAGGACTGCAAATTTATTTACCTCTTCGTGGTCAACGTTTGAGTTCATAGTGCCTTTATAAAGTCAAGTACTTCTTCAGCATGACCATCCACCTTGACTTTATCCCACTGCTTGAGAATGTCTCCGTCCGGGCTAATAACAAAAGTCGATCTGACGATACCGATGTGCTCTTTACCATACATTTTTTTAAGCTTTAAAACATCAAACTGCTTACACAAAGACTCGTCCTCGTCTGAGATTAGGTCGATTGTGTAGTTGAACTTGTTGATGAATTTTTCGTGCGATGCAATGGAGTCTCTAGAGACGCCATAGATCACTGAATTATTTGCAGCAAAGTCATCATTGAGCCTAGTAAAGTCGTTACCTTCAATGGTGCATCCAGGGGTGTCATCTTTTGGATAAAAGTAGAGAACAATGTTTCTTCCTTGGTTGTCAGGAATGTCAATTTTTAGATTACTTGTGGCGACACATGTAGTAGGGTTTATTTTATTCATATACGATATAATCTCATGGCTTTAATTTTAAAGCAGTCATTTTATCATTGTTATGCAAAACATCCGAAATTTTTCTATCATTGCGCATATAGATCATGGAAAGTCAACAATTGCTGATCGCTTTATTCAGCATTGCGGCGGACTCAGTGATCGTGAGATGTCGTCACAAGTTCTTGACTCTATGGATATTGAGAAAGAAAGAGGGATTACGATTAAATCACAAAGCGTTTCTTTGCAATACAATGCAAAAGATGGTCAAACATATCAATTTAATTTAATTGACACGCCTGGACATGTTGATTTTTCATATGAAGTTTCTAGGTCTCTTTCTGCTTGTGAGGGAGCACTATTAATTGTTGACGCCTCTCAAGGTGTTGAAGCTCAAACAGTCGCTAATTGTTATACTGCTTTAGATCAAGGTCTTGAAGTGGTTGCGGTTCTTAACAAAATTGATTTGCCCGCTGCTGAGCCAGAAAGGGTTGTGGATGAGATAGAGGATGTGATTGGTGTAGAGGCCCATGATGCAGTCCATGCAAGTGCTAAATCTGGTATTGGAATTGAGGAGATTCTTGAGCAGATTGTTGAAAAAATTCCTGCCCCAGAAGGCAATGTAGATGCCCCAATTAAAGCGCTCATAATTGATTCATGGTTTGATAATTATTTAGGTGTTGTCTCTTTAATCAGAGTGATTGATGGCGAAATTAAAGCTAAAACAAAAATTAAAATCTTCTCTAATAAGAGTGAGCATTTAGTAGATGAAGTAGGTATTTTTACACCTAAAAGAACTAAGACCGATAGCTTAAAGGCTGGAGAGGTTGGTTACTTAATTGCCAGTATCAAAAATATTGATGGAGCTCCAGTTGGCGACACCATAATTAGTAGCAAAAATCCAGTTGAGAAGCCTTTAGATGGTTTTAAGCCTGTACAGCCAAGAGTTTTTGCAGGGCTTTTCCCTACATCCGGAGAAGACTATGAGAAATTTAGAGATGCACTAGCGAAGCTTCGCTTAAATGATGCGGCTTTACAGTATGAGCCTGAAAACTCGGACGCACTTGGGTTCGGCTTTAGGATTGGCTTTTTAGGTCTTCTTCATATGGAGATTGTTCAGGAGCGTCTTGAGCGTGAATATGACTTAGACTTAATAACAACTGCACCAACGGTAATCTATGAAATTCTTGATACTAAAGGCAACGTAACAAAAATTGATAGTCCATCAAAACTTCCTCCAGTTCAGACTATAGCTGAATTTAGAGAGCCAATTATTACAGCAAATATTTTAGTAACCAGTGAGTATGTTGGGCCAGTAATAAGTCTTTGTGTTGAAAAGAGAGGTGTTCAAAAAAATATAAACTATATGGGCCGGCAAGTCTCTATTGTTTATGAGCTTCCATTAAATGAAGTGGTTTTAGATTTCTTTGATAAACTTAAATCTGCGTCAAGAGGTTTTGCCTCTATGGACTATCATTTTGAGCGTTATCAGGCTGCTGATTTAATACGTTTAGATATATTAATAAACAATGAAAGTGTTGACGCTTTGGCTTTAATTATCCATCGTGATAACTCTACTTATAAAGGCCGAGAAATTGCTGAAAAAATGAAGGAGCTTATCCCTAGACAGATGTTTGATGTTGCAATCCAGGCATGCATTGGAGTTAAGATAATCTCAAGAACAAATGTTAAAGCACTTAGAAAAAACGTTACGGCAAAGTGTTATGGTGGTGACATTACTCGGAAAAAGAAGTTACTTGAAAAGCAGAAGAAGGGTAAGAAGAGGATGCGTTCAATTGGGAGAGTGGATATTCCGCAAGAGGCTTTTCTTGCAGTTCTTCATATTGATTAAACTATCTCATTTAATTTAGTAAACCATTCAGTATGGTCTTCAATCTGAACTAAAGTAGGCGTAATGTTGGGTGCTTCCATTGTGCTACCTAAAGGTAATAACATCCAACCTTTTGCAGTTTGCCTCGGGACTCGTGATCCACATTTATTACAAAATGCATTGCCAAAGGTATTTGGTAGAGGTAAAGTGTATTCACCCCTTTTATTCTCACCTGAAAGCCATAAAAATTGCTCAGGCTTGACAAAAAGATTTGTTGCAAATGCTGCCCCAGTTACTTTCCGACATCGGGAGCACTGACACATTCCAAAAAACTCATAAGGCCCTTTCATTTGCCATGAGACTATGCCGCAAAGGCATTCTCCATTTAAAGTTTTTATACTCATAATATCTCTAAAAAAAACTTGGTACCAAAATAAGATAAAACCAATATGGCAAAAGCAGTTTGAGTTGATACTGCTATAAGTTTTCCTCTCCAGCCAAAAATTTTATGCCCAAGCAGAATACCAGCAAAACCAATCCAAGCAATGATTGAGAGAATAGTTTTATAGGTAAGTTTTTGTGTAAAAAAATCATCGATATAGATGTAACCTGAGATTAAAGAGAGGGTAAGAAGCAAAAACCCCATCTTTAATGTTTGATAAAGGAACGCTTCCATAGTTTGAAGTGCTGGAAGTTTATCGACAAAAGTATTAAAGTTGTGTTCATGTAAAAAACGCTCTTGGATACTTACAAGGACAGATTGAGCAACGGCAATAGCAAGAAGAGCGTATGCGCCAATTGACAGAAAAGCATGAGCTGCAATTGACATAGAAATAAGCTTACCTTGGGTTCCTGGAAATAAAAAAGCAACAATGACTGCAATTGCACTTAAAGGGTATACAAGGATCCCTAAAGAGTGAATAGGCTTACTGAAAGAGGTCAGAAATAAAAGCGTAGCTACAACCCATGCTACAAAAGAAATACTCACAGTTAATCCAAAAAACACACCATCCTGTTGCCACAACTCAAACAGAATATAGCCATGCGAAGAGCAAGCTATTAGAAGCATTAAATTAACAATTGTTCGATGTTGATTTGTTACTGAATCTAAAACAAAGTATCTGGTTAGTAAAAGCCCTGAAAGTAGATAAGCGATAAATGGTAGAGCATGAAGTAAAGGCATCTCTAGCTTTGTCTTTGCAAAAGATTATATAATACGATATTTCACCCAAGTAGAACATAATGTTTGATAATTTAACGGAACGACTATCCAATAGCTTTAAAGCCATTCAAGGCAAAAATAAGCTGTCTGATGAAAACATTAAAGAGGCCATAAGAGAAGTCAGAAGATCTCTCTTGGAGGCTGATGTTGCGCTTGATGTCATTAAGTATTTTATAGAGCGAGTTCAAAGTAAAGCAATTGGACTTAAAGTAGGGGAGGGACTGAGTCCATCTCAAGCCTTTATTAAGTTAGTTGAAGCTGAGTTAACAGAAGTAATAGGTGGCCAGAATGAATCTCTAAACCTTACAACTCAGCCACCAGCAGTTGTAATGGTAGCAGGCCTTCAAGGCTCAGGAAAAACAACCTCAATTGCCAAGTTAGCTCGTTATTTAAAAGAAGAACAAAAAAAGAAAGTTCTTGTAGTCAGTGCAGATGTTTATAGACCTGCTGCTATTGAGCAGCTTAAAATTCTTGCTGAGCAGATAGGTGTTGATTTTTTTCCTTCAACTATCGATGAGAATCCAGAAAAAATAGTTGCAGATGCAAAAAAACAAGCTCAATCACAGTTTCATGATGTTCTTCTAGTTGATACTGCCGGAAGACTTCATGTTGATGAGCAAATGATGTCTGAAATTCAAATTCTTCAGAAGCAAGTTAATCCAATTGAAACGTTGTTTGTTGTTGACTCAATGACAGGGCAAGACGCTGCGCATACTGCAAAAACATTCTCAGATATGCTTCCACTTACTGGAATCATACTAACAAAGACTGATGGTGATGCAAGAGGCGGCGCTGCTCTATCTGTAAAACATATAACTGGAAAGCCTATTAAATTTATGGGTGTTGGCGAAAAGACTGACGCTTTAGAGCCATTTTATCCAGACAGACTTGTTTCTCGTATTCTTGGTATGGGTGATGTTCTTTCTTTAGTTGAAGAGATTTCAAAAAAAGTTGATCATAAAAAAGCTCAGAAGAATGTCCAAAAAATGGCGAAAGGCAGATTCGATCTTGATGATATGAGGGATCAGTTAATGCAAATGCAGCAAATGGGCGGAATGGGAGCTTTAATGGACAAAATGCCTGGAATGGGGAAGATGCCTCAAAGTGTTAAAAATCAAGTAATCGGGGATACTGAAAGCAGCCGAATGGTTGCAATTATTAACTCAATGACTCCAAAAGAAAGAAACCATGTTAATTTAATCAAGGGCTCTCGCAAAAAAAGGATTGCTGATGGGTCTGGTACAGATGTTCAGCAAGTAAATAAATTGTTAAAGCAATTTGAAAAGATGCAAAAAACAATGAAGAAGATGAAGGGCGGTAAAATGAAAAAAATGATGCAGCAAATGGGAGAAATGCAAAGCGAAAGCGGAATGCCTGATTTTTCAAAGATGCCTGGACTTGGAAATAAAAAATTTCCATTCTAGGTAAATTACTTGTTTTTGCTTGTTGACTATTGCAGTTTATTGTTTTTCATATAAAATCCGAACTTTTATATTGTCATTTATTAATTAAATGAAATTTAATCTAAAACTTCTAGCCATAGTTTTGTTTGGCTCTCTTTTTCTCCAGCCTTCATTATCTTTTGGTGATGATTCCGTTGAATCTATTCAGCTTTCAATTGTAATTACTTCTGCAGATGAGTTAAGTTTAACGGCAATTAAACAAGTTGATAAGGGACTTAACGCATATGAAGCTATAAGTGAGTTAGTTACTGTTGGCGTAAAAGATACAAGTTTTGGTCCTCAAATCATTTCTTTAGCTGGGGTTGAAGCAGTTGGAAATACTTATTGGGCATTGTACGTTAATGGCTTAATGTCAATGGTTGGAGCGCAAGATGTTATACTTTTAGAGGATACATTTATTCGCTTGAATATGGAAGCATTTTAATATATTATTGTTTGAAAAATTTAGGAGAGAAATAATGAGCAATCAAGATCACAAACTTAATTCAAGTTTCAGTTATTTAGTTATTCTAGCAGTGTTAATTTCATTAGGAGTTGCAGGAAGATTGCTACCTCATCCACCTAACTTTACACCTATGGCCGCAATAGCATTATTTGCAGGATTTATTTTTGTAAAAAGGTACATGGCTATCGTTGCTGTTATCGCCACTATGCTGCTTTGTGACTACTTTGCTTTTGGCTCACTTTCAGCAAGTTGGTTTGGCTCTAAGTCTATGTTTGTTGTTTATCTTGCTCTCTTGTTTCCAATTGTATTTAAAAACTTCCTGCAAAAGAAACTTAGCGTATTAAAAATTGCAGGAGCTGCTTTAGCAAGCTCTATTGTTTTTTTCTTAGCAACTAATTTTGCAGTTTGGGCATTTTCACCAATGTATGCAAAAACTCTTGAAGGTCTTATGCTGTGTTTTACGATGGCAATTCCATTTTTTCAAAATACAGTGGCAGGTAACTTAGTATGGTCAGGCGTTATATTTGGCGCCTACTTTGCTTTACGTAACTTCTCGAACTTAAGAATTTTGAATCAAAAAGATAAATCAATCTTTAGCTAGACTATATTTTTGCCTTCAAGCTTATCTAATGGTAATTAATAAGTGAATTTATAGCTTATGTCTAGGCATCTAAAAGGACTTCTAATGACCGTTTTTGCGGTAATTCTGTTAAGTCCAGATTCTGTTCTTATTAGGTTAGTTGAGGAGGCTTCTCCAGAGGTTGATAGCTGGACAGTTCTTTTTTGGCGAGGGCTCTTATATGCGGTAGGGGTTTCTTTATTAGTCTTTATAAAGTACCGCTTAAAGACGCTAGAAGAATTCAAAAAAATTGGAAGAGGGGGCTTATTAATAGGTTTTTTTTCCGGAATCAGTACAGGAACGTTCGTATTCGCAATTGTTTATACATCCATTGCAAATGCTCTTGTTATTATAAGTACTGGCCCAATCATGATAGCAATTGTCTCTTGGTTTCTACTTAAAGAAAAATCCAGTCTAGTGACCTGGGCTTCTATGATCATTGTTTTTATTGGAATTTACATTGTTATGAGTGGAAGTCTTGGGGGAGAAAATCTTATTGGTGACTTTTTTGCCTTGATTACAGCAGTAATGATGGGATTTACTTTTACTTTGACTCGCAAATATAAAGATGTCAATATGGTGCCTGTAAATGCAATTGGTGGGGTAATTGCTGCCCTTATAGCCTATGTAATGGCCAGTAAAATTTCAGTTCCACCCGAGGTGGTAAAATACATAATCGCTATGGGGGCAATACTTTCAATTTCATTTAGTTTAATAACAATTGCGCCAAGATATATGCCTGCAGCTGAAGTTGGAATGATTATGCCTCTAGAGACAGTGTTGGGAACTTTAATAGCTTGGTATGTTATAAATGAAGAGCCATCAACGAATGCTTTAATTGGTGGAACGATTGTTATTGTGACCTTATTCTGTCACTCTTGGTATAGCACTAAGCTGGCAAGAGGCCAGCTAACCTGACCCCTAATAATCTTACTAACATAAACTTCCGCAAGCTTTAAATATGAATAATCATCTAAAAGGACTACTCATTGCTTTTTTTGGAGTTTTGATGCTGACTCCAGATCCAGTATTAGTGAGGCTTGCGGATGCGGACACCTTTACCATTCTTTTTTGGCGTGGGATATTCTATGCACTTGGCGTATTGGCCATTTTGTTTGCTACATACCGTAAAAACACATTTAAAGAGCTAAAAAATATAGGTAGGCCTGGAATCTGGATTGGCATCCTTTCAGGAATTGGTGGTGTTACATTTATTGCTGCAATTCAATACACTTCAATTGCTAAAGTATTAGTTATTATTAGTACAGCACCAATGGTTGTTGCAATTATTTCATGGGTCATAATAAATGAAAAGCCTAAGTTTTATACATGGATTTCAATGCTAATTATTGTTACTGGTATCTACATAGTAATGAAAGGAGATACAGGGACCCTCAACGTTATGGGGAGTTCATTGGCAGTTATATCAATAATTGCTGGCGGTTATTCATTTGCACTTACGCGAAAATACAGTAACGTCAATATGGTTCCAGCTATGATAGTTAATGCGCTCGTTGTTTCTGGTGTTGGACTGGCATTTTCAAGTTCCTTTTATTTGCCATTTGATTCACTAATGTACGTTATTGCAGGCGGCATATTGCTTGCGATTGCCTTTAGCCTAATCACACTTGCTCCAAGATTCATACCTGCATCAGAGGTGGCTATGTTTATGCCTTTAGGAACAATTTTTGGAATAATAAGTGCGTGGCTAGTGATTAATGAGCAACCTTCCAGTAGCTCAATTTTAGGTGGGTCTATAGTTGTTATTACTTTATTTTTTCATGCATGGTACAGCTCCAAGCTGCAAACCAAATGATAATATTAGGCAAAAATAAAGCATTGAGGGCTGACATTATTATGCTCATTGCAGCAGCCATTTGGGGGTTTGCATTTGTCGCGCAGAAAGATGCAGCAGAGACAATGGAGCCATTTTTCTTTAATGCAGCTAGATTTTTTATTGGAGCTTCAGTATTAATGCCATTAGTTTGGTATCTATCTAAAAGAAACACAACGTCAATTAAGAAAGAGGTTTCAACTAAAAAATTACTCTTTGCTGGAACTGTTGCTGGATTATTTTTATTTACAGCTTCAAGTTTTCAGCAAGTTGGCATTGAATTCACAACGGCCGGTAAAGCTGGCTTTATAACGGGCTTATATATCTTTTTTGTCCCATTAATTGGAATTTTCTTAGGCCAAAAAACTAACTCTGGAACTTGGCTTGGAGGATTTCTTGCAATTATTGGGTTATTCCTTCTAAGCATCAATGAAGACTTTAGTATTGAGAAGGGTGATTTATTTCAACTTATTTGTGCTGTATTTTTTGCAGCTCACATTTTGGTGCTAGGTTATGTTGCTAAAAGGATGGATCCTTTAAAGCTATCACTCATTCAGTATATTGTTTCTGGGTTTTTAAGTCTTATTGTTGCAATTGCCATAAAAGAAAACATTGGGTGGGATGCTATTATCATTACAGCAGTTCCACTTCTCTATGCTGGCGTTATGTCAATAGGCATTGGATATACGCTTCAAGTTATTGCCCAGCAACACGCTAAATCTTCCCATGCAGCAATAATTTTAGGACTAGAAGGGGCATTTGCTGTGCTTGGTGGGTGGCTTATTCTTGATGAAACATTAACAACAAGAGGTTTTATTGGATGCATGCTGATGTTAATTGGAATGCTTTTATCGCAACTACTCCCAAATCTGAGTTTAAAAAAAGCAACTTGAGAACTTTTCCATTCTACTGGTATGATTGTTAAGAGTTATTAATATAGGCTTAACTTAAATATAATGAATATTATTGAACTTCAAAATATCACAGTATTTCAAGAAAGCAACAAAGTATTTGATGACTTCTCTTTAACTATTGATGAGAGTGAAAGTACTGTTATCTTGGGGCCAAATGGCTCCGGTAAAACAACCCTTCTAAAGTTACTAAATCGTGAGCTCTATATTGTTGAGAGCGAGGGTAGCAGTATTAAAATATTTGATAAAGAGAGGTGGAATGTTCAGGAGCTAAGGTCCAATCTTGGCGTTGTTTCGCCGCACCTTCAAAACAATTACTCTGATACTGCTATTGGGTTACACGTTACCCTATCTGGTTTTTATTCTAGTGATGGAATATGGAGGCATCAAAAGTTTGATACTGAGAAGTTAGACCGTGCAAATGAAGTTATGGAGCTTCTCTCAATATCAAGCTTAAAGGATAGAGAATACTCATCCATGTCTACTGGCGAGCAGCGAAAATTTCTACTTGCAAGGTCACTCGTTAATGACCCAGCAGTATTGGTTTTTGATGAGCCAACAAGCGGGCTGGATATAAGTACTTGTTTTCAGTACCTTGAAATAATGAGAGAGCTTATGAGTATGGGCAAGAAGGTAATATTAGTAACGCATCACGTGCATGAGATCCCACCAGAAATATCAAGAGTAATTTTATTGAAGAAGGGAAGGGTAGTTATGGATGGCAATAAAGATGAAATTTTAACGAATAGCAACCTTACTAATCTTTTTGATTGGCCTATTAAAGTTGTCAAAGAAAATGGCTATTATCAGGCGCTACCTGGATAATTATTTCTTATCTGATCGATAAAGCGCGGACATGGCATGAGCCTGAAGGCCTTCACCATAAGCCAGTGTAGCTGCAGTTTCACCTAAATTTATAGCGCCTTCTTTTGATGCCATTATTATACTAGAGCGTTTTTGAAAATCATAAACACCTAGTGGCGATGAGAATCTTGCAGTACTTGAAGTTGGTAGGACATGGTTTGGTCCAGCGCAATAATCACCCAAAGCTTCAGAAGAGTATTTACCCATAAAAATCGCTCCAGCATTCTTGATATCATCAAGAATAGATTCTGGATTTTCAACAGAAAGTTCAAGATGTTCTGGGGCAATTTTATTGGATATTTTAATTGCTTCATTTATATCTTTTGTCAGAATTAATGCGCCTCTATTTTTAAGTGCTGTTCGAATAATAGGCTCCCTGTCCATCGTAGGAAGTAGCCTTTGAATGCTATTTCTAACCTTTTCAATAAAGCCTTCATCAGGGCAAAGTAGAATGGATTGAGCTTCTTCATCATGCTCTGCCTGAGAAAATAAGTCCATTGCAATCCAGTCAGGGTCTGTTGAGCCATCACAAATGATAAGTATCTCAGAGGGTCCAGCTATCATATCGATACCAACTTGCCCAAATACTTGTTTTTTTGCAGTAGCAACATAAATATTACCAGGGCCAACTATCTTATCAACTTTTGGAATAGTCTCAGTTCCATAAGCAAGTGCTGCAATTGCCTGAGCTCCGCCAATAGTAATAACCATGTCGACATCTGCAATATGGGCTGCTGCCAATACCAGTTCATTGGAAACTCCTCTTGGGGTAGGAACAACCATAATTAACTCATTCACGCCTGCTACTTTTGCAGGAATGCTGTTCATAAGTACAGAGGATGGATAGGCTGCCTTTCCGCCAGGCACATACAAACCGACGCGATCTAAAGGACTAACTTTTTGACCTAATACTGTGCCATCATCTTCAGTGTAATTCCATGACTCTTGTTTTTGTTTTAGGTGATAAGACTCAATTCTTTGAGCGGCAATATTAAGTGCGTTCTTTTGTTTTTGGTTTAAGTTATCGAATGATTTTTTAAGACTTTCTTTTGAGATTATTAGCTCTGAGATTGATTTTGCGTTAAGTGAATCAAACTCTGAAGTAAATTTTAATACAGAGCTATCCCCTTTATCTTTAACTTCCTTAATAATTTTTCGAACAGTGATGTTGATCTCTTCATTAGAATTACTTTCCCAAGTGATGAGAGAAGAAAGTTGAGCATCAAAATCCTCACTATTTGAAGACAATAAGCTAATCATAAGTTTTTTTCTATGCTTTTAATCCAGTCATTAATTTGACTATGTTTGGTATTAAAGGCAGCTGAGTTTACAATAAGCCTTGAGCTAATATCACAAATTAACTCTAGCGGGATTAAGTTGTTAGCTTTCAAAGTATTGCCAGTATCAACTAGATCCACAATGCAGTCTGAAAGGCCAACTATTGGTGCAAGCTCCATGGCGCCAGAAAGTTTAATAACTTCTACTTGCTGGCCTTTTCTAAAGAAATGTTCTTTGGCTGATTTGACATATTTTGTTGCCACCTTCAAAGTACTTTTGCTTAAGTTTTGGTTTTTCTTTGATGCAACCATAAGGCGGCATTTAGAGATTCCAAGATCAAGTAATTCAAAAATACCATTGGCTCCATGCTCTATCAAAACATCTTTTCCTGCAATTCCAAGATCTGCAGCCCCATGCTGTACAAAAACAGGAACGTCGCTTGCCCTGATAACTATAACTTTAATATCTTTGAGGTTAGTATCTAAAATTAGTTTTCTACTTTCTAGTTCTTTTTTAGATACAGAAAGGCCAGCTTTCTCAAGAAGAGGGAGTGTTTGGTCTAATATTCGACCTTTAGAAAGTGCGATCGTTAACATGTCAGTATATCAATTATTAGTTTAGTGCTGAACGCGCTCTATGTCTGCTCCCAGCATTTTAAATTTTTCTTCAATCATCTCATAGCCTCGGTCAAGATGATAGACGCGCTCAATTGTTGTTGACCCATGTGCAGCAAGCCCGGCTAAAACTAGACTAGCAGAAGCCCTTAGATCGGTTGCCATAAGATTTGCGCCAGTTAATAATTTTACTCCTTTGCACACAACTGTGTTGCCCTCAAGCTTAAGATTTGCTCCCATACGGCTGAGTTCAGGAACATGCATAAAACGATTTTCAAAAATAGTTTCTGTAATAGTACTACTTCCATTGGCGATAGAATTCAGAGCCATAAATTGAGCCTGCATATCCGTTGGAAAATTTGGGTAAGCACTAGTTCGTATATCAACGGGTTGAGGTCTTTTCCCTTTCATGTCGAGTTTAATTGAGTTTTGATTTGTTTGAATGTCCGCGCCAGTTTCAATAAGTTTACCAATAACTGCGCGCATTGAGTCAGGCTCAATATTATTAACAACAATTTTACCTCCAGTTATTGCAGCTGCAACTAAGTAGGTTCCTGCTTCAATTCGATCTGGACAAATGGAGTAATCAATACCACTGAGATGATCGACCCCTTGAATTACAATGGTAGAGGTATTTTCACCTGTAATTTTTGCGCCCATTTTATTTAGGCATTTTACTAAATCCGTTACCTCTGGCTCTTGTGCAGCATTGTTAATAGTGGTTGTTCCCTTAGCAAGAGTTGCAGCCATTATTATATTTTCAGTCGCCGTTACAGAAATCATATCAAAATTAATTTGCGCACCAACAAGCTCATTAGTGCTCGCATAAATATATCCATTTTTAACTTCAATTTTAGCGCCCATTTGTTCAAGTGCACTAAGATGAAGATTAACTGGACGTGTTCCAATAGCACAGCCACCAGGAAGTGAAATTTTAGCTTTTTTATATTTTGCAAGCATAGGGCCTAAAGTTAAGATCGATGCCCTCATTGTTTTCACTAGTTCATATTCTGCTATAAGGTTTGTAAGGTCTGATGAATCAATAGAAATTGAACTGTCCTCCTCTAAGACAAAGTTAGAGCCCATATCCATTAATAGTCTAAGCGTAGTTGAGACATCACTTAATTGAGGGGTGTTTGATAGCTTTAATGGGCCATCAGCAAGGATTGAGGCAAAAAAGATAGGTAGGGTGGCATTTTTGGAGCCTGAAGTTTTAATGGTCCCTTTGAGGGGAGACCCACCATTGATAACTAATTTATACATATATCAAGATCAATTAAGCATCTTTTGAATTAGTTTGTCAATTCCCTGGCGCTTGATCTTAGAGTCGTAGCCCATTTTTTCCATACCTACAATACTAATGGTTTGATAATCTAAATCATAGATTTTCCAGCTGTTGCTTCGAATTAATTTAAGAGTTACAGTAGTATTTCCAACTTCATCTTCAAGGGATACTGAAACCTTAACTTTAGCCATATTTTCAATTTGACTAAAATCTTCATTGACAGATATTTGAACATCTTCCCAGTCATTAAAGCTTGATAATATAACAACATATTCTTCAATTAAAGAATTTTTAATATCACGTTCAAATATTTTCTTTTGCTTAGAATCTAATTGATCCCAGTAATTTCCTAAAGCCATCTCAGTAAAATATTCAAGATCTATATAAGGGAGGATTTTCTTTTTTGTTAGGTTTAGCGTTGATGCTAAAGTTCCATTATTGCCTACCTGTAAATCAATAAAAGAGCAAACTATATCGCTTAGAATTGCATCCACTTGATCTGTTGGTTTATCACCAGCAATTTTTGGTGAGACTGCTGGGCAAGATTCTGAGGCAAATATAATCCCGATAAAACATAAATTGATCAGGAAAGCCTTTAAAATATTAGGAACAAATTTCATGTCAGCTATTGTACTAGATTTGTGAAATAAATTAATGAAATGCATAATCAAAATATTAAAATAAAACTTAAAAATCTTACTAAAGAGCCTGGTGTCTACAAAATGCTTGATAAGTTAGGAGAGGTTATATATGTTGGTAAAGCAAAAAATTTAAAAAATCGCGTTTCAAACTATTTTAGCAGCTCTAATCATAATACAAAAACTCAGCTCCTTCAAAAAAATATAGATGATTTTTCTATCATAATTACAAAAACAGAAACTCAGGCACTACTCCTTGAAAATGAGCTTATTAAGCAGTTTAAACCTAAATTTAATATACTTTTAAAAGACTCTAAAAGCTACCCTTACATTTTTCTCAGTAATGATGTCCATCCTCGCTTAGGAATGTTTAGGGGTAAAAAAAATAAAAATTATCATTATTTTGGGCCATACCCATCTTCGCATATTGCTCGTAATGCTTTAGCTCTTCTTAAAAAGATATTCAAAGTAAGACAATGTACGAATAGTTTTTATAGGGCTCGCTCTCGGCCTTGTCTAGAGTATCAAATTGGCCTTTGCAGTGCGCCTTGTGTTGGAAAAATTGCAGATAATAAGTACCAACAAGATGTTGATATGGTGTCACTTTTTTTGAATGGTAAGGCGAGTAAGCTTTTAAACCAGGTTTCTCAGAAAATGAAAGATGCTTCGATTGATCTTGATTTTGAAGCTGCCGCTAAATATCGAGATCAACTTATTGGCTTAAGAACAATTCAAGAGAGGCATGGTTCTCAATTTAGCTCTGATATGGACGTTGTAAGTATTGTAAATGATACTGATACTCATTGCATCGAATTAGTATTTGTCCGAGGAGGCAAACAAGTTGGTAGTGAAACTTTCTTTCCAAAAAATGCAAAAAATGATTCTTGTGAAGAGGTTTTAAGTGCATTCCTGCCGCTATATTATTTGGGCACAAAAACGCCTAAAGAGATAGTTTTGAGCCACAAGTTGGAAGATAAACTTTTATTGGAAGCAGGCCTATCTACAAAACTTATTCAATCTCCTAGAGTAGATAAAAAACATTATTTAGAGATGGCTACGCTTAATGCTAAAGAAAATTTAAAACAACATCTACTATTAAGGTTTACTAAGATGAGGCAACTCGAAGGAATTCAAAAAACATTGGCATTAAAAACGATACCAAAAGTTATGGAGTGCTTTGATATAAGTCATACTATGGGAGAGGCAACAACTGCTTCATGCGTAGTGTTCGAAATGGGACTCCCAAAGGTCAGCAGTTACAGGCAATTTAATATTAAAGACATAACACCGGGGGATGATTATGCTGCAATTAACCAGGCAGTATATCGAAGATATTCACGCCTCCTTAGTTCAAAAAAAGCTATGCCTGATATAGTATTTATTGATGGCGGCTTAGGTCAGCTTAACCAAGCAATTATGGTTATGAACTCAATTGGAGTGGATTCAGTAATGTTGGTTGGAGTTGCTAAAGGTGAAGGAAGAAAAGCAGGGCTAGAGACTCTTATTACAGTTGAAGATGAAAAGGTCAAAAAAATAACACTCTCTCCCTTTGATCCAGCGCTCCTTTTAATCAACCATATTAGAGATGAATCTCATAGATTTGCAATAAAAAATCATCGTAAAAAAAGAGCAAAGAAACGTACTACGTCTTCTTTGGAGCTAATTAAAGGGGTTGGTATAAATAAAAGAAGTGCTCTTTTAAACCATTTTGGAGGTCTTCAAGAAGTGCAAAATGCAAGTGTCGATGAGTTACAAAAAGTAGTTGGGATTAATTCTAAATTAGCGATTAAAATAAACCAATCATTTAAAAAATAAATCTGGCTATGTTTATATTAAGACTTTTAATTGCAGCGATGGTAGTAAGTTATGTTATTTGGCTTTTCTATAATCGAGTAATGGGAAAAAACCTCGGGTTATCAAAAGTTGCAACATGGGTTTTAGCAGCAACATTTTTGATCTATCTTATACTTTCAGGGTTATCTTATTTTGTAGAAGGTTTTTAAGCTTTACTTGATATAACGAGAGTTTTTAGATGTTTTGTGTTTGCTATTATGCGACTTGTTGCATTAACAATGATTGATAGTCTGGACACTTCCCATACAGGAAGGTCTCTCATGTGATCGCCCATATAATCAAATTTTCTCTCACCAAAGCGATCCACCAGAGTGTTTGCTTTATTGTGACTCGATAAGTTAAAGTCTTTATTACTAGCCATAACATCATCAAAAATCTTAAGGTGCTTAGCAACTGCAAAAGCATAATTTTTATGTGAAGCAGTAGCAAGGACTATTTTTGAGCCTTCTTTTTTTCGCTTCATTATGTAGCTTATAACGTTATCATTGTAGGGTAGCTCAGGGATATTAATTTCAAACCTTCTAACCAGTTGATCTTTTAAATATCCCTTTCCCTTCCATAGCCAAAAAAAATAATGTGCAATAAGCCATGGACTTTTGCCTAACACACCTAAAGAAGATAAGAATAAAAGATCCGTATCAATTAGTGTGTGATCTAGATCTACAACTAATGGGATAGAGTTAGTTTCCAATGTCTAATTCACTCCATTTGTCATATAGTAATGCCACTTCTTTTTCCATTGAGCTTAATTTAATTGTCAAGTTTTGTGCATCAGGGTTTTGATAAAAGTCAGGGTCAGATAGTAATTTTTGTGACATTGAAATTTCATTTTCGAGATCTTCAATCTTTTCAGGTAATGATTTTAATAGTTGCTGTTCATTGAATGAAAGCTTTTGTGAAATATTTTTAGATTTAGATTTAAGCTCTACATCTTTTTTAGGTTTAGTATTTATTTTTGTATTTTTTTGCAGGATATAGTCATCATAACCACCAACATACTGATCAATAATAGCGTCACCCTCCATAACGATTGTTGAACTTACAATGTTATTTAAAAAAGTTCTATCATGTGAAATCAGTAAAAGTGTTCCGGCATAGTCGACTAACATTTCTTCTAATAATTCAAGCGTTTCGACATCTAAATCGTTGGTTGGCTCATCAAGAACTAGGAGATTGGCTGGTTGAGATAGTATTTTGGCAAGCATTAAACGATTTTTTTCACCACCAGAAAACATCTTAATCGGAGCCATTGCTTGTTTTCCTGTGAATAAAAACTGACGCATATAGCCAATTACATGTTTACTTTTTCCATTAATATCTATGAAATCTTTACCTCCAGATACAAAATCCATAGCCTTCATGTTAGGGTTAAGTGACTCTCTCATTTGATCAAAGTAAGCGAGCTGAATAGTTTTGGATCGCCGGATATTTCCTTCATCTGGAGTAAGTTCGCCGAGAAGAAGTTTAATT
The DNA here is from genome assembly GCF_048085775.1 of Candidatus Pseudothioglobus sp. Uisw_050_01. Taxonomy (NCBI): domain Bacteria; kingdom Pseudomonadati; phylum Pseudomonadota; class Gammaproteobacteria; family Pseudothioglobaceae (SeqCode); genus Pseudothioglobus (SeqCode); species Candidatus Pseudothioglobus sp. Uisw_050_01. The sequence goes on from NZ_CP159804.1 coordinate 768,649, forward strand.
AATGTTGATTTTCCTGATCCGTTGCCTCCAATAATTCCTATTTTTTCACCTTTTAAGACCAAAAGAGAGAATAGCTTTACGAGCTCAAGTTGACCAATTTTATAACTTACATTCTTAACTTCAAAAACTAACTTGGAGACTCTCTTCTCATCTTCTAACGCATGAATTCTAACTTGACCTTGATGTTTACGTTTATTTATAAACTGTTTTCGCATATTCTCAAGAGCCCTGACGCGACCTTCATTTCTTGTTCGCCTTGCCTTTATTCCTTGACGAATCCAGGTTTCTTCTTGAGCAAGTTTTTTATTAAATCTTGCGTTTTCTAATTCTTCACTATTAAGAAGATTTTCTTTTCTTTTTAGATAGTCTAAATAGCCACAGTCAAATATTGAAAGTTTTCCCCGATCGAGGTCAAAAATCTTATTAACTATGCCGTTTACAAATGATCGATCATGGCTGATAAGAATTAGTGTTCCATGAAAGTCTTTCAGCATCTTCTCTAAATCAAGAATTGCAGTTATATCCATATGGTTTGTTGGCTCATCAAGCAAGAGAAGTGTTGGCTCTTGAACAATCGCCTTAGCAAGCATTACTCTTCTTTTCCAGCCACCAGAAAGTGTTGAAAGTTTTGCTGTTGGCTCTAATTTAAACCGATTTAAAATTGTTTCAATTTGGTGTAAATAGTGCCATAAATCTTTACTTTCTATTTCATTCTGCAATTGAGTACTTTTTTCAATATCACTAACTTTTAATGAGTCGTAATATTCAGCAAGAAGTTTTCCAGTTTCACCAAGCCCTTGGGCGACAATATTAAATAGTGAATAATCATTATCTTCTGGAGGTTGTTGCTCTAAGTAACTTATCCTAGTGTTATTTTTAATCTTCAAATTACCATCATCAGCATGAATCAGCCCTGCTAAAACCTTTAAAAAGCTTGATTTCCCCTCGCCATTGCGACCAATTAAGCCTATCTTATCGCCTTTGAGGATGGTCGCATTAATTTCATCTAAGATAACTTTTTCAGAAAATTTAAGGGAAATATTGTCTAAGGTTATAAGTGGCATACGTTAAAATTAAAATTTTAAATAACAGCTATGTGAATGCGTTATTTTATTCAATTTGTGCTTGCACTTTTACTTATTCAAGGAGCTTTTGCTGAAAGTATTGAAGCGAAGGACTTTGAAACACTTGATCAAGAAAGCCGATACACGGTTTTAATTGAAAATATTCGATGCCCTGTATGCCAAGGCCAGAGCATTGGTGGTTCAAATTCTAGTCTTGCTAGTGACCTTCGTGAACAAGTTCGCACAATGATATTAGACAATAAATCTGATAAAGCTATTTATTTATTTATGGTTGAGCGGTATGGGGATTTTGTTAACTTTAAGCCACCAATTAATAGCAAAACATACCTATTATGGTTTACTCCTCTCCTCTTGTTAGTTTTATGCTTGATTTATTTATTCAGAATAACAAGAAATAAAAGCACTTACCTTTCCAGTTCAGATAACGATATTGAAAGAGCTAAAAAATTATTAAAGTGATAAATTAAAGTGCTTCTATGAATAACAATACTGAAATTAGTGATTTAATTGTTAAGGCTTATGCGCATCAAAAAAATAGTGAGATTTCTATGGCGATACAAATTTGGAATCAGCTACTAAATCATAATTTGGTTACGCAAGAGCTGTCCTCTAATGCCCATTTAAATCTTGGTAATTTACACTTACAGCAGGGTAATAATGATATTGCCTATGAAAGTATGACTAAAGCAATAAGTTCAAATCCGAACAGCTCTGAAGCTTTTTTCTGTTTAGCTTATATGGAGCAAAAAAAAGAGAATTTCCATGAGGCAATTAATTTTTTTGAGGCTGCATTAAAGATTAAGCCAGAAGATGTTGGTGCTATAAATAACTTGGGCAACTGTTTTGATCGGTTAAATAAAAGTCATGACTCAATCAAAACTTATTCAAAGGCAATTTCTTTAGATTTAGAATATATTGCAGCTTATTATAATCGAGGCAATGCTTACTCTAAAATAGCAAAGGATAAGCTGGCTTTGAAAGATTTAAATAAGGCGATTGATTTAGACAATACTTTTTATCAAGCATATTATAATCGTGGCTCAGTATATCGACGATTAGGAAAAATTGAGCTAGCTGAAAAAGATTTTAAAAGAGCTAAAGAGCTTGCAAAGTTAGAGATTGAACAATCAAATAAATAATAGGATTAAAGTGAGCGATCTAGACGAAAATAAATTAATAGCAGAAAGAAAATCTAAATTAGCATTGCTTAGAGAGTCAGGCAATCCATTTATTAATGATTTTAAACCTCAAAACCTAGCAAGCTCAGTTCATGAGAAGTTTGATAGTTTTTCAAATGAGGACCTTCAAAAGGTGGGAGAATTTGTAACTGTTGCTGGGCGATTAATGCTCAAGAGAATAATGGGTAAAGCAAGCTTTGTTCAGCTTCAAGATACTTCAGGTCAAATTCAACTTTTTGTGACTAGAGATGAGCTTGATGAGGGCTTCTACAATGAGCAATTCAAGAAGTGGGACATTGGAGACATAATTGGAGCATCTGGCGTTCTTTTTAAGACTCAAACGGGTGAGCTATCTATCCGAGTAGGTGATATTAAATTAATAACAAAATCACTAAGGCCTTTGCCAGAAAAATTTCATGGACTCACAGACCAAGAGACAATATATCGTCAAAGGTATGTTGACTTAATTATGAATGAAGGTTCGAGAAAAGTTTTTCAGAGGAGATCTGAAATAATTTCTTACATTAGGCAGTTCTTTATTCGTCACAGTTATCTTGAGGTAGAAACCCCTATGATGCAAGTCATTCCAGGAGGCGCAGCAGCAAAGCCTTTTGTTACTCATCATAACGCTTTAGATATGGATTTATTTTTAAGAATTGCTCCAGAACTCTATCTTAAAAGGTTAGTAGTTGGAGGGTTTGATAAGGTTTTTGAGATCAACCGTAACTTTAGGAATGAGGGGCTCTCTCCAAGACATAATCCTGAATTTACAATGATTGAGTTTTATGAGGCTTATGCAAATTATCATGACTATATGGACCTAACTGAAAACTTATTTAAAGGAATTGCAATTGATGTCTGTAAGTCAGCAAAAATACAATACCAGGGCGATGAGTTTGATTTTTCAAAACCGTTTGAGCGTTTAAGTGTGTTTGATTCAATTTTGAAATACAATCCTAAGTTATCAGCTTCTGACCTTTCAGAAGATAATGCTAAGATAACTGCTAGCAATTTGGGAATTGATCCTAAAGAGAGCTGGGGTTTAGGGAAGATTCAAATTGAAATCTTTGAAGCAACTGTTGAGGAAAAATTAATTCAACCAACTTTTGTTACTGAGTATCCGACGGAAGTTTCTCCTCTGGCTAGACGCAATGATCAAAATTCATTTATTACTGATCGCTTTGAACTCTTTATTGGCGGCCGTGAAATAGCAAATGGATTTTCGGAGCTCAATGATCCTGAAGATCAGGCTCAAAGGTTCAAAGACCAGGTTAGTGAAAAAGACGCAGGAGACGATGAAGCAATGCATTATGATGCTGATTATATTAGAGCTCTTGAGTATGGAATGCCTCCAACCGCAGGAGAAGGTATTGGTATTGATCGTTTAGTTATGCTATTTACAGATTCGGCATCAATAAGAGATGTTTTGTTATTTCCTCATATGAGATCTGAATATGAGAAGTAGTTTAAGAATTTCTAGTTAGTATTATGATTCCAGTTTTAACTATTGATGGACCTAGTGGAGTAGGGAAGGGGACTATAGCAAATATCATGGCTCATGAGCTGAAATGGAATTTGTTGGACTCTGGAGCAATATACCGAGCTTTTGCTTTGGCGGCTTCAAAGCGAAATATTAAGATTGATAATACTGATGAACAGCTAAAGTTAGCATCCAGCCTCAATTTGAAATTTGAGTCAGACCCTCATAAAAATAAACTAAGTGTTTTTCTTGATAATATTGAAGTTTCAGCTGAACTTCGAACTGAAGAAACTGCAGAGCTTGCTTCAAAATTTGCGATGATTGGCCCTCTTCGGGAGTCACTTCTATTAAGGCAAAAAAAGTTCAAGCAGCCTCCAGGATTAGTTGCTGATGGCCGAGATATGGGATCTGTGGTATTCAAAGATGCATCCTTTAAGGTATTTTTGACAGCAAATGTCGAAGTAAGGGCACAAAGACGACTAAAACAGTTGCATGACAATGGTATTGCTGGTATCCTTTCGCAAACTTTGGAAGAGGTTAAAAAGAGAGATGAGAGGGACGCAAGTCGCAAACATTCTCCTTTAATTGCTTCAAAAGATGCATTAGTTATAGATACGTCGAATCTAACAATTAATGAAGTCGTCGCAAAAGTGATGGCGTTAGTTAAGACTTGAGCGGTCAAGTCTTTATTTTTTAATTAACCCGATATGATTTAAGCTTAAACCGACACAGCTTAATAATTACCGGTCAACATCGAGATAAATATGTCAGAATCATTTTCCGAGCTATTTGAAAATAGCGAAATACAACAAAACGTAAAACCTGGAGCCCTTTTAATGGGAACTGTAGTCAGCATGAATCGTGAAAAAGCGATTATCAATGTGGGACTAAAGTCTGAAGGTTTTATTTCATTACACGAATTTAAAAACGCCAAAGGCGAGCTTGAGATCACTGAAGGTGATGTCGTTGAAGTCGCACTTGACTCAATTGATGATGGCTTAGGTCACACTCTTTTATCACGTGAAAAAGCGAAACGCATTAAGATGTGGCAAGAGCTTGAAAACGCGATGAACACTAAAGAAGTTGTTAAAGGTATTGTTACAGGCTCAGTTAAGGGCGGTATGACAGTTGATATTGGTGTTATCAAAGCATTCTTGCCTGGTTCTTTAGTAGACGTAAGACCTGTTAAAGATTTTGATTTCTTACTAGGTCAAGAAATTGAGGCTCTTGTTATTAAAATGGACGAAGTTAGAAATAATATTGTTATTTCTAGAAAGGCTGTTATGCAAGAAGTTAACTCTGCCGATAGAGAGGAATTAATTGAAAATCTTGATACTGGAAAAGAAGTTGAAGGAATTGTTAAAAACTTGGCTGATTATGGTGCATTCGTTGACCTTGGTGGTGTAGATGGATTGCTTCATATTACAGATATATCCTGGCAGAGAGTTAATCATCCATCTGAGAAGCTGTCTATAGGTGACAAAATAACAGTAAAAATTCTTAACTATGATAAAGAGAAAATGAGAGTTTCTTTGGGACTTAAGCAGTTAACACCTAGTCCTTGGGATAATATTTCAGAGCGTCTTCCAATGGGTAAAAAAGTTTCGGGTGTTGTTTCTAACCTTACAGATTATGGTGCATTTGTAAGAATTGAAGAGGGTGTTGAGGGGCTTGTTCACGTGAGTGAAATGGATTGGACAAATGCTAATGCAAGGCCTTCTAAGTTTGTTAAGCTTGGCCAAGAAGTTGATATTGTGGTTCTTGATGTTCAAGAGTCTAAACATAGAATTTCCCTTAGTATGAAGCAAGCAAAAGAAAATCCTTGGCAAGCATTTGAAGGAACGAATAATAAAGGTGATATGATTAACGTTACTGTTAAGTCAATTACTGATTTTGGTTTATTTGTTGGGCTTCCAGGTGGAATTGATGGCCTTATTCATTTGGCTGACATTTCATGGGAAAAACAGTCTGCAGATCAAATTGTTTCAACATACTCTAAAGGTCAGGAACTTGATGTTGTAATTCTTAATATAGATGCTGAAAAAGAGCGTATTTCTTTAGGGATTAAGCAATTAACTTCTGACAATTTCTCTCAATATGCTTCTTTGAACCCTAAAGGTTCAATTGTGAAAGGAACCATCCAAGAAGTTGATGCAAGAGGTGCTATTGTTCAATTAGCTGATGGAATTACTGGTTATCTTAAGGCTTCTGAGATATCACAAGATAGAGTTGATGATGCATCAACTGTATTGAAAGAAGGTTCAGATGTTGAAGTTGCTATTACTCTGATTGATAAGAGAACAAGAAAGGTAAATCTAAGTATGAAGGCGAAAGACTCTGTAGAAGAAAAAGCAGTCATGGATGACTATAACAGTCAATCTACTCAAACTTCTGGCTCAACACTTGGTGATCTTCTAAAAGAAGCTAAAGATAAATAATTAATTAATTAAAGCTGTTATATCTTTTATATAACAGCTAATTTGTATGAAAAAAATAGACCTTATTGACACAATATCAAAACAATCAAACATTAAACGTTCAGAGGCAAAAAATTCTATTGAAATTATCCTTGAAGAAATTAGTTTGGCCATAATTTCTGGTAAAGGTGTTGAAGTAAGAGGTTTTGGTGGCTTCCAAAAGAGACATCGTAAGAGCAGGATTGGAATTAATCCAAAGACCGGTGAAAAGGCTGAAGTATCTGAAAAATTTGTTCCTTTTTTTAAACCTGGAAAACTACTCAAAAAAGCAGTTAATAAAGGCTAATTTACGATTGATTAATGAACATTAGTTCAGTATAATTTCTCGTTTTTATATGGGGCGTTAGCTCAGTTGGTAGAGCATCGGACTTTTAATCCGCTGGTCGAGCGTTCAAGTCGCTCACGCCCCACCATATTCTTAAAAGCTTGCAGTATTGCAGGCTTTTTTGTTTTCTACAGGTCTAAGATTAAATGGAAATTTTAAGTATATGTAGAAAACTTCTATGATTACGCAAAAAATGTTCAAAAATCAACTACTATTAATCTTTGGATAACTAATGTTATTAAGTCAGTCAGCTCTTTGGGCAGGTCTATGTTTTTTTGTTTGTACTTCAATCTTGCTTTGGATTAAGTGGCGAAAGATTGGCTCGCCACTAATAATTTTGATTACTGTTGTATCATTTATATATTCTTTTGGAATTGCTAAATATTCCATTCTTGGATCAATGAGGCTTGACTCAATCCCATCAGCAATGAATTCAGAGACTGACTCTAAATTTATTAGTCGAGGTGAGGCTATTCTTGGCTCACTTAAAAGTTGGAATAAAATGTTAAGAGGAAAAAAACCTATTTATATAACCTCAGGTGGCTCACAAATTTCAGTGGATTCAATTGGTGATGAAAAAGCTATAAAACTTTTTAAACGTTTCTAATAGTGAAATAATTCATAAAAAATCTCAATATTAATATAAATAAGTATAAACTTTCATTAGTCCTCATTTCATTATGACGGATTTTTTTATTTTTTTAATATTAAGGAGAAAAAATATGAATTATTTGCCTAAGTCTTTGGCAGTCGGATTTGTATTGGTGTCTTTTGCTTCAGCCTCAGTGTTTGCAGCAACTCACCCAGTAACAGGTGAAACCCTTGCTGATGATCAGACATTTACATACAGTTTGTTAGATGAATTTAGTTCTGCTGACCCTCAAATCGTTGAGGATGTCTCAGGAGCTGATATTGTTCGTGACCTTTTTGAAGGCCTGATGAATCAAGATGCAGATGGAAATCTTGTTCCAGGTGTTGCGACTGGCTTTACAACAAATGATGCAAAAGATGTCTATACATTTACGCTTCGTGACAATGCAATGTGGTCAGATGGTAATCCAGTTACCGCGCACGACTTTGTATACTCATGGAGGCGTTTAGCAGATCCTGCTACAGCCTCACCTTACTCATGGTTTGCTGAAATTATGGCTATTGAAAATGTCGGAGCTGTATTATCTGGCGACGCTTCACCTGAAACTCTTGGAGTTACTGCTCTAGATAATCATACTCTTGAGGTTCGCTTAACAGCTTCATTGCCTTATTTTGCTGCAATGACTACGCATAGCTCAACTTTTCCAAGCCCTGAGTGGGTAGTTAGAACATCTGGTAATGATTGGACTAAGCCTGAAAATATTGTATCTAATGGTGCATATATTTTAACTGAGCATATTCCTAATGAGCGATCAGTACGTGAGCGTAACACTATGTATTGGAATAACGATGCAACAATTCTTGATAAAGTTGTTGGATTAGTTATAAATGATGAGAATACAGATTTGACTCGTTATTTAGCCAATGAACTTGACAAAGGAACTGTGCCTTCAGGTCAGTATATTCGCCTGAAACAGGACTATCCTAATCAAGCAACTTCTTTTCCAAGACTTTGTAACTACTACATGACTTTTAATATGTCACCTAGTGGCCCTGAAGCATTTAAAGATGTGCGTGTTCGTCATGCTCTAGCCTATGCTATAGATCGCTCAGTTATTACTGAAAAAATCTTACAAGCTGGACAAATTAATGCATTCACATTTACTCCTGGAGCGACAGCTGGATTTGACGTTCCTTCAGTTGCATTTGGTCGTATGACACAAGATGAGAGAAACGCTAAAGCAGTTGAATTGTTAAGTGAAGCTGGTTATGGACCAAGTAATCCTTTGAAGTTTGAATATTTATATAATACTTCTGAAGGTCATAAGAAGATTGCAATTGCAGCCCAGCAAATGTGGAAAGAAACACTTGGTGTTGAAGCTACACTTGCTAATCAAGAGTGGAAAACATTCCTTAAAACTCGTGGCGGTCAAGGTTTTGAACTTGCACGTGGAGCTTGGTGTGGTGACTACAATGAAGCGTCTACTTTCCTAGACCTTCTTACTACTCCTTCTGGTTACAATGATGGTAAGTATAGTAATGCTGAGGTAGATCAGCTTATGTTAGATGCAAGGACAATGTCTGATGCATCAGGTAATTACACGCGCATTGAAGAGATCTTGGCAAATGAAATGCCGGTGATTCCTATTTATCATTACGCTGGTGTATTTATGCTTAAGACTAACGTAAAAGGTTGGCCTTATAACAACGTTGAACAAAACGTATATTCTCGCAATTTGTATAAGATTGCGCAGTAATAGTTAGTTTGACTCTAAGAGCATCGCACAGATATTGTGCGGTGCTTTTTTATTTGTACGGTACAATAATTCATTAAATTTTTTCTGGTCAATTTCGGATATGATCAACTACATAGTTAAGCGAATTGGAATTGCTATTCCGACTCTGCTTGTTCTTATTGCAGTTAGTTTTTACTTAATGCATGCAGCTCCTGGTGGGCCATTTACATCGGAAAGACCATTGCCACCCCAAGTACTTGCAAATATTGAGGCAAAATATGGCCTAGATCAGCCAATTTGGCGACAGATGTTTAGTTATCTATGGGGAGTTTTAACTGAATTTGATTTTGGACCCTCCTACAAATATCATGACAGAAGTGTAAACGAAATTATTGCACAAGGTTTTCCAATTACTTTGAAGTACGGTTTTTGGTCATTTATTGTTGCTGTTGGAGTTGGTATACCATTAGGCGCAATTGCTGCAATACGTAAAAACACTTGGATTGATTACTTAGCAGTAGGTGTATCAATTGGCGCGCAAGTGCTCCCAAATTTTGTAATGGCGCCATTACTAATTATCGTCTTTACCTTATGGCTTGATTGGCTACCTGGTGGTGGCTGGAATGGAGGATCGTGGCAGTACCTTATAATGCCAGTCATTGCGCTTTCAACAAGCTATATGGCATCTATTGCTCGAATAACTCGTTCATCCATGCTGGAGGTTCTAAATACGAATTACATTAGAACAGCAAAATCTAAAGGACTTCCAACAAAAATAATATTCTTTCGTCATGTATTAAAACCCTCCCTTCTTCCAGTAATTTCATACCTTGGCCCAGCATTTGTTGGATTAATAACAGGATCTGTAATCATTGATATGTATTTTTCAACTGGCGGCATGGGCTACTTTTTTGTTAATTCAGCCTTTAATAGAGACTACTCAGTAATGATGGGAATAACTATTGTGGTGGGCGGCCTTACAATTTTATTTAGCTTAATCGCAGATCTTTTGTACGCCTGGGTTGATCCTAAGATTAGATACTAAAAAATGATTGCAATAAATAAAAATAAGATAAAAGAGATGGCGGATAATCTTTCTGATTCTGGAACTGGCCGTTCATTATGGAAGGATGCACGAATAAGATTTATGCAAAACAAGGCTGCAACTGTTAGCCTGTTTATTCTTGCAGCGATAGTACTCTTTTCGTTTATTGGGCCATATTTTGCTGTTTGGAGTTATGAGAAGATTGACTGGAATGCAATGGGCTCTGCAGCCAGAGTTGGGATGCCATCAATTGAAAGTGGACATTTTTTTGGGACCGATGATCTAGGTCGAGATTTGTACTCAAGAGTAATACAAGGAACACAAATCTCCCTAATGGTTGGCTTCTTAGGAGCAACAGTAGCTGTTTTTGTGGGCACCTTATATGGCGCTACTTCTGGTTATTTAGGAGGTAAGACTGATCAAATAATGATGCGTATTGTTGACATTTTGATGTCAATTCCGTACATGTTTGTTTTAATACTTTTGTTGGTTGTATTTGGCCGCTCAATTGGAATGCTTTTTATAGGAATTGGCCTACTATCATGGTTAGATATGAGCCGAATTGTTAGGGGGCAAACCCTTAATCTTAAAAATAAAGAATTTATTGAAGCTGCAAGGGTAACTGGGGTTAGTGACTTTAAAATTATAACGCGTCATATTGTTCCTAACCTTCTAGGTATTGTTGCGGTATATGCGACTCTTTTAGTACCTGGAATAATATTAGCAGAAAGTTTTATATCCTTTTTGGGTCTAGGAGTGCAGGAGCCATCAACAAGTTGGGGTGCTTTAATTAAAGAAGGTGCTGGAACAATTCGCTACGATACTGAATGGCAACTTCTATTTCCTTTGGCATTTTTTGTTGTCAGCTTATTCTGCTTTTATTTTATTGGAGATGGCTTGCGTGATGCGCTTGACCCAAAGGATCGATAAACTACTATGAGCTTTTTAGAAGTAAACAATTTAAAAGTAGAGTTTGATACTGCGGATGGCATAGTAAGTGCAGTTAACAATGTTAGCTTTTCACTTGATGAGGGAAAAATTTTAGCGATAGTTGGTGAATCTGGAAGCGGAAAAAGTCAAACTGTTTTTGCTATGAACGGCCTCCTTGATCACAATGGCAGGGCAAGTGGTAGCGTTAAATTTGAAGGCAAAGAGATTCTTAACCTTCCTAGCAAAGAGCTCAACCTTGTTCGGGCTCAAAAAATTGCAATGATTTTTCAAGATCCAATGACCAGTCTTAATCCCTATGTAAGAGTTTCAGAGCAAATGGCTGAAGTACTTGTCCACCATCAAGGGGTCTCAAAGTCGGATGCTATTCAGCAATCAATCAATATGCTCGATGCTGTTAAAATTCCAGACGCTAAAAATCGCATAAGGATGTATCCACATGAGTTTTCAGGAGGAATGCGCCAGCGCGTAATGATTGCAATGTCCCTACTTTGTCATCCTAAGCTTCTAATCGCTGATGAACCAACGACTGCTTTAGATGTTACTGTGCAGGCTCAAATTATGCAATTGCTAGCTGATATTCAAAAAGAATTTGGCATGTCAATTATTTTAATTACTCATGATCTTGGAGTTGTAGCTGGAAATAGTGATGAGATGCTTGTTATGTACGGAGGAGAAGTAATGGAGATAGGTAAAACAGAGCATCTCTACTCTAATGCTACGCATCCTTACACTCAAGGTTTAATGAGCGCGGTGCCAAGGCTTGATGACTCAGCAGATAGATTAGTGACAATTCCTGGAAACCCTCCGAATATGATGCTAACTCCAGTTGGCTGTCCATTTTCACCGCGCTGTAAATTTGCAAATACTACATGCTCCTCGCAAACTCCTATCCTAACTAAAGTTAATAATGATCACTATAGAGCTTGTCACGTTGCCATAGAGGACACATTATGAGTGAGCATAAAATTCTCCAGGTTCAGAATTTAAAAGTAAATTTTGATGTTTCCTCAGAAGGGGATATGCCATGGACTAAGGCCAAGAAATTACAGGCAGTAAATAACGTTTCGTTTGATTTAAATTCAGGTGAAACCCTTGGCATAGTAGGGGAGTCAGGTTGTGGAAAGTCTACTTTGGCGAGAGCAATTGTTAAAATGGTACCCGCTGATTCAGGAAAAGTAATTTGGTTTGGGAATGACTTGTTAACTCTAAACAAGTCTGAAATGAGGCAGCACCGTAAACAAATTCAAATGATTTTTCAAGACCCTCTTGCAAGTCTAAATCCTAGAATGAATATTGGTGAAATTATTGCAGAGCCATTAAGAACACATTACCCTAAAACTCCAGAGGCTGATGTAAAAGAGAGAGTTAAAGACGTAATGAATAAAGTTGGTTTATTGGATAATTTAGTGAATCGTTACCCTCATGAGTTTTCGGGCGGACAGTGTCAGCGAATTGGTATTGCAAGAGCTTTAATTTTAAAACCAAAGCTTATTATCTGTGATGAGCCAGTATCTGCACTTGACGTCTCAATTCAGGCTCAAGTCGTTAATCTCTTGATGGATTTACAAGAAGAAATGGATTTAACTTTAATATTTATTGCTCATGATTTAAGTATTGTCAAGCACATCAGTACTAAGATTATGGTTCTTTATTTGGGCAATATGGTTGAACTTGCAAATAGTAATGATATTTATACTAAGCCAAGACATCCCTATACCCAGGCTCTTATTTCTGCAGTTCCTATTCCTGACCCAAGTATTGAGAAAAGTAAAAAAATAATATTAATAGAAGGTGACTTACCATCACCAGTAGATCCACCCTCAGGTTGTGTTTTTAGAACAAGGTGTCAAAAAGCTCAAGATATTTGTGCAATAGAAAAGCCTGAGTTTAAACAGGTATCAAGCAATCATGAGGTTGCTTGTCATTTTCATGATTAAGTTTCTTAAAAAACGAATTAAAAATAAGTGGATGCTTATTATTTTGCCTTTTCTATTTTTTCTAATAAAGGGCTTAATATGGCTTGCCATATTTTATGGGTTGTGGGACGTTATTAAATCGGCCTTCTAAATTTTGATACCTTGGAAGATTTACTTAACTTTAACGTGAGATAAGATTTCTTTCATATCTTTCTTATTTTCAAAGATTTCTTGTTCTGAAAGTCCATCCATCTCATGAGGAAAAACTAGCCAATCATCAGTCTCATGAATATAGTAATCTGGCACAGTATCTATTATGTTTCTTAAAGGCTTGTACCAAGGCATAGCCATGCGAATATCATGCGGTATATTTTTTCTAGATTTTTCATTCAGAGTATCTAAGATAGCTTTAATACTTCTCCCCGAGTCAAAGACATCATCAACAATAAGAAGCTTGTCTTCAGCATTCATATGACTGATTAGATAGTCGATACCATGAACCCTAACCTCTTTTGATTGTTCATTAATGCCGTAGTATGATGAAGTTCGAATCGCAATATGATCAGATTCATTACCCAAATACCCAAGAATCTCTTGAATGGCTATACCAACTGGCGTTCCACCTCGCCAAACTCCAACAATAAAGTCAGGTTTGAAACCACTATTGTGTATTTGAACTCCCAACCTAAAAGAGTCAAGTAGCAACTCGTCAGCTGTGATGTATTTTTTTGATAGAGACATTTTTATTATTAGTTATTATTTAAATAATGTGACTTGAATGAATTATAAAGCATCTTTCTTATTTGAAATTTTATAGAGGTTTCATCATTTATATTTATAGAATTCTATTTTTTCTTAATTAAGACTGTGAAATTTTACTAAGGAGGTGTAATTTTGTCTCAGGGTCTGCAAAAGAAGACTGAATAGCCATTGTTGAGATAGATTTAAGGTGCTTAATTTCAAAGCCAAGTTGATCAGCACATCCTTGATATTCTTGACCAACGCTAGTATGAAAAAATGGTGGATCATCTGAATTAAGGCTCACACTTATCCCTTTAGACATAATGAGTTTGATTGGATGACTCTCCCAACTAGGGTATATCGAAAGAGCTAGATTACTTCCAGGACAAATCTCTAAGGCTATATTACGATTTTTTAGAACATCTAGTAGATGTTCATCTTCCACGCTTCTAACGCCATGACCAATTCTACTAACGGGTAAATAATTTATGGCATCCCAAACACTTTCTGGGCCGCATATTTCACCGGCATGAACTGTGCAAGGATAGTTAGCTTTAGCTGCAATATTAAAAGCAGGGGCAAAATCAATTAATTTGAATGCATTTTCATCGCCGCCCATACCAAACCCAACAACATAAGAATGGGGGTTATCAACCATTTTTTGTGCAACATCAACCCCTTTTTGAGGCCCTAAATGCCGTACGCAAGTTACAATAATTCGCCCAATAATACCGAAATCTAACTGCGCATCATCTATTCCTTTTGCGCACCCTCTAATCAAGTCATTATAGCTAATACCGCAATCACTAGCGTGATCAGGAGATATAAAGGTCTCAGCATATATTACATTTTGTGATGAGCAGTCTTTAAGATATTCATACATAATATCTCTGTAATCTTTAGCATTTTTAAGGCATGAACTTACTGAGTCATAAGCGTTAAGAAAGCTTGGAAAGTCAGTCCAGGCATAACCACCATCTTCATCAAATATATTTTTATCAAAATCAACGTTATTACGTATGGCAATTTCATGAAATAATTTAGGATTAATAGTTCCTTCTAAGTGGCTATGAAGCTCAACTTTGGGAAGCATTTGAATTTGATCTTGCATATTAATTAACTTAAGTTACAAGCTTTACCATGAAGTAAAGGCTCTATTTCAAGGTGTTGAGCAATAGTTTGTCCCATATCACAGAAGCTTTCTCGCTCTCCTAAGTTATTGTTCTTTATTAATTTTCCATAAAAAACAACTGGAACATGTTCACGGGTGTGATCATTTCCAGGCCATGTAGGGTCGCAGCCATGATCTGCTGTTATTAGCACTAGATCGTTGCTGGTTAGTTGCGCCTCAATTTCAGGTATTCGGGCATCAAATTGCTCGAGTGCTAGAGCATAACCTGCAACGTCACGTCGATGACCAAATTTGGTATCAAAATCAACTAGATTTACAAAGATTAGTCCTTCATTAACTTTTTTCATTTCAGATAATAATTGATCAACCAAGCCCATATTATTAGCTGCCTTAACGGTATAGCTGACTCCTTGATTAGAAAAAATATCTCCAATTTTCCCAACTGAAATAACATCTCCACCACCATCTTGAATGTTGTCTAACAGTGTTGGGCCATTTGGCGGCGTAGTAAGGTCTTTTCGATTAGCAGTTCGCTCAAAGCCATCTTTAGAGTTCCCAGTAAATGGCCTTGCGATTACTCTTGTAATTTCTAGTGGATCAACCAAGCGTTTTGCGATGGTGCATAATTCATAGAGCCTATCTAATCCAAAATGCTCTTCATGGGCAGCAATTTGAAATACTGAGTCAGCCGAGGTATAACAAATAGGAAATCCACTATCTATATGCTCTTGACCAAACTCTTCAATTACTTGAGTGCCTGATGCATGTTGGTTTGCAAGTGTCCCACCTATTTTTCCTTCCTCTATAAGGCTAAGAAGGAGTGATTCAGGAAAGCAGTTTTCAGTTTTTGGAAATGTTCCCCATTCAAAAGGAACTGGCAGACCACAAATCTCCCAGTGACCACTCGGAGTGTCCTTACCTGCGCTAACTTCTTTCGCATAACCAAAAGCGCCCTGAGGCTCAACTCGAGGAATTGGCAAGGGCTTTTTACGGCTTGCAATTGCAGCCTCCCCTAGACCCCATCGAATCAAGTTAGGAATAACTAGGGGGCCATTTCGCTCAGAATTATTAGCACTATTAGAATCACAAGACTCAATAATATGACCTAAAGTATCTGCCCCTGTATCACCGTAAAGATGTGAGTCCTTAGTTGAACCTAAACCTAAAGAATCTAAAACTAAAATAATTGATCTTTTCATCTATAAACCTTCTAATTTGAGTCTAGTATTTCATGGATTAGTGTTGGCGGCTCTATATGTTTAACTCCTAATGAAATAAATCCAGGAATAGTTTCTTGGAGATAGCTCAATTGTTCTTTATCGCGCGTATGTGCAATTGCAAGTGGCTCACCTTTATCAATCCATTGACCAATTTCAACAATATCACTTAATCCAACGCCATGATCTATTGGGTCGCTAGATCTAGTCCTGCCAGCTTTCAAATGTATCATACTAAGACCAATAGCGCGCGCATCCATTTCCAAAACATATCCAGAAGAGTTTGCTGCTATAGGCCTAATAATGGGCATAGGGACTAAGTGTTTGTGAGACTTTTCTAGTAAATCACTTGGCCCACCAAGAGCAGAAATCATTTGTTCAAATATTGCAGCGGCCTTGCCAGACGTTAGTGCATCTTGAGATTTCACTCGAGCAGTCTCAAGGTCACTTTCAATACCGCTTAGCTGCAACATATGAGCTGCTAATTCAATGGTAAGCTCAAGTAGTCTGTGGTTAGCATTTTCAGGTTTGATTAAAAAATTTATACACTCTTTGACTTCTATAGCATTGCCTACGCTATGACCAAGAACCTGACTCATATCTGTGATTAAGCAGCTAGTTGGCACGCCAGATTTACTTGATACATTGGCAATACTTTGGGCTAATTCTTGCGCCATTGAATAGTTTGCAGCAAATGCACCATTACCAGTTTTAATGTCCATTACAAGGGCATCAAGTCCAGAGGCTAGTTTTTTTGATAGAATTGACGCGGTAATAAGGTCAATTGACTCAACTGTTGCGGTGACGTCTCTAGTGGCATAAAAACGCTGGTCTGCTGGAGCAAGTTTGGTAGTTTGCCCAATAATAGCGCAGCCAACTTCCTTAACAAGCATTCTAAATTTTGTATTATCAGGAGTTCCATTATATCCTGGAATGCTTTCAAGCTTATCTAGTGTGCCACCCGTATGTCCCAAGCCGCGACCAGAAATCATTGGCACATAGCCTCCACAAGCAGCAACTATTGGAGCCAATATTAAACTTATCTTGTCTCCTACACCGCCAGTTGAATGCTTATCTACTACTGGACCATCTAAGTTAAGGTCTTGCCACTGAAGCGTATCTCCTGAGTACATCATGTGCTGAGTTAAACTAACGCGCTCATCCATAGTCATGCCACATTTAAAAACTGCCATTGCAAATGCGCCTAACTGAGCATCCGTCAAACTGCCATCAGTAATTCCTTGAACTAAAAAACCAATTTCATGGTCATTCAGTATAAGGCCATCACGTTTTTTTCTAATTAGTTCTTGAGGAAGGAATAATGTGCTCATAAATTAGTCACCATATGGAGTCCAAATATTTTTCACTTCAGTTGCATTTCTAAGGAATTCTAAGCTTTCACCCTGATCAGGATTAAGCCAATCTCGATCACTATCTTCATGAACCCACAAGCGTTTTAAGTCAATAGCACTAATAGCTTCAATAGAGGCAATAGTCTCTTGATCCGCCCAACACCATGTTCCGTCAACTTCTGCATGACCAACAATTTGCTCAGCAAGCTCACGCTTATTACCGCTAACTATATTTACAACGCCAGCTGGTACATCTGAAGTTTCAATTGTTTGTACTAACTCCAAGGCAACACTTGGAAATCGTTCACTAGGAATTAAAACAACTCGGTTTCCCATAGCTATTGCCGGCGCAATTAAAGAGATTGATGTAAGTAATGGAAGCTCTTCAGGAGCAATTTGAGCAAGAATACCTATGGGCTCTGGAAGTGCCATTGTAACGCCCCTATAAGGCGCACTATGAACTGCTCCGTCATACTTATCTGCCCAGGCAGCATAACTAAAGAGTCGACTGATGCTCTCATCAAATTCAGCTTTAGCTTGTTTTTTTGAAACCCCACAAAGAGTTATAAGTCGTTGAATCCATTCAGATTCGCGTACCGATAAATTTTCAGCAAGAAAATAAATAATTTGAGCTCTGCCGTGACCACTTTGAGAGCTCCAGGATGATGCTTTTGAGGCTGCACTTACAGCGTTTCTTACATCCTTTCTATTACCAGCACCAACGAAAACCGCATGACTTCCGTCAGCATTGAAAGTTGCAATACTATGACCACCGTCTGGCCTTACCTGCTTTCCGCCAATATAAAATTTTAATGTTCGGTCAATAGCATTATTTTTAGGATTTTTAGTAATTAAAGCAGCAGTAGTCTTCTTTGATGACTTTAAACCGTTAGGCTTAAGATACTCATAAAGACCTTCTTTTCCACCTTCACGGCCAAATCCAGACTCTTTGACGCCGCCAAATCCACAAGACGCATCAAACTGATTATGACAATTAATCCATACAACACCGGCTTTAATTTTAGGAGCAACATCCATTGTGCGATTAATATTTTCACTCCAAATACTTGCCGCTAATCCATATCTACTATTGTTAGCTAATTCAACTGCTTCGGATTGAGTTCGGAAAGTCATTGAGACTAAAACAGGTCCAAAAATTTCTTCTTGAGCTAACGGGTGACTAGAATCAATATTTGTAATAAGAGTTGGGGGATAGAGGTTACCCTCTGACTCAATATCACATGCCTGATAAATTTCTCCGCCATGTTTTAAGCCATCTTTGACCATTTCATTCACTCTATTAAACTGGGTCTTGCTAACTAAACTGCCTAAGTCTATTGACTTATCAAGAGGAGAGCCTAAGCGTAATTGTTTAATTCTTTCTTTAATTCTTAGATGAAGGTCTTCAGCAACTTCAGCCTGAACCAATAATCTTGATCCAGCACAACAAACCTCTCCTTGATTAAACCAAATTGAATCAACTAAGCCTTCAACTGCAGCATCAAGATCTGCATCTTCAAACACAATAAATGCAGATTTTCCGCCAAGTTCGAGTGTAAGTTTTTTACCTTGTCCAGCTGTACTTTTTCTGATGGACTGACCAACAGCAGTTGAGCCAGTAAATGCAACTTTATCAACGTCTTTATGAGCTGCAAGTTCAGCGCCAATATTTCCATCACCATTGATCATATTGACAACGCCAGGTGGAACTCCTGCCTGCTCGCATAAGTGCGCAAAAAACATTGCTGAAATTGGAGTTTGCTCTGCAGCCTTAAAGACAATAGTATTACCCATAGCAAGAGCTGGAGCAATTTTCCAAGATAACATTAATAGTGGGAAGTTCCATGGGACAATCTGAGCAACAACACCAATTGACTGGTAACTAGAAAACTCTTTGCCTTGAAGTTGTGCCCAGCCAGCATGGTAGTAAAAATGCCTTATTGCAAGAGGTATATCAATATCACGACTTTCACGAATTGGCTTTCCATTATCAAGTGTTTCAAGTACAGATATTAATCTAGAATGTTTTTGTAGTAATCTTGCTAAGGCATAGAGAATTTTAGCTCTTCCATGGCCTCCAAGTAACTCCCAAGAGGGTTGTGCTTTTCTAGCAGCTTCTACTGCTAAATCTAGCTGTTCAGAACTTGCAATTTCAATATTGGCTAGTAACTTACCATTTGAGGGATTTAAGCTAGCAATTAATTTAGATTTTTTATTAGATATAAATTTTCCATTAATCAGCTGACCAAAGCGGTGATCATTAAGTTTAAGCCACTCATGCGCCTCTTTATCACTTTCGAGAGCTTCGCTATAATCTAGATCTTTGAATGATTTTAAAAGTGTCATTGTTAAGTCCTATGCTAATGGATGTCTATAAGATGCCGAGTAATAACCACTAGAGAAGTGGTCTAACTGGCGTTCAATATCGCCGAGTAAGCTAGATGCTCCAAAACGAAATAAATCTGGCTCTAACCATCTGCGACCGAGCTCTTCTTGGATCATTGTCATATATAAAAGTGCAGTTTTAGTGTCACTAATTCCACCAGCAGCTTTAAAGCCGATTCGAATGCCTGTTTCATTATAAAAATTACGTATCATTCGAACCATAACTAAGCTTACTGGAAGGGTTGCGTTAGTAGGCTCTTTACCAGTAGACGTTTTAATAAAGTCAGCCCCAGCCATCATGCAAACCTGAGAAGCTTTAGCAATATTACTAAGATTTCCAAGTTCACCCGTAGCTAAAATAGTTTTCATATGCGCATCGCCACATTTTTCACGAAACATTTTTACTTCGTTATACAGTTCTTCCCAGTTTCCTTCTAAAACATGTCGGCGGCTTATAACTATATCAATTTCATTAGCACCCGAATCTACTGAATACTCGATTTCTTTAAGTCTTAATGGAAGAGGAGAGAGGCCTGCTGGAAATCCTGTGGATACCGCGGCTAAATTAACCTTTGAATTATTCAATACTTTTTTGGCAGAAGCAAGCATGTCATGGTATACGCAAACAGCAGCAACACTTAAATCTAAAGATTCAGTGCCCAGTATTTTTTCAAGCTTGTTGCTAATAGGTTGTTTTGCTTTACTGCAAAGACGCCTAACGCGAGCTTCTGTGTCGTCTCCAGAAAGGGTGGTTAAGTCCATTAAAGTAATGGCTTTGAGAAGCCATGCAGCTTGTTTATCTTTTTTTATACTTCGCCTTGTGCCATAATTAGTGCAGCGCCTTTCAACGGCGCTTCTATTAATCGCTAAATTTGATATTTTATCAAGTCTAAAGTCTGTCCCTGGATTTCTAATAACACCAGAGTTTTCCTTTAAGCTTTCTGAATCAACTAAATTTGGATAAGAGATAACTTTGCTATCTTTTTGAGGTATTTGAGCTTTAGTAATATTTTTAGTCATATGCTTTGATGCTTAATAAAATCTATAGACTCTTTAGGTATGAAATTAGAACTTTTTCGACAGTGTCTGCAGCCTTACTTGCAAAGGCAATTGTTTGTTCATGACTTAGTTTTGTGGCGCTCATTCCTGCTGCATAATTAGTAATAACTGAAAGAGCACATAGTGGAAGCCCTTGATGGCGAGCTAAAATAACTTCAGGAACTGTAGACATTCCTACAGCATCTGCGCCTAGGGTTTTGACAGCTTTAATTTCAGCAGGAGTTTCAAATTGCGGCCCACTAAACCATGCATAAACTCCTTCATGTAGGGTTATGTCATTCATTTTAGCTGAAGAACGCATATTATTATTTAGCTCAGGATTGTAGGCATCACTCATATCCACAAAGCGCTTATTACTTTCAGCACCAAACAAGGGAGAAACTCCCGTCATATTAATATGGTCTGTTATAAGCATAACGCTTCCTGGCGATGCTTCTTTAACTAAACTTCCAGCAGCATTAGTTAGTACCAGGCTTTTGCATCCTATTGCGCTAAGAGTTTGAATGGCAACAGCCATTATGTCTGCTCTTCCGTTCTCATAATAATGAGCTCGACCTTGCATTACAACAACATTGGTATCTTCAACTTTACCAAATAAAAGTCTTCCAGCATGGCCACCAACACCGGCAACTGGAAAGCCTGGAAGTGAGTCAAAATCTAGACTAGCTATCGTATTGATATTATCACAAAACTGACCTAAGCCAGATCCAAGAATAAGACCAACTTCAGGCCTAAAGCTTGCAATTGTTTGATTTATGATATCAACACAATCATCAACTTGACTCATTACAGATGCTCCGGCCCAAAAGAATAAGGTAATAATTCAGCAAGATTCATATGGCTCTGAACTCCGCTTGGAGAGCACAGCATAATTTTTGTATTTTCATCCGAAAATTCTCTTATTCTCTGTCTACAGCCACCACAAGGTATTCCGCCTTCATCATTCTTTGTCATAACATATATTGTTTTAATTTTTTTTTCACCACCCATTACCATTGATGCAATAGCAGATGCCTCAGCACAGTTTCCAAGCGGGTAGCTAGCATTTTCAACATTACAACCTGAATAAGTATTCCCTTTGTCAGTTATTATTAAAACACCAACAGGATAGTTAGAGTAAGGGACATAGGCTTTGCTCATGGCACTTTTAGTAGCTGTAATATGACTTTCTTCACTCATACTTATAACTCCTTAATATAAGGTTGGGCAGATGCCTTAGGAGGAACTGCTTTGCCAATAAACCCTGCTAATAAAATAATAGTTAAAATATAAGGGGCTGCATCGATCAATTGAACCGGAATTTCACCAATAATAGGAAAGACAACACCTTGAAGTCTAATAGATAATGCCTGTAAAAAGGCAAATAAGAAGCATGCAGCTAAAACCTTGTATGGGTGCCACTTTCCAAAAATTAGTGCAGCTAAAGCAATAAAGCCAGCACCAGCAGTCATCTCTTTTGTGAATTGTGCAGTATATGCAGTTGAAATATAAGCGCCACCAATCCCACACAAAATACCACCAACTAATAATGCTCTGTAGCGCAGACCTTCAACTGATAATCCTGCTGTATCAACCGCTTTAGGGTTTTCTCCTACCGCTCTAAGGCGTAAACCAAATCGAGTTCGGTAAACTACCCACCAAACAATTGGAACAATCACAAAGGCTAAATAAACCAGGATATTATGACCACTAATGAGCTCCCTATAAATTACACCAATAATAGGAATATGATCAATAATATCGACTCCAGGAAGGGTAATAGAAAGAAATCTTTCGTCGTTTTGAAGGGTTGGCGTAATGCCGCCTCTTTTAAACCAGGCTAACGTTAGAATCATTGTCAGTCCAGATGCTAAGATATTTATTGCAACTCCACTAACAATCTGATTACCTTTATAGGTAATGGATGCAAAGCCATGAATCATTGCTAATACAGAGGATGCGAACATACCTGCAATTAAACCAAGCCATGGTGAGCCAAAAACGCTTGCTGCACTTGCAGCAATAAAGGCTGACATCAAAAGCTTTCCTTCCAAACCAATATCTACAACACCTGATCGCTCAGCAAACAAGCCAGCCATGGAAGCAAAAATAAGTGGAACACAGATTCTAACTGAGGCGTCAAATGTCAATACAGTAGTTAAAAAGAAGTCGCTCATTCTGATGCCTCAACTGGTGCTAAATAGCGCATTAAAACAGGCCTATATAAATACTCTAAGCCACCACAAAACAAGATGACTAAGCCTTGCATAACAACAACAATGTCCCTTGATACGTTTTGTAATTCAAAGTCTAATTCTGCACCGCCCTGATAAAGTATTCCAAACAAGAAAGCTGCAATAAGAATACCAACTGGATGATTGCGGCCCATTAAGGCAACCGCGATACCACCAAATCCATAACCATAATTAAAATTTAAGAATAGGCGGTGCTGAACTCCCATAAGTTCATTGATGCCAACTAAGCCGGCCAGTGCTCCCGAAATACACATGGTTACAACAATAATTTTTTTTGGATTAATTCCACTATAAATTGCAGCTTCATTGCTTTTTCCTGCAGCTCGAATTGCAAAGCCCCATCTAGTATGCCATAGGAAAAACCAGACTACAGCTGAGAAAAATAACGCAACAAATATCGACATATTAAGGGGTGACCTTGTAACTTCATAACCAAAATTTGCTAATACATCATGCACAAAAGGGATCCATGAGGCTTCAATAAAGTCACCACTTTCTGGCGACATCTCGCCAACCTCACGTAGCACATTGACCAAGACATAAACCATTAATGAGGAGGCTATAAAGTTAAACATTATGGTAGTTATAACAATGTGGCTTCCACGATAAGCCTGTAAGTAAGCAGGAATGATCGCCCATAATGCTCCAAACAACAAGCCTCCTGAGATAGCCAAAGGAATGACAATCCATGCGCTAAGGGCAGGATTCATATATAAGGCAACTAACGCAGTTCCAAGACCTCCAACATATGCCTGCCCCTCGCCTCCAATATTAAATAATCCAGCGTGAAATGCAACTGCTACAGCAAGGCCAGTAAAGACAAAGTTTGTCGCGTAATACAGAGTGTAACCAAGACCTTCATCGTAACCAAGTGCACCATAGATTAATATCTTGGTTGCCTCTATTGGATCGACTCCTATAAATAGAAAAACAATACCGGTAGCTATAAATGCAGTTAAAACATTAAAGAGAGGCAGCAATAAGCCATTTATCCATGATAATCGTCTATCACGTGTCATACTTCAACTCCCTTGACTTCTGCTGGAGATTCAAGCGCATTGGCCATCATCATGCCGAGTGTTGCTTCATCTGCATCTGCACCATTAACAGTACCAGTAATTACTCCATCACACATCACTATTATTCTGTCACTAAGAGACATGATTTCCTCTAGCTCAACAGAAATTAGGACAATAGCTTTGCCAGCATCTCTCATTTGAATAATGCGTTTTCTAATAAACTCAATAGCACCTATATCAACACCACGTGTAGGTTGACCAATAATTAAAACTTCTGGGTCACGTTCAAATTCTCTTGCTAGAATAAGTTTTTGTTGATTGCCCCCTGAAAAGTTTGAGGACATCAAGTTTGGATTTGGTGGACGGACATCAAAGGCCTCCATTATGGAAGCACAATTAGCCTTAACTAGTGATTTTTTTAGCCAAATTCCTTGATTTAGATCCTTATCATTTTGGTATCCCATTAGGGCGGTTTCGCTAGCACTAAATTCAGCAATCATACCCATTTTTTGACGATCCTCAGGGACATGAGCAACACCAAGATTTCGTAATTGCTCAGGATTAAGTCGACTTTTTGGGGATATGGTTTCACCCATGATTTCGATAGTGCCTTTTGTTAATGGGAGTATTCCAGCTAGTGCTTTTAGAAGTGTTCCCTGACCATTGCCGGTGACGCCTGCAATTCCGAGAATTTCACCAGAGCAAGCCTCAAAGCTCACTTCTGATACGCGCTTTAATCCTTGTTCATTATTTATTTCGAGATTTTTTGCAACTAAAAGGGGCTTACCAATTTTTGCTTTAGACTTCTTAATATTTAGTAGTACTTTTCTTCCAATCATCAACTCTGCAAGTTCTTCAGGGTTGGTTTTACTTGTCTCTCTGTGGGCTACCATCTTGCCCGCTCTCATGACCGATACATGGTCTGTGATATTCATAATTTCTCGAAGCTTGTGAGTAATTAATATAATCGTAACACCTTCATTCTTAAGAGCTTCAAATATACGAAATAACTCATCAGACTCTTGAGGCGTTAAGACTCCTGTGGGTTCATCAAGTATTAAAACCTTTGCGCCCTTATAAAGGCCCTTTAAGATTTCGACTCTTTGCTGCATTCCAACAGAGAGCTCTTCTACGGCGATATCTAGTTCAACTTCCAATCCATATTCTTTAGCAAGTCTAGTCAGCTCAATTCGAGCATTTGCTAGGCTTTCTGTAATTAATGCACCACCCTCACTGCCAAGAATGACATTCTCAAGAACGGTAAAATTCTCAACCAGCATGAAATGTTGGTGAACCATTCCAATTCCTGCTTCAATTGATTGTTTTGAGCTGGTAGCTCTAAAGTCTTTATCAAAGACTTTAATTTGTCCAGAGTCTGCCTGATAAAAGCCGTACAAGATACTCATTAGAGTGGATTTACCCGCTCCATTCTCACCAACAATACCGTGTATTGTTCCAGTTTTAACGCTTAGATTGACCTTATCATTTGCATGCACAGCACCAAAATGTTTGTCAACATTTATCAGTTCAATGGCAATGTTTGACTTAGTCATAGATAATATTTATATAAAAATATGTAATTATTATAGTTGTATGAATTTGTAACTTTAATATATAGTTTTATAAAAATACATATTAAAGTTTAAAAAAAAACATCCGGCCCTAGAGCCGGATGTTTTTAAGAATAAAAACTGCTTCTTATAAAGGGCAGGTATTATCACTCATATAGTCATGGACCACAATAGAGCCATCAATAATTCCAGCTCTTGCAGTTTCAACTGCGGCAAGCATTTCAGCAGAAACTAGATCTGCATTGTACTCATCCATTGCAGCGCCAACACCGTCTTCAGCCACACCGTTCACTTTAAAACCAGCTTCCCAAGTGCCGTTCATAGCAGCTTCGAAACTCTCGTAAGCAGCTAATCCAACTTTCTTATACATAGAAGTAAGCATTGTTCCAGGTTGAATGTAGTTTTGGTTAGAGTCTACACCAATTGCTAATACACCCATGTCTGCAGCAGTTTGATAAACACCCATTCCAGTTCCACCAGCAGCAGCATAAACTACGTCAGCACCATTTTCAACTTGGCTACGAGTAATTTCACCACCTTTAGTTGGGTTACCCCAAGCAGCTGGAGTTGATCCAGTCATCTGAGCTATTACAGTCATTGAGCTGTCTTGATGAGCAACACCTTGCTTATAACCACACTCAAAGCGACTAATTAATGGAATATCCATACCACCAACAAAGCCTACAGTGCCTGTGCTTGATGCCATAGCAGCCATAATACCAACAAGGAATGATCCTTCTTGTTCTTTAAAAACAACATTTTGAACGTTTGGAGCATCTACAACACCATCAATGATAGTGAACTGAGTATCAGGATACTCTGCAGCGGCTGCAGCAACAGCATTTGCCATAGTGAAACCTACAGCTACAACTGGGCTATATCCACGTTGTGCAAACTTCTTAAGACTTTGCTCCATCATAGCTTCATTAGTAGGCTCTAGCTCAGTAACAGCAATACCAGTATCATTAGCAAATCTCATGATGCCGTTATAGACCGCCTCGTTAAAAGACTTGTCATTCTTACCAGCAGTATCATAAACTACAGCAGGCTTAATGTCAGCTTGAGCAATTGACGCTGATAAAGCAATTGTTGTAGCTATTATTGCTAGACCAGTTTTTTTGATAAATCCACCAAAATGTGAATGTTTCGTGTTTTTCATTGTGTACTTCTCCTTAGTTGTTAATCTTAATTTTTCAATAGAACAAAAACCATCATAAAAATAAAGATAGTCTAAAAATATCTTTGTTGTTAACTCAAGCTTTGTATTAAAAGTATATAGGAATAAAATCTCAAGTTGTTAATATTCTATTCTCGATGATGTCCTTTGTCAAAAATATTTCAATGTATTTTCAATCTATTTCTTATAGCTCTAATAATTAACTATATAGTTTGAGTATTCTTGAATATACAAGTAGAAATAATCATTTTTAAATTCATTGTGAAAAATAATTGTTTACAATAATTATTAATACATTTATGCATATAATTAAATAATTATTTAAATACCAAATCTATGAGTACTTTGCTTAAAAATAATAGTTGTAGTCAAATACTTAGCTAAAAATTATTATGAATAAAAAAATCATTCAAAGCCTTAAAAGCTATCCCCGAAATATGGTGGGCTATGGGAGGGATTCAATCCACCCCAAATGGCCAAATAAAGCCCGTATTGCAGTTCAATTTGTGTTGAATTATGAAGAAGGTGCGGAAAACTCAATTTTGCATGGCGACAATGCATCAGAAGCTTTCCTTTCAGAGATTGTTGGTGCTAAGGCTTATGAAGGCGTTAGGCATATGAGTATGGAGTCCATTTATGAGTATGGCTCAAGAGCAGGAGTTTGGAGAATATTAAACCTTTTTAAAGAATTCGATGTTCCAGTAACTATCTTTGCAGTGGCTCTTGCAATTGCTCGTAATCGAGAACTTGCAGATTATTTGGTAGAACAAAATTATGATATTTGTGCGCATGGATTTAGATGGATAGATTATCAATTTGTTGATGAAAAAACAGAGCGAGAGCATATTAAAGACTGTATTTCTGTTTTGACAGAATACTTAGGAAAAAGGCCAGAAGGATGGTACACCGGAAGAAATAGTCCAAATACAAGAAGGCTGATTGTGGAAGAGGGAGGGTTTCTTTATGATAGTGACACATATGACGATGACTTGCCTTACTGGTCAAATGAATTTGGTGCTGAAAAAAAGCATTTAATTATTCCCTATACTCTCGATGTAAATGATATGAGGTTTGCTTCACCACAGGGGTTTAATTCTGGAGACCAATTCTTTAACTATTTAAAGGATACTTTTGATGCTTTATATCTTGAAGGAGAGGTAAGTCCAAAAATGATGTCAGTTGGAATGCATGCGAGAATATTAGGACGCCCTGGAAGAATTATGGCTATGAGAAGATTTTTAGAGTATGTTAAAACTTTTGATAATGTTTGGCTTTGCTCGCGCAGAGAAATTGCTGATCATTGGTATAAGAACTTTTAGAAAGGGTAAGAGATGGAATTACCAGTAAATTTAGCGCAACAATCTGCAGAAGCCTTTTTAAAAACTTTTGAAAACTTGTATGAGCATACTCCTTGGTTTGTAGAAAAATCGTTACCTCTGGTTTTAGCTGATAAAAAATATAATAGTTTAGAAAAATTTCATGAGTTACTTTCAAATATAATGCTGAATGCAGATTCTGACTTACAGGATAACTTGATAGTCGCTCATCCAACCTTGGCAGGCAAAAAAGCCCAAAATAACGAACTTACTGATTTCTCAACTACTGAACAAAAATCTGCTGGATTAAGTGATTGCTCTGACTCTGAAATTGAGCTTTTTGAGGAGCTTAATAGGGAGTACTTTGCTAAATTTGACTTCCCCTTTATTATGGCAGTTAAAGAAAAAAATAAATCTGACATCATTTTGCAGTTCAAAGAGCGAATAGAAAATTCAAAAAATCAAGAAAGATCAAATGCTCTAGATGAGATTAATAAAATAGCGTGGCTAAGAATCAAGGAGATTTATGGAGTCTGATAAC
Organism: Candidatus Pseudothioglobus sp. Uisw_050_01; assembly: GCF_048085775.1. Taxonomy (NCBI): domain Bacteria; kingdom Pseudomonadati; phylum Pseudomonadota; class Gammaproteobacteria; family Pseudothioglobaceae (SeqCode); genus Pseudothioglobus (SeqCode); species Candidatus Pseudothioglobus sp. Uisw_050_01. Next base: position 797,177 of record NZ_CP159804.1, read on the forward strand.
CAGATTGATGTTGCTAGTTCAAGTTTTGGTACTAAAGTTGTTTATTGTAGTGATGAATTTTTTGCAGACTCAGGCCGTATGCTTCAATCAAGTGAGCCTGTTTGGATTGAAGACAAATACGATATAAATGGTAAGTGGATGGATGGCTGGGAGAGTCGAAGACGGCGAGATGGGAAAAATGACTTTTGTTTTATTAGGTTAGGCGCTGAATCTATTATTAATAGCTTTAATATTGATACAACTCACTTTACTGGGAATTTTGCACCTGGAATTTCTGTTCAAGGTTGCTCTGTGCCAGGAGGAACTACTGATGACTTAGTTGTTGATGGTACTGCTGTTACAGAATGGTTTGATCTTGTTACCAAAGAATCCCTAGAGGGTGACTCAAAAAATTTATTTAATAGTGCTTCATCAAAGCCAATTACGCATTTAAAAATTACATTACTTCCAGATGGTGGGATTGCTCGTTTCAGGGCTTATGGTGAGATATGGGTTGATGAGAAGAAATATGAAATTAATGGCACGAACGTAATATCCAAAAAAAGTGGTGCGAAAGCGATCTTTGCAAATGATGAACACTTCGGAAGTTTAAGTAATGTTTTAGAAGAGCATGAACCTTTGAGTATGGCTGATGGTTGGGAAACAAGGCGACGAAGAAAGCCTGGAAATGACTGGGGAATTATTGCCCTCTCTAAGCCCGCAACTGCTGAGGAAGTTTTTGTTGATACGAAATTTTTTAAAGGTAATTTTCCAGATACTTTCTCAATATCAACTTCCAATTCACCAGACGAAGATGATAAAACTTTGAAAGAAAATAGTAAGACCTGGAATAAACTTATTGAAGGAAAAAAATTAAAGATAAACCAAATGCATGTTTTTAAAGGTTCGGACATACTTCATAATGATGTGTTTACTCATATCCGTGTCGATATATATCCAGATGGCGGCATTGCCAGGCTAAAACTTATTGGAAAATTTACCTAGATATGAATACTTTAAAACTAACTCCTGAGGTTCTAACTGTAGATAATTTTCAACTATTTGGCGAAGTGTTTAGTGCTGAAAATAAAGAATCTATTACTATTAATGATGGTTTTGCATCCAAGTTTCCTGATATTGTAAAATTAGATACTAAGGAGGCAGAGGGGGAAACAAGTGTCCATATTTTTGTTGCTAAGAAGAGGCAGTTTCCTCTTCAAATTACTATGCTCGAGAATCATCCTTTTTTTAGTCAGACATTTATTCCAAAAAATAACACGCCATTTATAGTTGTTGTCGCGCCTCCATCACAGGAACCTGTAATTGAAAATATTAAGGCTTTTATTACTGATGGTGATCAAGGTATTAGTTATTCAAGAGGAGTTTGGCACTTTCCTTTAATTAGTTTAAAAGATAACGCTCAATTCGTTGTGATAGATAGGAAATACAATAGTGACAAAGACAGTATGAAGCAGTGCAATGTTAGTAAAATTGAAGATGTTAGTATTTATGTGGAGCTCAGCTTATGATGCAAATATATCTAATGGACTGGCTCAGTCTAGTTTTGAAATTACTCCATATAATTGCAGGCATAGCCTGGATTGGTGCTTCCTTTTATTTTAATTGGCTTGAAAATAAACTTGACCGATTAAATAATAGAGACGAGATAGCTGGCAACTTATGGGCAGTTCACGGCGGCGGCTTTTATCATTTAGAAAAATATAAGAAATATCCTCAAACCCTTCCAGAACCTTTGCACTGGTTTAAGTGGGAAGCTTACGTTACTTGGCTTTCTGGAATTTCACTGCTTTCAGTTATCTATTATTTTAATGCTAGCACTTATCTGTTAGCTTCCAATAGCTCAATATCTGCATTATATGGCGTTGGTTTAAGTCTCTTAGGGTTGATACTTTTTTGGCTTATCTATGATCTTTTATGTAAGTCAAAGTTGGTAACTAAATCCGCAATTTTTTTAGCTATTATTTTTATAGTAATTGCATTGTTTGCATATTTTTATAGCAATATTTTTAATCCTAGAGCAGTTTATATGCAAATTGGCTCAATGATTGGAACGGTAATGGTTGCTAATGTTTTCTTTGTAATTATTCCAGTTCAAAAAAAATTAGTTGATGCTTGTGAAAACTCTACTGAAGTTAGTTTAGAGCTGGGAAAAATAGGTTATCTCCGCTCTCGTCATAACAATTACTTTACCTTACCCGTTTTATTTATGATGATAAGTGGCCATTACCCTACAATTTATAGCGGAGATTATGGCTGGTTAATATTAATGGCTGTTATTGGGATTTTGGTAATGGTTCGCCACTACTTTAATTTAAGAGGAGTTGGTAAAGCTAAAAATAGTCTAATCGCCATTATAGTTATCTCAACCTTTGCCTTGATTTATGCTCTAGCGCCATCACCAATTAAGATGCAAGATAATAGCCAAGAGATCGTAACTATTGCTGAGGCCCAAGCCATCATTGAAAAACATTGCGTGAGTTGTCATGCTGCGGAGCCTTCAAACAAAGCCTTTGCGATTGCGCCTAATGGGATTATGTTGGATACTAAAGAAAAAATTATTGCCCATAAGAATCAGATATATCAGCAGTCTGTTTTATCTAAAGCAATGCCCTTAATTAACAATACAAATATGACCGATGAAGAGAGAGCGAAATTAGGGATTTGGATTGAGGCAAATCAGTGAGCGAATACAACCATTATCGAGGAGCAATTTACCACTGCACTGAAAGTAATGGGGTGCTAGAGCCAAACTATTTTGTTGATGGCCTTATGGTTGTTGATAATGATTCTGGAAGTATCATTGAGGTTGGAGACTTCAATCAAATTTCTTCAAAGTGGCCAAACGCTAAGTCATCTACTCACTTTAAGGATAGTTTAATAATGCCTGGCTTCATTGACACTCATGTGCATTATCCTCAATATAAAGTTATAGCCTCCTATGGAGCAAGCCTTATAGACTGGCTTAATAAGTATACATTTATTGAAGAGCAAAAGTTTTCAGATGAGACTTATGCCGCTAAGGTTGCAGATTTGTTTCTTGATGAGCTTATTAAAAATGGTACTACAACAGCAATGACTTTTTGTACCTCACACAAACAATCTGTAGATATTTTTTTTACGGCAGCAGAAAAGTTGAAGCTTAGGATGGTGGCCGGTAAAGTTATGATGGATAGAAATGCACCAGAGGCTCTTTGTGATAGTGTGGATGGTAGTTATTTTGATTCGAAAGAGCTTATTGAAAAATGGCACAATAGAGGGCGAATGAGTTACGCCGTTACGCCTAGATTTGCTCCTACATCTTCTTCTGAGCAATTAGTACAGGCTGCTAATTTATTAGAAGAGTATTCAGATAATAATGGAAATAAAGGCGTTCTTTTGCAAACTCATCTTAATGAAAATATTGATGAAATTGGCTGGGTAAAGGAGCTTTTTCCAGACTCAAAAAACTACTTTGATGTCTATGATAATTTCAATCTATCAGGACCTAATTCAGTTTTTGGTCATTGTATTTATAATACTGATGAAGAATATAAACGTATTGCTGATTCAGGTTCTAAGGTAGCGCTATGTCCAAGATCCAATCTATTCCTTGGTAGCGGTCTATTTGAACTTGATAAATTAGAGGCTTTTGGAATAGGTACTGCACTTGCATCAGATGTTGGCGGCGGTGACAGCTTTTCAATGTTTCAGGTAATGAATGAAGCTTACAAAATATGTCGACTAAATAATTATAATTTAGATCCTGTTAAAGCTTTTTATCTGACAACTCTAGCTGCAGCGAAAGTACTTGATATGGATAATCGTATTGGTAACTTTGAGCGTAATAAGGAGGCAGACTTTATTGTTATTGATTTAAAGGCAACAGAATTAATAAAAAATAAACTCGAAACCTCAGATGATATTAACGATATATTATTTAATTTAATGACTTTAGGTGATGATAGACTAATTAAAGAGGTTTATATTTTAGGTCAAAATATTTACCAAAAATAAGGAAGGCATAATGGGACAACTTACAACACATATATTAGATACCTCTGCAGGAGTTCCTGCAAGTGGTGTAGCGATAAATTTATATCGAAGAGATGGTACAAATTCAGTACATCTTAAATCAATAAAAACGAACTTAGATGGCCGCTGTGATAAACCTTTGTTGTCAGAAGAAGAATTTGATGAGGGTTGTTATGAGCTTGAATTCATAGTGGATGATTATTATGAAGCTAAAAATATTAAGTGCCCTTTTTTAAAAGATGTCATTATTCGTTTCTATATTAGTGAAAAGAGTGAAAACTACCATGTACCTCTTTTAATTTCCCCTTATAGTTATTCAACCTATCGAGGAAGCTAATGTATTTTTTGCTGAATCAAAACTCTACGCCAACAGATCTTGGCGCAATAAATCCAAATACTACTGTCCTAGAGTGGTTAAGAAATAATCAGCTTGTTGGAACTAAGGAGGGCTGCGCTTCTGGAGATTGCGGCGCTTGTACTGCAGTTATTGGTGAGATTGTTACTAATAATAAGTCTAGTAAGGTTGAGTATAAAAGTATAAATACATGCATGGCATTGGCTTATGGACTAGCTGGCAAACATTTAGTTACTGTTGAGGGGTTGGCTGAGGAGGGCAAGCTGCATCCTTCTCAAAAAGCAATGGTGCTAGAAAACGGTTCACAGTGTGGCTTTTGCACGCCTGGCTTTGTTATGTCGTTATTTGCCTTATATCAAAATAAAAACTCAGTAGATCTGCATCAAATAAACGAAACTCTATCCGGTAACTTGTGCAGGTGCACTGGCTATAAACCAATAATTGCAGCTGCATTTTCAATGTTTAATGAGAAAAGTGACGAACCCTTAGACTACTATAAAAAAAATCAGAAGAATATTACTAAGATTTTAGGAGAATTAAATAATCCTAAGCACATAAGTTTAAGTTATAAAAAGAGTAATAAAACAATTAAATATGATGCTCCCTCAACGATAAATGAGCTCTCTAATGTTCTAATTAATAGCACTTCAGCAAATATTATTGCCGCAGGAACTGATCTCAGCCTAGAGATTACTCAATCAATGAAAGAGTTTTCACATATCGTTAGCGTTAATCAAGTTATTGAATTAAAGGAGATTAAAGATAACGCTAAAGAATTAGAGATTGGAGCTGCTGTAAGTTATGAGGATGCCGCCTCTAGTCTTATAAGTAACTGGCCTGACTTAGGTCCTTTTTTGCAACGCTTTGCCTCTTTACCCATAAAGAATTGGGCGACTATTGGAGGCAACATTGCTAATGCTTCACCTATAGGAGATATGCCCCCAGTCTTAATTGCTTTAGATGCAAAATTAAAGCTCAGAAAAGGCCCTGTTAGCAGAACTATTAATTTAGAAGATTTTTTTATTACCTATAAAAAAACTGTTATTCAGCAAGGTGAATTTATTGAAAGTATTATCATTCCAAAGCCTAATGAAAATCAGCGTCTTATTACTCATAAAATGTCTAAAAGATACGAGGATGATATTTCAGCTGTATGCATGGCAATAAATATTACGTCCACAAACAATAAACCAGAATCATTTAAGATCGCCTTTGGAGGGATGTCAGGAATACCTCAAAGATCAAATATACTTGAAAATTTTTTATTAAAGAATTGGCAAGAAGACAACATAGCTGCATTATCTTATAAGGTTTTGAAAGAAGAATTTTCTCCATTTACTGATGTCAGAGCAACTTCAGAATACCGATTACAAGTATCTGCAAACTTAATTAAAAAAACTATATTGATGTATCAAGATCAGCCAGTTGAAAATCTTGCAGAATATTCACAATCAAGTTAATTCAAGGAGTAAGCAAAAATTAATAAAAATATAAAAAATTCTGCTCAACTTAAGGGCTCAATAATTGGCGACTCAATTGCTCACGATAGTGCTCATATGCATGTCCAGGGAAGTGCAACTTATATTGATGACATGCCGGTCCCAAAAGGCACTCTTCATGTTGCATTTGCGTTAAGTAATGTTGCGCGTGGAAAAATAAATAAGATTGATATTACAGATGCTCTAAAAGCTGACGGTGTTCATAGTATTCTCCTGGCAAAAGATATAGAAAATCTATATATAGGAGCGATTAAACATGACGAGCCTATTTTGGCTGATAAAGAGGTTTTATTCTTTGGCCAAGCAATTGCTGCTGTCTTAGCAGATAGTCATGAGAATGCAAGAACAGCTGCGCTCTTAATCACCTCAAATGTAACGGAGCTAGAGGCTATTGTTACTATTGATCAGGCAATGGCTAAAAAAAGCTTTCTTGATGAACCACTAGAAGTCTCTATAGGAGATTCAAATAAAGCTATAGATTCATCAAAAAATAAGCTAAATGGAAGTCTATCTATTGGCGGTCAAGAGCATTATTATCTTGAGGGACAGGTTGCTCTGGCAATTCCAACAGAGGACAACGAGATGGTAGTTCATTCTTCGACTCAAAACCCTACAGAAGTCCAACATCTAGTTGCGCATGTTTTAGATGTTCCTCAAAATGCAATCGAAGTAATTACTCGGAGAATGGGTGGCGGCTTTGGTGGCAAGGAGACAGATTCATCTCAACTTGCGTGTGTTTGCGCTATATTTGCAAAGCAAACTAAACTTCCTATAAAGGCTCGGCTCTCTAGAAAAGATGATATGTTGCTCACTGGAAAGAGGCATGATTTCAAGGCAGACTATAAAGTTGGCTATAGTGGTGATGGGAAAATTTTGGGGATTGAGATAGATCTTGCAGCAAGATGTGGCTACTCACTTGATTTATCTAAAGCAATAGTTTCTAGAGCTTTATTCCATGCTGATAATACATATTTTTTGCCAAATGCTACTTTTAGGGGTTTTTTATGCAAAACAAATACCGCTTCAAACACAGCATTTAGAGGCTTTGGTGGACCTCAAGGGATGCTTGCTATAGAAAATATTATTGAAGAAATAGCCATGAATATTGGTGTTGATGCTCTTGAAATTAGAAAATTAAATTATTATCAAAAGGATACAAATAACGTAACGCCTTACGATCAAGTTGTCGAAGATAATATTATTAATGAGCTCTCTAGTGAACTTATAGAAGACAGTAATTACTTAGTTAGAAGAAAAAATATTGAAAAGTTTAATAAAACAAGTAAATATCTTAAAAAAGGATTGGCATTTTCTCCTGTGAAATTTGGCATTTCTTTTACTACTCAATTATTAAATCAAGCCGGCGCATTGGTAAATGTATATAAAGATGGAAGTATATATATTAATCATGGAGGGACTGAAATGGGCCAAGGCCTATTTATTAAAGTTGCGCAGGTTGTTGCTAATGAGTTTGGTGTTAATCTAGAGCGAGTAAAGGTCTCAGCTACTTCTACTGCTAAAGTTCCAAATACATCACCAACTGCAGCATCTTCTGGTTCAGATTTAAATGGTATGGCTGCCAGAGAGGCATGCTTAAGAATTAAGAGAAATTTAACTACTTTTGCGAAAGATTTCTATGGCGAAGGTAATAGTGATATTGAGTTTAAAGACTCTTTTGTTATTATTGGTAAGAAAAAGATAGCGTTTGATGAATTTGTGTCAACAGCATATTTAAATCGAGTAGAACTTTTTAGTAATGGTTTTTATAAAACACCAAAAATTTTCTTTGATGCTGTTAAACAAAAAGGCCATCCTTTTTACTATTATTCATATGGTGCCTGCGTTAGTGAAGTTGTAGTTGATTGTTTGACTGGTGAGTATAAGTTGTTAGCAGTTGATATTTTGCATGATGTTGGCGCATCACTTAACCCAGCAATTGATATGGGGCAAATAGTTGGAGGATATATTCAGGGTATGGGCTGGCTCTGCTCTGAGGAGCTCAAATGGAATGATTCTGGGGCACTTTTAACGATGGGCGCATCGACCTATAAAATCCCTGCAATCGGAGATACGCCTGAGCATTTTGAGGTCAAAATTAAGCCTAATATTTCTAATCATGAAAATACAATTCATAAATCTAAAGCAGTTGGAGAGCCTCCTCTGATGCTCGCAATATCAGCTTGGCTTGCGATAAAAAATGCTATTTATAATGCAGATAATGAAATGCAAACTGGCCTAAATGCTCCTGCAACTTTTGAGCAAGTATTCTTTAATCTCAATAAGAGTCTTAAGTAATAGGTTATGAATAGTTGGTTGAAGCCAGTTAAGACGGCAAGTGCTTTAAATAATGGCTTTGTATTGTTAACAATTATTTCAACTAAGGGCTCAACCCCTTGCTCTAATGGAGATAAGATTGTCTTCTCTGGAGCTGAGTCAGTTTTTGGCAGTATTGGTGGTGGTAATTTAGAATTTAAAGCCTTATCTTTTGCCGAAGAATTATTAAGTCTTAATTCTAATGGTACTTATTTAAAAAAATATCCTCTTGGCGCCTCACTTGGGCAGTGTTGTGGAGGCTATGTAAATGTCATGTTTGAAAGTTTTATTCAGTCTGACGCAACAAATTCATGGATCGAAACAGTATCAAACTTACTTCAAGATAATGAAGATTTTATAGTTGCTACAATTGTAGATAGTAACTCTGAAATTGAATTTAGCAGTAAAAAATTTGTCTACCTAGATGGTAATTTATCTCCAAATATTGATGACAAAAAAATCTCTAGCTTGATTACAAAAAGCGCTAAAGATCTTTTGTTACTTTCTGATAGTCCTACTATAGTGCAATTTGAAAATCAGTCAGGCGCTTTAACTGAAGTTTGCTTTGAAAAAGTCTTGACTAGCGAAGTTCAGCCAGTAGTCATTTTTGGAGCTGGACATATTTCAAGAGCTCTGATGCCAATTTTAATTAACCTACCTATTAAGATTTATTGGGTTGATGATAGAGCAGAACAATTTGATAAATATCAAGGAGATACATCTCAAATAGATATTATTTGTGATGACTTTGTTCAGAGCATTCCTGACTTGCCAGACAGTAGCTATTGTCTTGTAATTACATACAGCCATCAAATTGATTTCGAGATTTGTGAAAAAATGATTACTCAAAATAACTTCAGTTATTTGGGTATGATTGGTTCAGAAATTAAGGGGAAAAAATTTAGAGATCGTTTTCATCAAAAGAATTTTTCTGAGGAAGTGATTAATAAATTTATCTGTCCAATAGGAGATAAGCAAAAATTCTTAAAATCACCTGCTGCAATTGCCGTAACTATTGCAATGGATTTAATTAACTTTATAGAACATAAAAGACATCCTGAATCTGTATGAAATATCAATTAGAAGTATCCAATATTACTAAGTCTTATGGAGATTTAAAGGCTAATGATAATGTTTCGCTTAGAATTAAGGATTCAAGTATCCATGCTTTGCTTGGTGAAAATGGTGCTGGCAAGTCAACTCTAGTTAAAATTATATATGGCTCGTTATCACCAGATAGTGGTGAAATGAAGTGGGCTAATAATGAATATAGTCCTAAAAGCCCTTTTCAAGCTCGAGAAAATGGAATAGCAATGGTCTTTCAACATTTTTCACTGTTTGAATCGTTAACTGTTGAAGAAAATATAATTCTCGGACTTGATAGTGTAGGTCTAAATGATAATTTTTCTGAGCAAATAATTAAGTACTCAAAGCAATATGGCTTAGATATTAACCCACAACAAGTTGTTGGTGATCTGTCGGTTGGTGCGCGCCAACGCGTTGAAATTATTCGCTGCCTAATGCAAAACCCAAAGTTACTTATTATGGATGAGCCTACTTCAGTCTTGACGCCTCAAGAAGTATCTGATCTATTTGTAACTCTTAAAAAACTTGCAGCAGATGGATGCGCTATCTTATATATTTCTCATAAGCTTGAAGAAGTCCGTGAAATATGCAGTGAAGCAACAATCTTAAGAGATGGTAAATTAGTTCAAAGCTGTATACCTCAGGAGCACAGCCAAAAAGAACTTGCGGAAATGATGATTGGAAAAAAACTAACCGAACTCGCCAGAGCCAATATAGCTTTTGGTGAAAATATTTTCTCAATCGATAATTTAAGTCGAAAGAGTGATGATATTTATGGAGTTAATCTTGACAATATCGCTTTAAAAATCAACAAGGGGAGTATTGTTGGTATAGCAGGCGTTGCTGGAAATGGCCAAGATGAGTTAATGGAGCTGCTTATTGGTGAAATTTCGTCACCCAAAACAACTTTGAATTTTAATGGTCAAGATATTGGCACTCTAAACTCGCATGAAAGAAGACAGCTCTCTATGTTCTTTGTTCCTGAAGAGAGACTTGGGCACGGCGCAGTTCCAGATATGTCGTTAGATGAAAATATGCTACTAAGTAGACCAGATTCAACTGAAATGACGAGCAATGATGTCATTGACTGGAAAAAAGTTGCAACTCATTCAAAAAATGTTATCGATACCTTTGATGTGCAAACACCTTCGAGCAAAATGTTAGCCAAATCGCTTTCTGGAGGAAACCTACAAAAGTTTATGGTTGGAAGAGAGCTTATTCAAAATCCAGAATTATTAATTGTTGCTCAGCCTACTTGGGGGGTCGATGCGGGCTCTGCTAACAATATTCATCAGGCTTTGATTGAATTGGCTAATAAAGGCTCAGCTATATTGATTATCTCTCAGGATTTAGATGAAATATTAAGTTTGTGTGACAAAATCCATGTCCTATCTGAAGGAAAGCTTTCTGATGCTGTGGACATGAAGAGTAAAGGGTTAGAGAAGATTTCTCAGCTCATGGTTGGAGGAAAAACCCAATGATTAGACTTATTCCAAGAGTTGAGAATTCTACAGCAATGGTTCTGTTATCACCTCTATTGGCTCTAACGCTTACTGCTCTATCTGCTTATTTAATATTTATTTTTGTTTTGGTTGATATTCCAGTCTCAAGCGTCTTCTTCACCTTATTTGTAGAGCCTTTAATTGATTCTTACTATTTTTCAGAGCTGCTCGTTAAGGCAGCACCTTTGATGATTATCGGTCTTGGCTTGTCAATTGGATTTAGAGCGGGTATTTGGAATATTGGTGCAGAAGGCCAATTCGTTATGGGAGGAATTGCAGGCAGCGCCGTAGGGTTATATTTTTATAATGTTGAGGCTTTTTGGTTGCTTCCATTGATGACGATAGCGGGTATTCTAGGAGGTATGTTTTATGCGGGCATTGCAGCCTTTCTTCGAATTAAGTACCAGGTCAATGAAATCCTAGTAACTTTAATGTTGACCTATGTTGCCGTTTTGTTTTTAAGTGCAATGCTTCAAGGACCGCTTCGAAACCCATCGGGCTTTAATTTTCCAGAAAGTAGGATTTTTCATGATAGCGCTATGCTGCCTATAATTTGGGAAGGGACTCGATTGCATATTGGCTTGATTGTCGCAATTATTCTCTCACTTGTTGCTTGGTTTGGAATTAAAAAGCATATGTTTGGTATGCAAATAAAAATTTCAGGTAGTGCACCTCGTGCTGCAAAATTTGCTGGATTTGATGACAATAAAACTGTTTGGTATTCACTGCTTATATCGGGCGGACTTGCAGGTCTTGCAGGACTCTTTGAGGCGGCCGGCCCTGCTGGGCAGCTAACTCCGGGATTGCCCGCATTTTATGGCTTTACTGCAATCATTGTCGCATTCTTGGCTAGACTCCATCCTATTGGAGTTTTATTTTCAGCGCTACTAATTGCGCTTAGTTATGTTGGCGGTGAAAATGTGCAAATTGAATACAATTTACCAAGCTCGATAACGCAAATTTTTCAAGGCATGCTTTTGTTTTACTTCTTGGCTTGCGATATATTAATTAAATATAAAGTTGTACTTTTTAAAACTAAAAACTAAAGATTATGAATGAAAGTCTATTTATTAACATCATTATTGGAATAAGTATTGCCTCAGTGCCTCTTATTTTTGCAGCTATTGGTGAATTATTAGTAGAGCGCTCAGGTGTTCTAAACTTAGGAGTTGAAGGCATGATGATTGTTGGAGCGCTCCTAGGCTTTGTTGTTATGTCTCATACTCAAAACCCTTATTTAGCTGTTCTTGCTGCAATGCTTGGGGGGATGGCCATAGCATCCATTTTTGCTTTTTTGACTCAATTTTTGCTTACAAATCAGGTTGCAACTGGGCTTGCTCTAACTCTTTTTGGCTTGGGTTTTGCTGCTTTTGCAGGAAGAGGTTATACAGAGGAAACAATTCAACTCATCACGGCAGTTCCAATTCCATATTTATCTGATATTCCTTATTTAGGACCTTTACTTTTTTCGTTTAATCCTCTCGTTTATTTGTCATTTTTTATGGTTTACTTGGTTTGGTGGTTTTTATTTAGGACTAAGCAGGGTTTAATATTACGCGCCATTGGTGACAATCATGATGCGGCCCATGCTATTGGTCATAACGTTGTTCGATACAGAGTGATGGCTATTTTATTTGGCGGTGCTATGGCTGGAATTGGAGGTGCATTTTTATCACTCGTTCAAGTTCCTATATGGGGAGAAGGCATGACTGCTGGAAGAGGTTGGATCGCTTTAGGTCTTGTTGTCTTCGCTTCATGGCAGCCCTTTAGGATTATATTTGGAGCAATTTTATTTGGAGGAATAACTATTCTGCAGATTCATGCTCAAGGATTAAACATCAATGTGAGTGCGCAATATCTATCAATGCTTCCTTACTTAGCAACCATTGTTATTCTTGTTAGTCTTAGGATGAGATTAAAAAATAAAACAAATCGCACAGTTCCTAATTGTTTGGGTAGAATATTTCATTCAACAACTTAGTTTGATGAATAAAGTTTTGTAAGAAGTAAAAAAGTAAGAAAATTGTTAAATAACTTAAAGGAGAATAAGTATGTCTAATCGAAGTTTGTCGAGTGTTGTGAAGCTCTCGATATTAAGTGTAGTTTTAGCATTTACTAGTAATGTTTATGCTGATCCTGTTAAAGCTGCTTTTGTATATATTGGCCCAACAGGAGACCATGGGTGGACTTTTGCACATGATCAAGGCGCAAAATACGTAAAAGAAATGATGGGCGATGACGTAATCATTACTACTGTTGAGAGTGTTGAGGAAAACTCAGATTCAGAGCGTGTTATTACGAGTCTTGCCAGAAAAAATGATATTATTTTTACAACATCATTTGGTTACATGAACCCAACAGTAAAGGTTGCGGCGCGTTATCCAGATGTTAAATTTGAACACGCAACGGGCTATATGCGTCCTACTGATAATATTTCTACTTATTCTGCGAGATTTTATGAAGGTAGACACGTCATTGGTAAGATTGCTGGAAGAATGACAGAGACTAATGTTATTGGTTATATTGCATCTTTTCCAATCCCTGAAGTAATCAGAGGAATTAACTCTGCCTATCTAGCTGCTAAGTCGGTAAATCCTGATATTGAAATCAAGATCGTTTGGGTTTATTCTTGGTACGATCCAGGTAAAGAAGCTGATGCTGCCAATGCTCTTATAGCTCAAGGTGCGGACATTCTAATGCAACATACTGATTCAACTGCTCCTATGACAGTTGCTGAAGAGAAAGGTGTCTATGCTTTTGGCCAAGCTTCAAACATGCGTGAGTGGGGTAAAAATGCTCAATTAACTGGAATTATTGATGATTGGGGTCCTTACTACTTAGAGCGTGTTCAGGCTGTTAAAGATGGCACTTGGACTTCAACTGATGTCTTCCATGGAGTTGATTCAGGAATGGTTAAGTTTGCCCCTATGAATAATTCAATGCCTTTTGAAGTTAGAAATGAGGCTTCAAAAGCAATTATTGATTTGTCAATGGGCGCGATTCATCCATTTACAGGTCCAATTAATAAGCAAGATGGTAGTGCATGGTTAGCAGAAGGTGAAACTCCACCTAACTTTCCTGACCTACTTACAATGGACTTTTATGTAGAAGGTATTGACGCTAAGTACCCTAACTAATAAAGGTTTATTAAGTAATATTACTAATCGCGTCCTAGGCTTTGCTTAGGGTGCGATTTTTTTTAGAAAAAAATTATGTCAGAGATTTCTCACAAGTGGCTGAATGGTCTTCCAAAAATTGAACTTCATCTTCATATAGAAGGTACATTGGAGCCAGAACTATTATTTAAGCTGGCAAAGAGAAATTCAATCCAATTGCCTTTTAATAGTGTCAACGAGGTAAAAAAAGCATATCAATTTTCAAATCTTCAAGATTTTCTAGATATTTATTATCAGGGCGCTGAGGTTTTGCTCCATAAGCAAGATTTTTATGACCTGACATGGGCTTACTTATTGATGTGTAAGCAGCAGAATGTGATGCATATAGAGCCGTTTTTTGACCCTCAAACGCACACTGTAAGAGGCGTTCCTTTTGAAACTATAGTAAGCGGCATTGCAGAGGCGCTAGCTGATGGAAAGGGGAAGCTTGGTATAACCTCTAGATTGATTATGTGTTTCTTAAGACACCTTAGCGAGGAAAGTGCAATTGAAACTTTAAAATCTTCAGAGCAATTTACCGATGTTATTTATGGTGTTGGTTTAGATAGCGCGGAGATGGGAAACCCACCGGAAAAATTTATTAATGTTTTCACCAAAGCAAAAGGTATGGGTTATAAATTAGTTGCCCATGCAGGGGAAGAGGGTCCCGCTAGTTATATTTGGAGCTCTTTGGACGTTTTAAATGTTCAAAGAATTGATCATGGGATAAGAGCAATCGATGATCCTGACCTAATGCTTCGTTTGATTGAGTCTCAAATGCCCTTAACTATCTGCCCACTATCAAATGTAAAGCTTAGAGTTTTTGATAATATGGCAAGCCATACAATACTTGATATGCTTGACTTAGGAGTGTGCGTAACGGTTAACTCAGATGACCCTTCTTACTTTGGAGGGTACATGACAGAAAATTTCCTTGCACTTTATGACAGTCTAGAGCTTTCAAGAGACCAGGCAATTAGCCTTATTAACAATAGTATTGATGCAAGTTTTGCTGAAGATAGTCGAAAGAAAGAGCTTTCTAACTTGTTGCAAACGTATATTTCTGATTAGTAATACTAGTTATCTTTTTCTTCCTTACCAATTACTTTGCTGTTCATCTCAATTTCAATATCATCCATCATCTCATTATGTGACTTATCAGACCAGTCCTTGGATTGATTTCTTATAGTACTCTTCTCTGTATTATTTTTACGGACTTTAAAGAAAGAGGAAAAAAATAAGCCAGCTTCAAATAGGAGCCAAATAGGGATTGCAATTAGAAATTGCGAGATCATATCTGGAGGAGTTAATACCATTCCAACTACAAAGGCGCCAATGAAGATGTAAGGGCGATTTTTTTTGAGTTTTTCAGCAGTAGTCGCTCCAAAAACAATAAGAAGGATTGTCACAATTGGGACTTCAAAGGCAGCTCCAAAGGCGAATGAGACTTTCAAGATAAAATCAAGATAGTACTGAATATCAGGGGCAAAGTTAACTGATTCAGGGCCAACACTCGCTAAGAAGTTAAATATAACTGGAAATACAATATAAAAAGAGAACAGAAGGCCAACATAAAATAGTATTGTTGATGAGATGACCAAAGGCAGCACTAGCCTTTTCTCATTGCGATAGAGCGCTGGGGCTATAAACATCCATAGCTGATACAGCAAGTAGGGCATTGCAATATAGATGGCCAGTATCAATGACATCTTTAAGGGCGTTAAAAAAGGAGAGATTACACCAATTGCAATTAGATTGGAGCCTGGTATTGCTTGAACAATTGGCGCCGCTATGAAGGTGTATATTTCATCAGCAAATGGGAATAATATTAAGAAAAAAATAACTATTGCAGTAACTGAATGAAGAAGTGATCGCCTAAGTTCAATTAAATGTTGGACTAAGGGTAGTTTTTCAGATGCCTCATTATCTATAGTCATAACTTTGAATCATCCTGCTGAGCATCATTTTGATTAAAAAGGTCAGCACTTGATTTGGCTTCATTGGTAATGTCAGAGATTATTGATTTTTCATCATCCATAGAAAGGTGCTCTTTAAGCTCATCTGTCTTTAGCTCTTCGTTTATATCTGCTTTAACTTTGCTGAGGAACTTATTAAGTTTGCCCGCAAATAGGCCAGCTTTTCTTGCCAGTGCAGGCAATCTTTCAGGGCCCACTACGATAAGCGTAATAACGCCAATAATGGCAATCTCCCAGAAACCAAAATCAAACATATCGCTTCATAAAAAACTGGTTTTTAGGATTTTTTGTCAGAGCTTTCATCATCAGCTTCAACTTTAGCTTCAATAATATCTTCTTTCTTTTCAGCATCAGTATCTTTCATAGATGACTTGAAGCCTTTAATTGCGCCTCCAACTTCATTACCAATATTTTTAAGACGTTTGCCGCCAAAAATGAGTAACACAATAACTAAAATAATAATCAGTTCGAATGGTCCTGGCATTCCCATATTTTTCTCCTAAATAATTAATAAAGCTATGTTTATTTTCTAACAATAGTTACAGATTCTTTGATTGTTTATATAGACATATTTTCAATCTGTGCCCTTGATAAACAGAGTCATAGGTATTTTACACTTTAAAGTTACCTTTTTCTTAAAGTTAAGAATACCTTTATTATTGTCTTCATTTTCAATAGAACTCTTCATTTCATTGTGTATCATCAAGAAATTATTAAGCATCTAGCGTTGAAATGACTAGCATTAATCAAACTTCAATTTGGATTAAAAATCCCTTGGCTATTTTTGCAGAAAATAGTGATGGCGGGGTTGTCATTAAAGATCAAAAAATTATTGAATTAGTTCCTTTAGGGGGCTCACCTGTGTCGAGTTTTGATGAAATCTATGATGCTAGTGATAGTGTTGTTCTTCCTGGATTGATTAATACGCATCATCACTTTTATCAAACCCTTACTCGCGCTTATCCTGAGGCTCTAAATAAAGAGCTTTTTCCATGGCTCAAGAGTCTCTATAAGGTCTGGGCACATATTCAACCAGAGATGCTCGCTGTTTCAACGGAGCTCGCTCTGTCTGAACTTCTTCTTTCTGGCTGCACTACCGCGAGTGATCATCATTACTTGTTTCCAAGCCAACTTGAAAATGCTATAGATATACAGGCTGAAGAGGCTCAAAAGCTCGGTATGCGTGTTGTTTTAACGAGAGGCTCTATGAGTCTTGGAGAAAAAGATGGTGGCCTTCCACCGCAATCTGTTGTTCAAACTAAAGAGCAGATACTAAGTGATAGTGAGCGACTAATTAAAACATATCACGACAGTCAAGAAGGCGCAATGACTCAGATTGCGCTAGCTCCTTGCTCACCTTTCTCTGTGACTACTGACCTGATGATAGAGACTGCAGCGCTTGCACAGCATTATGACGTTCGTTTGCACACGCACCTAGCAGAGACGATAGATGAGGAAAATTTTTGTTTAGAGAAGTTCGGCTTAAGGACGGTAGATTACCTTGAAAGTGTAGGGTGGTTATCAGATCGTACCTGGCTAGCTCATGGCATACACTTTAATAAAGAAGAGATAAAGAAACTAGGTCAATCTGGAGTTGGTATTTGTCACTGTCCGAGCTCTAATATGATGCTGGCTTCTGGTATTTGCCATAGTCTTGAACTTGAAGAGGCTGGCTCTATTATTGGACTTGGCGTTGATGGCTCTGCATCTAATGATGGATCCAATATGATTGCTGAACTCAGACAAGCAATGTACTTGCAGCGCTTACGTTATGGCGCTTCAAAGATTACCCATCAAAAGGCATATGATTGGGCAACCAAAGGTTCAGCAGCACTTTTAGGTAGAAATGATATTGGTGAGATTTCGATTGGTAAGCAGGCGGACATGGCATTATTTAAGCTGGATGAGCTAAGATTCTCGGGTAGTCATGACTCTTTAGCTGCTTTACTTCTTTGTGGTGCTCAAAAATCAGATAGGGTTATGATTGCGGGTCAGTGGAAGGTTGTAGATGGAAAGATTATTGGAAAAGATGAGTCTGAATTAATCAGTCGCCATAGCGGTGCAGCAAAAAAATTACGTCAATTAGCTAACGCATAACTTTTTATTAATATCATTATTGACTTGCACTATTAGTTAATTTATAATTCCAACTTGAATATTGTTACATAAATCAAGTTAGTTATGAATATACCCAGTCATGGAGGCGCGCGAAAGGGTGCTGGCCGTAAAAAAAACTCAGGTAGCTTTAAAGAGGAGACCAAGGTTATTAGGGTGCCTATAAGTCTTGTAGATTCGCTTATTCCTACGATTGAAGTTTATAAATCTCAAGTTAAATCTAAGGTAGAAGTCTTTTTAACTAAAGACAATCCAACGGAGCTTTCGATTCCAATTTTTACCTCTCGAGTGCAGGCAGGGTTTCCATCTCCAGCAGATGATCATTTGGAGGATGCACTTGATTTAAATACACATCTTATCCATCATAAAGAGGCTACTTTCTTTGTTAAAGCGCAAGGAGACTCAATGCTAGGTGCTGGTATCCAGCAGGGTGATATACTAATCGTTGACAAATCTTTAAGCGCTAAAAGTGGAAAGATAGTTATTGCAGTTGTTGATGGTGAGTTCACTGTTAAGCGCCTACATAAATACAAAGGAAACATAACACTTAAAGCTGAAAACCCTGATTTTGAAGACATCAAAATTGGAGGTACTGACGAGCTTATTATATGGGGAGTTGTGACATCAGTTATACATCAGTATGAATAACCGAGCTAAGTTCGCGTTAGTCGACTGTAATAACTTCTATGCTTCTTGTGAAAGAGTTTTTGAGCCAAAACTAGAAGGCAAACCAATCGTTGTTCTTTCTAATAATGACGGCTGCATTATTGCTCGTTCTAATGAGGCTAAAGCACTAGGCATTAAAATGGGAGCTCCTTACTTTAAAGTAAGGAATTTGATTGCTAATAGGGGCGTTGTAGTCAAGTCTTCAAACTATCCTTTGTATGGAGATATGTCGTCTAGAGTAATGAAGGTTATTGGTCAATTTTCTCCTATCCAAGAGGTGTACTCTATTGACGAGAGTTTTATAGATTTAGCAGGTCTCCCTCTTAATTTAATAGATCACATGCAGTCTCTAAGAGTCCAAGTTAAAAATTGGACGGGGGTTCCAGTGTGTATTGGTATGGGCAGTACTAAACTTCTAGCAAAACTTGCTAATCGCATTGCTAAAAAGTATTCAAAATTTAATGGCGTTTTTGATATAGATGACCTTCCTCATGAAAGATACTGCAAATTACTGCAATCGGTCGAAGTAGGTGATTTATGGGGAATAGGCAGACAAAGCGCTAAAAAGCTTAACCATATTGGAATTAATACAAGTTATGACTTTTATCAGGCAGATATTGGCGTTATTGAAACTCTTTTAGGCGTTAATGGAAAAAAGATTTATCAAGAGCTTCGTGGTAAATCGTGTATTCCTATCGAGTTGATTCCTCCAACAAGGCAGCAGATTGTCTCCTCTCGCTCTTTTGGTATTGATTTAAGCGACTTTGATGAATTAAATCAAGCTTTAACTGCTCTTACTAGAAAGGCTGTCAATAAGCTTAATAATCATAAGCTTGCAATGACAACTATGACTGTCTTTATTTACACCAATCCCCATAAAAAAAATACACCCTGCGTGCATCTATCAAAAACTGTAGGAATGCCAATTGCCATTGAGGATGAATCGCAAATTATTCCATTGGCATCTCAAATATTAAGACTTATCTATAAGCCTGGTTATTCTTTTAATAAAGGAGGGGTAGTATTGAGTAACTTAACCAAAAACTACCGACAGCAAGATCTTTTTTCAATAACTCAAAATAGTCAACCACAGGTATTAGCTCGTCAAAAATCTAATGCTATAAAGAGTGCTAATAAAAGATTTAATGAGTCAGTTAAGTATGCCAGTGAGGTGGGCAATAATAGGTGGCTCCCAAGAGCTAATTTTCGATCAAATAGGTATACAACAAGCTGGAGTGAATTATTAATAATTTAAGGCTCAAAGGTCATTTTTTTTTACTGAAATTGCATAAATATGCTCATTGTCTATAATGAATCCTTTTTTTGCTGAATAATGTTGAGGAATGAAACAACTTGCAATTATTGATGATGATCCAGAAATTCTTAAATTATTAGATCAATATTTAATAAAAAATGGATTTAAAGTTGAAGCTTTTTCTGATGGAGAGTCTTTCTTAGCAAGTGACGAATCAAAATTTAGTTTAGTGGTTTTAGATCTTGGTCTGCCCGGGATTGATGGCCTTGAAGTTTGTAGAAGATTGAGGCAAAAGTCTAACGTTCCAATTATTATGCTTACTGCCGCTAGTGATGATTTAGATCGCATATTAGGTTTAGAGTTAGGCTCTGATGACTATATGGGTAAACCCTTTAACCCAAGAGAACTTTTAGCAAGAATTAAGGCTCTCTTGAGACGCTCGGAAGTAAAGGAAGAAGATGTAGATAACCATATAGTAATGAATTTTGCTGCAAGAAGTGCATTTGTAGATGGTAAGCAGCTTGATTTAACTGGAACAGAGTTTGACCTACTTTGTGTTTTTCATAAACAGATAGGTGAGGTCTTAAGTAGAGATGAAATAGGCGAACTTCTTCATGGCAGGAAGATAGATCCATTGGACCGATCAATCGACACAATTGTAAGTAGGCTGCGTCATAAACTTAGCAATCACTTTGATGGTGAAATCATTCAAAGCGTAAGAGGCAAGGGGTATGTTCTCCTTTTAAAAAGTTGAATATAAAAGCTTCTACCTTAAGTTCTTTGATGCCAAAAACTGTTGTAGCCAGGATGACTTCTGTCCTATTTATTGGAATACTTGTAGCACAGGTGCTAGGAACATGGCTTTGGGTTGAACAGCTAAAGTCATCAGAAAAAGAAAAAATGACTGAAGTTTCTCAAAATTTAGGCTCACAAATTGCTCAAGCAGTTGGTTTTTTTGAAAAACTTCCAAACCAATACCGACAACAAACCTTGACTCAACTGAGACAAAATGGCGGCACATTTTTAGATTTTGGCGCTGAATTTTTTGTCTCTGTCAATAAGGACTATGTCCAATCTAATTCAATTGCAAGTTCTGAATTTTCAGAGTTGGTTCGTAGTAACTTGGAAAAAACTTTGTATTCTCAAATTGGTCAAGTTGAAGATTTGAATATTAGATTTGTAAGCTTTAGCAATACTAAAATTACAACGCCTAATGGTCCTGGTGAGGGTCTCACCAACAATCAATTAATAGTCTCTCTTGCGCCAATATGGAAAAGCTTAGGTCTGATTGCTCCGAGGGAAGAGAGTCCCATTGCCATAATTCAATTTAGGTTAAAACAGCAAAATGAGTGGATGTATTTGGCAACAATAATTCCACAAGGAGAGTTATTACTCAGTTTTGACTGGATCAATGGTGAGCGTATTTTTACCTCAGCAGCAGTTTCGGTTACGATGCTTTTAATCACCTTCTTATTTGTTCGTTGGCTCGTATCTCCCCTTCAATTATTAGCCCATCAAGCAGATTTATTAGGTAAAGGGCGATTTCCTAGACAGCTTGATGAAACTGGTTCTAAAGAAATGGTGGCTACTATCCGCGCCTTTAACTCTATGGCTAAGCGGATTCAAAAATTTATTGCTGACAGAGAGCGATCATTTGCAGCAATCTCTCATGACTTAAAAACACCTTTAACTAGAGCACGCCTTAGAGTAGAAAGCATTGAAGATGGATCAATAAAAGAAGATTTAATTGGAGACTTAGATTACCTTGAAACCATGGTGAAAGGAAGCCTTCAAATTATGACTGATGGCGCTGAACATGAAAATACTAGTAAAGTTAACATTACAACTATGCTAACTGCAATCTTAAAAAAAGAAGAAATCCTTGGCTTGCCTATTAAGATGAATATTAAAGAAAACATTGTCATGAAAGGAAGGGCTTTAGCTATTGAGCGCTTATTCTCAAATTTAATTAATAATGCACTTAGTTATGGCAAAGGAGTTGAGGTTACCGGTCAAAAAAAGAAAACAGGTATCTTTATTCAGATTAAAGATAGAGGGCCAGGCTTGAGTGATAAAGATAAAGAAAATGTCTTTAAGCCATATTACCGCTTAGAGCATAAACTCAATGATGAGCATTCTGGCTTAGGGATGGGTATTGCTCGTAATATTGCAAATATCCATGGCGGTGAGCTTGAACTTAAAGATCGCACTGGTGGCGGACTAATTGTCGAAATTTACTTTCCCAATTTATGAATTTAAAGAGTAATCCAACATTTAAAGATAAAGAATTTTTAATTAGTCATATTAAATCGATTATGAGGTTTTATCACCCTCGTTGTATTGATAATGAAAATGGTGGTTTTTTTCAGCACTTTCGTGATGATGGAAGTGTTTATGATTATGATACAAGGCACTTGGTTAGCAGCACCCGTTTTATATTTAATTATTCAATGGCTTCAATTGAGCTTGATAATGATGAATATAAAGATGTGATAAGGCATGGAATCGAATATTTAAGACAGTTTCATTTAAATACAAAAACTGGAAGTTATGCTTGGATTCTAAAGGGAAAAGACGTTCAGGATTCTACTAATTATTGTTATGGTTTCGCATTTGTGTTGCTCGCATATTCAACCGCACTTAGGGCGGGCATTTTAGAGGCCAAAGATTTCATTGATGAAACTTTTGATGTAATGGAAAAACATTTTTGGTCAAAAGAGCATGAACTTTATTCTGATGAAATTTCTGCTGATTGGCAAGTAGTTTCTAGTTATCGTGGGCAAAATACAAATATGCATTCCTGTGAAGCCCTTATTATGGCTTTTGAAGCGACAGGTAGTCAAAAATATTTAGATCGAGCGCTTATCATTGCAAAAAATATATGTATTAGGCAAGCTAGTCTCGCAGAAGGCTTAATTTGGGAACATTACGACAGTAACTGGGAAATTAACTGGGTTTATAATAAAGATCGTCCTGATGATCTATTTCGCCCTTGGGGCTTCCAAGTTGGTCATCTTACCGAGTGGGCAAAATTATTGTTAATTCTTGAGAGGTATGTTAAAGAGGATTGGTTGCTTCCTAGAGCACAAGAATTGTTTGATGACGCAATTGAGATGGGTTGGGATGCAGAGTCAGAAGGTTTATTTTATGGGTTTTCACCAAATGGAGATATTTGTGATAAAGATAAATATTTTTGGGTTCAAGCAGAGTCTATCGCTGCAGCTGCAGTATTAGCTAATCGAACAGGCGATGATTATTATTGGGAGTGGTATGATCGAATCTGGAGTTACAGCTGGAAACATATGATTGATCATAAATATGGCGCGTGGTTTCGCATTTTAGATTCAAATAATAAGAAATATGATGACCTTAAAAGTCCAGCCGGAAAAACGGATTATCACACAATGGGTGCTTGCTACGAAATTTTAAAAATAATCTAAGAAACCTTGTTTAAAATACTTAATTAATTTATTAAGATTTATATATTTATGACACCTGAAAATATAATTGAGCAATGGGCAGACTGTTTTAATAATGCTGATATGAAAGGCATTTTGAGCTTATATCATAATAATGCAACTCTTTTACCGACCTTTCTACCAAAACTTTTAGCAAGTAATAATGAGATCAAAGGTTATTTTGAAGTTGCTTTTAATGGAGGTGCTTCTGTAGAGATTAATGTTGAAGATGCTATATCCAAGGAGTTACCTGGAAATATTTTTTTAATGACGGGTAGCTATGTTTTTTGTTTAGGCAGTAAAGCAGGCAAAAAATATTTATCTTGGTACAGTTTTTTAATTGATCTGTCTGATGATTCGCCAATTAAACATCATCACTCCTCTAGAGTGCCATTTGAGTTCGACCTAAGTCAGTCAACTGATCAATAGAGAACCTTCCTTTAAAGTCTACTTCGTAGTCTTCAGAAGCAAAATCAGGAGGACTTTTGCCAAGTAAAAAGTTTTCAGTTTGTCGCTTTGTATAGTCTAAATTTTTAGCACATTTTGGCGAAGCTCCTATAAACATTACATTTGAGTAATCTTTTCCTGTGTGCTTATCAGCCACTGAGTGAGTTAAATCAGGGTGCCACCAGACTGTATCTCCAGGATTCACCTCCTGAATTGTTACCAAGCCAGATAATAGATCTTTGTGATAATCGGATGATATTAAGAGCGGTCTTCCTGGCGTGGCATCACAAAGATTATCAGAAGGGATGTCATCTTGTAAGGCACGTAACAAAAGATACCCCATACTGTTAGCAATTGGAATAAGAGACAGAGTTCCATCAGATGGCCCTTGTGAAGTAAGCGCAGTCCACCCTTGAAATGTTCTAAACATTGAACAAACTGCAGGAGATTTGTATTCCTTTGTGTGAGTTCTAAATGCTGCTTTCCAGGGGTCATAAGAATCTAGTTCGCCATTAAATACAGAGTGGTATACTTTTTGAAATGCTGGATCAGTCCAACGTTCAAATGAGCCGCCATCAATATGGGGAGATAATCCTAAGGTTTCATCGCCAGGCTCGCGTCGACGAATTCTATCAGCATACATATAATCGTTATTTGGATCAAACTCATCTCCATTTGGGCTCGAGACATCCCACATTGAGTTTAGGAATTTTTTAGTAATTGCCATTGATTGGGATTGTCTTGCAAGCATCTGAGGCCTTGACCAATAAAGTCCAAAGATTTGTGGCGCTCCTGACTTTAATTGTGAAAAATAATTATCCATACCTTGTCTATCAATTGACTTAGTAAAGTAATCATTAGATGTAATATATTCACCTATTTCATCATTCCATTCACTTGCCTGCTGCTTATCAAAAACATTACGAATAATTACAGATCCTCTTTGTTTTAAGTTTGCAATATCAGAGCTTGAAATATTTCCATTAACAATCGACTGAAAATCAATTTCTGGAATTACTGGAATTTCTTTGTGCTGTAACTCAAGAATAATATCAACTTCTTTTTTAATATTTGATTGGGCGATATTGAAACTTTTTTTGACATTATATTGTTCTATTAGAAGTTTTTTACTAGTAATTATTGACTGCTTAATTTGTTCCATCATGATATTACATATTAAATATTTGTAACAGTATATCTATATATTTTATTAAATTTTTGATTTAATTATTTCTCTTTGTAACAAAGTATTACAAATTGTATCAAACGATTGACACTCAAAAAAAGGATAACTATAGTGCGTGTCTAGTTCTAGATATTTAACAAAAAGTTATTTAGAATTTATGGTCTATTTTTTGTGTTGATTCAACACTCTAAATATTTTTTTTTGTAATAAGGAGAAACAAAAATGGTAAACAAATACTTTGTAAAAAGTGTAGCAGCCAGCTTAGTTCTTTCATTTAGTGCATCTCAGGCTTTTGCTGACGACGTAGAAGTTCTACATTGGTGGACTTCTGGTGGTGAAGCTGCAGCTGTTGGTGTATTAAAAGATGATCTAGCAGGTAAAGGAATTGGCTGGAAAGATATGCCTATAGCTGGTGGTGGTGGTGATGCTGCTATGACTACGCTTAAGGCTCGTGTTACAGCTGGTAACGCGCCAACTGCAGTTCAAATGCTTGGATATGCTATTCAAGATTGGGGTGATCAAGGCAAACTAGCTAACTTAAATGACCTAGCTGCTTCTGAAGGTTGGGATGCGGTTGTTCCATCAGCACTTCAAGCTTTTTCTAAGCACAATGGTGACTGGGTAGCAGCTCCTGTAAATGTTCACTCTACTAACTGGGTATGGATCAGCAAGTCTGCTCTTGACGCAACTGGTGGAAATGCTCCAACTACATGGGAAGAGTTAGTTTCTGTTCTTGATGCTATGAAAGCAAACGGAATTACTCCATTAGCACATGGTGGTCAAGCATGGCAAGATGCAACTATCTTTGATGGTGTTGCGCTAAGCCTAGGAAACGGTTTTTATAAGTCAGCTTTGATTGATTTAAATGAAGACGCTCTTGGTGGTCCATTAATGGTAGAAGCATTCAACAGAATGGCAACTCTTCGTTCATACGTTGATGACAACTTCTCAGGTCGTGATTGGAACCTAGCTTCGGCTATGGTAATCAATGGCGAAGCTGGTATGCAAATGATGGGTGACTGGGCTAAAGGTGAATTCCTTAAAGCGGGTCAAAAGCCAGGTTCTGACTTTGTATGTGTTCGCTTCCCAGGAACTCAAGGTTCTGTAACTTTCAACTCTGATCAGTTTGCTATGTTCAGTGGTGCTGGAAGTTCAGCTGCACAAGAAGCTATGGCTTCTTCTGTAATGAACCCTGTTTTCCAATCAGCATTTAACGTTGTTAAGGGTTCAGTGCCTGCGCGTACTGATGTTCCTGACATGATGTTTGATCATTGCGGAAAGAAAGGTATGGCAGATCTAGCAGCAGCTAACGCAGCTGGAAGCTTGTTTGGTTCAATGGCGCACGGTCACACTGTCCGTCCTGCGATTCAATCAGCAATTGTTGATGTTGTTTCAGCTCACTTTAATGGTGAGTTTTCAGCTGAAGAAGCTGCAGAAGAAATGGTTGCAGCAGTTGCAGCAGCTAGATAAATTAAATATTATCTAAACTTGTTTTAGATCTTTATTAAATTTGTTTATTTATAGTTGGCGAATTTATAGTTCGCCAACTATTTTTTTGATTAGAATTGTATTAAATGAAAAATTATCTCCAACTTTTACTACCTAAAATTGTTCTAGCGCCAAGTTTTTTTCTCATTCTTGTTTTTGTGTATGGATTTATTATTTACACAGGATATTTGTCGCTTACAGATTCGCGTATGCTGCCAACTTACGAGTACATGGGTTGGGGCAACTATACTAAACTTTTTGGACTAAGGCATTGGAAAATTGCAGTAAACAATCTGGCAATTTTTGGAATTTTATATATATTAATCTGCACAGTACTTGGTCTTTTCTTAGCTATTTTATTAGATCAAAAAATTAGAGCAGAAGGCCTGCTTCGACCTATTTTTCTTTATCCAATGGCGTTATCTTTTATTGTTACTGGAACTGCATGGAAGTGGTTTTTAGACCCTGGGATAGGTCTTGAGCATATTATGCATCAGTGGGGGTGGGAGAGTTTTGAATTCGACTGGATTAAAAATCGAACCTTTGCAATTTATACAGTAGTTATTGCTGCAGTATGGCAAAGCTCGGGCTTTGTTATGGCAATGTTTCTTGCTGGATTAAGAGGCATTGATGGTGAGATAATGAAGGCTGCTCAAATTGATGGAGCGTCCGGTTTTCGTATGTATAGACGTATAATTATTCCCTTGCTCCGACCAGCATTTTTATCAGCTTTTGTAATACTCGCGCATTTATCTATTAAAGCATACGATTTGGTTATTGCTTTAACAAATGGTGGCCCTGGAAGGGCGACTGAGGTGCCAGCAACATTTATGTATTCTTACACCTTTTCTAGGAATCAGATGGGTATTGGAGCGACTTCTGCAATGATTATGCTTCTTATGATTTTTTCTATCATTATTCCTTATCTATATAGTGAGCTAAGAAGTGAGAAGTCATCATGACCTTAAATCATTCTAAAAGTAAAAAGGATAGCATCAAAGTCTCTCGAATATTTATTTATCTAATATTGATAATATTTGCAATTTATTATTTGCTTCCCTTGTATGTAATGCTTACAAACTCCTTGAAGCCATTAGAGGAAATTCGCTCTGGAGGAATGCTTAATCTTCCTGAAGTGTGGACCCTAGAACCATGGCGATCAGCCTGGTCAACCGCCCAAATTGGTGTTGATCCTAGTGGGCTTAAGCCTTATTTTTGGAATTCAATTTCTATGGTCATACCAGCAGTAATGTTAACTGCAATACTAGGCGCCATGAATGGCTATGTTTTGACTAAATGGCAATTTAAAGGACATGGAGTTGTTTTTGGGCTACTTTTGTTATCGTGCTTTATCCCATTTCAAATTGTGTTGATTCCGATGGCAAAAATGCTGGGTATTTTAGGAATGGCCGGAACAACGTCAGGATTAGTATTTGTTCACTTGGTTTATGGGCTAGGTTTTACAACTTTATTTTTTAGAAATTATTATGCAGCATTCCCTACTGAAATAATAAAGGCTGCACAAATCGATGGGGCTGGATTCTTTAGAATTTTTTGGCGTGTTTTACTTCCAAGCTCAGGTCCAATTATAGTGGTCACTGTGATCTGGCAGTTTACCAACATTTGGAATGATTTTTTATTTGGCGCTTCTTTTGCAGACTTTGACTCAATACCAATGACTGTGGCTCTAAATAACCTTGTTAATTCTTCTCAAGGGGTTAAAGAATACAACGTACATTTTGCAGGGGCAATTCTAGCTGCTCTTCCAACATTAGTAGTTTATATCGTCTCTGGGCGATATTTTGTTAGAGGTCTGATGGCAGGAGCTGTCAAAGGTTAATTTATTCGTTTATTTATAATTATCAGCTAAAGGTTAGAAATATGGCAACAGTAAAAATCACTAATTTACATAAGAGTTATGGCTCAGTCGAGGTATTAAAGGGGATAAACCTTTTTATTGAAGATGGAGGTTTTTTGGTTTTAGTTGGCCCGTCAGGTTGCGGCAAATCAACGCTCCTTAATACTATCGCTGGACTAGAAGAGATAACAAGTGGTGAAATTGAGATTGGAGAGAATTCTGTTGCTGGACTTCACCCTTCAAAGCGTAATATTGCTATGGTTTTTCAATCTTATGCCTTATACCCAAATATGACTGTTTCGCAGAACATTAGTTTTGGAATGGAAATGAAGGGCGTAAAAAAACCTGAAAGAGAACAAGCAGTTAATAAAGTTGCTGAAACGCTTCAAATTAGTGAGTTACTCAATCGTAAGCCAGGTCAATTATCTGGAGGCCAAAGACAGCGCGTAGCAATGGGGCGTGCTATTGTTCGTGAGCCTGAGGTTTTTTTATTTGATGAGCCACTTTCAAACCTTGATGCTAAGCTTCGGATTGATATGAGAACAGAAATTAAACGTCTTCATAAAAGACTCGGTTCGACAATTATTTATGTTACTCATGATCAAATTGAGGCCATGACTTTGGCTACAAAAATTGCTGTTTTAAAAGATGGATGTATTCAGCAATTTGATACGCCATATGAAATATACAATAACCCAAATAATATGTTTGTTGCAAATTTTATGGGCGCTCCTGCAATGAATTTGATAGAAGGAAGAATTGCTAAAAATAAAAAAAATATAGAATTTGAAATGAAAAATAGTAAAGGTGAAACTATTTGTTTGCCAATTCATGGAATAAACGATATTGAGCAATATATTGATAAAACTGTTATTTGTGGTATTCGACCAGAATCAATAAATGACCTTGATCCATCCTTGAATAAGAACTCAGTAGAAAGAGAGGTAGTTGTCGATGTTGTTGAGCCAGCAGGCTCAGATACTTTTGCTGTGGTTGAGCTTGGTGAAAAACAAATAGTTGCACGGCTGAATGGAAACTCTAAAGTTTTAGGTGGTGAGAAAGTTAAATTAACTTTTGATTTATCTCAAACTGTTTTCTTTGATAGTGAAACTGAAGATCGAATTAGATAAGATTATGTATGAAAAACTCTCAAAATTTGGTACTGATATTCCATCTTTAGGTTTGGGAACTTGGGATCTTAAAAAAAGTGAATGCTCAAGAGTTGTCTCAGAGGCATTGGATTTAGGTTATCGTCATATCGACGCTGCAGCAATGTATGAAAATGAATCTGAAGTGGGCACTGGAATTATCGACTCGAGAGTTGATAGAAGTGAGCTGTTTTTAGCAACAAAAATTAATACTATTAGCTGGACTCCTTCTGGGGGATTTGGGCTTGAGTTATTAAATAAGAATATTATTAAAACCTTTGAAAAGAGTCTTGTAGATTTAAAGACTGATTATGTTGATTTATTATTAATACATTGGCCAAAATTTGAAACAAATTTAGGTGATATGCTTGAAATAATTTATGAAATTAAAGATAGTCAAAAAGCTACAGAAATTGGCGTTGCAAATTTCAATTCTAATTTATTAAAAGAATGTGTAAATTTTGGCTTTAATGACCTCTTTTGCAATCAGGTAGAGTATCACCCATTTCTCTCACAATCTAAACTTTTTGATACAATGAAGAGCTTAGGTATTATTCCAGTTGCTTATTGCCCAATATGCCGTGGTGATGTTGCCAAAGATGATGTAATTATTAATTTATCAGAAAAATATAGCAAAACTCCTGCACAAATTGCATTAAGGTGGATTGTTCAGCAAAATGCAGTTGCAATCCCAAAGACTGCAAATCTAGGAAGATTGAAAGAGAATAGCAACATTTATGACTTTAATCTTGATGAAAGTGATATGGAGCAAATTTTTGGTTTGCAAAGGAACCAAAGACTCGTGCCAAATCTTGAATCTAACGAATCGTTGTATCCTTGGGATTAGACTTAATCCTTTAAATTTCTGACACTCTCTCTGTTAATTAGTTTAATTGGAAAATCATAATTAACTTCAAGATCTAAGTTATAGCATAAATTTAATAGACGTCTAGTTGCAGAAACAGCCATTTTCTGAAAAGGCATTTGAATAGTACTTAATGGGGGTAAGGTATAGGATGCGATATTCATATCATCGTAACCCATAATTGAAATATCATTTGGCACATTAAATCCTTTTTTTGTACATGCTGAAATTGCTGCCATCGCAGATTGATCATTTCCACAAAAAATAGCAGTAAAGGGAGTTTTTTGATTTAATAAATGTAATGCGCCTTCATAACCCTTCCGGAAAGTGTAATTTCCCTCAAAAATTAGAGTGTTTGGGATGTCAATATTATTATCTTTAAGGGCATCTAAAAAACCTTGATGCCTTAGATTTCCATCATCAGTATCAAGCCAACCAGTAATGCATGCAATTTTTGTATGACCATTATCAATTAAATTTTGAGCTGCAAAATAACCTGCCTGATAATGGTCAAAAGTAAAGCATTTATTTGGCAAAAGGTCAATTTTATTATTTAGTAGGACGATGTTAGGGTATTCATTTTCAATTTGAATAATCTCAAGATCTGGAATGTCAGATCCCCATATGATTAAGCCATCACAACCGCTTCTAAAAATATTTTCAATAGATTTTCTGTGTGTTGTTTGAGGGCTATTATGAGTATTGTTTTTCGTAGATTTTTTATCACCATCGGTAACAATTATTTTGATATTAAATGGCTCAAGCTCGTGTTCAATTTTTATAAGAGTTTTCCTGTCAAGCTCACCAGAAGTTTCAGTGCCCCAAATACCAATTGTGTTATATTTTTTTGAGGATAATGCCCGCGCCGAGCTGTTGGGTGTGAAATTAAGTGTGGTCATAGCATCATTAACTTTTGCGAGGGTTTTTTGAGAAACAGATCCATTTTCAGACAGTACTCTGGAAACAGTTCCAATTCCAACACCGGCTAGCCTTGCTACATCTCTAATTGTTGCCATAATAACTCATAGTTTATCGATAAATCCTATTTTACAGTTAATTGTAAGCTATTTTATAAATTAAACTTTGATATTAAACATTACAATTTGACACACTTTGACACATAACTAATTAATTTATTTATTTATAATTGGAACCGGTTCCATTATTTACTATCTTATGGAATTTTTTTTGTATTTTAACTAAAATTAGGAGAGAGACTATGAGAAAAATGATAAAAAGGTCAGCTCTTGTTGCAACTGCACTTATAACAGGTGTCGTCAATGTAGCATCAGCAACTGAACTAGAAGTTACACACTGGTGGACATCAGGTGGAGAGGCGAATGCTGTTGCAGAGCTTGCTAAAGCTTTTGATGCAACTGGTAACAAATGGGTTGATGGAGCGATTGCCGGTTCAGGCGGTGTTGCAAGACCTATTATTATCAGTAGAATCATTGGTGGTGAGCCAATGGGAGCTACTCAACTTAACCATGGACGTCAAGCTGAAGAATTAATTGAAGCTGGCCTACTTTTGGATTTAACTGATGTTGCTTCAGAAAATAACTGGAGAAATGTTATCTATCCAAGCAATTTACTAGACGCATGTACTGTTGATGGTCGTGTTTATTGTGCGCCTGTGAACATTCACTCAGCTCAATGGTTGTGGCTAAGTCACGAAGCTTATGAAAGTTCTGGTGTAGCTGTTCCATCAAACTGGGATGAGTTTGTGGCTGCAGGTCCTGCACTTCGTGCTAATGGAATTGTTCCTTTGGCCCAAGGTCAGCAGGGATGGCAAACTGGCCTAACTTTTGGTGTATTAGCTACAGCACTAGTTAGTGAAGATGCTTGGTATGCAGTTAATCGCGATAAAGACTCTACAGTTGCGGGTGGTTCTGAATATGCTCGTGTATGGAAGGCTTTTGATGATGCTCGTAAAATGGCTATTGGATCAAACGTTGGTGACTGGAATATGGCTACTAATCTAGTAATAACTGGTAAAGCAGGTGGTCAAATTCATGGAGACTGGGCGCAAGGTGAGTTTAGTGTAGCTGGCTCAGTTGCTGGAACTGATTATTCATGTCTTCCTGGTTTAGGAAATCGTGAAATACTGGACACTGGAGGAGACGCTTTTTACTTCCCAGTTCAGGATGATGCGGATGTCGAAGCAGCTCAAAAAGAGCTTGCTGCACTTCTTGTATCTCCAGCTGTTCAAGTCGCTTTTAACCTGAAGAAAGGTTCGCTACCAATCCGTGGTGACATTGATATGTCAACTGCGAATGATTGTATGCAGAAAGGTTTGAAGATTCTTGCTGGTGGAAATGTTCTGCCTTCA
Organism: Candidatus Pseudothioglobus sp. Uisw_050_01; assembly: GCF_048085775.1. Lineage (NCBI taxonomy): Bacteria > Pseudomonadati > Pseudomonadota > Gammaproteobacteria > Pseudothioglobaceae (SeqCode) > Pseudothioglobus (SeqCode) > Candidatus Pseudothioglobus sp. Uisw_050_01. Next base: position 829,889 of record NZ_CP159804.1, read on the forward strand.
GGAGATATTCTTCTTTCACCTGATACAAGCAATCAGATTAATGAACTGATGACAACATTTTGGAGTGATTTGTATATGAGTGCTGAGGATGCTCAAGCTAAATATGCTAAGATCATTGCAAGTGCTGACTAAGCATTAAATAAAAAAAGCTGCCGAGCTTAACTAGGGGCTCGGCAGTTCTTTATTTAATAACCCTAGTTTCTAATAATTTTTTTTAACCGTTTTTCGTGTAAATTATATTAATAACTATGCTTACAAAAGTCCATCCTGAAAGATTACTTATTGGTTCAATTATGTTGGCCTTTGCATTATTAATCATGACTACTGTTGGTATTAAGCCTCAATTGCTTCAAAGTCTTCAGTTTCTAATATTATTTGTATCCCTCCTTTTAGTAATTTGGATTGGATTTAAAGCAGGTAAATTTGATATTATTACGAATCGACTTCGCAACCGAGCAGTGGGTTGGCTTATTGCAGCAACATTCTCAACAGCGCTTTGGTCATTTGCTCAAAAAAGCACTCAGTTAGTGTTTCCAGCGCTTAAGGAGTATCGAAAGATTTGGAATACGTTTGAGCCTTTTGCTTTATTTGCGACAGTTGTATTTATTTTATTCGCCTTGATATTGTTTATCGTTGGATCCAGAGATTCTAAATTAGACCGTCCAGGATTTATTGAGCGCTCCCTTGTTCATAATTTGTCTAGCAAAATTGCAGCATTACCTATGGTGTTTACTGCCGTTGGCGTTTTCGTTATAGCAACCTTGTGGACGGTTTATCATTCGTTTACGAATAGCCGCATGCTTCCAAAAAGTGAGTTTATTGGACTTGCACAATACGAACGACTTTGGAACTCTGATCGCTGGTACATGTCTATAGAGAATTTAGCTATTTATGGCGCTTGCTCTTTAATTTTTTCCCTAGTTATTGGCTTTATGTTAGCGGCATTATTGGATCAAAAAACAAGATTTGAAAATACTTTTAGAACTATCTTTTTATACCCATTTGCTCTTAGTTTTATTGTTACAGGACTAGTATGGCAATGGATTTTAAACCCAGATTATGGCGTTCAAAAAATTGTTCGATCGTTAGGGTTTGATTCATTTGTGTTTAACCCACTTTACAATATGGATATTGTTATCTATGGAATTCTAGCAGCGGGGCTTTGGCAGGGTACAGGTTTTATCATGTGCCTTATGTTGGCTGGTCTTCGCGGTATTGATCAAGAAATATGGAAGGCAGCAAGAATTGACGGTATTCCAATGTGGAAAACGTATATTCAAATCGTTATTCCAATGATGCGCCCAGTTTTTATTACAACACTTGTTATCATTGCTGCTGGGATTATTAAGGTATACGACTTGGTTGTTGCACAGACTTCAGGTGGACCAGGAATTTCTTCAGAGGTCCCTGCAAAATATGTATACGACTACATGTTTGGCGCACAAAATCTAGCTCAAGGCTTTGCTGCCTCAACCATGATGTTAGTTTCTGTTTTAATTGTATTAATTCCATTTACATATTTGGAATTTGGGAGACGTAAAAATGCCTAATTCATCAGATGGCAAAATCACAGATGGCCCTAGAGGGCCAAAACCACGCAAGATGCTAAGTCGAAGAAATATTATTCTTTATGGGACGCTTATATTTGTTGCCATATATTACTTAGTTCCACTCTATGTGATGATTGTAACTTCTTTAAAAGGGATGCCAGAAATTCGTCTAGGTAATATCTTTTCACCTCCAATTGAGGTTACTTTTGAGCCCTGGGTAAAGGCATGGGCGCAGGCTTGTACTGGTCTTAATTGTGACGGACTATCTAGAGGTTTTTGGAATTCAGTAAAGATAACTATTCCTTCAGTTTTTGTATCAATAGTAATTGCATCAATTAATGGTTACGCTTTGGCAAACTGGCGCTTTAAGGGGGCCAATCTGTTTTTTACTATCTTAATATTTGGCGCATTTATTCCTTATCAGATTATGATTTATCCACTTGTAATACTGCTGCGTGATTTGGGGCTTTATACAAAATTACCTGGCTTAATTCTTATTCACACTATTTTTGGAATGCCTATTTTAACGCTATTATTTCGTAATTATTTCACTACCATTCCCGAAGAGCTTTTTAAAGCAGCTAGGGTTGATGGGGCTGGGTTTTGGGGGATATATTTCCGAGTAATGATGCCGATGTCGCTGCCAATTTTTGCCGTCGCTATTGTGTTGCAGGTGACAGGAATTTGGAATGACTTTCTATTTGGTGTGATCTATACAAAACCAGAAAATTATCCAATGACTGTTCAGCTAAATAATATTGTGAATTCAGTTCAAGGGGTTAAAGAATATAACGTAAATATGGCCGCTACCTTATTGACCGGTCTGGTGCCTTTGGCTATCTACTTTATTTCAGGAAAGCTCTTCGTGCGCGGCATTGCTGCAGGCGCCGTTAAAGGTTAAAAAAAAAGGATAATTAAAAAATGAATAGCATAGAAATTAAAAATCTTTCACTAAATTTTGGTGATATTAAGGTTCTTAAAGACCTTAATTTAACGATTGAAAAAGGAGAGTTTTTAGTTCTCTTAGGCGCTTCAGGTTGTGGTAAATCAACTTTGCTTAACTGCATCGCAGGTTTGCTGGATGTTACGGATGGTCAGATTTTTATCAATGAGCAAAATGTTACTTGGCTTGAGCCAGCGCAGAGAGGTATTGGTATGGTATTCCAATCCTATGCGCTTTATCCGCAAATGACGGTTGAAGGTAATCTTTCGTTTAGCTTAAAAAATGCAAAACTTGCTAAAGATGAGATTAATAGACGAGTCAAGAATGCTTCAGAGATCCTTCAAATTGAGGATCTTTTAAAGCGTAAGCCTGCAGCACTTTCTGGAGGTCAGCGTCAACGAGTAGCAATAGGGCGAGCTTTAGTAAGAGACGTTGACGTTTTTTTATTCGACGAACCTTTATCTAACCTAGATGCTAAATTAAGAACAGAATTAAGAGTCGAGATTAAAAGGCTTCATCAAAAATTAAATAATACGATGATTTATGTAACTCATGATCAAATTGAAGCAATGACACTGGCAAATCGTATAGCAATTATGAGGGACGGGTTGGTCTTACAATTGGATGACCCAAAAAATATTTATAATTTTCCTATTAATAAATATGTTGCTGAGTTTATTGGCTCTCCAGGTATGAATTTCCTTCAAGGAAAGATTAATAATAAGGACAATGTAAGCTTTCAAATTGACGATACTTTATTTGAATTAGATGGCTATAATTTTCAAACAATTGTTGAGGACAAAAGGCCTGTATGGCTAGGAGTAAGGCCCGAAAATATAGTGGTTAATGATGGCATTAAAAGTATGCCTGTTAATTTTGATGTAGTCGTTGAGGTTATTGAGCCTATGGGCGCTGATACACTTGTTTGGTCACATTTTAATGGTCATGAATTTCGATTTACTGTTGACGGAAATAAAGTTATCAATATAGGCGAAAAAATTAACTTAGGTTTTGATCCTCTTCACATTTCTATCTTTGACTTTGAGAGCGAAGATAGGCTGTAAATAATTTTTTAATATTATATAGGTTGATATTTATGTATAAATTTCCTAAAGATTCGCAACTAAATGACCCTAAATTCCTTTTTGGTGTTGCAACTGCATCTTATCAAATTGAAGGCGCAACAAATGTTGACGAGCGCTGCACTTCAATTTGGGATACTTTTTGCGCCACACCAGGTAAAGTTTATAAGCAACATAATGGCGATGTTGCTTGCAATCATTACAACTTATATCAGCAAGACGTTGACCTAATTTCATCCTTAGAAGTTGATGCTTATAGACTTTCAATTGCATGGCCTCGTATTATAAAACTTGATGGAAGTGTTAACCAAAAAGGGCTTGACTTTTATGATAGGTTAATCAGCGCCTTAGAAGAAAAAAATATTAAAATAATGGCTACTCTTTATCATTGGGATTTACCTCAATATCTAGAGGATGAGGGTGGCTGGTTAAACAGAGAAATGTCAACTAAATTTGCTGAGTATGTGGAAGTTGTGAGTTCCTATTTTGGCGATAGAATTGATTTTTACGTTACCTTGAATGAGCCATGGTGTAGCGCTTATCATGGTTATCGTTATGGAATCCATGCCCCAGGTATTGTAGGCGATAAATCTGGTTTTTTGGCTTGCCATAATTTGCTGTTGGCTCATGGCTTGGCTATGCCGATATTAAGAAAAAATGCTGCAAACTCTAAGCATGGAATTGTACTAAACTTTACTCCTAATTACCCTGTCGATGATTCCGCTATTGAGGCTGCAAAGTTTGCAGATGATGAGCATTCCCATTGGTTTATTAAGCCAATTATGGAAGGTAAATATCCTGAATCTGTGTTTCAGCATTTTATTGATGTAATGCCGACTATTGAAGATGATGATATGGCTATTATTAGTGAAGAAATTGACTTCTTGGGGGTCAATTTTTACTCCCGAAGTATGGTTGAGAGTGGTAGACAAGGAAAGGTTTCTGATACTATTTTGAAAAAACTCGAGCGAGCAGAACTTCGCATTCAAGAGTTCAATGATGTTTCTGTTGAGGACACCAAGGCAGAGCAGCTACAAAAGCTAATGAATCAAAAAAATTCTCACTATCAAAATGTTGATTTAGATGAAGTAGAGCGAACACATATTGGTTGGGAGGTTCATCCAAATGCGCTTCTTAAATTGTTAACGGATCTTCATGAAACATACAACTTGCCACCGATTTATATTACTGAAAATGGAGCTGCAGTAGATGACCACTTAATTGATGGGGTGGTTGATGATGAGCAGCGTTATCGTTATTACCAAAATCACTTGTCTATGGTTGATCAAGCAATTAACAAAGGAGTTGATATTAGAGGTTATTTTGCATGGAGCCTTATGGATAATTTTGAGTGGGCAGAGGGCTACAAAATGCGTTTTGGTATTGTCTATGTTGACTATGAAACTCAAAAAAGAACGCTCAAGCAAAGTGCCATTAAGTTCCAGGAGTTTTTAAAGGCTCGGAAACAAGGATTATTGGCTTAGAAATAGTCTAAATATTGCGTATAAATATAACCTTAAAGGTAATAAATTGTAACACTTTGACACAAATTAAAAAATCTCATAGTTTAAAATTTAGAAAGTTTTTGCATTCTACTTTAAATATTTTTTAGCGACTTTATGAATAAACTGCATTCGGATATTGGCCTAATAGGTTTAGGTGTAATGGGCTCAAGTCTTGCTTTAAACATTGAGAGTAATGGCTACAGAGTCTCTGTGCACAATCGCACAACTCCACAAATAGATAATTTAATCAATAATAGATCAAAGAGTAATAATATTATTGGTTTCGCTAATCTTGAGGAGTTTGTAAGTTCAATTGAAAAGCCTCGTAAAATTATGCTAATGGTCGTTGCGGGCACTGTTGTTGATGATTATATTAATAAACTTATTCCTCTTATCGACAAAGGCGACATCATTATTGATGGTGGCAACTCTCATTACCCCGACACTATCAGAAGAACTAAAGAGCTAGAAGACAAGGGCTTTCAGTTTATTGGTGCTGGCGTCTCTGGAGGTGAAGAGGGTGCTCTAAAGGGCCCTTCAATCATGCCAGGAGGCTCAGTATCTGCTTGGCCTGAAGTAAGAGGTATATTTCAAACAATATCAGCCAAGGTTGATGGTAACGAGCCTTGTTGTGACTGGATAGGAGAGGATGGCTCTGGCCACTTTGTAAAAATGGTCCATAACGGCATTGAGTATGGTGATATGCAGCTTATTTGTGAAGCTTATCAAATCATGAAAGATGTCTTGGATATGTCGAACGATGAAATGCATCAAGTATTCAAACAGTGGAATGAGGGTGAGCTTAGTAGTTATCTGATCGAAATTACTGCAGACATTCTTAAATTCAAAGAAAAAGATGGTACTTATTTAGTTGATAATATTCTTGATTCTGCAGGTGAGAAAGGGACTGGAAAGTGGACTGCGGCTGTTGCCTTGGAGCTTGGCTCGTCATTGACTTTAATTGGCGAAGCTGTATTTGCAAGATACCTTTCTTCACTTAAAGATGAAAGAGTCAAAGCTTCGAAAAAACTTAAAGGCCCTTCTATAAATTTTAGTGGCAATAAAGAGCAGGTTATAAATGATCTTCATGATGCGTTATATGCCTCAAAAATAGTTTCATATGCTCAAGGCTATACTCTTCTCGCAAACGCTGCAAAAAAATTTAACTGGAATCTTAACTATGGGGGAATTGCACTAATGTGGAGAGGAGGCTGTATAATTCGATCAGCTTTCCTAACTAAAATTAAAGATGCTTATGATAACGATTCTGAGATTAAAAACTTGTTATTAGATCCGTTTTTTAATAATGTTATAAATAAATCGCAATCTGGATGGCGCCAGGTAGTTTCGATTGCAATATCTAGTGGTATCCCAATTCCTGCAATGACATCTTCTTTGTCTTATTTTGATGGATATAGGAGCGATAGACTGCCAGCAAATCTGCTACAAGCTCAGCGTGATTATTTTGGGGCTCATACCTATGAGCGCTTAGATGGAAAAAAAGGTGAATTTTTTCATACTGAGTGGATTCAAAAAGGGTAAATATAATGTCTGATTCAGTTATAAAAATTGATAGCTTTGTTCTTTTTGGAGCATTAGGAGATCTATCTGTTCGAAAGCTTATACCAGCTTGGTACTATCTAGAGCGTGATGATATGCTTAATGATGGTTTACAAATTTTAGGCGTTGGCAGGCAGGTACTTACAAAGCCTCAATTTCATGAAAAAGTAAAAGATGCCCTTACTACTTATGTTTCTGCTGAGTATTTAGATGCCAATATTATTTCTAAGCTTATAAGTCGCTTTGATTACTGTTGTTGTGATCTTCAAAGTTCAAATAATTATCAAGAGTTAAGTTCAAAAATTAATGAATGGAGTAAACCAGTTGCATACTATTTAGCCATTTCTCCAAACCTTTTTGAAGTTGTATTTGATGGGCTAAATAGCGAACAAATAATAACCAGTTCATGCAGAATTATTGTTGAGAAACCTATTGGATATGATCTTGAGTCTTCTAAGGAAATAAATGCCAAGCTTTTAAAGTATTTTGATGAGTCACAAATTTATAGAATTGATCACTATCTGGGTAAAGAGACAGTTCAAAATCTTATTGCTTTAAGATTTGCAAATTCTCTATTTTCAAGCCAATGGAATAGTAAGAGTGTTGATTACGTAGAAATTACTGCCGCAGAGTCTGTTGGAATTGAGGATCGTTGGGGTTATTTTGATGGAATGGGTCAGTTAAGGGACATGGTTCAAAGTCACCTATTGCAGTTGCTTTGCTTGATTACAATGGAGCCACCCAATGAGCTAAGTAACCAAAGCATTCGCTCAGAGAAGGTTAAAGTCTTAGAAGCTTTAAAACCACTAAATCAAGATAATATTAAATCAAATTTTGTATCAGGGCAATACACTGCTGGAGATAATAAAGCTGGTTATTTAAATGAATTGGGTTCAGATGAACAAAGTGACACTGAAACTTTTGTGAGCATAAAAGCAGAAATACAAAATTGGCGATGGAAAGATGTTCCTTTCTACTTAAGAACTGGCAAAAGAATGAAAAGTAAAACGACGCAAATTGTTATTCATTTTAAGTCAGATGGTCACTATATTTTTGATCAAGATCGTGAAAGTTTGAAAGGAAATACCTTAATTATTAGCCTTCATCCTACTGAAAGCATTTCTTTACAAGTTTTTACTAAGCCTCATGGTGTTGATAAACACTCAACTTTAAGGTCTGATCCTATGAGCTTAGACTTTATAAAAACTCAAAAGTTACTCAATATTCCAAGCGGCTATCAAAGTCTCTTAATGGATATTCTCAATGGCAATCAGAGTTTATTTCTCTGCAAAGAGGAGGTTGAGCTTGCCTGGCAGTGGTGTGATAACGCTCTAGAAGCTCACAAAAAATCAAAGCAAGAGCTTTATTTCTATCCTGCAGGCACTGATGGCCCAAAAGAAAGTGAATTACTCATTCAAAACAATGGACATAATTGGCATGAGGAGAAGTAAAACTCATTATTTGCCAGATTCTGTTGGCTTCTATAGTGCAAATAATAGTGAATCTTTGGCTTCAGATTTATGTCAAAGTATTGGGGAGATTCTAATTGAAGAGATCAGAAAAAAAGGTCATGCAAGTATTGCTGTTTCTGGAGGGAGCACACCAATACCACTTTTTAATGAACTTTCATTATTGAATATAAATTGGACAAAAGTAGATTTAACACTTGCTGATGAGCGTTGGGTTGATCCTAAGAGTGCAGATAGTAATGAATTACTCGTAAGAACACATCTTATAAAAAACAAGGCGTCTAAAGTCAATTTTATTCCGCTAAAAAATGACTCTAAAACAGTTCAAGATGGCCAAAAAAATAGTGAAGAACTGTTAAAAAATATCACACTTCCTTTTGACGTTGTCGTTTTAGGCATGGGTCCTGATGGTCATACTGCCTCTCTTTTTCCCTGCTCAGAAGAGCTTTCTGATGCGATGGATTTAAATAATCCAAATATGTTAGTTTTAACTTATCCTAAAACTGCGCCTTATCAGCGTATATGCCTTACTGCTAAAGTGATTGCTGATTCCAAAAATATTTTTCTTCATTTGAATGGCTCCAGTAAGCTTCATACTCTAGAAAGTGCAATGAAGTATAAAGACTCAAGCAAAATGCCAATCTATGCTTTTTTAGAAAATGGACTAAGTATTTACTGGAGTCCTTAAATTTTTTTATGCTGATTTATCTTATGTTAAGCACTTTATTTCTTTAAAAGCAATGGATAATATTGTACTTTTAGAATCACTTAAAATATACATATGAAAATTAATAATATTGACGGCGAAGTTGTTAAAGATAATGAGACTTATATTCTTAAGGACAATACTTTCCTTAAAAATTTAGTTGTTAGTTCAACAACCCTTCATCCAGGGAAATCAACAAATGGCCATAGCCATGCTGGAAAAGAAGAGGTTTATATGATTATGAGTGGAAGTGGAACTATGGAGCTTGATGATAAAAGGATTAATATTCAAGGCGGTGAAATGGTTTTAATTGAAGATGGCGTTTTTCATCGTGTTCATAATACTGGTGAAATAGATTTATATATGGTTTGTATCTTTGATGGAGAGAGGAACCATTAACCCTCAAACTTATAATTTAGTAGGAGATATAGGCGCAACTAATGCAAGGTTTGCTCTTGTGGCTCCTGGCTCGTCAGACATCAAAAACATCCAGAGCCTTAAATGTGAAGATTTTGATAACATTCAGAGCGCAATCAGTTTTTACATATCTTCGTTTTTAGAGCTTGACATTCTTTCAGCATGCTTTGCTACTGCTGGTACGGTTCATTTAGATGTTTTTAAGCTTGCTAATAACCACTGGACTATAAACAAGTCAGATGTCGCTAAAACTTTAAATGGAGTGACCATCAAATGGATTAATGATTTTACAGCCCAAGCATTTGCAACCACAACTCTTACTGATAGCGAAGTTATTACTTTAAATAAAGGTATTGTTGAACCAGAAAAATTAAGGTTGGTTATAGGCCCAGGAACGGGGCTAGGGGTTTGTGGGTTAATCATGTCTCCTTCGGGCTGGCTTCCAATTGCAGGTGAAGGTGGTCACTCTGATTTTGCACCAAACACTAGTATTGAATATGAAATATTAACGTTACTCGCTAAAAAGTTTGGCCATGTTGCCGTAGAGAGGATTCTATCTGGCCCTGGAATTATGAATCTGTATGTGGCGCTTTGCCAAATCAATGGTAAAGACAGAATATATACAACACCCTCTGAGATAACTGCCGCTGCAGTTAATGCTGGAGCTGACCCAATTGCTGATGAAACGATTCAAATGTTTTGTAAAATTTTTGGCTCAGTTGCCGGGAGTATGGCGTTAACAGTTGGCGCCTTAGGCGGTGTTTATATTACAAGCGACTTGGTTAGAAATTTTATAGATTTATTTATTGAGAGTGACTTTCAAAAAAGCTTTGAGAGTAAAGGAAGACTCCAGCCAGTTCTTGAAGATATTCCGGTGTACCTGTCTAAAAAGAAAAACATGGGTCTCATTGGCACCGTTTACGAAATCAATAACTACTGGATGCAAAAAGGCTTTAAAGACTAAGATTTATATAGCAGACTTGGTGCATAAAAAAAATCAAGCTTATTTAATATCTAGAGCAGTCTTCATTAGAATTTCAGCAATTTCATCTCTTGATCCAAAGTAATTTGCAATTTGAATGTCAAGATCTGGATTGTTTTGAGAGGCCTCACTAATTTCATTGGGTATGTCTCGCGTGATGTGAACGCCAGCAGATAAAAAGTACGGTAATATTGTTACTTTAGTTGCGCCTACTTCAGTGCACTCTTTAATTGCTTCTGTAATAGAGGGTGATGCGAACTCCAAAAAGGCTGGCATTACTTTATCAAATTCTTTCGGTTCTAATGTCGAAATTTTTTTAGATAAAGATGCAATCTCAATGTTTGATTCTTCTCTTCTGCTTCCGTGAGCGACTAGTAATAATATATGCATATTTTTTATATAATAATGAAAGCCATAATAAGTAAATAACCACAATAGATATAGATAACATGTTTTACAGTGAAAGGTACTTTATAGGGTATCTTATCACCTTGAAAAAATAAATTTGAGAGACTAAATTGTATCAATGTACTTCAATACACGAATCTGCAAGTGAGGCAAAAATTGGGATTCTTTTGTCTAATTTGGGAACTCCTGATGCACCTACGAAGAAGGCAGTTAAGCCTTATTTACGCCAGTTTTTATCAGATACAAGGGTTATTGAGCCTCCTCCTCCTCGCTGGATTTGGAAAATTATATTAAATGGGATAATTCTTAACTTAAGACCAAGAAAATCAGCGAAGGCCTATCAAACTGTTTGGGATACTCATGGAAAAGGATCACCGCTTCTATCAATTGCAAAAAAACAAAAAAATGCAATAGCAATTGAGCTTGAAAAACTTGCACCTGGTAAGTTTGCTGTTTCTTTAGGTATGAGCTATGGAAATCCATCAATGGGCTCTGCACTAAATGAGCTTGAGGCTCAAGGATGTAATAATATTATCATCTTACCCTTATATCCTCAATATGCTGGGGCATCAACCGGTTCAGTTTTTGATGCAGCTGCTAGAGAGTTAATGAACTGGCGAAACGTTCCTGACTTAAGGTTTATTAGTAGCTACAGTAAAGAAGATTTATATATTGAAGCTTTAGCTAATAGTGTTAAAGAATATCAAGCAGCTCATGGTAAGCCCGATCTCCTTTTAATGTCATACCACGGAATACCTAAGCGCTACTTTGATAAGGGAGATAACTACCCGTGTCAGTGCTGCAAAACTACGTTTCTTTTGGCCTCTAAGTTAAATTTAAAGCCTAATGAATATACTATGACATTTCAATCTAGACTAGGGGCTGGCGAATGGATGAAGGAATATACTGATAAAACATTAAAGGCACTTCCAGCCAAAGGCGTGAAAAATGTTCAAGTTATCTGTCCTGGTTTTTCTGCAGATTGTCTTGAAACGATTGAAGAGATTAGTGAAGAAAATCATGATTACTTTATGGAGTCAGGTGGTGAAAAATTTGGCTATATTCCAGCGCTTAATGACAGAAAAGACCACATTGAATTTCTAACACAGCTTTTACTAAAAAATGCAGTAGGGTGGATGTAATAAAATGAAGATTGTCATCTTTGGTGGTTCGGGATTAATTGGTAATGCGCTTGCAAAAAATCTTTCAGCTAGTCATGAAGTTCAGTGCTTAAATAGAAGCGTTTTCAAATCCTTAGATACTTTGTCATTGTCATTAAAAGATAGTGATCTTGTTATTCAATTATCTGGATCAACTATTGCAAAGCGATGGACTAAAAAGCATCTAAAAGAGGTATGGGAGAGTAGGGTTGATAGTACTCAAATGCTCTCAAAAGCAATAAGTATGATGACAACCAAGCCAAAGGTTATGTGCGCTTCAGGGGTTAGTTTTTATCCTGAGTCAGATTGCAGTAATCCTCACTCTGAGAATGGCTTAAGAGGCGAGGGTTATCTTACTGAGCTTTCTGTGGCATGGGAGAGCGCTGCAAAGTCAATCTCAGAAGACACTATAATTTTAAGATTTGGGGTTGTTCTTTCAAGAAGTGGAGGCGCTTTTATGAAGCTTTATTGGCCTTATTTTTTTGGATTAGGCGGTCCAATTGCAAGTGGAAACCAATGTTTTTCTTGGATTCACATAACAGATCTTGTAAGAGCTGTTAATTTTATTTTAAATAATCCACAAGCCAAGGGTGTATATAACATTACTGCGCCAGAACCTATTCCTCAAAAGGTATTGGGTAAAGCTCTTGCTAGTGCTTTAAAAAGACCATTTTTAGTGCCGCTTTGGGAATGGCAGTTAAAACTACTTTTTGGAAGTGGCTCACAAATATTGACAGAGAGTATATCTGTTATCCCAAAAAAAATACTTGAGGAAGGCTTCATTTTTGATTATCCAGATATTAAAAGCGCTATGGATGACCTTACTTAGTAAGATTTTTTAATGCTTTAGCCTGAAGTTTCTTTGGTATATGATAAAATATAATATTGAGATTCACCCTGTAACAAAGAATTACTTTTAGACTTTCCATCTTGGAGGGTCTTTTTTTTGTATTAAATTTTGGAGAAGATATGAAAGTAACTAAAGATAAAGTCGTTTCAATGCATTACACCCTTAAGAATGATACGGGAGACGTTATTGATTCGTCTGAAGGCAAAGAAACTATGGACTTTTTACAGGGTCATGGAAACATAATTCCAGGATTAGAGACAGCTTTAGAGGGTTCTAAGAAAGGCGATAAGGTTGAGGTTTCTATTGAGCCTGAAGAGGGTTATGGCCTTAAAATGGATGATGCAATTCAAGAAATTCCAAGAACTGCCCTACAAGGAATTGATGAGGTAACTATTGGGATGCAGCTCCAATCTCAAGACCAAGATGGAAACCCTTTTGTTGTGACTGTTATTAAGCTGGATGATGAAAAGATTACTGTTGATGCAAACCATCCTTTGGCTGGAGAAACTCTTCACTTCTCAGTCTCTATTGAAGACGTTAGAGATGCATTGGAAGAGGAGGTTTCTCATGGACATGCTCACTCTGCTGGCGGACACTCCCACTAAATAAATATGACTCTTAGCGGACTAAAGTGATTAATAAGATTGCTTGTCCGCTTTGTAAGACAACTAATAGCTCTAAATTCTATAAAGAGAAGTTTCGCGAATATTTACGCTGTTTAGGTTGTGATTTTGTTTTTGTTCCAAAAATGTATCACCTCTCAGATGCTGAGGAAAAATCAAGATACGATACCCATAATAATGATCCTAATGATCATCGTTATCGACACTTCTTATCCCAATTATTAGTGCCCCTTTTAGAAAGGATTCAACAAAAATCAAATGGCCTTGATTTCGGCTCAGGTCCTGGTCCAACGCTTTCTCTTATGCTTGAAGAATGTGGACACTCTGTGGATCTTTATGACAAGTTCTATGCTAATGATATTTCTGTATTTGAGAAAAAGTATGACTTTATTACTGCTACTGAAGTCATGGAGCACTTGAGTGAGCCTATTTCAGAGATAAGTAGACTTATTGAAATGCTTAATAATCAAGGTCACCTTGCTGTAATGACCCAAATATTAACCCCTCAAATTGACTTTAGCTCATGGTATTACAAGAATGACCCATCTCATATAGGCTTTTTTACTAAAAAGTCGCTAAGTTTCTTAGCAAGCTATTTGAGTATTGAGGTTTATTTTATTTCAGAAAGGGTGGTTTTCTTCCAAAAAAAATAGTTAAGGAAGGATGTTAAGATAACTTTCGTAGCGATTAGGGTGTATTTCTCCTAATTCAACAGCCTCTTTAACAACACATCCTGGCTCATTAATATGGTGACAGTTTCTAAACCTGCACTCACCGGCTAGTGATTTAAATTCTCTAAAGCCATTAACTATTTGTTTTTCAGAAAGGTTATCGAGTTGAAACTCTCGTATTCCTGGGGAGTCAATTAAGTCACCGCCACTAGGAATATGATAAAGTGTTGTATTTGTCGTGGTATGCTTGCCAAGCTTACTCTTACTAGAAATTTCATTCACTCTAAGTTCTAAATCTGGGATTAATGAATTAACGAGTGATGATTTTCCAACGCCAGACTGACCGAGAAAAATATGCGATTTATTAACAAGCTTTGTTTTGAATTCTTTCAGGTTTGTTTCATTTTTTACACTTAAAAAGTGGACGTCATACCCAAGCTCTTGGTAGTTTGAAAAGTCACTTTCTAGTTGCTCACTATTTTTTGAAAGTTCAATTTTATTAACAACAATGTTAATTGATAGATTGGAGTCTTCTGCAATTACAAGGTAACGATCAATAAGCTCAAACTGATAGTGGGGCTCAATAGCAACAATAAGCCAAAGCTGATCAATATTGGCAGCTATTAGGCGCTCTTGCCTCTTTAGTTCTGTTTTCCTTGGGAATATTGCTGTTACTATTCCTTCGCCTTCTTTTGTTGTCTGAAGTAGAACCTGGTCTCCTGCGACAGAAAATCCAATATTTTGACGACTGACTGCCTGAAAAATTTCACCACTTTTAAGCTCAACAAGTTGCCGCTGACCATACCTTGTAATAACTATACCCTTATGCCCAGCCTCATTATTGTCTACATTTGACTCTGCTTTAATAGATGCTTTATTTGACCGGGCAATTTTTTCAGATTGAACCTTATCAATTCGCCACTGTTGTCTTCTAGTAAGGGCCATTAAATGATCAATTTATAATTGTAGGCGCTCAATTCTGAGAACTGCACTTGGGTGTGAATCATGAAAGGCTGAGTAGTACTTATCTGGAGATAATGACGATGAATTTTCTTTATAAAGTTTAATTAGAGATGAAATTAAGTCATTTGCGTCTGTATGACCTGCTGCGAAAGCATCTGCTTGAAACTCATGCTTTCTAGATGCAAGGTTACTGAAAGGCGTAATGAAAAAACTAAAGACTGGAAGTGCCAAAGCGAAAAGAACAAGCGCAGCATGAGATGATGGCTCAGATACTCCAAGTCCATTATAAAACCAAGCTTGATTTATTAGGAAACCTAACAAAGCAAGACTAGCAAAACTAAATATAAAAGTACTTGCCATCCTTTTTTGCGTATGCTTATGATGAAAGTGTCCCAGTTCATGTGCTAGGATCGCTTCAATTTCTTTATCTTCCATACCTTTGAGAAGTGTATCAAAGAACACGATTCTTTTATTTTTACCAATTCCTGTGAAGTATGCGTTTCCATGAGACGATCTTTTAGATCCATCCATAACATAAATACCATCACTCCCAAATCCTGTTCGAGTAAGTAGACTTGTAATTCTACTTTTAAGGCTCTCATTGTCTAGTGGATTAAATTTATTAAAAATTGGCGCTATATAAGAAGGATAAACCCACATCATTATTAGTGAAAATCCACTAATAATTACCCAAACATAAATCCACCAGTAATTCCCAATAGCTTCAATATTCATAAGAAATAAAATTGCATAGATCAGAGGAAGCATTAAAATTAAAGTTAATAAGATCTCTTTAAATAGATCCCCTACAAAAGTTTTAATAGTCATCCGGTTAAATCCAAATTTTTGTTCAAGAACAAAGGTGCGATAGATGCTGAAGGGGAGGTCAATTAGGCTTGCAATTAACATGATGCTAAGAACAAAAACTGTCCCCACTAAAACAGGATCTAAAATTCTTTGGCTCCAATATGAATCAAGTGAATCCATAGCCCCACCAAGCGTCCAAATAAGAAGCACAACAGTAGAAAAAATGATTTCAAAATGATTTAAAAGAAGCTTTGCTTTGGTGTAGTTGCCCGCTTTTTGATGATCTTCAAGCTTAATGGACTCACTAAAGCCTTCTGGAACAGCATTAAAAGAGTTATTTATTGCTTTATCTTGTCTAAAATTAAGCCAAAGTAATGATAAAACAGACACTGATATTGCAAATAAAAAAATAAAGGTAAATAAGTTGAATTCCATTTTTTTTAATTTAGAAGGGAAAAAGTTTTCAGATCTAATTATACCTAGTGATTTAACATATATTAGATATTGAAAATTTCATAAATTGCTGGGTATAATTTCGTGATAAATATCAAATATATATAGTTTAATTTTTAAAAATTAAGGTTTTTTATGATGACAATGGAAGACAGAGATGGATTCATCTGGATGGATGGAGAGTGGGTTGATTGGCGTGAAGCAAAAGTTCACGTCCTAACACATACCTTGCATTATGGTATGGGCGCTTTTGAAGGTGTTCGCGCTTATGAAACATCGGATGGACCTGCAATATTTAAACTTGAAAAGCACACTGAGCGCTTATTTAATTCAGCTCGGATTCTTGGAATGAGTATCCCTTTTGATGTGGATATTCTAAACCAAGCTCAAAGAGAGGTTGTTACAAAAAATAACCTAAACTCTGCCTATATTAGGCCCATGTGTTTTTATGGTTCAGAAGGTATGGGCTTAAGGGCCGACAATTTAAAGGTTCACGTAATGATAGCTGCTTGGGAGTGGGGCTCTTATTTAGGTGAAGACAACATGAAAAAAGGCATTCGAATTCGAACCTCTTCTTATATTAGGCATCATGCTCATCCCTCTTTAAGTGGGGCAAAGATGAATGGTAACTATATTAATTCAATGATGGCCCTTAAAGAAGCCCAAGATCATGGCTTTGATGAGGCCTTAATGCTTGATGTTGATGGCTTTGTTTCTGAAGGTAGTGGTGAAAATATTTTTGTAATTAAAGATGAAGTTCTCTATACCCCTCATTTAACTTCTGCTTTACCAGGAATAACTCGAGATACTATTTTTACTTTAGCAAAATCTTTGGGTTATAAGATTACTGAAAAGAAAATTTCTTGTGATGACATCTATAATTCTGATGAGGCATTCTTTACAGGAACTGCAGCAGAGGTTACACCAATAAGAGATCTTGATGGAAACCAAATAGGAATTGGATCTCGAGGCCTAATTACTGAGAAGCTTCAAGCTTTATATTTTGATTGCGTTCATGGGCGCAATGAGGAATATAAATATTGGATTGAGAGTGGGAGATGTTCTTGAAAAAACTAAATCATCCTGACTCTACTTCTACACTAGTTTATAAAAATGAAATCCCTTTCCATTGTCCGCCAAAAGATGAAAAGACATGGAATATGCACCCTAAAGTGTTTCTTTCGTTTTCGGAAGAAGGAAAATCAAAATGCCCATATTGCGGCGCTAATTATCAGTTAGATAAATAAAATTTTTTCCTTTGAAAAAATGCAATCAAAAATAAAAAATATTATTCTAATTGGCCCAATGGGCTCAGGTAAGACAACTATTGGACGCCGTTTATCAGAAAAGTTAAGTCTCGATTTTTTTGACTCAGATCATGAAATTATTGATACAACAGGCGTAAGCATTGATCATATATTTGATGTTGAAGGTGAAAAAGGCTTTAGGGCTCGAGAGTCTGATGTAATAAAAAAATTATGTGTTACGCCCAATATAGTTTTGGCAACTGGAGGCGGCGCTGTAATTCTTAAGGAAAATCGTGACATGATAAAGAAAGCAGGTACAGTGGTTTATCTTTCATCATCCGTTGATCAAATTCTTAGAAGGACCGCAAAGTCAAAAACTCGGCCTCTGCTTGAAAAAAGTAACAATCGGAGAAAAACGATTAGTGATATTTTAGAAGCTAGGGATTCATTATATAAAGAGGTTGCTTCAGTCATTATTAATACCAATGGAAAAAAACTTAATGAAGTGATTTATGAAATTATTGAAGTTCTATAGGTTTTATATTTTATTTTTTGCATAAAATTCATCAAAACTTCACTAAAATATTTATTTGTTACTCTAAAATGATACTTTTTTATGTTAATTGTTTTGAACAGACAAAGGGGATACGATGTTAAAGAGAGCTAGTCTTTCAGTATTTTTGTTAATATCATCAAATGTAAATTCAATAACCCTAAACGAATTCAGTGAAAGGTTAGTTGAAACACATCCTTATTTTATTCAGCTATCTCTATCTGAAAAAACAAGCCTATTGGATCAAAAAGCATCTTTAACTTACTCGGACTGGAATATAAAGGCCGGTGCTAGTGAATCATTCTCTGGCGGTGAAGATACCTCAACTCTATATGATGATCTGTATACAACTAAATATGAGGTTTCTGCAAATAGAAAAGTTGAAGACTCAGGTGCTAGTGTTAATTTAAAGCATTCATTAATTCGAAGTGATAAAGACAGCAATGCCTCTCATTCAAACCTCTTGACACTTGATTATGTCCGCCCGTTGCTTCAAAACAAAGGTGGTTTAAATGATCGCCTTGCTCCTGATTTAGCTTCGTTAGATTTAATGGCAAAGCAAGTAAGTCTTGAAGAGCAGGCTGAGACGTTCTTGGCATCTAAGCTCTCTAAATTTATCGATTTAGCCCTCAAACAAGAAATTGTAAAAAACCATCAGACTTCACTTGATTTATCAAAGCAGCAACTTGATTTGGATGAAGAAAAATATGAAAACTCGCTGATTGATAAGTCAGTTTTAATCCAACAAAAAGATTCATATGTTAAAGCTAAACAGCAATTACTTCAGTCAAGTAAAGAATTAATTATCGAAAGAAGAGAGCTCGCTAACCTAATAGGCTTAAAAGAGTCAGATATGATTGTTGATCTTGATTTATTTGAAGTTCATAGTTTAATCAAAATTGATCCTGACTCTTTTGTTAAAGATTCAAGATTAATTCAAAAATTTGACTTTGATAAAGCTAGATTTCAAAGGCAGCTAGTAACTTTTGAAGATAAGACTATGCCGAGCGTTAATTTAAATTTAGGCCTGTCCTCATTGGGTGAAAATGATAAGTATTTTGGCAGTTTTGGTAATAGGGATTACTCCTGGAATATTGGAGTTGATATCTCATATCCATTAGGCTCTAGAAAAGAGCTAATAGATGTTGAGCGCACAGAAGTTAGCATTAATAATGTGGGTGCTAAAAAGAAAGAGGCTGAGATTACAAATGTTCAACAAATTAATTACCTGCTTGCACAAGTTGACTTATTATCTGAACTTGTCGTGCTTTATTTAGAGCAGGGCTCTTTAGCTGAAGAAATGGTTATTGAGGAGCAGATTAAGTTTGGTGAGGCTCGTGGTCAAAAATCACTAGTTATTGCGGCAAAAAGAAATGCCAACCTTGCAAACTTGACTTATCTGCAAGCAGCTGGTACCTACCAAAAAATAGTTATTGATTACAAAGCAGCAATCGATCAATTGTATCAATAAAAATGATTCGCCTGTTTTTGTCTTTATGCTCTATTTTGCCTCTGAAGATTAATCATATATTTGGGGCATTAATAGGTAAATTACTATATATTTTTGGCTCTGAAGCAAAAAAAGTTTCAGTCCAAAATGTTGAAATTTGTTTTCCTGAGCTTAGCCTTAAAGACCAAAAGTCTCTTGTTAAAAGTGCATTAATTCATACAGGCAAAAATTTAACCGAATCTGGTTTAATTTGGAATCAAAGTTTTTCAAAAAATGTGAACTATGTTTGTGATTTTAATGGTGAGCATTATTTAGACAATCAAAAAAAAACTATTCTACTGGTACCTCATATTGGATGCTGGGAGCTAACAGGTAGGGTTCTTGCTAATACAAGAAAAGTGACGTTTATGTATAAACCACTAAGAAGTCAAAAACAAAATGATTATTTATTTAAGCGCAGAAATAAAGGTAACTTGACTATGGCTAGTGCTGATAAATCTGGAATCTTAAAGATTCAGCGCGCATTAAAAAATAGGGAGCTTATTGGGATGTTACCTGATCAAGACCCAGGAGAGGAAGGAGGCATTATGTCTCCATTTTTTAATAAAGAAGCTAACACAATGACCTTGCTTGCTAAAATTGCAAATAAGAATGATCTGCAGGTATTAATGTTTTGGGCCAAAAGACTTCCTAAAGGAAGGGGTTATGAGTTAAATCTTGAGCCTGTTGAACTTAATTTAAATGGTGATACTTTAGAAGACCACGTTGCATCTATGAACCGCTGTGTTGAGGATTTAATTAGAAAGATGCCAGAGCAGTATATGTGGAGTTATAAACGATTTAAAGCAACGCATTCATACAGCTAATTAACTCAATCTAAGTAATTGTTATTTTATTGTCACAAAAATCTTGTCATTATCAATAATGGTATAATTTATCTATGAGAATTTTTGAAGATGTAAAAAGCGTTTTTGACCGCGACCCAGCGGCAAGAAATGTATTTGAAATACTTACCTGTTATTCAGGGGTTCAGGCTGTAATTATTTATCGCTTAACCCATTTATTATGGGGTTATAAACTCTTCTGGCTTGCGCGCTTTATTTCTACTTTTGCTCGCTGGTTTACTGGCATTGAAATCCATCCTGGCGCTGTCATTGGGAGACGCTTTTTTATTGACCATGGCATGGGCGTTGTTATTGGTGAAACTGCTGAGATCGGAGATGACTGCATGATGTACCATGGAGTTACGCTCGGTGGAACCTCCTGGGATAAAGAGAAGCGCCATCCCACATTAAAAGACGGCGTAGTTATTGGGGCGGGTGCAAAAATTCTAGGCCCAATTACGCTGGGCCTTAATGTTCGTGTTGGTTCAAATTCAGTTGTAGTAAGGTCAGTTGATGACAATGACACTGTAGTTGGCATCCCAGGACGCGTCGTTGTTAAGAAGGCTAGCGAGAGCGATACGTTTGACTCTTACGCTGCAAGCTCAAGTGGCCGCTCTAATGACCCAACTATTCAAGCTGTAGATTCTATTATTGAGCGCTTGGCTGAAATCGACAAGAAAATAGCCAATCTGCCTGTTGATTCTAAGCCCATAAAAGAAGACTCATAAATTGTTGAAAATAAGTAATTGTTGAGTGAATTTAATACTTGACTATTTTCATAGGTTACTAGTATAATTTCTTTGAATTTTTTAATAAACTAATAATGTTATGCAACTAACTACTAAAGGAAGATACGCAGTAACTGCAATGCTTGATCTTGCATCTAATGAGTCAGCTAAACCTGTTACACTGGATATGATTTCTCAAAGGCAAAATATCTCACTTTCTTACTTAGAGCAGCTCTTTGCTAAACTAAGAAAAGCATCATTGGTTAAAAGTGTTCGAGGTCCAGGAGGCGGTTACCTTTTAAATGTTAACGCTGTGGACGTTACTCTTACACAAATTATTGAAGCTGTTGATGAGAACATAGATTTACGTCGCTGTCATGGCTCAAAAGATTGCTTAAGGGGTAAGCAGTGTTTGTCACATCACTTGTGGTGTGAGGTAAGTGACCAAATAAGAGGGTTTCTGAGTACGAGAAATCTTCAACAGGTCATTGATGATTATAAAATTAATCAAGATATACAATTACATTAATAATTAAGGAATATAAATAATGCTAACTCCAACTTATATGGACTATTCATCTACTACTCCAGTAGATGCTCGTGTTGCTAAAAAAATGGCTAAATTCTTAACAATGGAAGGTGACTTTGGGAATCCAGCTTCACGCTCTCATTTTTATGGATGGCAGGCTGAAAAAGCGGTCGATGAGGCGCGCTCACAAGTAGCTGATCTAGTAGGGGCTGATCCAAGAGAGATTGTCTGGACTTCAGGCGCGACTGAGTCAAACAATTTAGCAATCAAAGGTATTGCGCACTTTTATGAAAAGCGTGGTAAGCATATTATTACCCTAAAAACTGAACATAAAGCGGTCTTAGATACATGCCGCCAACTAGAAAGAGAGGGTTTTGAAGTTACTTACTTAGATCCATTGCCAAATGGCTTGTTAGATATGGATGTTTTTAAGAAAACAATAAGAGAGGATACAATTCTTGCCTCAATTATGCATGTTAATAATGAGATTGGTGTTATTCAAGATTTACAAGCTATTGGTGATATTTGTAGAGAAAATAAGGTGTTTTTCCATGTTGATGCTGCTCAATCAGTTGGTAAGTTAGAGATCAATTTAGAGTCACTTCCGGTTGATTTAATGAGCTTTTCAGCGCATAAGATATATGGGCCTAAGGGTATGGGAGCGCTTTATGTGTCTCGTAAGCCAAGAGTCAGACTTGAGGCTCAGATGCATGGTGGTGGTCATGAGCGCGGAATGCGATCTGGCACGTTAGCTACCCATCAAATTGTTGGTATTGGTGAAGCATTTGCAATTGCTAAGGCTGAAATGAAAGATGAAGGCGAAAGAGTTCAAAAACTTCGTGATAGATTGCTTGCTGGTTTTTCTGACATGGAGGAGGTTGTTGTTAATGGTGACCTAGACCAAAGAATTTCAGGAAATTTGAATATAAGTTTTAACTATGTTGAAGGTGAATCTCTAATGATGGCGATTTCTGATGTAGCGGTGTCTTCTGGCTCTGCTTGCACTTCATCAAGCTTAGAGCCTTCTTATGTGCTCCGAGCTTTAGGGCTTACTGATGAGCTGGCACACAGTTCAATTCGTTTCAGTGTTGGTCGATATACAACTGAAAAAGATGTCGATGATGCAATTACACTGGTTCGTGAAAAAGTTCAAAAATTAAGGGATTTATCGCCTCTATGGGATATGTTTAAGGATGGGGTTGATTTAAGTACGGTTGAATGGGCTGCGCATTAAGTAGGCTAAGTGTTTAAATCAATAAAATATAACGGTATAGAGTAAAATTAAACTTAAATTCGGAGTAATTTATGGCATATGGTAAAAAAGTAATGGATCACTATGAAAACCCACGTAATGTTGGGGTTTTAGATAAGGATGCTGCAAATGTAGGAACAGGAATGGTTGGAGCTCCTGCTTGCGGCGACGTCATGAGATTGCAAATTCAAATAAATGATGAAGGTGTAATCGAAGAAGCTAAATTTAAAACGTATGGGTGCGGCTCAGCAATTGCCTCATCATCTCTTTTAACAGAGTGGGTTAAAGGAAAGACGTTGGATGAAGCAGCTCAGATTAAAAATACTGAAATTGTAGAAGAGTTAGAGCTACCTCCCGTAAAGATTCATTGTTCAGTTCTGGCTGAAGATGCAATAAAAGCAGCCATTAATGATCTGAAGAGTAAGGCTAGCTAATAATTATGGCAATAACGTTAACTGAAAAAGCGGCAGAGAGAATGAGCGATTATTTAGCTAATCGAGGCACAGGTGTTGGCGTAAGGCTCTCTGTTCAAACTACAGGCTGCTCTGGTCTTGGCTACAACATGGAATTTGTTGATGCAGTTAATGACGATGACACTCTGTTTGATGACAAAGGCGTTAAAGTTATTGTTGATGCTAAAAGCTTAATTTATATAGATGGTACTGAAGTTGATTACCAAAAAGAAGGCCTAAACGAAGGTTTTGAGTTTAACAATCCAAATTCGAAAGCTGAATGTGGTTGTGGCGAATCTTTTACTGTTTAATACGCTTTCGTTAGTTCTCAAGGTAAAACCCTAATGCAAAATTATTTTGAGTTATTTGATCTTGAAACATCATTCTTTATAGATGATGATCAGCTCAAATCTTCTTATCGAAAAGAAATATCCAGGTTTCACCCGGATAAATATGCCACAAAGAGTGAGTCTGAAAAACTTCAGGCCCTTCAGAATACATCACTTTTAAATACAGCATTTACATCTCTTAAAACCCCATTAAATCGTGCAAGTTATCTACTTAAGATGCAGGGTTTAGATCCATTTGATGAGAGAGATACAGTAATGAATCATGATTTTTTGATTTCTCAAATTGACTTACGTGAAGAGCTTGAGGTAATTGAGGAAGATCGAGATAGCCTTGGCTTAGAGAACTTTTTGGAGCGAGTTGATCTTCATATCGAAGAGAATACAGAGTCAATTTATAAGGCTTTTGAGATTAAGAGTGACCTCATGGATATCAAAATGAATGTTCGAGAACTCAAGTTTTATGATCAGCTCTATAAAGAAGCTAATAAATTAATGGACGAACTGCTCTAAGGATCTGATTTATGGCGTTATTACAAATTTCAGAGCCAGGCCAATCAACTGCGCCACACCACCATAATTTAGCTTGCGGCATTGATTTAGGTACAACCAACTCACTAGTAGCGAGCGTAATGAGCGGTGAGACGAAACTAGTTTTAGATCAAAACGATAGGGCAATCCTTCCATCAGTCGTTTATTGCGGCTCTAAGGACCTTATTGTTGGCAATGAAGCGCTTGATTTTGCAATAAAAGACCCAACAAACACAATTCTATCAATAAAGCGTTTTATGGGAATTGGTTATAGTGAAGCAAAAGAAATTAAAAATTTACCCTATGATTTTGAAGATCATAAAGGTAGCGTTTTATTTAAAACTGTAATTGGCAGTCTCTCAGCTATTGAAATTTCAGCAAAAATTCTTTCTACCTTAAAGACTCGCGCCGAAGGGGCTCTTGGCGGTGAGCTAAAAGGTGCGGTAATTACAGTCCCTGCATACTTCAATGACGCGCAGAGACAGTCTACTAAGGACTCAGCCAAACTTGCAGGAATAAATGTCTTAAGGCTTCTTAATGAGCCAACAGCGGCTGCAATTGCCTACGGTTTGGAGTCAGGCGAAGAGGGTATTCATGCGGTTTATGATCTCGGTGGTGGCACGTTTGATATATCAATACTAAATTTCTCTAAAGGTGTTTTTGAAGTACTTTCAACGGGCGGAGATTCAAGTCTGGGCGGTGACGATTTTGATAACTTAATATTTGAAGACTGCACCCATTCACTAAATCTGACTAACTTAACTGCTTCGCAAATTCAAACAGTTAGAAAACTCTCAAAGTCAGCAAAAGAAGAACTATCAGTTAATGAGGCTGCTGAATTTTCTATTGATGGCCAGTTCTATAAGATTACAAAGTCTCATTTTGATGATATGAGTGAGACTCTAATCAAAAGAACGTTACTTCTAACAAAGCGAGCCTTGAGAGATGCTGACGTTAATATATCTGACGTTAAAGAGGTTATTATGGTTGGTGGCTCAACTCGAATGAGCTCAATAAGAGAGCGAGTTGGAGAGGTCTTTAATAGGCCTGTTTTGTGCTCTATTAACCCTGATGAGGTTGTTGCCAAGGGCGCTGCAATTCAGGCAAACATATTAGTCGGCAATAAAAGTAGAGACGACGTATTACTGTTAGATGTTCTGCCTCTTTCTTTAGGTCTAGAGACTATGGGCGGACTGGTGGAGAAGGTGATTCATAGAAATACCACGATACCAATCACTAGGGCTCAAGAGTTTACGACCTACAAAGATGGTCAGACTGGAATGAGTATTCATGTATTTCAGGGTGAGCGCGAGCTTACAAAAGATTGCAGGTCACTCGGACGTTTCGAATTAAAAGAAATCCCTCCAATGGTTGCCGGCAGAGCTCGCATTCTAGTTGAATTTCAAGTGGACGCAGATGGCTTGTTATCCGTTTCAGCTAAAGAGGAAACTTCTGGCGTTAAATCTGAAATAGCTATTAAGCCTTCATTTGGCCTTAGTGACTCCGATATGGAAAAGATGCTTAAGGACTCCGTTGTATTTGCCCAAGAAGATATTATCTTAAGGCAGCTTCAAGAGCAGAAAATTGACGCAACAAGGACAATAGAGGCCATTGATTCAGCCTTAGAGGCTGATAAAGTTCTTTTAGATGAAGCGATGCTTAAAAGCATCCTTCAATCAAGAGACTATTTATCATCAATAATAGAGTCTGATGATGTTGCCCTCATAAAAAATGCAACCCTAGATCTTGAAAAGGTTAGCTCAAAATTTGTTGAGATGAGAATGAACAAGTCAATAATGAGCGCGATGAAAGGTCATAAAATTGATGAATTTAACTAATAACTATAAACTATCACTATGCCTCAATTAATTATCCTGCCAAATGAAGAATTTTGCCCTGAGGGCATTGTTATTGAAACAAATACTGGAACGAGTGTTTGCAGAGCTTTGCTTGACAACGGCATTGAAATTGAGCATGCCTGTGAAATGTCGAACGCCTGCACAACATGTCATATATACGTTCGAGAGGGTTTTGACTCAATCGAAGAGTCTGATGAAATCGAAGATGACCTACTCGATAAAGCCTGGGGGCTTGATCCTGACTCAAGATTATCTTGTCAGGCTGTTGTTTCAGAGGAAGACTTAGTTATTGAAATACCAAGGTACACGATTAATCAGGTGTCAGAAAATCACTAAACTTTAAAAAAGAGGGTACTTATGTTTTTAGATAAAATTAATGACGGTTTTTGGGCTTGTAAGCATACGTGGTCAAAAAGTGCCAATAATACAAAGTGGTGCCTCATTGGCTGCGCTACTGGTGAATTTGCGACATTGGCCTATTTCAGCTACTCTGGCATCACGAGTGACCTCGTTCTTTATAGTACTGTTTGGTACTTATTTGCAGCGCTACCTCTAATTAATGGCCTAATAACCAGTGTCATCTTGGAGACGATCATTCTTATCAGGTCAAATTTTGATTTTGCAAACGCCTTAAAAACGGCGCTAGGGATGTCTTTTATTTCAATGCTGATGATGGAAGTTGCGATGATGTTTACAGACCTAGTTTTTACAGGCGGCGTCTTGGGCCTAAATTATTTTGCGATCCCTTTAATGCTTTTAGTCGGTTTTTTAGCGCCTTGGCCCTATAATTACTGGCGCTTAAAGAAGTTTAATAAGGCTTGTCACTAACCTCTCCCAATAAAGTGAGAGGTTAGTTAATTTATAACCTCTTACTCAATTGTAATCTTTGGAAAAGCTCCTATTGACTCGCTTTGAAGCGACAATGTCGCAGCAACATTCCTTGCAATTTCCTGATACATCATTGAGACTTTACTCTCTGGATCTTTAGCAACACTCGGAGTACCTTCGTCAACATCAGTTCTGATTTCTAGTTTAAGTGGAAGCGCTCCAAGAAACTTTGTTTTAGAGGTAGCCGCCATTCGCTCGCCGCCGCCATTACCAAAAATCTCTTCAGCGTGATTGCAGTTTGAGCAAATATGAATCGACATGTTTTCAACGATACCTAGTATTGGAATGTTTACTTTTTCGAACATCGCTAAACCTTTCTGAGCGTCGATAAGAGCAATGTCTTGAGGCGTCGTAACAATGACCGCTCCGCTCACAGGAATCTTTTGAGAAAGCGTCAGCTGAGTGTCACCGGTTCCTGGCGGAAGATCGACAATCATGTAGTCCACATCTTCCCATTCTGTGTTCTTTAAAAGCTGCTCTAAAGCCTGAGTTACCATCGGGCCGCGCCATACCATAGGAGAGGCTTCTTCAACTAAAAACCCAATAGACATTGCCTGAATGCCATGCGCCAGTACTGGCTTCATGTTGCCGTCTTTAGACTCTTCGGGCCTAAGATCTTTAACGCCTAGCATGCGCGGCTGAGAGGGGCCATAAATGTCCGCATCGAGCAGCGCCACGTTTGCACCTTCAGACTGAAGAGAGAGAGCAATATTAACAGCAGTCGTTGACTTTCCAACGCCGCCCTTGCCTGAGGCAACAGCAATAATATTTTTAACGCCTGGCAGCGCAGGTACTCCGCCTTGAACCGCATAAGCCGCTATTTTTGACTTGATAGAAATATTTGAGTAATTAACGCCTTCCTTTGAGAGTGCTTCTTCAACTGAACCTTTAAGGTCTTCATGGTAGTTAATCGCAGGGTATTTAAGTAGCAATTCAACGTTCACTATCTCATCGTCAATAGAGATATTTTTAACGTTTTCAGATGAAACAAGATCTAAGCCTGTATGAACATCGATAACAGTACTAAGAATTTTTTGTATTGAGTCTTCAGTTAAATTTGTCAATTTGGTGACCTCAGTCGGTAAAATAGCGCTATTTTATCGTACAACTATCTTAGGAATCCTTAATAATATTGGGATTATTGATAACAAATTATGACCAAACGTAGAATACTTGTTACTTCAGCTCTGCCTTATGCCAACGGTGAGATTCATTTAGGGCACTTGCTTGAATACATTCAGACAGATATCTGGGTTCGGTTTCAAAAAATGCAGGGTAATGAGTGTCATTATGTGTGTGCGGACGATGCCCATGGAACTCCGATTATGCTCAAGGCAGATGAGATGGGAATTGATCCTGAAGAATTAATTGCAGGGGTGAGTGAGCGTCACCAGACAGACTTTAAAGATTTTAATGTTAACTTCAGTCAGTTTCACTCGACGCACTCTGAGGAGAACCGCCATTACTCAGAGCTGATCTATTCTCGCCTAAAAGATTCAGGCTTTATTAAGACCCGCGTTATATCTCAGGCTTATGATCCTGAAAAAGAAATGTTTCTGCCAGACCGTTTTATTAAAGGTGAGTGTCCTAAGTGTGGCGCTGAGGATCAGTACGGTGATAACTGTGAGGTATGCGGTGCAACTTATTCAACAACAGAGCTTAAGAATGCTAGGTCGGTTGTCTCGGGTGCGGTCCCAATTGAAAAAGAGTCTGAGCACTATTTCTTTGACCTTCCTCAGTTTGAAAAGCAATTAAAGGAATGGACTAATGCTGGACATCTCCAAGACGAGGTCAGCAATAAATTAGCAGAATGGTTTGAGCAAGGCCTTCAGCAGTGGGATATTTCTAGAGACAAACCTTACTTTGGCTTTCAAATTCCAGGAACTGAGGACAAGTATTTCTATGTCTGGCTTGATGCGCCTATTGGCTACATGGCGAGCTTTAAAAAGCTTTGTGACAATAGTGATCTTGAGTTTGATGACTTCTTTGCTAAAGGCTCGGATACTGAGCTTTATCACTTCATTGGAAAGGACATTGTTTACTTCCACGCACTATTTTGGCCGGCCACATTAATGGGCTCAAATTTTAGAACGCCGAACGCAATCTTTGCTCATGGCTTTCTATCGGTCAATGGTCAGAAGATGAGTAAGTCACGTGGAACCTTTATTCAGGCAAGGACTTACTTAGAGACCCTTAATCCTGAGTGTCTTCGTTATTACTATGCCTATAAGTTATCTTCTAAGATTGATGATATTGACTTAAACCTTGAAGACTTTAAGCAGCGCGTGAATTCTGACATTGTGGGTAAGGTCGTTAACATCGCCTCAAGAAGTGCTTCGTTCGTTGTTAAGAGGTATGACAAAGAACTGTCTGCTGCATGCATCGAGCAGGAGCTCTACGATGAGTTTGTAGCCGCTGGCCCAGAAATTGCAGCACATTATGAGGCGAGAAACTTTGGACACGCTATGCGCTCAATTATGAAGCTTGCGGACAAGGCGAATCAGTACATTGATGAGAAAAAGCCATGGCAACTTGCGAAAGAAGAGGGCAAGGCGCAAGAGGTACACGAGGTAACGTCTCTAGCGATTAACCTGTTTAGAGTTTTGATGACGTATCTTAAGCCTGTGCTTCCAGAGATGGCTAAGAGCTCAGAAGAGTTCCTTAATATCGACTCACTGAACTGGGAAGACATTAAAAGCCCACTGACAAGTCATCATATCAATAAATTTAAACCGCTCATGACGCGTATTGAAGATGAGCAATTAGAGGCAATGATAGAGTCCTCAAAGGTATAAAATACCAAAAGTTTAGGAGGGGTGGCAGAGTGGTCGATCGCGCCCGCTTGGAAAGCGTGTATACCTCACGGTATCGAGGGTTCGAATCCCTCTCCCTCCACCATACTTACTCTGTCACCATTGCTGATTTACTTGTAATTTAGTCGCCATTCGCGAAACTCTTCATTATGAATAGCGAAAACAAGACCTTCAGTAAAACCGTTTTTAAGTCTATAAGTTTCTTTAAGGTCTTGACAATAAATATCAATAGTTGCGTTTAAATCATTAAGAGTGAAATAATCATTAATGCCTTGGTTATTTTCTTCTATTGATTTAGCAGTTTTTAAATCTGTAAACATACCGGTTATGATTTTTGCAATTGTATCTCTTTGTTTAATGCAGGCATCAAAGTCCTCTATGTAATCCTTGTAACCTCTGATAGCATATATCGTATAGTTGTTTGGTATAGTGTTCTTAATAAAAACTGAGGCTTTGTCATATATATTTTTCTCTGTCGGTACTATGATTTCCAAGAATTTATTTGGTTCATTGAGATAAGAATATCTATTTAAATCTTTGTATTTCTCAATCCCATCAAGTATTTCATCTTCACTCATAAATTCTAGCAGGCTGTCCCCAAGGCTTATATCTACAACTTCGAAATTTGCAAAATGGACTGCAAGAACTGCAGGGGAATTAAGAAAGAATAGTGAGAGCAGAAGTAGGGGTAGTTTTTTCATAATAGGATTATATGTTAACTGAGACTAAAGTCCAAACTTCGTTTGATGTGAGAGAGCAGCTATTATTAATAGTTAGTCGAGTTCAGTAGGAGGAATGCCTTCAAAGTTTGAATATATAAGCTAGTATAAATCTATTATTAAATGTAAAAATTATAAAAAATTATTTGGAAGTTTCTTTATAGTTCAAATTGAAATTTAAATATTACTATCTTGAAATGAAGTGTTTGAACACTTCATTTATTAGTGTATATTCAATTTATCATAGTTGCAATTTCAGCTATGATTAATGTAAAAAACAAAGGAGAAACTATGAAAATATTTAACTTAATGATGGGCGCATTTTTGGCCGTAGGCTCAAGCTCCATAGGCGCTGCCCCTATAAGTCAATTAGGCTCACCTGAAGGGGAACTTAATATTGTGGCATGGGCTGGGTATATTGAAAGAGGAGATACTAATGAGGCTTTTGACTGGGTAACTACATATGAAAAATCTACTGGTTGTAACGTAAATGTTAAAACAGCTGGAACCTCTGATGAAATGGTTGCATTAATGAATCAGGGTGGGTTTGATATAGTTACGGCATCTGGAGATGCTAGTCTTAGAATGATAGCAGGAAAAACTGTTCAAGAAATAAATACAGATCTTATTCCAAGCTGGAACACTATAGATAAAAGGCTTCAAGATGCAGTATGGCATACTGTGGATGGCAAACATTATGGTACGCCCTATGCATGGGGTTCAAATGTATTAATGTACAATACAGACGCTTTTGGAGATGAAGTTCCAGATAGCTGGAATGTTGTCTGGGAAGAGCAGACACTTGCGGATGGTAAGAGCAATAAAAATAGAGTTCAGGCTTTTGATGGACCTATCCATATAGCAGATGCTGCAATGTACTTAATGTATCACAATCCAGAGCTTGGCATTAAAGATCCTTATGAGTTAACTGAAGATCAATATCAAGCTTCACTTAACTTGTTACGCCAACAAAGAGAGTTAGTTGGTAGGTATTGGCATGATGCTTTTATGCAAATGGATGACTTCACAAATGAAGGCTTTGTTGCATCAGGTTCTTGGCCATTCCAGGTTAACCTTTTAAAGCCAAATGTTCCAATTGCTAGTACAATTCCTAAAGAAGGTGCGACAGGTTGGGCAGATACAACAATGGTTCACGCCGAAGCTAAAAACCTTAATTGTGCCTATCTATGGATGGAGCATCAGTTGAGCTCTAACCTTCAGAGTGATCTAGCAGCATGGTTTGGAGCGGTTCCAGTAGTTCCTTCAAAATGTGTTGGTTCTGATTTACTTGGGCCTGAAGGCTGTAAGATCAATGGTATAGACAACTTTGATAAAATTATGTTTTGGAAAACTCCTGTTGCTTCATGCAAAACTCAGGAAGTTTGTGTTCCATACTACAGATGGGTTACTGACTATATCGCTGTTCTTGGCGGTAGATAATAAATATATAACTTAATAAGAAAAAAAAGGGGGGGTTCACTCCCCCTTTTTTTTTAAATGCATTATGTTAAAAGCTTTAAATTTAAAAAACATCAATAAATCATATGGTCTTATTAAGGCGCTTGATAATATAGATTTAACTGTGAGTGATGGTGAATTCTTTTCCTTATTAGGGCCATCTGGCTCTGGAAAGACTACATGTCTTAAAGTTATAGCTGGATTCGAAGCACCAGACAATGGTAATGTCTCTATTTTTGAAGAAGATGTTACAAACATCCCACCTTTCAAAAGGCATGTTAATACTGTATTCCAAGATTATGCACTTTTCCCTCATATGAACGTTCGACAGAACGTTGGTTATAGCCTTAAAGTTCAGAAAATGAAAGGCTCACCTATGGATCGTAAGATAGATGAAATTCTTGAAATTGTAAATCTAACGGGTTACGATTTACGCAAACCAAGTGAACTCTCTGGTGGCCAAAGACAAAGAGTCGCATTAGCTAGATCTCTTATTAATAAACCTAAAATTTTGTTACTGGATGAACCTCTTGGTGCCTTAGACCTTAAACTCAGAGAAAAAATGCAGGTTGAATTAAAAAATATTCAGAGGCAATTCAAAATAACTTTTATATATGTAACTCATGACCAACAAGAGGCGCTAAGTATGAGTGATAGAATTGCTGTTTTTAACAATGGTAAGATTGAACAAATTGATACGCCAGCAAATATCTACAGCAAGCCAATTAATTCATTTGTAGCAGAATTTATTGGAACTACTTCAATATTTAATAAAGATTCAGCTATGAAGATTTTTGGTCTCGACAAGGCATTCTCCGTTAGACCTGAAAATATCATTATTATGGAGACAAAAAAAGATCTTGCTGCTATAGATAAGAAGCAATACTTCATCACCAATGGGACTTTAGCTGACTGCCAGTTTCAAGGCTCTCACCTGAAGATGACCTACGCAATTGATAATGATTGTAAACTTAGTGTGTTTAAGTCACTAGAGGGCAATATTAATCAGAAATATGACATTAATATAAAACATACGATTGCTTGGAAAAAAACCGACATTACAACTTTAAATGAATAAACTTTTAGACTCTTTTTCTAATTTTACTTACAGAAATAAAAATTTTATTTTTTTATCCTTTCTTATAGTTCCTCTTCTTTGGTTGGGAGTTGTCTATCTTGGCTCACTATTAATTTTTTTAGGCCATTCTTTTTTTCATTTAGATGGTTTTACCGGACAGATCGTTTATGAGTTTAGCTTTAAAACTCTTATCGAGCTTTTTAGTTCACCTGCAAATATAGATATTCTTATTAGAACTGTTGGTTTAGCAACTTGTGTCACCATTGGTTCAGCAATTATTGGATTTCCAATTGCATACTACATGGCTAAATTTACATCTCCAAAAGTCAAAATATTTCTTTTCATTGCTATTATGCTTCCTCTATGGTCAAGCTATCTTGTTAGAGTTTATTCCTGGAAGCTCATTTTAGCTAAGGAAGGAATAATCAACTGGTTCTTTGAGAGGCTGCATCTTGAATGGCTACTTGATAATATTCTCTCTATTCCATTAATAGGGGGACCCTCATTATCAATTTCATATATTGGAATGTTTTTAGTATTTACTTATATATGGCTGCCATTTATGATTTTACCAATCCAAGCATCTTTAGAGAGGGTTCCAAATTCGTTGATTAATGCTTCATATGATTTAGGAGCTAATAAAAGGCAAACTTTTTATAAGGTGATCCTGCCACTTGCACTTCCAGGAATAATTGCTGGCTCGATTTTTACCTTTTCTCTAACACTGGGTGACTACATAATTCCATATATTATTGGAACGTCCAAATTTTTTATTGGACAAGCAGTTTATACCCATCAAGGTACAGCTGGAAACATACCTCTAGCTGCTGCTTTTTCACTGGTACCAATTGTGGTTATGATAATTTATATATACCTTGCCAAAAAAATGGGGGCATTTAATGCTCTTTAGAAAAGGATCAATTAATAGGCTTAATAAGGCAGGTCTAGGGCTTCAATTTGGGGCTATTGCTGGACTTTTATTCTTGCATATTCCTCTTCTATTAATTATTCTATATGCATTCACTACTGAGGATAAGTCCTATCAATTTCCGCCTCCTGGCTATACCCTTAAATGGTTTGAGGTGGTATTAAATAGGCAAGATATATGGGATGCAGTTGCATTATCTATGCAGATAGCAATTATCTCTACTTTTCTCGCAATAATTCTAGGAACATTAGCTGCTGGAGCTCTCTATAAAACTTCTTTCTTTGGTAAAAGTTCAATAACTATTTTGATTATTTTACCTATAGCTCTGCCAGGGATAATTACTGGTATATCTCTAAGAAGTACATTTGGAGTTTTGGGAGTCCCATTTAGTACCTGGACTATCATAATCGGACACGCCACTTTCTGTATGGTTGTGGTCTACAATAATGTAGTTGCGCGGCTAAGAAGAACTTCTCCAAACTTAATACAGGCATCGATGGACCTTGGAGCAAATAACCTACAAACATTTTTCTATGTTATTCTCCCTAATATGGGTACAGCTATTCTAGCAGGAGGCATGCTGGCTTTTGCTTTGTCTTTTGATGAGGTTATTGTAACCACCTTCACTGCTGGACAACAAACAACACTGCCAATATGGATGTTTTCTGAATTAATAAGACCAAGGCAACGACCAATTACTAATGTAGTAGCAGTTTTTATAATGCTTATCACGTTTATTCCTATTGTCTTTGCAAGCTATGTAGCAAGTAAAACTTCAGAATCTGAAGGATCAACAAAATAACCTATTACACAAAGGAGTCATTATGAAAATAAAACAACTAATTAATAACGAACTTGTTTTGGGCGAAGGGCCTAGTGAGAAAATAATTAACCCATTTAATTCTGAGATAATAACTGAAATACCTCAATCATCTATTGAGCAGGTTAATTTAGCAGTTCAGTCAGCAAAGGCTGCCTTTACTTCATGGTCACGAACCACCCCTGCTGAAAGGTCTGGTATGCTTCTTAAAGTTGCAGATATGATTGAGCAAAAAGCTGAAGAGATTGCAAGAATAGAGTCATTAAACTGTGGAAAGCCATATCATCTAGTTTTAAATGATGAAATTCCTGGAGTTGCTGACGTATTTAGATTTAATGCAGCTGCATGTCGGACAATGCAGGGCTCTGCTGCCGGCGAGTATTTAGAGGGTTTTACCAGTATGATTCGAAGAGACCCTATCGGTGTTATTGGTTCAATTGCTCCCTGGAACTATCCATTAATGATGGCAGCATGGAAATTAGCTCCAGCGTTAGCCACGGGTAATACTGTCGTACTTAAGCCTTCTGAGCAAACACCATTAACTACTCTATTCATAGTTGATATTTTGGCGGAAGTTTTTCCAAAAGGTGTGGTAAATGTTATCTATGGAATTGGAGAAACTGTAGGATCAGCGCTTATTCATAATCCAGATGTGCAAATGATTTCATTAACTGGTGACGTTAGTACTGGTAAAAAAATCTTAGAAGCTGCAAGCCATAGTATTAAAAAAACACATCTAGAATTAGGTGGAAAGGCTCCAGTTATTGTCTTTGATGATGCTGATATTGATCTACTAATAGAAGGTATAAAGGACTTTGGATATTACAATGCAGGTCAAGATTGCACTGCTGCTTGTAGGATGTTTGTTGATAAAAAAATATATGATAAAGTTGTATCTAAATTAACTCAAGCAGTAAATACTATTGGTTATGGTAATGATGATGATAGTAAAAATGACATACCTCCTTTAATTACTGCTGAACATTTAAATAGAGTTTCTGGATTTATTGAAAAGGCTAAATTAGTTGACAATATAGAGATTACAACAGGTGGACATGCTAAAGATGGTGTAGGTAATTTTTATCTACCGACAGTCGTTGCTGGAGCTAACCATGATGATGAAATTGTTCAAAAAGAAGTTTTTGGTCCAGTAGTTTCTGTGACACCATTTTCTGATGTCGAAGATGCTATTGGATGGGCAAATGATTCTCCATATGGATTAGCATCATCAGTTTGGACTCAAAATATTACAAAAGGGATGGCAACTGCTGCTAGGCTTCAGTATGGTTGTACTTGGGTCAATACACATTTCATGTTAGCTTCTGAAATGCCACATGGTGGCGTCAAGTCATCAGGTTATGGAAAAGATTTATCTATATATTCGTTGGAAGACTATACAAACATCAGACATGTTATGGTAAATATTGGCGCCTAAATCCAAATATTAGATATTAACAAAATTGGTGGAGGGAGAATATATTTAATTGTAAGTAGATTGGTGAGTAGAATTTATATCGATAATTAGTATATCTTCAAATAGAAGAGCTGCAGGTGATTAGTAGAATCCCTTTCCCTTCACCATTTTTTTTATGTTTCGATTAATTATTTTCTTTAATCCGATAAATCCTTATAGGTTGAGGAAAAAGCTTCAATTGCTTTATCTAAATCACCTTTAGTATGTCCCGCTGATATTTGTACTCTGATTCTTGCTTTGCCTTTTGGCACCACAGGAAAGAAAAAACCAATTGCATAAATCCCCTTTTCTAGAAGTTTGACTGACATCTTTTGTGCTAATTTAGCGTCACCTAACATGACTGGAACAATTGGATGAATACCATCATCTACATTAAAGCCTGCCTCTTGCATACCTTGACGAAAGTAATTCGTATTCTTTTCTAGATGATCTCTTAGTTCTGTAGAGTTTGAAAGCATCTCTAATACTTTTATAGAGGCTGCACATATAGAAGGCGCAACAGTATTTGAAAATAAATAGGGTCTGGAGCCTTGCCTCAACATATCAATGATTTCTTGACGACCTGAGGTGAAACCACCCGAGCCACCACCAAGCGCTTTGCCAAAGGTTCCAGTAATAATATCAACACGGTCCATCACATCACAATATTCATGAACTCCACGACCAGTCTTTCCTATAAAGCCAGTTGCATGACAGTCATCATGATGGACCATAGCATCATACTTATCAGCCAAATCACATATTTTATCGAGCTGCGCAATAGTGCCATCCATTGAAAAAACACCGTCAGTTGTAATTAGAATACGTCTAGCTCCACTCTCTTTAGCTTCAATTAGTTTTGCCTCAAGATCAGTCATATCATTGTGCTTATAACGAAATCGAGCGGCCTTACAAAGACGAACACCATCAATGATTGAAGCATGGTTGAGTTCGTCAGATATAACCGCATCATCCTTAGATAAAATTGTTTCAAAGAGTCCTGTATTGGCATCAAAACAAGCTGCGTAGAGAATCGTATCTTCCAGGCCAAGAAATTCACTAACCTTGTGTTCAAGTTTTTTATGGATGCTCTGAGTACCGCAAATAAAGCGGACAGATGACAAGCCAAAACCCCAGTCACTAAAACTATCTTTAGCTGCTTGAATTACCTCAGAATGGTTTGCTAAACCAAGATAATTGTTCGCGCACATGTTGATCACTTCAGTGCCACCTTCAAGTGTAATTTGGTTTTTTTGATCAGATGCAATGACACGTTCAGTTTTCCATAAACTTGCCTCTTTAATGGCATTTAAATCTTTTTCTAAGCTCGCTTTTGCACTTTTAAAACTCATTAAAATTCCTTAAATTAATCTTCCCAATTGAGGATGACTTTGCCAGATTGGCCTGAACACATTACATCAAAACCCTGCTGGAAGTCAGTGTAGTGGTAATGGTGGGTAATAATTTTTTCAAGTGGGAGCCCACTTTGTACCATCATAGAACCTTTATACCAAGTCTCAAAAATCTCACGACCATAAATACCTTTTATATGTAGCCCTTTGAATACAACCAAGTCCCAATCAATACCAGAACCCGAAGGCATGATGGCTAGCATTGCTACCTTGCCGCCATTAATCATTTTATTAAGCATCTCCCCAAATGCCTGAGGTGAGCCTGACATTTCAAAGCCAACATCAAAGCCTTCAAAAATACCTAAACTTTCCATTAATTCTTTCGTAATTTGATTTTTTTCAACATTAACAGTGATTACTTTCGGTAAGATTTTTTTAACTAAATTAAGGCGGTATTCATTTAAATCAGTAATTACTATATTACGAGCACCACTGTGAGCAGCAACCATTGCAGCCATAATTCCAATTGGACCTGCGCCAGTTATTAAAATATCCTCTCCTACCATATCAAATGAAAGCGCGGTATGAACTGCATTCCCATAAGGGTCGAAACAGGCTAGTAAGTCTGCTGAAATTTTGACACTTGGTTTAAATACATTTTCTGCTGGAACCGATACATACTCTGCAAAAGATCCGTTTCGATTAACTCCAATCCCAACAGTATTAGGACACAGGTGTTTGCGTCCACCTAGGCAGTTACGGCATCGATTGCAAACTATATGACCCTCAGCAGAAACCAGATCACCAACCTTTAATCCAACAACACTTTCACCTAACTCAGCTATAACTCCAGCAAATTCATGGCCTGTTGTCATTGGCACAGATATGGTTTTTTTTGCCCATGCATCCCAATTATAAATATGTATGTCAGTACCACAAATTGCAGTTTTCTGAACTTTGACGAGCACATCGTTACTGCTTACCTCTGGCATGGGTACGTCTTCAAGCCAAATCCCTTTCTCTGAGTGGCTTTTAACTAATGCTTTCACAATACAATCCTTAGTTGTTTAAAAAAATATTAGTGAGTAGAATTTATATCAATAATTGATATATCATTTTATAGAAAGGGGCTATAGACGTTTAGTTGATTCTCAAATTCTAGATTGTAAATAGTTCTTATTTAATTAGTCTATAAGTGGTAAGAGTTTATCAATAGATTCTTTTGCATCCCCGTAGAACATTCTTGCATTCTCCTTAAAGAATAATGGATTTTCGATGCCAGAATATCCTGTTCCCTGACCCCGTTTGGAGACAAATACTTGTTTAGCCTTCCAGCATTCTAATACAGGCATGCCTGCAATTGGGCTGTTTGGGTCTTCTTGAGCAGCTGGATTCACAATGTCATTAGATCCAATTACAATAGCCACATCGGTATCTGGGAAGTCATCATTAATCTCCTCCATCTCCATAACGATGTCATAAGGTACCCGTGCCTCTGCTAGAAGAACATTCATATGACCTGGCAAGCGACCAGCTACTGGATGGATTGCAAAGCGAACATTTTTTCCCTGAGCTATTAACTTACGCGCTAATTCAGACACTGATTGTTGAGCTTGGGCAACAGCCATACCGTAACCTGGGATTATTATAATACTTTCAGCTTCATTTAATACAGAGGCAACACCGTCTACATCAATAGCGACCTGCTCTCCATTAATCTCCATTTGAGGGCCAGATGAACCACCAAAGCCACCAAGGATTACGCTCACAAAGGACCGATTCATAGCTTTACACATGATGTAGGATAAAATAGCGCCTGATGATCCTACTAAAGCTCCAACAACAATCAAAAGGTCATTACCAAGACTAAATCCAATCGCAGCAGCAGCCCAACCTGAATATGAATTCAGCATCGATACCACTACCGGCATGTCTGCACCACCAATACCCATGATAA
Source organism: Candidatus Pseudothioglobus sp. Uisw_050_01 (assembly GCF_048085775.1). Taxonomy (NCBI): domain Bacteria; kingdom Pseudomonadati; phylum Pseudomonadota; class Gammaproteobacteria; family Pseudothioglobaceae (SeqCode); genus Pseudothioglobus (SeqCode); species Candidatus Pseudothioglobus sp. Uisw_050_01. Next base: position 869,336 of record NZ_CP159804.1, read on the forward strand.
GGTGATAACCGATAAATAAAGCCATGACCATCAGAATGATCATCGACAATAACTCACCAGAATTTAAATACCAAGCTACAGACAATACTGACACTATAGCTGCAGTTGCATTAAGAAAGTGACCCCCAGGAAGCTTGATAGCTTCTGAAGTTACTCTGCCTGCTAACTTGCTATAAGCAATCACTGAGCCTGTAAAAGTAACAGCACCAATCCAGATACCCAAAGCTGTCTCAACACGAAGAATGTTGATCTCTACAACTGACTTTTTAGCAAGTAGCCCTGAAAACCCTTCAAGCATTTTCTTGGCAGTATCATCCATAGAGGCAATATTAACCAGTTCAAAATGAGTGTTAAAGCCCACAAATACCGCGGCAAGCCCAACCAAAGCATGCATACCAGCAACTAACTCTGGCATTTCAGTCATTCCCACTTTTGACGCTAAAAGGTAACCTATCAAGCCACCCGCTGCAATCAGAGCCAGTGAGAGCCACCAATGCCCTAATCCAGGACCTAGTAGGGTGGCAGATACAGCTAAGGCCATTCCAGTAATACCATACCAGACCGCGCGCTTTGCGCTTTCCTGACCAGACAGCCCGCCAAGTGATAGAATAAATAACACCGCTGCAAGAACGTAAACAGCAGAAGTAAAGCCTATTTCCATGACGCCAGCCTCATTAAGATTTCTGGAACATGGCAAGCATGCGCCTCGTTACAAGGAAGCCACCAAATATATTAATGCCCGCAAAAAACACTGATATCGCAGCAAGAACCATGACTATAGAGCTGGATGAATTTATCTGAAGTATTGCTCCCAATATTATGATTGATGAAATCGCATTGGTCACAGCCATCAATGGCGTATGAAGAGAGTGGCTAACATTCCAAATCACTTGAAAACCAACAAAAACAGATAAGATAAAAACAATAAAGTGCTGCATAAAACTTGCTGGTGCATAGCTTCCAACTAAGAATAACAATGCGCCTCCAACAAAAAGTAATATAACTTGGTTTTTAGTCTGTTTTTTAAAGGCTACAACCTCATCAGCTCGAACCTCTTCAGGGGTTTTATCTGGAACCCTTGCTTTTTGAATAGCGGCAATAGCCTGTACTTTTGGAGGTGGAGGAGGAAAAGTAATCTCTCCATTATGAACGACCGTTGCGCCGCGGATAACGTCATCCTCCATATCATGAACTATCACTCCGTCTTTGTTGGGAGTCAAGTCATCAATCATGTGGCGAATATTACTGGCATAAAGAGTACTCGCCTGAGCGGCCATCCGGCTTGGAAAATCTGTATAACCAATAATAATTACGCCATTATCTGTAACAATGCGCTCATCTATAACAGTAAGCTTGCAATTTCCACCCTTTTCAGCAGCCAGATCTACTACGACTGAGCCAGGTTTCATACTGGCAACCATATCCTTAGTCCAAAGCTCAGGCGCTTCTCGATTAGGAATCAAAGCGGTAGTAATCACAATATCCATATCAGGCGCAATCTCTCGGAACTTGACTAATTGAGCGTTAGTAAATTCAGGCGAAGATACAGCAGCGTAACCTCCAGTTGAGGTGCTATTGTTCTGTTCATCTTCAAAATCTAAGAAAACAAATTCAGCGCCCATAGACTCTACCTGCTCGGCAACTTCTGGGCGAACGTCAAATGCATAGGTGATAGCACCAAGAGAGGTAGAGGTGCCAATTGCTGCGAGTCCAGCAACACCGGCGCCAACTACTAAGACCTTTGCTGGGGGTACTTTACCGGCTGCTGTCATCTGTCCAGTAAAAAAGCGGCCAAAGTTGTTACCCGCCTCAATCACTGCGCGGTAGCCGGAAATATTGGCCATAGAAGATAATGCATCCATTTTTTGGGCGCGACTAATGCGCGGCACCATATCCATAGCAATAACTCTAGCCTCTTTAGCTTTAGCCATTTCCATTAACACTTCATTGGCGCTTGGATAGAAAAAAGAGATTAGTGTCTTGGAGGATGAAAGTCTTTTGATTTCAGATTCACTTGGTGGCTGAACCTTAACAATTACATCACTTGCCTTTATAAGTGCTTCACCAGATTTGCAGATCTCAACGCCTACATCTTCATATTGCTTATCAATAAAGCCAGCTGAAATACCAGCACCCAATTCTACCAGGCACTCATGACCAAGCTTTTTTAGCTTAATTGCACTATCTGGAGTTAAGGCAACACGCTGTTCACCTGAAGAGGTTTCTTTAAGAGCTCCAATTTTCATAATTTTCGTCCTTGTGTGACGCGGCCTTTCACCTTATTAAAACTTTGTAAATACATTACCAAATATTAAATTTCATAACTGGCACTACATTTCATTTTTTTATATTTACATATTATAACATTTTATTAATAAAAGATATATATGTTTACATATATATGATAATAGTTGACCCAGTTTAATTAAATTAGAAATTCGTTATACCAATCTGAGTGAATAGGAAAACAAAGATGTTTTTGATAAATGAATTTTAGTTGAATAAATTGAAGATTATTAGAGCGATAAACTTAAAAATATTATGGTTTAATCTACCCCATAAATACAAAAGAGAGCAAAGATTTGTCTTGTCCAAACATAATTAATCACCTTTCCCGGGCTTTTCAGAAAATAGATGCATCTTTCCATCTGGAAAATTATCCGGATGATATTTTTCATGCTCAGGATCTGGACCACTATTTTCAGTAATAACTGGCCAATTCATCTCTGTGCTGTATTTTCTATTGAACTCTAACCATTTAACGCCAACAGGATCAGTATCAGGTAATATAGCTTCAACTGGACACTCTGGAACGCAGACATCACAATCAATGCACTCATCCGGGTTAATGACTAGTGTATTTTCACCTTCGTAAAAACAATCTACCGGGCACACCTCAACGCAATCTAGGTGCTTACATTTGATACATCCATCGGTTACTACGTAGGCCATTTGATTTCATCCAATGATAAAAAACTAAAAAATATAACTCTATGTTAATTTGAACACATTCTATTAAGAATAAAAACATGAAATACAACAAACATCAAAAAGAGTACAATTGATGGCTAATGGCTTTACTTCAACTAGCGGATAGAACTATGAAAAAACAGAATGAAGAACTAAAAACCAAGAAGAAAAAGAAATTATCATTGCAAGAAAAAGCAATAATGGCCACAAACGCAAGGTCTGAAGAGTCAGACATTCATAATTCTGACTGGAATCCGGGCTCACTAAGTAGACTGGATAAGGCTTTGAAAGAAGAGAGTTAATATTCAATTGCTATGTGATTAATTAAAAAACCATAGCGCCACTTTAGATCTATATTGATTTAAAATGACTCGCCGTATCAATTACCTTAAATACCTTTCTAAATGAATTCCTTGATTATTAAATTACAAGATCGACTTAATGGGCTCTTCCCTGGCCTAATTGTTGTTGGGACAATAGCCGCAGCAGCAGGATTTCTAAGCCTTCACTACAAAGCCCCAGTGATGCTCTTTGCACTCCTAATTGGTATTGCCTTTAACTTTCTAGCAACCGATGAGCGATGTGCTCAAGGTATAGAATTCTCAAGTAAAAAAATTCTTCGCTTTGGTGTTGCATTATTAGGCTTCAGAGTTACGCTTGATCAAATTTTAGGTCTTGGTGCGAATGTACTTTTACTTGTTCCAATTCTTGTGCTTTCATCGATTGCAATTAGTTGGTTCATCGCGAAGTTGATGGGTAGGCGTTATCTTTTTGGACTTTTAACCGCGTGCGCTGTTTCAATTTGCGGCGCAGCTGCTGCGCTCGCTGTTGCTTCCGTGCTACCTAATTGGAAAGATAGGCATCGTGATACTTTATTTGTCGTTGTCTGCGTAACAGCGCTCTCAACCTTTGCGATGATAGCCTATCCTATTTTGTTTTCAGTAGGGGGCTTCAGTGACGTTGAGATTGGTATCCTTATTGGCGCAACCATCCACGATGTTGCGCAGGTAGTCGGCGCTGGCTATGCTGTGTCTAATGAGACTGGTGATGTAGCTACCTTTATTAAGCTACTGAGAATTTCAATGCTACCGTTCATTGTTATTATTATTGCGCTTTTATTAAAGGGTGATGATGAGCTTGGTACTATTAGCCCTAAAGCATTCCCATGGTTTGCCCTTGGCTTTGCCTTATGCTTGATTGTAAATAGCATCGGATTCATACCTCAAATGTTAACGGGGTTTCTTGCGGACGTCTCGCAATGGTTTTTAGTGTTCGCTATTGCAGGGCTTGGCGTTTCCACATCACTTAAGTCGATGATGGAGCTAGGCGGAAAATCAATCGCACTTATGGTCTTACAAACTGTCGCTTTACTTGGTATTGCAGTTCTCGCTGTTTCAACGGACTTCATCTAACAAAGGAGAGAATATGAAGGTTTTAGAGGTTTTAGATGCTGAATTGGTTTTGGTGGATTTAGAGGTAAATTTGGGAAATAAAAAGCAAAATAGCCCAACGCTTTGTGCTCGCTACAACGGAAAAATTATTCCCTTAAGTACTCCAGATGGAAGGCCAATCCTAATGAAGGAAGATAACGCTATAGAAGGAGACTCAGTAGTTAAATAAACCACTCTGACATGACGAACTTGTCTTTAATTGGCATAACAGAGATCCATTTGTTGTTTAGTAAATTTTTAACGCTTGTCTTATTGAGTAAAAATTACCAACGGCTATGAATATCAGCCTTAATCAGATCATCATAAACAGCATTAATAGTAGGCAGTAAAGATGAGATTTCTTTAAGATCTGATGCTTTTAGGTTCATTAGGGCCTGTGATTTGTTTTTTGCTCCTGGGATAACAACGCTAACTTCATCGTGCATTAAAATCCACTTTAAAGCCAAGTCTGTTAATGAATAATTATCTGGAATTAAGCTTTTTAGTCTTTCAACAGCTTCTAGTCCTTTCTTGAAGCTTACCCCAGAGAAAGTCTCACCAACATCAAAAGCATCACCATTAATATTGTAGTTTCGATGATCATTTGAAGGAAATTTTGATCTTAAATTCATTTTTCCAGTCAAAAGACCACTTGCTAGAGGTACTCTTGCAATAATTCCAACGCCTCTCCTTGCGGCCTCTTTAAAAAATATTTCAGCAGGTTTCTGTCTAAATATATTGAATATAATTTGTATACTTTTCACGTTCGGAAATTGTATTGCATCCATCGCCTCGGAGACTTTTTCAACGCTAACCCCATAGTTGGCTATTTTTCCGAGCTTAACAAACTCATCCATCATTTCATAGGTTTCTTTTTTGGGGCAGATTTCGCTTGGAGGGCAATGTAATTGAAGCAGGTCAATACAATCTACCCTTAAGTTGATTAGAGATCTATCAATAAATTTTTCAATGTTTTTAAAGTTGTACCCTTCAGGAGAATGGGGGTTTAGGCGCCTTCCAGATTTTGTCGCAACAAATATTCTTTCTGATGTGGAATTTATAAGCTCACCAACAAACTTTTCACTTCTTCCATCCCCATAAACATCTGCAGTATCAAAAAAGTTTACCCCATTGTCAAGAGAGGTTTTTAACACTTCTCTTGCATCTTTAGGTGATACTTCTCCCCACTCAGAGCCGATTGCCCAACAACCTAGGCCAATTTCTGATGTTTTCCATCCAGTATCTGAAAAATCTCTGTATTTCATTTTTGATTTGAAGCCTATTAAAACTACTTTTTACCACCAATAACTTTTACTATATGTTTTTAATTTAACTCAAGTACTTCAGAGTTGTTAATTAATAAAAACTTGTATCGTATCTAAATCATCCTAGTCGCATACCAGTTACAAAATGAGGCAACGTTTTCTTCCATTAGAGGAGAAAATTGACCCTGCAGTGATGGTGAATTTCGAAGCCCTTTATGTTGATTCTCTAGAGCAATAATGTCCTCAGACATGGCGTCATCAAGGCGCTGATAATAGGCCTGAGACTTTTCGTTAAAATCAGGTAGCTCTGTTGTACTTTTTGGAAAACAAATGCTTTGACGTATTTGGCAGCGCTCTGAACTGATTGGAGTGGCCTCATAAACCCAGATCGCCTCTTGGCTGGCTGCAAAAGTCATATTTGGAAAAATCCAGCTATACCGAGCTCCAAGGCTCCATGGCTCAGTTAAACTCATCATTTTTGGTAAAGCGCTGAGTTGTTGAACTTCAAGTAGGGCGCCAGTTCCAGAGGTAAGTCCAAACTGACTCGCATAGTCGCCCAATGTAATGTCTGACTCTTCAGGCTTCCAATAAAGATTATCGATGCTGGTTGGGTGCACGTTATTCAGGTGGTAGTATTCATTAAAAACATCTAAAAATGCCTTCCAATTGCACTGCACTTCAAAGGCTTGACGCCTTGTTGTCACAAGATCGTTCAATGCCCAAGGTTTATGAAGTTTTGCAAAATCGCCTAACTGATTCTCTAAATTTGTGGACTCACTCCCAATAAAAGCAAACAAAAAGCCTTCTACTTCTTTTAGGTCATACTCAATCAGTGAGTGTTCTGAGAAATCAAAATTTGGATTTTTATCCATCTCTTTGGCGTGAATGAGGACTCCATCTTGTGAATATGTCCAGCCATGAAAAGGACAACTAATTGCTTGGCATTGTCCGTTACCCTCTAACAACTTAGCGCCGCGATGTCTACAGGTATTTGCATATAACCGTAAAGCTTTATCTTGATCGCGAATCAATAAAAGTGCTTGACCGCATAACTCTAATGCTTCATATTCACCCGGAAGCATCAATCTATCTGCCCGACCTAACCCCAACCATTGATCTGTAAAAATACGTTTTTTTTCTTGTATATAAATAGAATTCTGCCAATAGAATTCAAAAGGGAGGCTCCTTCTATGAGGAAGTGGTAAAGAGCATAGCTTTAGATTTTTTATTAGTTTATTTTCAATTTTCTCGCTGTTTTTCATCGTTAATTGCTTTAATTGACTTTTAAATAATACATTGTTATTTTGAATTACATTGGAGCATGAGTCTACCCATAATAAATATTTTGATAAACAATATATTAAATAGGATTACAATATAACCTCAACTATTTTTTTAATTACAGGGGAGAGTAATTTTGAAACACTTATACAAAATGCATTCAATAGGTTTGCAAAAAATAATTCCAGGTGTGCTTTTGAGCTTTTTTGTTACATTAGGCTTCTTTAGCCAATCGTCAATAGCTGCAAGTCACAAGGTTCTTAACTTAACAATACTTCATACAAATGATTTTCATGCTCGTTTTAGGCCTATCAGTAAGTACGATAATAATTGCTCTGCTGAGAATAATGCTGAAGGAAAATGTTTTGGCGGCTCCGCTCGTCTAATTACAGCAATTGAGGATGCACGCTCAAGACATGAAAATACAGTACTTTTAGATGGCGGTGATCAGTTCCAAGGGACTCTTTTCTATAACCTTTATAAGGGTAAGGTTGCAGCAGAAATGATGAATAAACTTGGTTACGATGGAATGACTGTTGGAAACCATGAGTTTGATGATGGCCCAGAAACCTTAAGAGCATTTATGGATGCGGTTAACTTTCCAGTGCTTATGGCAAATGCAAATGTTGATATGGAGCCAGAACTTAAGGGCAAGCTACAAAAATCAACGGTCATAGAGAGAAGTGGTCATAAAATTGGACTTATAGGCCTTGTTACAGAGGACGTTGTTGATATTTCGAGTCCTGGTGATAATATTATATTCACGGATGCTATTACTGCTGCGCAAGCCGAGGTCGATTCTTTGACAGCAGCTGGAGTTGGCATAATCATACTTATGTCACATTCTTCATACGAAATTGATAAAGAAATTGCAGCCAACACAACAGGTATTGACGTGATTGTTGGTGGTCATGATAATGCTTATCTATCAAACATTAGCGATAGAGCAAAAGGACCTTATCCAACCGTTGTTAATGGCACTCAAATTGTACAAGCTTATGCCTATGGTAAATACTTAGGTGAGCTCTCAGTTGTCTTTGATGATGAAGGTGAGGTTATCTCTGCAACAGGTGAGCCAATTACGATTGACGGCTCTGTCAATGAGAATAGTCAAATAGTTGCTCGCTTAGATGAATTAGAGAAGCCAATAACAGATCTTAAAGAAACTCTAGTTGGAAACGTTTCTAGCTCTTTAAATGGCGATAGAGCTGTATGCCGAGTTCAAGAATGTGATATGGGTAATATGATAACGGACGCAATGAGAGCGGCAGGAATGGAAAAAGGTTATTCGATTGCTCTTGCAAACTCAGGAGGCATTCGAGCCTCTCTTGATGCTGGGCAGGTTACACTTGGTGAGATAATGACTATCCTTCCTTTCCAAAACACAATGTCAACCTTCAAGGTTACGGGTAAGCAGTTACTTGCAGCGATTGAAAATGGCGTGAGCCAGGTTGAGGATGGTTCGGGCCGATTCCCTCAGGTTTCTGGAATGCGTTTCTCATTCGATGCGTCAAAACCTGCTAATGAAAGGGTGACTTCAATTGAAATCCAAGAGAGTAATGGGTCTTTTAGTGCACTCAATCTATACGGTACATACGGTATGGTTTCTAATAACTTTATTCGTGCTGGTGGTGATGGTTATAAAATGTTCAGGTCTGCAACAGATATCTATGACTTCGGTCCAGATCTAGCCGATGTTGTTGTTGATTATATTAAGGCAAATCCAGGTTACTCAGGTTTCACTGATAATCGAATTACGCAAATAAAGTAATCTAAAAAGGCCCTTAATTGGGCCTTTTTTTATCCATCCTTATTTTTTATGCAATTTAAGTAATGTGTCAAAATGACCTATTGTATAAGGGTTTAAAAAAATATATTATAAATTAATGGGTATTTAATATTGTTTTTAAGGTATATTTTTCCGCAATAGCTAATGATTAGTTATTATTATTGTTAATTTAATATATTTAGGGAGTTCTTATGGACGATATGAGTTTATTTTTACAAGCTGGCGATTTTGTTGGCGTTTCATTCTGGATAGTGTCTGTGGCGATGGTTGCTGCTACAGTATTTTTCTTTTATGAAGGTATGGCAGTAAATAAAGAGTGGAGACTGTCAATGACAGTTGCAGGATTGGTAACGTTGGTTGCTGCAATTCACTACTATTATATGAGAGACTACTGGGTAGCTTCGGTTATCGCAGGAGCTCCTGATTCTCCAATTGTATACAGATATATTGATTGGTTAATTACTGTCCCATTATTAATGATTGAATTTTTCATCATCTTGAAAGCAGTCGGCGCTTCAGTGTCAACTAATTCTTTCTGGAGACTATTAGCTGGAACTATGGTAATGCTGATTGGTGGATTCGCAGGTGAGGCGCATTTAGTATCCGCTTCTGTCGGGTTTGTCGTGGGCATGATAGGTTGGGCTATAATCATCTGGGAAATCTTCGGTGGTGAGGCTAGTAAAGCAGCTGAGGCAAATGCAAGCGTAAAGTCTGCATTCAATGCTCTTAGAATTATTGTTTTAGTAGGCTGGGCTATTTATCCTCTTGGATATGTCTTCGGATATATGATGGGAAGTGTAGATGCTGGAACTTTAAACATTGTTTACAACCTTGCAGATTTTGTTAACAAAATCTTATTTGGTTTAATTATTTGGAATGTTGCAGTGCAATCAAGCGCAGCTGGCAGCAAGAAGAAGTAAGCATAACTTTACATAAGTTCATAAAAAGCCCTCTTCATTGAGGGCTTTTTTTTAGCTTTTTGTTAATAGACCGAATTTACTACAACTTATTTCTTCGACACCTTTCACTGCAATAGAGGACGCTCTCCCAGTCTTTACGCCATTTTTTTCTCCAGGTGAAAGGCTTATTGCAAGTTTTACAAATCTTCTCTAATTTCATTGAGTATGGGCCTTAATAAATTTTTCTGCCTCGCCAAAGATCAGCTCTTTTCTTTCTTGTGACATTCTGTCTAATAGTTTGGGTTGAAGGGATAATCTGGGGTTAGATTCATAAAACTTTCTATTCTTTTGGATAAACCTCCAGTAAAGTCCGTCAACTGTATTGCACCATTCACCTTTTTTGTAGTTACTCATTTTAAGTAGGTAATTTGAACCACAAGTGTAAGGCTTGGTTGACATTAGGCCGCCATCAGAATAGGTTGCCATTCCGAACACATTTGGAACCATAACCCACTCGGAAGAGTCAATATACATTTCCATAAACCACCTGTATATTTCTTTGGGATCAATTTCGCAAAGATTCATCAGGTTGCTTATGACCATAAGTCTAGGTATGTGATGGTTGTATCCATCTTGTATTGCAGTAATGATAGAATCATCTAAAGGCGCTATTCCAGTTGAGCCTTCGTACCAGCTTGAAGTTAACTTGCCCGTATGTCCCCAATAGTTTTTATTTAATTGGTAGTCACCTTTTGTTTGATATACGCCTCTGATAAACTCACGCCAACCTAAGACTTGCCTTATAAAGCCTTCCAATGAGTTCATGGGGATTTGATAAGTATCAGCGCTATCTAGTAGGGTTTGAATAACTTTTTGAGGAGACAAAAGTCCTATATTCATTGAGGCGCTGATGCAGCTATGAAACAAAAAGTTTTTGCCTTCTAGCATTGCGTCTTCATAAATACCAAAATTAGTCATTCTCTGCTTTAAAAAATCTTCAAATTGACTCTCAGCGTCACGTCGATTAACAGGAAACCATGGATTATCAAGGCTTCCAGGGTGGTCATTAAAATGCTGCATAATGAGGCTACAAACTTCATCATGGTGTAACGATTGCTTATTATTTGGCAGATCAGGAATCAAAGTATTAGCAGGAATTTTTTTTCGATTTTCTGCATCAAAGGACCATTTACCACCCAAAGGCTTGTTGTTTTCCTCCATCAAAATATTGAATTTTTTCCTTGCGTGCTGATAGAAATTTCCCATTCTAAGGGCTTTTTTATCCTTCATTAGTGAATAAAGCTCTTCCCTAGAAAACATAAACATTGGTGATTGGTGAACTTTAAACTTAACATTGCTCTTAGTTAAGCCTTTAAATAATTTAGTTTCAAAGGCCTTGTCTTCAATTTCAAATACATTTACCTGTTCTATTTCATTATCCAAAACGTAATCAACAAGACACTCTAGATAAGATTGATTTTCAATTCGATCATTTAAGGCAAAGTATCCAACAGAGATGCCCAAAGATTCTAGCTCTTCTTTGTACTCACGTATTGCACATAGAAACAAGTAAAGCTTGAGTTTGTGATGTTTTTCATAGCTGCAAAGATCAAAGTCTTCTGCCATAAAGACCTCATTACAGCCCAGCTCTTGAAGTAATTTGGGCTCAAAGAGTTGGTTTCCTAGAATTACAAACATGCTTTTCATTTATGCTTAATTTTAGTTAATTAATAGCTATCAAATTTTAAAGCATCAAGTCATAAATTATTGATTTTATTCACTAAAAAATGTATAAAAAAAACGGATTATAAGTTCACCAAGTCTTCACTATTTCTTTACGTACCATCTATATAATATTTTGTTGAAGTTAAAGTAAGAGAAAATTATGGATTCGTTTTTAAATTTCCTTGTACGTCAAAAAAAACTCGCACTATTATTTACGTTGTCAATTGTCGTATTAGGCTTTATGACGCTCCAAAAAATTCAGCGTGATACTTACCCGGTTATTGAATTTGATCGGCTCTCAATAAATACTTCTTACCCAAGCGCCTCTCCGAGAGATGTTGAGAAGAATATTACTAACGTAATTGAGAGCAAAATAAAGGGAATTTATGGAATCAAAGAGCTGACATCTACTTCATCTGAAGGGACATCTCGTATAAATATTGAAATTGATGAGGATGTTGATGATATCCAAGAGGTGAAGGCTAGCATTTCTGAGGCGGTCAATGAAATTGAAGACTTGCCAGAAGACGCTAATGACCCATTAGTAGTTGACAGGACAAGTACTGAGTGGCCAATCCTTACAATAGTAATCGGTGGAGATGACATCAATGTCGAGACTGCTAAAGCCATTGCTAATAATATTGAGAAAAATCTTTCTTTAATTGATGGCATTGCGAACATTAATATTGGTGGAGATTCTGAAAGAGAGGTACAAATCAGAGTTAATCCAGAAAAGCTTTTACAATACCAACTCTCTTTTGATCAGGTAAGGAGCGCCATCGCTGATCAAAATATACGCTCTGCTATTGGTGATAATAATCAAGGAAGAAATCAAAAAAATATCGTTATTATCTCTGAATATCAAGACAAAGAGTCTTTAGAGGACGTTGTTGTAAAGTCCAGCTATGATGGGCCAACAATTCTATTAAAGGACATTGCCTCAATTGATGAAGGTGAAATTGGTTTCAATACAATTACTCGAATTAATGGGACTAAGGGCTTCGTCCTCAAGGTTACAAAAACAGAAAAAGCAGACGTTATTAGAACCATTGAAAAAGTAAGAGAGACTTTGGATGTACTTAAAGAATCATACCCTTCAAATATCAATTTAATTGTTACTGATGACAGATCAAAGCCAGTATCTAACCGATTAAATATTGTAACTAACAATGCCTTAGTAGGGCTAGCCTTAATTATGGTTGTTTTAGGCTTATTTTTATCTTTTAAGACTGCATTCTGGGTTGCTATAAGTATTCCTGTGACTCTTTTAGGGACGGTTGCTTTTCTTGGCTTTGTAGGCGAAACAATTAACTTAATCTCATTAATTGGAATGGTCTTAGTCTTGGGCTTAGTTGTGGATGACAGCATTATCATTGCTGAAAGTATTCACCACTATAAAGAAAAGGGGGGTGATGTCTATCAAAATATTGTTGATGGCTTTAAAAGGGTAATCATGCCTGTTGTTACGACTATATTAACTACAATCCTTGCAATATCAACCGTTTTAATAATGAGTGGAACGACCGGTAAATTTATATACATATTACCTATTACTGTTATCTGCGCTTTAACGTTCTCATTTCTTGAAGTGAGTATCGCTCTGCCTGCGCACATGTCTGGTAATAAAGTCAGCAAACAAAAAACATGGTTTAAGCCTGTCGAAAGATGGTTTGAAAAAGTGCTAGTTGTAATCCTTAGGTGGCGCTTTATAGTTTTAAGTCTTTTTATTGCGCTTCTTGCATTCAGTGCCTATGTTGGCATGAAGGAAATTACTTATATTCAGTGGCCATCGAGCGGCACAAACTCGATAAATATGCGCATTCAAACGCCACTTGGAACTCCCGTTGAAACAACTGAGCAGTCCATCATTAAAATTGATAATATTATTATGGATAAGGTGGGTTCAAACCTAGACTTTTTTACGAGCACAATTGGTTCAAGAGCCTCTAATCGAGCATCGATTGCCATTACCTTGACGCCAGCGAATGATCGCGCAATCTCTGCTAAAGAAATTATTGAGATCCTTAAAGAAGAAACCAAGGATATTGAAGGGGTTTCAAGGATTAACTTTAGAACAAATAGAGGTGGCCCGGGTGGAGCTTTAGATATCGAGTTAAGTCTAATTGGAAGTAATGATGTTCAGCGTCAGGCCGCTGTTGACCAGCTTGAAAAAATTCTTAGTAGTTACGACGGAGTCAGCGACATTGATCGTGATGACGATTTGAGTAAAAATCGAATTGAAGTCTTGTTGGATTATGAGTCAATGGCAGGGTTAGGAATTCAATACCAGCAGGTATATAGCCACTTAAGAACCATATATTCTGGGATGGACGTTTCTGATGTTGATTTTAATAACACCAAGCTAAGCGTCAAAATGTATCTTGGTGATAGCAATTATTCTGATGACTATATTACAGAAACCTCTATCAGGAATAATCAGGGAAGGATGATCCCAATGTCTCAATTTGCAAGTGTGGTTGAGACTCCAGGTGATCCAAACTATAAGCACTTGAATGGTGAGCGAGTTGTTAAGGTAAGTGCGGCAGTTGAAGACTCAGTAACCACCGCTCAATCTGTCTCAAAAAGAGCACTTGAGGAGCTTGATTTGATTAATAATTTTCCTGAAGTTCGTGCAATAGAAGGGGGGAGCTCATTTGAAGCAAAAGAGGCTTTAAGTGATTTTACTTTGGCACTAGGGTTTGCTGTCTTTGGTATATTCATGTTAATAGCACTTCTTTTTAATTCATACTCTCAGCCGTTGTTAGTTATTCTTAGTATTCCTTTTGCTTTGATTGGTGTAGTTTGGGCTTTCTTCTTTCACTCTGAGCCATTTAGTTTTTTTGTTTTATTAGGGGTCTTAGCACTAGTGGGAGTTGTGGTAAATGATTCTTTAGTAATGATCAGCCACCTTAATTTTATTAAGCAAAGTCAAGACAAAGAAAGTTCTTCAATCCAGTGGATTGCGATGGGCGCTAAAGACCGACTAAGGGCAGTAATATTAACGACCCTTACAACGCTCGCAGGTGTGTTGCCGCTTATCTATGGTTTTGGAGGTAAAGACGCATTCTTGCAGCCAATGGTTATGGCGCTAGGGTACGGCTTACTATTTGGTACTTTTGTTACTTTGATACTTCTTCCTTGCCTTTATTCTTTAAACTTAGACTTAATTAACTGGATTAAAAAAATAAAAAATAGTCTATTGAAAACATGACACCCAAACAAAAGCACTATGTCTTTGTAATTGGGGGGGCCAATATTGATCTTCAGGGGTCTAGTGATAACCCGCTTTTATTAAAAGATTCAAACCCAGGTGAAATATCAATGTCTTCAGGAGGCGTTGGAAGAAATATTGCTGAGAACATGTCTAGGCTCGGTATACCAACAAAAATATTTTCATATGTCGGATCTGATGCTCTGGGAAATTTTTTAATTGAGTCCACTCAAAAGGCGAATGTCGACACTTCATACATAAATAGGCATCCCACATTGCCAACCAGTCAATACCTGTCGGTTCTGGATGATAATAACGATATGCTGGTGTCAATCTCAGACATGAGAATTATTAATGAGATGTCAATTGATGACATTAGAAGCCACAAAGATGTCTTAAATCAAAGCTCTTTGATTGTAATTGATACAAACATCCCAGTTGATGTCATTGAGTATGTAACTGAAGAATTTAGCCATATTCCCCTGTTTTTAGATACAGTATCGATTGCAAAGGCATCAAAGATAACGCACCTTATTGGTAAATTTCATACCGTTAAGCCGAACAGGTTAGAGTCTGAGCTAATTACTGGCGTTAAAATTACAGATCAAAGCTCTATGCATAGCGCTGCAAAAAACATGTTTGAAAAGGGCTGCAAACAAATCTTTATTACTCTGGGTGACGAGGGTGTGTTTTATTATGACGGAAAAGATTATGGGATGTTTAATCAAAAAAAGATAGATGTAGTCAGTGCAAATGGAGCGGGAGATGCTTTTGTGGCTGGAATGGTTTATGGTTTTTTAAATTTAAATGGCATTAAAGAAACAGTAAAATATGCATCAGCTGCTGCGTTGATAGCATTAAAGAGTAAAAATACTATCAGTGATCAGTTATCAGTAGAAAATGTAGCACTATTATTAAAGGAACAGAGCAATGAAGCTGAATGATTATTTAGATTTTCACCCAGACGTTGAAAATGCACTAAAAAATAACCTGCCAATTGTTGCGCTCGAGTCCACTATTATCTCTCACGGGATGCCTTATCCTAAAAATGTAGAGACTGCGTTAATGGTTGAAGAAACTGTTCGATCAAATAATGCCGTTCCAGCAACGATTGCAATTATTAAAGGGCGCTTAAAAATAGGTCTTACTGAAAAAGAAATTGAATTATTAGCAACGAATGACGAGATTAAAAAGATCTCCAGGAGGGATCTTGCTGTTGCTGTTTCTCAGCAATTATCTGGCTCAACAACAGTTGCGTCAACAATGATTATTGCAAAACTTGCAAATATAGCGGTATTTGCAACAGGCGGAATAGGAGGGGTTCATAGAGGCGCTGAAACAACGCTTGATATCTCTGCAGATCTTGATGAGCTTTCAAGAACAAACGTTTGTGTTGTGTGTGCTGGGGTAAAGTCTATACTTGATATTGGGTTAACTCTTGAGTATCTTGAAACCAAAGGCGTTCCTGTTATAGGCTATAAAACTTCTGAGATGCCAGCTTTTTACTCCACAAAATCTGGCTTTAATGTTGACTACAGAATTGATGCAGCAACTGATATTGCAGGCATACTTAAAACCAAATGGGATCTCTCTATTGATGGAGGTGTATTAGTCACAAACCCTATTCCAATTGCATTTGAACTTGAATCAAGCGTAATGAATGAGGCAATAAATCTAGCTATTATTGAGGCTGATAATGAAAATATTACAGGCAAAAAAATAACGCCTTATTTGTTATCAAAAGTTAATGAAATTACTAAAGGTAAAAGCTTAGATGCCAACATCAAGTTGATTAAAAATAATGCAGACCTAGCGGCAAAAATTGCGGTGCATTTTTCAAAGAAGGATTAGTTACTCTTTTTCTCTTACGAAAAAATTAAACAATAGAATTATTGATACAAAAAAAAGTATCAATAGTACAAGGATTCCCTGGTCCGACCTGAAATACTTTTTAATAGAAGCAACGGTTTTATTCATTGTTACACTCTCGTAACTAGTTTGAGTGCTTAGCGCAGGCTCTTTCTTGATGGGTACTGCTTCTATAACTTCTTCTATATTTTCATTAATCTGCACCTCAACTGACTCATCTTCTTGAAGAAATTTTGGACTTTCATCTGTCACCTCATTCAGAGAGTTTAAGGGAAGCACTTGGTCTCTATCATCACCTCCAGCAAAAGAGAAGCTGACAAAAAAGAAAGATACAAATAGGAATAAAAGTATTTTTTTCATAGAGCTTATAATAATATACCTTTTAGATAAAAATAATAAAAATTATGCTTAATAAATTAAGGATAATTTAATGTAATTCTGTTACTATATTAATTAATTAAATCGGAGAAAATTATGGCAACTTATGAATGTAGTAATTGTGGAATGGGCGTTAATGCAACCTGCGCTAAATGTGATGAGCCACTTGTAGATGGCTTACTTAAGCTTGATGATGGCGGTGAAGTTCAAATCTCTGAGTGTCCAAATGGTCACGGAAAAATAAAATCACCAATGTGCTGTGGTAATGATATGAGCTGCGCGATTTAAAAGCATTTTAAAGCTATTCCAATGACCCCTAGTATTAGTAATACTAGGGGTTTTATTTATTAATAATTTAGAACACTCATCTCTATGAAAAGTTTACTTGCTCCAGAAGAAATTAAACATTTTAAGCGTGATGGTGCAGTCTTAATAAAAGGTAAATTTGATAAACAATGGCTAGACAAGCTAAGAAGAGGTATTGATGAAGATATCAAAAACCCCAGTCCAAGGTTTGAAAGGCACACCAAAGATATAAATGCACCTGGTTACTTTGAAGATTTCTGGACCTGGAATCTTTATAAGGACTTTAAAGACTTCGTTTTTAACTCACCAACTGCAAAAATAGCATCCGAGCTCTTGGAAGCTAAAAAAATAAACTTAGTAATGGACAACTGGTTTTTTAGAGAAGCGGGATCAAAGTCTGGCGCTCCATTTCATCACGACATCTCCTACTTTGATTTTGAGGGCTCAATGTGTGTTCTTTGGCTTCCACTAGAACCTGTATCAAAGGAAGAGGGGATTGCTTGGATTAAAGGCTCCCATCTTTGGGATAAGCTGTTCATTAGAACGCGATTCAATGAAGGACATCTTGTAGATGGAGAGGCTGGCATTGTCAATGGTAAAACTTATGATATTACGCCAGATATTCTTAATAATAAAGATGATTATGAATTTCTTCAGTGGGACCTTGAACTGGGAGATTGCATCTTTTTTGATATGCGTACGCTCCACGGAAGCTTAAATCAAGTAACGCCAAAAAAAGATATTCATCGATACACCTTAAGAATGGCTAAAGAGGGCTCTATGATTGAATATCGAGGTGATTGGGCCCAAGAAGAAAGAGCAATGATGGAGGCAAATGGGTATCAAAATGGTGATGATTTGGATGGCAAAATGTTTCCAACTTTACATGAAGAAATATAATTATGCATCACTTAGGATTAACATTAGCTTAAAAGCTTACTGTTAAATAACAACTCTCCTAGAAAGCGCCCAGGCATTAGCGTAAAAAATCCTGCAATTATTAATCCACCAACATAAAGATAAATCATTAAATAACGATGTTTTTTTGTTTCACCTTTTTTTATTGCAATATAGGCTGCTGGACAGGTATAGATCGTCAATACACATAATAAATGTATAAGCCCAAAATGATTTAAAAGCAATCTTGGACCAGCAAATGCTGGAATAAATAGCGCAATAGATGCAGTTGTAAGCATCAATAGTAAGTAGATTTTTCCAAGAAATTTATGCTGAGTAGAGCCTTTTCGCCTAATCATCATATAGGTTCCAATTGCAAATGCAGGCAGAATTGTTGCTAGATGCGCATACACAAGTGTGTAATAATTTAAAGGGTACTCAATCATTATTAAACTACCAAAAAGAGGCTAATAGCTTTCTTTAAATGGTTTTTAAAGCGTTGATCAGGTTGCTAACATCCTCATGGGTGTTGTAGTGAACCATACTCGTCCTAACAACGCCATCATCCGTATCAATTCCAAGTGCCTTTAAACAGCGCCATGCATAAAAGTTATCGTTTCGAGTAGCTATGCCTTTCTGAACCAGATCGCTACTTAATTCTTTGGAAGATTTATTATTCATAGTGAAGGCAATTGTAGGTGCTCTGTCTTTGTTACTTATTTTGGTTTTTCCTATAAGATTGATGTCATCTCGAGTGTTAATATAATCCAGCAACGGGTTTGCTATTTCCATCTCATGCTTAGCAATCAGTTCATTAACAGCTTCAATTTTTCCTCTAGTTGAAGCATCTTGGCCAGGGAAGTGATGTTCATATAAGTTGTTGAAGTACTCATAAACGCCTATTAAACAAGACAATTCTTCATGGTTTGGCCCACCTGGATTAAGTGTGTATGGAACATCTCCTTCAAGAAATTCGTGATTTTGATTAGGTAGCTTATTTAGAATGTCTTTTTTTCCATAAAGAAGGCCAAGGTGTGGGCCAAACGTCTTGTAGAGACTAAATGCGTAAAAATCGACATCTAAGTCCTTTACATCTGGAAAGCCATGCGGCGCATAAGATACGCCATCACCAACAATATAAGCATCATACTCATGAACCAATTTTGCAATCGACTTAAGATCATTTATCGAGCCAACAATGTTAGAGCAATGGGTAACAGCTACTATTCTAGTTTTCTCTGATAAGAGGGCTTTTAAATCATCAATGTTAAGTTCAGCTGTTTCTGGATTGATTTGCCATTCTTTAATAATCATTCCATGCTCTGCTAGCCTTCGCCATGCGCCAACGTTTGCCTCATGGTCTTGGTTTGTAACGATGACCTCATCACCTGGCTTAAGGAGGCTTCTCATTGCATTAGAAAGGACATACATATTCATTGTTGTTGAGCCACCTATAATTATTTCATCAGTTTTTGCATTAATCATCTCAGCAAACAGCTTTGTGGCCTGGTCCATATTGTCACCAGCAATGGCAGACGTATCAAATTCAGCATAGGGCTGTACTTTGGTAGATGTCATAAAGTGGTTTAAGTGTTCTATAACGTTAGTCGGAACGTAGCTTCCTCCCGCATTTTCAAAGAATGACCATTTCGAACTTTTAGGGTCACTAAAAGCTGGGAATTGCGCTTTGACGTAATCGACGTCTAATGAGATATTGTTACTTGGCATTGGAGCTCCTTATCAAAAAAAAATACTACTAGGCAAATCTAATTTTTATAGTCTGCTTCTTCTTTATCTAAAATTCTTTTTAAAGCATCAAAATGCATGTCTGATGCGTCATATTTTTGCCATTGCGCGGCAGTTTTTGTGGCAATCTTGTGTGACACTTGGTGCAATGCTTTGCCTGTTTGGTAAGCACCAATGAGTGTTTCACAGGATCTCTCAAAATAAAAAAGGTCATCAAATGCTTTGGCAACTGTTTTTGCAGCAGTTAGAACGCCATGGTTACCCATTAACATTACCGAGTTATCCCCTAATATGGTGCTTAATCTCTCTGCTTCTTCACCAAGACCCATGCCGCTATATTCATAATCTATAGATACTTTTTCATAAAAGCGCATAGTATTTTGATCAATCGGCTTCATAGTTTTATCCTCTAAGCAGGATAAAATTGTTGCGTACTTAGGATGGACATGAAGAATACACCTTGCTTGAGGATTATTTCTATGCAAAGCGCCGTGTATTGCCCAAGCAGTTGGATCAGGAGCATTAGGCTTAGACATTATAGATTCATCATTTGAATCAACAAGAATAAGGTCACTTGCACAAATCTGTGAGAAGTGCATTCCAATAGGATTTAGAAGAAATTTTGAGCCATCTTCTGAAACTGCCAAACTAAAATGATTTGCTACAGCTTCATGCATATTAAGCCTTGCAGCCCAGCGAAAAGCTGCTGCAAGATCCGAACGTTCTTTTCTGAAGTCATTAGACATAGTTGATAAGTTTAACTGGAAGCTGATTAAATGGCAAAAAAAAACTAGGTAGCTAGATTAAATTAAGTCTGAGGTGTTCCAATTGTAGTAGTGTAGCTGAACATATCCGCTCTTCCTGTTGTAATTCGGAACTCAACTAGCCCTTTATCTTTTGCATAGGAGTGACGATTTAATATTACAACTGGATCACCTTTATTGATATGAAGAATTTTTGCAGTTTCATCATCTGCAATGCCTGCAGTCAAAACTTCTTCAGAGGAGTTAATTTGAGTATCAAATTCTTTAAAAATAACAGCATAAAGAAGGTCAGGTATATGAAGTGAAGGTTTTTGAAGCCCTTCTACAACGTCAGCAACCCACCAAGATTTTTCAATAATTATAGGATTTTTTTTATCAATATATCCCCTTCTTTCTAAATAAATAACATCATCACCCTGATTTATACCTAATTGAAATGAGATCTCAGAGGTCGCTTTAACTTTTTTTCTAATAGGGGTAGTTTTGTAAATTCGAATTGATGATCCAGTCTGGTTTCCATAACTAAAGAAATTAAAAATACTGTTATCAAATCCATAGTCAGATATATAAGTTCCCTTGCCATGATGACGGTAAAGAACTTTATTGTGTTCAAGTTTATCAATAGCTTTTCTGACAGTACCAATGCTTACGTTAAGTAATTTTGAAAGTTGCGACTCAGATGGAATTAAATCACCAATGGTCAGGTCACCACTGTTTATTTGACTATTTATATAATCTATAACAGTTTGGTATAGCTTTTTATTCATTTTAATAAGACTAACTTTTTGTTAAATTGTGATGACAATAGAGCAATCAGTATACTCATTTAGTTTTGTACTTTTTAGCATTAAATATTTTTTGTTGACTTTTATATATGTGCCGTGTACGATGTTTTACACATATATATGAGTTTCATTAGACATATATATGAATAAATATATGTTTTTATTAAATTGGCTACATAATGGAATTTTTAAACTACTTTGATAATGTCTTCACTGTTTATCATATTGCTCTTCTGGTAGGAGGGACTTTTGCTGGTATTATCCTTGGGGCACTTCCAGGGCTAAGTCCAACAATGTCTGTGGCACTTCTTATCCCATTTACATTTCATATGAAACCCGAAAGTGGGCTTATATTACTTGGCGCTATGTACACAGCAACCGTTGCTGGAGGTGCAATTAGCGCAATACTAGTCAACGTTCCTGGAGCCCCTGCAAACATTGCAACTGCATTGGATGGTCATAAAATGGCGCAGAACGGTAAAGCTAAGAATGCCTTACATTACTGCTTTATTAGCTCATTTGTTGGTGGTATTTTTGGAGTATTTATTCTCATATTTTTTACTCCACCACTTGCTGCATTGTCATTAAAGTTTATGTCTACAGAAATGTTTTGGGTGGCAATTCTAGGTATCACAATTATTGCAACTCTGGACTCAAAATCAGTCATTAAAGGCTTGTTATCAGGACTATTTGGATTAATGCTTGCAACAATTGGAGAGCACCCTACAAATGCAGTTGAAAGATTTGTTTTTACAGATCATCTTGAAAGTGGAGTTCATATTGTTGTTGGGTTAATCGGTTTATTTGCAATGCCTCAAGTCTGGAATCTTTTAGAGAATTTTTACGCTAAAAAGAACCAAGTTTTTTCGGCAACAGGTGATTCAACATTAACCCAATCTTTTAAACTTGTTTTTAGCAAACTTAAAGCTTTATCGATTGGATCTATTATTGGCTCGGTAATTGGAATTATTCCAGGTGCAGGTGGTCAGATTGCAGGTATTGTTGCTTATGACCAATCTAAAAAGGTAAGCGCAAATAGGGAGAACTATGGAAAAGGCGAGCCTGAAGCAATTATTGCTGCTGAAAGTGCTAACAATTCTATGGTTGGCCCCTCTCTAATTCCACTTCTTACTTTAAGTATTCCAGGTAGTCCTACTGCTGCAGTTCTTCTTGGTGGATTATTAATTCATGGGATATTCCCAGGCCACGATATATTTACTAAAAATCCTGAAGTTATATGGACTTTTATTGATTCACTAATAATCGCACAAATTCTAATGTTGATTATTGGTTTATTTCTTAGTAGACATAGTAAATGGATTATGAAAGTGCCTGATAACTATATGGCAGTTGGAATTTTATTACTTGCTGTATTTGGAACTTATAGTATCCAAAATAACTATTCTGATGTTTTGATTATGTTTATATTAGGAACTCTGATGTATTTTGGAAGTAAAGCTGGATTCAGTCCAGTTCCAGTTGTATTAGGTTTAATACTGGGAACAATGACAGAGGAAAAATTTCTACTCGGTAACCTTATAGGAAATGCTAAGGGAAGCTCTTTTCAACACTTTACATCAGGAACAATCAATATTGTTCTAATATCGCTTTGTATTGCTTCGATTGTGTATGGAGTATATTCCAGTCGAAAATCTAAAAAAATTAAAGCATGAATAGTCAAGTCAAACTATCAACTGTTATTGTTACACTAGTTGGTGCCTTTCTAGTTTATTCATCATTTATTTTAGGTGATTCAGAGAACTATCTATTTCCAAGGCTTATATCAGCAACTATTGCTATCTTAACGATAATGCTTTGGTTTGAGAAGGGTGAGGCTGACAAATCAACTAATTTTAAAGATTTAATGCCAGGCATAGCAATCGCTTCAGCATTTATCTTACTACTAAAAATACTGGGCTTCTACTTAGCCTCAATGATCGTATTCTTTACGCTTGTAATGTACTACACCAAGCCTATGGAATCAAAAGACTTTTGGCGTGTGTTACTCATAAAATTGGGTGTCGCATTTATGTTTACTTTTGCACTATATGGATTGTTTACACTTCTTTTAAAAGTTCATACACCAGAAGGTTTGTTTTAATAAAAAAGGAGAAAAAATGAAAATTATTAATATAACTAAAGTGGCCTTGTTAGCTGTAGCATCGATGATGTTATTGCCAGCTCAGGCTGATTATCCTGAAAAGCCAATTGGCGTAATGGTAGCTTATGGACCTGGTGGAGCAACAGATTTCCAAGCTAGAATTGCAACATTAGCCTCAGGAAAGGCGGACCTTATTGGCCAGCCAATCTATATCCTAAATAAGCCAGGTGCTGGAGGAAGAACAGGTTGGAATTGGTTTGCAAGTGAAGCTTCACAAGACGGCTATATGCTTGGTGCTTATAATGTTCCACACTTTATAGCGCAGTCAATTGTATTTGATACTAAGTACAATATCAATAACCTTGAGCCAATTGGAAATTGGGGTGCAGATCCTGCAGTCTTGATTGTTGGTAAAGATAGTCCATTTAACACGGTAGGAGAGTTGCTTGCTCACGCTGAAGCAAATCCAGGCGCTGTTACAATTAGTGGCGCTGGAAAATTTGTTGGACACCACATCGCTTTCTTGCAGTTCGCAAAAGCATCTGGTGCAAATCTAACTTATATTCCTGCTTCGGGTGGAGTAGATGCTCTAAGAATGGTTAAAGCTGGAGAGACAGTTGCTGGCTTTAATAATCTATCTGACTCTGCAAGAAGTGCAGCTGATCTAAAGATATTAGCTGTTGCTGACTTAACGAGACATGACTACTTGCCAGACGTTCCTACGCTTATGGAAAGCGGTGTTGATGTTGACGATTCAAGTGTTAACTTCCGTGGGTTAATGGTCCCTTCTGGAACACCTCAAGATGTTGTGGATTACCTTGCGAGCAAAGTTCCTGCAATGTTTAATGAAAAGAAAACACAAGGAAAAATGAAGTCTACTAACTCGCCATCAAGAGTGATGTCTAGAGACGAAGTCATCGCCATGTGGAATGAAAGACAGGCATATCTTACTGAGCTCCTAGCGGGTCTCAAGTAAAGTAAAATTTGCTGAAATATTTTTTACTGGAGGACTATTAAAGCTCTCCAGTAAATTCTTATAATTCATATAAATAAGTAATGACTATTAAACAAAAATCATCAATAGCAAGTATTGTCATTGAGGCAAGAAAAGCACAATCTATTATTAATGATTATTCTCAAGAGCAGATTGATGAATTAATTCTGGCAGTTGCCTGGGAAGTAATTCAGCCTGAAAATAATCAAAAACTTTCTGAGATGGCAGTAAAACATACTGGTCTTGGAAATGTTGAAGACAAGATGAGAAAAAATCGAAGAAAAACTATTGGACTCCTCAGAGATCTAAAAGGTGTCAAAACCGTTGGAGTTATAAATCAAGATATTAAAAAAGGCCTAACTGAGATTGCAAGGCCAGTTGGCGTGGTTGGCGCAATTGTGCCCTCAACAAACCCTATTGCAACCCCTTTAAATAAAGTAATTAATGCACTTAAATGCAGAAATGCAGTCATATTGGCACCATCACCAAAAGGTGCATTGGTTTGCACTAGTGTAGTTGAGCTAATGCAAAAAGCCCTTCAGCGTATTGGAGCACCTAAAAATATCGTTCAATCATTGCCTGAACCAATCAGCAAAGATGATACGAGCGAATTATCAAAACTTGTTGATTTAATTGTGGCAACTGGATCACAAAATAATATACAAAGAGCATTACAAAGTGGCACCCCAACGTTTGGTGTTGGAGTTGGTAACGTTCCTGCCATAGTAGATGATAGCGCTAATTTAAATGATGCATCTCACAAAATTATGACTTCAAAGACTTTTGATAATGCAACAAGTTGCTCTTCAGAGAACAGTATTATTGTTCTAGATAGTGTATATGAGGCACTAATTAAATCCCTTGAAAAAGAGGGTGGCTCATTGTTAAATTCAAAGGAAAAAGCCGTCCTTGAAAAAAACATGTGGAGTAAAAAAGGCGTCATAAACCGAAATATAATTGCAAAAAAATCTAATGAAATTGCTTCTTTAGCAGGGCTTAACGATAAACATATGAATTCTAAGTTTCTTATGGTTGAAGAAGAAAATGTTGGCAATGATTACCCATTTTCAATGGAAAAACTCTCACCCGTTTTGGCAGTTTATAGAGCCAAAAATTTTGATCATGCCGTTGAAATTACTACTACCATTCTTGACAATCAAGGCAAGGGACATTCTTGCAGTATACATAGTGAAAATAAAGATAATATTCTTAGACTTGGAAATGAGTTGCCTGTTTGTAGAGTTATAGTAAATCAAGCGCATTGTTTTGCAACTGGTGGTAACTTTGATAATGGGCTTCCATTTTCATTATCAATGGGCTGCGGAACATGGGGTAATAATATTACAGATGAAAACTTAAATTATAAGCACTACCTAAATATAACCAAAATAGTTAAAACCATTAAGGTTAATGAGCCCTCGGAAGATGATATCTTTTTTAGTTACTGGGAAAAATATTCATTAACGCCTTCTACTATTCCAGAGCTGGTTGATCAATTTGCAGAAACTACGCCAAATAAAAACTATTTGATTGATGCAGATTTAGACCTTCATATTTCATATGGTCAGCTTAAAAAAGATATTTTGAAGCTAGGTATCTTTTTTCAGAAAAACAATATTCATACGCGTGATAAAGTTGGGTTTATGCTTGATAACGGCTATGCATCTTCACTTCTTTTTATTGCGGCAATGTATCACGGCATAACAATTGTGCCATTAAATGTGTTGGCAGGAGCTAAACAAATTAAGTACACAATAGAACACTCAGAGTGCAAGCTAATACTAGCCTCTAAGATCTATATTGATAAGTTCAGTGATATTCTTGAAGCCTCAAATGTCCAAGTAACTTGCCATGAAAAAGCGAATGACTTAGAAATTAATAACCATAAAATTGTTAATCCAAGTACTAAGACTTTATTGTCAGATGCGCCAGCAGTATTGATATACACATCAGGAACAACTGGCGTACCAAAAGGGGTTCTTCTTTCCCATAAAAATGTTTTAGCTGGAGGTAAAAATACCGCTTTAGCGCATGAAATTAATAAAGATGATGTATCTTTTTGCGTGCTGCCTCTTTACCATATTAACGCTGAAATGGTGTCCATTGCAAGCGCCCTAGTAAGTAATAGCTGCGTTGTTATTGTTAGCAAGTTTAGTGTTACTAATTTTTGGAATATTATTGACAAATATAAATGCACTTGGTTTAGTGTTGTTCCTACGATTATTAATTATTTACTTAATGACAATTTTGATATTAGTTCATTGAATCTTAAAAATCTACGCTTTGGTAGGTCTGCATCAGCACCTCTTTCTCCTGAAGTCCATAAAAAGTTTGAAAAAGTATTTAATGTTAAAATTATTGAAACAATGGGCCTCACTGAAACGTCAGCTCAAATCCTTTCAAATCCTATGGATCAATATAAGCATGGCTCTGCAGGAAGGCCTTATGGCAATGAAGTTAAAATTATAGATGATTCTGGAAATTACCTAGCTTTTGGAAACATTGGTGAACTAGTTATCAAAGGCGATAACGTTCTTTTAGAGTATTTTAAGAACGAAGAGGCAACAGCAGAGGCTTTTAATAAAGATGGTTATTTTTTGACTGGCGACCTTGGTGTTGAAGATGAGGATGGTTTCTTTTTTATAACTGGCAGAAAGAAGGAGTTAATTATTAAAGGTGGAGAAAACATATCACCTAGAGAGATTGATGACACGCTTTATAAACATAATGCCGTATTGGAGGCATGTACATTTGGCATAAAAGATGAAAACTATGGTGAAGAAATTTCAGCTTGTGTTTTTTTGAAAGATAATTTATTTGTTAATGAGGAAGAATTACTTGCACTTTGTACAGCAGATCTTGGAGAATATAAGACGCCTAGTCAAATAATTTTTGTTGATAAGCCATTACCTAAAGGTCCATCTGGAAAAATTCAACGTCTTAAAATCGCAAGTCACTATAGTCATACCTAATTGAGTATTAAGTTTTAGAGTTTAAGCCTTAATTGAATTAAGGCATTTTCGGGTAAACTATGATGAACTTAATTAAGGCAATATGATGGCGCTATTAGAAGATTTATCCAGCAAAGCTAAAGCTAAATTTCCACGAATCTTATTACCCGAATCTAGTGACTCTAGAGTCTTAGAGGCGGCTCAAATTCTTTCGAGTCAAAAAATTGCTCAAATTGTGCTTTTTGACATAAATTCAGACCATTCTCTGGGTATAGAAACAATTAACCGTGAAAACGAAGATTTGAAGGCCAAGTATGCCCAAACCTTGTTTGAGATAAGAAAGCACAAGGGTGTTACTTTAGAGATTGCTCTTGAAATGATATCAAACCCAACTGTATTTGCAATGATTGCCCTTCATAGGGGCGATGTTGATGGCGTTGTCACGGGTGCTATAACTCCAAGCCAAGAGGTTCTTAGTAATGCACTTCGAATTATTGGCGTTTCTAAAGGCAGTAAACTAGTATCGAGTTTATTTCTGATGGCGTTTGATCAGAATCACAAAATGTATGGTGAAAATATGATTTTTTCAGATTGTGCAATGAATATTAATCCCAACTCTGAAGAGCTTGTAGAAATAGCCCAAAGTGCCTATGAAGCGGCAAAATTGTTTTTAAAGGAAGAGCCTAAGATGGCTATGCTTTCATTTTCAACAAATCAAAGTGCCAATCACTCGGAGATTGATAAAGTTAAAGATGCAACTGATAACTTAAAGTCTAAGCTTGCAGGTGCTCAAATAATTGGAAACATTCAGCTTGACGCTGCTCTAGATAACGAGGTCTTAAAAATTAAATATCCTGAGGCTTCATTTATACCACCTGCAAATGTCTTAATTTTTCCAAACCTTGATGCTGCAAACATTGGCTATAAACTGGTTCAGAGATTTTCAGGAGCCAAAGCAATTGGCCCAATTCTTCAGGGGCTGGCAAAACCAGTTAATGACTTATCTAGGGGTTGTAGCGTGGATGAGATAGTTAACACTGTGGTAATTACTGCAAATCAATGTAGTTAAACTTACATTCCAATATAATTTGGCCCGCCACCGCCTTCAGGAGGCACCCAGTTAATATTTTGTGAAGGATCTTTAATGTCGCAGGTCTTGCAGTGAAGGCAGTTTTGCGCATTAATTTGGAAATAATCTTCACCATCTTTTTCAATTATTTCATAGACACCTGCAGGGCAATACCTCTGAGCTGGCTCATCATAGAGTTTTTTATTGTGAGCTAAGGGGATTGACGCATCTGTAAGCTTTAAATGAACAGGTTGGTCTTCCTCATGATTCGTTCCAGACAAGAATAAAGAAGAGGTAATATCAAAACTCAAAATGTTATCTGGAGCCGGATATTTTTTTATAGACGAAGACTTGCTAAGGCTTAATGAGTCGCAATCCCTATTTTCATCTTTAATAGTGAACGGAAGTTTATTTCGAAAAATATTTGATTCAATAAAGTTATAAGCTGCGCCAAGATAAAAACCAAATTTGTGCATAGCGGCACTAAAGTTTCTAGATTCATAGAGCTCTTTGTAAAGGGCGCTGCTTTTAAATAAGTCATCAAAATCACAGTTTTCTTCTAAAAGCACTTTATTAATATACTCAGCGGCTAATATTCCAGATTGGAGTGCACAGTGACTACCTTTAATCTTACTTGGGTTCAAAGTTCCAGCATCACAGCCAACAATCATGCCTCCATCAAACTCCATTTTTACAAGGGAGTTAATGCCGCCTTTGGTGATTGCTCGTGCACCATAAGAAACTCGTTTGCCAGATTCAAGATATTGCTTAATGGATGGATGCTGTTTAAATTGCTGGAATTCTTGAAAAGGGCTATGACTTGGATTACTATAATTGAGATCAACAATTAAGCCAACGGCGATTCTGTTGTCGTCAAAGTGATAGAGGAATCCACCACCAGACGTTCCACCTTTAAGAGGCCATCCCATACTATGTACAACATCACCGGGACTATGCTTATCATTATCAACTTCCCATACTTCTTTGAAGCCTATAGCAAAATGTTGAGGAGTTCTTCCCTTATCAAGATTAAACTCTTTTATCAACTTCTTACCTAGGTGACCTCTTGCACCTTCTGCAAAAATTGTCTGCTTAGCAAGTATGTCCATTCCAGGAGTATAGGTGCCTTTTTGATTTCCCTCTTTGTCAATTCCCATATCACCCGTTGCAATACCAATAACTCTTCCACTTTCATCAGTAAGGTATTTTTGGGCAGGAAAGCCTGGAAAGATATCAACGCCAAGCTCCATTGCTTTCTCAGAGATCCATTGACATAACTCACCAAGTGATATTATGTAATTTCCTTTGTTGTGAAGGCTTTTTGGCATTAACCAAGAAGGTATTTTTATACTTTTGTTATTGTTAGTAAGCCAGTATAGATCGTCTTTGGCTACAGGGGTCTTAAGTGTTGGGCAGTCCTTGGCATCTTCTGGAAATAAATCAAAGAGGGTTTTAGGCTCGAATACTGCTCCAGAAAGAATGTGTGAGCCGATTTCGGCGCCTTTTTCAAGTAGGCATACCGACAGATTAGGATTGAGTTGTTTGAGTTTGCAAGCAGATGCTAGTCCAGATGGACCCCCACCAACAACAACTACATCATATTCAATTGACTCTCTTTCCATTAACTAGCTTCCTAGACTTGATATTCGTTTAATTCTTTTAAAGCGCCAAATAGATCTGTCTGCCATACCAAATCTGCCATTCTAGACATAGGTGCATCAGGATCATTATTAATAACAACGATGACCTGTGAGTCCTTCATGCCGGCAAGATGTTGAATTGCGCCAGATATTCCTACAGCTAAGTATAGCTGAGGCGCAACTACTTTTCCAGTTTGACCAACTTGATAATCGTTAGAGATAAAGCCTGCATCTACGGCAGCTCTTGAAGCGCCAACTGCTGCATCAAGTTTATCTGCTAATTGCTCAATCAGAGCAAAATTCTCTTTGGATCCAAGTCCGCGACCACCAGAGACAATTCTTGCTGCTGTTGTTAACTCAGGGCGTTCAGATTGAGATTCTTGGAGTGAAATAAAGGTTGAGTTTGACTCGGGTATTGTTGATGACAATACTTCAACTTCAGCAGAACCTCCATCGCCTGAATGTTCAAACGCAGTTGCTCTAACTGTCATGATAATTGTATCATCTGAAGACTCTACTGTTGCCATTATGTTTCCAGCGTATAAGGGCCTCACAAATGTATTGTTTGACTTAATTTCACAGACGTCTGATATTGGCTGAACATCTAGAAGGGCACCAACGCGCGGTAAAATATTTTTACTGTAAGTTGAAGAGCCTGAAACGAGATATTTATACCCGCTCATTGCGTCTGCAATTAGCTTGCTCGCTACCTCTACATTAGCATTCTCAAGCGCATCATCAACAATCATTTTGACTGAGTTGATTCCAGCTAACTTGGATACAGATGCTGAGTTTGACGCGTCGTTCGTTAGAACCAGCGCGTCAATGCTATCCGAAAGCTGTGAGGCTGCAGTAATAGCCGCTCTGCTACATGCATTTACTTCTGATCCGTTGAGTTCAATTAATATAAGTGCTGACATTACAGAACTCCCATTTGATTTAATTCTGAAAATAACTCTTCAGCAGAACTGATCTGCTTGGAGGCCCTATCTTTAGTTCCTGACTCCACAACACTGATAACTTTAATGCGCGGGGATGTATCAATTCCAAGGCTATCTAGCTCAATTGTCTCAAGGGGCTTGGATCTGGCCTTCATAATATTAGGGAGTGAAGCATATCTAGGCTCATTTAGCCTTAAGTCTACCGTTACAATTGCTGGGAGATTAAGCTTTCTAGTTTCAATTCCTGAATCAATTTCACGACTAACTTCAACACTACTGGCATCTGAGCTAAGATCGAATTGCGATATAAAAGTACCCAAAGAATAGTCCAAAAGGCCTGATAGAATTTGACCCGTTTGGTTATTATCATTATCAACTGCTTGCTTACCCATTATGATGAGTTCGGCTTCTTCGCGCTTAATAATATTAGCCAAAATTTTACCAACATGTAACGGCTGTAAATCAAGTTCAGATTCAGTTTTAATAAAGATTGCACGATCAACGCCCATTGCAAGAGCTGTTCTAAGAGTATCTACAGTTTTATCAGTACCAATACTAACCGCAATAGTTTCGGTTGCAGCGCCACTTTCTTTTAGAGTTAAGGCCTCTTCAACTGCAATCTCACAAAAAGGATTCATAGCCATCTTTGCATTGGTAAGATCAACTTGCTCAGTTTGCTTGTTAACTCGGGCTTGCGTATAGGGATCAAGGACTCGCTTGATAGGAATAATTATTTTCATAGTTGATTAAATTTCGTTACAAAACTCGCGAATAATACCATATAAATTACCTTTGTCTAGAGCAAGAAAATACAATTTTATTATAACTAAATAGCATAAGGTTCAATGTAAAACATAGTCTTCTTTTTTGCTTAGCATTTCCATTCATATTTGAGATTACAAGTTATGGCTCAACTAAGCCCGTAAAATACACCCATATTTTTTTTGATGCTACCAGATGAATTTTTCAACGCTAGGACTATTACCACAACTTCTTGATGCTATTGAAGCGCAAGGCTACTCTGACGCTACGCCAATTCAGGAAAAATCTATCCCCATTGTTTTAGAGGGAAAAGACTTAATGGCTGCTGCTCAGACCGGTACAGGAAAGACTGCAGGTTTTACCCTGCCAATATTACAAATCCTTTCAGATGGTAAAAGACCATCATCAAATCACACTCGCACTCTTATATTAACGCCAACCCGAGAGCTTGCTGCACAAATCCTTGAAAGTGTTAAAACTTATGGTCAGAACCTGCCGTTGAACTCAACAGTCGTTTTTGGAGGCGTTGGTATTGGCCCTCAAATGCAAAAGCTTCGAAAGGGGGTTGACATATTAGTTGCAACTCCTGGAAGACTTCTCGACCTTCATTCTCAAAATGCTGTCAATTTTAATGAATTAGAGATATTGGTTTTGGATGAAGCTGATCGTATGCTTGACATGGGGTTTATTCATGACATTAAAAGAATTATTAAATTATTACCAAAAAAACGCCAAACATTAATGTTTTCAGCAACTTTTTCTGAGGACATCCGCAGACTTGCAAAGGGTCTTGTCCATGAACCAGCTGAGATTTCGGTTACGCCCAGGAACTCTACAGTTGAGGCAATAAAGCACTGGATTTGTCCAGTAGACAAGTCTAGCAAAACCGCACTTTTAACCCATTTAATCAACAAGGGAGAGTGGCAACAAGTTCTCGTATTTAGTAGAACTAAGCATGGCGCTAATAGAATTGCTACTAACCTAGAAAAGAAAAACATCAGTGCAACTGCAATTCATGGAAACAAAAGTCAGGGTGCTAGAACTCGTGCATTAGCTGATTTTAAGGCTGGAAAAGTGAGAGTCCTTGTGGCTACTGATATTGCAGCGCGCGGCATTGATATTGATCAACTCCCACACGTGATTAATTTTGACTTACCGAGCGTCCCAGAGGACTATGTCCATAGAATTGGCCGAACTGGAAGGGCGGGAAGAGGCGGCGAAGCAATTTCTTTGGTCAGTGCAGACGAAGCCAAACAATTATTTGATATTGAGCGCCTCATTCAAAAAGAGCTAGAACGTGAGTTAATTGATGGCTTTGTGCCAAATCATGATCTTCCAAAGTCGCGCGAACTGCTTCCGGTAAGATCCAAAAAACCAAAGAAACCAAGTAATCAAAAGCCCCAAGGAAGAAATAGAAATCGTAATAGAGCTAGAAACAAAAATGATTCTCAGGGCAGTACTGCTAAAAATAGTGACGGCCAAAGAGATGAACAAAAAAAACCAAATCAGGCAAAAAAACGCGAATTTTGGAGTAAAAAACTAAGCAGAAAGCCTAAACCTATAAGCTAGGCTACATAATATTAGTAGGAAACCTGAGTTTTGCCTCTGCTCCTTGCTGAATAAAACGGTTCTGAAGGGTTACCTCGCCGCCATGAAGCTGCATTATTTTTCGAACAAATCGAAGCCCTAGGCCGTTTCCTCGAGCACCTGTATCTGGCCTAGAGACAGAAAAAAACCGAGTAAACAACTTACTGAGAACATGAGGTGGTATTCCTGGCCCATCATCAAGAACGATAATTGAAATGGCGGCATTAGTTTCAGAGGACTTAATCGTAATTGTTCCTGATTTTGGACTAAAGTCTAAAGCGTTATTTACAATATTTCCAATAGCTTGCTCTAGTAATATTTTTTCAGCCTTAATTAGAGATTTATTGTTGATCTCAAGAACTATATTTAAATCTTTATCTGAGATATTTTTTGAGCGGCTAGGCGCCTTTAAAACGTTATTAACGATCTGCAAAATGTTCAGTGGCTCAATGGCCTTAAGCGTTTCCCGTCTTTCAATTCTTGATAGATCGAGCAATCTATTAACCAGAAGATCCATATGCTTATTTGAATCCAATATGTTTTCAATGAACCTTTTTCTTTGCTCGTCACTCATTGGCGTGAGTAAGTTTTCAGCAGTAAGCTGAATTCCTGTTATAGGCGTTCTTAATTCATGCGCCAGAGTATCAATATACTGCTCAACATCGTCCTTAAGCTCAACCTCGGCTCGTGCATTTTCAATAGTTTTTGCAAGTTTATTGAATTGATTGTTAAGATCAGGAGCAACCACATCTTCACCACTAAAAAGACTGGTGGTATATTTTTCTATGCGCCTGATATTTCTGGAAATCCTGTAACTACCTAAAGCACCAAAAATTAATGAAATTAGAAAAATATAAAAGATAAATTGTAAGAGATAGTTTTGATCTAATAAATCCATTAAAGGCGCTACAACAACTACCGCACCTAGGATTTCACCGTTGTTTCCATAAATTGGATTTGAAGCGTTAAGAAACCTTGACTGGTATAAGTAATCAATGACAACTCCTCTAGCTTTTTTGGGCCCAGGAACATTCTCAACAGCAACACTGGTGATGTCTTGACCACCACTTAGGGCTGAATTAACTTCATTATGAGCTCTCATGTCCTTGCCGAGTATAAGTCCTCTAGAATCTAATACAAGGAGGCCATTCTTGTCAGTAACATAGATTGCAAGGTTTTCAAGTTTTTGATTACTGTTGGGATCTATTGTGTTTCTTTGAGAGCGTAAATAGTTGACAATCAAACTTTCAAAGGTTTCTAAATCAATTTCACCATCTTTGTTGTTTTGAGAGGCTACTCTGCTCATTAGGCTTGAAACCTCAACCATGACTGATTTTGCTGATTCAAGGGCGGTTCTATGAGCAAAGACCCAAAGTAAAGTTGAACTTATAATGAAGTAGAGAAGAAAGAGTTTGGTACCAATGTTGAGCTTAAAGTGTCTCATTCAATTAGGCTATATCCAATTCCTCTATGGGTTTCAATAAAATCGCTGTTTTCCTCAACCTCATGAAGCCTCTTGCGAATTGATTTAATATGAGTATTAATTGTTTTAATGTCAGAGCCATGTGGCCTGTCCCAAATAATGCTCATTAAAAACTCTCTGGAGTGAACTCTGTTTGGGTTTTTAACAAGGTGAGATAAAATTTTAAATTCTGCTGGAGTAAGCGTTAGCTCAGTATCATTAAAAACTACTCTTTGCATAGCATGATTAATACCAAACTTTGAGCTTCCAGCAGTAGTGTTTGATTTTCCGGTTCTTAGCTGAGCACGAACATGAGCAACAACAAGTCTTGGGCTTAATGGTTTAGTTACGTAAGCGTTAGCTCCAAGACCTTCAAGACCAAGAACCTGATCCGACTCATCATCCCTTGCTGAAATAATAATAACAGGTAAGCTGTATTTTTCACGCACCTTCCTAAGAACGTCAAATCCACTCATATCAGGCAAACCAACGTCAAGAAGAATTAGGTCAACTTCGTTATTGTTTATATAATCAAGCGCGTCTTGACCATTGTCAAACCACTTGCAATTAAAAGAGTCTTGCTCAAGGATAAAAGCAATACTCTCAGCAATTGTTTTATCGTCCTCAACTATTAAGATGGTTTGCATTTGTGATAATAATTTCTAATAAAAAAGTTATTGTAGTTTAAAACAAAAAAATTGAAAGAAACTTCATAAAGTCTTCATCAAAACTCCATTTATTAAACATTTGAAAGTTTGACGTAGTGATTATTATATGCATATTGTTTTTAGTTTATTAGAGCCGTTGCAATTACAACCCCTTTAAATTGCAACTAAACATAATGCTAATAATCTCTTCATTTGTTAATGGATTATACATAAGCATTATGCAAGTCTCTAATAGCTAAAGGCAATGTTTACGAATTTTAAGTTTTTTAAAGAACCTCAAAACTTTTGTCATTCTCTCTCCGTTTGGCATAAGAGGTATCCGCTTTAGTTGACAGGTCACTCCTTATCGGTCAACTAAAGCATTTTTCTTGGATTAACTATGAATCAAACACAGAAACAATTATCTTTAAAGCCATCCTTAGCAAATATTGCTAAATCTTATTGTAAGAGGAATAATATCAATGAAAAGCAATTATTAAAAGCAATGAAATGGTATCAAAGCGCTATAAGTAACTCTAAGAAAAATAAATAAATCTATTTTTTTTAATTAAAATCAACCTAAATTCAAAGGCTATTTCATAATGTTCATAAAATCTATCAAAAAAGTTTTTCTTGTATCTTTTTTATTAGCATTTTATTCCACTTCTTATGCATCGTTGGAATTAGGCGATAAAGCGCCAAACTTTATTCTTGATGATCAGAATAGTCAAAGTCATCAATTGACGGACTATAAGGGTAAATGGGTAATTCTTTATTTTTATCCTAAAGATGACACGCCTGGCTGCACCACTCAGGCATGTGACTTTAGAGATGCGGTTAAAAGGATTATTGCAAGTAAGTCTGTTGTATTTGGTGTAAGTCTTGATAGTGTCGAATCTCACAAACGCTTTTCTGACAAAAATAATTTACCTTTTTCACTGCTCTCAGATGAAGAGGGCATAGTTGCAAAATCTTATGACTCTCTTAATAGCTTTATTGGCTTTAAGAGCGCAAAGCGAAATACCTTTATTATTAATCCTGAAGGGTTACTATCTAAAATTTACTTATCAGTAGATCCTAAAACGCACTCACAGATGGTCTTAAACGATCTGTCTATATTGCAAGAATAACTTCAGTTTGATTTATTTAAATGAATTAAAGCTGTTTTAGTTTTCCTTGTCATTTTTTTAATTACAATTTCTCTCTTTAAAGCTTCACTTCTTGATATAGCACTCTCTTGATAGACTAATTCTAATGGCTGTCTTGATCTGGTGTATTTAGCGCCACCTTTAATTTCACCATTGTGCTGTTTAAGACGATTTTCTATATTATTTGTAATTCCGCAATAGAGTGTTTTGTCGCCGCACTCAAGAATATAGATAGTCCATATTTTTTCAGAAATATCAATCATTTAAACTTTTTACCATAATTGTGAAAACACTCTGCAAAAATACATTAAAATCCATTTTTTATAAAAAAAGTGTCATGATAAACTGTTTCTTTTTTATCAATGATTTTTTTATACCCTAATGGAACTGAAATTGTTATGTTGACTATCGTTATGCGCGCTATATGGCCATTATTCCTAGGAATATTATTTATTAGCTTGGGAAATGGCTTACAGGGAACTTTAAGTAGCTGGAGGGCAGATTATGAAGGTTTTTCTGTTCTTACAACCGGCCTAGTAATGTCGGGTTATTTTTTGGGCGCTTTTGCAAGCTCTTTGATATCTCCTGGTCAAATCAAAAAGACTGGCCAAATTCGAACTTACGCCGCTTTTGCTTCAATCGCCTCAACTGCAATTCTAATACAGTTATTATTTATTGAGCCACCCGTCTGGTTTGTTGCTCGGTTTTTGTCAGGTTTTTGTGTTGCTGGAATCATGATAATTGTTGAGGGATGGCTCAACTCAATTTCTTCTAATGAAAATCGTGGGCAACTATTTTCAATTCATATGATGGTTGTTTGGGGCGGCCTTGCAATGGGTCAGGGCTTATTTGTGATTGATAGCCCAGCAGGTGTAAATTTATTTCTACTTGCCTCTATCTTGCTTTCAGTCTCCCTAATCCCAATTCTTTTAACTGAAATAAAAGCTCCTGAAGTTGAGATGCAGGAACCCTTAGGTTTTAAGGCATTATGGAAAGCCTCACCTTCAGGGGTTGCAACGATTGGTATCTCTGGGCTCGCTTCTGCAGGCTTCTTTGGTGTTGGAACAATTTACGCAATTCAGTCGGGTTTAAGTATTTCTGAGACCGCACTTTTTATGACTCTTTTTATTGGTTTTGGCGCCTTATCACAGTGGCCACTTGGCTGGTTATCTGACAAGATTGATCGAAGAAAGGTAATTCTACTTTGCTGCTCAATAGTTATAGGGGTTTGTGTACTTCTTGTAATGTTTGATTTTTCTAAAACTACTTTCTTAGTTTTAAATGGATTGATTGGTGCAAGCACATTACCACTCTATTCACTTGGTGTTGCTCAAACTAATGACCGCTTAAAGCCAAGTCAAATGGTCAGTGCTAGCGGGACAATTGTTTTTGTTTTTAGTGTCTTTGCGGCATTAGGACCTTTCACGATGAGTTATTTCCTGAATTTATTTGATAGCATTGGCTTCTTATTGTACTTAAGCCTAGTTCACTTGGTAATTGGGGTAACAGTGTTTGTTATGATGTTTATTAATGAAGATGTTGACGAGTCGGATCAATCAGACTTCCAAGTTATGGCGCAAAGACCAAGTATGGTTGCAATGGAAGTGATTGCAGAGGAAGCTATAGAATCTCAATCAGATTCAGAAAGCTAATAAATTCTTGTCTATACGTTTGCAGGGTTGTCTACGTCATGACCTAAGTCTTTCAAATCTTGATAGCGGTCACCTATTCTATGATGCGGTCTACCGCCGATTGAAGCGCCTAGCGCGATGACCAACTCATCATCTGCCGGAGCGTCAGGTATAGCGAGCTGAATTGTCAAGTAATGAGAGCGCCGTCCGGCATCATTTTTATCCATTAAAGGAATCATGATTGGCGCATTTGCACCGCCCCTTGTATTGCAAAATGATAAGTAAGATTGAGCTCCAACAGCTTCACGATAGTAATTGCCAAATCGAAGTGTATGGATAATGGCAGAAGCATGCTCAATTTCACCCTTAAGTCCTACTACGGCTGATTTACCATACCCTTCTACTTTATCACCTGAGCCAGCTTCCTTAATAATCATGGCGGTTAATATTTCACCAAGCTCTGGCGCAACATCTAGAATTCCTGGCTTGAGGTCTTCTGTAAATTTACCGGCATTTTGCAGGTCAACCCAAGGATTTTTTATAACAGCAATCGCTGCTATTAAAGTAAGCGGTTTGTCTGCTTTTTTGTTACCTTCAATAAGAGTTTTTTCAACGTGTAAAAGCGTTTTCCTAATTTCAACTGGCATTTATTTCTCCTTCAAAGGTATATTTAAACCTCTTTGAAAAACGATAATTAAGGCGCCTTTTTCAGAATAAGAAGAGTGCTGACTCCTAGGCTTAAAAGAAACAAATTCACCTTTATTAAAGACTGCTCCGTCTGAGTCAATTAGTTCTCCTTCCACAATGAAAAACTCCTCGAAACCCATATGCGTATGCGGGACAGTTTGTGCGCCTGGCTCCATTTTTAAGACATAGCTTCCTTGCCCTGATACTTGGTCATAACTGATAATATGCCAACTCATTTTTGGAACGGGAGAGCCATAACGATCAAATGGGATAAATTCAAGATTGTGAACATCAATTGTTTTTCTATCATTCATAAGTTTTATCTAGGCGTTAAATTTAAAATTCAGACTGTAGCCAGTTATCTTTTGCATAGTGGCAATCTTGATCCACTAAATGAAGGCTAAACGCTTGTCGAGATCGCTCTGATGTATTTGCAGCACTATAATGAGGAAGCTGACCATGCAAGATAATTAGAGTGCCAGCCTTAACCTCAAGCATGTCTAACTCGTTATCAGGAAAAGGACTGTCATCTAAAATTTCAAACTCAGTACCTCCACCAGAAGACAAT
This sequence comes from Candidatus Pseudothioglobus sp. Uisw_050_01, assembly GCF_048085775.1. NCBI lineage: Bacteria > Pseudomonadati > Pseudomonadota > Gammaproteobacteria > Pseudothioglobaceae (SeqCode) > Pseudothioglobus (SeqCode) > Candidatus Pseudothioglobus sp. Uisw_050_01. The sequence continues at coordinate 908,839 of NZ_CP159804.1, forward strand.
TTAAAGCGTTTTTTAAGTGGAATTGAGTGTCCTCCAGTAATTGCTTGTAAACAGCCATTTTCTTTATTTGCATCCTCAAGGGCTACCCAAAAACCGATACAGCTCATTGGGCTTGTGTATAAGAATGTTGAATCTTGGTGAAGTCCAACCTCCCCACCAATACTAGGCTGCTTAAAAATGTGCATGGATTGTAGCTTTCTAGGTTTTTTGATTCCAAGCTGTAAGCCAATTTCTGGTAAATTAAGCTCATTGATTACTTTTTTATAGACAGGGTCTAATTCATGCTGCGCATGGCCTATCTTATTAATAGATTTTTGTTTGGGAACGGTAAAGTTTCCATTGTCATCGATTGCCTTTTCTTCAAAAAAAAATCGAATTTGATCCCCAGAACTTAAAAAATATTCATCACTCGTTCTTTCCTGTTCATCAGTTGTAAAAACTGAATGTGAAGAGGGTGGCTGAAAATCATCAATAAGTTTTTCAGCGCGCTTCATTAAAAGCTCTCTTTGTTCTTGATTAATAAAATCTTCCACTACTAGGTATCCATCTTTATTAAATGTGTTTATTTGGGTAAGTGAAAGCATGGTTTTTAAGAAATAAAATAATGAATTAAATGCATTATATTAGTATTGAAAAATTATTGGACGTAAGTTTTATAAACTCTATTGGTAATTTTACTAAATATTTCATAAGAAATGGTATTGCAGCATTCTGCAAGCTCATCTACAGGAATATTTTCACCAAAGAGCTCAACTCGATCGCCAACTTGAGGATTTAAAGCATTACTTAAATCAATGGTCATCATGTCCATCGAAACTCTTCCTGCTACTGAGCATCTCAAGCCATTAATGAACACAGGGGTTCCATCTTTAGCGCTTCGGGGATAGCCATCTGCATACCCAATAGCCACAACGCCTATCAGTGTATCTTTCTTGCAAATAAAGCGCTCACCATAGCCAATTGATTGGCCTGCTTTAAAGCTTTTTACAGAGATCAGTGAAGAAGATAGAGTCATCACAGGAGCTAACTTTTTTTGATGTAATGTATCTTTAAATGGAGAAGAGCCATAAAGCATAATACCTGGACGAGTGTAATCTTTATGAGTTGATTCCCAGGCCAAAATAGCAGCCGAGTTAGCTAAAGATAATGAATAATTATGATTACCACTAGCATTTTCAAAATCAATAACTTGCTCTGAAGTCGACTTACTCTCTAGGTTGTCAGCACTAGAAAAATGTGTCATCAGGGTTATCTTATTAATGTTATTACTTTTTTCTAGAGAGCTAATAGCCTCCTTAAATTGAGCACCTTGAAAGCCAAGCCTTCCCATTCCAGAGTCGTGCTTAATAAAAACATCAATCTTTTTATTTATTGTGACATTAAGAATCCACTCAAGTTGAAGTGGACTGCATACTGTTATTGTTAAGTTATTTTTAATTGCCAAGGTAAGCTCCGATAACTCAAAAATACCTTCCATCAGCAAGACCGGGGTTTTGCTTAATCCAGAAGCCCTTAATTCAATAGCCTCTTCAATGCACGCAACGCCAAAAAAATCAGCACAATCTTCTAGATATTTAGCAACCTTAACAGCGCCATGACCATAGGCGTTAGCCTTAACAACTGCAATTGCATAGGAGTTAGCAGATAAGGATTTAGCATAAAGATAGTTTTGTTTAATTGCGCTAAGATTTATAACTGCAGTGCACTTTCTAGCCATAATTTAAATTCGTCTTATTAGAGTACTTGTAGCGACTCATGTCAATTCCTTCTAATGATATTTCAGGCTCATTGCCCGAAACTATGTTTGCTAATAGTTTGCCAGAGCCTAGAGACATTGTCCATCCTAGAGTTCCATGACCAGTATTTAAATATAAGTTTGAGTAAGGCGTTGCACCAATAATAGGAGTTGAGTCAGGAGTGCTAGGCCTAAAGCCTGTCCAAAAGTTAATATCATTAGTTTCTTTTGCCGCATGAGGGAAAAGATTATTGAGGCCTTTTTTTAAAGAATGAAGTGACTTTTCCCTGAGACTTGAATTATAGTCTGTCAAATGTGCAATTCCAGCAACTCTTATAGTATTTCCCAGTCTGGTAATACCAACTTTATTCTTATCATCCATTATCGTTGACTGAGGGGCATCTGTATCATTTAATACTGGAAGGGTAATGGAGTAACCTTTAACTGGATAAACAGGAATATCAATGCCCACACTGGAGAGAATTTTGGGTGAGTGACTACCAAGCGAAACTGAATAATTATCTGCGGTTAATTCACCGTGATTTGTTTTAACTGAAGAAACTTTATTGTTATTAATTTGAATAGATTCAATATGAGTATTAAATTCAAATTTAACGCCCATTTCTAGACATTTTTTATACAATTCACTGGTAAATAAATAACAATTTCCTGTGTAATCATTGATGAATCGGAGGCCGCCATAAAGTTTATTTCTAATATATTGAAGTCCAGGCTCAGCCTCTACACACCCTTGTGCATCAAGCACTTCATATTGAATCTTAAATTTCTTTAGGATTGCCATATCTTGTTTTGCTTTTTCAAGATCCTTAGGACTCCAAAATAACTGAAGTGATCCTTGTTTTCTTTGCTCATAATTAACATCAAATTCACTCTCTAAATCGATTAAAGTTTTTTGAGAATAGTTTGCAATTCTAAGCATGCGGCTTTTATTAATTTCATAGCTATTAGAGTTGCAATTTTTATACGTTCGATACATAAACTTAATCGTTTCAAGGCTAACGTTTGGATTAACAACCAATGGTGATGTTCCGCCAAGAGTCCACTTAATCAAACTCAGTGGTAAGCTTGGTGTTGCCCAAGGTGATGAAAATGCATACGATAGCTGACCTGCGTTAGCATGACTTGTTTCCATAGCCACACTCTTTTGCCTGTCGATAACAGTAACATTATGTCCTTGTTTAGCAAGGAAATAGGCGGAAGTTGTGCCAATAATTCCAGCACCTAAAACTAGCACATTCATTGTTTAAAAAAATAAATATAAAAGGTAATTTTACCACTGAGAAATATCAATGATTTACTCAAGAATTGAACTTAATTTCAAATAATAAAGCTATATAAAAAACATACTATAATCTTTAAAAAAAAAAGAATAATTTAGTTTGGATATTACTAAATAAAGTGGTTAAAATTAACGTTTTAAGATTCCTTTTATGGAGCTATTATGTTTGATAAAAACCTAACATTAAATGATGTTGATCCTGAGATTGCAAATGCAATAAATGCTGAAAATGCAAGACAGGAAGCGCACATTGAATTAATCGCATCTGAAAACTATACTTCGCCGAATGTCATGTTTGCACAGGGCTGTCAAATGACCAATAAATATGCTGAGGGTTATCCTGGTAAGCGATATTACGGCGGCTGTGAGCACGTCGATGTTGCAGAAACCTTAGCTATAAGTAGAGCAAAAGAATTGTTTGGAGCTGCCTATGCAAATGTGCAGCCACATTCTGGCTCAACTGCAAATGCTGCAGTCTTTCAAGCGCTTTTGGTTCCAGGCGATACTATATTGGGAATGAGTCTGGCGCATGGTGGTCACTTAACGCATGGCGCTGCGCCTTCTTTTTCAGGTAAAAATTTTAATGCTATTCAATATGGCCTAGATGAGTCCACTGGTGAGATTGATTACGACCAAGTTGAGCGTTTAGCGTTAGACCATAAACCAAAAATGGTAATTGCTGGCTTTTCAGCATACTCAAGGATTGTTGATTGGGCTCGCTTTAGAGAAATCGCTGACATGGTAGGAGCTTACCTTCTTGTTGATATGGCTCATGTTGCAGGTTTAGTAGCAACGGGTGACTATCCATCACCTATTGAATTTGCTGATGTGTGCACTACAACGACGCATAAAACCTTGAGAGGTCCACGTGGCGGCTTAATTGTTGCTAGAGCAAATCCAGAAATTGAAAAAAAACTTAACTCTGCTATATTCCCAGGAATACAGGGTGGTCCATTAATGCACATCATTGCAGCTAAAGCGATTGCCTTTAAAGAAGCTATGAGTGATGACTTTAAAGCGTATCAAAAACAAGTCGTTATTAATGCTAGAGCCATGGCAAGCGTTTTCCTTGAAAGAGGCTATGACGTTGTTTCAGGCGGCACCGATAATCATGTTTTCTTAGTAAGCTTTATAGAGCAAGGGCTAACAGGAAAAGCAGTTAATAATGCGCTAGGTGAAGCACACATTACAGTAAATATGAACTCCGTTCCAAATGATCCTCAATCACCTTTTGTAACCAGCGGTATACGTGTTGGAACTCCTGCGGGAACAACAAGAGGTTTTGGTGAATCTGAGTGCAAAGACATCACCAACTGGATTTGTGACATTTGTGATGATTTAGAAAATCAATCTGTTATTGATGAAGTAAGAGCAAAGGTTGGAGAGCTTTGTTCTAGATTTCCAGTTTATAAGTAACCGCTATGAGATGTCCTTTTTGTCAATCTGATGACACCAAGGTCCTAGATACTAGATTACTTGATGATGGCTCTCAAGTCCGCCGAAGAAGGGAATGCATCGCTTGTGGTGAAAGACACTCTACTCGTGAAACAGTTGATTTAAATTTACCAAGACTCATTAAAAGTGATGAATCCAGGCAATCATTTAGCGAAGATAAGCTTCGCTCTGGATTACTAAAAGCTCTCGAAAAACGGCCCGTTGAAATTTCAAAAATTGAAACTGCAATTCAAAAAATTCAACGAAAACTGATGGCTCAAAATGACAGAGAGGTTCCTTCTTCAATGCTTGGAGAGTGGGTAATGGAAGAACTGAGGGCTCTCGATGAAGTTGCATATATAAGATTTGCTTCAGTTTATCGTCAATTCCAAGACATTGAAGCTTTTAAAAGTGAAATTGATAAATTAATGAATAAATAATTCTAGGATGGCAAAAACTAAAATTGAGTTTGTTTGCAGAGAATGTGGCTCCTCGCATCATCAATGGGCAGGTCAATGCTTAGATTGTAAAGAATGGAACACACTTGAAGAGGTAGTAATATCACAGGCAACCTCCTCTAAACCTGAAAGTCTCAAAGACCTCCCTTCATCTAAGGTTCAAAACCTATCTGAAATTAAATCACAAAATAATCATCGCCTCTCAACAGGCCTCAGTGAACTTGATCGCACGCTTGGTGGTGGATTAGTAGATGGCTCTGTAGTTCTTATTGGTGGTGACCCTGGTATTGGTAAGTCAACATTGATATTACAGGCAATAGCAGCTATTAATGCGTCAAGTACAACTTTGTATGTCAGCGGTGAAGAGTCAGCTGAGCAGGTTAGTGATAGGGCTATTAGACTAGGAATTAAGGAAGATATACTATTTATAGGTGAAACCCATCTAGAGAAAATAATAAAGATTTCAAAAGACACAAGACCTAAGGTTATTGTTATTGACTCCATTCAAACCATGGTTACCGACCTTTCAAATTCTGCACCTGGATCTGTCACACAGGTAAGAGACTGTGCTGCTCAGCTTACTCAATACGCCAAACAAACTAACACAATACTTTTGATGATTGGTCATGTTACAAAGGGTGGTGCGCTTGCAGGCCCAAGAATTTTAGAGCATATGGTTGACGCTGTTTTATATTTTGAGGGGGATGCTGGTGGTCGTTATAGAATAATCAGAGCCGTTAAAAATAGGTTTGGCGCTGTAAATGAAATCAGCGTCTTTGCAATGGGTGAGAAGGGACTTCAACAAGTCAGCAACCCATCTTCAATTTTTCTATCGAACCAAGAAAATCCTTCTTCTGGCTCAATGGTAATGGTTACAAGAGAGGCTACAAGACCTTTACTGGTTGAGATACAGGCGTTAGTGGACCAAGCCAATGGAACTCCAAAAAGAGTCAGCGTAGGGCTTGATCAAAATAGATTATCACTCCAACTGGCAATTCTTCATAAGCACTCTGGAATTGCAACATTTGATCAGGATGTATTTATAAATGTAGTTGGTGGTATCAAGGTTAGTGAAACTGCCTCGGATTTAGTTGTAATGCTTGCAATCGTTTCAAGTTTAAGAGATAAAGTGATTCCAAGTAAATGGATTGCTTTCGGAGAAGTTGGCCTTACTGGAGAGGTTCGCCCAGTCTATAACTCAATGGAAAGGTTATCAGAAGCTCAAAAGCAGGGTTTTGAAGTTGCAATTATTCCAAAAGGGAATGCGCCTAAAAAACCGATTAAAGGAATGAAGGTTGTAACGGTTGGGTATCTATACCAAGCAATTCAGTATTTATTAGAAAACAGTTAGTCTTTTATAGATCTATGCCTTTTTGAGCTCTAACATTAGCTCTAAAAGCGTGCTTAACATCTTTGACTTCACTTACAGTATCAGAGGCCTCAATAATGCCCTCACTGGCAGCTCTTCCCGTAATAACAACATGCTGTCCCTCTGGCCTATTACTAAGCGCCTTAAGGATTGATCTTTCATCAAGATACTTGTAATTAATCATGTAGGTTATTTCATCTAGAACCACAAGATTAATTTCTGAATCAGCTAGAAACTTTTCAGCTTCTAACCATGTTTCATTAGCTAATTTTTTATCAAGCTCTTGGTCTTGAGTATTCCAAGTAAAGCCACTCTCCATATGGGCAGATACAACATTAGGGTTACTATCAAGAAAAAGATCTTCGCCTGTCTGCTGTTCACCCTTTAAAAAACGCACGAGAGCAACCTTCATTTCATAACCAAGAGCTCTGCAAATCATTCCCATCGCTGAGGATGATTTGCCTTTACCGTTTCCAGTCAAAAGAACAATGATTCCTTTATCAATATTAGCCTCTTCGATTCTAGAATCAATATGCTCTTTCTTACGCTGCATACGATTTTTGTAAGTTTTATCGCTCATATCCTTAAATCATCATACTATATTAGAACTTATAAGAAAGTTCCGCTTTTATGTTTCTAGAAGAATTACCTGGATAAATAGCATCAGCTCTAACCCAAGTACCATAACTATTTTTGAATAAATTCTCAACATCAAACTTAAACTCAAGATCATCATTTGGGTTATAAGAAAAGTTAAAGTTTGTTGAATTATAAGCTTGTTGTTTTTGAGAGCTTGTATTTAAATAGTCCTCCTCTACAAAGGCTTTACTTCGATATTTTTGTGTTAAAGTCATGTTGGCTTTATCATTAAAACCATAGATAACTGAAGCAGTAATATTATGCTTAGATGTCATTGGATTGGTTTTACCATTAAATGCTGAATTATCTGCCTCTTTATCTATTATTGCATTTGTATAGGCATAGTTAACATTAGTTGACCACTTAGGACTGACTACAAATAAGTTTTGCAATTCAAGTCCTTGCTTATGAGATTTATCTAAATTAGTATTTTTAACAGTTGAGTTATTGTAGAACATTTCATTACTGATATTTGATCTATACAAAGTTACTTTAGTCTTGGATTTATCAGTAAGGTGGTTTACCCCTATATTTATAGTTTTACTTGTAGAGGGACTCATGAATCCATTCCATACCCCATCATAATTAAAAAATCTATCAATTAATGGAGCTTGAAAGGCTTGATTATAGTTTGAGAAAATTGCAGTATTTTTATTTAGTTTTGTATTAAAACCTAAATCAAATGCTTCTAAATGATGCTTATCAAACCTCTGAAGCCAGTTACCAGCTGTTGTTGATTTTATAATAGGGTTATATTCGTACTCTACAAGCTCTTTGCGAGCTCCAAAAGAGTATGTTGTATCTTTATTGGTAAGCTGAATTTGTGAAAAAAGACCTGTATTTATTTTTGAAGTAGTATTTGCTGGAACATATGTAGTAGCTTCAGGTGCAGTTCGTGACCCATCAAAAGATGTAAAACCACTATCAATTTTTAAGCCACCTTTTTTATAGCTCAAAATATAGTCCGTACTTATAGAATCATAGATTAATTTATTAGGTCCTGTTGAATAGTAGTATGTATTTTGAGAATCTTTGTTTAGGATCGAAGTACTTCTTGAAAGAGTTAAGCTATCAGTAAGAGCTCGTTTAATGGAGTAAGTAGCTGTATTCGAATCAACCTCCCTAAGTGTATAGTTTCTTGAAGTGTTTCCATTTTGAGAGGGGTCTGCATCATACTGTGCTTTTGTTAAAGCATTAGGGTATCTATTATCTGACTTGTTTGTTTGATAGTCTAATTGGATTTCAGTTCCAGCATCTGTAGTATATCTAACACTAATATTTGAGTTAGTTTGTTTGCCTTTGTCTTTATTGCCATCAGGACCTGCAGCACTGTAACCTCCAAGTTTTAGCCTATCTATCGACAAATTTAAATCAATTTTTTCTTCATTGATTCCAACTGATGCAGAAGTCTGAACTAAGCCGGAACTTCCCATTGCAACAGATACCTTAGTTTCTAAGTTCTTTTTAGTAAAGACATGAATTGCACCTGCCATTGCACTGTCACCATAAACTACTGAGCCACTTCCCTTTGTAATTTCAATTTTTTCAACATCATTAATATTTATTATATTTATTGATGGGCCACTGGTATCGATATTATTGAGCCTTCTCCCATTGAGAGTAACAACTAAGTTATGAGAGCCTACAGTAAGGCCATAACCACGTGCTGAAATCTTTTGAGAAAATCTATTTCCACTTGATGGAGCAAGAGATAAAGAGGTATTTTGAGTTAAAAAATCATAGATGTTAGTTGACTTGGAATTTTTAATATCATCTTCAGTATAAATTTCAGATGCAAATGGCGCTGAAGTGTCATCCTCATTAAAGTAATTCGATGAAATTTCTGTTGGATTTAAAGTAATTTTAATTGGCCCAATAACTGCATTTGCTGGATTAGAGATTATGATTGCTGACATTGAGGCAGCAAAAATTAGATTTTTAAAAAACATTATGACCCCTTAATTTATATATAAAAAGAGGGATTTAGAGAAAAGAATTACAAGATATGTAATACATTAACTCACCACCCATCGTAGCTTTTAGTAAAACTAAACTTGCTATGTATCGGACTTATCCTTATCAGAATTACCGTTGCGAGGGCAGTGTTGGATTTAAACCAACTTCCATATTGCAAATTGTTTTTGAATTATAGCGATTTTTTATAAAACTGCAATAACTATTTTTTATTTTCTTATTACTTAATAAAAACAATACTTTGATGTCCGAATAGTCTTAGGTAAAATACCCCCTAAGGAATATCTTTTAACTTGTATTATGAAAAGTGACTCACTTGAAAATTTAAGAAATGATATCGACGATCTGGATCAAAAAATTCAGCTTCTAATATCCCAGCGCGCGGACTTAGCTGCTAAGGTTGCACTTGTAAAACAGGAATCGAATGCACAAACAGCTTTTTATAGACCTGAGCGGGAAGCAGAGGTATTAAGTAAAGTAATCCAAAGAAACAAAAGCCTTCTTAAAGATAAGGATATTGCCCTTATTTTTAGAGAAATTATGTCGGCCTGCTTGGCGCTTGAGCAGCCCCTAAAAATAGCCTTTTTAGGTCCTGAGGGAACGTTTACTCAAGAAGCAGCACTTAAACATTTTGGCCATGGAGTGTCTCCGCTGGACTGCGGAACAGTTGATGAAATTTTTCATCAAGTTGAGACAGATAATGCGCAGTATGGAGTTGTGCCAATAGAAAACTCCTCAAATGGAGTTATTGGTACGTCTCTTGATATGCTCTATAGTCATGATTTAAATATTTGTGGTGAAGTAGAAATTGCAGTTGCCCATCACCTAATGATGCAAGACCAGTCTCAAGAAATTAAAATTATTTACGCGCATCAACAAGCACTTGACCAATGTCATCGATGGCTCTCTAATCACTATCCTCATACTGAGTTAAGGCCTGTTGCATCAAATGCATTAGGCGCAAGAATGGTAAAGGATGAGCCAAATGCTGCGGCAATTGCATCTAAGGTTGCTCTTAATATTTATGGCCTTGAAAGGGTTGCTAAAAATATAGAGGACAATGCTGGCAACGTAACTCGCTTTATTGTTATTGGTAAAGATGAAGTTCCAGCTGGCGTTAACGATAAAACTTCTCTCCTAGTTGTCACAAAGCATGAGTCAGGCGCTTTATTCGATTTATTGGAGCCATTCAAAGCCAATAACATTAACATGCTTCAGCTAGCGAGGCATCCAATACCTGGAGTAAAGTGGGAATATTTGTTCTTCATTGACATAGAAGGGCATCAGAGCGAAAAAAATGTTCAAAAAGCCATTCAAGAGGTCAAATCACGCGTCTCTAAATTAGATATTTTAGGCTCTTATCCTGTAGCAGTTTTATGAATGCCTGTGAGTCAATCCTTGGATTGAGTCCATACCAAGGTGGGAAGCCTATAGATGAGCTTGCTCGGGAATTGGGACTTAAAAATATTACAAAGCTTGCTTCAAATGAAAACCCATTAGGCGTTAGCGCAACAGTAAAAGAAGCCGTTTTTAACTCTTTATCAAGTATTAATCGCTATCCTGATGGTAACTGCTTTGAGCTAAAAAAAGCTATCGCTGAAAAGCTTTCAGTAATGCCAGACATGATTTCATTAGGTAATGGTTCAAATGAGCTTTTAGAGCTCATTGCAAGAGTATTTGTATCCAAAAAAACTGATGAGGTAATTTTCTCTCAGTATGCTTTTGTTGTTTACCCTTTGGTAACTCAGGCCCTGGGAGCCACTGCAAAAGTTTCTCCAGCTAAGAATTATGGACATGATTTAAATTCAATGTTAAGTTTAATAAGTGAAAATACAAAACTTATTTTCGTTGCAAATCCGAATAACCCAACGGGCACTCTTTTAAGTGATGATGAGCTTTATGCCTTCTTACAAAAGGTACCTAATAATGTCCCAGTGGTATTGGATCAGGCATATTTTGAGTACTTGAATGTTGATGATCTTGCAATTGAGTGGCTTAAGGAATTTGATAACTTAATCATTACTCGCTCCTTTTCTAAGGCTTATGGCTTAGCGGGTCTGAGGGTTGGTTACTCAGTATGTAGCCCTTTAATTGCAGATTTCATAAATCGCGTAAGAGAGCCGTTTAATGTTAACTATACTGCTCAAGTTGCCGCTATTGCAGCGCTTTCAGATGATAAGCATTTAAATGACTCAGTAGAAATAAACACTAATGGTTATGAGCAGCTAACGAGTGGATTTGACTCTTTGAAACTCAACTACATTCCGTCTCATGCTAACTTTATTGCTGTTGAATTTAATAATGCTATGAATATCTTCAATGACCTCCTTAAAGAAGGCGTTATTGTGCGCCCAGTTGAAATGAAAGGTTATTTAAGAATTTCAATTGGAACCTCAAATGAAAACGATCACCTGCTTATTGCATTAAAAAAAGTTTTATGATTAATAAAATTACAATAATTGGAGTGGGCTTAATTGGAGGCTCTTTAGCCAAAGCAATAAAAGAGAACAATTTAGCAAAAGTAGTCTTTGGCTTTGGGAGAGACTTAAATCGCTTAGAAGAAGCTCAAAAAGCAAACGTTATTGATCAATTTTCAACCAACTTAAAAGATGCGATAAATGATTCAGATATTGTAATTATTGCTACCCCTGTAGGCTCTTTTCAAGAGATTCTAAGTGAAATAAAACCTTTTCTAACTAGCAAAATAGTAATTTCTGATGTTGGCAGTACTAAAACTAATATTGCCTCAATAGTGAGCCAGACACTAGGAGATTATTCAAGTTACTTTATTCCAGCACACCCAATTGCAGGTAAGGAAAAAAGTGGTTTTGAAGCAAGTGAATCCAATTTATTTAATAATAGGAAAGTTATTATTACGCCTCTTGAGACTAGCAGCCCAGATTCAATAAATCTCATTCAGAAGATGTGGGAGGGTACTGGTGCAGATGTTGATTTTATGAGTCCTGAATCTCATGATGAACTACTTGGAATGACCTCACACTTGCCCCATATGCTTGCTTTCTCTCTTGTTAATTATCTAATTAGTAAAAATCCTAGCGCATCAATATATGCTGCAGGTGGCTTTAAAGACTTTTCTAGGATAGCCTCGGGTGATGCTGTTATGTGGAGAGATATCTGCATTCAAAACAAAGATCAAATTATTGATCACATCAGAGGCTACCAAAAAACATTGAACTCCCTTGTTGATGCGATTGAAAATGAAAATAGCGATGAATTAGATTTGTTGTTTACTAGTGCTAAAAAGACTCGTGATTCATGGATAGGGTAATTTAACCAATGGCTAGCTTTGTAACCTCACAATCTAGACCACTAAAGGGGTCTATTAAAGTCCCTGGTGATAAATCAATATCTCACAGATCTATAATGCTTGGGTCGATTGCAACTGGAATAACTAAGGTATCTGGGTTTCTTCAAGGAGAAGACAGCCTTGCAACTTTAAACTCTTTTAAGGAAATGGGCGTTCAGATTGATAGACGAGGGTCAAATGTAATTATTAATGGTGTTGGAATGCACGGACTAAAAGAACCCACAAAACCATTGAATTTAGGAAATTCTGGAACGTCTATTCGCTTAATGTCTGGACTTCTAAGTGCTCAAGACTTTGATTCTGAGCTTTGCGGCGATAAATCCCTTTCTAAGAGGCCAATGGCTAGAGTTATCGAGCCACTATCTAGAATGGGGGCAGACATTTCTGGTCCTGATTCAAGACCACCTCTGAAAATTAAAGGTGGTAAAAAATTATCCTCTCTAAACTACACACTACCCGTTGCCTCAGCACAGATTAAATCATGCCTACTATTAGCAGGCCTTTATGCAGATGGTGAAACTCATATTATTGAAAATGGTATATCCAGAGACCATACTGAAAGAATGCTTAGAGGCTTTGGTTACAAGGTTAATACATCACCTGGTGAAGTCTCTATACTTGGGGGAGGGAGCCTAAAGGCTTGCAATATTGAAGTTCCTAGTGACATATCGTCCTCTGCTTTTTTCATGGTAGCGGCTTGTATCGCAAAAGAGGCGGATATTACTTTATTGGCTGTGAATGTCAATCCAACTCGAACTGGAGTGATTGATATTCTTCGGTTAATGGGCGCTAATATTGAGCTTATCAACGAGCGATTGGAGGCTGGTGAGCTAATTGCAGACATAAGAATTTGTTCATCAAAACTTAAAGGAATTAACATCCCAGAACGCCTAGTCCCTTTGGCAATTGATGAGTTCCCAGTTATATTTATTGCAGCAAGCTGCGCCGAAGGAGAAACTCTCTTAACGGGCGCCAAAGAACTAAGAGTTAAAGAATCTGATCGCATTCAAGTAATGGCTGATGGGCTTTCATCATTAAGTATTGAGAATGAAGTTCTTGATGATGGCATTAAAATTGTTGGCGGCGAATTTAAAGAACAATTAGCACCAATCAAATCTCATCATGATCACCGCATCTCCATGTCATTTGCTGTTGCGTCTGTTAGATCTAGTTTTGAAATTAATATTGATGGCGTTGACAACGTAAAGACGTCATTCCCAAACTTTGTAGAGTTAGCGAACTCAATTGGCATGAATATTACTGAATCTAATTAGGATTAATGCTAAGTAGTAATTTAAGTATGTCATCCAACACCTTGTTATAATACGCTTTTTGAAAAATACACTAACCTATGACTATTAATAATGCAGAACCGTTCTTTGCATGGGACGTACTATCTTGGCTTTTCGTGGCAATGGCTCTTGCAATTGTTATAGTTTTAACAGACCTTCTCCTATCTAAGAAAAATAACCAAATCAATACTGAGGCTTCTGAAAAAACATCAAAAATTGGTAGTTTTTTTTATTTTTTAGTATTTCTTAAATTTTCAAAATCTGAAAAGTATAGTCACAGACCAAAAGTTGTTCAGTGGTCAATAGAGATGTTTCCAGTATTATTGTTGGTTTTGGTATTTAGAGGCTTTATATTTGAACCTTTTCGTGTCCCATCAAACTCAATGATGCCGACACTTTTAACGGGAGATTTTATTATAGTAAATAAGTTTGATTATGGCCTTAGACTTCCAATAACAAACACAAAACTTGTGGAGTTTTCAAGCCCTAATAGGGGAGATGTAATTGTATTTAGGTACCCAAATTATGAAAAAACACCTGGTTACTCTGGTGTAGATTTTATTAAGCGCATTGTCGCACTTCCAGGTGATGTAATTTCTTATAAAAAAGATCAGTTAATAGTTAATGGAAAGTCAATTGAAGTTAAAAAAATAGGCCCTTATATTGGTGTGGATTCAGGAAAATCAATGAATAATTACAGACTAACCCGTGAAATTTTTGACTCTTCTGGTCATGACATACTTCTTAATCCAAAAGGTCATTCAAAAGAACTGGTGGAAATTACAATTCCCCAAGGTCATTACTTTGTAATGGGCGATAACAGGTCTCACAGTAGCGATTCTAGATTTTGGGGCTTTGTTCCAGAAGATTATATAATTGGAAGGGCTATTGGAATATGGATGCATTGGGACTGGAATTTTAATACAATGCAGTTTAGTCGAATTGGTGGCTTTGATTAAAAAAAAAGCTTACTATGGAAAAAATACTACAGATCATTTAAGCTTTAAAGAAATTCTGGACTTTTCAAGCAAGTAATCCTTCAAAAAAATAGCCTTCCATAAGTTTCTTTATGAAAGGTTATTAGTTGCTATTTCTTATAGATTTTTAGTGCCTTTAAGACATTCATTGCCTCGTGCACAAAGTAGTCTTCCTTTAGAAGATTAACATACTCTTCATCCCTTAAATCACTAATATTATTTTGTGACTTAATGATTTCTTCAGTAGATAGATCAGAAGGTGCAACTGGAGCTTCAACCTCTTCAGCAGAGAGAGAATTCTTAAGATCTTTTTCTTGCTGGCTAAGGTCTATTGAATCTTCATCTTCATCTTTTTTAAGAGAGATGTTTTCTAGTTCAATATCAGGCGTTATTCCTTTTCCCTGAATAGACCTACCAGAAGGCGTAAAGTATCTTGCAGTTGTAAGCTTTAATCCAAAGCCATCTTGTAAATTAAGCACAGACTGGACAGAGCCTTTACCAAAAGACTCTTCACCCATAATCAAAGCCCTCTTATGGTCCTGAAGTGCGCCTGCAACAATCTCAGAAGCAGATGCTGAACCTCTATTCATTAACACAACAATAGGAGCACCATTAAGAATATCACCAGGCTTTGTTGGGAATGAACTATTAGAGTATGAAGTTCTGCCTTCGGTATAAACCACAATACCAGGCTCATCGATAAACAGATTAGATATATCAATTGAAGAATCCAAAAGCCCACCTGGATTATTCCTTAAATCAATAATTAAAGAATCAAGCTCACCTTCATTCTTTTCTACTAAATCTGCAACAATAGTTTTCACTAGAGCAGCAGTTGGTCTTTGAAATTGAGCAATTCTTAGGTAACCAATACCTTCATCCAGTAAAAGTCCTTTTGCCGAGGTGATAGTGATAATTTCACGCGTTATTTCAACTACAAATGGAGCAATATCAGGCCTTCCAATTGTTAGTTTAATAGTGGTTCCTGGAGCGCCTCTCATTAGCTTAACACCTTCTGCAAGGTTAATTTGACTAACGTTTTGATCACCAATTTGTAAAATAATATCTCCAGCCTTAAGGCCTGCTCTGTATGCAGGTGTGTCATCAATTGGAGACACAACTTCTATATATTCACCTTTTGTTCCAATAACAATACCAAGGCCACCAAATGCGCCCCTTGTACTTTCACTTAAGTCAGACTGGCCACGTGGCTCAAGAAAACTAGAGTGTGGATCCAGGCCCTCAACTAATCCTCTTATCGCATTATTAAACAACGTTTCATCATCAATATCATCAACATACATTAGCTTGATTTGAGAGAAAACAGTAGTAAAGGTATTTAAACCCTCAAAGAAAGATGGGGAGTCAAGAGGGGAGTAGTCTTCTTCCTCGGCTAAAGATACGCTTGTAGCTCCAAAAAAAAGAAAAGCAGAAAGAACAGTTGATTTAATTAAAGCCTTTACATTTATCATAATAAATTTAGTTAGTTTTAAAAGTAGGTTGGTAATTTAATTTTTTTAAGGATTGTACTTGTGTTTTATAAAGTTTAAATGAAGAAAACATGAAGTTTTAAATAAAATATTGCAAATTCATATAATTTTTAATTCTAAACGTAATGACTCGACTAAAATTATCAGTTACTAATTGCGCTCGTAGCTCAGCTGGATAGAGTGTCGGCCTCCGAAGCCGAATGTCGGGTGTTCGAATCGCCTCTCTCTAATAGCCAGCTTTGTTAAGCAGCATAAGGTTCTAAAGGCGAACTGCCAATATATATTTTAAGTACTCATTTCATATTTAGTGCAAATTTAATGCACTTTATAGGAGATTTGATATGGCAAGTATACAAAAGTTAGATAATAAAAAGGGTGTCTCATACCGTGTCCAGATACGTAGAAAAGGACTCCCAAACATCTATAAAACATTCCTTACTAAGAAACAAGCAAGTCTTTTTGCATTAAAACTTGAAGATAGTGTTAAAGACCACCAAGCCTATAGCTCTAAACTAACCTTTGATGAGCTTATTGAGAGTTACCTAAGTAATGCGTACTTAGGCACTAAGCCGCAGATGCAGCGTAGCAGGCTTAAACACTGGTTAGGGATATTGGGCGATAAGTCTATTATTGACATAAATCGCTTAGATATTGAATTTGGATTAAGATGTCTTCCAGAGGGACTAAGTAATACAACCATTAATAAATACAAGAAGTTAGTCTCGGTTGTCTTTAACTATGGAATTAGAGAGTTAGGACTTACAGATAACCCAACGCGTTATATTCGCTCTCTGCCCGAAAAAAAGGGAAGAATAAGATATCTATCCGATAACGAGAGAGAAAGGCTATTTAAGGCTTGTAGGGCGTCTAAATGGAACAAATTCTATCTACTGGTCTTAATGGCTATAACCACAGGAGCTAGAAGGGGAGAGCTGCTTAGTCTTAGATGGAATAATCTGGATATAGACAAACAAACCGCTTATGTACTAACCAGTAAAAATGGTGAGCCAAAAGTTCTGCCATTAACTAAAAGTGTTATTAAAGAGCTTGAGAGATTTAGTCTAAATAATAGTTCATTAATCTTCGCATCAGAGATAAAACCCGATAAGCCTTATTTCTTTTATAAGCAGTGGGATAGAGTGCGAAAAGAGGCTGAGCTTATAGACTTTAGATTCCACGATTTAAGACATACCACAGCTTCCTATTTGGCTCAGAGTGGTGCTACTTTGCTTGAGATAGCAGATGTTCTAGGGCATAAACAAATCGAGGTGACTAAGCGATATGCCCACCTCTGCATCGGACATAAGTCGAGCCTTATTAATCGAGTGATGGGTGGTATTTAGATTTAATTTAATTGGTATACTATGGTTCAAATTCACATTTATAAATTATAAAAATGATTAAAAAAGTTGATTGTGGAAAAACTAATTTTGAAGACTTATATCAGGTTTTTAAGTATGGCTCAAAAGGTGAATTAGAATTAAAAAAAGCTAGACTTTTCCCCGGTGGTAATGCCGACAATGAAGTGTCTACCACTTCAATTTTTCTTTCAACTTTAACTGCAGTAAAAGAATATCGAGAAGAGTTATTATCTCAAATTGGAATAAAGAAAATAAACAATCAAAATGTATCTCTTCATACCTTTACAGAGTTACAAAGTAATTCGAAAGATGATAGACCAGATGGGCTAATTGTTATCACTAGCGGCAAACTTAAGCCAATTATTGAATGGCTTTGTTTTGTAGAGGTCAAAATTGGCAACAATCCAATAGATGAGGCACAGATTGAAAGGTATGCTACTTTTGGTCGAGAAATTGGAATTAATTCCATAATTACTGTTTCAAACGAGTTAGTTACTAATCCTATGCAAAGTCCAATTAAGCTTAAAAAAAGGAGTTTTAACCTCTTTCATTGGTCTTGGACTTTCTTGCAAGTTACTGCTCATAGGCTAATTAGAACAGAAAGCATAAAAGATGAAGACCATACTTACATACTTAATGAATTTGGTCGATATGTTGACTCTCATAGTAAGTTAAGTAATTATACAAATATGGGTAAGGAGTGGAAAGATTCAGTAACCAGCATTCAGTCTTTAGATACTAAACAGAAGATTTCTCCAGCCTTGCTTTCTAGTGTTGTTAAGTCTTATATTCAAGAAGAAAAAGACATAAGCCTTCAGCTGACGAGCCGTTCTGGGCTTCATATTGAATTACTTAGCAATGGTAATAGAAAAGAGTCAGTAGAAAAGATGCTTCAAAATACTAAAGTTATTACATCTGAGTTTATGCTCAATAAAGATAAGAACAATACTTTTTCTCTAGATGTTGATTTTATTAGACAAGAAATTAGATGCTATACAAACATTATTATTAAAAAAGGTAAAGCTCAAGCTCAAACATCAACCTTAATAAAAATGTTTGAAAGTGAGTCAGGATATACAGATTCAATACTAGTTAACGCTTTTTATATTAGGAACAAAAGTAATAAGAGTGATACTCCACTTGCAACTTTATTTAGAGAAAAAGAACTTGCAGAGCCTTATTCTATAATTGACAAGTCCTTTGGTGACGAAGTTAAATATTTTGAAGTCAAAACTAAAGACCTATTAGGTGTAGATTTTAGAAGTACAAAGAATTTTATTATTAAGCTTGAGGCTATTGCTGAAAGATTCTTAGAGCAGGTTGTTGTTCACCAATAATTGACAATATTTAGAATGAAAAAAAATCTACTAGCTCTTTTACTTTCAATTATTTCTTGCCAGAGTATTGGTGCAGTTGGTGATTCTTACAATTGCACTATGAGGCAATTTATGGACGTTACTCCTGACAAAATATATCAAAAACCATTACAAGAATTTACCTTTGTAATGAAAGAAGACAAGATTGTATTTACTGTAGATAAAGGTTATTTTGCTGGACTAGGAGAATATCTTGAGATGGAAGTTTCTCGGTTTAGAGAGTCAAGTGCTACAGGAGAGCATTTCTTTGTTAATGCCGACAACTTGAGAGATAGTGGGGTGTTTGACAATAATCACTTTAACTACACCTATGTTGAAGGAGCTCTAACTCAGCAGATGATAGCAATATGCTTTAGATATTAATATGATTAGGAAATTTTTTAAATTTATATTTGGTTTATTATTATTTATTATTGCTTTAATAGCGATATGGGTGGGTATACGTTATGCAACTTATTCAAAGACTCATTATGCGTGTCAAGGAAATCTTAAGGGCTATGGACAAAGTGAGCTCTTTTTAACCTTAGAAGAATATGGACTTCTAAATGCAGGTGATTCTTTTGGAAGAATTAAGATAGAAGTGCCTAATCATATTCCACTTGAATACTTTTCACAACTGGAAGATTTGGATGATTTACTGCATATTTACAGGCGTTCTGGGTCTTCAGACTTAAAAGGAAGTTTCTCTAGGTTAAGTAAAGACATTATGCTGGATACATCTTCTGGGTTTTATGATGGTAGATGTAAAAAGATTGAGTTATGATTTATGTTTTGTTGGTGAATTTATAGTGTAGTTTAACCCATACTAATTTAAAGTATATATACTCATTTTTAACTTCATCTAAAAGGGTAGTCTAAATCAAAGCATTTATTTTTAAAGAAAGAAGTTTTCGCTCCCTGTTTTGGCTCTGGGGTGTTCTTGGTACTTTCCTACTCTTCCTTTTAATTGACCTATTAACATTAACCCCATTTGTTAATAGCATTCCTTTTGTAGCAGATTGGCTTCACTGGTTAATCCCAATATATTACTTCTTTATCTTCTACTTAAGTTTTAGAGATATCGAGCTCAGTATTGGGTCAATTGCACGCACTGTCCTTTATTTTATTGGGCAGATGCTGGTACTCATTTTCTTTTTCATTTTTTGGGGCGTATTCGCTGCCTTTGGAGGCTCTGACTACCAAGCTAATACCTTTACTTTAAAGCAAGAAGCTCCCATAGAATTTACTGAAAACTCAAAATTAGAATACCCATCTGATGCAGAGTTAATTCATACTTCTTTTAGTAACTGGGGGGCTAACGTTGGCAGGGATATTATCATCAAGGTTGAGGATATTGACTCCTTTATTAAAATAGCTACAAAGAGATACAAATTTAATGAAATGACAATGGATTTCCCAAGTCATAACAGAGAATACCTCGGCTATGGTTTCGACCCATTTCAAGAAACACTAAATCCTCCTTTCTGCTTAGAGACCAAGACAATGAAAGTCAAACCCCGCTACTATCAAGTGACCAGAAAGCTCACCGACCCTGAGAATTTCTGCGGGAAGAGAGAGGTTTACTATTCACAATTAAAGAGGGAGACTGAGCTGAGCATTATTATGGTGATACTGCCTAAAGAAGGACTAGTTTGGCTTAACCGCTCGGATTGGTTTTAAGAGAAGGCATATGAAAACAAAACATCCATACAATAAGCAAGCTAAATGGGCTGGAGTTTTTTTCCTAGTATTGACATTGGGAGGTACTATTTGGGGATTCTTCTTGCTTAATAATTATTATATTTCTCAATCAATATAGTTAGCTATGAAGAAACTTATTAAAGTTGCTGTTGTTCTAGTTCCAATAATTCTTATTTTTAATTGGTTCACATCAGATTCATCAGAGATAAGAAGGCTAATTGAGCAAGGTTATCTTAGTGCTGACTATACAAAAGAAGATGTAAGAAAACTTTGTAATCCACAGACTGATGAAGAAAGAGAAGCTGCAAAGGGAGCTGACCTTTTTCAAAGTTGTATTAATAATGGTGCTTGGTAATAAAGTTTGTACTCAGTTCAAATTGAAATATAATTAAATGATGAAAAAACTGCTCATACCTCTCCTCTTATCACTTTCTTTTGCTTTACAAGGAT
The DNA here is from genome assembly GCF_048085775.1 of Candidatus Pseudothioglobus sp. Uisw_050_01. Taxonomy (NCBI): domain Bacteria; kingdom Pseudomonadati; phylum Pseudomonadota; class Gammaproteobacteria; family Pseudothioglobaceae (SeqCode); genus Pseudothioglobus (SeqCode); species Candidatus Pseudothioglobus sp. Uisw_050_01. The sequence continues at coordinate 929,702 of NZ_CP159804.1, forward strand.
GCTCTTCAAGTGATAGTGATTATGACGAAGGCGAAGGTGATGGGTATGCTGCTGGTTACAATACTACTTGCAATATTAGAGCAACGATGGTTAAAGGCGATTGGGATAACAAAAACTATTCTGAGGGCTATAGAGACGGCTATGCAGCTGGTTCTTATGATTGCAAAAATAAATAAATTCATATGAAAAAACTACTACTATCTCTATTGCTCTCAATCATCTCTAGTCAGAGTTTTTCAGCTATTAGTGATGTTTACTCTTGTGAATGGGTTTCAAGTACTTTTTCAGGTTCTGATGGTGAAGAGGCCTATTGGAACAGTCCAAAAGAATTCTTAAAAAAGACCTTTGTTTTTAAAAGAGAGGAGAACAACATTGCTTTTGAGAAGGATTTCCTGAGCAGCAATACAGATTTACAAATCTCTTTAAATTCTAATGAGGTTATTGTAGCCTCTAGTGTTAAATTATTAAATGAGCATTTACACTACGTCTCTGTTGTTTATAAAGATGGTAATTTTACTATTACTAGTCACCAATATTGGTTAAATGGAGATGTTGTGGTCAATACAGATATAGCTAAATGTTATATTCCAGAGCTAGATTAATTATATGAAACAACTACTACTAACTTTAGTACTTTCTTTTTCATTGACGGGCATTACTTATGCGGAAGGCTTAAGCTGGTCAAATTTCTTTTTTCCAAAATTAGAGAAATTTAATAACTGTGTTGAAGCTCTTGAAAAAGAAAACATTGATAATTCACATAAATTATGTGCTGATAAATATGCAAAAGAAATAGATTCGAAGTATGCCAAAACTAGCGATGAGATTGCAACATATCTAGGAGAAGTTGTAATGGATATTGAAAATACTAGTAGTAAATTTATTATCAAGAAAACTACAATGTCTGGGTACTTTAAATGTAAAGATACATCCAAGTGTGAAAAACAGTATTTCAATATTACCCGATATCCTTCCATTACTCCCGGACAAAAGAGTTCAGTCCATTTTTGGAAGCCTGAAAAAATACAGTTTCTAGAAAGTTTAAATGCTGGTGAGTGGTCTTGGAATATAACTTCTAAGTCATATTACGGCTTTAAATTTGATTATTAAAAAATGAAAAAACTACTCTTACTTTTATCAATCTTCCTTTCTTTAGCTGGATGTTCAAAAGATAGAAACTATGATGGTGAGATAACCATAACTGACTCACGGATAGCTATCCAAGATTTTTTTATTCCATTTGGAGAGTTTTCACAAAACGCATTTAATGGCTTTAGTGTTAGTAATGTTGGTAAATTTCTAGAGTTTGGTAGTTTATCCCTTGATAGAGGTGGTTTGACTGCAGTAGGTATCTGGACAATTTTATTTATCTTTTTCCTGCTTTACTTAATTGGACGCTTATGGGCAAATAGTAATGAAAAGCAAAGAGAAATAATTAGAGAAGCTAGAAGAGATGCTCATTTAAAAAAAGTTATTAAAGATATTAATAAAAAATCTGAAGATTAATAAATAAAGTTTAAATGAATAAGAGCGTGATTATCAATACAGTACTAAATATCTACAATTAATGGCTCATAAACCCAAAATAGACCTCTTTCTAGACCTCAATATGCCTCATTTAGAGGAGTTAACAGAGCAACTTGGAAAAGACCTTGGTATGAGGCAAGGCACTCAATTTAAGGCTCTCAGACTTCTGTTATGTAATATGTATATACAGGGCCAGAGACAGGTTAGGGTCTCCCGCAGAAAGCAACCTTTAGGCGGCAAGAAAGACAATCCAATAGACATAAAATATAGTGCCATTAATGGCTCACTAGATAAACTTGAAGCTAATGGTTATATCATTCAGGAACTAGGCAGTCACGAGGAGAGAAAAATGACTACTATGATGCCTACTGACAGGTTGATGCAGTGGTTTGAAAACACCCGATGGTCAGATGAGGGCATAGACAAAAGAGTAGGGACTTATGTCACACTCAGAAAAGCTAAAAAAGATAATGGTAAATCTATCTATATTGATTATGAAGACACTGAATATTCAAAGTGGTTAAGTGAGGAAATTAAAAAGTACGACCAACTTTTAAATAGAAGTAGGATTATGCTTCTAAATGACGATGGCAGTGAAGATAGAGAATTTAAGAAGTTCACAGTTCAGAGGAAATTCATTAGACATAACTTTAAAGATAAGAATACAGAGTTTACCTTTGGCGGGAGAATGCCGGGACCTTGGACTAACCTATCATCAGAGCTTAGAAAGAATATAACTATTAATGGTCAGCCAACGGTTGAGTTAGACAGAACGGCATCACATCTAAATGCTATGTATCAAGTAATCACTGGAGCTCCATACCCTTATGACGATGACCCTTACCACATAGTTGTTGATTGCTATCCAGTACCGAGGCATATTGCTAAGAATTTTTCCTCATTTATGCAAGGCAGTAAATCACCTAGAGGAGCAGCTCAGTCAGTAATTAATCATTATAGATATGATGCTCTTAAAGTTAAAAATCCTAAAGATAAAGACATAAAAAATTACGAAGACTATATTGAATTTAAAAAGAAAGTAAAGCCTTTAGACATAGCTCAAGCAATCTTAAACAAACACCCCAAGATAGCTAAGTATTACAATAACAGAAAAGTCTATGGAGACCTCATAAGCTGCTGGGAGTCAGATATAGTTTTTGAGGTTTTGATGGAGCTCACCAAGAGAGGTATACCTTGTCTCACTATTTATGATTCTTTCATAGTGCCACTTGAGTATGAAGATTTAGTTGACAGTATGAAGGATATAACTCCTTATGAAGATAGGAGAGGGATACTAAAAGAGCTACTTAAGGTAGATAACTATAATGGTAACTAATAAGGATATATCTTAGGTCTATAGGTCTAAGGGGAAACTTAGGACATTAGAGGGTAAACTCGTTTTAAGAAACTCTATCTCTCAAAAGATTTAATTGTACTTCTAATGTTATCAATAAATTTTTTTAAAGTTAACAATAGTTTTTTCATATTAGTCACACCAGCTTGATTTCTTCCCACCAGTGTACTTGTAAGCTAGTTTATTTTCAAGTAGCTCCTGTTCCAAGCTAACACCATCGACATAAACATCAGCAACAACTCTAAAGTACTTCCCTCTCTGGAGTTTAGTTAGCTTAATCTCTTTAGCATTAGCTAGCTTGTTTCGCACAAAATCTCTAGCCTCAAGTGCTAAATCTTTCTCATATTTGCACTTTCCTCGTATCTCTGGAGTATCTACCCCGTTAAGCCTAATGGGTATGTTTTTGCCAACTATAGGAGGCAGTGAGTCTATATCCACTCTGAAGGTGTCACCATCATAAACACTAATAACTTTAGAGACTATTACTGTTCCATATTCTGGCGCTGCTTGTGCTGTAAAAACTCCTAGACAAAGAGCAAGAAGTAGGAGTAGTTTCTTCATACTGGAATTGTATATCAACTTGGACTAAAGTCCAAATTTCGTTTGATGTGTGAGGGAGGTTAAAAAATTAAGGCCCTTATATAGGGCCTCATCTTATTCTAGTTCTCTACGACTATCTTATTTCTCTCCAATAATTAAAAAGATTACTTCGAACTAGTTCCACTCCCAAATATCCCAAGTGGCATTTCCTTTTGCATCAACATCAAAATGGTAAACACAACAAATACCATTAAGACTTGAAAGTGATGGTGCAGATGCTTGAAAATAACACGCCCCTCTAAAGTTTGTCCCGCCATCAGCTGTAAAAGTACCCACTCCTGTTGCCCTGAATGTGGCTACTCCATCCTGTGTCATTATTACACCTTGATTAGGACACTCGCCATAAAGTGTGCCATCTGCTCTCATACTGGAACTATAAGTTGCCATACTTTGGACTTCTGCTCCAGCAAGTGTTCCAACACCTTCTGTAGAAGTGCTGAACTTAGGTAATGAACCTTCAGCTGACAATGCTTTATTTGTTGCAGGTCCAGAAATTGAACCAATCTTTTTTCCTAACATATCATTTTCTCCTTTGATTTTAATAATATTTATTAATGCCTTAGATTAAACTAAGGCAGATTTTTCAGATACAGTCATAAGCTATACAACCGTAAATTAATTATATGTCAATTTGAACCAAAGTCCAAACTTCGTTTCATCTGTGAGGGAGGTATTATTAATAGTTAGCCGAGTTAAATAGGGGTCCCCCGGTGTCTTTAATTTAGTGCAAATTTAGTGCAATTGGGTCATAAATTGCACTATTTATGCCTATAATTACTCTTGCAATAAATATAAATATTGTAGTTAAAATAAATAGAAAACCTTTGCTAGCAACGTCTCGACGGTGTAACAATTGATTTAGCGCTCGTAGCTCAGCTGGATAGAGTGTCGGCCTCCGAAGCCGAATGTCGGGTGTTCGAATCACCTCGAGCGCACCATCTCTCAATCTTGTGTCACAAAGTCTTCACGGCTTTGTCCTAATCCAAATTAACCCTATTAATCGAGTGATGGGTATAATTTACATTCAGAATAAATTACAATTGTTTTATGAAAGAAATACCCATATTTTTATTTATGGATTTTAATTATCTTAATGGATAATTATATTCTTCCAAGAAAACAGGCTATTACTGTTTTTTTTGCTTTTGCTTTTGGATATTTTTTATCTTGCTTGTTAAGAGCAATTACAGCTACTATTTCCCCAGTTTTAACTCTAGAATTTGATTTAATGGCGGCAGATTTAGGGCTGCTTGCTGGAGGTTATTTTTTAGGTTTTGCATCTATACAGATTCCCCTTGGATATTTGTTAGATAGGTTTGGACCAAAAAAAATTGTATCGTCATTTCTATTAATTGCATTTATTGGAACAGTATCTTTTGCACTAGCTCAAAGCTTTTCAGGTTTGCTGGTCTCCAGAATATTAATTGGTGTTGGAGCTGGTGCTTGTTTAATGGCACCATTAACAGGTTATAGAATTTGGTTTGCAGAAAACCAACAGCAAAGAGCAAATTCTTGGATGTTAATGATAGCTTCGTTAGGATTTCTATCCTCAACATTACCTGTTCAACTTTTGTTACCTACTTTAGGTTGGAGATGGATATTTGGTGGAACTGCAGTATTGATATTAATTAGCATAATTTTAATATTGGCTTTTATTCCAAAGTGGAATCATCAAAAAGATGAATCTTTGGAAAACCCACTAAAACCCGGTTCATTGGCAGATGTGTGGAAAAATAAATTCTTTATCAGCGTTATTCCGATGGGTTTATTTAATTATGGAGGGTTAATGGCGATCCAAACTTTATGGGCAGGACCCTGGATGATTAGAGTTGCAGGCTATACTCCACTTGAAAGTGCTACAGGATTATTTTGGATAAATATTACAATGCTTATTTCGTTTTTTTTATGGGGTTATTTTTTACCTAGGATTACAAATCTTGGTTTTAGTGCATTAAGAATATTAACAGTTGGCTTGCCAATTAGTTTTTTAGTTATGTTATTTATTATAATTTTAGGATCAAAAGCAGGTGCATTCTATATTACATTATTCATCCTCAGTTCAATCTTTTTATCTGTAGTTCAGCCGGCTGTAGGCCTATCTTTTCAAAGTCACTTGGCAGGCAAAGCACTTACATCATTTAATTTATTAATTTTCTTAGGAGCTTTTATAATGCAGTGGTTTATTGGCCTTATAATCGATTTAGTTAAAAGTTTTGGCTATACTGAAATAATAGGATTTAAAACAGCATTTTCAGTTTTCTTATTACTAAGTTTGACTTCTTATATATTCTTTTTAATTATTAATAAAAATCATATATTTTTTAAAATTAAAAATATGTGAAAATTATGAAAACTAGTGCTACAAGATAGCTACATCGAGGGGAGTTTGAGTGTTTGAATCACCTTTAGTACACCAACTCTAAAAGCTTTTATAACTTTTATTCTATCTTAAATCCTGCATTTCAAACTCTTTATCTAAACAACTTCTAATCTTCATCTAATCTTTATTTCTTGTTATTAGAATGGCCTCTGTTTGAAAATTACTTATAAATTAATGGAGATAATCTATGGAAACTAAACTCGTTTTATGGACTACTGGTTGTATGGCATTTATGCTTAGCTTTATGTATGCAATGGTTAGTATCATAAGTAGCTTTGTAAATTAAATATTGGAGGCTTTAATATTGACTATGAGTTAATAAGCGCTCGGTCAACAGTTTAAATTATCAACCAAAACCTCTTGACTGTGAATATATAATATAAAAGTTCTAATTGTTCGGATGAGCCGCGCTCACTATTAAACCAACTATCTGGATTTAGAAAATTGTTTATGAAAGTAGAAAATATAGAAAAGCCCACAACAAAATTTATAGCAACAAAGCTTTTTTGGGTCGGAGTAGTAGGTACATATATCCTTGCAGGAATACTACTCAATAGGCTTGAAACTAATGCTAGTTATGAGGAACTTAGATCTTCCTCCCTAATCCCATCTATTTTTTATTTTTTTACTTTGTTCCTAAGCTACAGATCCTTTAAAACTCAAGCAGTTAGAACAACTATTTTACAATTTGCAACTCAAATGCTACTTCTCCTTCCTTTAATGAGTATGTTCATGGCGGTTGTACTTTTCACTACAAAATTTTCTAGTTAGTGAATAAAATAAGTTCAAAAAAACTACTTAATACCAAATGGACAGCAGTTACACCGAGCAGTAAAGAGAAACACTTTCTTATTACTAAGTTAGTGTTTGATGAAGACAACATAGTAACTCACTGCTTAATAGAGGCAGTAATCTCTAATCGAACAGAACTTATTAATTGGAGAGAATTAAAAGAGAGTGAGCGTTGGCTTCAAGGCTGGAACTAACTAATGAAGAGCTATCTCCTCATCCACTTATATGAAGATTTCGAGCATTAGCCCATTTCAAAACATCCCTTTCGAGCCATATATTGTTTCTTTCAGTTTTTACAGGTTTTGGAAAATCACCCACTTTAATCATTTCATCTAATTGAGTTTTAGTAAAGCCAGTCAGTTCAAATATTTGAATCTCAGTCAAAAAAATATCCATTCTTAACCTCTGTGTAATAAATTAAATAGTCTATAAATAATTTAATAAATTTTATTTTATTGTTTTAGAATATATTCTCCACTCCAAGGGGTACAGGCTGTAACTAGCTCACCACCAGTCTCACTTGCATTAGCTATTGGAACACTTCTGCAATGTTTAACTTTGCCAGTTTCACCATCTAAAATATAAACACCTAGTTCATCTTTCAGCATAGAATACCTTCCCTCTTCAGCAGAAACTATAGAAGAAAAAGCTAACAACATCATGAATAATATTTTTTTAATAATATTTCTCCTTAACTTTTATTATTATTGAATTATAAGTAAAAAAGATTCTAATAGCCTTAATCTTACATAAAATCTTTTTTTTGGTATTCTATTACATTAATCAATAATATTTAATTTTTAGAGAACTTTTTGTGAAAAAGAATCTTTTAAAAACCTTCCTACTTATTGCTTTATTTTTTTTAACCTCTGGGTGCTTATTCTATTTAATAGGCTATCAAGAGCTTAAATCTTTAGAAAGTGAATACACAAAAGAAGAATTATTTAAATTATGCAGTGAGGGTAAAGTTGGTATGTATGACTGCGTTAAAGGTGGGGCATGGTAGATAATTCTATAAAGTCTGAAGACGTCGTTGCTGCAATCATAAAGAAAGATAATCTTTATTTTATTGCTCAAAGGAGAAGAGATAAACATATGGGCCTTAAATGGGAATTCCCTGGCGGAAAAGTTGAAGCAAATGAAACACTTCAAGAGGCTCTAATTAGAGAGATATACGAGGAATTAAATATAAACATTAATGTTTATGAGAAGATTGCAGAGGAAAGGTACAAGGACAGCAAAATAAATATTGTTCTGCATTACTTCCTTTGCTCAATAAAAGATGGCATTATTAGTCTTAATGAACATGAGGCAATGGAATGGGCTGATAAAACAGATTTTGATAAATATGACTTTGTTGTGGGTGATGGAAATATTACATCACTAATTTAATTGTAATGGAGCTAATACTTTATCATTCATTACTATGAAACACTTATCGCACAAAAGAATTGGGAAGGGTTATCCACTGGTACTTGTCCACGGCTATTTGGGCGGTCAAGACATGTGGAAATTTCAGGAAGATTTAAAGGCTAACTTTGAGTTGATTATGCCTTCACTTGCTGGTTATGGTGAGAGCTCTAAAATGACCGCTCCTTCAACTATTAGAGAGAATGCACTGCAAGTGTTTGAACTCTTAGATTATTTAAAAATTGATACCTTTAATTTGCTTGGTCATTCAATGGGAGGGATGATTGCACAGGAAATGGCCGCGTTATTTCCAGATCGCGTTAATAAGTTAATATGTTTTGGTACCGGGTCTATAGGAGTCTTGCCAAGTAGGTTTGAAAGTATTGGTCAATCAAGAGCTAAAATTATTAAATTTGGCCTTGAAAAAACTCGAAAAAATATTGCAAAGACATGGTTTATGGACCACCTGAAGGGAGATGGATATAAATTATGCTTGGATGAAGGTTCAAAAGCGACAACCCAAGCTGCACTCGCAAGCCTTGATGCATGGGATTGCTGGGATGGAAGGGCGCAACTTGATCAAATTAAATCACCCACTCTAATTCTATGGGCTAAAAATGATCGCTCCTATGACTGGAACCAGCAAGAAATTCTAAATAAAGGGATTTCAAATTCTCTTATCAAAATTATTGAAGGATGTGCCCATAACTCACATATGGAAAAACCTTCACTAATCAATCAATCAATCAAGGATTTTCTAGTTTAAAGGAATGGCATATTCTAGCTTTAGGGTAGCCATATTTTTAAAGTTCATATAGAACTTTATTTTACTCTTAACTTAAATTAACACTTGAAACATATATATTAATTGATGTATACTCGATTTTTTTCTAGTACAAATACTTTAGTAATAGAGAAAAAAGTAAATTTCATTAAAAGGAGAAATACATGAAGTTAGTAAACAAAACAGCTATTGCTGCCGTTGTTGCGCTTTCTGCGTCTATGGCAACTTATGCGGAAAAAGTAAACATTGGCGATCCAGGTTGGACTGGAGCTACTGCAATTGCAAACCTACTATCTGCGGTAATCACAGACAAAATGGGTGGTGAAGTTGAGCTAGTTCCTGGAAACAATACTGCTATCTATGGAGCAATTGACAGAAGTAAAGGTGAGATTGAAGTTCACCCTGATGTCTGGCTACCTAACCAACAGGCTTACACTAATGAACTAGTTCCAAAAGGAACTCTTAAGTTAAGCTCTTTGAGTTATGAAGGAAATCAAGGTTACTGCGTATCTCAAGCGTTTGCAAAAGAGATGAGCATAACGTCTATCTTCGATCTTGGAAGGCCTGAGGTTATTGCTGCAATGGATAGTGATGGCAATGGTAAAGGTGAATTTTGGATTGGCGCTGATGGCTGGGCCTCTGCAAACGTAAATGAGGTTAAAGTAAGAGATTATGGACTACTAGATCTTGGTATTGAGCCTATTAGAGCTGCTGAAGCTGTAAAAAATGCAAGAGTTTTAGACTCGATCAAAAAAGGCGAGGGCTATGCATTCTATTGCTATAAACCACACGCTATATGGGGAATGGCGCCAGTTGTAATGTTGACTGAACCTACTCATGATCCTGCTGCGTACAAAATGATTCAACCAAAGAGTGACGCTGATTGGTATAAAAAGTCATATGTAGCCTCTAAAGATGCAATGAAAAATATTCAAATCGGTTGGGGCACTTCACTTGAAGGCAAGTCTCCAGCAATTGTTGAATTTTTCAATAACTTCCAATTAACGTCTGATGACGTATCATGGCTTGCCTATGAAATTTCTGTTAATAAGAGAGATGCAGCAGAAGTAGCAAGAGATTGGATGTCTCAGAACGAAGGTACTGTTGATGGATGGTTAGGTTTATAATCTAACAAGTTCGTTATAAAGCCGGCGTTTTATATGCGCCGGTTTTTTTTCAATTAATGTAAATACTATGTCGCAAGAAAACTCTGGAAGCTTTATTCAAATTCAAAATATCTCTAAGATATTTGGAAATACCTCTCCAGAGGCATTAAAAGCAATTACTGAAGATCATATTTCAAAGCAAGACGCATTAGAAAATTACAATTCAGTAATTGGTGTTTCAGATGTTTCATTTGACATTAAGCCTGGTGAAATATTTTGCGTAATGGGCTTATCTGGAAGTGGAAAGTCAACCCTTGTAAGACATATTAATAGGCTTCTAGAGCCAACAATAGGCAAAATACTAATAGATGGCCAAGACGTAATGACCCTAGAAAGAAAAGAATTACAAGATTTTAGAAATAAAAAAATAGGCATGGTCTTTCAAAACTTTGCACTGATGCCGCATCGCTCTGTGATTGACAATATTGCTATGCCACTAGAAATAAGAGGGGTTAATAAAAATAAGAGGTATGGAAAAGCCAATGAAATCCTGAATACAGTCGAGCTAACAGGCTGGGGTAATAAATATGCTCATGAACTGTCTGGTGGAATGCAGCAAAGAGTAGGGCTTGCAAGGGCTTTAGCTGCTGATCCTGAAATACTATTGATGGATGAGCCTTTCAGCGCATTAGACCCTTTGATTAGAAGGCAACTTCAAAAAGAATTTATAAAATTATCTAAGAAATTAAAAAAAACAACCGTCTTTATTACTCATGATTTAGATGAAGCTGTTAAAGTTGGTCACCGTATTGCTATCATGAGAGATGGTAAAGTTATTCAAATTGGCACCCCAGAAGAAATAGTTATGAACCCAGAGGATGACTATGTTGCAGACTTTGTAAAAGGAATTTCAAGACTTGAAGTTGTTAAAGCAAAATCGATAATGAAGCCAATTGATGAGTTTAGTAAAAATTATGGTGCAATACCAAAAGATGCCATAAGAATGACAGAGAATGACGATTTAAGCAGTCTAATTGAGAGCTCTGTTGCTAGTGATAAGCCAATCGTTATCAGTAACAAAAATGGCCAGGATGTTGGCGTGGTATCTCAAAAAGACTTACTGGTATCTATTGTCGAGGGCCAGGATGAGTAAAGATAACCTAATACCTAATGATGATTACGCAAACACTGATCAAATTCCAGTTTTCGTAAAAACTAATTCTGAATACTATGTTCATGAGTTTGGCCGTATTAATAACAGCTCAAGATTTGTTGTATCCTTTAATCTATTTGCATTTTTATTTGGCTCCGCATGGTTTGGGGTCAGAAACATATGGAACTGGTCTTTAGCATTTTTACTGATCGAAACATTTGCAATTGTTCAAATTGTCAGAGGGTTTTTTGGCAATATTAGCGCCGAAGCCTATAGCAAAATTGCAAAAGTTAAATCAACAATTGATTTTCGAGAAAAGCAACTCCAAGCTGCTATTGATAGCAATTCAGATAAAGTTGAAATGTTCAAAAGAACAATTAAGTCACTTGAAGACTCAATTAGAGGGTATTTACAGGAAGCTCAAAGCATTGAAGCGTCTGGAGTTGCAATTGCCATTAGTGGTATTTTTCTGTTTATTTTAATAAGGGTATTGCAAGGTGTATTGGCCAACTCTATTTTAGAAAAAAAGTTTTCTGAGTGGCTCTCTAACAAACAAATAAGCCCGGGAATGGAATTTAAAAACTTTCTATTAAGTATTTCATTTGTCTTGGTAATCATTATTTTTTCAACAATACACTATAGTTTTCCAAATCTTGTTGCCTTGTTTGCAGATTTTCCAACGCATCCTGACATAAGACTTGCCTCAATAGATGGAGTAGAAAGGGCCTTTGATTATGCTGTAATTAAAGGTGATGTTCTTTTTACTGCGATTACTTTTGGAATAAGATCAGTCCTTGATGCCCTAGAGATGCTTTTTGTAACAACTCCTTGGATTGTAGTTATTAGTGCAATAGTATTAATGACTGGCCTCTCTGCTGGGCCAAGAGCAGCTGTATATTCTTTAGCATTCTTAGCTTACATGGGTTTTCTAGGTTTTTGGATAAAAGCCATGACAACGTTAGCATTGTTAGGAACTGCTGCGATTCTGAGTATATCTATTGGAATTCCACTAGGTATATATTGCGCCACTAGACCTAGGTTTTATGCCTTTATCAGGCCAATTATGGATTTCATGCAGACAATGCCTGCATTTGTATTTATGATTCCAGTTATCGCATTTTTTGGAACTGGAAAAGTTTCAGCAGTCATTATTACCATGATTTTTGGAGGAACTCCTGTGGTAAGGCTTACTGTATTAGGATTAAAAGGTGTACCTGAAACTATAAGGGAGGCGGCAATTGCTTATGGTGGCTCTAAATGGTATTTATTGACTAAGGTTGACTTGCCTCTTGCAATGCCAACTATTCTTGCTGGTGTAAATCAGACTGTAATGTTGAGCTTAGCAATGGTTGTAGTTGCATCTTTAATTGGTGCAAAAGGCTTAGGGCAAGATGTTTTAGAGGCCCTACAATATGCTAATGTCGGTCAAGGAATACTGGCTGGGATTGCAATCTTATTTTGTGCTCTAATACTTGATAGGGTTATACAAGGAAAGAAAAGGGACTAAGTAGTATTTATACTAAAATGCCCATTCATAGGCTGGAATGGCTGCTGATCCACCGGTGTGAATAAATAAAATTTTATCTGAATCTTTAAAGTACCCTTTTTTAACTAAATCAATAAGGCCATCGAATGCTTTTCCAGAGTATACAGGGTCAAGCAATATAGCCTCTTTTCTTGCCATTAGTTTTAAAGCTTTTTTCATGCCTTCAGTAGGGATAGCATAACCCTCGCCAACATAAGCATCTTCAACTATAACGTTTTTGCGATCTAGAGATTTACACTGGATGAAGTCACAAGAGTTTTTAGCTAATCTAAAAACCTTTTCCTCTTGATCAAGTTTTTTATCCTTAATACTTATTCCTATAATTTCAATATCACTTTGATAATGAGCCTTCCCAGCAATAAGTCCAGCATGAGTTCCACCACTTCCAGTTGCTAAAATAATATGAGTAAAGAGTTTTTCACTATCTTGCTCAATAATCTCTCGCATACATTCAATATACCCAAGCTCCCCTAAGTGATTGCTTCCGCCAACTGGGATAAAGTAAGGATTAGCGCCTTGCCTCTTTCTATCATCCATTATTTCTTTTGCAAACTCTTCAACATTTTTATTAGTAGGGCACAAAACCATCTCAGCACCAAAAATTTTATTTAAAAAAATGTTTCCTGAATTCATATAAGACTCAGGAGCGTTAGCAAGTCTCTGTTCCAATACAATAAGACACTTAATCCCAAGTATTGCACATGCAGCAGCGGTCTGTCTTGCATGATTGGACTGAATCGCACCAACAGTGACAACAAGATCTGCCTTGTTTTTTATAGCATCAGGCATTATAAATTCAAGTTTTCTTGTTTTATTGCCTCCAGTTGCTAGCCCCGTACAGTCATCTCTTTTAATAAATATTTCAGGACCGCCAAGACCTTTGGTAATATTTTGTAAAGACTCTATAGGGGTAGGAAAATGGCCAAGCCTAATTCTTGGAAAATTATCAATCATAAAAATAAACTAAAGTTAAAAAATAAAGCTACATTTGATGCTCTTCTAGAACATTGAAATTATTTTATAGATAAACTTATATAAATGAGAACTATAAAGAAAAGCGCAGTTTTCTCAAGCTGCCGAAAATACCGTTACTCTCTAACAAGATCCTGGAATTCAGCAAATGGTTATGTTTTATTCATTGGATTAAACCCTTCTATTGCAGATGAAACAATTGACGACCCTACATTAACAAGATGTATCAATTTTGCTAAAGATTGGGGATATGGTGGCTTAATCATGGTTAATTTGTTTGCTTATATGTCAACCTATCCAATGGAACTCAAAAAAGTCAAATTACCAATAGGGAAAGATAATAATATGCATATTTTAAAAAACTATCAAAAGAGCGAGTTAACAGTTGTAGCGTGGGGTAATGATGGTTATTTCCTGAATAGAGATAAGGAGGTGTTAGAAATTATTAATAGGCCAATGTGTCTAAACATTAATAAATCAGGTCAGCCTGCGCACCCGCTTTATCAAAAGAAAAGCCAAGAATTGATCAATTTTATTAACTAGTTATTTGGCTTATCAATGCCCAGTTTGGTACACTAAAACGGCAACATTGCCTATAATTCAATACATAATGAAATATGCTTACAATTCTTAAATTAAACCAACTTAAACGTTACATTTATGCGCTCATTTAATCTGTGAAATACTTTGTAATTGATCCAGTAATTTTAGACTTAGGAATTGTACAAATTTACTGGTACGGGGTCATGTATCTTTTGGCATTTTTAGTAGCCTATTTACTTGCAAAATCTCGCGTTAAATCTTACTCTGAATGGAATGTAAGGCATGTTGATGATTTAATTTTTTATGGTGCAATAGGTGTTGTAATGGGAGGACGCTTTGGTTATTTGCTTTTCTATAACTTCTCGGTTTTTATAGCAAACCCCTTAACATTTTTTAATTTTCAAAATGGCGGGATGTCTTTTCATGGAGGCTTCTTAGGCGTTTTGATTGCAATGATTTTATTTAATAGGAAATCAAAGTTTTCTTTTTTTCAAACGACCGATTTTATTGCGCCACTTATACCACTAGGGCTTGCTTTTGGAAGGATAGGAAACTACATTAATGGAGAGCTTTGGGGGAAAATAACAGAGAGCTCATGGGGGGTTTATGCTCCAGACCAAAGTGGCGTTTGGGCTCAAAGATACCCAACTCAATTATATGAAGCATTACTAGAGGGAGTAGTTTTGTTTGTTATATTATGGTTTTTTAGCAAAAAAAATCCACCCATTAGATCCACTTCAGCTTTATTTTTGATTTTTTATGGCACCTTTAGATTTATAATTGAATTTATAAGAGTGCCTGACTCACATCTTGGCTACTTAGCTTTTGAGTGGTTAACAATGGGCCAAGCGTTGAGCCTCCCGATGATTCTCATTGGCCTGTATATATTTTATAAATCCTATTATGTAAAAGGTAGCACATGAAACAATATCTAGATTTTTTAAGACTTGTAAGAGATACGGGTACTGACAAAACTGATAGGACTGGTACTGGAACTAAAAGTATTTTTGGTCATCAGATGCGATTTAATTTAAATGATGGGTTTCCAATTGTTACTACTAAGAGGGTGCATGTTCCTTCAGTCATTCACGAGCTGTTATGGTTTTTAAAGGGTGATACAAATATCAAATATCTAAAAGAAAATAAAGTAAATATTTGGAATGAATGGGCAAATGAAAATGGTGACTTAGGGCCAGTATATGGCGCTCAATGGCGAAAATGGAAAAACTCTGAAGGTAAAGAAATTGATCAAATCAAAGAGGCTATTAATCTCATTAAAAACTCTTCAGACTCAAGGCGAATTATTGTTTCAAGTTGGAATGTTGGAGAGTTAGACAAAATGGCGCTTGCTCCATGCCATGCGTTGTTTCAGTTTTATGTGGCGAAAGGGAGGCTATCATGTCAGCTTTATCAACGAAGTGCTGACATATTTCTAGGAGTCCCTTTCAATATTGCCTCTTATGCATTGCTTACTCATATAGTAGCTCAGCAGTGTGATCTTGAAGTTGGAGATTTTATTTGGAGTGGTGGAGACTGCCACGTTTATTCGAATCACTTTGAGCAAGTAGAAACTCAGCTAAAACGTACTCCAAAAAAACTTCCAAAGATCTTAATTCATAGAAAGCCAGAAAATATTTTTGACTATAACTATGAAGATTTTGAGCTTTCTGAATATGAGCATGATGATCCAATTAAAGCTCCAGTTGCAATTTAGCGTATGCAAAAATTACAAAAAAATATTTCTTATCAATTTAAAGACATTAATCTCCTTAAACAAGCCTTAACTCATCGAAGCGTTAGTAAAAAAAATAATGAAAGATTGGAGTTTCTGGGTGACAGCGTCCTAGGGTGTGTAATCTCTCTAGAAATTTATCAGCGCTTTCCGTTAATTGATGAAGGACAGTTATCAAGACTTCGATCTAGT
Source organism: Candidatus Pseudothioglobus sp. Uisw_050_01 (assembly GCF_048085775.1). Taxonomy (NCBI): domain Bacteria; kingdom Pseudomonadati; phylum Pseudomonadota; class Gammaproteobacteria; family Pseudothioglobaceae (SeqCode); genus Pseudothioglobus (SeqCode); species Candidatus Pseudothioglobus sp. Uisw_050_01. Next base: position 945,793 of record NZ_CP159804.1, read on the forward strand.
CTTGTCAGAGGCCAGACTTTAGCTAAGCTTGCCAAAACACTCAATATTTCTGAAAGCTTGTTGTTGGGTCAAGGAGAGCTGAAAAGTGGCGGATTTCGACGGGAATCAATCCAGGCAGACGCATTTGAAGCTATTCTAGGGGCTATCTTCCTTGATTCTGATTATGCAACAGTTAGTGGAATCATTTTAAAACTCTATAATGACCTTTTAAATGAATCAGGACCAGAAGATTCATTAAAGGATTTTAAAACTCAACTTCAGGAGCTATTGCAAAAAAAAGGATATGCTTTGCCAGTTTACGAGCTTATTAAAACAGAAGGTAAAGATCATAACGCCATTTTTTACGTCAACTGCTCTATTAAGGAATATAGTCTTGGCGTTGAAGAGAGTGCAAAAAGCATTAAAAGAGCAGAACAGGCCTGTGCTGAATCAATTTTAAAAGGTATCTTAAATAAATGAATTTTCAATCAGGCTTCATTGCAGTAGTAGGGCGACCAAATGTGGGCAAATCAACCCTTGTTAATGAATTAATTGGGCAAAAGCTTTCAATCACATCACACCGTCCTCAAACAACTAGACACCGAATTAACGCTATTGATACTCAGCAAAACTATCAGATGGTTTTTGTAGACACTCCTGGAATCCATATTGGAAACAATAAAGCAATCAATTCATATATGAATAAAGCTGCTAGTTCAAGCTTTGCTGATGTGGATATGATAATTTGGCTTGTTGAAATATTTAAATGGACAAAAGAGGATGCTCGCGTATTAGAACACGTAAGTAAGGTTGATATACCGGTCATAATTTGCGTGAATAAGATTGATAAATCGGGCTCAGTCGATAAGATACTCCCTTACCTAGAGATGCTTGGTGAAAAATTTCAAGCCAATGAGGTTTTCCCTTTATCTGCCTTTGACCGGTCCCATACAAAGCAACTTAGAAGCTTGATTCTTAAATATTTACCTGAGCAAGATCCTATTTATGATGATGACTACATAACAGACCGCTCTCAAAAATTTGTTGTGTCTGAGTTTATTCGTGAAAAATTAATGAGAAACTTATCGAATGAACTTCCATATGACATCACAGTAGAAATTGAAAAGTTTGAGCTTGATGGAAAAATGTATAGAATTGCTGCACGCATCTTTGTTGATAAGGCCTCTCAAAAAAGGATTGTAATAGGTCATAAAGGTGAAATGTTGAAAAAAATTGGCCAAGATTCACGTATCACAATTGAAGGTTTTTTAGAGGCAAAAGTATTCTTAGAGCTGTGGGTTAAGGTTAGACAAGGCTGGTCAGATGATAAAAGAGCCTTAGCATCTCTAGGTTATGACTAGGATTGAGAATTCTCCAGCATTTTTGATTCATAGAAGAATGTACCAAGGAAGCTCTCTGTTACTCGATTTCTTTACTAAAAATCATGGAAGAGTGCGATTGATAGCTAGAGGTGCTAGAAGCAGTAAAACATCACTTCAAATGTTTCAATGCCTAAGTATTTCGTTTAAGGGAAAGAGTGACCTAAAAAGCCTCTCCCAGTGGGAAATTTCAGATAAGCCACGAAGGCTTCTTGGTGATGACCTGATATTAGCTATCTATGTCAATGAGCTTCTTATTAGGCTTCTACCTGAAGGAGATGAATACAGTGAGATTTTTAGCGCTTACTGGAATTTCATAAAAAAAATGAATCATAAGTCTAACTCTGAAAAAGAGTATGCACTACGCATATTTGAAAATCAACTGTTGCAAGAATTAGGTTATGGGCTTGACTTTAATGATGATATTGAAGGCAACCCAATCAAAATCAATGGCCTTTATGATTTTATTGAAGATCAGGGTTTTAGTGCACAAATTGAAGGTAAAATTTTGGGTGAAATTCTATTAAATATTGTCAGCCCTAATCAAGTAACTCCAAATTCAGAAGGGTTAAATACTTTAAAAAAATTGAATCGAAAAAGATTAAAACCTCTTTTAGGTGATAAACCGCTTAAAAGTAAAGAGTTATTTTTTGTTAATTAGGCGTAATTATGAGTATTTTTCTTGGCGTTAATATAGATCATATAGCTACATTAAGACAGGCCAGAGGTACAAAATATCCCAGCTTGATTGATGCAGCGCTTATCTGTGAAAATTCTGGCGCTGATAGCATTACGCTTCACCTTAGAGAAGATAGGCGCCATATTCAAGACAATGATGTAATTGAGCTAAAGTCCAGGCTAACAACTAAAATGAACTTAGAAATGGCTGCAACTGACGAAATGCTCAAAATTGCCTCTAATGTTTTGCCTGAAGACTGCTGCCTTGTGCCCGAAAAGAGACAGGAACTTACAACAGAAGGTGGCCTAGATGTTGCTTCACAAATAGTTAGAATGAAAGAAGTTTGCACTCAACTCAGTTCAAATAATATTAAAACATCTCTTTTCATTGATGCAGACAAAAGACAAATAGATGCCGCAGCTGAATGTGGCGTTCCTATTATTGAAATTCATACAGGTCACTATGCAGATGCAGCCTCTAAAGCCGAGTCTGAATTAGAGCTTAAAAGAATATCTGATGCTTGCGAATATGCTGTAAGTCTTGGAATTCAAGTTAATGCAGGGCATGGCTTAACACTTTTAAATACTACTGCTGTAGCTAAAATTGAATCAATTGTTGAGCTAAATATTGGCCACTCAATTATTTCAAGAGCACTTTTTGTTGGACTTGCTAATGCAACATCCGAAATGAAAGCTTTATTATTAGAATCGAGAGCTATATGATTTATGGAATTGGAACTGACATAGTAGACATAGAAAGAATCCAGGCAATTATATTAAAAAATCGTGATGGCTTTATGAAGAGAGTATTAACTGAACATGAACAGGCTTTATTTGCAAATAAAGCCTACAGTGCCGCCTTTCTTGCAAAGCGTTTTGCTGCAAAAGAGGCTTTTTCAAAGGCTTTAGGCACAGGAATTGGAAGGGTAGTTAGCTTTCAAGATCTAACTATTCGAAACAATGAAAATGGAAAGCCTTATTTTTTACCTAGTGAAAAGCTAAGGCTATATTTGTTAGAAAAAGGAATTAAGCAAGGACACCTAAGCATATCAGATGAAAGTCAAAATGCAGTCGCTTTTGTAGTCCTTGAAAAACTAGATTCTGAGAATCTAAGTTAAAAAAAACTTAGGACGACTCTAGAAAGGAATATCATCCTCAAATTCATCTTGAGCAACCGGAGTAATACTTGGTGCTTGTTGAGTATTTTGAGCAGGCTGCGGCGTTGATTGAGGTTGTGATTGCATTGGAGAGTTGGAGTCATCACGGCGATCAAGCATCTGTAAGGTTCCACTAAATCCACTTATTACAACTTCAGTCGTATAGCGGTCCTGTCCACTTTGATCTTGCCATTTTCTAGTTTGCAATTTGCCCTCAACATAAACCTTAGAGCCTTTATCTAAATACTGGCCAGCTATTTCAGCAACTTTTCCAAACAAACTAACACGATGCCATTCAGTTCTTTCTTGTTTTTGGCCAGTATTTTTATCGGTCCAAGACTCACTAGTTGCAACTGATAAATTACTTATTGCGTTTCCATTTGAAGCGTATTTAATTTCAGGTTTTGCGCCCAGATTACCAACCAATATTACTTTATTTATTCCGGCCATGCTAATATTTACTCCTGTTAAGTTTTAGTTTTAAGTGGTGAAAAAAGAACCATAAACCACCAGATAATTGCTACAAATATGGTGAATAAGAATACACTATTTAAATCGTAAATGTCATAAATCAAACCACCAATTGCACCGCCAATAAACGTGCCTAAAAACTGTGATGTTGAAAAAATACCCATAGCAAGCCCCCTCATAGAGGCGCTCGCAGTTTTAGATAATAAAGAAGGTAAAATTGCTTCAATAGTATTAAAGGCGACAAAGAAGATAGTTAAAGTAATGAGGAAAATTGAAAAATTTAAATTTGAAATATAAAAAATAATTTGACTAATAATTAGTAGAAAAATACTAAGTAATAATATATATTTTGTTTTTTTAAATTTTTCTGAAATAATTATTAGAGGAATCATTCCAATAAACGAAAGTAATACTGCTGGAAGGTAAAGCTGCCAGTTATCAATCATACTAACTATTTGGTTTTCCATAATAAGAAGTGGCATCACTATAAAACCGCTTGCAAGAATTAAATGTAATGAAAATACACTAAAATCTAAAGCAATTAACTCTCTACTTAAAGTTTCTCTAAAGGCATCAAAAGATAGCCGATAATAATTGATTGGCTTGGAGTGCTCAAGAGACAATACTATTAGCATAGCAATAATTGAGAGTAGGCCTATAACCCAAAACAACCCTGAAAGCCCGATCCTTGAGGTAATTAATGGTCCAATAATTAATGAAAGCATAAACGCAACACCAATTTGAAAGCCAACAAAGGCATTTGCCTTTGCTCGATTATCCTCAGATATGGAGTCAGCTAAAAATGCCATTAAGACAGCTGATATTGCGCCGCCGCCTTGTAAAGCTCTTCCAATAACTACAAATATAATATTAGAGGTATTTGCTGCAACAATACTTCCTAGCAAAAAAATTAAAAGCCCTATGATTAGGATAGGTTTTCTTCCAAATCGATCAGAAAGATAACCAAAAGGTATTTGAAGTAGGGCTTGAGTAAGACCATAAATCCCAATTGCCATACCAATCAAGAAAGGGGTCGAGCGATCATAATCACCTGCATAAAGACTCATGACAGGAAAAAGCATGAATAAACCGAGCATTCTAACAGACATAATTAGCGAAACTTTTAAAGCAAATAGCTTTTCAGTTGAGTTCATAACTAAAGATATTATATTTTGACGCTAATCAATTGAATAGTTTTTAGAGTAACCAGGATAACTAGAAGATAAAATTAGTCTTACATCTGTCGCAAGCTGTTTGGCGTTTATTTCATCATAATTATATGCCATCAGATGAAGACTGTCTGGAATTGAAAGACTATTTGGATAATTTTCAATAATAAATTTTGATCTATTTATTGCAGCAATATGAGAGCCAATTCTCGAATAATATAGAGCGACATAAAACTCATGTCTTGCTAGGATATTTTTTAAGTTGAGGAGTTTTTTACTCGCATCTTCAGAATATTTTGAGTCAGGAAATAAGCTAATTAAATCAATATAATAACTATAAGCATCGCGAACACTTTCTACATCTCTTTGAGCACTATCAGTAACAAGCTTATCAAGTATTGAGCTTGATTTTGCTTCAGAAATAACTCCTTTAAGGTAATAAGCATAAGGAGTTGATGGAAGATTAGGATATTTTTCAATAAATTGATTAAGCTCTAATATTGATAAATTATATTTTTTTTGCTTGTATAAATTATACGCAATGTCTAATCTTGCCTGGATAGCATACTTTGATCCTGGATAGGACTCAAGAATAGTTTTATATTGCTTAATGCCTTGCCCTATAGATCCGGCATTAATTTTTTTTTCAGCTTCTTCATACAATGCTTTAGAAGAAAGGCCATTCGCGACAAGTATTTTTGACTCTTTATCTCCACCAAAAGGAGAGCAGCCAGAAAGTAAAAAGAAGAATGCAAATAGAGGAATTAAAGACTTATTCATTATGAGTATTTAGTAGGTTTAATTAATTCTCAAATTATACTTATGAGTTTTTTAGTTGGAAACCTTTATATAAAGAACTTCTACTTAATAGTAAGGTGCTTATAATTGTATGAATATTATTAATAAACATATTCATGGCAACAAACCTTTTTCAAAAGCATACTAAAATTGATGACTTATGCTTAGTTTTAAATAGCTACTTATCTCATAAAGATGTTGAATTAGTTAGGCTTGCATATAAAGTCGCTAATAAAGCACATTCTGGTCAATTCAGAAAGTCAGGTGAGCCATACATCCATCACCCACTTTCTGTTGCCTTGATACTTGCAGACTTAAAACTTGATTATTACTGCGTTGTAGCTGCAATTCTTCATGACTGCATCGAGGATACCTTGGTAACCAAAGAAGATCTTCAATTGCAGTTTGGAGAGCAAGTAGCTCATATTGTTGAAGGAGTATCAAAACTGACTAGTTTAGAATTCACTTCAAGCTCACAGAAACAAGCTGAAAACTTTCAAAAGCTAATTTTGGCTATGTCTAAAGATATGAGGGTTATGGTCATTAAATTAGCTGATAGACTTCATAATATGCGCACTTTGGATTCAATGAGTGACGAAAAAAAAATACAAAAAGCAAAAGAAACTTTTGAACTTCATGCTCCAATTGCAAGGCGGCTTGGACTCCATAGCATAAGAGTAGAGCTAGATGATTTATGCTTTAAAACGCTGCACCCAAGAAAGCACTTGATAATTAAAAAGAAAATTAGCAAGCAGTATGGGAATCAAAAGAAAACAATAAACCTAATTAAGACTGAAATTGAAAATAGGCTTAAGTTTGAAGGCATTAGCGCAACTATCGAAGGGCGTCAAAAACAGCCTTCGAGTGTTTACAATAAAATGAAATTTAAATCAAGAAAATTTTCAGAAGTTCTTGATATGCATGCCTTTAGAGTTGTTGTTGAAAATACAAATACTTGTTATCAGGCGTTAGGCCATATACATAGTCTTTATAAACCTATTCCGCTTAAATTTAAGGATTATATTTCAGCCCCAAAACCAAATGGTTATCAGTCTATTCATACTGTTGTACTTGGTCCTAGAAAAATGTTTATTGAAGTTCAAATTAGATCTCAAGAGATGGAATTCATATCTGAGTATGGGATCGCCGCTCACTGGCACTATAAAAATACGGATAAGCCAACTGATAAATTAGCTCGAAATTGGATTGGATCTTTATTAGATATTCAGCAAAATACTGACACTTCAGCTGACTTCTTAGAAAATACAAAAGCTGACTTATTCTTTGATGAAGTATTTGTGTTTACTCCAGCTGGAAAGATAATTCAACTTCCTCTCAGAGCTACAGTGCTTGATTTTGCATACGCTGTTCATACCAATATTGGAAAAAAATCCCAAAAAGCTACTATTAATGGAACTGAAGCAGAGCTTTCAACTGAGCTTAAATCTGGTCAAACGGTCGAAATAATTACAAGTCGATTTGTTAAGCCCAAGCCAAGCTGGCTTGACTTTGTTGTAACCTCAAAAGCCAAAACTGCAATAAAGGCAAATCTTAAAGATAACTCAAAGACAGAGCTAGCAAGACTTGGAAAACTTTTGATCTCAGATGCGCTTAACTATCAAAAAATTAAAATTAATGATGTTCCTAATGATAAATGGGATAAATGTTTTAAAGAACTGAATTGTTTTGATTTTCAAGACTTGTATATAAAAGTGGGATTGTCTGAAATATTTGTAGCTGTAGTTATTAATAAACTCCTCCAAGATATTAATAATGAAACAATTAATACAATTTCTATAAACAAAACAAAAGGAATGGCAATAAACTTTGCTCATTGTTGCTACCCCATTCCTGGAGATGAGGTTACAGGTGTTTTAACGACACAAAAAGGGCTAGTTATGCACCGCTCAACATGTTCAAACCTAGAGCATATCAAAGAAAAAAACGCGCAATGGATGGAAATTGATTGGAACTCAGATGAAAATGAAGTTTTTGAAGTGGCAATCAGTGCTCTAGTTGAAAATAGAAGTGGTCGTTTAGCAGCTATTGCAAACACAATAGCAAATTTAGGCGTTAATATTGAGAATATTGAACAGCAAGAAAGCCAACATACCACAAGGCTATTTCATATTATCGTTGTTATTAGTAATATTATTCAACTAAATGATGTATTAGAACAACTTAACAAGCTTCCTCACCTTGTTTCTGCTGAAAGAGTTTAATATTTTTTCAATATGTTCAAAGTATGCAATCGAATTGATTAAAATTACATCTTTATTAATTATTAATGCTATTACATAATGCTTTGCTGGACTGACTCACTTGAAATAGCCATTTCATTGGAAGAAACCTCTCCTGATATTGATCCCAAAACTATTAATTTTGTTGATTTACGTCAGCTTGTTATGGATCTTGAGGATTTTGAAGAAGGACAAAGCAAGTGTGGTGAAAGGGTTCTTGAGGCCATACAAATGAACTGGATTGAGGAGAAAGAGTGAAATATTTAAAGTTTATTTTGTTATTCAACCTATTATTATCATTTTCAGCTAATGCACTTTTGGAGGTGAATATTTTAAAATCTAAAGAGGCTGCTTTTCCTATTGTTATTGCTCCTTTTGAAATAGTTGGTGACTCAAAAGAAAATGTAGATATTGCTAAAATTATTAGAGATAATTTAAATAGATCAGGCCAATTTAGTGCATTAAGTACTGATGCATTAGTAACAAATCAAATTGATTTTAACTTTTGGAAGGAACATAAAAAAGATGCAGTTGTTTTTGGAAAAGTTGAGCAAATAAGCCCAAAGGTTTACAACATATATATTTATATTTATGATGTCTTTTCTGAAAAAAGCTTATACCAAAAAAAGATTACTGTTAGTAACTCTGGCTTTAGAAGAATGGCTCATTTCTTAAGTGACAAGATTTATTATGTTCTTCTTGGACAAAAAGGCTCTTTTAACACTAGACTCTCTTATGTAACGGTTACTGATAATAATAGTGGTGGTCGAACATACAGGCTTCAAATATCGGACTCTGATGGAGAAAACCCTCAAACAATTGTTAGACAATCAAATCCGATTTTATCTCCAGCCTGGTCAAAAGACCAGCAAAAACTTGCTTATGTTTCTTTTAAAAATAATAGATCTGAAGTTTTTGTTATGACTCCTTTTTTAAAAACAATTCCTATCAAGCTACCAAAATTTGATGGAATTGCATCTTCACCTACATTCCACCCAAACGGAGATAGTATTGCGCTAACAATCTCCAAACAAGGTAATAAAGATATATATTTATATAACTTTAAATCAAAGAGCCTTAAGAGGTTAACTAAAAACATATCAATTGATACAGAAGCTAGCTTTTCACCAGATGGCAATAGTATTGCGTTTACTTCTAACAGGACAGGGCAAGTTCAAGTTTATATAAAAGACCTTAACTCTGGAAAAATATCTCGAGCTACTTTTGAAGGTCGATACAATGCAAAGCCAGTTTTTTCACCTAATGGTAAAGATTTGGCACTCATTCACAGAGTTGATAAAGACTACAGGGTCGCTTTATTAGACATCAAATCTAGAGACTTAACAGTAATGACTCGAAACAAATCAGATGAATCTCCTTACTTCTCTCCAAACGGTGGAATGATTATTTTTTCAACTAATAGAGACAACAGGGGAATTTTGTCTATAATTTCACTTCACAACAACCAAATTGTTGAATTAATGCAAAAAACCGGCGAAGTAAGAGAACCTACTTGGTCAAATTATTCAAACTAAGGAAAAAAAAATGTCAAAAAAAATTCTACTTTTATCAAGTGTTATCTTTTTAAGCTCTTGTGGTGCTAATAGTATTTCTGAACTGGGTGATAAGTTTCTTGATTTAATAAACCCAAGTGATGCTGCAACTGAGCAAGCAGATCTTGGAGGTGATGAAACCCTAGTTGCTATGAATGAAGATGGTGGATTTACAATTGATGAGCTTGAACAATTGTCTAATGATGAGTTAATTGCAATTGCTAAAGAGAAGGGATTGGGAGATCTTATTGTTCTTGATGCAGATGGTAATCTTCAAAATAGAGACCAAATCATAAATGCTATTGTTGAAAGTGGAGACTTGCTTGACGGAAAGACGGCAGAACTTGAATCACTGTCTGATGATGCACTTATCGAAATGATCAATTCTAAGGGTCTGGGTGACTTAATTGTACTTGATGCAGATGGCAATTTAGCTAATAGAGATGAGCTTATACAGGCGTTAATGGATGATGCAGCAGCAATGTTAGCAATTATTGAAAATTTCAAAAATTCTAGTGACTCTTTTATTCTTTATTTTGATTATGACGATACTGAGATAGATGAGGTATCAACTAGAGCTATTATTGAGCACGCTAACTTTATGCAAGACAATCCTTCACTAAGCTTGAGATTAGAAGGTCATGCAGATGAACGTGGAACCCGTGAATATAACCTAGCACTAGGTGAAAATCGAGCCTTAAGCGTAAAAGAGGTCTTAAGCCTTTATAACCTTGATGACAGAATTTTAGTTGTAAGCTATGGTGAAGAGTCTCCAATTCTAGTTGGAAGCAATGAAATGGCGTGGGAAGAGAACCGAAGAGTAGAATTCTCTTACTACTAGAGGTAAAGTTTTCTCAAAATCTTTTTTAAGTAAATAGTTTTTGTCGCTTGATGAAAAAGAATATTCTTATATTTATACTTTTCATAAACCCTATGTTATTTCAGCATGGGGTTTATGCTAACGAAGGCCTTAATTTAGACCTTGCAATCTTAAAAATCAACAAAGAAGTTAAATCCCTTAATAATGAAATCCTTTCATTAAAAGATGAGATTGAACTGATTAAAGAAGAGCAAAGAATCAGCTCTGCTAAGATTGCAGAACTTCGTCAAATCATTGAATTAAATCTATCTAATACTAAACAAGAAAAAAAATCAACTAAAAAAATTCAGTCTAACAGCGCTGAAAAGCTTTATTCAGATGGAAAAAATGAATTTCTTCTTGGAAATTATGAGAAGGCAATTACTCTATTCATAAGTTTTGCAAAAAGCTCTCCCGATTCATCTAATATAATAGATTCAAAGCTTTGGCTTGCAAGAGCTTATTTTGAACGTGAAAAATATTTAAAAGCCAAAGATTCATTTTTAAATTATCAGTCTAACAATCAAGAACACTTAAAATATGCCGACTCAATGTTTGAATTGGCAAGGGCCTTGGTTAAGCTAAATGAAATTAATGAGGCTAAGTTATTGTTAATAGATATGGTTAAAAAATATCCTAATCACTCTTTGATTACTAAAGCAAACCAATTACTTTTAGACCTTTAAGTTAGTGAAAATATTAGAAATACAAAAAGTAGATTTAACTTCTTTTTGTTATCTCAATAAAGGCCGCTACCCTTTCTTACTTGAAAGCGTTAATCACAACGAAAACAACAGATACTCAATATTATTTGCATTCCCTGGTGAGAATATTGTTCTTAAGGATTTTTCTGACTTTGATTTTTTAAAAGAACTTCAAGACAAAAGTAAATCAACTATGTTAGATTCTGACCTCCCCTTTATTGGAGGATGGTTTGTTTATCTCTCATATGAGCTGATAGGCCAGATTGAGTCAACTTTAGCCTCTAAATTACATAAATCAAAACTACCAATAGCTTACGCAGTTCAAGTGCCATCAGCAATAATTGTAGACCACAAACTAGACAAAACTTTCATTATTGATCAAGATAATAACCAATCCCGTATTAATTCAATATTATCTGATATTAAGCTCCTTGATAAAACTCCAACACAAAGAATCAAAGGCAGTCAATCTGAAGAGGTTGAAAGTAAATTTATTGATGGCGTTAAAAGTAGCTTAGATTATATTGTTGCAGGTGATGTCTTTCAGGTCAACCTGTCAAGAAAATGGCAATATCAACTAACAGAAACTACAAATTCAGCAATAATCTATAATGCTCTAAAAAAGGCTAATCCAGCGCCTTTTTCTGCTCTCATTCAATATGAAAATTTCAGCATAATTTCCTCTTCTCCTGAAAGGCTTTTTAGTGTTAATGACAAAACTCTTGAGACAAGACCTATTGCAGGAACTCATCCCAGGGGAAAGGGTGATTTAGATAAAACTCAAAAAGATAACCTAATAAATCACCCTAAAGAAATTGCTGAACATGTAATGCTTCTTGATTTAGAGAGAAATGACATGGGAAGGGTGTGTGAGTATGGCAGCGTTTTTGTTAACGAAATAATGACTCTAGAGACCTATCCATTTGTTCATCATATTGTTTCTAATATAAAAGGAAAACTTCGTGATAATGTTGGTATTAAAGGCATTGTTAGAGCTCTATTTCCAGGAGGGACTATTACGGGGTGTCCAAAAGTGCGCTGCATGGAGATCATTAACGAACTAGAGCAGATGCCGAGAGAGGCCTATACTGGCTCAGTAGGGTATATAAGCCAGAATGGTAAGATGGATTTCAACATCCTTATTCGTAGCTTCATCCATGAAGGAGATACTTTAAGCTTTAGAGCAGGAGCTGGAATAGTATATGACTCAATACCTGAAAAAGAATTAGCTGAAACAAGACACAAGGCAGCAGGACTTTTAAAGGTTTTTGAGAATTAGAAAATTAAGGCCTAAACTTTGAAGTCATTGGATACCTTCTTTCTTTACCAAATGCATTACCACTTATCTTAGGCCCAGGAGCAGATTGACGCCTTTTATATTCGTTTCTAAGGATCATTGAAGTGACCTTATTAACAATCTCAAGACTATATCCTTGCTCGGCAATTTGAGCTACAGAATGTTTTAACTCAACAAATCTTTTTAAAATATCATCTAAAACGTCATAAGAAGGAAGCGTATCTTGATCAACTTGATTAGGCGCAAGCTCAGCAGAAGGAGGCCTTGTTATAACGCGATCAGGAATAACTGGAGAAATTGTATTTCTATATCTAGAAAGCCTATATACCATTGTTTTGGGGATATCTTTAAGTGGAGCAAAGCCACCACACATATCACCATACAAAGTTGCATAACCAACTGCCATCTCAGATTTATTCCCAGTTGCAAGTACAATTTTATGATATTTGTTTGAAAGTGCCATTAGAAGAGTGCCTCGAACACGAGCTTGAATGTTTTCTTCAGTCGCATCTGGAGAAGTATTTTGAAAAAAATCATTAAGAGAAAAATTAAAAGAATCAACCATCGAGTGAATATCAATATTTGAGAACTGCACTCCTTGCACTTGCGCCTGAAGTTCAGAATCCTCAAGACTCATATCAGAAGTAAATTCGTAGGGCATCATCACTGCATGAACATTCTCAGGACCAATAGCGTCAGCTGCAACTGCAAGAGTTAAAGCTGAATCAATGCCACCAGAGAGGCCAATTAAAGCTCCTTCAAAAGAGTTTTTTTGAATATAATCCCTAGTTGCTAAAACAAGTGCGGAGTATATTGATTCCTCCTCACTTAAAATTGAAGGTAAATAGTTATTACTGTTATGAAGTAATGACATCTCTTTAAATTCTGGCAGCTGAAGAGTAAGCTCTCCGAGATTATTTATAACAAAAGAGTTGCCATCAAAAACAATTTCATCTTGTCCTCCAACCATGTTCACGTAGATAAATGAAAGATCAAACTTCAGCGCATAATGTTTACAAATATCTATACGCTCATTTTGTTTATTTATCTGAAAGGGTGATGCGTTAAGAGACACCACTATATCAACGTTAGATTGACATAACCTATCAATTGGGCCATCAATCCATTGATCTTCACAAATTAAAACACCAATTTTAGATTGCTGACATTCAAATACAAATGACTCGTCACCAGAAGTAAAGTAGCGCTTTTCATCAAAAACGCCATAGTTTGGAAGTTCTTGCTTATTATAAACATGAATGACTCGATTGTTTTGAATGCAAAAAGCACTATTAAAAAGAGACTCATTTGATTGGCTTGGCGCTCCGAATAAAATAGTTATAGTTGAAGGGACCAGATTACATAAATTAGTAATCTCATCATTAACTTGTTTAATAAAACCCTCTCTAAATAAAAGATCTTCTGGAGGATAACCAGTAATGGCTAATTCTGGAAAAACAATTAAATGTGCTCCAATTTCATGAGCCTCATTAATCAAATCTAGCATTCTTAAGGCATTTGCCTTAATATCTCCAACAATAGGGTTAAATTGAGCAATTTGGATTTTTATTGACTCAGATTCAGAAAATATCTTATTAAGCTGCTCCTGCCAAAATATAGCCTTCAAATTATTTCCAGTATTTATTGCATGTTCATACTTAGTGTTTGCAACCACTTCAGATGGATCTAATTCAAGGATATTAGCAAATAACCAGGCATGAGTCTCACTAAGAGCAGCCTTACCAGAGCTATATTTACTGAGGTTAGATTGATTTATATCATACTCCTTAGCAATTTTATAATCAGAAAAACCAGTTTTCTCACGCACTAGAGCAAGGTATTCAGTTGTTTTTTTATTCACTATGATTCGATAGTTAAAGTATATATTAGTTATTTTATACCACTACAGTTATAAAATAACTATATTTCATAAATAAAGATATAAAAAACAAATGTATTTATTAACTAAAATGTACTTAAGACACTGTTTTATATAAAGAAATTAAAAATTATAAATTTATTACTTTAATGTTATATTTTTTAATTCTGAGCCAATTTCATTAAAGAATAAACCTTAAGATGGTCTATAAAAGTTGAATTAAATTCACTAATTTTTAAATAGTATTTCTACATATTATTGAATAGAATTTTGTAAAATATCCCTATATCATTAGCCTTAGAGACGCAAATTGATTTTAAAAATAACTAGCATTGTGTTGCTTAGTAGTGATAAAATTCTTTAATCCTCACGCAATTGTGATGGATTGTTATACTTTGAAACTCATTAAGGAGATATATATGAAACAATTACTAAAATTGACTGCTGCTTCGTTGTTAGTTGTTGGTGCACTTGGTGTACAAGCTTCTACATTAAGCGACGTTCAAGCTAAAGGCCACGTTTCTTGTGGCGTATCTAAAGGTCTTGCAGGATTCTCTTCAGCTGACTCTTCAGGTACTTGGACAGGTGTTGACGTTGATGTTTGTCGTGCTGTTGCTGCTGCAACGCTTGGTGATGCAACTAAAGTTAAATTTGTACCACTAACTGCTAAAGAAAGATTCACTGCACTTCAGTCTGGTGAGATCGATATGTTGTCTAGAAACACTACTTGGACAATTACTCGTGACGCTTCACTAGGTCTTAACTTTGCCGGTGTTAACTACTATGATGGACAAGGCTTTATGGTTAAGTCTTCTCTAGGTGTCTCTAGTGCTATGGAATTAGGTGGAGCTGCGATTTGTATTCAAGCAGGTACAACTACTGAATTAAACTTAGCTGACTGGGGTAAAGCAAACGGTATCGATTACAACTCTGTTGTTTCAGACACGAATGCTCAAACTCTAAGTAACTATGACGCTGGTCGTTGTGACGTTCTAACAACTGACGCATCTGGATTATATTCAATGCGTGCTGGTGCGAATGATCCTTCTGAGCACGTTGTACTTCCAGAAATCATTTCTAAAGAGCCTTTAGGCCCTGTTGTTCGTCAAGGTGATGACCAGTGGTTTAACATCGTAAGATGGTCTCTTAACGCTATGATAACTGCTGAAGAGATTGGTGTTACTAGTGCTACTGTTGATATGGTTTCTAACAACCCTGAGCGCGAGCGCTTAATGGGTCGTTCTGGAAGCACTCATGAGTACGTTGGTTTAACTTCAGACTGGACTTACCAGATCATTAAGCAAGTAGGTAACTACTCTGAAAGCTTTGAGCGCAACATTGGTGTAAATACTCCAATTGGTATTGCTCGTGGTGTTAATGCACTATGGTCACAAGGTGGTATCCTTTATTCACCTCCATTTAGATAAGCAATTATTTAGATTGAACTTAAACCAGCCTGCTATACTTTAGCAGGCTGGTTTTTTTTTACTTTTTTATCAATTCAAAGCTCATTTTTTAGTAAAATTTCTTAACAAATATTTATTACATAATATGAAAAAACTTATCCTCGACTCCCTTGGTAAATCTAAACACAGAGGATCAAACTTCCGTGATTTACTTTATAACAATGAGGTAAGAGCTTTTTTCTTCCAGGTAATTACATTTGTTTTAGTAGTAGGACTCTTTTATACGGCAATAGGAAACCTCTTTGATAATATTGAAGCAAGGGGAATACAAACAGGATTTTCTTTTCTTAATAATAGGGCGGGCTTTGATATCTTACCTTTCCTTGGTAATATTGTAGTTGACTACACTCCAGAATCTTCAAATTTAACTGTTTTTTATGTTGGTCTTGTAAACACTCTAGTTGTTGCGTTTATTGGCATAATTTTATCTACACTAATTGGGCTACTAATTGGTATTGCAAGGCTTTCTAATAACTATTTAATTGCAAAACTTGCGGGGGGCTATATTGAGCTCTTTAGAAATATACCCATTCTGTTACAAATTCTTTTTTGGTACAACCTGTTTATTAATGTTTTCCCACACCCTAAACAAAGCCTAGCATTTTTTGATATTGCCTTCCTTAATCAGCGAGGCTTATACCTTCCAAAACCAATTGCCGAAGATGGCTTTATATTTGTTGCCTTAGCATTCATTATTGGAATCATTGCTGCTTATTTTATTAAAAAATTTTATAAGAAGAGGCATGAGCTCACAGGAACACATACCAGCACTTGGATGTTCACACTTGGTTTAATAGTCGGCTTACCAGTAATGGTTTACTTTTTAGTCGGCTCACCACTTCAATTTGATTACGCAGTTCTAGGAAAATTTAATCTGAAAGGCGGCATGGCTGTTGTTCCAGAATTTTTAGCATTAACTTTTGCATTGAGTGTCTACACTGCTACTTATATTGCTGAAGCAATAAGATCTGGAATCGAGGCAGTTGACAAAGGCCAAAAAGAGGCTGCTGCTGCAATAGGTTTGTCGCCAGTTCAGTCTCTTAAGCTGATTGTTTTGCCTCAAGCATTAAGAGTGGCAATTCCACCCACCATCAATCAATACCTAAATTTAACAAAAAACTCTTCATTAGCCACAGTAATTGGCTACCCAGAATTAATGAGTACATTTGGAGGTACTGTACTAAACCAGGTTGGTCAAGCAGTTGAAATTTTAGCTATGGCGATGTTGGTTTATCTAGTAATCTCACTGTTTATTTCTTTATTGCTTAACTATGTCAATAAAAAAATGGAAATCCAAGGAAGATAATTATGTCAGTATTTGATCAACAATCAACCAGGAAGCCACCAATTTCTCAAATTGGGGCAGTTTTATGGCTTAGGACTAATCTTTTTTCATCTTGGATTAATAGTGCCCTTACACTCGCTTCACTCTATTTGCTGTACATCATGATTCCTCCCTTACTGGATTGGATGATATTTAATGCAAGCTTTAGCTTTGGCACTGTAAACCTTTTTGGTTTTGATATCAAGTTTAGTGAAGCCATGGCAACAAATCAGAACTGTGGTCGTGAAGGCGCATGCTGGCCTTATATCTATGAAAAACTATATATGTACACCTATGGCTTCTATCCTCGCACTGAGACATGGAGACCTAATATCGTATTTGGATTAACAGCGCTTCTTTTTGTTATTGTGCCATTGGTAAAGCACTATAAACATAAGAATAGAGTTACGTTATCATTAATAATTCTATACCCACTAGTTTCCTACGTGTTAATTGCAGGTGGTTTTGGGATTCTAATGCCAGTTTCAACTGACCAATGGGGTGGACTCTTGCTAACTCTTATTATTGCATCAGTTGGTATTATTGTGTCATTTCCAATAGGAGTTCTACTTGCACTTGGAAGGCAGTCAAACCTTAAAGTAATTAAATTATTTTCCACACTATTTATTGAGTTTATAAGGGCAGTTCCTTTAATCACAATCCTCTTTATGGCCTCTTTTGTGCTTCCATTATTCTTAGAGTCAGGAAATTATTTCGACAAGCTCTTAAGGGCGCTTATCGGCATTGCGCTATTTCAAGCTGCATATTTTGCAGAGGTTGTCAGAGGAGGGCTGCAAGCAATTCCAAGAGGCCAGTATGAAGCAGCTGATGCAATTGGACTAAGCTACTTCCAAAAAAATGTATTAATTATCTTGCCACAAGCACTAAAAATTTCTATTCCTAATATAGTAGGATCTTCAATATCACTATTTAAAGATACAACACTAGTTCTGATAATAGGGCTATTTGATATGCTGGCAATGGTTAACTTAACAAGTAATGATCCTTATTGGCTTGGAAGGGAAACTGAAGGCTTTGTCTTCGTTACAATTGTTATGTGGGCTATACTATATACCATGTCACGCTATTCAAGAAAACTAGAGTTACGCTTCAATACTGAAAATACAAATTAAAAAGGCTAATAAAGATGAGCACTGATAAAAAAAACATAATAGAAATATCGAAATTAAATAAGTGGTATGGTGATTTTCATGCACTTAAAAATATTGATTTAAATGTAAAAGAAGGTGAAATAATAGTAGTATGTGGTCCGTCAGGTAGTGGTAAGTCAACACTAATAAGATGTGTTAACTTTCTTGAAAAGTTTCAAGAAGGAAGCATCCTAGTCTCAGGCACTGAACTTACAGATGATGCACAAAAAATTAGAAAAATTAGAAGTGAAGTGGCAATGGTATTTCAGCACTTCAATCTATTCCCACACTTAACAATCGTAGATAACTTAACACTTGCGCCAATATGGGTCCATAATGAAACAAAGCAAGAGGCGAGAGAGAAGGCACTAAAATTACTTGATAGAGTAGGGATAAGGGACCAAGCTGAAAAGTACCCAAACCAGCTTAGTGGTGGACAGCAGCAGCGTGTTGCCATTGCAAGGTCTTTATGTACTTCACCAAAAATAATGCTATTTGATGAGCCTACATCGGCTCTAGATCCCGAAATGATTTCTGAAGTCTTAGACGTAATGGTTGAACTAGCTAAAGAGGGGATTACTATGATCTGTGTAACTCATGAAATGGGCTTTGCACGGAAAGTAGCAAATAGAATAATCTTTATGGATGATGGTCAAATAGTGGAAGAAAATGATCCTGAAAAATTCTTTAATCATGCTGAATCTGACAGATTACAGCTATTTTTAGATCAAATATTGACACATTAATTCAAAAAAATCTCCCTGGAGGGCTAACAGTCAAAATAAAATATCTACCTCTTCTAATAGTTATAAACATTTTAAATACAGTTTATGCTACTTCAAATACTACAAATCTAGAGGGTCTTAATGATATTTACCAGCTTAATTTCGAAAATGGTGACATGTATGAAGGTCAAATTGAATTTTGCATAATACGCAATAAAAAGGCTAATTGCATGCAAGGATTTGGTATATATTCTACTCAAAATGGCCACTACTATCAAGGATCATTCAATAATAACAAACCAGATGGTTATGGATTATTTATGTCTGAAAATGGACAAAACTATGAAGGTAATTTTAAAGAGGGAAAAATAGAAGGGGAAGGGGTTATGATTTACCCTGATGGACGGATATACAAAGGTTATTTTAAAAATAATAATAAAGATGGTTATGGAGTTATGACCTATCCAGAAGGTAGAATATATGGAGAAGGTAGTCGTTATGAAGGGAGATGGGAGAATAATAAGCGAGAAGGCAAGGGAATAATGATCTACTATGATGATGGAAGGAGCTTAGAAGGTTTATTTAAAGAAAATGTATATATTAGAAAGTAATAAAATTAAGTTTTATAAAAAAATAAAACAAAAACAATTAACTTTAGCTAATCAGTTATATAATTTAACAAAATAATTAATAATTAAATTACCAATGTTTAACTTCCTAAAGAAAGAAACACCTCCTAATGCTCCTGAAGTTGTTCAATCTGTAGACTGGACTAAAGACATAAAGAGAAGTAAAAAAATTGGTGAAGAGGTTGAGCAATTATCTTTTTTATATAGCTCTGAAAACAATAATGAGACTAAAGGGACTAAGAAGGGACTAAGTAGGGACCATCTTCAAATTCTAAAAAAATGTAAAATAGAAAGCAGCGCCTTAGAGTTAATGAAGATTTTAAAGAGATCAAATAAATCAAAGTTTAAAACAGCAATCATCAACCCACTTCTGGATCAAAACTTCTTAGAGCTAACAATTCCAGATAGCCCTAAAAGTCCAAGTCAAAAATACAGGCTTACAGGTAAGTTTGTTAAAAAAAGAATAAAGGAATAATAGGTTTTCAGCCTTTTTCAGTAGTTTTGTTGCTTAATTTAATATACTTTTACCCCCTGCTCCCATATCTTCTATAATTTAGACTTTCACTATTTTTCTAGACAAGTTATCGTATAAGTAATAAATAAGCAGTATATGAGCAAATTTCGAGCCCATTATGTAACTCATTGATTTTTATATGTTTAGTCAAGTATTTTCCGTTATTTAGTCATTTTTGCTAGCTTTAGCTCCTATTAACTTCGTATAATTTATATTATGTTAAATAACTAATATTAAACATAAATTACCCTAAATAGAGTTACTGTGGATAATAACAGTCTTAGTCCCCCTATTATTTCAGGTTTTTTTCACATTTTTTTCTTGGTCCCTTTATCTTTGATATGTTTTTAAACAAAAGAAATTATTCGCTTTTAGGATTACTCGTGCTAATGTGGGGATCATCATTTCTTTTAATTGATCGCTCACTATTATTTTTTTCTCCTGAGCAAGTCGTTGGCTATAGATTATTTATTGGTGCGATTACTATGATGTTAGTTGCCTTCTTTTATGGAAAGAAATTTCCTAGATCTATTACGCCTTGGCTTCATTTTATTGTTTATGCTGTAATTGGTAATATTTTGCCTTATCTTCTAATTGCTAAGGGACAAGTAACAATTACGTCTGGGATGGCTGGATTGTTGATGGCTATTATGCCGTTAGTTACACTTGTTCTTGCGCATTTCTTTCTACCTAACGATAAACTAAATAGATATAAGGCATTTGGATTTGTTATTGGAATATCTGGTGTGCTATTTATATTAAGTCCTTCACTTAGAGATGGCTCTAATACGTTGATTGGAATCTTACTAGTATTATCTGCTGCATGTGCTTATGGAGTTAATACTATAATTGCTTCTCGGTTGCCCTCTTATGACCCTATTGTATCCAGTGCATGTGTATTATTAATTGCTAGCACGCTCTCTTTTTTTATATGGCCAGGTGTATTTTTTATTGATTTTTCTGGTGTTCCATTATTGAGTGGTGCCAGTCTTATTCTTCTTGGAATACTACCCACTGGTCTTGCAGCTCTCGTTTATTTCATTATTATCAACTCTGCTGGTGCAACATTTCTTTCTAATATTAATTATTTAATCCCTGTTGTTGCTTTTTTCCTTGGAGCATTGCTACTTGGTGAAGATATTCTTTTAAGTAATTTATTGGCATTAGTCCTAATTATCTCTGGAATTTTTGTATCAAGATTTAAATCTTAATATTTATTTTTTTTGATTGTTTTATAGTGAAATTTCTCCCTTTCTTTCAATTACTTAGCCCTTTTTTATCCTAAATCCATTTAATAATCTTATATCTATATTATTTATATTCTATATTTAGTGTATATTTATCTCCGTAAGCACTAAATGTAGTACATCTTTCAGGAGTAGGGTTTGAGTCAAGAAATACAGGCTGTAAAAGACAATGCAGTCGATCAAGAAATATTAGTTACTAAAAGAGACGGCTCAAAAGAGTCAATTGACCTTGAAAAAATCCACCGTGTTGTTCATTGGGCATCTCAAGACCTTGATAATATTTCTGTTTCACAAGTTGAAATTAATGCTCAATTAGCTTTTTTTGATGGTATCCGCACTGAGGATATCCATGAAACAATTATTAAATCTGCAGCAGACTTAATCTCTACTGATGTTCCTGATTATCAATATTTAGCTGCTCGATTAGCAATTTTTCATTTGAGAAAAAAAGCTTATAAATCTTTTACGCCTCCCTCTCTAATTGATCATGTAACAAAACTGACTAAATTAGGTATATACGATAAAGATATTCTCGATAAATATAACGCATCTGAATTTGAAGAGTTTAATAACTATATTGATCACTGGCGTGATATGAAGTTTTCTTATGCTGCTGTTAAGCAATTAGAAGGTAAATATTTAGTTCAAAATCGAGTGACTGGTGATATTCATGAATCACCGCAAATGTTATACATGCTTGTTGGAATGTGCTTATTCCAAGAGTATAAAGGTAAAGCAAGAATTGATATTGTAAAGCGCTTTTATGATGCCTCATCTAACTTTAAAATTTCCCTTCCTACGCCGATTATGGCTGGTGTTAGAACTCCAACGCGTCAATTTTCATCTTGCGTTTTAATTGAAACTGATGATGATTTAGACTCAATTAGTGCTGCATCTGGTGCAATTGTTAAGTACGTTTCTCAGCGTGCTGGAATTGGAATAAATGCTGGAAAAATTAGAGCTATTGGAAGTCCAATTAGAGGAGGGGAAGCAACTCATACTGGATGTATACCTTTCTTTAAACACTTTCATACTGCTGTTAAATCCTGCTCGCAAGGTGGTGTTAGAGGTGGTGCTGCAACTTTATTTTATCCACTATGGCACCTTGAAGTTGAAAGCCTATTAGTGCTTAAAAATAACACTGGTACCGATGAAAACAGAATTAGGCATCTTGATTATGGTGTTCAATTTAATGGATTAATGTATGAGCGCTTTTTAAAAGACTCTGATATCACACTATTCTCACCAAATGATGTTCCTGGTTTATATGACTCTTTTTTTGCTGATCAGAAAAAATTTAAAAAACTCTATGAGAAATACGAGAGTGATGATTCAATCCGAAAGGAGACCATTAAAGCGCGTGACTTATTTGCAATGTTCATGAAAGAAAGGGCAAATACTGGTCGCATTTACCTTCAAAATGTTGATCATTGTAATACTCATGGTGCTTTTAACCCAGAGTATGCTCCAATCAGACAATCGAACCTTTGTATGGAGATCACGCTTCCAACGAAGCCCCTGTTTTCAGTCCAAGATGAAAAAGGTGAGGTTGCACTTTGTACTCTTTCTGCAGTTAATCTAGGCGCGTTAGATAGCCTTGATGAGCTTGAAGACATTACTGAAATTATTGTCCGCTCTTTAGATTCATTACTAGATTATCAGGACTATCCTCTCAAATCAGCTGAGATTGCAAGTAACAACCGACGTACACTTGGTATTGGAGTAACAAACTTAGCGTATTACTTGGCTAAAAATGATGCCAAATATTCAGATGGTTCAGGAAATGACTTAATTCATAAGACCTTTGAAGCACTTCAATACTACTCTTTAAAAGCTTCAAATAAGCTTGCAGAAGAACTTGGTCCCTGCCCTCTTTTTTCTGAAACTCAATACGCAAAAGGCATAATGCCCATTGATAGTTACAAAAAAGATATTGATGCATTTTGCTCCACAAAGCTAGAGTTAGATTGGGATACACTTAGAAAAAATATTAAATCTAAAGGTCTAAGAAATTCAACTCTAACAGCATTAATGCCTTGTGAAAGTTCATCTCAAATCTCGAATTCAACGAATGGAATTGAGCCTCCTAGAGGCTTTATATCAGTAAAACAATCAAAAGATGGAATATTAAAACAAGTTGTTCCTGAATACGAAAAACTTCATAAAAAATATGAGCTTCTTTGGGATATAAAGGATAACGAAGGTTATCTTCAGTTATGCGCGATTATGCAAAAATTCGTGGATCAATCAATCTCAACAAATACTCATTATGACCCTTCTCAATTCGAAGGAAGTAGAGTTCCTATGAAGTTATTTTTAATGGACTTACTTAAAGCTTATAAGTATGGAATTAAAACGCTTTATTATCATACGACAAGAGATGGCTCTGGTGATGACCAAAATAACACTAAACAGGGAGATGATGATTGTGAAGATGGTGTTTGCAAACTCTAAAATATAATTATGTCTTATAGTATTTTTAATCAAGAAATAAATGACACCTTAAAAGAGCCTATGTTCTTTGGGGATTCTGTTAATGTCGCCCGATTTGATCAACAAAAATTTGAAATATTTGAAAAGCTAACTGAAAAACAGCTTTCTTTCTTTTGGCGTCCTGAAGAAATAGATGTTTCAAAGGATAAAATTGACTTTAGTAAGTTATTGCCCAATGAAAAACACATTTTTATTTCCAATCTTCAGTACCAAATCTTGCTAGATTCGGTTCAAGGACGCTCACCTAATATAGCCTTCTTGCCAATTGTTTCACTACCCGAGCTAGAGAATTGGATTGAAACCTGGGCATTCTCTGAAACGATTCATTCTCGCTCTTATACTCATATTATTAGAGCAATTATGAATGAACCTGGTGTTATATTTGATGAAATAATGAAGACAGACGAAATTATCCAGAGAGCGACAAGTGTCTCTAAGTACTATGACAAGTTAATTAAGCACACTCAAGCTTACTTGCTTCATGGTGAGGGTGAGCACCTAATTAATGGCGAGTCAATTAATATCAACTTATACTCACTCAAACGCCTAGTTTATTTAACTATTATGTCAGTTAATATTCTAGAAGCGATTCGTTTTTATGTAAGTTTTGCATGCTCTTTTGCTTTTGCAGAAAGAAAGGTAATGGAGGGTAATGCAAAAATTATTAAACTAATTGCCCGCGATGAAGCACTTCATCTTACCGGAACTCAGCATATGTTAAATTTAATGCGTGACGGTAAAGATGATCCAGATATGCAAGCAATTGCTATTGAGTGCGAAGCAGAAGTCATTGAGATGTTTAAAGATGGTGCAAACCAAGAAAAAGAGTGGGCAGAGTATTTATTTCGTGACGGATCAATGATTGGTCTTAATGCTGAAATTCTTAAACAATATCTTGAATATATTACTAATAATCGTATGGCAGCATTAAATATGCAGCCTATCTTTGAACAAACAACGAACCCCCTTCCATGGCTCAATCATTGGTTAGATTCAGATAATGTTCAAGTTGCTCCTCAAGAAACTGAAATTACCTCATATTTGGTTAGTGCTATTGATAACACAATTGATGCAGAAGATCAAGATTTTGATGATTTTAAGCTCTAAATGTTGCCCATTGAATGTTTAAAATTGATGTTGATAATATAAATGGAAAAACAGAGTCACTCTATGTTTATGGTGATGAATCAATATTAACTGAGCTTGAAACTAACAACGTTTTAATAAATTTTAATTGCAGACAAGGTCACTGCGGAAGCTGCATATTAAGGCTTGTGAAAGGTGATGTCATTCATAAAGACTGCCTTGTTCCATTATCCCCAGGAGAAATCCTTGCATGTCGATCAAGACCAATAACTGATATCAAAATTACCTCTAAATCTTAACTTTCTTTAAGATAACTAGTGACTTCTTCATAATTACCTCGAAAAATGATTCTTTGTTTTTTCTGTTCAATTTGATAGTTATACATTGGGTCATAATAGTCAACTAAAAGCGACTCAATAAGAGGTAAATAGTCATTTAAATCTTCATTTTTTTGATGATTAATTAGCGCTAAATTTAATTGCTTTAAAAGAATTTTATATCTATCTCCACCTAATCTTTTTTGAATTTTAGAGAGAGAATTTAGCCAATAATTTGAATAAAGCTCAAAACCAAAATCACCATGTAAAGCTCTAAATTTTTTAGCCATATCAATAACATAAGATTTTAAACTAATACTTAATCTCTCTTCAAGGCTAGCATTTAAGATAATAATATCAGACTGGCGTGCTTTAATTTTTATAGCATCTGGCATGTGTATCATGCCAATATTATTACCCTCATCTTCTATTAAAAATACATTATAAATTTCCTTCTTAATTAACTCTACACTTAGCTGGTTTTCAAAGTCAATCTGTCTGGGCTGCGGAGTTACGTCATTACCAAAAGCAGAGCCTCTATGATTCGCAAATCCTTCAAGATCTATACTGTTATCAAGCTCATTTAATAACAATGTTTTACCACAACCCGTTTGGCCTCCTAAAACTAAGAGCTTCTTTTCATTTAAAATTCGACTCATCTCATCAATAAGAAATGACCTGATCGCTTTATAGCCTCCTTTTATTCGAGGAAATGAAATTCCTGATTGTTCATAAATCCACTCTTGAGCAATTTTAGAGCGCAATCCCCCTCTAAAACAAAAAAGCGCACCAGTTGGATGTTTATTAGCAAAATCAAGCCAATTGTCTATTCTTTGCTCTTTTAATGACCCTTTTACAAGCTCATGTCCGAGTTTAATTGCAGACTCTTGGCCTCTATCTTTATAGCAAATACCAATTTGATGTCTTTCTTCATTAGTCATCAGAGGAAGATTTAAAGCACCTGGAAAAGATCCATCCGCAAATTCAATGGGGGCTCTGATATCGAGCAATGGCTTGTTATCTATAAAAATTTTCGAAAAATTATTAATTTCTTCGAGGCTACTCATCTTAAGAAAATAGATTCAGAATTATCACTAGTTTTAATAATTTTTCCTATTGGATTAAGATTTATATTGTTAGAAGTTAGTAGCTTATTAAACTCTGACATAGCTTCTTTTGAAACAGTAATCAATAGACCTCCACTAGTTTGTGGGTCACAAATAATTAATTTCTCCAAATCAGAGAGTTTACAAATAGATTCACCATAACTATCAAAATTTCTCTCAGTGCCTCCTGGCACACATCCTTTATCAATATATTTTAAAATATTTGGTAATAATGGTAATTTATCAAAATATATTTCTGCAGAAACGTTACTGCCTCTACAAACCTCTAGTAAATGTCCTGCTAAACCAAAACCAGTAACATCTGTCACTGCGTTAACACCTGAAATTTGAGCTACTTTAGAGCCAATATCATTTAGTGCACACATTTGGTTTACAGCCATAATATGATCATCAATGCTTACTACTTTCCTTTTTTGCGCCGTTGATAAAACCCCAATTCCTAGAGGTTTTGTTAAAAAAATAGTATCGCCAATTTGTGCACTTGTATTTTTTTTCAGCTTATCAATATCAACAATTCCAGAAACAGAGAGGCCAAATATTGGTTCTGGAGAGTCAATACTATGACCACCTGCCAATGAAATCCGCGCGCGGCTACAAATTTCACGGCCACCCTCTATTACCCTTGCGCCAATATCGGCAGAGAGTTTATTAATGGGCCAGCCAAATATTGCTATTGCCATTAGTGGTTGGCCTCCCATTGCATAGACGTCACTTAAAGCATTACTTCCAGCAATCATACCAAAGTCAAAAGGATCATCTACAATTGGCATAAAAAAGTCTGTGGTGCTAATAAGTGCCCTACCATCGCCTAAGTCAAAGACTGCAGCGTCATCACTCGACTCATTGCCTACCAATAAGCCTGGATCTACAAAACTACTAATATTTGTACCTATAATTTCTTTTAGAAGCTTAGGTGAAATTTTACAGCCACAACCAGCACCATGACTGAATTCAGTAAGCCTCACTGGAGATGAATTAGTTTTCATATTTATTTGATTAAAGAATATTTTAAATCTAACTTTTTATAAAGATCAGACGGCGTAATTGATGGGTTTAAATCCATAATTTCAAATGCAACAACATTATCTTCAACACCATCCCAATTTTTTATATACGAACCATCTTTATAGCCATTTTGCTGCCTAAAAGTATTCAGTTGATTTTTAACAACGTAACGCTTGTATAAATTCTCAATATCAATATCTAAATGAGAAATTATTGTAAAGAATAAGTCGGTAATCTTACGGATATTGTTAGTCTTTGGCTGAATACTTGAAGCAACGGATAAGCTCAACATTTCTTCTAAAGAGTCAACCAAAATATCAACATCAAAACTGCACGTAGGCTCAAGCATTAAAAATTTATTTGAATATTCTTGATCACCAATACGTATAGATTCAGACATTACAAAATGCCAAATATCAACTAACTCGACTCTAATATTATCCCAGTCTGGCTGGTCATCAATATTTTTCCAGTGCTTCCAATTAAAAGAGTCAATTGCCTCAGCTACCTCCATATAAATCCCTCGATACCAAGAAATTTTTCTATTCTCTCGAGTAAACCCAGTTAACCATATCTCACCATTTGTCTCATCATTTAATTGCTTTTGAAGGGTAAACATTTGTTCAATTTGATTCATAATTTTTTTCTGTATTAAGGAATAAATAAATTATAGGAAGTTAATTACTAATAACTTGGAATAAGTCCCTAGTATCTATCAACTGAAGGGTCAATTTCTCTGGACCATGCATCAATTCCACCTTGAAGATTTACTAGAGATTGAAAGTCTTTGGAAATCAGAAAGTTTGCAACCTGCATTGATCTCATCCCATGGTGACAATAAACTGCAATATTGGCATCAGGATTAAGATCAGAAAATGATTCAGCAATAGTACTCATGGGGCAGTGAATTGCCCCCTCAATCTTGCATAGATCCAACTCCCACTTTTCTCTAACATCAATAAGAACAGTGTCATTATTACTCAGATAATTTTGAAATTCTTTGGGATTTAAGTTATCTATCATTTTGAGCCTCTTGTTATTTCTACTATTAGAATTATATTTTATTCTTAACAATTAAGCATGGGTAAATTTAATGGGTAAAATTTCATTTGTGAGTAAAGATAATGATGATATTTTTAAATTTCCCTGTGACTACCCTATTAAGATTTTTGGGTTAAATCAGCCTGACCTAAAGCAAACTATTTGCTCTATAGTTGAAAGCCATATCGGGCAGCTTCATGATAATCAAATTACTACCAAAAAAAGCTCTAAGGGTAAATATGTTTCAATAACTGTAAGGATTATTGCAACAAGTAGAAAACAACTTGATGCTATCAATCATGAATTACAAGCTTCCCCTTTAGTTTCCTATCTTTTATAAAACCTGATGTTTGAAATACGCGATAAAGGTTTTACAGATTACATTCAAACATGGGATGAAATGAAATCTTTTACCGAAGCTAGGAATATCGAAACTCCTGACGAATTATGGCTATTAGAACATAACAGCGTATTCACTCAAGGATTATCTGGAAAACCAGAGCATCTTCTCAAAGAAACTGAAATACTAGTAGTGCAGTCTGATAGAGGTGGTCAAATAACCTATCATGGTCCAGGTCAATTAATAATTTACTGCCTAATTGACATTAAGAGACAAGGAATTAGTATTAAAAAAATGGTGTATCTTATTGAGCAATCCATAATAGACTTATTGGCTGATTATTCCATTGAGGCACATAAAATTTCAGGAGCTCCTGGTGTTTATGTCGATGGATCAAAAATTGCAGCACTAGGTCTAAAAGTTAAACAAGGTAGGACATATCACGGCTTAAGCCTAAATATTGATATGGATCTCACGCCTTACAGCCTAATTAACCCTTGCGGTTATAGTGATTTAAATGTTACCCAAATGTCCAATCTAACGGATAATACACTCGATATTTATGACATCAAACTAAAACTATCTAATTATCTAAAGAACTATGTCGCAAGAACTTGAAATTAAAGCACTTAAAGGTGAATCCAAAATTAGTAGACTTAAGATTAAGCCTGATTCTGAAAGAAAACCATTAAAAAAACCAAACTGGATAAGAATTAGACACTCAGGCTCTAAAAAAGTTAATGAACTTAAAGAGACATTACGGAGTCAAGAGTTATTTACAGTTTGCGAGGAGGCTCAGTGTCCTAACCTCAGTGAATGCTTTAACCATGGCACCGCTACATTTATGATTATGGGTCAAATATGTACCAGAAGATGTCCTTTTTGTGATGTTGCTCATGGTAGGCCAAAAGCTTTAGATACAAATGAGCCGCTTCATTTAGCTGATACTATTTCTAAAATGTCACTAAAGTATGTTGTTATTACCTCGGTTGATCGAGATGACTTGAGAGATGGAGGTGCTGGCCACTTTAAAGAGTGTATAGATGCTATAAGAAGTAAAACTCCTCAAGTAAAAATTGAAATTTTAACGCCTGATTTTAGAGGAAGAGTTGAAAAAGCTCTGGATATTTTCAAAGACTGTCCGCCTGATGTTTTTAATCATAACTTGGAAACGGTGCCTAGCCTTTATCCCAAAGTCCGTCCTGGCTCAGACTATGAACAGTCGCTGAACCTTCTTAAAAGCTTTAAAGAAAAACATCCTTCTGTTAAAACAAAATCAGGTCTTATGCTTGGTGTTGGTGAGACTGAAAGGCAAGTGATTGACGTTCTAAAGGACTTAAGATCTCATGATGTTAATATGTTAACGTTAGGTCAATATCTACAGCCAAGCAAGCACCACCTTGCAGTTGAGGAATACATTACGCCTGAGCAGTTTCAAAAATATAAAAAGATAGCAGATGATCTTGGTTTTAATCAAGTTGCAAGCGGCCCTATGGTTAGGTCTTCTTACCACGCAGACCTTCAAGCAAAAGGCGAGCTTGTTTCATAAAAACTTATAAATTTAAGCACTCATTCTTTGATTTTTATAACTATTTAATTTGATAAAAAGTATAATAATATTATGATTAAAACATTCTTTATAGCTCTCGCATTTTTCTGCATCATTGATGTGTTCTGGATATATTTTGTTGCAACGCCAATGTACAAACAAGAGGTTGCATCTCTTATGGAGCTTAAAGTTGCCCCTGCTATCATGTTTTATATAATCTTCTTATTGGGTTTAATTTTCTTTGTTATCAATCCTAATCTTAGCAATACACTTCTAAATGTTTTTATGATTGGTGCTTTTTATGGTTTAGTAACCTATGGAACTTACGACCTAACTGTTTACGCAACTATGAATATCTTTAGCCTTAAGCTAGTCGTCGCAGACATTCTATGGGGAATGGTTCTATCTGGCTCTGTAGCAACCCTTACTGTATTTACTTCAGCTAAATTAAACTAACTTAATTATGTCTATTGCATATACTTCTGGTGAGCCCTCTGGAATTGGTCCTGATATAGCCCTCATATACGCTCAAAAAGAAAGAAATGAAGATCTCCTGGTTTATGGTGATCCTGACGTATTAATCAATCGAGCAAAGCTTCTTAATTTACCTATCTC
Organism: Candidatus Pseudothioglobus sp. Uisw_050_01; assembly: GCF_048085775.1. Taxonomy (NCBI): domain Bacteria; kingdom Pseudomonadati; phylum Pseudomonadota; class Gammaproteobacteria; family Pseudothioglobaceae (SeqCode); genus Pseudothioglobus (SeqCode); species Candidatus Pseudothioglobus sp. Uisw_050_01. The sequence goes on from NZ_CP159804.1 coordinate 976,585, forward strand.
CTTAAAGGACCATAAAACAAGGAAAGCAAACGAATTAAGTATTTATCCTATAAAAACAAAGTCAAGGGTTGAGCCAGGGAAGTTAAACCCAGATAATTCAGATTATGTATTGTCATTGATTAGGCATGCAACTAATGATTGTGTTAATAAGAATTGTGGTGGTATGTTGACTGGCCCTATAAATAAGGCTGTCATTAATCAATCTGGAATTGAATTTATTGGTCACACTGAGTATCTTGCTGATTTAACTCAAACCCCTAAAACCGTAATGCTTCTTGCTACAGATCAGCTTAAAGTTGCTCTTGCTACTACTCATCTTGCTCTAAAAGATGTATCTAAAAATATCACAAAAGAATCTCTTATAAAAGTCATTACCATCATTAATAATGATTTTAAATACTTAGGAGTCGATAACCCATCAATTCTTGTTTGCGGTCTTAACCCTCATGCTGGTGAAAATGGATATCTTGGGGATGAAGAGTTAATAACAATTATTCCTGCTTTAAATTCACTCAAAAAGAATGGTATTAATCTTATTGGGCCAGTTCCAGCAGATACTGCCTTTACCCCAGACTCATTAAAAAATATTGATGTAGTTTTAGCAATGTATCATGATCAAGGCTTACCTGTATTAAAAGCAAAAGGTTTTAAAAATGCAGCTAATATAACTTTAGGCCTCCCTTTTATTCGTACTTCTGTTGATCATGGCACAGCTCTAGACCTTGCAGGTACTGGCAATATTAGCCTAGGTAGTTTTAATACAGCACTATCCTACTTCAAGACTTTAACTAATAATGCGTCACCAGCCTAGAAAAAGATTTGGACAAAACTTTTTAGTTGATACTCAAATTATCAGCCAAATTATTTCTACAATATCTCCAAAAAATGATGAAAATATTTTAGAAATTGGCCCAGGAAAAGGAGCGATTACTTTTCCTTTACTTGAACATTTAGATCATTTAAGTGTTATTGAAATTGATAGAGATTTAGTTTCTATGCTTGAATTAGAGGGACAAGAAAAACTAACTATCTATCAGTCAGATGCACTAACATTTGATTTCAGTCAAATTCCTAATAAAATTAGAGTGATTGGAAATCTCCCATACAATATCTCATCCCCTTTATTATTTCATCTTCTTGACTATAGAGATCAAATTGTTGATATGACTTTTATGCTTCAAAAAGAAGTGGTTGATAGAATAGTTGCACATCCAGGAAATAAAACTTATGGACGTCTTAGCGTTATGATGCAAGCTTTCTATGAGGTTGAGTTAATGTTTATTGTCCCAAAAGAATCTTTCGAACCTCAGCCAAAAATTGAATCTGCTATACTTTATATGAAAACGAAAGAGCAGCCGCTAGTTAGAAACTCAAAACCTTTAGAGGAAATAGTAAAACTTGCCTTCTCCAAGCGAAGAAAAACACTAAAAAACTGTTTAAAATCTGTTTTAAATCAATCACAAACTGAAATTGACTTATCACAAAGAGCTGAAATGCTTTGTACTGCAAACTTTGTAACCTTAATGAATGACTATGAAAAACAAAATTGAAGTAAACGTAGAAGTGACATACTTACCAGAGCAATCAAACCTAGTAAAAAATCAATATACTTATGCTTACACCATTACCATTACAAATAATGGAGAGACTGGAGCACAGCTAAGAACGAGACGCTGGCTAATACAAGATGAATCTGGGGAAACTGAAGAGGTTATTGGTGAAGGCGTAATTGGGCAGCAACCCCACCTTTCACCGGGTGAAAGCTTTAAATATAGCTCTGGCGCAGTAATTAGTACTGAAACGGGAACCATGAAAGGGTCTTATGGAATGATTAGTGATCAAGGACAAAGGTTTGATGCGATCATTCCAGAGTTTACATTAAGTGAACCCTATACCCTTCATTAGGCAAAACACATGGACTATGCCATTGGTGACGTGCAAGGCTGCTTTAATAGCCTTAAAGGTTTATTAAATAAAATTAATTATAATATCGATAGAGATCGATTGTATTTTCTAGGTGATGTTGTTAATCGAGGTAATAACTCACTTGAAACGCTCCGCTTTATTCACTCAAATCAAGATAACATGAACATGGTTCTTGGTAACCATGATTTCCATCTAATGGTTTGTGCATTAACTAAGCGCCAGCCTAACAAGAATGACACGTTCTTAGACATATTGTCTGCATCTGATAAAACTGCTTTGCTTGACTATCTCCTTACTAGGCCACTTGTAATTGAGCATAAAGATGCGCTCTTTGTTCATGCAGGAGTTCCACCTCAATGGAGCAAGTCAGATGCAATCAAAAATGCAGAGGCAGTTCATAAAAACCTTCAATCAAAAAATGTAAGTGAATTTTTATCCAAAATGTATGGTAATTATCCAAATAAATGGTCTAGCAACCTTTCGAATGAAGAAGGCTCTCGTTACACAATAAACGCCTTAATGAGAATGCGTTTTTGCAAAGAAGATGGTGAACTTGAATTTGAGCATAAGTTAAATGTTGATCAAAACCCAGATAACTTTAAAGCTTGGTTTTTGCATTCAAACCGACTGATGGCTAATGAAAAAATATTTTTTGGGCACTGGTCATCTCTTAAAGATGTCGACTCGAAAAATATTTACCCTCTAGACCATGGGTGCGTATGGGGTGACAGGCTTACAGCTTATGATTTAAAAAACCATAATTATATTTCACAAAAATCATTAGAAACTAATTAGGATGGCGCACTTCTCAGATTAATAGAGCCTTCATAAACAAACTCTCCAGGGCCAGTAAGATAGACTTTTTGTCCATCATACTCAACCATTGCATTTCCACCATTTAAGCGCACTTTTACCTTTGAATTAAGCAAGCCACGTCTAACTCCATGAATCACAGCTGCACATGCCCCTGAACCACAAGCAAGTGTCTCACCAACCCCTCTTTCAACAACCCTTAACTGGACTTCATTTTTACTTAATACTCTCATAAACCCAACATTGACACCCTCAGGAAAGTCATTAGAGGATTGAATTTCTAATGCAGTAGAATCTATATCAGATAAGTCATCTAAAATCAAAATAGCATGAGGATTTCCAATCGATAAAGATCCAACTTTAAACCCTTCAATAAAATACTCAGAACTCTCTTCATTAGCATTAAGAGGAATTATGGATGGTAGAAAATTTGGTTCACCCATCTCAACTCGAACAGAGTCATCACTGTTGAGTGTTAAAACCATAATGCCAGTATTAGTTTCAACAGAAAGTGGATTCTTATAAGATAAATTTTTCTTTTGAATATAAAGAGCAAGGCACCTTGCACCATTTCCACATTGGTTAACTTCAGAGCCATCAGCATTGAATATTACATAACGAAAATCGGCATCTTTTGATGATGAACTCTCAACCATGAGCAATTGATCAAAGCCAATCCCAAAACGACGATTAGATAATTTTCGAATTTCTTCAGTAGATAAACTAATATCACCATCAATATTATTAATTACTATGAAGTCATTTCCGAGGCCATGCATTTTTGTAAAATATATCATGTTTGTATTTTAACCTTTTGTATCATGATTTATTTAGATACTGCTATGCTAAAATCTACACAACTCTTTAATTCATCAAAATAATGAATACTCCAAGTAATATAACGCTTAGTAAGAATAAAAAACAACTTACTGTAACATTTGATAATACTGATTACTCGATGACTAGTGAGTATTTAAGAGTTTACTCACCTTCAGCAGAAGTTCAGGGTCATGGCCCTGGTCAAGAGACTCTCCAGCTAAATAAGCAAGATGTAAGCATTCAAACACTTACTCCAATGGGAAATTATGCTATTGCAATTCATTTTAGTGATGGCCATACTACTGGAATATACTCATGGAGCTACCTTTACAAGCTTGGCAGTAAAAGGAATGAATTATGGCAAGATTATTGCAATCGAGTTGATGATAAAAACAACAGTAAAAATTATCATGAGGTTCAAATTTGACCATAGAAAACTAATATTAGAATTTTTAGTGTTAGTTTGACAATATGATTGGTAATTTTGTTAAAATTAGAATTAAGTTTATTTGTATATGCTTATTAGAACTTATACAAATAATAAATTAACTACTTTAGGTAAAAAAAATGAAAAATAAATTTATTCAGTTTTCAGCTCTACTTTTCTTATTTTTTACAACTCAAGCCCTCTCTAATCCAATTGATAAAATAAATTTTATTGGTCTCAACAATACTTCTGAAAGCACTCTTCTAGAGATAATGCCATTTGAAATTGGTCAAAATTTTTCTCCTTATGCTAGCGATAAAATTATAGAATCTCTTTTTAATACTGGGTTATTTGAAAATATCAGTATTATTAAAAATGAAAAAACTATTAATATCACTTTAAAAGAAAATCCAAATATAAAATATTTTGAAATTAACTTAAAAACAGACTCAGTCTTCTCTAATTGGATAAAAGGTGAAAAAATGTATTTTACATCTGAAGCTTTAAAAGAGTTCCAAGATGAGAATCAGCTTTCAACTGGTGATATTTATACTATAAGAAAACTTAATGAATTTATTTCGTTTCTTGAATCTAAGTATTCTGAATCGGGCTATTACAACTCTCAAATTAATCAGAGTGTTTCAATAGATGATCAAAATAGAGCCGGAATAGTGCTGGAAATCAATCAAGGTGATAGAGCAAAAATTGATACTTTCACTATCACAGGCTCTGATAAATTTATCGAAAATGATTTATTAAAATTATTTAAAATTGGTGAGGCTGATATGGCTTTAATCAATTATTTTACAAATAAAGATAACTTTACAGACGCTGAATTTTCAAGGGGAGTCGACCTAATGACTAATACTTATTTTGATTCTGGCTATTTAGACTTTAAGATCCTTAATATTGATTCAATCCTTGATGAAAATAAAGAAAAAATTTCAATTAACATAGAGATATCTGAAGGAATTCAATACAAATTAGGTGAAGTTTCTTTTGATGGAGAACTGGGAAATACCAAACTTGATGACCTTAATAATGCCATCTCCTTAAACAAAGGTGAAGTTTTTAATCGTAATGCAGTAATTCAGAGTATTCAGTCATTGACTGATTTATTTGCTGATGAAGGCTATGCTTTTGTGGAAATCAATCCAGTGACTTCAGAGTTCCTTGATTCAGTTAATATCAATTTTGTAATATCATTAAACAAAAAAGTATACATAAATAGAATAACAATTTTAGGTAATACTCGTACTCAAGATGAAGTAATTAGGCGCGAAATTGGAGTTTCTGAAGGAGGATTATATTCAAGAAGTATACTTAGAAAATCTCTACTAAAACTAAGAAGACTTGGTTACTTTTCAGATGTGCAAATTGCCACAGCAGAAGTTGATGAGATGCCTGATAAAATAGACATAAGCCTTATGGTAGAAGAGACGCAAACTGGTTCAGTTAGCTTCTCAATGAGTCACAGCAATAACTATGGGATTTCTTTTGGTGCAGGAATAGAAGAAAAAAATATTTTTGGATCTGGAAATACTCTGAATGCACAACTAAAGCTATCAGAATCATTTAATAAAATTAGCTTCTACTTTATGAACCCTAACTTCAATGATGAAGGCCATAGTATTAGTCTTGGTGCTTTTAAAAGTGAAATTAATGATGATGATATAGCAATAAACTCTTATGAAATCGATTCTACAGGGGTAAGTTTTGGATATGGTATACCTTTGAGTGACAATACAAGAATTAATAGTAGTTTAGAATTTTCAAAAAATGATATTAAGTGTAGCTCTTTATTTTCAAGTAGTTTGTATGAATCAAGTCAATGTGCAATAAAAAGCAATGATGAATTCAAAGCAAAAGTTAACTGGAATAAAAATACTTTAAATAATTATCTTTACCCAACTGAAGGCGTAAGTAATTCATTGAATGCTGGTATTTCATTGCCAATGGGTGACTATAGATACTTTGATATAAGCGCAGATTATGCAAGCTACGCACCCATAAATAATACAACCACTTTAAAACTTACTGGTAATCTAAATTTATCAAAGGGCTATAGTGGAAAAGAACTCCCATTCTATAAACGTCATTTTGGAGGTGGAAGTGGCTCTGTAAGAGGTTTTGGAAATAAAACTCTTGGTCCACTTTATCCAAATGGAAAGGCTAAAGGTGGTGAAATTTCTATACTTGGTAGTGCCAATCTTATAGCGCCTGCATTTTTCATGGATAACAATGAAAAAATGAGAATGAGTGTATTTGTAGATGCTGGCAATGTCTATGAAAAAACCTCAAATATAAAACTTGGTGATATAAGAATGTCCACAGGCTTTGCATTTGCATATCTCAGCCCTATTGGACCAATTGGAGCCTATGTATCAACACCAATTATTAAAAAATCTGGTGATACTATTGAAAGTTTTGGCTTTTCTTTAGGCTCTGGATTCTAAAACTCTCATGAGGAATATAGCTATATCTTGCTTAGTTTTGCTATCTATATCTGCATTTTCTGAAACAATTAAAATAGGCTATATAGATACAGAGCAAGTAGTTAATAATTTACCTCAATACCAGCAAAGTGTTCTAGAAATATCTAAAGAATTTGAGCCAAAAAAACAAGAATTACTAAACTTATTCAAACACATTGAACTTCTTAGAGAAAAAGTTAATGCTATAAATAACACTGAAAAAAAAGAAAATCTTCAAATAGAATTATCTAAACTTACTTTACTTGAAGAAAGTTTTAAAAAAGAGACAGAGTATTGGCAAGAAACGATGAATACTAAAAAAATCAAATTACTTCAAAAAATTGAACTGCTAATTAACAACACAATCAATGACCTAGCAATTTCTGAAAGCTATGATCTTATTCTTTATGAAAATGCCGCCTTTGTAAGTGATGAGGTGAACATTTCTAATAAAGTGATTCAAAGAATTCAAAATAATTCATTATGATGCTTACTCTTGAAGATATTGCTAAACTAATAGACGCCAAAGTTTATGGGAAATCTTCTAAAGAAATTATAGGAATTAATACTTTAGTTAAGGCAACTTCAGATCAAATTTCTCATGCAATAAGTCAGAAATATAAAAAACCTCTAATTAACTCTAATGCCGGTGCTGTGATTGTTGATAAAAAACTTATTGAGCACTGCCCTACTAATGCTTTATTAGTTGAAAATGTTTCTTTAGCTTATGCATTACTAACACATGAATTTAAGAATCATCAAAACATTAATCATTTTCAAACAACTTCACAAGTAATTAATTCCTTTAGTAATGTTAATATTGCTCAAGGTTGTATTGTTGGTAAAAATGTAACTATTGGTGAAAATACTTTTATTGGTGCAAATTGTGTAATCGAAGATAATGTAACTATTGGCATGAATTCACTAATTGATTCAAACGTAACAATCCATAAAGGGTGTGAAATTGGTAAAAAATGTGTACTTTCATCTGGTGTAGTCATTGGTTCTGAAGGCTTTGGAAATGCTAGAGATCAAAACAACCATTGGCATGCGATTGCTCATCTTGGAAATGTAATTATTGGTGATGATGTCTCTATTGGGGCAAATACAACTATTGACAGAGGCTCTATCGATAATACAGAAATTCATAGTGGAGTAAAAATTGATAATCTTATTCACATAGCTCATAACGTAATTATTGGAAGTGATACTGCTATTGCAGCAAAAACTGGTATTGCTGGAACCACTGTTATTGGGAAAAGATGTATGATTGGTGGCATGGTTGGAATTGTTGACCATCTAACAATAACTGATGATGTTATAGTTAACGCGACAAGCACAGTTAATAGAAATATAACAAAACCAGGAATTTATACTGGCTTTGTTCCTCTTATGCTTCATTCAGAGTGGAAAAAGGCAGGAGTATGGCTCACAAAACTTGATAAAATTGCTACTTTGCTAAAAATTAAATTAAAAAATATTAAATAATCCTATGAAAATGAATATTAATGAGGTTAAAAATTTTCTACCTCACCGCTACCCTTTCTTGCTTATTGATAGGGTAACTAACCTTGAAGTGGGAAAAAGTCTTACAGCTATAAAAAATGTTACTTTTAATGAGCCGCATTTTACTGGTCACTTTCCTGATCAGCCTATTATGCCTGGGGTCCTAATAATTGAGGCTTTGGCACAAGCAACTGGAATATTAGCTTTTAAATCTGAGGTTGGAAAGCCGCAAACTGGGCAAATTTACATGTTAGTAGGTGTTGATAAAGTTCGATTTAAAAGGATGGTTGAACCAGGCGATCAATTAGAAATTTATGCTGAAATTATTACTGTTAAGCGTGGTATATGGAAATTCAGCTGTAAGGCCTCAGTTGAAGGTAAATTAGTCACTGCTGCTGAAATTTTATGTACTCAAAAATCTGCTGAATAATAATTATGTCTATTGATCCTTCTGCCATTATTCATGAAAGCGCTAAAATTCATAAAAGTGCCGTAATATCTGCTTATGCTGTTATCGGTGCTAATGTTGAAATAGGTGCTGGTACAGTAATAGATTCTCATGCTGTAATTGCTGGCCCTTCGAAAATTGGTAAAAATAATCATATTTACTCTTTTGCTTCTATTGGTGGTGATCCTCAAGACATTACTTATCAAGATGGGCAAGAAAGCAACCTAGTAATAGGAGATGATAATATGATTAGAGAGTTTTGCACAATTAACAGAGGCACTGAAAAAGAGAACTCTTTAACAAGAATTGGCTCAAATAATATGCTCATGTCGTATGTTCATATTGCACATGATTGCCAACTCGGTGATCATATCATTATGTCTAATAACGCCTCACTAGCTGGTCATGTTAGAATTTCAGACTGGGCCATACTTGGTGGCTTTGTTTTAGTTAAACAATTTTGCGGCATTGGAAGGCATTCTTACGCTGGAATGGGTAGTCAAATCAATAAAGATATTCCTGATTATATGGTTGCAGCTGGCATCCATCCAAAAATAAGAAGTATTAACTCTGTTGGAATGAAAAGAAGAGGCTTTAGTGCAAGCTCAATTTCATCTATAAAACGTGCCTTTAAGGTCGTTTATCGTGATTCTCAAGGCAGACTTCTTGACCATGCATTAAGTGATCTTGAAGCATCAGAGTCTGACAGTCACGAAGTTATGCAATTTGTAGAATGTATACGAAACTCAAGAGTGGGCATCATGCGCGGCCCAGTTGATGAATAGATAGCATTTTCTGTTATGTCTAAGTCTTTCATAAAGTCCAGCAGCATTGTCGCTGCAATGACCTTTATTTCAAGAATCTTAGGGCTAGTTCGAGATTTTATTATTGCAAGACTCTTTGGAGCTAATGAGCTAACTGATGCATTCTTAGTAGCGTTTAGAATACCTAATTTTTTTAGGCGTCTATTTGCCGAAGGTGCTTTTTCGCAAGCCTTTTTGCCAATTTTGGCAGAGTCAAAAGCTAATCAATCTGATGAAGAGGTTCAATTAGTAATTAATCATATTGCTACTAAATTACTTAGCATACTTATGATTATTACTCTTATTGCAATTGTAATAGCGCCAATCATAATACTTTTATTTGCATGGGGGTTCTACTTTAAAGCTGATGCAACTCAGTTTAATTTAGCCTCTGATATGCTTCGAATTACTTTTCCTTATTTGCTTTTAATATCTCTTACAGCCTTATCTGGATCTATCCTTAATACTTATGATAATTTTATAATTCCAGCATTTACTCCAGTATTACTAAATGTTTCATTAATCCTTAGCGCTGTATTTTTATCTAAATACTTGTCCACGCCAATTATGGCCCTAGCCTGGGGCGTTCTCATTGGAGGAATTATACAGCTTGGCTTTCAAATTCCATTTTTAAGAAAAATAAAACGACTGCCTAAATTACAGTTTGGTCATCATAAGGCACTTTCAATACTTAGAAAGAGAATGCTTCCAGCCTTGTTTGGCGTATCAGTCTCTCAAATTAATTTATTAGTTGACACAATGATTGCATCAACCCTTATAGCTGGAAGTGTCTCATGGCTATATTATTCAGATAGGTTACTAGAGCTTCCTCTAGCTTTAATTGGTATTGCTTTAGCTACTGTTGCACTGGCAAAACTGAGTAACTATCATGCAAAAAATGACACTAAAAACTTTATAAACACAATTGATAAAGCTCTTATATATGCAATTTTATTAGGACTTCCTGCTTGTGCTGGTTTAGTTCTGCTTGCAGAAGAACTAATAATTACGCTTTTTCAATATGATGCATTTGATGCCTTATCTGCTAAAAAAACATCTTTAAGTTTACAAGCTTATGGCTCTGGCTTAATGGCGTTCATTGCAATAAAAATCTTTGCGCCAATTTTTCTATCACAAGGAGACACCAAAACTCCTGTTAAAGCTGGCGTAGTTGCAATGGTTTCAAATATAGTTCTAAATTTAATATTAGTTCAGTACTTTGATCACATTGGCTTAGCAGCGGCCACATCAATCTCAGCGCTAATTAATGCTGCAATTCTATATTTTTTCTTAATAAAGCAGTCAATATTTAGGTTTCATATTACTTTTTATAAAATGCTAGTTAAAGTAATATTTGCAGTCACTATAATGTCGCTGTATATTTATTACTTTGATTCAAGTATAGACCTTTACCTAGAATCCTCTCTAATAGAGAGGGCTATACTTATTTCAAAAACTATTACCATTTCAATAGCAATATATTTTTTAACGCTTTATACACTTGGAGTTAGATTAAAACAATTATGAAAGAAGTTCACTGCATTAAATTAGATACAAAGCTAGAAGGACTCGAAAGAGCACCCTACCCTGGCGATCTCGGTAAAAGGATACTGGATTCAGTCTCTAAAGAGGCTTGGCAAATGTGGCTTGACCACCAAACTATGTTAATTAATGAAAATAATTTAAACTTATTTGATGAGTCATCACAGAGCTACCTAAAAGAACAAATGGAAAATTACTTTTTTTCAGAGCAAGACATTGATCAAATTGAGGGTTATGTACCAAAATAATTATATGGAAATTTGATTAAAAAATGTCTAATCTATTTATAGTAGCAGCTCCCTCAGGATGCGGAAAAACATCTCTTGTTGAGTCATTAATTAATAATACTACAAACCTATGTGTCTCAATATCTCATACGACACGAAAGCCTAGAGCCGGTGAGATTAATGGAACTAATTATCATTTTATTTCAGTTGCTGAATTTCAAAAAATGGTGAATGATGATGCATTTATTGAGCATGCTGAAGTCTTTGAAAACTTCTATGGGACTTCTAAAAAACTAATTAATGACAATCTTGACAATAACATAGATGTCATCCTTGAAATTGACTGGCAAGGTGCCCATCAAGTTAAGCAGAACTTACCTAGTGCAATTAGTATATTTATTTTACCACCTTCAAAAGAAGCACTAGAACTTAGGCTCAAGAATAGGGCTCAAGACGATGAGCTAATCATCAAAAAAAGAATGCTGGATGCAGAAAATCAAATGAGTCATTATAGTGAGTTTGATTATCTAGTCATTAATGACAATTTTAATGCTGCTTTAGCTGATCTAGAGTCAATAATATCCTCTTCAAATAATCTATCTAAGCGCGCTCACCTGTCTTTAGAAGAGCAGTCAATCAAACACAAAAAACTACTTAAAAAATTGATATAACTGAAAAATTTGGTATAATTTACCCCTAAATTATCATTTTAAGAAGATTTATGAGTGATTTTGCATTATCGATAAAAAATACATCTAGAGATCTAGAAGTACAAAAGTACCCTCCAATTCTAACTCCAGAGCAAGAATATGAGTTGGCTATTGAACTCTATGAGAATGGGAGTTTATCTGCTGCACAAAGACTTGTTCTTGCTCATATGAGATTCGTTGCCTTTATTGCGCACAGCTATAAAGGGTATGGTCTTGAAAATGCTGATCTAATTCAAGAAGGCACGATTGGTTTAATGAAGGCGGTTAAACGCTTTAACCCTCATAAAAAAGTTAGGCTATCTTCTTTTGCTGTTTATTGGATTCGTGCAGAGATTCATGAATACATCTTTAAAAACTGGAAAATTGTTAAAGTAGCAACAACTAAAGCACAAAGAAAGCTTTTCTTTAAACTCAGAAAAGCAAAGGCAAATATTTTTCAATCTCTAACAAGTGAGCAAGCCAAAATAATTGCAGAAGATCTTGGGGTTAAAGAAAAAGATGTTATTGAAATGGAATCTAGGCTTCAGCTCAACGATGTTGCTTTTGAGGTTAATGATGATGATGATGCTTATACTCCAGAGCACTACATCTCAGATCCAGGTAAAAATCCTGAACAATTAGTATTAAATGATAAAACCCAAGAAGATCAACATAATAAGCTTTATCAAGCGCTTTCTTCTTTAGATGAAAGAAGTATCGATATTTTACAAGCAAGGTACTTGAAAGAAGAAAAATCGACCCTACATACTTTAGCAGACAAGTATGGTGTTTCAGCTGAAAGGGTTCGCCAACTTGAAAACAAAGCTATTAAAAAGCTTAAAGAACGTCTAGAAGGCCAAGTAAACCTTTAACGACAAATTTTGTAGTTCAACACCAGGAGAGAATATGGAAATCCGTCCCTTACATGACCGTGTCATTGTGCGAAGAGTAGAAGAAAAGAAAACAACAGCAAGTGGTTTAATTATCCCTGATTCATCAACTGAAAAGCCTTCTAGAGGTGAAGTTGTTGCAGCTGGAAATGGCAGAATTAGTACCCAAGGAGATTTAATTCCCTTGGATGTGAAGGTTGGCGATATAGTAATGTTTGGTCAATATTCAGGTGCGGAAATCACAGTAGCAGAAGAAAAGCTTCTAGTGATGAGCGAAGATGAAATTGTTGCAGTAATTGAAGAATAAAGGAGAAATATAATGTCAGCAAAAGACGTAAAATTCGGCTCAGAAGCAAGAGATTTAATGATGTCAGGTGTTAACACACTTGCAAATGCAGTTAAAGTGACGCTTGGACCAAAAGGAAGAAATGTAGTTATTGATAAATCATTTGGTGCTCCATCAATTACTAAAGATGGTGTTTCAGTTGCTCAAGAAATTGAACTTGAAGGTAAGTTTGAAAATATGGGCGCTCAAATGGTTAAAGAAGTAGCATCAAAAACAAATGATATTGCTGGTGACGGAACTACTACAGCAACTGTACTAGCTCAGTCTTTAATCTCAGAAGGAGTTAAGTCAGTCGCAGCAGGAATGAACCCTATGGACCTAAAAAGAGGCATTGATAAGGCTACTGAAGTTGTTGTTGCAGCGTTACAAAAAGCATCTCAACCTTGTAAAGATAGCGAAGCAATTGCTCAGGTTGCAACTATTTCAGCAAATTCAGACACATCTGTTGGTGAAATTATTGCTAAGGCAATGGAAAAAGTTGGAAAAGAAGGTGTAATTACTGTTGAAGAAGGCTCAACACTTGAAAATGAACTTGATGTTGTTGAAGGAATGCAGTTTGATCGTGGATATCTTTCTCCATACTTCATAAACAATCAAGAATCTATGACTTCTGATTTAGAGCATCCATATATTTTGCTTCATGATTCTAAAATTGCAAACATTCGTGACTTACTGCCAGCACTAGAAGCAGTTCAAAAAGCTGGCAAACCACTTCTAATAATTGCCGAAGATATTGAAGGTGAAGCGCTTGCAACTCTTGTTGTTAATAACATGCGTGGCATTGTCAAAGTAGCTGCTGTTAAAGCACCTGGATTTGGTGATCGCCGTAAAGCTATATTAGAAGATATAGCGGTTCTTACTGGAGCTACAGTTATTTCTGAAGAAGTTGGCTTATCACTTGAAGGTGTTACTGAAGAGCATCTTGGTACTGCAAAACGTATTGAAATTGGTAAGGATAATACAACTTTGATTGATGGATCAGGAGCTAAAAAAGCTATTGTAAGCCGTGTTGGCCAAATTAAAACTCAAATAGAAGCTACTAGCTCTGATTATGATAAAGAAAAGCTTCAAGAGCGCTTAGCTAAACTTTCTGGTGGTGTTGCAGTAATTAAAGTTGGTGCAGCGACAGAAGTTGAAATGAAAGAGAAAAAAGACCGTGTTGATGATGCGCTTCATGCTACACGCGCTGCAGTTGAAGAAGGTGTTGTTCCAGGTGGTGGCGTTGCTTTTGTTCGCGCTATCTCATCACTGAGCTCACTTAAGGGTGATAACAGTGACCAGGACGTTGGAATTGGCATTTGCAGGCGCGCTTTAGAAGAGCCTCTTAGACAAATCGTTTCTAATGGTGGAGGCGAAGCTTCTGTCGTTTTAAATGAAGTCTTAAAGGGTAAAGGAAACTTTGGCTATAACGCAGCCTCTGAAGAATATGGTGACATGCTTAAAATGGGTATCTTAGACCCAACTAAGGTTTCTCGCGCAGCGCTTCAGCATGCAGCAAGCATCTCTGGTTTAATGATAACTACTGAAGCAATGATTACTGATAAGCCTCAAGATTCTGGACCTGCAATGCCTGATATGGGCGGCATGGGTGGTGGAATGCCAGGCATGATGTAAAACTATTTGTCTTTATAAAAAAAGCCCCATTTTTTGGGGCTTTTTTTTGGTATTATGTCAGCCAATTACAACCAATACATCATATGTCTAATTACGACGCGTCATCAATAGAAGTACTAACTGGCCTGGAGCCAGTCAAAAAACGCCCAGGAATGTATACCGATACTGAAAGTCCAAATCATCTCGCTCAAGAAGTAGTTGATAACAGTGTTGATGAAGCTGTCTCAGGCTATGCAACTCAAATCAACGTAACTCTTCATAAAGATAATTCTATGTCTGTTGAAGACAATGGCAGAGGAATACCTGTAGATATTCATCCAAAAGAAGGAACACCTGCTGTTGAGGTTATCCTAACAAAGCTTCATGCTGGCGGCAAGTTCTCAAATGATTCTTATCAATTCTCTGGTGGACTTCATGGGGTAGGAATTTCTGTTGTGAACGCCCTATCGACTTCAATTGAAATCTGGATAAAAAGAGATTCAAAGCAATACTATATGCAATTTGAATCAGGCGCTAAATCAAAAGATTTAGAGGAAATAGGAGAGGTTGGTAAGCGAAATACTGGAACTTTAATAAAGTTCTCGCCAGATCCTCAATATTTTGATACTGTAAAGTTTTCAATCAAAAACTTAAGGCATAATCTTCGCTCTAAAGCAGTACTTTGCCCTGGGCTTGAAGTTAACTTTGTAAATGAAATTGATGAAACAACAGATAAATGGCTATTTGAAGATGGTATTAAAGACTACCTTCAAGCTTCTCTAGATGGGTTAGATTGCATTCCCGCAATACCTTTTGTAATCTCTAGTAAAACGAAAGAGGAGCAGCTTAATTCTGCACTAACTTGGACTGAAAATACAACAAATACTACGGCTGAAAGCTTTGTAAACTTGATTCCTACAATTGGTGGAGGAACTCACGTTAATGGACTCCGATCTGGATTAACAGATGCATTAAAAGAGTTTTGTGAGTTCAGAAGCCTTATACCAAAAAATATTAAATTAACGCCTGATGATGTTTGGCAAAATATTGCCTTTGTATTGTCAATTAAAATTCTTGATCCGCAGTTTTCAGGCCAAACAAAGGAAAGACTCTCTTCACGTGAGTGCGCCTCTTTTGTTTCAGGAGTAGTTAAAGACTCATTTAGTTTATGGCTAAATCAGCATACTGATATAGCTGAAAAAATTGCTGAACTAGCTATCCTTAATGCTCAAATCAGATTAAAAACTGCTAAGAAAGTTATACGCAAAAAAATCGTAAGCGGTCCAGCACTTCCTGGAAAGCTATCTGATTGCACGAGTGTCGATCTTCATCAAACTGAAGTTTTTTTAGTTGAAGGAGACTCTGCTGGAGGCTCAGCAAAACAGGCTAGAGACAAAGAGTATCAAGCCATATTGCCACTTAGAGGTAAAATTCTTAATACATGGGAAGTTGACTCTTCTCAAGTTCTTGCCTCAAATGAAATTCATGATATAAGTGTTGCAATTGGTTTAGAGCCGGATAATAGTGATCTTTCTGGACTTCGATATGGTAAGGTTTGTATCTTAGCTGATGCTGACTCAGATGGACTTCATATTGCTACCCTTATTTGCGCTTTATTTGTTAAGCACTTCCCTAAGCTAGTTAAAGAAGGTCATGTCTATGTGGCAATGCCGCCTCTATATAGGATTGATGCAGGAAAGCAGGTATTCTACGCCCTAGATGATAAAGAGAAAGACGCATTTGAAGCCAAACTTGCAAAGGAAAATAGTCGTCAAAAAATTCAAGTTCAAAGATTTAAAGGATTAGGTGAGATGAATCCAAAGCAGCTTAGAGAAACAACCATGCAGCCAGATACTAGAAGATTAATTCAGTTGACTCTTAATCACCCACTTCAGGTTGCAGAAACTATGGACATGCTGCTTTCTAAAAAAAGAGCTTCAGACCGTAAATCTTGGTTAGAGACCAAAGGTAACCTGGCAAATGTCTAAAGCGATTGTTTTGTTATCTGGTGGCTTAGACTCAACAACCGTACTTGCAATTGCAAAAGCTCATGATTTTAAATGTTATGCGCTAAGTTTTGATTATGGTCAAAAGCAAAGCTCTGAGCTAGAATCTGCAAAAACTATTGCCAAGCAATCTAAAGTGGTAGAGCATCGCATTATGAAAATCTCCCTTGCTGATATTGGAGGCTCTGCTTTAACAGATGACAAAATAGATGTTCCAAAGTACTCTAAAAGTGATGAAATCCCTGTCACTTATGTCCCAGCCCGAAATACTATTTTCTTATCTTTTGCACTAGCATGGGCTGAAGTAATTGACTGTCAAAAAATTTATATTGGTGTTAATGCTCTTGATTACTCTGGCTATCCTGATTGCAGACCTGAATTTATTAAAGCATTTGAAGATATGGCAAATCTGGCAACAAAGCAATCTGTTGAAGGTGAAAAAATTGAAATTAAAACGCCTTTAATTAGTATGACCAAAGCAGAGATCATCCACAAAGGATTAAGTCTTGGTGTTGACTACTCACAAACTATTAGCTGTTACCTAGCTAACTCAAATGGAGAGGCTTGTGGCGAGTGTGATGCATGCGTACTTAGGATAAATGGCTTTAACAATGCAAACATTAAGGATCCAACTTTTTATCAATAAATATTTAAAATTTAGCGCTATTTAAATGTTTTTTGAAGATAAAATATAAACTTTTAAACAATTTAAGGATTTAACTCAAAATGAGTATTGAAGATAGAGTACGTAAAGTTGTAAGTGAGCAGTTAGATGTTAGTGGTGAAATTGACAATAATGCTTCATTTATCGATGATTTAGGGGCTGATTCATTAGATACTGTAGAACTTGTAATGTCTCTTGAAGAAGAGTTTGATTGTGAAATTGCAGACGAAGAAGCAGAAAATATTACTACTATTCAACAAGCAATAGATTATATCAACGCAAACACTTAATAAACTTCAATAAATCTTATAAGGCGTTTACTTTAAAAAGTAATACGCCTTTTTTTACGCAACATTTATCTCTCAAATTAAATAACTTATATAAATTTACTTTGTTAACTTTAAAAGAAAATCTACTATGAATAAAAGAAGAGTTGTAATTACTGGATTAGGTATTGTAAGCCCAGTAGGTAACAATGTTAATGATGCTTGGGCTAATATTATTAATGGCGTTTCTGGTATAGCGCCAATAACAAATATAGATACTGAAATTCAAGCTGTTAAATTTGGAGGGGCTGTTAAAGAGTTTGATGTGTCTCAATACTTAAGCCCTAAAGAGGCTAAAAAAATGGATATATTTATTCATTACGGTATGGCGGCTGGAATTCAAGCTTTTAAAGATAGCGGCATTGAAGTAACAGACGAAAATGCTGAGAGAATTGGAGTTGCAATTGGTGCTGGCATTGGTGGATTAACTACAATTGAAAAAACAGCAGATCTTTTTAGAGAGAAAGGGCCCAAGAGAATCTCCCCATTCTTTGTACCCTCTTCCATTATCAACATGGTCTCTGGGAACATGTCTATCAAATTTGGTCTTAAGGGTCCAAATTTTGCAATTGTAACTGCGTGTACAACCGGAACTCATAATATTGGTGATGCCTCAAGAATAATTGAATATGGTGATGCTGACGTTATGATTGCTGGAGGAACTGAAATGTCAACAACTAACTGTGGCCTTGGGGGCTTTGCTGCAGCTCGAGCACTCTCCACTAGAAACGATGACCCAGAAACTGCTTCAAGACCTTGGGACGTTGATAGAGATGGCTTTGTTCTTGGTGACGGTGCAGGCGTTGTCGTTCTTGAGGAGTATGAGCACGCTAAAAAACGTGGGGCACACATTTATGGAGAACTTACAGGATATGGCATGAGTAGTGATGCATATCATATGACGCTTCCATCAGAAGGCGGCGAAGGTGCTGCAAGATGCATGAAAAATGCTATGAATAATGCCGGTATCAATCTTAATCAGCTAGATTATATTAATGCTCATGGAACCTCGACTCCAGCTGGTGACGCCGCTGAAACAGAGGCCGCTAAACTAGCTTTAGGTACACACTCAAAAAATATTGTTATGAGCTCAACTAAATCAATGACTGGCCATCTTTTGGGCGCTGCAGGCGGTATTGAAGCAGTATTTACAACTCTTGCAATTAGAGATCAAGTAGCACCTCCCACAATAAATATATTTAATCAGGACCCACAATGTGACTTAGACTATGCTGCGAATGAAGCAAGAGAAATGAAGATTAATCATGCAATTTCAAACTCTTTTGGGTTTGGCGGGACTAATGGCTCACTTGTTATATCTAAGGCACCTTAAAAGAACTCTAGTCCTCTAGTATTATTTCCTCAGAACCAGCTAAATTTGAATCTGAAAATAGTGATTTAATATCTGGAAATAGCTTGTAAATTCTTATCGCCCCGTTAGTTACACTATTTAAAGCCTCTTTCTTAAGAATAATTAATTGCCAACTAGTGTCATTAGATTCATATTTGAAGGCGCCGCCAATAACAGCTAAAGCAAGAATTGCACCTAACAAATACTTAATCATCAGTTTTTTCCACTAGCGAAAACAAATAAATCATATTTTACCAAGTTTATATATCTTAAATTGAAATTCCAGAAGACTTTAAGAGGCCTTCCATTTTAGGCTTGCCGCCACGAAATTTGATGTATTGCCCCATAAAGTCAAGACTACCACCAACTTCAAGAATAAATCTTCGGAAATCATCAGCAGATTTAGACTCAATTCCACCATTATCTTTAACAAATTCATAAGCATCTGCAGCCAACACCTCAGCCCATTTATAGCTGAAATACCCAGCTGCATAACCACCACTAAAAATATGGGAAAAAGAATTAAGGAATCTATTCTCATCAATAACTGGAACTAAAGCGGTTTTCTCTCTCACGCTATCTAGAACTTTATATGTATCTAGATTTGAAATATGAGTATTTATATCCCATAGCGAAAATTCACACTGCCTAAGCATCTGCAGTCCTGATTGAAAGTTTTTAGAGTCAATCACTTTATTAAATAATTCTTCAGGTAATTTTTCACCCGTTTCCCAGTGACCCGAAATTAAATCAATTACGCCTCTTTCATAACAAAAATTTTCCATATATTGACTAGGGAGCTCAACGCCATCCCATGGAACACCGCTAATTCCGGCTGCACATGGAAAAGTAACTTTAGTTAATAAATGATGAAGCGCGTGACCAAACTCATGAAAAATAGTCACAATCTCATCAAAATCAAATAACGCTGGCTTACCATCTTTAGGTGAGTTTAAATTACAAACAACAAACGCAACTGGCAAGGAGTCTTTATATAATCCTTGGAAGTCTGACATCCAAGCCCCACCTCGCTTATTTTCTCTTGCATAAACATCAAAATATATTTTTCCAATTGGCCCATCTTCATCCTCTAACATTATTACCCTAACGTCAGGATGATAGCAATCCTCTTCCACCTCAGTAAGCGTTACACTATAAAGATTTTGAATCGTTTCAAATAAACCGCTAAGAACACTACTCTCTGGAAAATATGGCTTTAAATCAGCACTCTTAAAGTTAAACACTTTTTGCTTTAATTTCTCTGAGTAGAACATTAAGTCCCATGGCATTAAATCATGTCCAGCAAAAGCCTCCAGATCTTTCAATTCTGTCTTTGCTTGCAGATGAGATAGATCTACTAACTTCTCTAGAAAATCTATAACGGATTCGGGTGAGT
Source organism: Candidatus Pseudothioglobus sp. Uisw_050_01 (assembly GCF_048085775.1). Classification (NCBI taxonomy): domain Bacteria; kingdom Pseudomonadati; phylum Pseudomonadota; class Gammaproteobacteria; family Pseudothioglobaceae (SeqCode); genus Pseudothioglobus (SeqCode); species Candidatus Pseudothioglobus sp. Uisw_050_01. The sequence goes on from NZ_CP159804.1 coordinate 996,831, forward strand.
CTACCATTTTGGATTGAACCGAGTATTCTGCATAGTTTGATAAACCCAGAAGGATAGACATTTCTGAGCGTAATTTTAAGATCTCATCCATAACCTTGCGGTTATCAAATTTAACTGGAGTAATCCCAACATCAGACGCTCTTGAAATATATGCTCTATAAACCTCCTCTCTTAAGCCTCTATTCTCAGCATAAGTCATAAGATCAATGTAGACTGGTATTTGAAGACTTACGATGTACTCATCTCCCTCTCTAACCTTGGAAAGCTCTGCCTCACTATATCCATTCAAATCATCAATAGAGACTGACTTTTTCCAGGAGTTGGTTGCTTGTAAAACATTTTTAGAAAACTGATTACTTAAAACGCTTAATCTTTCTTGAATCTCTTTAAATCTTTTAGAATTACCCCCCTTAAGGGCAACTCCTGAAAGCTCAAAACCCTTAATTGAGTCTTTAACAATGTGCTTTTGTTGATCATTAAGACTTGTATTCTTAACTCTTTTAAATGCTTCATACAAGTCTTCATTAGCACCAAGATCACTATAGTAGTTGGAGATTATTGGTAAGGTTTTTTCGTAGTCCTTGTTAAACTCTTCAGAAAACATAACTGCATTAAGATGAGAGTTAACACTCATCTCTTTGCCAATAAGATGTTCGTTATTATCAAGCACACCCACCACACTCTCCCAATCATTACCTTTACTTGCAAGTACCGATTGCTTAATACCATCTTTTACAACTTGGGAAATATTAAGAACGATATCTTTTGGCTTAAAGTTTGGAGTTTGATTGCTATTCATAATAGGACTAATTTAAAAAAGTTAATGAATTTTAATATATTTAGATGACTTTATAGAGCTTGCTGAAAATATTAATTTTTAAGCTTTAATTATTAAAAAACTAAATATCTTTTCGACCTTTAATTATTACTTCATAGCCTTTTTCTTCTGGCTCATCATCAATCATTTCAGCTGGAAAACCATCCCCCAACACTTCAACATTGGCCCTTTCTTCGAGCCTCCTAATGATGTTTGGAGACAGCTCACGTGGCCCGTATCTCTTCTCACCATCTTTAAAAATCTCAACAATTAAAGGGGCAATTTCTAAATCTAATCCTTTTCTCTGAGCAAGCTCATTAAAAATCCCAATATCCTTAGAAACCAAATCCATTGTAAAGCTTATATCTCTGCTACCATTTAGAATAACCTGAGATTCAGTTTCATGGACAAATGAAGTTCCAGAAGATGCTTTGATCGCCTCATAAGTTACGTTCATATCCATTCCAAGCATCTTCATTGTTGTTAGCGCTTCTGCTATCGAAGCAAGGTTAACTGTAGCCAAATAATTGGTCATAACTTTTAGAGTTGAGGCTGTACCTAAGTCACCAGTATGAAGAACTCGTCTACCCATGGTAGTTAGTATTGGCAAAGCTCTTTCAAAAGCCTCTCTTGAGCATCCAGCAAAGATTGAAATATTACCTGTATCAGCCCTATGGCAGCCTCCTGAAACAGGGCAATCAATTGGCAATGCACCAATTTCTTCAACTAAAGCACCAATTCTTCGAATCTCAGCCTCATCTGTAGTGCTCATCTCAAGCCAAATTTTCCCTTTGCTTAATCCCGATAAGATCCCATCAGAAGATTCCATAACTTCAGAGCAGGCTTTTGGAGAAGGTAAACAAGTAATAATCACATCACATCTCTTTGCCATTTCTTGAGGCGAGCCAACACTCTTTACTCCTCTTTCAATAAACTCATTAACAAGAGAAGAGTTAAGATCATGAACTGTAAGGTCAAAACCATTTCTTAAAATACTGCCTGCAAGTTTGCCACCTGCATTCCCTAAACCAATAAAACCTACTTTCATCTAAATCTCCAAAAAACTACAAATTTTTAATCGTCATCAACATAGTAAGGTTTTGTATCCATCGAAAGATGGAGCTTTTTTCCTTTATAGGGTGAATTCGCTTCAATAACTTTAAGGTTAAGATCTATCCCTAATCCTGGTTTATCTGAAGGAATAATATTTCCTTTACTCCAATCAAGAGGCTGCATCAGTACATCTGAGTGAAAGCCATCCCAAGTCCCAATACTTTCCATAATTAGGAAGTTTGGTGTTGCAGTAGCGAGTTGTATACTAGCTGCAGCTCCTACTGGTCCATTATAAATATGCGGGGCAATCTGGGCATAAAAAACTTCAGAGAGGCTCGCAATTTTCTTAGCCTCTAAAATACCGCCAACTCGCCCTAAATTCATTTGAATTATTGACGCAGAGTTATTTTTTAAAATATCAAAAAACTCATACTTTGTTGTTAAGCGCTCTCCAGCAGCAACTGGAATACTTGTCTTACTTGCAACTTCTGCCATTGCACTTGACTGGCCGGGAGGAACAGGCTCTTCAAACCACAAAGGGTCAAACTTTTCAAGCCTCTTTGCTAGCCGCACAGCTGAAGCGGGAGTTAACTGCCCATGAGTTCCAATAAGAAGGTCACAGTTATCTCCAACAGCCTCCCTTACTTTTTGGCAATAATTTTCGCAGTGCTTTAAGCGGCTCAGTGATATTTGATGTCCAGAATATATTGAATAAGGTCCAGCTGGATCAAACTTAACTGCACTAAAGCCCTGCTCCATAAAATTTATAGCAGACTCAGCGCCTAAGTCTGGATCATCGTAATTAAGCACTCCATTTTTGTCTTTTGGGTATAGATATGTATATGACCTTAGCTTGTCATGGACCTTGCCTCCTATAAGCTCATATATTGGCTTATTTGCAGCTTTTCCAATAATATCCCAACAAGACATCTCTAGACCACTTAATACCCCCATCATTGTCAAATCCGGCCTTTGAGTAAAGCCACTTGAAAAACACTCTCTGAAGAAGCGCTCAATATGATGCGGGTCATGGCCCTTTAGGTATCGCTCAAAGACATCTTCAGTTGCCTTAACAACAACTTCAGGATGAAAGGAGGCCGAATATATCTCTCCAATCCCAACGATGCCGCACTTAGTTTCAATAGAAAGGAAAATCCAATACATTCCCCCAATATGAGGTTTTGGGGTACCAACTACATAAGTATTTAATTTTACGACTTCCATGCCATATTTTTAGTAATTTATATTTATGTAATTTTTATACGGGTTTATAAAAATAAGCAAGTTATTTTGTTTACGATAAATTATTTACTTTACGACGCCCTATTAGGTCGCCCTGATCGTTGGGTTTTTTGCCAATCTGAATCAATCCATACATCGGCTTCAGAAGCTTTGAGTGGCTTATTTCCTAGTACGATATCCGCCATTTTTTCAGCTAACATAATTGTTGGCCCATTAAGATTACCATTTGGAATTGTTGGAAATATAGAAGAATCAATTACTCTTAACTTTTCAATACCATTTACTTTGCCTTGATTATCAACAACAGTCATAGGGTCACTTAATTCACCCATTTTGCAAGAACAAGATGGGTGATAAGCGCTTTCAACATTTGCCCTAACCCAAGAATCTATTTGATCATCACTACTAACCTCTAATCCTGGGCTTGCTTCACCCGCATTATATTCATCCAATGCTGGCTGACTTAAAACCTCTCGAGTCAATCGAATACAATCACGCCAATCTTGTCTATCTTGCTCGCTCTCCAAATAGTTAAATAGGATTGTTGGCTTATCTTGCGGGTCTGAGCTATTAATCTTAACGCTGCCCCGACTGCTAACTTTGTTGACGCCTGCATGAACTTGATACCCATGCCCCTTCATTGCTGCGTTTCCATCATATCGCATTGCAGCTGGGAGAAAATGATACTGAATATTAGGCCACTCAAGGCCTGCACGAGATCGAATAAAACCACAAGACTCAAAATGATTTGTTGCGCCCAGCCCTGACTTAGATAGAATCCAGCGCACACCAATAAGACCCTTACTAAATAAGTTTAATTTACTGTTAAGTGTAATTGGTTTTTTACAATGATATTGAAAATATACCTCAAGATGGTCCTGGAGATTCTCGCCAACACCCGGCAATTCGTGTTGCAGCAAAACTCCAGCATCTTTTAGGACATTTTTTGGGCCAATCCCAGATAACTGAAGTAGCTGAGGTGAACCAATTGACCCAGCACAAAGTATCACCTCTGTATTCGCATTCAATATTTTAGTTTGGCCGTTAATTGAATACTCAACTCCAGTTGCAACTTTATTCTTTAGAATTACTCGCTGAACAAGCACTCCAGTTAGTATTGTAAGGTTTGATCTATTTTTAGCTGGTTTAATATAGGCATTTGATGTAGAAGAGCGAACACCACTTCCAACGGTCATGTGCATTGGACCAAAGCCCTCCTGTTGCTGGCCATTATAATCCGCAGTTTCAGGATAACCAGCCTCCACTCCAGCCTCAATAAAGGCTCGATAAAGGGGATTTAATTTCATGTTATTACCATTTGAAGTTGCCACAGGACCGCTACCTCCACGGTAGTTATCTTCGCCCAAATGCCATTTTTCAGAGCGCTTAAAATATGGCAGACAATTTTTGTAGGACCAACCCTCTGCCCCTTGCTCCTCCCATTGGTCAAAATCACGCGCATGGCCTCGCACATATACCATTCCATTTATGGAGGAAGAACCTCCCATCACTTTGCCTCTAGGACAATGCATTTTTCGATTATCAAGAAAAGGCTCTGGCTGAGTATGAAATTGCCATGCATACTTATCAGTATTCATAGGGTATGACAGTGCAGTTGGCATTTGAATCATTATGTTTTTATCACTACCTCCATTTTCTAGAAGTAATACTCTATTTTCACCAGACTCAGTCAAACGATTTGCCAAAACGCAGCCCGCCGAACCGGCACCTACAACAATATAATCGAACTCATTACTCATATATTTCTTAGCCTATATTAATAAGGACTCTCAACGTCATCCAACCGAACAAAAATACTTTTAATTTGTGTATAGCTCTTCAAAGTTTCGGGGCCATTTTCACGGCCTATTCCAGACTCTTTATAGCCTCCAACTGGCATCTCAGCAGGAGAATCTCCCCAACTATTAATCCAGCAAATTCCTGCCTCTAATTGATTAATAACTCGGTGCGCCCGATTAATGTTTTGCGTAAAAACGCCAGCCGCTAAACCAAACTTAGTATCGTTTGCCCTGCCAATTACTTCTGCCTCATCATCAAAGCGCAGAATGGACATTACTGGCCCAAAAATTTCATCAGTAACATGCTCAGAATCGTCTTTACAATCTGCAAAAATTGTTGGCTCTACAAAAAACCCATTTTCTGTTTCTTTGGATTTATGGCGATTTCCACCAAGAACAAGTCGAGCGCCTGATTTTTTAGCTTTATCAATATAATCCATAACCTTATCAAGATGCTTTGAGCTTATTAAAGCGCCCATCTGAGTATCTAAATCCATTGGATCACCTAGTTTTATTTTTTTACTTCTCTGACAGACTTTTTCTATAAATTTATCGTAAATACCAGATTGTACAAACACCCTTGTTCCATTGGTGCAAACCTCACCTTGAGTATAGAAGTTTGCAAGAAGCGCTCCAGAGATTGCATTATCAATATCAGCGTCATTAAAAATAATTAATGGCGACTTGCCTCCAAGCTCCAAAGTTACCTCTTTAAGGCTTCCAGCTGCATCTGCCATTATCTTCTTTCCCGTTCCACTTTCTCCAGTAAAAGAAATTTTAGCAACTCTTGGATGTCGAGTTAAGTACTGGCCTACGCGATAGTCACCTTGGACGACATTAAATACTCCTGGAGGCATCCCTGCTTCTGTATATATTTCAGCAAGCTTTAAAACGCTAAGTGGAGTTTCTTCAGAAGGTTTAAATACCATTGAATTCCCAGCAGCCAAACAAGCAGCAGATTTCCAGCAAGCAATTTGAATAGGATAGTTCCAAGCACCAATACCAGCACAAACCCCTAAAGGCTCTCTTTTTGAAATGTAAAAGGTACTCGAGTTTAAATCTTGCTGAGCGCCCTGCAAACCCGGGGCAATGCCCGCATAATATTCAATTACATCTGCACCAGAATGGATATCAACACAATTAGCTTCCTGTAATGGCTTGCCGCAATCAGCAACCTCTAATGCAGCAAGTTCATTGTTTCTTTCACGCAAAATAGAAACTGCTTTGAGTAAGATTCGACCTCTTTCAACGGCCGTCATCTTGCTCCACACAGCAAAACCCTTCTCAGCTGATTTAATAGCTGCCTCAACATCACTCTCACTAGCTTGGTCTATAAGAGCTATAACTTGCCCATTTGCAGGATTAATAGACTCAAAAGTTTCACTAGAATTAGATTTTAAATAGGCGCCATGAATATATAAATGTTCTATCATAAACCTTAATAAGTATCAAATTGTAAAAAACAATGATACATTCTATGAACTCACTGTAAGTAAATTAATTAATCAAAATATTAAGGCATTACAATGTTTTGAAGCTGATCGTTAAGCAGCTGAAGAAGAATTGATTTTTGGTAATCGTCAAATCGGCTAATAGGTCCTGATACTACAATAGCACCAACAAATTTATTACTATTAGAAATAACAGGTACGGCGAGTGCAAAGAGCGCAGCATTATGTTCATTTATTGACAAGTAATAGCCTTTATCACGAATATCTTTATAAAAACCCTGCTTGTCATTTTTACGCTTACCAAAAGCTAAGATAATTCGCCCAGAGGCACCACGATTTAGTTCTAAACGAGAGCCCTGCTCAATGTTATGTCTGATCTCATCTCTTGAGTGCGCTCTATATAAACATATACGCATATTATCTTCTTCAACAAAGAAAGATGCAGTTTCATCAGATATATCTCTGATCCTATCAACTATAGGACGTATCTGCTCAAGATGATTACTTTGCGTATATATAGCGCTTAAATAAAGAGCCTGAGTTCCCACAACGTACTTCTTATTCTTAAGTCTTGAAACGTAGCCATAATCTTCAAGCGTACTTAGAATTCGATATGCAGTTGAGACATTAAAATTTAACTGATCACAGATCTCCTTTATTGAGAATTGAGATTTATCCAATGAAAACATTGACAAGATTTGTAAGCACTTTTCGATTGCGTTGTAACTTTTATCAATAGACCTAGGTTTCATTTTATTTCATATTATGAAAAAATTATATTATATAGTGAAACTATTTGATCATATTATCTTTTAATTGGTATTATTCAAATATAAGTAAATAGTAGCTATTTCAGAAGCTTGAGTAGATAAAAGTAATATAAACACAACCAAATTAAAAGGAGATACTAATGAATAGAGAAGAGCAAATTAAAGCCCTAGAAAAAGATTGGAAAGAAAACCCTCGATGGTCGAACGTAAAGCGTACTTATTCTGCAGAAGATGTTGTTAGGCTCCGTGGATCTGTTCAACCAGAATGCACTTATGCCAGAAGAGGCGCTGAAAAGCTATGGGATCTTGTTAATGGTTCAGCTAAGAAAGGCTATGTAAACTCTATGGGCGCTATTACTGCAGGACAGGCTATGCAGCAGGCTAAAGCTGGAATTGAAGCAGTCTACCTTTCAGGCTGGCAAGTTGCTGCTGATGGAAATACATCTGAAACAATGTATCCAGATCAATCACTCTACGCATATGACTCTGTCCCTACAATGGTTAGACGAATTAACAACACCTTTAAAAGAGCGGATGAAATTCAATGGGCTCAAGGAATTAATCCTGGTGATGATAAATTTATTGATTTCTTTTTGCCAATTGTGGCAGATGCAGAAGCTGGATTTGGAGGCGTATTGAATTCATTTGAATTAATGAAAAATATGATTACTAGTGGTGCTGCTGGAGCTCACTTTGAAGATCAATTGGCTGCAGTTAAAAAATGTGGCCATATGGGTGGTAAAGTTTTAGTTCCAACTCAAGAGGCAGTTCAAAAATTAATATCTGCTCGCTTAGCTTCAGATGTTATGGGCGTCCCTACACTCCTTCTTGCAAGAACTGATGCAGAGGCTGCTAACCTTCTAACTTCAGATGTTGATCCTTATGACGCTCCATTTGTTACCGGGAAAAGAACTGCTGAAGGGTTTTATATCGTTAAAAATGGATTAGAGCAGTCAATATCAAGAGGAGTAGCTTACGCCCCTTATGCTGACCTAGTTTGGTGTGAAACTGGGAAACCAGATCTTGGCTTTGCGCGTGAATTTGCTGAAGCTGTTTTAGCTGAAAACCCTAATCAGTTGCTTGCATACAATTGTTCGCCATCATTTAACTGGAAAAAGAATCTAAGTGACAGTCAAATTGCATCTTTCCAAGAAGATATTTCAGCGATGGGATATAAGTATCAATTTATCACTTTGGCTGGAATCCATAACATGTGGTATAACATGTTTGACCTTGCATATGATTACGCAAAAGGTGAAGGCATGAAGCATTATGTGAATAAGGTCCAAGAGCCTGAGTTTGATGCTGCTAAGAAAGGTTATACTTTTGCATCTCATCAGCAAGAAGTTGGTGCAGGATATTTTGATGACGTTACAACTGTAATACAGGGTGGTGAGTCATCGGTTACTGCATTAAAAGGTTCAACTGAAGAAGAGCAGTTTAGCTAAGTTTTAAGCTGTTATGTATCAAGCTTTCTTGATTAAAGAAGGCTTTTAACTGGTAACTATTTATTATGCTTAGTAACTCATCTCAAAAGCTCTCTTTATCAATTGCTAAAAAGATTTTAATTGGCTTTGAGTATCATTACCAAAATATTAAGAGTGCTTCTATAGAGGCAAAAAGGTGTTTTGAGGAGAGAGAATGGCAAAAAATAGAAGACGATTCAAAGTTAAGACTTAATTTCTATGATGAACAAGTTGATTACTTTTGTAAAAAACTATCGTTAGAGTTAAAAAAACAAACTCTCTATGGCGCAAAGGCTGAATTCAATGAATCACCGAGTATGGAGAAGTTTAACTCTGAATTCTGGAAAAATACAAAGCATGTCTACATTGAACTAATAACTGAACACAAGCAGCCTGAGCTAGCTGAAACCTTCTATAACTCGGTATTTTGTAGGATCTTTTCAAGAAGTTTTTATAATAACCAGTTTATTTTTACAAGGCCATGTGTGTCACTGAATTATATTGACATGGATGAGCCAGTAATTGACAGCTACTTTGTTGAAGATAGTCAGCTGAGCGAAGCCTTTAAATCCATTCTTGATAGCTATAATTTTAAATGTGAGTTTGGTAATCTCAGTCAAGATATCCAAAGATTAAAAGAGCAGCTTTATAGCCAGATGCCGCGACTAGACTCTGAAGTTTTCGAGATTCAAGTCATTAGTACCCCTTTTATCAGAGGAAAATGCGCCTACATTGTAGGCAAAATTGTCTCTCAGCTCCACTCAGATAGGCCGCTCCTTATTGCTCTATTAAATGATGAAAAGAAAGGCTTATACGTCGACAGCCTTCTCACTGAAGTTGGAGGGATATCCATTGTTTTTAGCTTTTCAAGATCGTACTTTTTTATTACAACAGACTACCCCTCTGCAATTGTTGAATATTTAAAAGAGATTTTGCCAGGAAAAACTAGGGCAGTTCTATACAGCGCAATTGGGCTTCATAAGCAAGGCAAAACTTTGTTATACCGACATTTTCTTAAGTACTCAAAAATTACTAGTGAAAAGTTAATAATTGCACCCGGTATCAAGGGCATGGTTATGTCTGTCTTTACTTTTCCAATGTACCCCTATGTATTCAAAATTATCAACGACCGCTTTGCGCCTCCTAAAATGGGCACAAAAGAGATGGTTAAGGACAGATACTACTTTGTCAAAAACCATGTGAGAATAGGCAGATTAGCAGATACATGGGAGTTTTCAAATGTTGCCTTTCCGTTAAAAGATATCGATGATGCATTATTAATAGAGTTGAAGAGAAAAGCAGGCTCAAATATTGAAATTGAGGGGGACCTGTTAATCATTAAGCATATGTACATTGAAAATAAAATGACGCCACTCAATATGTATCTTGAAACTGCCACTAAAGAACAGCAAACAAACATAATTAATGATTATGGAAAAGCGATAGATGAGCTAATTAATTCAAATATTTTTCCAGGCGACATGCTTACAAAAAACTTTGGAGTAACTCGCCAAAATAGAGTCGTCTTTTATGACTATGACGAAATTACCTTAATGAGCACGCCCGTCTTTAAAAAGATTCCTGAATCCAAGACATACGAGCAAGAGCTTGCCTCTGAGCCCTGGTATTACGTTGGTCAGAATGACGTCTTTCCAGAAGAATTTAGATATTTCATGCTTCCAAATCCATATATGAAAGAAGTATTTAATAAAAATTATAAAAAACTTCTCGATGCAAATTACTGGATTTCAATTCAAGAAAAAATTAAGATCAACGGGGTCATGGATTATTATCCATATGGATCAGAAAAACGTATGAGTGAAATATATGGAGAAACGGATGACTCTATCGACATGTGATATTTCGGATAAGCTTCACCCTAATGTCCAGTATTTAGAGCCTGTATATAAAAGTTATGGGTTAAAAAAATCATTTTCAGGTCGCATTGTTACTGTTAAGTGCTTTGAGGACAACTCCCTAGTTGAGCAGGCTTTAAATACTCATGGCAAGGGATCTGTATTAGTAATCGATGCAGGTGGCTCTATGAAGTGCGCAATGCTAGGTGATAAAAGGGCATCTGATGCAATCAGGAATGGCTGGGAAGGAATTATTATCTATGGATTGATCAGGGATTCAATAGCCATAAATTTAATGCCAATTGGCATAAGAGCTCTTGGCGTTTGCCCATTAAAAAGTGTTAAAAAAGGAATTGGAAAAAGAAATATAAATGTCTCTTTTTCAAATGTAAAATTTAATCCAAATGAATATATTTATGCCGATGAAGATGGCGTAATAGTTACTGAAAATAAGGCCAATTAATGAGCAGTGATAGTCAAATAATTAATAAGATTCGAGTAGACAATACTTTTTTTAGCTTCATTGAAGAAGAGGTTTGTGATGGATTAGATATTTCAGCCAAAGACTTCTTTAAATCCCTCTCTCAAATTTTAAATGAGCTACAGGAAAAGAATACATCCCTTCTTCAGAAGAGAGACTTATTGCAATCTAAAATTGACCAATGGCATGCTGAAAATAAAAGAATTGATCTTCAGAGCTATAAGAAATTTTTAGAGGGCATTGAATATATCACTCCAATGCCTGATAAATTCTCTATTGATGTTGAGGAAGTAGATGATGAAATATCTCAAATTGCAGGCCCTCAGCTCGTTGTTCCTATTACTAATCAGCGCTTTGTTCTTAATGCGGTAAACGCTCGCTGGGGAAGTTTATTTGACTCCCTTTATGGTACGAATGTAATTCCAAACAAAGGCAGCATGAGTACCTCTTTTGCACATAATCTTCAGCGAGTTAATCTAACTGCAGAACTTGCCTGTGACTTTCTTGATGAAATTGCGCCTCTTAAAGGCGCTTCTTATAGACAGATCACCTCTCAAGTTAAATACTCTGGTGCTTTAATATTCAACCTAAATGATGGTGAATTGGCAACCTTAATTAATCCAGAGAAATATATAGGATTAACTGACGATGGGCATATATTACTTAAGAATAATAACCTTCACCTAGAAGTGGTTTGTGACCAAGAAAGAAGTTTACATAAGAGCGGTATTTTTGATGTCATTCTTGAGTCAGCAATAACAACTATTGTCGATTTTGAAGACTCAGCATCAACAGTTTCTAATGCGGAAAAAATTCATGCATATCTTAACTACTTAGGCCTCATGAAGCGTGAACTAAGCACCACGTTTACTAAGGGTGGTGAAACCATTACTCGCTCATTAAATGAAGATAAAGTTTGTACTGATATACATGGAGAGAAATTTAGCTTAGCTGGAACAAGCTTGACTCTCGTTCGTAATGTTGGCATTCATATGATGACAGGAATTGTTAGTAACCTTGATGACTCACCAATTCCTGAGGGAATACTAGACGCAATGGTGACCTCACTTATTGCGCTTCATGATATTAAACTTAAAGCGAATTCAAAAAAAGGAAGCATCTATATTGTTAAGCCTAAATTACATGGCCCTGAAGAAGTAAAATTTACAATGGAGTTATTTGGGCTTGTTGAAAAAGCCTTATCTCTAAAAACTAATACGCTCAAAATAGGCGTAATGGATGAAGAAAGAAGAACGACTCTTAACCTTAAGTCTTGTATTCATGAGGCTAAAAGCCGTATTATTTTTATAAACACAGGTTTTTTAGATCGCACTGGTGATGAAATTCATACATCTATGATGGCTGGTGCAATGCGCTGTAAAGACCTCATAAAGGAAGAGGCGTGGTATTCAGCTTATGAGCCAAACAATGTTAGTACTGGTCTTGATTGTGGACTATTTAAAAAAGCTCAAATTGGAAAAGGAATGTGGGCTCAGCCAGATCAAATGCGTCAAATGCTTGACAACAAAATGGTTCATTTAGAGGCGGGTGCAAGCTGTTCATGGGTTCCATCCCCTACTGCAGCCACTTTGCATGCAACGCATTATCATCGCTTTGATGTTTTTAAGAAGCAAAAAGAGCTACTAGCAAACCAACAACACCCAAACCAAGACGACTTACTTGTAATTCCTTTCTTGAGAATTGAAGAGCAGATGCCTAAAGAGAAAATTATTAATGAAATAAACAATAATGCACAAAGTATATTGGGTTATGTTGTTAAGTGGATTAACCAAGGAATTGGTTGCTCTAAGGTCCAAGATATTAATCATGTTGGGCTTATGGAAGACCGTGCAACCCTTAGGATATCCTCGCAACATATGGCTAACTGGCTTCACCATGGAATGTGCTCAAAAGAAGAGGTTAATAAAGCATTTGAAGAAATGGCTGTTATCGTTGATGATCAAAATAAGTATGATCCAAGCTACCTTCCACTTGCACCAAATTATGACAGTTTTGCCTACAAAGCATCAATAGCTCTGGCCTTTGAAGGAATGAGTCAGCCTAATGGCTATACGGAAGCAATTTTAATAAAATACAGACGTAAGTTTCTTGAGGCTAATTAGTCATCAAATTCTTTACTATGTTTTCTTAATTTATCTACAAGAGAGATAATTTTTTTATCACCTCTTAAGGACTCATGAATATAATCAAAGTATTCGAACTCATTGTCTTTAAATTGTCTTGAAATATTTGGGTAATACCACTGCTTATCAAGCGCATTAATAATAAACTCTCTATTGACCCATAATGACTCGTCAGCAGTTGCGAAGACCTGATCGATAATGTGTTCTGCCTTTAAACAACTAAAGATAATATCTCCATCTTTCCAAAGTTCAGCAGGGAACTGATCATAGTGCTCTTCATCTATATTGAATGTATTAATCCCATCTAATATTTCCTCTTTACTTGTTTCAATGAATTCACCATCATGACACTCAATTTTATTATCTTGCATTGATGGACTCCTGTGTATTATTTGTAATCATTATGCAATTTAACCTCTAAAAGCATTATCTGACAGAAGGTAGTCAAGCTCCTCCATAGTACTCATTCGCCCAAATATTTCATTTCTATGAGGAAAACGACCAAACTTTTTAACAATATCTCTATGATGTTTAGAATACTCTAAGTTAAAGTTATATTTTTGAAATAAATACACTTGTAGATTTTGATGGTCTATATTCTCACTATGCATAAGAGGCATAAAAAGAAAAAGCAATTTTTCATCACTTAGCTTTTCATCATAGCCATTATTAATTGCATTTAAGACAACCTCAACAGCCATATCTTCCGATTTAAAGCTTTTTGCCTGACCTCTAAACATATTCAAAGGAAACTGGTCTAGAATAATTACTAGGGCTACTGAGCCTTCAGCAGTGTCACGCCACTCCATAAACCCACCAGAAGATATACTCTCCCATAGATTTTCATAACGCTGCTTGATTTCATTGTCTACTTCAGGAGTTGATGAAAACCAATGTCGTTTGCTTTTTTCTGAGAACCAATATTGATGAATATCAGATGGTATTATCGCTTTTTCGCTCATAGTACTTAAAAATAATTCCTTCAGAGCGGGGTAATATACCACCCTAAAGGATTAATAGCTAGTACTTAACGATGAGGTGATTTTTCACCAAAGTCTTTATACTTTTCTAGATGTCTAACTGGCTTACTTAGTGCGTCTTTTCTGAACGGGTCACCCAACTCTCTAGAGCACATTATTTCTATGATTGTTGTTTTTCTTTCGTTCATCTGCATATCAATCGCTTTTTTAAGTGCAGGGCCAACGTCTTCAAGTTTGTCAACACGAATACCCTCAGCGCCCATTGACTCTGCAATATTAACAAAATGCTGATCCGTAAGCTCAGCCGCTATAAAGCGTCTGTCATAAAAATCTACTTGGTTTTTCTTTTCAGCGCCCCAATGACGATTATGAAATACAACAGCTGTAACAGGAATATCATGACGTACACAGGTCATTGTTTCAACCATACTCATTGCCCAAGCGCCGTCCCCCGCATAAGAAACTGCAGGCCTATGCTGGGCAGCTGCCTTAGCACCAATGATTGTTGGAAAGGCGTAACCACAGTTTCCAAAACTCATTGCTGCAAAAAAGCTTCGAGGCTTTTCAAAACGCAGATAGCTATTAGCAACCGAGTTAATATTACCAATATCAGTCGACACCATAACGTCTTCAGGCATTGCCTTTTCAAGTTCACGAAGTACTTGTCTAGGATGGAGCCACCCTTCTTCTTTATCTGCAAGCATATCCATGCTATATGAATCAGTCTCATGAATCCACTCATCAAGCTCTAACTCCCAAGAAGCTTTTTCGTCTGCAATAATTGAAGCTCTATCGGCTTTAGAAGAATCACAACTAAGTGTTTCAGATGCCAATTTTTGACAAAGAATACTTGCGACTGCTTTAGCGTCACCACAAATACCAACATTAATTGGTTTGACCAATCCAAGCATTTTATGATCTGCATCAATTTGAATAATTTGAGCGTCTTTAGGCCAGTAATCCATTCCATGTTGAGGCAGAGTTCCAAAAGGACCTAAACGCGTACCTAATGCAATAACTACATCTGCTTTTGCTATTAGTTTCATTGCAGCTTTTGAGCCTTGATATCCCAGAGGACCACACCAAAGATCATGACTTGCAGGAAACGAATCATTATGAAGGTAGCTATTTACTACTGGCGCACCTAAACGTTCAGCCAAAGCTGCACATTCATCAACACCATCAGCCATAACTACACCACCGCCAGAAACAATAACTGGAAACTTAGCTTTACCAATTAATGCAACAGCTTCATTTAAACTATCTTCACCACCTGAACCTCTATCTACACGACGCGGAGTAGGAATAGTAAATTCACCTTCTGCATAAAAATAATCTCTAGGAATATTTAACTGAGTTGGAGCCATCTCACTCATCGCTCTATCAAAACAGCGACCAGTAAATTCTGCCATTCTCATTGGGTTAACAACATGGCCTTGATATTTAGTAAATTCTTGAAACATTGGCAGCTGATTTGCTTCTTGAAATCCACCTAAGCCCATCCCCATTGTTCCAGCTTCAGGCGTAACAATTACAACTGGGCTGTGTGCCCAATATGCAGCAGCAATTGCGGTAACGCAGTTAGAAATACCAGGGCCATTTTGACCAATAACCACGCCATGTCTTCCACTTACTCTTGAATATCCATCTGCCATATGTGCAGCGCCTTGCTCGTGGACAACAGGTATAAATCTAATACCAGCTGGCTCGAAGATATCCATTGCATCCATAAATGCAGAGCCCATAATACCAAAGATATCGGTTACATCATTTGCGACCATTGTTTCAACAAAAGCCTCACTCGAAGTCATTTTTGCCATTTTGCAGTTCTCCTTTATAATTTATTTATTAAGCATATCAAGCGCTGAAACGTAATCATAACCTAAGTCATGAGCCACTTCAGGACATGTTACTTGGCCACTATGTACATTTAATCCGGCTCTTAGATGTTCATCATCTAATAAGGCTTGTTTAACGCCTTTATTTGCAATACTAAGTCCAAATGGAAGTGTTACATTATTTAGCGCATAGGTTGATGTTTTTGGAACTCCACCCGGCATATTAGCAACGCAGTAGTGAACTACCTCATCAATGACGTATGTAGGCTCTGCGTGAGTTGTTGCCTTTGAAGTTTCGAAGCAACCACCTTGATCAATCGCAACGTCAACAATAACTGATCCAGGTTTCATGGCCTTAATCATTTCTCTGGTTACTAGTTTTGGTGCTTCAGCACCAGGAATCAATACGCCGCCAATAACTAAGTCAGCTTGCAATACATACTCTTCTACTGAACTTTTAGTTGAGAATACAGTATTCGTGCTTCTGCCAAATTGTTGCCAATGCTGCTCTAATGTATCAGGATTGTTATCCAAAACCCAAACATCTGCGCCCATTCCAACTGCCACATGGGCAGCATGAACGCCAACGACGCCTCCACCTAAAATAACGACATTCAAAGGGTCTACTCCTGGAACACCTCCAAGCAAAGCTCCCATTCCACCATTTGGTTGCTCTAAAAAGTGAGCACCTGCTTGAACAGCCATTCTTCCTGCAACTTTTGACATAGGAGCCAATAATGGCAATCCGCCTCTTGGAGAAGTAACCGTTTCATAAGCAATACAAATAGCGCCACTCTCTACAAGCCCCTTCGTTTGTTCAGGATCTGGTGCAAGGTGAAGATATGTATAAAGAATTTGACCTTCTCTAAGCATTGCAATTTCTATGGCTTGAGGCTCTTTAACTTTAACAATCATATCCGCAGTTGCAAAAACTTCTTTAGCTGAAGATATGATTTCAGCGCCACAACTAGAATAATCATCATCGCTTGCCCCAATACCAATACCAGCATTAGTTTCAACTAAAACCGTGTGGCCATGACTAACAAACTCCTTAACACTTTTAGGCGTCAAACCAACTCTATATTCATGGTTTTTAATTTCTTTTGGCACTCCAATTATCATCTCAATATTCCTATATTAAATTAATTAAAATTTTTCTATTTATTTGCTTCTAAGGCATTATCAACAGATTCAACGATTAAATCTATGTCAGTCTTAGTACATATGAATGCAGGACTAAATAGCAAAACATTATTATTAGTTTCAAAACTTCTATTAGTTCTTCCAATCATCACTTTATTTTTAAAACAATGCGCTGCAACGCTAGCTGCAACAGTTTCATCAACAGGCTCTTTAGTTGCCCTATCTTTTACAAGCTCAACACCGCAAAATAACCCTTTGCCTCGAACTTCACCAATCATTTCATGCTTTTCTTGTAATTCAAGCAATTTATTTTTAAGATGCTCTCCAACCTCATTAACATTCTCTAAAAGTTTTTCACGTTTAATAATCTTTAAAACTTCAAGTGCAGCTGCAGGGCCAGCAGTGCTTCCACCAAAGGTAGAAATATCTCGGAAGTAGCTATCAACATTAGTTGGATCCTCTTTAAACATGTTAAAAAGTTTTTCAGTAGTAACCGTAATTGATACAGCAGCATATCCAGCAGCTAAACCTTTAGCTGTAGTGACAATATCAGGCTGAACATCATAGTGCTGGTAACCAAACCATTTTCCTGTTCTACCTAGGCCACAAACTACTTCATCTATGTGAAGAAGGACGTCATATTTTCTACATATTGACTCAATAATTGGGAAATACTCAGGAACAGGAGGAATAACTCCGCCACCTGCAGTAATCGGCTCTAAAACGACAGAACCTACGGTGTCAGGCCCTTCCTTTTTAATAATATCTTCAAGGACAGTAGCGCACTCGATATTGCACTCTCCATATTTTTTTCCATATGGGCATCGATAACAACAGCAGTGAGGCATTTCAACAAATCCTGGAGCAAACGGACCATATTGTTTTTTTCTTTGGATTTGGCCAGATGAGCTCATAGCTCCAATTGTTGTGCCATGATAATCACGGTCACGATAAATAATTTTATGTTTTTTCCCATCATTATGAAAATGGGCAAGCTGACGAACCATTTTGTAGCCTTTTTCATTAGCTTCAGAGCCAGAGTTTGAGTAATAAACGCGCTCTAAACCTGGCATAAGTGAGGTAACTTCTTTTGCGTATTCAGCAGCAGGCTCGTTACCAAAAGAGCCCGCAAAGTATGGAATTTTTGTCAGTTGATTACTGACAGCTTGAACCATATCATCTCTTCCAAATCCTAAATTTACTGTCCATACACCGCCAGATGTTCCATCAAGATACTCATTACCATTGGTATCGGTAACAACCATTCCTTTCGCTTTAGCGACCATCATGGGATCAGTCGATTCAAAGCCCTTATGTTGCGTTAAATGATGCCAAACATGGTCTTTATCATTTTGTATAAGTGTATTATTAGACATACTTACCCCGATTTAAGTAAAAATTGATAGTAATTCAAAAGAATGAATTATAAAATACAAGGGGTCCTAAATTTAAATACATATAGAACCAGAATTCTTAAAATTAATAGGCCAGATAAATGGATGAAATGTGGAACCAATTTTTTTCTCTAAGACATGACAAGCCTAGGACCTTGCAGTTGCAGATTCGTCAGCAATTAATTGATGCTATTACTAATGGCTTAATTGGCCCAAACGAACCCCTACCATCATCTAGAAACCTTGCAGCAGCTCTTAAAGTTGCAAGAAATACAGTGATTGCTGCCTATAAAGAATTAGAATTTGATGGCTACATCACCCCAAAAGAAAGAAGAGGTTATTTTGTTAATGAGCAATTTTATGAGAATTTTACAAATAGTAATGAGGATCAAGTTAAAAATACTAGCCCTCCATTATGGTTAGATGCTTTAATAACCAAAAAGCCATCCATTAAAACTAATATTCGTAATCCTGAGAATTGGCAAAGCCTTCCATATTCATTTACAATTGGCCAACTTGATAAAAGTTTAATTCCCTATTACGAATGGCGTGAGGTTGTTAGGCATTCGTCAACTCTTCCTGAAATACAAAAATGGAATATTGATCATGTTGATAGCGATGACCCATCTTTAATTAAGCAAATTCAATCTAAAGTACTTCCAAAACGTGGTATTTGGGCAAATAAAGATCAAATTTTAATTACTTCAGGTAGCCAGAATGCGATCTATATTATTGCCAGTCTATTAGCTAAGCAAGGGACAGTTATTGCTATGGAGAATCCTGGATACCCAGATGTGAGAAACATTTTTAGCTTTCGAACTGACAACATTGTTCCTATAGGCATTGATAAAGACGGAATTTTAGTGGATGAAATTAAACCCGAGATTGATATTATTTTTACCACTCCAAGCCATCAATACCCCACAGGGGTAACAATGAGTATGGAGAGAAGAAATAAGCTCCTATCTATCGCTAAAGAAAATCAAATGGTAATTATTGAAGATGACTATGAGGCTGAAGTTAATTTTCTCAGAAAACCTAATCCATCATTAAAAAGTCTTGATAAGGATAACAATGTTATTTATGTTGGAAGCTTTTCGAAAGCCTTTGCTCCTGGTTTAAGGCTTGGCTATATGGTTGCTCCAGAGGCCTTTGTAAAAGAAGCAAGAGCTTTAAGGCGACTAATGATAAGACATATACCTGCAAATAATCAACGTTCAGTAGCCTTATTTATTGGCCTTGGTCATTATCATAATATGTTTACCAAAATTCAAAAAACAAACAAAGAGCGTTGGGGTTTGATAAATGAAAAAATAAATCAAGAACCTCTTTTATCTTGCACTCCAACTCTTGGAGGCTCAACATTTTGGGTAAAAATTCCAGAGTCAATTGACACTGAAAAACTTTGTCAAAAACTTTTAGTCAAAGGCGTAGCAGTTAGACCAGGAAACGCGTCATTCTCTGAAGAGAAACCGCCATCAAACTATTTGCATCTTGGGTATTCTGCTATTGATACTAATAAGATAAATAAAGGTATAGATATAATCGTACAAGAAATTAAAGCAATGATGTATTGAATCACTTGGATTAATTGGTATATTAACCCTAATAAAAGCTATTTTTTAATAAAATCATATGCAACCAAATATAAAATTTCTTACAAGGATTCTTTGCTTTATCACACTATCATTTGGCTTAGTATCGACCTCATTCTCAGATCCAAATGTCTTACAATGTAAAAAAAATTGTGGCAATTATGATACCAAAAATAATTATAGTTTCCAAGCAAGAATGGCTCAAGGTGAGGACATGTGGGGTGCTAATGTAACGTTTATAGAAGATGACATTATTATTAGTTCGGCACATATATTAGGATTTGAGCCTAATAAAAAGCAGACATTATCATGTGGCCCTGAAGCTGCAAAAAAAAGGAATACAGACTGGAGTCAGCATAAAGGAAATATGTACGTTGTTGATGGAAAAAATTACCCTAATAAAAAAATTATCATTGCAAAGGTATTAGATATTTCCGCAAGATCAACAGGTGAGCCACCTGGTTATGATATCTTAGTTGCTCATGTTGATCGAAATTGCAATAGATGCAATAAAGATATTACAATTATTCCAATTCCAATTGCAAACAATCTTCCTGCAATAAATACAAAAGCTTTACATATTGCCGTTCCTGGAGATAGTGCAATGAATAAAGGGAGATTCTTTGATAATCATCTACTTAATGGAAGAATATGGGGTGGCAAAAATAATGCTTGCTCAAGACAAACACTTAAGCATGATGGTAAACTTAACCCTCCAATGCTATTTGACACATCAGGTAGCCCAGTAATTTTTAAAGAATGTGGAAAGTATGCCCTTCATGGTCTTCATGGAAATGGAATGGATTATGATGGCCATATGTATGAATTTCTTCAACTAATTCAAACACAAAAAAAATGGATTCAATCAGAAATCTATAGGTGGACTGGAAGAACAGAGATGATTGACTCTTGCTCAAGCAATGGAAAAAGATCTTTTATGCCAAGTAGCGATTTTGATGTTCCTCAAAATGACTGTGTTAAAGAAACGTTTCAAGATCATCCAGCTAATTTTCCAACATGCAGGCTAACCCCTCAAAATAATACAGTTGCAATGCCCTGGTAATTAAATTAGGAAATATTAGTTTCTGATTTTTTTATTTAAAGGGTCATACATTGGCTTAAGTGATGCACTAGCTTTCTCAATAATACCTTCAACCTCAATAGTATATTCAGCACTTAAAATATCTTCATGACTTTCATTAGGGAGACATGTAACGTATCCAAGGCCCACAGCAGCACCAAGAGTATGACTATAGGTTCCACTTGTTAAATGACCCACAATTTCACCATTTTTCAGAATAGGTTCATTATGATAAAGCATAGGTTCAGGATTACTCAGTAAAAACTGCATTACTCTCATTTCATAACCGGCAGCCTTTTTAGCTTTAACAGAGTCATAACCAATAAAGTTACCAAATTTTGAAGGACTCTTATCGAGTTTCACAGCAAAACCAAGTCCTGCATCAATGACATGATCTTCATCAGTTATGTCATGTCCAAAGTGTCTATATGCTTTTTCAATTCGACAACTATCAACAGTATGCATCCCAATCTGTCTTAAAGAAAACTCCTCACCTTTTGAATCAATTAGCTCAGCTACATAACTTGAAAACTCAATTGGAAAGTATAACTCCCAGCCTAATTCACCAACATAGGTTATTCGGTGTGCACGTACATTTGCCATACCAACCTCAATACTGCGAACATTTGCAAAAGGGAAGCTTTCGTTACTCATATCAGTATCTGTAAGGGATTGTAGTAAATCTCTCGAATTTGGCCCCATAATAGCGATACAGCCCTCAGCACTAGTTGCATCAAATAGTGAACAATTGGCCCCTTCAGGCAAATTCTTTTTAAGCCAATGCATATCTCGATTCAGACACATTGTGCCGCTGACTATTAAATAATCATCAATTTCAAGACGAGTAACTGTTACGTCAGCTTCAATACCGCCTTTCCGATTAAGCCACTGCGTATAAACCATTTTACCGACACCAACATCAACATCATTTGCACAGATCATCTGCATAAAGTCCATAGCATCAGAACCTTTGACTCGAATTTTTGCATATGACGACATTTCATACATACCAACAGTCTCTCTGATTGCTTGCTGCTCTAATCTATGAAAATCAAACCAATTTTGCCTTCCCCATGAATATTCATACTTAGCTTCAACCTTTCCAATCAAATCCTTTGGAACAAACCAATTAGGCCTCTCCCAGCCAGCAACCTCACCAAAACAAGCACCACGCTCTTTGAAAAACTCATACAAAGGAGTTTTTCTTAAGCCTCTAGCTGTTTCGTATTGATGGTATGGAAAATGATTTTCATAAAGATAGCCTAAAGTTTCAGTAACTCTATTTGCTAAGTAAATTTTATTATTTTGAAATGGCTCATTTCTTCGTATATCTACATCCCATAAATCACAGGGAGGTTCTTTTCCTACAATCCATTCAGCTAAATATTTTCCCGCTCCACCAGCCGCCTGAATACCAATTGAATTGAATCCTGCAGCAACATAAAAGTTACCTAATTCTGGAGACTCTCCGATTTGAAAATTATCATCCGGCGTAAAACTTTCAGGTCCATTAAACAAAGTCTCAATACCTAAACTTTCCATGATAGGCACACGGTTCATTGCAAGCTCTAAATAAGGCATGCAGTGATCTAAGTCATCCTGTATCTGATCAAAGCAAAAATCTTCTGGAATACCATTTTGCGCCCATGGCTTTGCGTTTGGCTCAAATAGCCCAACAAGTATTTTTCCAGCATCCTCTTTATAATATGCAGACTCATCTGGAACTCTCACTACGGGCATATCTCCCATATTTGGAACGGCTGAAGTTAGGAAGTAAAAGTGCTCACAAGCATGAAGAGGGACTGAAACACCAGCCATTTTGCCAACCTCTCTTGCCCACATTCCACCGCAATTTACAACAGCATCAGATTGTATGTCACCATACTCAGTTTGAACTCCTACAGCCTTTCCATCTTTTTTAAGTATTCCAGTAACCTTAACGTCTTCAAAAATCTTAACACCATTGTTCTTTGCGCCTTTTGCAAGAGCCATGGCGACGTTTGCTGGATCAGCCTTACCATCCTTAGGTATCCAAGCACCGCCAACAACATCATCGAGATTAAAGAGGTTGACCTTATCTCTTAACTCGTCGGTAGTTAGTATCTGCACATCAACTCCATGAACTTTTGCAAGTGATGCATTGCGTTTATATTCTGTTAACCTTTCTTGGTTTGTTGCGAGACTAATTGAGCCAGTTCGGCGATAACCAGTAGCCATTCCTGTTTCAGCCTCTAATGTTTCGTAAAGGTTTCCAGAGTATTTAACCATTTGAGTGAGATTAAGCGATGAGCGCATCTGCCCTACAAGTCCTGCTGCATGCCATGTAGTTCCAGAGGTTAGCTTTTTACGCTCCAGAAGAACTACATCTGTGTAACCAAGTTTTGCAAGATGATAAGCAACTGAGCAGCCTACTACTCCTCCACCAATAATTACAGCTTGGGCATTTTTAGGTAATATTACTGACATGGGCTAACCTTAAATAAAGAATAAAAAAACAGAATTATAAATCTATTTTCCCTTCCATGGTACAAGATAATTTTCTGAAATTCTCATAAGTATA
Organism: Candidatus Pseudothioglobus sp. Uisw_050_01; assembly: GCF_048085775.1. Lineage (NCBI taxonomy): Bacteria > Pseudomonadati > Pseudomonadota > Gammaproteobacteria > Pseudothioglobaceae (SeqCode) > Pseudothioglobus (SeqCode) > Candidatus Pseudothioglobus sp. Uisw_050_01. The sequence goes on from NZ_CP159804.1 coordinate 1,020,501, forward strand.
TCGATTGCATAACCAATAACACCAATCAGTACAATTCCCATGATTACAAGGTCAGTCATCTGGAACTTAGAGGCGGTAATAATCATCATTCCAGCACCTTTCTGAGCCGCTACAAGTTCGGCTGCTACAACTGTGCCCCAACAAACCCCCATAGAGACTCTTGCACCTGTAAATATTTCAGGCAAACTGTTTGGAACAATAACAAGCCTCATAATTTGCCATTTAGAGGCGCCTAGTGAATATGCAGCATGAATTTTTGCAATATTAACCCCTGAAACTCCGGCTCTCGCAGAAATAGTCATAATCCAAAGCGAAGCTAAGAATAGTAAAATAATCTTTCCTTGTTCGCCAATACCAAACCAAATAATAACTAATGGAATTAGAGCAAGTGGAGGCACTGGTCTCATAAATTCTACAATAGGATCAAACCAGCCACGAAACCAGCCAGAAAGGCCCATTGCGTATCCTAAAGGTATACCTATTAGAGCGCCAGCAAAAAAACCAACAACAACTCTAAGGAGTGACCAGCCTAAATGCTCAAATAAACTAAAATTTTTATATCCTTCTGAAGCAATCTTAGTTAGCCTTGACCAGACAGCTTCTGGCGAGGGTAGCCACACTGGTTGCATCTGCCAGCCTTTATATGGAGTAAGACTCAGGGTTCCTTTAGCGGTCATATAAACGCGTGCATTATCAATAAAGAGCTCACTGCTTGGTAAAATGGACTCCCCATTAATTGCAATAACTTTATATTTTTTATCCTTACCACCAACATCATTTTTCTGAACTTTAACCAAAGCACTTCTATATGTAATAATTTGAGCTGTGTCATTAAGAGCAAAACCTAATCCTGGCTCTATATCTATTTTGTCAGGTATTTCACCAGTCTGAACATCGTAAACAGAAATTCTTACTTCAGCATCATCAGTTTCACCTGAAGAGTTAACAGCAGTATAGGTAAATGAAAGTTCACCTATAAATGGTCCAGGAACATGGATAGGGGTTAATTTAGAGCCCGTAAATGAGCCCCAGATAGCGAATATTGCTATAACTGATATAATTGAAGCAGCCCTATTAGGCGTAACAGCACTCTCATCACCAAATGTTACAGTTTTAAGACTCGTGAAATCATCTCGTGATTTTGACATTGAGCTCACTGCTTTAACAATATAGAAAGCAGCAATAAAAATTAAAATATAGATAATTAAAATAGTCATGAGCTTTCGTCCGTCCTTCCCATTATCTCTTCTTCCATTTCCCAGATAATTGAGAGAATTTCATCACGAGTCTCTGAATATCCCTCAGATTTTTTAACTTCTCGAAGATCCATATTAACGCCCATTTCAGCAAATGGGAGATTGTACTCCTTGTAAACCCTTCCTGGCCTTGGAGCAAGAACCAATAATCTTTCACCAAGAAGAACAGCCTCTTCTACAGAATGGGTAATTAATAAAATTGTTTTTCCAGTCTCTTTCCAGAGCTTTAAAACTAACCCCTGCATCTTTTCACGAGTCAAGGCATCTAATGCACCCAGAGGCTCATCCATTAAGATTACATCAGGTTCATTTGCAAGGCAACGCGCTAGAGCCACTCTTTGCTGCATGCCTCCAGATAATTCGTATACGGCTTTATCCTCAAATTCAGCTAGTCCAACTACTTCAAGTAAATGTTTTACTTTTTCATTTTGCTCAGCTTTTGGCATTCCTTTCATTCGAGGTCCAAATGCAACATTTTGTTGAACATTCATCCACTCAAATAAAGCACCTTGCTGAAAAACCATTCCTCGTTCAGCGCCAGGGCCTAAAACAATTTTGTCATTAAGAACAACTTTTCCTTCTGTTGGAGCTAAAAAGCCAGCAACAATATTTAGAAGTGTCGTTTTACCGCAACCTGAAGGTCCAAGTACAGTGATAATTTCACCTTCTTTTATGTCTAAAGATACATCTTTAAGAGCTTGAACTGAAGAGCCATTCTTCAAATCAAAACGCATTGAGATATTTTCAATTGATAAACCTTTCAAACTAAACTCCGAATTTATTTTTAAAAAAAAGGTGGCACACTAAGTGCGCCACCTTGAATCTAACTAATACTTTAAGACTTTTATTAAGTCTAATAAATCAGTATTTTATTGCGCTGCTAATCCTTGAAGACCATCAGTATTAATCGCATTTGCATACGAACCACGAGCGCTAGGAATACTTCCAGCGTCAACAAATACATCTGCTACACCTTTAAGGAAAGATTCACCAGAACCACCAAGCCAGCTATCACCTAACTGTGAGCTAACTGATGGGAATACAAATGTAGACATTGTTTCAGCAGTTGCTGCTTCATCCATACCAGCATCTTTTGCGATATGAGGAAGCATTAGTGAATGGAAACCACCTGAGTTCCACATTGCATTTGCAGCAGCAGTAACACCTAAGAACGTTTGAAGAACTTCAGCATTTTCATCAGCAAAACCTGCTGGAACTGAAGTTACGTCCCAAACTAGAATACCTAGAGCTGTTTTTTCATCACCAGTCAAAAGAACATTACCATGATCTAGTGCACGACGAAGTGATCCACCCCATCCACAGAACATATCAATACTTCCTTGAGCTAATGCAGCTGATCCTTCTGGTGGAGCCATGTCAACTACTTGCATTGAATCTACAGAAACACCAAAGTGAGCCATCTGCTTCAAGAAACCAAAGTGAGCAGCAGTTCCAAGTGGAACAGAAACTTTCTTTCCAGCCAATTCAGATGCATTGCTTGCATCAATTTCAAGACCTGAAGCTACAACACAGTTATCATTGTCAGCATAACTTACAGCAACGTCAACAATTTGAATATCTTGGCCTGTAGAAGCGGCAACAATAAATGGAGGCACACCTTGACTTACTGAAATATGAATATCACCAGAAGCCATAGCTGCAGACATCGCTGTACCTGTTCCAAAAGCTTTCCAGTTAACCTTCATACCCAAAGCCTCATCATACGCACCAATTTGCTTTGCATACTCGAACGGCATTGGCCATTCTTCAAAATAAGCTACATTAAGCTCATCAAGAGCCATTACATTAACAGTAGCTATTGCACTGATAAATGTTGCTCCAATTTTTTTATAAATACTTTTCATTATTTCTCCTTTAATAAATATTAAACTTCCTCTTCTTTCAGCTAAAAAAAATATTTTACTAAGGGCTCTTTGAAGAACCAAATTAATAAAACAATAATTTTTTAAATCTGAAAATGAGATATTACCATGAAAAAGGGTTAGTTGAAACAATTTCACTTGTTATTGGATAATTAACGACTTAACTAAAAAAATAATTTTATTTAGCTAATTCCATTGATCTTAAGGATGGGGCAATTTTATCTAGTGATTTATTTATAAGTTTAAAGGCGCCTTCTGCACCATAAAGCTTTGATAATTCCACAGCCTCATTGATAACTACCTTATAAGGAACTTCAAGTTGAAACTTTAGCTCATAGACTCCCAGATACAAGATGGCTTTTTCAGTTGGGCCAAGCTCACTAATATCTCTTTCGAGTGAGGGGTTAATAATTTCATCGAGTACTGAAATATTTTTAGGAATATTTATAAATAAGTTTGAAAAGAATGCTTTAGAAATCTTACCTTCTTTTTGAGTAAGGAATTGCTGCTCAATTTGAGGAATATCACCACCAGAAACGAGCCATTGATACAATGCTTGAACCACTCTTGCTCTTGAACGTTGTTTTGATGTCACAGCTTTTCGAGTAAATTTATCATTCTAATTGTGCTCTCTGCTGCTTCTGCACCTTTATTTTCAGAGTTTGAGCCTGATCTCTCAATCGCTTGCTCAACTGTATCAACAGTTAAAACGCCAAAGGCGATAGGAATTTCGGAGTCTAATGCAACCTTTGAAATGCCTTTTACGCACTCACCAGCTACAAACTCAAAATGAGGAGTTCCACCACGTATTACAGCTCCTAATGCCACAATACCATCGTATTTGCCAGTATTAGCAGTCTTTTTAAGAGCTAAAGGGATTTCAAAAGCTCCTGGCACATAAAGAAGATCAATATCTGAATCATCAGCTCCATGCTTTAATAAAGCTCCTTTAGCGCCACTGATTAAATGCTCAACTACAAACGAGTTAAATCGACCTGCAATAAGTGCAATCTTTTTGTTCTTAATAGTTAAGTCACCTTCGATAGTTTTCATCACCTACTCCTTCATGTTTACATATTCACTAATGGTTATTCCAAAACCCTCTAATCCAGGCCACTTTTTTGGCTTGCCTAGAGACTTCATAGAAGTTACTCCTAAATCAGATAGTATTTGAGCACCAATTCCAAACGTTTTTCCATCATCACTACTTCTGTAATCTTGATTATCAATATTTTCAAGAATAGCTTGATTATCTTGCTTACGTAAAAGTAAAAAAACGCCACTTTCAACATCTGAAATCATACTTAAAGCACTATTTATACTAAATCCACGATTAACTTCTTGCATAACATCTTTAAAGATATTTTCCATATGGACTCTAACATAAGGCTCATTTGATTTACTAATTGACCCTTTTACTAAAGCAATATGAATGTCGTTATGAATAGTATCTAAATAAGAATAAAGTTCAAATTCACCATATTTCGTATTAAAAGGCCTCTGACTTATTCTTTCTACGGTTTTTTCATTCTCAACTCTATAATGAATTAAGTCAGCAATATTTCCTAGCTTTATGCCATGCTTCTTCCCAAATTTTTGTAAATCAGCACTGCGCGCCATTGATCCATCATCATTTAATATTTCAACAATTACGGAGGCGGGCTCAAAGCCAGCTAATCTAGCTAAATCACAACCAGCTTCAGTGTGGCCAGCACGAATTAGAACTCCGCCCTGCTGAGCCATCAATGGAAAAATATGGCCAGGCTGAACAATATCTAAAGGTTTTGCATTCTTTGCTACAGCATCAAGAATAGTTTTGGCTCTATCAGCTGCAGATATGCCCGTAGTTACTCCTGTAGCAGCTTCTATAGAAACTGTAAAGTTTGTTGAATGGAGGTCACTATTTTTTGAAACCATCAATGGAAGGTTTAGCTGTTGACAGCGCTGCTGAGTCAAAGTTAAGCAAATTAATCCACGGCCATGCGTCGCCATAAAGTTAACATCTTCTTTAGTAACTTTTTCTGCTGCAATTAACAAATCACCCTCATTTTCACGATTCTCATCGTCCATAAGAATAATCATTTTTCCTTGCTTGTAGTCTTCTAAGAGCTCTTTAATTGATGCTTTCATACTTATTTACTTTTTAGTTACAAGTGTCTTTTTTTTTGCTAAGAGCAGATAGTTCATCTCCAATATCAACCCTATGGCTGATAAGTTGCTCAACGTGTCTAGCAATTATATCAATCTCTAAATTAACCTTTGATTTTTCACTCAAACCACTCAGCGTAGTTGCTGAAAAGGTATGAGGAACAATATTAACATCAAAAATATTACCAACCACGCTATTGACTGTAAGACTTACTCCGTCAATACAAATAGACCCTTTTTTAGCAATATACTTCATCAAGTCAGTCATAGCTTTAATTTTTAATCTTGTGCTCACGCCTTCAGTATAAACAGAGTCAACTTCTCCAATACCATCAACATGCCCACTCACCAAATGTCCATCAATTCCCTGATTAAGTCTTAATGACTTTTCTAAATTAACGTGCTGACCCTTTATTAGTTCTGAAAAAGTAGTACAGCCTAAAGTTTCTTGAGAAGCATCAGCAGTGAAAGAGTTTCTCTTTAACGCAGTAACAGTTAAACATACACCATTGACTGCAATACTATCTCCCACATTAGAATCAGTTAAATCAAGGTCATCTGCATTAATAATAAGCACAGCTCCTTTTTCAGAAGATTGAACCTCGTGAATGCTGCCTTTTGCTTGGATAATCCCTGTAAACATTTACAAAATAATTTTATTAGTTAAATTAAATTTTACGCTTAAATATTTTTGTTGCCTTATTTAACCATCAAACAAAAAGTTTTGGAATCAATAGATTTCGAGGTAATCTTTAATTAAATTCACACTTGAGTTAACAAGTAGTCTTCATAGTTACCTGAATAATATTCAACACCGTCTTCCTTGAGCTCAATTATCTTAGTAGACAAAGAAGAGACAAACTCCCTATCATGACTTACAAATATTAATGTCCCTTCATAGTTATCAAGAGCTAAGTTTAAAGCTTCAATCGATTCCATATCCAAGTGGTTTGTTGGCTCATCCATTAACAAAATGTTTGGTTTTTGGAGCATTAATCTTCCAAAAATCATTCTGCCTTTCTCTCCACCAGATAATGACTTTACAGATTTTTCAACATCTTCTTTTCCAAACAGCATTTTGCCCAACACAGAGCGCATCATCTGAATATCATCTTTTTCATTTTTAAACTGAGTCATCCACTCTAGAACGTTCATATCTTTATCAAACTCATCGCTATGATCTTGCGCATAATAACCAATATTTGCATTCTCGCTCCATTTAGTTTTTCCACTATCTGAGCCGATTTCACCTAATAAAGTTTTTAAAAGAGTTGTTTTTCCAGATCCATTTTGTCCGATGACTGCAACTCGCTGTCCCTTTTCAATTAATAAATTAATATCCTTAAAAACTGGCTCATCATCAAAGCTTTTGGTAAGACTTTGAACCTCTAATATGTTTCTAAACAATTCTTTAGTCTGATTAAAAATAATATAAGGGCTTACTCGTGATGATGGCTTAATGTCATCAAGCTCGATCTTATTTAGTTCTTTTTGGCGTGAGGTTGCTTGTTTTGCTTTAGAGGCATTAGCTGAAAATCGAGATACAAAATGCTTTAAGTCTTTAATTTTTACTTCTTTTTTGGCATTCTCTGATCGCATTCTTTCCTGAATTGCAGTTGCTGCAATCATAAAGTCGTCATAGTTTCCTGGAAACACATTTAGAGCGCCATAATCCAGATCAGCCATATGAGTACAAACACCGTTTAAAAAGTGTCGATCATGGGAAATTATTACCATTGTAGATTTTCTTGTGCTTAAAACGCCTTCTAGCCAACGTATTGAATTAATGTCAAGGTTATTGGTAGGTTCGTCTAATAAAAGAACTTCAGGGTCTGAAAAAAGTGCCTGCGCTAAAAGAACTCTGAGCTTCCAGCCTGGTGCAATTTCACTCATAAGACCATAATGCTGATCTAAAGGAATATCAAGGCCTTGCAAAAGCTCGCTCGCTGATGATTCTGCTGAGTACCCATCCATTTCAGCAAACTCCATTTCTAGCTCTGCAACCTTGATTCCATCTTCCTCAGACATTTCAGGCAAACCATAAATCCTTTCTCTCTCCGCTTTGATTTTCCAAAGCTCTTTGTGTCCCATAATTACTGCGTCAACAACACGGTAATTCTCAAATGCAAATTGATCCTGAGAGAGCACACCAAGTCTTTGACCATCGCCAACCGTTACTGAGCCTTGGCTAGGTTTTAAATCTCCAGTCAATATTTTCATTAACGTAGACTTACCACAGCCATTAGCACCAATCAAACCATAACGATTACCACCCTGAAATTTAACAGAGATATTTTCAAATAGGGGCTTTTCACCAAATTGCATGGTGATGTTGGCAGTTGATATCATTATCTTATAAAGATTTATAAAAAAAAATATTATCCCATAATGCCTCATAAAAAGCATAACTATTATGCATTTGGATAACTAACAAAACTTTTCTCCAAAAAGTATAAAATATATTTGCCTATGAAATTAAATCCCTCCATGAGAACCAATCAGATGCCCGACAAGGTGTTATTGTCGACAATCTTATTGTTGATAATCTTTGGGTGGGTAATGATGCTATCAGCCTCTTTAGCTCATTTTGATAGCTACACGTTTTTTTTAAAGCAAACACTATTTATTTTTATGGGGCTTAGTGCTGGACTGATAACGTTGAATACGCCTATTTCAGTTCTTCAAAAGTACTCAATTCCTCTTTTTATTCTTACGATTATCTTATTGGCCATTGTATTTCTTCCAAGTCCAATAGGACACACAGCGAATGGCTCTACCAGGTGGATAAACTTTGTTTATTTTAAATTTCAACCGTCAGAACTCATGAAGCTCTCAATGGTTTTATTCATGGCGGGCTTCTTAATAAGACAAGAAAAAGATCTAAGAAAACCATGGATGGGCTTCCTTAAAACAGTTCTCATTATTGGAATAGCAGATTTATTAATTTTATTTGAAACGGATTTAGGAGCAACACTAATTATTTCATTAACAGCGCTAGCAATGCTCTATGCAGCAGGCTCATATCTCAAGCAACTCAGTATTGTTACATTTGCTCTGCTTGGTCTTATTGGAGTTATTATTATCAATTATCCAAATCGTCTTGATCGCTTAGTATCTTTTTGGTCAGAAGACCTATGGCGAAGTGATGCTAAAATTTATCAAACACAGCAAGCATTGATTGGAATTGCAAGGGGGGATTGGTTTGGAACAGGTCTTGGAGCTGGCATTCAGAAATACTATCTACTCCCTGAAAGACATACAGATATGATCTTTGCAGTTATTGGAGAAGAGCTTGGCGTCCTTGGAATGCTCTTTGTACTTCTATCATTTCTATACATTCTCCTTAAGGGTTTTTCAATCGCCAAACTTGCGCTTCAAAAAGGAAGGCACTATAGCTCTTATGTTGCTTTTGGAATTTGCACTTGGTTTGCAATGCAGATAACTGTAAATATTGGTATGAATCTTGGAGTTCTTCCACCAAAAGGATTTACTTTACCATTATTAAGCTATGGCGGTACTTCTATGATTTTTTCCATCATTGCCCTAGCTATTGTATTAAGAATAGATATGGAAAATAGAACAAAGTACTCTCAACAGCGTGACTATGTCTAAAAAAATACTTATTATGGCTGGAGGAACAGGTGGTCACATTTTTCCAGCTCTTGCTATAGCAAAAGAACTTGAATCAAAAGGAGCAGTTATAGAGTGGCTTGGAGGAATCAAAGGAATGGAGAGCACCCTAGTTCCAGATCATGGCTATCGATTCAATGGAGTTTATACTAGTGGCCTGAGAGGAAAAAATCTTACAACTCTATTCAAAGCTATTTTTTTACTTAGTTATGGGTTTATTCAAACAATTCTAATTTTTATCAGATTTAGACCACACAAAGTCATTGGAATGGGAGGTTACGCTTCAGGAGTTGGCGGGATAGTTTCTAAAATATTTTTCACCTCATTAATCATTCATGAGCAAAATACTATTCCTGGAACAACCAATAAATTATTAAGCAGAATTGCTCAAAAATGTTTTCAGGCTTTTGATAATACTTTTCATAAAGATATAAATGCTGTAACAACAGGCAATCCTATTCTTTTTGCTCCAAGCTCGAAATCAACTCCTAATGCAATTAAAAATATACTTATCCTAGGAGGCTCTCTTGGCGCCAAAAAAATTAATCAAACCATACCTAACATCAAAACACCCCTAAATATATGGCATCAAACTGGAGAAAAGCATCTTACTGAGGTAAAAGCTTTGTATGCAGACTCTATGCACTCTGATGTTAAGATTGATGCTTTCATTGATAATATGGCTGAAGCTTATGCATGGGCAGATCTAGTTATCTCTAGAGCTGGAGCTATGACAGTATCAGAGCTTATTGCTTCAAAAACAATTGCAATACTTGTTCCATTTCCTTATGCAATAGATAACCATCAAACAGTTAATGCTGAACACTTATCTAAAAATGGGGCAGGGATAATTATTCAAGAGGATTCTTTTAGTGGCGAAATTATTGATAAAGAGTTACTTGCGTTAGACTCTCTAAAAATTCACGAAATGACTAAGAAGTTAGAGTTACTCTCAGTTCCGAGTCCTGAGAAGATAATTGCTGATTATCTTCTTTGTTAATTCCAAGGCGGCTGAAAAGTAGTTGATCATTTGCAGAAGTTGGATTATCAGTAGTTAATAACTGCTCGCCATAGAAAATAGAATTGGCTCCAGCAAAGAAGCAAAGCGCCTGCATCCCCTCACCCATCTCCAGCCTTCCAGCTGAAAGCCTTACTACTGAGTTAGGCATCAAAATTCTTGCGACTGCAATAGTCCTTACAAATTCACTTTCGCTTGGTGGCTTAACGTTTTCAAAAGGTGTTCCTGGAATAGGAACCAGTAAATTGATTGGAACGCTATCAGGGTGCTTTTCGAGATTAGATAAGGATTGAAGCATTGATGCTCGGTCTGTTTCCGTCTCACCCATTCCTAGGATTCCACCACTACAAACATTAATATTTGCGTTTTTGACTGCTTCTAAGGTATCTAGTCTATCTTGAAAATTACGCGTCGATACAACATTAGGGTAATGCTCTTTCGAAGTATCAATATTATGGTTATAGTAATCTAACCCAGCTTCTTTAAGAGTAGAGGCTTGGCTTGGCGTAATCATCCCCAGAGTAACACATGTCTCCATTCCCATCGCCTTAACGCCCTTGATCATTGGAATGACTTTATCAAGGCTTTTATCAGTAGGGTTTCTCCAGGCAGCTCCCATACAAAACCTAGACGCACCTTTATCTTTCGCTTTTTTTGCCTGATGCAATACCTGATCAATCTCCATTAATTTTTCACGCTCAAGGCCAGTATCATATTTTGAACTTTGAGAACAATAAGAGCAATCTTCTGGGCATGCGCCTGTTTTAATATTTAATAAAGAACTTACTTGGACCTTATTTGGGTCAAAAGTTTCTCTATGAATGCTGTGCGCTTTAAAAAGGAGATCGTTAAAAGGAAGTTCAAATAAAGCCTTTATTTCATCTAATTCCCAATCATTTTTTAATTCAATCATTTGATTTTATGTATTTAAGTTAATTAATTTTACCGCAACAAATAGTTCTAAAAAGAACAATAAAAAGCCGCGCATTGTGCGCGGCTTTTTATTAACTAGTAAATATAATATCTTAGCAGCTATAGTATAAATCAAACTCTAGCGGCTGAGGTGAAGCTCTCATTGCTGTAACTTCTTTCATCTTAAGTTCAATAAATGAGTCAATAACCTCGTCTGTAAAGACTCCACCTTGCTTAAGGAATTCACGGTCATCATCGAGTGCTTCTAGGGCGATATGAAGCATTCCAGCAACTTTAGGAATAGAACCATCACTATCTTCATAAAGATCTTGATCTGCTGGCTTACCAGGATGGATTTTATTTTTTATACCATCAAGGCCTGCCATTAGTAGTGCTGAGAAAGCAAGGTAAGGGTTAGCAGTCGAATCTGGAAAACGCACTTCAATACGACGTCCCTTAGGATTTTTAACGAAAGGTATTCTGATTGCTGCTGAACGATTCTTAGCAGAGTAAGCGAGCATTTCTGGTGCTTCAAATCCAGGAACTAATCTCTTATATGAGTTTGTAGAAGGATTAGTAAAAGCATTTAATGCTTTTGCATGCTTGATAATGCCACCAATATAAAAGAGCGCCATTTCACTTAAGTTGCCATATTGATCTCCATCAAATAAGTTAACTCCATCCTTTGCAATAGACATATGCACGTGCATTCCATTACCATTATCAACCGCAATTGGTTTAGGCATAAATGTAGCTGTTTTGCCATATAGGTGAGCAACATTATGAACGCAGTATTTAAAGATTTGAGTCTCGTCAGCCTTTTTAACTAATGTGTTAAATAACGCGCCAATTTCACACTGCCCTGCAGTTCCAACCTCATGATGATGAACCTCAGTAGTAACCCCCATTTCCTCAATTGCTAGACACATTTGAGAACGTAGATCATGCAATGAATCAACTGGAGGAACCGGGAAGTAGCCACCTTTAATACCTGGACGATGACCTTTGTTTCCACCTTCCATGTCGACTCCAGAATTCCAAGCTGCCTCTTCTGAATTAATTTCATAAAATGCCTTACCCATGCCGTGACCGGTGTCCCACTTAACACTATCAAAAACAAAAAATTCAGGCTCATTTCCAAAATATGCTGTATCACCAACACCAGAAGCTTTCATGAATTCTTCAGCGCGATATGCAATAGATCTTGGATCTTTAACATAGCCTTTTAAATCACTTGGCTCAATAATATTACAGCGAATGTTTAAAGTCACTTCCTCAGTAAAAGGGTCAAGCACCGCTGTTTCAGTATCTGGGGAAAGGATCATATCAGAATCATTAATAGTTTTCCAACCAGCAATAGAGGAGCCATCAAACATCTGGCCATCTTCTAGTTTTTCAACATTAATTGTATGAGCTGGAACACTAACGTGCTGCTCTTTTCCTATTGTATCGGTGAAACGAAAATCTATAAACTTTATGTTTTCATCTTCGATCATTTTCATTACTTTTTTTGCAGACATAGATGTACTCCTAAAAATATTAATAAAAAACAAGATTGACAGGCATTGTCAGGAAGTCTGCGCCGTTGCAAACGGTGTTGCGAGCTCATTGAGAACATAGCAATGGTATTTCAAGTGATGATTATATCCTAAATTAATTAAAATTACTCCAGAAATATATTCAACTTAAGTTTACTTTAATGAAACCCAATCCCTAGGTTTTAAAAAATAACTGGTTAACTTTTCTTCTTCGCTATTAGGTTTAGTTTTAAATTGGTAAGACCACTTAACTGTTGGTGGCAAGGACATTAAAATTGACTCAGTCCTGCCGCCACTCTGCAAGCCAAATAATGTCCCTCTATCATGTATCAAGTTAAATTCTACGTATCGACCACGTCGATACAATTGGAAGTCTTTCTCACTCTCATTATATGGGGTACCCATTCTCTTTCTGATGATGGGTAAATAAGCCTCACTAAAATGATTGCCAACACTTTTCATGAAGTCAAAACATTCATCAAAACTGCCGCTATTAAAATCATCAAAAAACAACCCGCCAATGCCGCGTTGCTCATCTCGATGACCTAAGTAAAAATAATCATCACACCATTTTTTATATTTTGGATAAACATCTTCTCCAAAAGGCATGCAAGCTTTCTTAGCAGTTTGGTGCCAATGAACCGCATCTTCTTCGAATCCATAACAAGGGGTTAAATCAAAGCCGCCACCAAACCACCAAATTGGATTCTTTCCTTGCTCTTCTGCAATAAAGAATCGAACGTTAGCATGCGCCGTTGGAATAAAAGGATTTTCGGGATGAAGAACCAGTGAAACCCCCAGAGCTGTATATTTCCTTCCTTCAAGCTCAGGCCTTAGTGCAGTGGCAGATTTTGGCATTTTATCACCAGTAATTATTGAATAATTAATGCCACCTTTTTCAAATATATTGCCATTTGAAAGAATATTAGTTAGGCCTGAACCTCTTTTATCATCCCGTGTCCAGCTATCTTGAGCAAATTTAGCTCCACCTTCAATCAACTCAACTTCAGAGCAAATAGATTGCTGGAGCTCAATCAAATACTTTTTTACTAAATCTATCATCGATGACGCACGCCTGTTAATAAATTAACAATCCTTGAAGGCTCAGAATTATACTTATTTGGGGGTAAAGCGTAAGAAAGCTCATTACCAAAATACTTTTTAAGCTCTATTAAAGAGGCGGCAACCTTTCCACCTTGAGTATTAGCACTTGTGGAAATTAATGCAGAGCCCGTATTTTCACAAAAATATGAAATTAAAGGGTTAGAGGTAATTCGAACTGCTAAAAACTCATGCTCTCCAGTTATAAGGCGTGAAGTATTTTTTGATTTTGGCACCAAATAAGTTGTTGCAATTTCTGTCGGAGTAGAAAGTTTTGTTAATAAATCAATATCTAGGTTTGAATCAATATAGGGCAATAAGTAATTTATATCAGAGGCTAATAATATAAAGCCTTTTTTAATATCTCTATGCTTCAAACCAGCTAATGTTTTAATTGCTTCTGGGTTATTTGCCATACAAGCTAATCCGTATATAGTATCTGTTGGATGAGCTATAACGCCAGTGCGAAGATGATTAAGAGCTAATTGGGTTTTTGTAGTTATTTTCATTTTTTTGCTCTAGGATGAAACTCATCATAAACCTTTGATAATTCTAAAAAATCTAGGTGCGTATAAACCTGAGTACTTTTAATGCTCTTATGTCCTAGAAATTCTTGAACCGCTCGAAGATCATGACTAGACTGAAGGAAGTGAGTAGCCGCTGCATGCCTAAGCATATGCGGGTGTACATTAATTGAAATGCCCACTTCAAGCGCCCTTTTTTTAATAATATTTTGAACAGATCTAGCGCTCATTCTAAGGCGCTTCTGATTTAAAAATAACGCATCAGAATTGCAATCGGGTCTTTTCTCTATGTACTTTTTAAGCACACTTATTGCTGACGCTCCTATCGGAGAGAAACGAGCTTTACTTCCTTTACCCGTAACTTTAACAAAACCCTCATTGAGATCAAAATCAAGCACATCAATCCCAACAAGTTCAGAAACTCTCAGGCCGCATGAATATAGTAATTCAATCATCAGGACTGCTCTAAGTTCTTTGAAATGGCCTGCCTTTAAATTCATCATTCTACTCAAATCATCAAAATCAATAGTTTTTGGAAGGGCTCGATCGATTTTAGGAGTTTGAATAGATAAGGCTGGATTTGAAGAGGCTGCTTCGTTATCAATAAGGTAATTATAAAAAACTCGTATTGAAGATAAGTAGCGCCTAATGGATTTATTTGAAATATCACCATGCCTTAAACCCATCACAAATAAATTAACTGTATCGCCATCTACTTCTGCCCAATCAGAGATATTTTTATTACCTAAAAAAGATAAAAACTTCAATAGATCTCTCTTATATGCTGAAACAGTATTTAGTGCATAATTTTTTTCAACGCTTAAATGAGCTACAAATTCTTCAATTTGTTTAATTAATATTTCATCTTGATACTTGTTTTTTTCCTGATTGGCCATATCTTTACATTTTACGTTAAACGATTAAGGATTTTCAATGAGTCAAAAACAAACACATGAATTTCAAACTGAAGTATCTCAGCTACTTGACCTAATGATTCACTCTCTTTATTCCAATAAAGAGATTTTTCTAAGAGAACTTGTCTCAAATGCATCAGATGCAATAGATAAGCTGAAATTCGAATCTTTATCAAATGACAAACTTATTGAGGCAAAAGAAGAGCCAAGTATCCATATTGATATTGATAAAGATGCGGGAACTATTACTATTAAAGATAATGGAATAGGAATGACTCATGACGAGGTCATGGAAAATATTGGAACAATCGCTAACTCTGGAACCAAAAAATACTTAGAGGGTCTTGATAAAAATCAAACCCAAGATTCTAATTTAATTGGTCAATTTGGTGTTGGATTCTACTCCGCTTTTATTGTTTCTAATACAGTTACTCTTCTGAGCAGAAAAGCTGGTGATGATAAGGCAAGTGGAACAAAGTGGATTTCAAAAGGTAAGGGAGATTACTCCATTGAAACTGTTGAGCTAGAGGACTATGGCACAACAATTATTCTTGATGTTAAAAAAGCTGAAAAAGAATTTATTGATGACTTTCGAATTCGAGGTGTCATATCAAAATACTCTGATCATATTACTGTCCCTATTATGATGCTCAAGCCTTCAGAAGAAGATAAAGATGTGATTGAATACGAAAAAATAAATGAAGCGACTGCATTTTGGATGAAAGATAAGAAAGAACTCTCTCAAGCTGATTATGATGAATTTTACAAAGCCTTAACGTATGACTTTGAAGGGCCATTGACTCAAATACATAATAGAGTTGAAGGAAAACTTGATTATTCATCACTCTTATATATTCCTAAAAAAGCTCCATTTGACATGTGGGAACCTAAAAGAAAAAGTGGCGTAAAGCTTTACGCTAAAAGAGTTTTTATAATGGAAGGAAATGAAGAATTGCTCCCTCAGTACCTTCGATTTATAAAAGGTGTAATAGATACCGCAGACCTTTCATTAAACGTCTCTAGAGAGATCCTTCAGGGCAGTAAAGTAGTTGATACAATTAAAAAAGCATCGGTAAAAAGAATTCTGTCTGAGCTCGATAAAATGTCTAAAAATAAACCTGAAGACTATGCCACATTCTGGAAAGAGTTTGGAATGGTTATTAAAGAAGGCGTTGTAGAAGACTTTGCAAACAAAGACAAAATTTCAAATCTTTTAAGGTTTACCTCAACATCCGCTGACAGTTCAGATCAAACAATTTCTCTTAAAGACTATATTGGCCGAATGAAAGAGGGACAAAAAAATATTTATTATGTCACTGCAGACACATATGCTGCAGCCAAAGGCTCTCCTCATCTAGAAATTTTTAAACAAAAAGATATTGAGGTTCTATTACTATCAGATAGAGTTGATGAGTGGTTAGTCGCTAACTTTGGAGACTTTGAAGAGCTATCACTTAAATCAATTGCAAAAGGTGACCTTGAAGATCTTGATTCAAAAGAAGACAAGAAAAAGAAAGAAAAAACAGTGAAAGATTTTGAAAGTGTTATTACTAAAGCTCAAGAAATCCTCAGCAATCAGGCCAAAGAGGTTAAGGTTTCAAGTCGACTAAGTGAGTCGCCTTCATGCCTAGTTGCCGATGAAAATGAGTTAGGCGGAAACATGGAGCGAATCATGAAGTCTTTAGGTCAGGACATTCCTGATACCAAGCCTATTCTTGAGATAAATCCTGATCATCCACTTGTCATTAAACTTAAAACAAAAGTTGATGAAGATCTAGTGAAAGTATTATTTGATCAAGCTGTTCTTAGTGAAGGCGGACAAATAAAAGAGCCTGCTGAGTTTGTAAAAAGAATGAACAAACTAATGTTAGGTTGATAGAATAATCTAAGTCAAAAAAAAGCCCGATTTTTCGGGCTTTTTTTTTGCTATAAATCAAGACTTATAAGGATTAATTTTATTAAGAATACCTCTTAATATTGCCATCTCTTCTTTTTCAAGACTACTTCTACCAAAAAGCCTTCGAAGCCGCCTCATCAAGAGAACTTTTGGTTTTTTTGTATCAAAGTAATCAATGTGCTCGAGCGCCTGCTCCAGATGATTATAAAAGCTATTTAATTCATCAAAGCTGACAATTTCACCACCTGAATTATCAAACTTACCTTCTACAGTGCTGACGTAGTTCTGATAAGCAAAAACTTGAATCGCAGATGCAACATTTAATGAAAAGTACTTGGGGTTCCCAGGAATTGTCATTAAGATAGAACATAAATCTAGTTCTTCATTTGTAAGGCCAGAATTTTCAGTGCCAAAAACAACTGCAACTTCTTGCTCATTTGAAGCAACTGTTGATTGAATTTCACTACACGCTTCAATGACATCTAGCTGCCTCCATTTAATATTTCTTTGGCGCGCACTAGCACCAATAACAAGATGCACTCCAATCAAAGCTTCCTCTAAAGTACTGCATACTTTTGCATTTGAAAGAACGTCATCTGCTCCACTTGCTCTTGCGGTTGCAACAGCGGAGGGATAATTAGAGGGTGTTACTAGATATAACTGAGTTAAAAGCATATTTTTCATAGCTCTAGCCGCCGCGCCAATATTACCTGGCTCAGTGGTATTCACCATAACAATCCTCACTTTATTAAAACTCGTCAAGGTATAATTCGATTCTTTATTTATTTGGCTCATTTACCATGCATCCTACCGTTAATATTGCAGTTAGAGCTGCCAGAGCAGCTGGTGATGTTATCTTAAGGTACCATAACCAGGTCGATTTACTAACTATAGAAAATAAGTCACTTAATGACTTCGTTTCTGAGGTTGATAAAACGGCTGAAAAAGCCATTATAAACGAGATTAAAAAAGCCTTCCCAAAACATTCTATTTTGGCTGAAGAGAGCGGAAAAACTCTTGGTGATGATAATTTTCTTTGGATAATAGATCCATTAGATGGAACGACTAACTTTTTACATGGCTTTCCGCAATATGCAGTGTCAATTGCCCTTTTAGAAAAAGGAGTTACAACGCATGCGGTCATTTATGATCCATTTAAAGAGGAACTCTTTACTTCATCTAAAGGCGAAGGTGCTTATTTAAATGATGAGAGAATGCGGGTTACTATGTCTCTTGGGCTTAAAGATACTCTTATTGGAACTGGCTTCCCATTTAAGCAGCCTCAACACTTAGACTGTTATCTTGAGACTTTTAAAGCAATTCATCCTCATGTTTCTGGAATTCGCAGAGCTGGAGCCGCTGCTCTAGATTTAGCTTATCTTGCAGCTGGAAGGCTGGATGGGTTTTGGGAAATTGGTCTTAACTCATGGGATATAGCTGCAGGTTCCCTTATGGTTAAAGAGGCAGGCGGTTTTATTGGAGATTTCTCTGGAAGAGACCAATACATGGAAACTGGAAATATAGTTGCGGGAAATGCAGAGGTCTATAAAGAGCTTCTAAAAAAAATTCACCCCCACCTAACCGAAGACCTACAGCGATAACTCTAATCAGCTATCGTTAATTGCTCACCATTCATTTTTGGACTCAAGTTAGATAGTAAATAAACGATTGCAGCGCTCTTCTCCTCTGGCATTGGAACAGTTGACGAGTCCTCTGCTGGGTAGGCTGTTCTTCTCATTTCAGTTCTTAGTTTCCCAGGGTCAACAGTATTAACACTAATGTTAGTTTTTTCAAGCTCCTCAGAGAGGGTCTTAGCAAAGCCTTCTATTCCAAACTTACTTACACTATAAGCACCCCAATAAGCTCTAGCCTCCCTTCCAACAGAAGAAGACAAGAAAAGAATTCTAGCATCCTCAGACTTTACTAGCGCAGGTATTAAAAATTGAGTTAGCATAAATGGAGCGCTCAGGTTAATCTGGAGCGTAGAGTACCAAAGCTTGATATCATACTGCTCGATTGGCATTTGCGCTCCAAGTATTGCAGCATTATGAATCAACCCATCAAGCTTATCAAATTTCTCTAAAACATTGTCTTGGAGCTCTTGATAATTCTCAGGAGTAGCCCCTTCAAGATCTAGTGGGTAAAGTATAGGTTCATTGTAACCAGAATCCACAACAGCGTCATAAGCATACTCAAGGGAGCCTAAGTCTCTTCCAAGCATAATAACAGTAGCACCAGCTTTAGAAAGGTCCATAGTAATCGCTAGGCCAAAGCCCCTATTAGCACCTGTAACTAAAATAACTTTATCTTTAAGCTCACCGTCTTTAAAAATATGATCTCTAGATACAATCATTCATTAATTTCCTTGTTCGATTTAACTCCGAGTGCTTTTAACTTCTCAGCGCGGCCAATTAGATTACCTGGACCAGTTTGAAGTTTTTTACGAACGTCGGAAAAGCCTTCCTTAGTCTTGTCTAATTGATTTTCAATCTTGTCCAAGTCATTAAAAAATCCAGCAAGCTTATCGTACATTTTTCCTGCCTGCCTGGCAATCTCATCTGCGTTTTTGTTTTGTTTATCTGTTTGCCACATAAAATTCACTGTCTTCAGGCTCATACTAAGCATTGAAGGTGAGACAAGCATAATATTTTTCTTTAATGCGTCATCAAACAAGTTAGGTCTGTACTGAAGAGCCAATAATAAAGCTCCTTCTATAGGAATAAAAACAAATATAAAATCAAGACTTTTAACTCCCTCAAGATTTTCATACTCTTTAATGCTAATATTCTTAATTTGGCTCTCAATTGAAGCAATGTGTTTTTTTAAGGCGGCCTCATTAGCTTGATCTGCAATATAATCCGCATAATCCTTAAGGGAAACTTTTGAATCAATAACAACATCCTTTCCTTCAGGCAAATGGAGAATCACATCAGGCTTAAACCTTTCACCCATTTCATTTTTATATTGTTTTTGAAGGTCAAACTCAACACCCTCTCGAAATCCATAGCTTAACAAGAGAGAGTTTAAAATTTCTTCGCCCCAATCACCTTGCTGTTTATTATCATAGGTCAATGCATTTGTTAGGTTTTGAGCAGATTGACGCGTTTCAATGTTTGCTTCATGTAATGACTTAATTTGCTCTTTGAGAGACGTTCTTTCTTCAACCTGCTCTTTAGTTATAGTTTCAATTCTTTCTCTAAAACTTTTAAGCTGGGTCTGAAGAGGATTTAGGAGATCAGAGTTATCAACCTTAAGCTTGTCACGGTCAGTCTTTAGTATTTCAGATGCAATATTTTTAAATTCACTATTAACTTGACTCTTAAGTTGCTCAACAAGCTGTAATTTTTCCAAATAATTTTTTTCTTTTTCATTAAGCGTGGTCTCAAGTTGAATATTTTTTTGATTTGAAGCAGTCAGCTTTTTATTAAGAATAAAATAGCTTATGAAAGCACCAAACAATAAAGAAATTAATACGATCAAAATGTCCATAAAATCCTACTAATATGAAAAAAAAATTAAAAGTTTTTTTTACTTTCAGAAAAACATAAACCTAATGTTTGCAATGTTAGTAAAATTTTATATAGAATTATAACGCTAAGACCTACTATATCCTATGTTACTTTTAAGATCACTATTGTACTTTGTTGGCTCAATTATTAGTTTAATTTTGATCACTTTATGTGGATTATTTTTGGTTTTTGCAAACTACTCTACACGACATAAATTTCTCTCACAGTGGGCTATTTTTTGCATCTGGTGGCTAAAAATAACTCTAAATATCACAACGAATATTATTGGCCAAGAGAATGTAAATAAATCACCTTGCGTAATTATCTCTAATCACCAGTCAACTTGGGAAACTCTAGCTTTCCAGACCATCTTTCCAGCTCACACATGGGTCTTAAAGAAGGAGCTTTTATGGCTTCCAATATTTGGTTGGAGCCTAGCTCTTCTTAAGCCAATTATTATTAATCGAGGTGATAAACTTAAAGCAATTAAAAAAGTTATCAAGCAAGGCACTGATAGATTAAATAAAGGAATCTCCATTGTTATCTTTCCGGAGGGAACTCGCCAACCTTGTAAACAATTAGGAGAGTATCAAAATGGTGGCTCTGCTATTGCAAAAAAATCTGGATATAAAATAGTTCCTGTCTACCATAATGCTGGAAATCTATGGCCTAAAGGAGCTTTTATTAAGAAGCCTGGTGTAATAACTGTCGTTATTGGAGAGCCCATTTCAGATTTAAACTTATCAGCATCTGAGATAACCGAAAAAATTAGAGATTGGACCTTAGAGCAAGAAAAAACTTTTGAATAACTAGCACCTTGATAATATGAGTGAAATTACCTATAAAATTTTTCATGAAAGAACTGCTGAAAACATTAAAGTTGAAGTGAAGAGACTTTATGATTTACTGCTATTTGATAACAATAAAAATCTATATAAAGTTAATTTAAATGATAAAAAGTCAGTTAAAGAAATTCTTTCAGATAATATTTTAGACTTTAAATCGCCAAATGTTTCTGATAAGCAGTTTAAAACTAGGTCTGAATGGCACAGTTTTTTAACTGAAAAAAATCATTTAAACTTTAATGAGTGTCTATTAATTCTACTTGGAATTAATCCAACTCTTGCTGGCTCTTTAGAGCCTAACTTATATAAAACAGAATTAAATGAAGTTGGGGGGCTTAAGGAAAACTATTTGAGTTTAATATTTTTTCAAAGAGTAGAAAATCACCTTTTAAGAGAAAGATTTAGAGGCAACAAAATTAATACAGGTGAGTTTATTAAATGGGCAATGGATTATAAATATTTGAGAGAAATCAAAGCTTAAAGCAAGGGCTGGGAATTAAAAATTTTACAAAATAGCTCTGAAGTCTTTTTAGTATCATAAAGCGCTGAATGTGCTTGCTCGTTATCCCATTCGATTCCGCACTTCACAGCTGCTTTTGCAAGAACAGTCTCACCGCAGTAAAGAGCAGACAAACTAACAGTATCAAGAGTTGAAAATTGATGAAATGGGTTCTTAAGTTTAGAGCGATTTGTAGCAGCTTTCACAAACCCAAGATCAAAAAATGCATTGTGACCTACTAGTATTGCCCGGGTGCACCCCTCTATAACTAAATCATCACTAACACACTTAAAAATTTCACTAAGCGCCTCCTTTTCAGGCACTGCGAGTCTAAATGGATTATTGATATCAATTCCATTAAACTTCAAGGCTGAAGGCTCAATATTAGCCCCCTTGAATGGCTCTACATGAAAGTGTAGTGTCTTTTTGGGAAAGAAGTTACCGTTATCATCAAAGCCTAAAATTATTGCACAGATTTCTAGTAAAGCATCTGTATTTTCGTTAAAGCCGGCAGTCTCAACGTCTATTACAACTGGAAGATATCCACGAATTCTATCTTTAAGTGTCATTAATTATTTGTTGCTCAAAAAAAGTAAGTAGTCAAATCTTAAAAATTTCTTAGGTAGATAATTGAATTTCTTTGATAATCATAACTCTTTTGTCGAATCAAAGGGAGGGAACTGATATCACTCTCAATAAAGTCATGCCTAAAAAAGAACCTACCTCCAAACTTTGATAGAGCAAAAATAGAAGATAAATTATGACTCAAGGCTTTTTGAATTAGTAAGTCCATTAAATTTGACGAGGCCTCAGTATTGTGAAAATCTTTATTAACTACTAATCCATAAATTTCACCCATATTTTCTTTTTCATAAAGCTTTAGGGCTGCACAAGCAATAATTTCACCATCACTTTCAATAGATATAAAGTTTTCTATTTCATTATTAATGCTTTCATAACTTCTTTCTAACAATCTACCCTCATCAACGAAAGGCTGCATTAATTCAATAATTTGTTTAGCTTTACTCAACTTCTAACCTTAAATTGCCCATAGAACCGCACTATTTTAGTCTAAAATTTGTATTTTTTGCTAATTTAAAACAGATGTCAAACTCAAGAAAATACTCCTCAGCTGTAGTCGATGGTTATGAACGCGCCGCATCTAGAGCGATGCTCTATCCAGTAGGCTTTAAAAAAGAAGATTTCAAAAAACCTCAAGTAGGAATTGCATCAACCTGGTCCATGGTTACTCCCTGCAATATGCATATCAATGATTTAGCTGACGAAGCTGAAATTGGCGTCAATTCTGCGGGTGGAAAAGCTGTAATATTTAATACAATCACAATTTCGGATGGTATTTCAATGGGCTCAGAAGGAATGAAGTATTCCCTAGTCTCTAGAGAGGTTATTGCTGATTCGATTGAAACTGTAGTTGCTTGCCAAGGATTTGATGGAGTTGTTGCCATTGGTGGTTGTGATAAAAATATGCCTGGATGCCTTATGGGCCTTGCTAGACTCAATCGACCTTCAGTCTTTGTTTATGGAGGGACTATTCAGCCTGGTAAAAATCATACCGATGTTGTTAGTGTTTTTGAAGCTGTCGGTAAGAGAGCAAATAATGATATTACTGATATTGAGCTTGAGCAAATTGAATCAACTGCGATTCCAGGACCTGGTTCTTGCGGCGGAATGTACACTGCAAACACAATGGCATCAGCTATTGAAGCCCTAGGAATGAGCCTTCCTAACTCTTCATCTCAAGATGCAATATCAGCTGATAAGAATAGTGACTCATCAAGAGCTGGTGAAGCTGTATTAAATCTATTAGATAAAGATATTAAACCAAGTGATATTATGACTAAAGAGGCATTTGAAAATGCAATTACTTTAATCATCACCCTTGGTGGCTCAACCAACGCAGTGCTTCATTTAATTGCTATGGCTGATGCCATTAATGTTGACCTAACAATTGATGATTTCACCCGAATTGGTGCTAATGTGCCTGTTCTTGCTGATCTTAAGCCTTCAGGCAAATATATGATGAGTGAGCTTGTACAGATAGGAGGCACTCTACCCTTAATGAAGATGCTATTAGATGCAGGAATGCTTCATGGTAACTGCATAACAGTAACTGGCAAGACCTTAGCTGAAAACTTGAAAGATGTTAAGCCTTATGCTGATGGTCAAGAAATCATTATGTCATTAGAGAATCCAATCAAAAAAGATTCCCACTTAAGAATTTTAAGAGGCAATCTTGCTCTTGACGGTGCAGTTGCTAAAATTACTGGTAAAGAAGGCCTGAAGTTTCAAGGAAGTGCCAAAACTTTTGCTTGTGAAGAAGACGCTCTTCAGGCAGTTTTAAAAGATAAGATTGTAGAAGGTGACGTCATTGTAATTCGTTATGAAGGCCCAAAAGGTGGCCCGGGAATGCGTGAGATGTTAGCGCCTACCTCAGCAGTTATGGGCAAAGGATTGGGCGGAAAAGTTGCTCTGATAACTGATGGAAGGTTTTCAGGTGGAACTCATGGCTTTGTAGTGGGTCATATAACTCCTGAGGCTTTTGTTGGAGGAGCTCTTGCAATTATTGAAGATGGCGATGAAATATTGATTGATGCTGAAAATAATCGCCTCGAACTTCTTGTTGACGACTCAGTCATTGAAGACAGACTCTCAAAGTGGGTAAAGCCAGCTCCAAAATATACTAAAGGTGTATTAGCGAAGTATGCGAAACTTGCTCAGTCGGCCTCAAGAGGCGCAATAACTGAATAACTAAGGTTTAATTGACTGGAATAAAGTCAATTTTTCTATCATCAAGGTTTACTGAAGCAATCTTCACTTTAATCATGTCGCCTAAGCGATAAATTTTTCCATTCCTTTCCCCCTTTAATTGATGATGAATATCATCAAAAATAAAGTAGTCATCCCTTAAGTCACGAACTGAAATTAAGCCTTCAACAAATACGTCAGAAAGCTCTACAAAAAGGCCAAAACCTGCAACACCAGAAATAACGCCATTAAAGTTATCGCCCACCTTGTCACTCATATATTCACATTTGAGCCACTGCTCAACATCTCTTGATGCATCATCTGCGCGCCTTTCGGTCATTGATAGGTGGGCCCCTAGCTCTAACATTCTAGCTGATGGATCTCTAACTTTACCTGATAAAGCGCGCTTTATAGCCCGATGAACTAGAAGGTCTGGATACCTTCGAATTGGAGAGGTAAAGTGAGTGTAATCCTCAAAAGCTAAACCAAAGTGGCCCTCATTATTCGGAGTATAGGTAGCCTGCTTCATTGTACGAAGCACCACAGTTTTGATAATGTTCTCATCATCCCTTCCGTGCGCATTTTTTAATACCTTGGCAAAATCTTTGGATTCTGGTTGATGACCACCTTCTAAAGTCAAACCAACCGCAGATAAAAACTTTTTAGTGACCTCAACTTTTTCAGCTGTAGGCTTAGGATGAACTCTGAATAAGAAGTCTTCATTTTTTTTCTGTAGGAATTTTGCAGTCGCCTGATTTGCCATCAACATACATTCTTCAATTAACTTATGGGCATCATTTCTTTTTCTAGCAACAATGTCTTTAATCTTGCCTTTACCATCAAATAATATTTGACTTTCAATTCGATCAAAGTCCATTACGCCTCTTTTTTGCCTAGAAATTCGAAGCGTTTTGTAAAGGCTATATAGATAGTCTACATTTTCAACTACATTGCTATACTCTTTTCTTAAAGGACTCTTTTTATCCTCAAGCATTTCATTGACCTGCCCATAGGTAAGGCGAGCATGAGATAGCATAACAGCTGGATAAAATTTATAGTCTAAGAACTCTCCCAATGAATCAATTTCCATCTCACACACCATACAAAGCCTTTCAACTTTAGGATTAAGCGAGCAAAGGCCATTTGATATAGCTTCAGGAAGCATTGGCACAACCCTATGCGGGAAATAAACTGAATTCCCTCGCTCTAAAGACTCAATATCTAACTCAGACTCTTCCTTAACGTAGTAAGAGACATCAGCAATCGCAACAATTAGTTTCCAGCCATTTTTGGATGGTTTGGCATAAACAGCATCATCAAAATCTCTGGAGTCGTCTCCATCAATTGTTATGAGCTCTAACCTTGTTATATCCGCCCTGTCTTTCTTATCTTTTGGGAGTACTTTAGTTGGAAGTTTAGATGCCTCTTCAAGGGCTATTTGTCCAAAGACAGAGGGAATTTGATGACGATAGATCGCAGAATCTACTTCGACGCCTTCGTCTAAATAATTTCCAAGGATTGAGGTAATTTTTCCAGTAGCGTTGCTATCTAGTGTTGGGGAAGAGAGTATTTCAACAACTACTACTTGATTATCAGAGCAGCCCTCCATCAGCTCCACAATATCAATGTTATGCTTAATTCGTCTATCATCGACAACAACATAGTAATCACCATCATCAAGATGGAGCCTTCCAACAAGATTTTTAGCTGTTTCGATGACTTCAATAACTTCAGCATCTAGTCTCTGATTAAGAAGCCTAACTTTAATCTTATCACCATGAAAAACCAACTTCATTTGTTGATTTGAAAGTCTAAGATCTTTTCCACCCTTATCTAAAGCAACGAAGCCAAATCCCTTAGGATTGGCAATGACAGTTCCAGTTATTAGGCCTCTATTAGAGTATGGTCGATACACTCCATTCTTATTACAGCTGAGTTGTTTGTCTCGAACCATTGCCCTTAAACGCCTTTCAAAAGCCTTTTTTTGTTCATCTTCTAATGAAAGAAGCTCAAAAAGCTGGCTCTTGGTTTTGGGTTTTTGCTGAATAAAACTTAAAATATGCTCGCGAGATGGAATCGGGCTCTCATATTTTTCCGCTTCACGATCATAGTGAGGGTCTGACATAATGTGCTTAGTATAAAGTAAGCTTAGAAACGTTTAGAACTAATCAAAAGGATTCTTTAGAATTAGAGTTTCCTCCCTATCAGGACCTGTTGACAAGATATGAACTGGAATCTGGCTTAGCTCTTCTATTTTTCGTATATAGTTTTTCGCCTCTTGAGGCAAGTCATCAAACGAATGAGTTCCAATTGTAGAGCACTTCCATCCTGGCATCTCTATGTATACAGGAGTTGCCGCACTATAGCCTTCAGCTGAAAATGGAGGGATAGTGGTTGTTTGACCATCAATCTCATAAGCAATACATATTTTTATTAAATCTAATTCATCCATAACGTCTAGCTTTGTCAGGCATATTCCGCTTACAGCATTTAGTTTAAAGGATCGATTTAAGATAACTAAATCAAGCCAGCCACATCGCCTTTGACGACCGGTAGTGGCGCCAAATTCATGCCCTCTAGAACAAAGCTCTCTTCCAATTGGGTCGCCCTCATCGGTATTCACATCATAATCAAGCTCGGTTGGGAATGGACCACCTCCAACTCGAGTGGTATAGGCTTTTACAATGCCTAAAACATAATCAATATCACGCACACCAACACCAGAACCAGTTACAGCTCCTCCAGAAGTAGTGTTGGAAGAGGTTACAAATGGATAGGTTCCTTGATCAATATCTAGAAGTGCTCCTTGAGCCCCCTCAAATAGGATATTTTCATCATTTGCCATTTGTTTATGCAGTTCGTCAGCAACGTCGATTATCATTGATTTAACGATCTTAGCTTGACTTAACGCTTGCTCTAAAGTTTTTTTATAATCTACTGCTGGCTGCTTATAGTAATTTTGCAAACTAAAGTTGTGATAATCAACTACCTCTTTAAGATTTTCTGCAAAAAACTCTTCGTCCAAAAGGTCACCAACTCTTAGTCCTCTTCTGGCAACTTTGTCTTCATAAGCCGGTCCAATTCCATTTCCAGTCGTTCCAATTGCTGCTTTTCCTCTGCGAGTCTCACGCGCATTGTCAAGCTCAATATGGTATGGGAGAATTAATGGGCATCCTGGGCTTATCTTTAGTCGAGATTTAACTTCAACCCCTGACTCTTCGAGCTCATTCATTTCTTTTAAAAGCGCAGTCATTGAAAGAACAACCCCATGACCTATAAAACAATTAACACTGCTTCTAAGAATTCCAGAAGGGATTAGATGCAATACAGTCTTCTTACCATCTATAACTAAAGTATGGCCAGCATTATGGCCTCCCTGGAAACGAACAACAGAGCTTACTTTATCTGTAATAAGATCAACTATTTTTCCTTTACCCTCATCACCCCATTGAGTCCCAATGATTACTACATTCTTACCCATATTATTCCTTTAGCTTCCATTCATTATTTTTATTTACAAAATCAACATCATCTGATCCTGTCAAATCTACTTTAATATTATGTCCCTTTGATCGAAGCTCATTAATTAAGAGTGATAATTGTGAATCATTAGAGTTTGGCGCAACCAATGTTTTTTGTTTTTTTACTGTTTTTAATTGCTGCTGAACTAGAAACTTAAGATCAAAAGAAAATCCTGTTGCATCTCTTGAAGAGCCAAAAGATTTTGTTAAGCCGCTGTATCTTCCTCCTTGGGCTAAAGCCTTAGAGAAGCTATCATGATATGCTGCAAATACAACTCCATCATGATATTCATAAGCCTTAACTTCACCAAGGTCAAACATTAACTTAATATTACGGTCTTTAAAAAAACCATGGAGCTTTCTAAGGTCATCAATCGCACTTAAAGCCGATGGAATGCCTTTAAATACTGAATTTGCATTATCTAGAACAGCTTCAGATCCATCCAAAGAAATTAATGCTTTAAACTTATCGCCATCTTGAATTTGATTATTTTTAAGAAAGTTATTTAAATCTGGGATTGACTTTCGCCTAAAAATATCTCTTAGTTTTGTTGAATCTTTAAGATTAAGATTTGCAGAGTCACAAAGGGCGTTAAATATTGAAGTATTTCCTAGACTAAGAGTTACCCCATCAAGTCCCAAAAGCGTCAATGACTCAATCATTAGGGTAATGATTTCTATGTCAGCATCTATTCCTTTAAACCCATAAAGCTCTGCTCCAGCTTGAATTGGAGACCTAGAAGCATAAAAGTCATCAGCCTTAGTTTGTAATATTGCATTTATATAGCAATACCGGTCTACACGCTCAGATTTAACACGCTTAGAGTCTATCCTTGCTATTTGAGGAGTTATGTCAGAGTGAACACCCAGCATTTTTCCAGAAATCGAATCAAGAAATTTAAACGTCTTCTCATCAATTGACTTGGAGTTTAATACTAACGTCTCTGCAAACTCTATCATTGGAGGCACAACAACTTCGTACCCCCAACTTTGATATAGATCTAATAAACCCCTTCTACTTTGTTCGAAAGTGATTGCCTGATCACCAGTGAGCTCATCTATGCCCTCAGGTAATTGCCAATTACTCACAACCCTTGTTTAGTTTGAAGGGTTAAAGTAGCGGAAAAACTCTGAATCAGGACTAAGTATTAAGATATCGCCTTGCTGATTAAAAGACTTTTTATATGACTCCAAAGAGCGATAAAAAGAATAAAAATCAACATCTTGACTGTAAGCTTCCGCATAATTACTTGCTGAGATTGCATCTCCATTTCCTCGAATCTTTTCAGAATCTCTATAGGCATTTGCCAGGATAATTGTTCTTTCTTTATCTGCAAAAGCCTGGATTTTTTCAGCTTCTTCAGCACCTTCTGAGCGGAATTTATTGGCAATACTTTTTCTTTCTGTCTCCATTCGACTATAGACTGAATTTCTAACTTCCTGAGCAAGCTCAATTCGTTTAATACGAACGTCTATAACCTCAATACCAAACTCATCTTCAGCAATTGCCTTAAGCTTGCTTTTCACACTTGCCATAATTGCATCACGCTGAGAGGAAACAACTTCAATAATAGTTCGCTTAGAAAATTCACTTCTAAGAGCATCCTGATTATTTTGAGCAAGCCTTAAGTTTGCCGATGACATCGCACCACCCGTTGATATATAAAACTTTTCTGTATCAACAATTCGCCACTTAACATAAGAGTCAACCGTTAAATTTTTCTTTTCAACAGTCAAAAATGATTCTGCTTGAGCATCTAATGTCTGAATGCGCTGATCAAATGTAACAACGTTATTTACAAAAGGAGTTTTAAACTTTAGACCTGGTTTATTTTCAACTGAAACAATTTCTCCCAGCCTTAGTTTAATTGCTACTTGCGTTTCATTAACAGTATACAAACTTGAGCTTATTAAGATTGCTAACAATACAGCTACTACTATAATAATTCTATTCATTATCTGTTCTCCCTTGAGCGTAATACACTTTCATCACTTTGACCCGATGGGGTTTGATTATAAGTACTTGTACTTGTATTTGAACCTGATCTTGAAACCCTATTAGAGTTAATTAACTGATCAATTGGCAGATACATAAGAGAATTAGAGTTTGAATCTACAATAACTTTGTTCGTATTACTTAGAACATCCTCTAGAGTCTCTCTATATAGCCTCTCCCTAGTAACACCAGGAGCCTTTGTATACTCGGTTAAGATCTGACTAAAACGATAAGCCTCACCCTCTGACTTAGAAACCACTTCTGATTTATAGGCTTCAGCCTCTGCGAGAAGCCTCTGACTTGCACCACGAGCCTTAGGGACAATATCATTTGCATAAGCCCGAGCTTCATTAATATATCTCTGCTCATCTTCCCTCGCCTTTACAACATCATCAAAGGCAGCTTTAAGTTGAACTGGTGGCTGAGCATCCTGCATAGTTACAGCTGTAATCTGTATACCAAGTCCATAATCATTAATGAGTGCCTGAGAAGCTGTTTTAACCTCTTGCGCAACCTGATCACGACCAGTAGTTAAAACGAAGTCCATTGTATTATCACCAACAACTTGCCTAATAATACTTTGAACGACATGACTTAAAGTCAGCTCTGGATTCGAAACATTAAATAAGTAATCTTGAGCGTTTGCAATTTTATATTGAACTGCAAGCTTAACATCAACCATGTTCTCATCACGAGTAAGCATTAATGACTCTGAACTTACTCCACTACTATATGAATTTTGAGCGTTTCTAAAACCAATTTCTGCAGAGCGAACTTGCTCAACATTAACTTTATAAACTGACTCAACAGGGTAAGGAATATGCCAGTGAGGACCCTGGGTAGTTGAAGTTTGAAAAGCGCCAAAACGCAAAACAACGCCTCTTTCAGCTGGATCAATGATATAAATACCAGTTGCCATCCATACAACAAACGCTAGAATAAATATGTATTTAAAACTTCCTTTTGCAGCCTTAGACGCACCAGAGCTCCCTGATGATTTACCACCAAATGTAGAGTTAAATTTATTTTTAAAATCCTTAATAACCTCATCAAGCTCTGGAGGAGTTTGATTATTATTATCATTCCAAGCCATTGTGGCTCCATTTTGTTTTTTACTCACGTAATTTCCTTATAAATAAAAGTTAAAATAAAGATATGGTCAAAGTACAAAAAAACAAGTACTTTGGTAATTTAATTTGATAAAGAAAAAATATAATTTAATTCAAAATCAGAGGTTATTTTACCCAATAAATAATAACTAAAGTTAAAATTGAATTTGTTAAAGTTTGAAAATCTGGCTGAGTTTATAATTACATATAATGATAAAATGTATTTTTTTAATTAACTCTTTCACTTCATGAAAAAATACTTAATTTTTCTTGTTTTAATTTTAAGCCATTTTTCAGTTTATGCTGAAGGTGTTAAGTTAAGCTGCTTGCCTGATTCTGCAATATGTGCTAACTGCCCAGATTATCAAACTCTTTTTCCTATTGAGGATTTCTCTTCAGATACTGGAAGTCTTGATATTGAAGCAGATGAAAGTGAAATACTAAATGAAAAGTATCTTCTAAATGGTAATGTCGAAGTGACCTCTAATGCCCTTTTTCTTGCTGCTGATGATGTTGAAGTATCTTCATTAGACAACTCTATATTAGCTACTGGAAATGTAAGGTTTCAAGACGAAGCATTTTTAATAACTGGCGACTTGTTGTCTGCAACTAGAGATGAAAATGAAAATCTAATAGCAACAGCCACAAAAGCAAAATACCAAGATTTTGGTGCTGGAATGGGTGGGGCAAATGGATATGCAGAAATTATCTCAAAAACGTCAAATAAAGTTTTATTAACTAACACGACATATAGTCTTTGCCCAGTTAACAAAAATGATTGGATGATTGATGCTGATAAAATAGAACTTAATTTACTCAAAAATAGAGGAATTGCTGACAATGCAATAGTTAAATTTCAAGGAGTTCCAATTTTTTATTTACCAAAATATAGCTGGGTTCTTTCAGGCCGCGGATCAGGATTTTTAACCCCAAACTACACTACTTACACTGACTCAGCTGCAACTAAAGATGAGTATGGAAAAACAAAAAATTCATATAGTTTAAGAATCCCTTACTATTTTAATATTGCACCAGATCGTGACCTACTAGTAGCCTTAACTTATATGTCTAGTAGGAGGTTTGTTTATGAGGGAAAATATCGACAATTTTTAGCATCTAAATTGACTCCAGATGGTGATATCTCACTTTTTGAGTTAGAAGGAAAATATTTACCTGAAGATAAAGTCACCAGTTTAAAGAGATGGCTTGTTAAGTTTAATCATGAATTAGACATATCAAAAAAGACTCATCTGAGTGCTCAATATTATCGAGTTTCTGATAAAAAATATTTTGAAGAAATTGATCGTACAAATACTAATATTAAAACTCTTAAATCTAATATTAAATTATCATATAACGACGAAGAAAAGGCGCTTTCAGCTGCTGTTTTAACTGAAGATGAACAAGTTGTTAATGCTGGTGTTCCTGTTTACACCAGGACTTTAGAAGGCTCTATTTCTAAAACTTTCAAGCCTGATGATGCAAAAATAGCAGTAAAAACTAAGCTTGTTAGTACAAATTTTGCGCATAAGACAGCTAGCAAGGATTCTGGAATTAGAACGCACATTGATCTTGGAATCTCTAGGAAACTCAATCTAAAATATCCAATAGTTACGCCAAGAATAAGTGCAGCAATAACAAATTATTCATTAAATAAAAGTCCTAATATAAATCGAATTATCTTAGGGTCTGGAGTTGATATAGATTTTGGTTTTAGTAATGAAAGAAATTTGTTTGGTATTAGATCAATCCATACCATATCTCCAGTAATTTCATATAATTATAGGGCAAAAAAAGTTCAAGGAAACATTCCAATATTTGATAGTACGGATAAGTATGATGATATTATCACTTTCGCAGATCTTACATCTGGAGAAAGATATACCGGCCTTGACAGGATAACTAATGCAAATGATATTACTGTAAGCCTTCAGTCTTCTAATAGAGATATAAATGCACTAGCTAAAGATAAAGATCTTTTAAATATGAGAATTGCTCAGAGTTTTTATACTGATGATGAGGTTGTCAGTGATATAGCCAATACTAATTTTGAAACTAGAAAATCTTATTCAGATATTGCTGCCTCAATTGATTTAGCCATTAATAATTTTGTTATTACTACTTCTACTCAATTTAATCCTGATACTTCTAAGATTATTAAACGAGAAAACAGCGTTAGCTATAAACCCTCTTCAAGAAAATTTGCCACTATTAAATATAGTGATGACAATGTAACAAGAACTGGAAAGTTTTTTGCTGCCTACCCTTTATCTAAATCTGTCCATTTCTTTGGTGGATTAGATAGAGAAATTACTAAAGCAACTGCTGCAGGAGTTATTAAATCATACACGACTGGACTTGCTTATGAAAATTGCTGCTGGGCATTTAGAGTAGCTCACTTCCAAGAGGACAAAAATCAAGGGAATAGAAGTCATAACTATAGCACTGGAATGGAGCTTGTACTTAAAGGACTTGGCTCAACATCAACTCCTTTAAAAGGAAAGATTGAAAGTAATATTGTAGGATATGAAGCTAAACTTAGGTAATGCAAAGAGCTTTAAGTCTTCTTCTTATATCTTTTTCTGGGCTTTTATTTGCAGAAAATACAATTATTGCTGTAGTAAATAATGAAATAATTTCTTTAAAGTCGATTGAAAATAAGATAATAAAAGCCAACTCTAAAGAAGAAAAAATTGAAATATTATACAAACAAATAGACAATATTCTCCAACTTAAAAAAGCGGCTGAGTTAAGTATAATTGTATCTAGAACTGATATAAGCTCAACAATACTAGAGATTGCATCGACAAATGGTATTTCAATTGAGCAACTTCGTTCTTATCCTGAATTCTCGTCTTTAGAAATTGAAGTTGCAGAAAAAATTTCAATACTTAATCTACAAAGACACATTACAAAAGATATTACTATTTCTGAAAATGAAGCTATCAATATTTGTTCTAAAGAGCCCTCTAATAACATTAAACAAATCAAAATTGCGCAAATCATTATTTCTGAAATTGAAGCTCAAACGCTAAATGATAAAGATATTGCTATTAAAGCATTTTTAAATAAACTTTCTAAGCATATTAGCAAAGGAGCATCTTTCACAGGCCTTGCAAAGCTTCATTCTCAACACTCAAGCTATTTTAATGGAGGCATAACAGACTGGATTGAGGTTAATAACTCGACTGTAAAGATGCTCGACTCACTTAAAGATAATGAAGTTTCAGAAATATATTTGACTGATTTTGGCTTAGCAATTGGAATTAAATTAGAGGAGCGGTTTGTTAGTAGTAACCTAAAAAAATGTAAAGAAAAACTAATTTATCTCAAAGCTGAAAAATTTTACTATGACTGGGTTAAAAATCTTCGAGAAGACGCTTATATAAAAATATATCATGACGCTCTATAATAACTATACTATTTCATATGTCTAAATCCATATATATATTTGGCTTTCATAGCATTGAAAGTCTTTTAAATACTAATCCTGAATCTGTCTTAAAGGTTTTTATTCAAACTGGTAGGAAAGATATTAGGGTCAATGATTTAAATAAAACACTGTCTGATTTAAAAATACCATTCTCAGGGTTAGATAAAAATGATCTTGATCGTATTGCAAAAGGAGAGGTTCATCAGGGTGTAATTTCTGAAGTTATCCTACCCCCTCTTTTAACAGAAGATTCTCTTTTAAGCTCTATTGAGAATTTATCTACAAAACCTCTAATTCTAATATTAGATTCCATACAAGACCCCAGGAATCTAGGAGCATGTCTTAGAAGTGCTAATGCTGCAGGAGTTAGTCATGTTATTATCAATAAAGATGGTTCTGCCCCAATCAACGCCTTAGTTCACAAAACTTCATCTGGCGCTATAAATAGTCTTCAGATTTTTCACGTCACAAATCTTTCAAGAACAATTAAATCAATCCAAGAAAAAAACATATGGGTTATTGGTCTTGATGGTGATTCATCATCAAAAATCTATGATGTAAATTTATCTGATTCAATAGCTATTGTTATGGGTACTGAAGAGAAAGGAATCAGACAATTAATTAAAAAAACATGTGATCAGCTTGTTACGATTCCAATGTCAGGAAATATAGAAAGTCTTAACGTTTCGGTTGCAACCGGAATAGCTCTATTTGAAAGTAAAAGACAAAGAGAAAGTAGTTAACACTATCAGAAGTTTCGGGTAAAATATGCACGCTTTAGAAATCAGATAATGGAAACAATTAATCAGCTTCCTAAAACAATTAAATTATTTAAGTTTGCTAGAAAAGAGGCTAGCTTGCATGGTGACTACAAAATTGGCGCTATGCCTAGAATTTCTGAGATAGCTAGAAATACTGAAGACAAGATAAAGGTTAATTTATCATTCTACTTAGAAAATGATAAAACACCATGCATAAAGGGGATAATTAATACAAATATTATTTTAGATTGCCAGCGCTGTTTAGAGGCATTCCCCTTTGAGTTAAAAGTAAATTTTAATTTAGCATTTGTAAGATATGAAGATCAGGCTGAAGGACTAGACTCTAGTTTTGAAGTTTATATTATTGGAGAAGAAGAGGATTTAGATTCAATTGACTTAATTTCAGATGAGATTCTGTTATCTATTCCAATGGCCCCTTCTCATGATTTTGATTGTAGTTTAAAGATAAACAAAGAAGAGATAGTTGAAGAGATTGGTAAAAATCCCTTCGATATTCTAAAAAATATTAAAATGACCGATTTCGGCAAGGAGTAAAAAATGGCAGTACAAAAAAGTAGAAAAACACCATCAAAAAGAGGCATGCGTCGCTCACATAATGCGTTAAAAAACCCTGCATTATCTGAAGACCAAGAAACTGGTGAAACTCACCTAAGACATCATATTACTGCAGATGGATACTATCGTGGTAAGCAAGTTATAAAGTCAGCTGCTGATGATATCGAAGAAGTAGAAACTTAAAGCTAGAATATGTCAATAAAGGTATCAATCGATGCCTCAGGTGGTGACTTTGGAATTCCTGTCACCATTAATGCTGGTATCATCGCTTTAAAAACTTTTAGCGATCTTGCTGTTGCTTTTGTAGGTGACGAGAAAGCTATACAAATAGAAATTAATAACACCTCGATTCATCCAAAAATTTTAGAAAGGATAGAAATAAAGCACGCATCTCAAGTCATCAACATGGATGATTCTCCTTCTTCAGCTCTAAGGCATAAAAAAGACTCCTCAATGAGAATTGCCATTAATCTTGTTAAAGATGGAAATGCTCATGCTTGCGTAAGTGCTGGAAATACAGGAGCGCTTTTATCAATAGCAAAGTTTGTCCTTAAAACCATTGAAGGAGTAGATAGACCAGCAATTATGTCTGCTGTCCCTACTCTAACAGGCCGACCTACTCATATCCTTGATTTAGGCGCTAATATTGACTCAAAGCCCGAAACATTATTGCAATTTGCAATTATGGGCTCTATTGCTGTTCAAAATACTGAAGAAATCGAGAATCCTACTGTTGGATTACTTAATGTTGGCTCTGAAGAATTAAAGGGGCACTGGAAAATTCAAGAAACTGCAGAATTATTAAAAAACTCATCTCTGAACTATATTGGCTTTGTAGAGGGTGATGATATTTATAAGGGAAGTGTAGATGTTATTGTTTGTGATGGTTTTGAGGGAAATATTGCGCTGAAAGCCAGTGAGGGGGTTGCTCATATGTTTTCACACTTCATCAAAAAATCTTTTAACAAGAATATTTTTACAAAGATTGCAGCTTTAATATCAAGTTCAGTAATGAGAGATTTTAAATCTAGAGTTGATCCTGGAAAATACAATGGTGCAAGCTTACTTGGTTTAAAAGGTGTTGTAGTTAAAAGTCATGGAAAAGCAGATGTTGATTCTTTCTTTCAGGCAATTAAAGAGGCATATCTAGAGGCACATGCTAAAATTACTGACAAGATTTCAGTTCAATTGACTCGTGAATTAGAAGAACATAAGTAGTTATCCACTAATAAATTAGTATTTGAATCACTTTCAACTAAAAGTTACTATAAATGCAAATCTTCAAAATAAAAACTAAACTTAATTTATATGTTACTTGTTCAGGTAATATAGAATTTTTTATTAAGTTATGAGTGGCCAAAGACGTTGGCTTAAAGTATGGGCTAGAACAGTCGGAATGCCAGTAGGTATTTCAGATGAAGATAAGCCAGAGTTCCCCCCAATCAAGCAAACAGATGTAAAAAAAGCCCTATTACTTCGTACATTTTGGATCACACTTCACGTTCTAACTTGCCTTATGATAATTGCAGGCAATGGAAGGTCACTTGGATGGTGGTAAAATAATAGTAAAGGAAGGTGGAATGTCAAAAGTTAAAATTCAATTTCAAAGAAAAAACATTAAATAATGAAAAGATTTGCAAGAATTATCGGTACTGGAAGTTACTTACCAAGTAAGATTGTTACTAATCTTGATCTTGAAAAAACTCTTGATACAACTGATGAATGGATAACTGCTCGAACTGGAATTAAAGAGAGGCGAATAGTTACGGACGAAAGTACGTGTGACCTTGCTCTTGAAGCAAGTAAAAATGCCCTTGAGATGGCTGAAATCAGCCCTTCAAAGATTGATCTTATTATTCTTGCTACAACTACACCTGATAAAATTTTTCCTGCAACAGCCACAATGCTTCAAGACCGCCTTGGTGCCTCATGTCCAGCATTTGATCTTCAAGCAGTTTGCGCAGGCTTTGTCTTTGCCCTTTCAACCGCTCAGCAGTATATTGAAAATGGTAGTTTTAAAAATATACTAGTTGTTGGTAGTGAAACAATGTCAAAAATTGTTGACTGGAATGATCGCTCTACTGCAATCCTTTTTGCTGATGGTGCTGGTGCAGTTTTAATTAGCTCTGATAATGCTACTGGTATAAAGCACTCTAAGCTCTATAGTGATGGAAGTTTCTTATCTTCACTCCATGTTAACAACAATGGAATTAATGATTTAGGTACGATTGAAATGTTAGGCAATGAAGTTTTTAAGATTGCAGTTAATAGGCTTTCAGATTTAGCAGAAGAAACACTTAAAGATTGTAATATGACATCAGATGAAATTACTTGGATGGTTCCACATCAAGCTAATATTCGTATTATTAAAGCAGTTGCAAAGAGAATTAATCTGCCTATGAGTAAAGTAATTCAAACTCTAGATACCCATGGAAACACTTCAGCTGCTTCTATTCCTTTGGCTCTTGATGTAGGAGTTCGTGATGGAAGAATCAAAAAGGGAGATATGTTACTTTTTGAAGGAATTGGTGGTGGATTTAGCTGGGGTAGTGTTCTTGTTGAATACTAAAAAGAGCGCTTCATTAACTTAACTGTTAGGTTCTTTAAAGGCTTTTCATCAACACTAAGAAATACTATTTCATCAAGAGCCTCCTGATAAAGGCTTTCATACTTTTTAACTGACCCATCTAATCCTAAAATAGATGGATATGAAGGTTTATTTTTTTCTGAATCTGAATTTTGTCTCTTACCTAATACCTCATCTGAGGTAGTTACATCCAATACATCATCTTGAACCTGGTAAGCAAGCCCTATATGATTAGAAAAAGAGTCTAATATAGATAAGTCTTTTTTACTGATATAGGGATTCAAAATAGCTCCAAACATTACAGAACAATTTAAAAGCGCACCTGTTTTCTTTTTGTGCAAATTATTTAACAAATCTATATCAACTTCTTTAGAAACAATGGATAAATCGATTGACTGACCCTCTGCCATTTTGAAAGCTGAAAGTGATAACAAACTTAACAACTTTACTTTTATATCAGGGCTAGTTAAGTGATCACTAGCAATTATCTCAAAGGCTAAAGCTTGCAAAGCATCTCCCGCAAGAATTGCTTGGGCCTCTCCATATACTTTATGACTGGATGGTTGGTTATGCCTAATATCATCATCATCCATTGAAGGAAGATCGTCGTGAATAAGAGAGTAGATATGAATTAACTCAATAGCACAGGCGCTAGAATCAACTTTTTTCACATCAATACCAAACAAATTGGCAACAGTATATGTAAGAATCGGTCTAAAACGTTTTCCACCAGCCAAAACACTATACTTCATAATATGATTGAGCTCACTCTGATAAGAATTATCTGGCGAAATAGAGCTCAAATAATTTTCTAGATGTGAGTTAACTCGCTCCCGATAAACCTCAAGAATCTCCAAAGGTTTTCTCTTCAGTATAGTTATCAGTATCGCTTAAAACACTTATTCGATGCTCAGCGTTAGTCAGCGCAGTATGGCATTGCCTAT
This sequence comes from Candidatus Pseudothioglobus sp. Uisw_050_01, assembly GCF_048085775.1. NCBI lineage: Bacteria > Pseudomonadati > Pseudomonadota > Gammaproteobacteria > Pseudothioglobaceae (SeqCode) > Pseudothioglobus (SeqCode) > Candidatus Pseudothioglobus sp. Uisw_050_01. The sequence continues at coordinate 1,059,868 of NZ_CP159804.1, forward strand.
GGATTTTAATGCCTTCTTCAAAGTATTTAAGTGAGTCCTCTAAGCTAAGTTCACCAGACTCCATTTTATTAATAATTTCTTCGAGCTGCAATAAGCCTTTATTAAAATTAAATTTATTTGTCATTTTAAGTACCTTAATTTCATGAATTATTTAAAATTTTATCCATCCATGAGCTTGGTAATATTCTACCTAAAAAAGCAAATAATTTGGTTGGAAAGGTGACGCGATAATGAATTTTTGGTGAGCTTGATTTTAGGGCATGAAGTGCACACTTCAATATAGCCTCTGGTGGAAGAGTAAATTGGACATTCTTGTCTGATTCAAGCCTTTGAATCATTGTGCTATATTGTTCTTTATATTTACTCTTTGTAGCATCTAAATTTTCCTTAAAAGCTAAATAAGCATTAGCTCTAAATTTTGAGTCAATTGGGCCAGGCTGAATTAAAGAAAATTTAATATTTGTATCACTTAGCTCTAGCCTTAAGGTGTTGACTAACCCTTCAATTGCAAACTTTGATGCAGTATATGGACCTCTAAATGGCATGGCAACAAATCCTAAGATAGAACTTATATAAATAACCCGTCCTAGATTTTCTTTTCTCATTTTAGGTAATACTAAATTAGTCAACTCATGCCAGCCAAAAACATTCGCTTGAAATTGTTTTTCTAGAGCATCTCGTGAAATATCCTCTAGAGCTCCAACCTGACCATAAGCACCATTATTAATTAAAGCATATAAATTATCAGTCTTCCGATAAAGTTCTGAAATGGCAATGTTTATTGAGTCTGAGGAGGACAAATCAAGCAACAAAGACTCAAAACCTAAAATTTTGAGTTTATCTACGTCTTCACTATTTCTAGCAGTCGCAAAAACACGGTAACCTTCAGAGCGAAGTCCATGAGCAAGGCAAAGACCTATTCCACTTGAGCATCCAGTAATAAGAACTGACTTTAATTTTGAAGAGCTGTCCAATATTCCGCCTTATTTTTTAATTCTAAATCAATACTTTGTGAACGTAACACTAGAAAGTCATAGGCCATACGAAAACGTTGATTACTAATTAAATCTCTTTCTTTTTTTGGATTACAATTTTCAAGTTGATATTGCATCAACCAAATATCTTTAACTCGGGTTGACAACCATCGAGGCATCATAACTTGCTGAGTTTGATTTTTAATAACAAACTCTGCAGCATTAATCATTATTTCTAATCGAGGCTTATTTTTTTTATCAGTCACAACAACTCTTAAATTAAACGCACTCCAAAGAAAGACAGCAAAAATAAATGCGGGAGTAACAGAATTACCACTCTTAATTCTTTTAGAAGTATTTTCTAAAGCAGCATTAATAAATAAACTTTCTTTAGTTTGAGAAAATAAATGTTTTAATAATCCAAAATTTAAAAGTTCATTAAAAACTTCAATTGAGTTTTCATTATGGAACAATTTAATTACCTCTTCATAGAGTCTCGCAGGCGGAATATTGGCAAGTAAATGCGCATTACTCGAAATACTTTTTGAGAGCTCTAGTTCAAATTGGGCACTTAGTTTAACCTTAAAGCGGACAGCACGAATCATTCTAACAGGATCTTCTTCAAAACGCTCTTTTGGATTACCTATCATGTTAATTTCAGCAGCTTTTAAATCATCTAGGCCACCTACATAATCAATAACCTGAGAGTTGACAAGATCATAATAAAGGCCATTAACAGTAAAATCTCTTCTAAATACATCTTCTTCCAAAGAGCCATAGAAGTTATCTCGAACAACCACACCACTATTAGAAGTTTTAACCTTGCCCGCGCGAAAAGTAGCAACTTCAATGAATTTTCTTGCTGAGAACATTATATGAACTAACCTAAAGCGCCTCCCAATAATTCTTGAACGCTTAAATGTTTTATGAACTTGCTCTGGGGTAGCATTTGTAGCAATATCGAAGTCTTTAGGTTCATAGCCTAACAATAAATCTCTTATGCATCCACCTACTAAATAAGCGTCATATCCAGCCTTAATTAAATTATGGACTACCTTTATAGCATCCTTATCGAGTAGCTTTTTGTCAAATTTAATAGTTTGACGAACTGGGGTCATAGGTTTACAACTTCTCTGGGTTTCCAGCCGTCCTTTCTATGCTCACATTCGATATTTGTATAAACCCCACCTCTAACATTAAAAATAGCCTTTAATCTTATAAAGCGTGGGTCCATGGCCTCAACTAAATCATCAAGAATTTTGTTAGTAACGGCTTCATGAAAAGCACCTTCATTTCTGTAAGACCAAAAATAATTTTTTAGTGCTTTTAGTTCAACACAAAAATTATCCGCTATATATTCTATATGAATATCAGCAAAATCTGGCTGGCCAGTTAGTGGGCAAAGACAAGTAAATTCTGATGAATCAATTCGAATTACAAAATCCCTATCATTATTAGGATTATCAAAAACTTCTAATATTTTACTTGGTGAGCTAGACATGATTTTTCTCTTTATTATTAAAAAACAATATTTTATCAATAAAATGAGTAATTTTTCCCTCTCTAAACTGATAAAAAATAATTAAAATTAAAAATAAAAATAAGTGGATACCCCACATTCCAATTATTGGATTTAATTGACCAACCTCTATAGAGTTTTTGGCAACCAATAAACTATTATTGTAGAGCATAAAAATAATTATCCCAATTATAACGTTTATTCCTTTTCCAGTTCTTGGTGAAGACTTTCCTAAAAAAACTCCTAAAACTGAAAGAAGTAAAATTGAAATAGGTTGAGAAAATCGCCATTGCATTTCTGCATTTGCAAGCAAGCTATTTTGACTTAACAAATTTATTGATGTCATTTCTTCAATTTCAGAAAAATTTGTTATAGATTTTTGGGTATCACCTGATATTATTTCTAAATCATACAAATCAAAATTTAATATATTAATATTTTTATCACCAGGCAGGCCCTCATAACGAATACCATCTTTTAAACGAAGATAAACGCTTTTACTTCGGCTATCAGTATACTTTTTGGCCTCTGAAGCTAAGACAATGGTTGGATTTCCATTACCATCTGCATAAATAAAGACTTCTTCCATATTTTGTTCACCATCTGTATCAATAATTGAAGATTCAGCAGCATAAAATACAATTTCACCATTTTTAAAACTTTCAAACTTTCCTTCAGTAATAAAGGAGAACTCCGAGGCATTAACTGTTTGACTTTCAGCAAAGCTCTTTTGTTGTTTTGCCCATGGAACAGCAAAAATAGTTAGGCAGAAAATTAAAATAAAAGACAATATTACTATAGGCTGAATAAAACTAATAAAATCCCTCTCTCCCAGGCCTATTGAGTTCATTACTAGAGCCTCAGAGTTTTTATATAGCTGTGATATTGAAATAATTATTGAGAGAAAAAGTGACAGAATTAATATTATGGGAATATCTCTTATCATATTGTAAGTAATTAATGGTAATAGTTCAACAACAGGAATTCCATTCTCGACACTTTCCTGCACAGTTAATACAAACTGATTTCCAAATACTAAAAGACCAATAATGAAAAATATTGCAAAGAAAAAAACTATTAGATTTCTAAGTAAATACTTTGAAATTATTTTATTTTGATAATTTATGATTTTAAAAAGCATTTTGATAATTATAAAATACTCTCACTGGGTAATTTGATATTACTTCTTTTGTTTCATCGAATCAAAAAATTCATCATTAGTTTTGGTGAATCTCAATCTCTCAATTAAAAATTCTGCCGCTTCGACTGTATCCATAGGATGAAGAATTTTTCTTAATATCCACATTTTTTGTAACTCTTGATCATCCGTCATGAGCTCCTCTCGTCGTGTACCTGAAGCATTAATATTAATTGCTGGAAATATTCGTTTTTCAGATAATCTTCTCTCAAGATGAAGCTCCATATTACCTGTACCTTTAAACTCTTGATAAATGACTTCATCCATCTTTGAGCCTGTCTCAACTAAAGCAGTTGCAATTATAGTTATACTTCCACCATTTTCTATATTTCTTGCAGCACCAAAAAAACGCTTAGGTCTTTGCAATGCATTTGCATCAACACCTCCAGTCAATACTTTTCCAGAGGAAGGTGCGACAGTATTATAAGCTCTTGCTAAACGAGTTACAGAATCAAGCAAAATAATAACATCTTTACCTTGCTCTGCCCTTCTTTTAGCTTTTTCAATAACAATTTCAGCAATTTGAACATGTCTTTTCGCAGGCTCATCAAAAGTAGAAGAAATAACTTCTCCTCTAACAGTTCGCTCCATTTCTGTAACTTCTTCTGGTCTCTCATCAATTAATAAAACAATTAATTCACACTCAGGATGATTAATAGCAATAGATGATGCAATATTTTGCAAAATCATAGTTTTTCCAGCTTTTGGAGGTGCAACTAACAATCCTCTTTGCCCCTTTCCAATAGGGGCAACTAAATCTATTACTCTAGCAGTTATATCCTCTGTACCACCATTGCCCAGCTCTAGACCTAGCCTTTCATTAGGATGTAATGGTGTTAATGAAGAAAAAGGTATACGGTTTCTAACGCTCTCTGGAGAATCTTCATTTACTTCAGACACTTTAACTAAAGCAAAATACTTTTCACCTTTTTTTGGAGCCCTAATTTTTCCAGTAACAACATCACCTGTTAATAAATTAAAACGTCTAATTTGATTAGGTGAAACGTAAATATCATCAGGCCCTGATACATAAGAGTCATTTGAAGATCTAAGAAAACCATAACCCTCTTGTAAAATGTCTAATACACCATCTCCTAGGACCTCTTCATCGTTATCTGCTTTATGTTTTAGAATTGCAAAAATTAAAGTTTGTTTTTTTGCTCTTGAAATATTCTCAATACCAAGAGATTGAGCTAGCTCTAAAAGCTCGGCAGGTGTCTTAATTTTAAGTTCTGATAGTTTCATATAAATTTTTTAAGGTAATTAAAGGGAATTGGCATATTGCCGAGGGGTGAGTAAGTTAGTATTTATAGAGGCAGAGTGATTTAGAGAATTTCTTATATATAGTTAAATAATATTATTAAATATTAGAATCCAAAAATGCATTTAAGTTTGCCTTAGAAAGAGCACCAACCTTTGTTGCATGTACCGCACCATCTTTAAATAGAAGCATCGTTGGAATACCTCTTATGCCATATTTAGGTGGTAACTGAGTATTTTCATCAACATTGACTTTTGCTATTGTGATTCGTCCTTCATATTCATCAGCAATTTCATCAAGAATAGGGGCCAAAGCCTTGCATGGACCGCACCATTCTGCCCAAAAATCTACTAAAACTGGGTGAGATGAGCTTACTACATCAGCCTCAAAAGAAGCGTCACTGACTACTTTAATTTTGTCGTTCATGTATTAAAAAAAATTGGAAAGTAAAAAATTGAATAGAGCTAATTTGTAGTTATTATAACACTTCCTGACATAAAAACTATTTTTTTAAAAAAGATTATTAGCTAGAAAAAATAGTAAATATTCAGTAGTTTGTTATAGTTAAGTTATAACGGCAAGTATTACTGGAATTGTAATAAATGATAAAGCAACTTGCGTTGTAACAATACTTGTCATCAACTGTTCATCTCCGCCAAATTGTTTTGCTAATGCGTGGGATGATGCGGCAGTTGGTACAGATGCAAAGATTACTGCTACAACAACCTCTAACTGACTTAGACCTAAAAACGTTGCAACAAAATAAGCGATTAAAGGAAAACCTATCAATTTGAGAGAATTAGAAATAATGATTGGAGTAATTTTTAAAGCAAGATCTCTTACTTTAATCTTTGCACCAATAGTTAGAAGCATTATTGGCAAAGCTGCAGAACCAAGAAGACCAGAAGTTTCATGAATAATAATTAGTTTATCTGACTCAATTATTGATACAAATAAACCAGCAATCATTGCAAGTATAAACGGATTTTTTATCAATTCTATAAATATATTGGCTATTCCTTTTGTAGTATCAGCTTTTCCAGGCTGTTTTAAGTTAGAGACCATAATAGAGATAACAACAATATTGATACTAGGAACATATAAAAGCATAAACACAGCTCCAATTGCTAAACCCTCATTACCAAAAAGGCTTCCTGCTATTGCTAGTGCAATAAAAGCGTTATGCCTTGCAGCACCCTGCAAGATTGATGACCAAGACTCCGCGGAGTACCCAAGCAACTTCCCCATTAGAACTGACACTATTGTTACAATAAATAACCCAGAAAGTATAACTACCCCATAACTATAAATCATTGATGAAGATAAGTGAATTTGAGATATGTGATGAAATAAAAGAGATGGAATTAGAACCCAATAAACAAGCTTGTCATTAACGTCCCAAAAAGATATATCAGGAACTCCAACTCTTCTTAGGATATTGCCTAGAATTATCAGAATAAATACTGGTGAAATAAGTAGAAATATTTGAAAGAAATTTGAAAGCATTTATATTTTTGCTATATGCCTAAGAATAAGATCAAGAAGAAGTAATATTATCAATATAATCTAAAGCCATTTGTATTCGAAGTAAGGTTCTTACTTTACCAACAAGTTGCGCACTTATGTCAACACTTCCTGCTTTCCCATCTCCACTAATAGCAAGTCTAAATGGCTGGCCTACCTTACCAAAGCCAATATCTCTATCTTCACAAATGTCTTTAATAACAGAGTGGATACTCTCTGCTTTCCAAGAGATAACATCATTTAAGTTAATCAGTAAGTCAACTAATATTAACTTTGAATCTTTAGTAAAAATTTTATTTGCCTGGACTGCATCAAATTCTTTAAAATCTTTATAAAACATATTACAGCTCTGAGCCATATCAACTAAAGATTTAGAGCGATCTCTTAGAGCATCAATAACTTCATTAATATTAGGTCCATTATCTGTTTTAATGTTAAGCTGATCAAGGTGCCATTTAAGATTAGAGGCAAGCTCATTGACTTCAATTGTTTTAATGTGGGACTGATTAATCCATTCAAGCTTTTCTTGATTAAAGCTAGCTGGTGAATTATTAATACTACTCAAGTCAAAAAGATTAATCATTTCATCAACTGAAAAGATTTCTTGATCACCATGAGACCAGCCCAACCTTACAATGTAATTAAGAAGAGCATAAGGCAATAAGCCTTCATCCCTATAGGATAATAAATTTAGAGCTCCATGCCTTTTTGATAAGCGTGATCCATCTGAGCCCAAGATCATTGGCACATGAGCAAATTTAGGAATAAGCCAATCCATAGCCTGATAAAGGTTAATTTGCTTAGGAGTATTATTAATGTGATCATCACCCCTTATAACACAATCTATTCCCATATCATGATCATCAACAACAACCGACAAATTGTAGGTTGGAGATCCATCTGACCTTGAAATAATTAAGTCATCCAATTCAGAATTAGAAATGCTTATCTCACCTTTAACATAATCACTAAATTTAACATTGCCATCATCAGGATTAAGAAATCTAATAACACCATCTTTTAGTCTTTTATTTCGACAACATCCATCGTATTTAGGTTTTTCATTTTTTGCAATTTGACCTTCTCTCATTAACTCTAATCGCTCCATAGAGCAATCACAATAATATGCCATACCTTTTATCAGTAATTCAGAGATAACTTGATTGTAGCGTTCAGTTCTATCACTCTGATAAATTGGACCTTCGTCATAATCTAAGCCCAGCCAGTCCATCCCCTCTAATATTGCATCTACAGAAGCCTGGGTTGAACGCTCCTTATCAGTGTCTTCAATTCTAAGAACAAATTTACTGTTATTTTTTTTTGCCCATAACCATGCGAAAAGAGCAGTTCTAGCACCGCCAATATGTAAATAACCAGTTGGGGAAGGGGCAAATCTTGATTTCATTTATTTTTTAAGAATTGTAGATTTAAATATCATTAGAACTAATAGTTCATTTCTTGATAGATTGATTAATACTATTAACCTATCAAATCAAATCAAATGATAAGCTAATTTTACACTGTTATAATATCCCAACATTCAAATAGAAAAGTATATTAATGGAATTCACTCAGCAAAATGCTAATCAAAATACCATTATTTCATACGATGATTTAACAATTACCCTCTCCCATTTAAAGTTAAAAAAGCCTTGTTTTATCTCTACAAATGAATCAAAGGAGCTATCAGCTTTAAACTTAGACGAAATTAACAAAGAATTTCTATTTCCACTTTTATCAAAAGAGTCAATTGATCTTTTAATAATTGGCACTGGAAGTAGTCCAATTTTTCTATCTCCAAAGCAGCAAATGTCATTATCAGAAATTAACTTAGGTGTTGAATGTATGAATAACACTTCTGCATGCTCAAGTTTTAATTTACTTCTTGGAGACTTAAGGAAAGTTGGCTTGTTAATTTTATGATTTCTTATTTATACAAAACAATAAAAAAGTTTTATAAGTTTTTTAAAATTGATACACCTCTATTAATATTAATCATCTTACTATCGTCTCTTGGACTACTAATTCTTTATAGTAGCTCTGGTGGCTCTTTAAACCTAGTTTATCGTCAATTAGTTCATCTTGGTTTAGCAACATCAGTAATGCTAGTAATCGCTCAAATTCCCCCAATTATTATGCTTCGATCATCTCCCACATTAATGATTCTTGGTATTTTTCTACTACTATTAGTTCTTTTTTTTGGCAGCTCTGGAGGAGGAGCTCAGAGATGGCTTGATCTTGGACTAGTAAGATTTCAACCTTCAGAATTGATGAAGATTATTGTGCCAATGACAATTGCTGCAATTTTAAGTGAAAAAACTTTACCTCCTCGTCCTCTTCCAGTCCTAATTTCAATACTAGCTATTGGGCTAGTTGTTCTGCTTATTGCTAGGCAGCCTGATCTTGGAACCTCTTTATTAATAGGTGCATCTGGAGTCTATGTTTTATTTTTTTCTGGAGTAAGAGTGATGTTATTAAAAAATAAATGGTTAAACCTATTGCTTCTTTCAAGCATGTTGAGTAGCTCTTTATTTTTAGCATGGAATTATTTTTTAATAACCTATCAGAAAAGAAGAATTTTAACTCTATTCAACCCAGAGTCTGATCCATTAGGCTCTGGCTATCACATTATTCAGTCAAAAATTGCCATTGGCTCGGGAGGCTTTACTGGCAAAGGTATTACAAAGGGCTCTCAATCACAACTTGACTTTGTTCCAGAGCAATCTACTGATTTTATTTTTTCAGTTTTAGCAGAAGAGCTTGGGTTTCTTGGAGTTTTATTGTTAATAACAATTTACTTACTCATAATTTATCGCTGCCTTATCTTATCTCTAAGATGTGAAGACAACTTTTCAAGATTATTGGGTGCTAGTCTTACGTTTGTACTCTTTACATATATTTTTGTTAATATTGGCATGGTTTCAGGCCTCCTTCCTGTGGTTGGAGTCCCCCTTCCTCTAATAAGTTATGGAGGCTCATCACTTATAACTCTTATGGCAAGTTTTGGTATTATTATGTCAATACATAAACATAAAGGTCCAAGGTATTTACAGTAACTAGTTATAATTAAATACATAACTTAAACAATAATTTTCCAATATAAAACTTTAAATAATTAATTAAAAAATAACCTTATGAATATCAATTCTTTTACTCTGCTCCTTAAATCAGCCTTTTTAATACTATTTTTAACCAACGTAAATGCTGAGGAGCCTCGTTTTTATATTCCTGATGCTCCTGCAATTGCTGCAGAAGCTTTTGTCGTAATGGATCACAATTCTGGCAAAATTCTTGCGTCACATAATGAAAATGAAATGAGGCCCCCTGCAAGCCTTACAAAACTGATGACTTCATATGTCATTTTTAAAAGACTTAAAGAGGGATTTATTACTCTCGATGAAGAAGTAAAAATTAGTGAAAAGGCATGGAGAACTGGTGGATCAAGGAGCTTTATTGAAGTTGGAAAAATGATCAAACTTGAAGACCTGCTTAAAGGAATGATAATTCAGTCTGGAAATGATGCTTCCGTTGCTTTAGCTGAGCATGTAGCTGGCTCAGAAGGCACATTTGTTCTCTTTATGAATGACTATGCAGAGCAAATTGGAATGAAAAATTCTAACTTTGAAAATTCCTCAGGGCTTCCACATGATAATCAATATTCGACTGCAAAAGATATGGCGATTCTTTCAAGCGCAATGATTAGAAATTTTCCAGATTATTACAAATGGTATAGTCAGAAAGAATTTACATATAACAACATCACTCAGCCTAACAGAAATAAACTTTTATCAAGGGATAGTACTGTTGATGGATTAAAAACTGGCTGGACTACAAAAGCGGGATACTGCCTAGTCACAAGTGCGAATAGAGTCGGTATGAGGCTTATCTCGGTTGTGCTCGGTTCACAAAGCTCAGAAATTCGTACAGTTGAAACAGAAAAACTTTTAGACTATGGATTTCGTTTTTTTGAAACACAGTCAGTCAATGATATTTCTCATCAAGTTCCTGTGTATAAATCAAAACAAGCAAATATTAAGGTAGGAGTTTCTGATACAAGCTTTTTAACGTTACCACGAAACCAATTCAAATATACTACCCAAACTATTAATCTTTCTAGTGACTTAATTGCGCCAATTAATAAAGGGGATCAAATAGGAACACTCGTAATAAGCTTTAGCAATGAGGACATTGCAACCCTCCCACTTATAGCTCTGGAAGATGCAACTGAGGGTGGCATATTTACTAAAATGGTTGACACGGTTAAACTTATGTTTAGATAATATAAATAGCTTTATTGAGTACTAATTGGGTTTTGAAGCATACCAATCTCTGAAAAATTTGAATTAAGTTTTCTTTTTATTTTTTAGTTAATAAATTCTATAGAACTATTTTTTTGATTGATAATTTCTTTCCTTAAGCTCTATCTAATTAAAAACATTTATATAAAAAACTGAGTAAATATGTTGCTATACTAGAATTGTGCTTTTTAAACCATTATTTTACAAAAGTACTTTATTAACTAATAGGAGTTTTAAAAATGAAAAAACATATAATACTTTTTGCGGCAATTGCCTCTGCACTAAGCTTTTCACTTCCTGCATTTGCTGATGCTGGGGATAGCCCCACTCTTAAGAGAATTCAAGATAGTGGCGTAGTCAATATTGGACATCGTGAAACCTCAATTCCTTTTTCTTACATCGGATCTAATAATGAACCAGAAGGTTATTCAATTGACCTTTGTCATAAGATTGTTGATGCAATTAAGGTCCAACTTGGAGTTAGCAGTCTAGAAATTAACTATGTTCCAGTTACTGGGCAAACTCGTATACCTTTAATTGCCAATGGAACTATTGACATGGAGTGCGGTTCTACAACTAATAATCTGACTCGACAAAAGCAAGTTGAATACTTGCCTACTACATTCATAACCGGCACAAAAATTGCCTCAAAAATAGGCTCAGGTATTAATGAACTTGAAGATATGAATGGAATGGTTATTGGAATGTCTGCAGGAACTACGAATGAAAAAGCTATCAAGGCAGCAATTGCAGCTGATGGCTTAGACATTAAAGTTGTTACGGTTAAGGATCATAGTCAAGGGTGGCTAGCACTTAAGACTGATCGAATTGATGCTTATGGATCAGATGATGTACTTTTATATGGTTTAATTTCTAAGTCTAATAACCCTTCAAACTATCAAGTTACGGGTCGCTTCCTATCGTTTGACCCTTATGCATTAATGGTGCAGCGAAATGATTCAACCTTTGAGCGTCTTGGTCGTGCGACAATGGCTGGATTAATGAGATCAGGTGAAATGCATGAAATTTATGCTAAATGGTTTGAGCCAGGACCAACTGCTATAAATATGCCAATGTCTTCAACATTGCGTGTTGCATTTGAGGTTCAAGCGTTACCTAATTAAATTAAACTTTAAAAAGTAACAAAAACAAGGCGTGTGTTTTCACACGCCTTGTCATATTAGAAATCTAGGAGAAATATGAACTATAACTGGGATTGGGGCATTTTATTTCGTGATCCATATCTAGGCTGGATGATCGGAGCATTAGGCTGGACTATTCTAATATCTATTTTGGCCTGGATTATTGCATTTTCTCTGGGCTCTATATTAGGAATATTTCGCACCTCAAGTAAAAAATCCTTACGATTAATTGCCATCTGTTATGTTGAATTTTTTCGAAATATACCTCTATTAGTACAGATTTTTCTTTGGTATTTTGTTTTTCCTGAGCTTCTAACAGATGAATGGTCACGATGGGTAAAAAGAGACATGCCCTATCCAGCCTTGACTACTGCAATTATTTCAATTGGCCTTTATACGGCATCTAGAGTTTGTGAACAAGTTCGCTCTGGAATAAAAGCGGTTGGTGAAGACCAACGCCAAGCTGCTCAAGCAATTGGCATGACTGAAGTACAAGTCTATCGATATGTCCTGTTGCCTAATGCATATAGGATAATACTTCCACCACTTACAAGTGAGTTTCTGACAATATTTAAAAATTCTTCTTTAGCTCTTACAATTGGCGTAATTGAACTTACTGCTATGACTCGTCAAATTGAAGAGTACACCTTTCAAGGATTTGAAGCTTTTACTGCTGCAACTATCATTTATTCTCTTGTTACCTTCACAGTAATGGCATTGATGCAACAAGTAGATAAACGAACAGCACTTCCTGGATCATTTTCAAAAGGAGCCTCTTAATGTTTGAACTTGACTTTTCAGTTATTCCTGCAAATAGTTCCTTATTATGGGAAGGCATAAAAATGACATTCCTTTTAGCTAGCCTTGCTATTATTGGAGGAATTATTTTAGGTACATTTTTAGCACTTTTGCGTATTGCAAAAATACCAGTCTTATCTCAATTTTCTGCAGCATATGTAAACTTCTTTCGATCCTTACCACTTATTTTAGTTATCTTTTGGTTGTTTTTCCTCGTGCCACTTATTGTTGGAAAGCCAGTAGGTGCTTTTTCATCAGTATTGGTAGCTTTTATTCTTTTTGAGGCAGCATATTATTCAGAAATTATAAGAGCAGGCATCAATTCAGTTCGACTTGGTCAACTGGCTGCAGCTCGAGCACTTGGCCTTACCTATTTCCAAAGTATGCGTTATATTATCCTCCCTCAAGCTTTCCGAGCAATGACACCAATACTTTTAACTCAAGCGATTATTCTATTTCAGGATACATCATTAGTTTATGTAGTTGGATTACGTGATTTTCTTGTTAGTGCTGAAATAGTAGCAAACCGAGATCAAAGACTTGTTGAAATGTTTCTCTTTGTTGCGCTGGTGTATTTTGTAATATGTTTTGCTGCATCCATAGGTGTTAAATACCTTCAAAAAAGGATAAATAATGAATTATAAAAAGAATCACAGAATGATTAGGATGAGATCTGTCAATAAGTGGTATGGCAAAATTCAAGTTTTGAATGAATGCTCACTGGATGTCTCTAAAGGTGAAGTAATTGTTGTTTGTGGGCCTTCTGGCTCTGGAAAAAGTACTTTGATTAAAACTATTAATGGATTAGTACCAGTTAATAGTGGTGAGATTACAGTATCTGGAACAAATGTTACTGATAAGTCAACAGACCTAGATCAAATGAGGTCTAAAATTGGAATGGTATTTCAGAACTTTGAACTTTTCCCACATATGAATGTAACCGAAAACATAAAACTAGGCCAAACAAAAGTATTAGGTCGAACTAATGAAGAGGCTGAACAAAAAACAAAGACTTTGCTTGAGCGAGTTGGACTTACAGATCATGCTCACAAATATCCATCACAATTATCAGGTGGACAACAACAACGAGTAGCTATTGCTCGTGGACTTGCAATGGAGCCAATGGCAATGCTTTTTGATGAGCCAACTTCTGCTCTAGATCCAGAGATGATTAATGAAGTATTAGATGTTATGGTTAAACTAGCAAAAGATGGAATGACAATGATGGTTGTCACTCATGAAATGGGCTTTGCTAGAAAAGTTGCTGATCGTGTAGTCTTTATGGACTGTGGAAAAATTATTGAAGATGCTCCCTCACAAGATTTCTTTGGCTCTCCTCGTAGTGATCGAGCTCAGGAATTTCTCTCCAAGATTTTAAATCACTAAGAAAATGGTATATTTAAATGGAAATTTTATTCCAAAAGAAAAAGCATTTATATCAGTAATGGATAGAGGCTTTCTCTTTGGAGATGGAGTTTACGAGGTATTTCCAGTCTATAATAAAAAAATCATTGGTTTAGAAGCACATCTTTTGAGACTTCAAGAGGGACTTGATGCCATAAATATAAAAAACCCGCATAGTAAAAATGACTGGGTAAATTTAATAGAAAAAATAATATCCTTTAATATTAAAAATGTTAATCAAGCAATTTATTTACAAATATCAAGAGGCTGTGATGAGAACAGAAAGCATACCTATGATGAATTAAATCCAACTATATACATTCAATCAAGTTTGATTGGACCTAGAGAAAAAAATTCTCTTTTAAAAGGTAAATCAGCTATCACAAGAGAAGATATAAGGTGGTTAAAAAGTAATACTAAGGCAACATCTCTTTTGGCAAACACTCTTTACGCTCAAGAGGCTAAAGAAAATAATGCTGAAGAGGCAATTCTACTGCGAGATGATATTGTTACAGAGGCCTCTAGCTCTAATGTCTTTATTGTAAAAGATAACTGTATTTATACGCACCCAAAAGGACGAAACATTCTTCCAGGCATTACTCGAGATATTACTATTGCCTTTGCTAAAAAACTTGATTTTAAAGTAAACGAAATTATATTTAGTAAAGAGCAATTAATGGAAGCTGATGAAGTATGGATTACTAGCTCAACAAGAGAGATTCTCCCCATCACCTCAATTGATAATAATATTATTAATACTGGTCTTTCTGGACCAATATGGTCATTAATTTATGACCAATATCAGTTCTTAAAAACAGCCTAAAAATAAGCTAATCATAAATCTCTCAAAAATCAACTAAATTATTCTAAAAATCGAATATTAAATAATTAGAATAACCAATTCAAGTAAAATCAAAAATGGTGTCGAGGGTATGCCGACAATAAATAGTTATGAACCCCGCCAGGCCTGGAAGGGAGCAACGGTAATAATTCTTTTATGTGTTGGACTCTATTCTCGGCGCCACTTTAAATATAATAAAATAAAAAGTAATGAGCGAACACTACGAAGTTTTAGCAAGAAAATACAGGCCTCATAACTTTAAAGAGCTTGTCGGTCAAACGCATACTGTAAGAACACTTGTAAACGCCCTTGACAACAATAATCTTCACCATGGATTTTTATTTACTGGTACTCGTGGGGTTGGTAAAACCACTATTGCAAGAATTTTTGCGAAATCAGTCAACTGTGAAAATGGTGTAAGCTCTAAACCATGTGGGAAATGTGAAACTTGTATAGAAATTGATAAAGGACAATCTGTAGACCTCATTGAACTTGATGCTGCCTCTCATACTGGCGTTGATAATATGAGAGAAATTCTTGAAAATGCTCAATACACCCCCACTAAAAACCTATATAAAATTTACCTCATTGATGAGGTTCACATGCTTTCTAAAAGCAGCTTTAATGCGCTTTTAAAAACCTTAGAAGAGCCACCAAAACATATTAAATTTTTATTGGCCACCACTGATCCAAAAAAATTACCAATTACCATTCTATCTCGCTGCCTTCAATTTAACTTGAATAAGCTTTCTCATGATGAAATTTTTAATCATCTTAAATTTATCATGGGTGCAGAAAATTTTAAATTTGAAGACGAAGCACTATCTAAGATTGCTGATTTTGGAAATGGATCAATGCGAGATGCTCTTAGCCTTTTAGATCAATCAATATCTTATGGAAATGGGACTGTTAAAGAGGATGATCTCAAAGCAATGCTTGGACTCGTTAGTCATAATGAAATTGTTCAGCTTGCCTCATTAGTTATCAATAGAGATGCTCAAGAGATCTTATTATTTATCAAAGAGCTTGCACATAAAGGAGAAAATCTAACTAATACTCTTAATGATTTAACCTCGCTGTTTCATAAAATTGCAACAACTCAAATAGTTGATGATGCGAAACAAGTCTCTTCAGAAATAAATGAACTTGCAAGTATTATTTCAGCACAAGATTTGCAGCTTTATTATCAGATTGCAATTAATGGCCAAAAAGATATGCGCCACTCTCCAAGTGAACAAATTGGACTTGAGATGACTTTATTAAGAATGATTGCATTTCATCCTGATACTGAGGCTGAAAAAAAAACTCTAAAATCAGCTCAAAGTACTAAAGCCGTTAATAAAGACCATCCTAAAGAAAAAACTCAAGGCAGACTGCTGACTAAAGACAAGTCACCAATTAAAGTGTGGGAAGAAAGTATTCAAACAATAGAAAACCATCTAAACGTAAAATCTCAAGCTGACTGGGAAAAAATAATTAATGAGTTAGGCTTCGCTGGTGCTGCAAAAATGCTTGTTAAAAATACAGTATTTAATTCTCATGAAAATCAATGCCTTTCACTCACCTTAAGTGATGGCTTTGTTAATTTACTTACGCAAAATACACAAAGCTCAATTGAAAAAACTTTAAATGTAGCCTATCCTGGAATAACACTGGTTATTAATCTAGGTTCAACTAATGGAGACTCCTTATCTCAAAAAGAATCTGTTAAAAGTGAAGAAAAACGCAAACAAACAGAAAGTCAATTTTTAAATGATGATGGACTTAAAGAGCTTCAAGAGGTATTTAATTCTCAAGTAGATATAAAGTCTATTAAATCCATAAAGGAGTCTGATAATGTTTAAAGGTGGAATGGCAGGAATGATGCAAAAAGCAAAGCAAATGCAAGAAGATATGGAGAGTGTACAAGAAGAAATTAAATTAATGACTTGTGAGGGCATTTCAGCATCTGGCTCCATTAAAATTATATTAAATGGAGAATATAAAATTACTAGCATTAATATAGATAATTCGCTATTAACAGATAAAGAAATACTTGAAGACTTAATTATGATCGCCTTTAATGATGCATCTTCAAAAGTCAATAGCGCATCTAAAGATAAAATGAAAAATGTGACTGGTGGTTTAAATCTTCCCTTCTAGCTTTCTACTGAATAATAACTATGATTGAAAAACTTAACAAAGCCTTCAGTAAATTACCAGGTGTTGGATCAAAGACTGCTCAAAGATTTATATACCATCTTTTAGAAAGAGATAGGCCAGGAGGTTTAGAAATAGCTAAAGCCCTAACAGACGCAATGGAAAATGTTAAAAACTGTGAAAAATGCCGAACTTTGACTGAAAAAAATATTTGTGAAATCTGCTCTAATATTTCACGAGATAATTCTCAGCTATGTGTTGTTGAAACCCCATCAGATATTCATGTTATCGAGCAGAGTGGTGTCTATACTGGGAAGTATTTTGTGCTTAGTGGCTATCTTTCTCCAATCGATGGCATTGGCGCAGCTGAACTAGGTTTAAATGAATTAGAGGAACTTCTTAGTAAAAGTGATGTTAGTGAAATAATTTTAGCAACTAATGCGACAATTGAAGGCGAAGTAACTGCTCATTATATTCATAATTTAGCTAAAAAATATCAAGTAAAGACAACTAGAATTGCTCATGGAATACCACTTGGAGGTGAGCTTGAATACACAGATATTAATACAATTGCACATGCTCTTTCAGGCCGGAAAGATTACGATTAACTAGCCCTTAAAGCCTTATCTTGACTCGAGTAATTATTGTATAATATGTAAGTTATATCTGACACATCGCCTTCATGGAAAAAACATACAACCCAGAGCTAATCGAACAAAAATATCGCGATTTATGGGAACAAGGCGACCTCTTCTCTTCAAAAGCAAATTCAGCTAGTAAAGATTCATACAGCATCGTCCTCCCCCCTCCAAATGTAACTGGTAGCCTTCATATGGGCCATGCTTTTCAGCACACAATTATGGATGTATACACTCGATATAATCGAAGCAAAGGTAAACAAACCTTGTGGCAGCCTGGCACAGATCATGCGGGCATTGCAACTCAAATGGTAGTCGAAAGACAGCTTGGACTTGAGAATATTTCCAGGCATGACTTAGGTCGTGAGAAATTTACAGAAAAAATCTGGGATTGGAAGTCTAAATCTGGCGGCACTATAACTTCCCAAATGAGGCGTTTAGGTGCTTCAGTTGACTGGGAGCGAGAACGTTTTACAATGGACGAACCTCTATCTAAGGCAGTTCAAAAAGTGTTTATTGACCTTTATAATGAAGGCTTAATCTACCGAGGGAAAAGACTAGTTAACTGGGATCCTGTTCTTTTAACTGCAGTATCTGACTTGGAAGTCATCAGTACTGAGGAGCAAGGCTTTTTATGGCATATCAGATATCAAGTTGCAGAATCTGATGAAGCATTGGTTGTTGCTACAACAAGACCAGAAACCGTGCTTGGAGACACAGCTGTTGCAATTCATCCCGAAGATACTCGATACCAGCATCTTATTGGAAAATTTATAAGCCTTCCTCTTTCTGACAGAAAAATCCCAATTATTGCAGACGACTATGTGGATATGGAATTTGGAACAGGGTGCGTAAAAATTACTCCTGCCCATGATTTTAATGACTATGAAATTGGACAAAGACATAGCCTTGAAATTATCAATATATTAACCGATGATGCCAGCATAAACATTAACGCTCCTGATAAATATCAAGGGCTTGACCGTTTTGATGCACGCAAAGAGGTTGTTAAAGACCTTGAAAATCAAAATTTAATTGAAAAGATTGATCCGCACACTCTTATGGTGCCAAGGGGTGACAGAACTAATAGCATTATTGAGCCCTACATGACAGACCAATGGTTTGTAAAAGTTAAGCCTTTAGCAGGGCCTGCTATAGATGCTGTAAAAAACGGTGACATTCGATTTGTTCCTGAAAACTGGAATAAGACTTATTTCAATTGGATGGACAATATCGAAGATTGGTGTATTTCCCGTCAAATTTGGTGGGGACATCGAATACCAGCGTGGTATGACAAAGAAGGTAAATTCTATGTAGCAAATAACCTAGAAGAAGCTCAGGCTCAGGCTGGTTTTGGAGTTAGTTTAGAGCAAGATGAAGATGTTTTAGATACTTGGTTCTCCTCTGCATTATGGCCTTTTTCTACTCTAGGATGGCCAGAAAAAACCCCAGAATTATCTCGCTTCTATCCAACTAGCGTTCTTGTTACTGGCTTTGATATTATATTTTTCTGGGTAGCTCGAATGATTATGTTTGGGCTAAAATTTGCTAAAGATGTACCCTTTAAAGATATTTATATTACCGGTCTTATTAAGGACGGCAATGGCCAAAAAATGAGTAAATCTAAGGGCAATGTATTAGATCCTATTGACTTGATTGATGGCATCTCACTTAACGATCTTCTTGAGAAAAGAACTCAAGGAATGATGCAACCAAAATTAGCTGAAAAAATTCAAAAACAAACTAAAAAAGAGTTTCCTGATGGGATTCCTGCTTTTGGAACTGATGCAATACGTTTTACCTTTGCTGCTCTAGCATCATTTGGTCGAGATATTAAATTTGATCTAAAAAGGGTTGAAGGCTATCGAAATTTTTGTAATAAACTTTGGAATGCTTCACGCTTTGTCCTGATAAACCTTGAATCTAAATCAATTAATGTTAATGCTGTGTTATCGAACCAAGATAAATGGATACTTTCTAGGCTTCAGCACACAAAAATTGAAGTTGAAAAACATTTGGCTGATTATCGATTAGATTTGATGAGTCAAACTCTATATGAATTTGTTTGGCATGATTATTGTGATTGGTACTTAGAGCTCTCAAAACCACTGCTAGAAAATAATAAGACAAAACAAGGCTGTGAAGCGACTCTTTTGAAAGTTCTCTCAGAAACTTTAGTCTTACTGCACCCAATTATCCCTTTTATCACAGAAGAAATTTTTGAACAATCTCAAAAGCTTCATAGTAGCTCTGATGAAAAGCTTATTTCTCAGGCCTTTCCTGAGCCTGAGAAGGCTCTTTTTAATAATGAAGCGGAATCTGAGATCGAATGGCTGAAAGAATTTATTTTAGGAATTAGAAAAATCAGAGGCGAAATGAATATTTCTCCTGGAAAACCTTTGCAATGCTTTATCAAGAGCTTTAATTCCAAAGACAAAGATTATATTGAAAATAATAAATCAATCATCTTTACCCTAGCTAAATTAGACAGTATTGAACTAATAGTGGCAGATAAAGAAGAGCCTGAGTCTGCAATTGCACTAGTTGGAGAAATGAAAATTTTAATTCCTTTAGCTGGTCTTATCGACAAAGATGCTGAAAAAGATAGACTTAATAAAGAAATTGATAAATTAATAAAACTTAGAGCTCAATTCTCAGGAAAACTAAATAACAAGAAATTTATAAGCGGTGCTCCTGAGGCTGTTGTTAAAAAAGAACAAGATAAACTTGCTACTGTTAAAAAGGCATTAAAAGACATGGAGTCGCAACTTGAAAAAATTTCTTTACTATGAAATACAGTGTAATTCATTGAAAAATCATTGAAAAAACATTTTTAGGAATTTCAACAAGATAGAATGCTGATAAAATCAAATATGAATAAATATAAAGTAATAATATTGACTCTCGTTCTCCTAACTTTTAAAGTTAGTGCAGAATCATTTGTCTACATTACTGACCAACTAGATATCCCTATTAGATCTGATCAAAGCTTTGGACAAAATATAATTCGTCTACTTCCATCTGGAACCAAACTTTCTTTATTACAAAGTACTGAAGATGGATGGGCTCAAGTTCAGTTTGATGATACTATTGGATGGATTAAATCGTTTTATATATCAAATGAGCCTCCTGCGCGTGAAGAGCTTAAAAAGCTCACAAGAACGTATAACGCTAACAAACTATTATTATCCAAACTTACTAGTGAAAAGGAAGTCTTAGAGACCAAACTTTTAACCTTAAAGCAAGAAAATACAGATTTAGTCATTCAAAGCTCAAAATCAAAGGCTGAAAAGGAGCATATTGAAAAAATTTATCAAGATGCCTTAAAACTAGAACACGAAAATGAAAAACATATTCAAGAAAAACTTCAGCTAAAGGCAGAGCTCCAATTATCAGAAAATAATATTCAAATTCAAAAAGGTACTAGCTCTAGAAATTGGTTCATAGTTGGTGCAATAGTACTTTTCTTTGGAATGGTAATTGGTTTTATCATCCCTGGGCTTCTTAATAGAAGACGGTACTAAAAAATTAGGAGAACTAAATGAAAGAATTAAAAAAAGCACTCACCTTTGATGACATATTACTAGTCCCTGCTCACTCTGAAGTGCTTCCAAAAGAAGTTGACTTAACATCAAAGCTTACCAATCAAATAACGTTAAATACACCTATCATCTCTGCTGCAATGGATACAGTTACTGAAGGTAAGCTTGCTATTGCAATTGCTCAAGAAGGCGGCATGGGAGTGATTCATAAAAATATGTCTATTGAAGCGCAAGCTAGAGAAGTAAGAAAAGTAAAACGTTTCGAATCTGGAATCATTAGAGATCCAATTAGTGTTGATCCATCTGCTAGCATTAAGGATGTGTTTGCTCTTCAAGCTCAGCACGGTATTTCAGCATTACCAGTTGTCTCAAATAACATCTTAGTTGGCCTTATTACCAGTCGTGATGTTTTATTTGAAACGCGCCTTGATGAGATAGTTGAAAATGTAATGACTCCTCAAGAATCACTAATTACAGTTAAAGAAGGTGCTTCAATGGAAACTGTTCGCAAACTTCTGCAAAAGCACCGTATTGAAAGGGTTTTAGTTACTGATGAAAAATTTAAACTTGGTGGAATGATTACCGTTAGTGACATTAAGAAAACCAGTGACTTTCCTAAAGCCGCAAAGGATGATTTAGAGAGACTTATTGTTGCAGCTGCAGTTGGTGTTGGAAAAGGAACAGGAGATCGTATTAGCGCTCTGGTAAAGGCTGGCGTCGATGTTATAGTTATTGACACTGCACATGGTCATTCCCAAGGCGTACTTGATCGCGTCATCAAAACAAAAAAAGACTTTCCTGATTTAGAAATTATTGCTGGAAATATTGCAACCGCAGAAGCCGCTTTAGATCTTGTTAAAGCCGGCGCTGACAGTGTTAAAGTTGGAATTGGGCCAGGAAGCATATGCACAACTAGAATTGTTGCAGGCGTTGGGGTACCTCAAATTAGTGCAATTTCTGATATTGCTGATGCCCTTAAAGGAACCAATGTCACAGTAATTGCTGATGGAGGCGTTCGCTTCTCTGGTGATGCAGCTAAAGCCTTTGCAGCTGGAGCACATTGCGTTATGCTTGGCTCTATGCTTGCTGGAACCGAAGAGTCACCTGGAGAGGTTGAACTATTTCAAGGAAGATCTTATAAAGCTTATAGGGGCATGGGCTCAATGGGCGCAATGGGTCAAGCTCATGGCTCGTCAGATCGATACTTTCAAGCTGAACTTGCAGCTGAAAAACTAGTTCCCGAAGGGATAGAAGGAAGAGTCCCTTTCAAAGGGTCTATACGGCCTATTATTCATCAGATGGTTGGAGGCATAAGATCGTCTATGGGTTATACTGGTTGTAAAAACCTTGAAGCCATGAGAACAAAGGTTCAATTCGTTCAAGTTACTGCAGCTGGAATGACAGAATCTCATGTTCATGATGTTTCAATTACTAAGGAAGCGCCAAACTACCATCAATAGAGTAAGGTTTTTATTCTTCGTCTAAAGCCTTAAGCTTAGCAAAACTTTTCTTGTAGCCTGGTTTAGCAAGAATCTCTAAATAAAATGATTTCAAGCTCTCTGCTTCTGCCTCACTGATGCACTTACTTATTTCAGAAGATAAAATAACCTCAGCCTCTTCTTGTGAAGGGCCAAACTTGCAATCAAAATTCCAACAATCAAAATCATCAGGAATTGATTTTTTATTCTCTCTCTTTAAATATTTTTTAACGTCACGCCTAGCAGCCTCAATAAGTCTAGCTGGTTTAATTTTAGGATGAATCAATTCAAATGTCTTTTTCATTATTGAATTACTAGAAATGTTTAAAAAGAGTCTATTTTAATTAAATAAGCGCATAGTAGTTAAGTTACTTTAACAACACAGTAAATACCTTTAACGTTTTTTTTAACCATATAATCATGCTTCTTTATGTCTAAAACTTCCCAAACATTTTCAGTTTCTAAACGCTTAATGGCAATATCAAAGCCATATGACTCATAAACATCTTCATTAATTGTAAAACAAATTATACCTTCTGACTTAACAATTCGTACCAACTCAGAAAACCTATCTGGACCAACATGTCCATGAGTAAAGACTCCAACACAAAGAGCTGCATCATAACTATTAGAATCAATAGGGAGTAATTTATTTAAATTACCGATAAAAAGAGAGTTGTACCCCCTGCCTTGAGCAATATCAATCATCTCTTGAGAAATATCAATTCCATCAAAATTTGAAAAACCAAGGTTTTGAAGCTCTAGCCCAACTAGCCCAGTACCGCAACCGACATCTATTATCTTAAGTTTACAATCTTTGATATGCTCATGAAAAATTTGGACAGTATTAGGTTGTGATACTGTACCTAACAAATCATCGTTATCCTTATCATATAAAAGAGCCCAATCTTTATAGACGCCTAAAAGCTCGTCTTCATTTTTACTTTTAGAAAGATCTAAATTATCATAATACTTCAATCCTTTTTGATTATTAATCATAATACTTAATATAATTTTCCAAAAAATGTCATTCTTGCAGACTCTGAAAGCCTCACATCAGGCTCAGAATTGTAAGCTAAAACCGACAAAACTCTTGTCAAGTCACCCTCTGTTGGAGTTACACGATGAATAGCATTTTTACCTCGAAATAAAACGAGTGAACCATTTTCCATTTTTAATTTTTTAGGAGAGCATCTGTTATTTAATAATTGCGAAACTTGATCATAATTCTTTTCATTATTAGAAGAGTTTCTAAAATCACGAATATACTCAAATCTCCCTCCAGATATAGGCTTTTGTATTAACAATGTAATTGCAAAAGAAGAGTTATCAAAGTGCCAACCTAACTCCTGTCCTTCTTTAGCATAATGAATATTTATTGAAGATAATTCGTCATCATATTTATACAATGCTTCTTCGCTTAAAACCTCGCAAAGAAACTCTTTAAAACTTTTTGAATTATAAAGAAACCTCAAATAAGAGTCACTTGGAACTTGATTATCTGTGATACATCCTTTCGAAGATATCACGGTTTTGTTTCTTGGATGACTGTCTTGAAAACTAGGATCTGAAGGCTCTAAATAAACATTATGTTTGTTGACACAGTAATAAGCCAAATCTTCCTGTTTATTGGCCTCTTTAAGAATTCTTTTAATTGTATCCTTTAAAAGAAAATCTGTAAGAACAAGCAGCCCTTCATTATCTAATTTTCTTTTACACTCAGTCCTATAATCAGAGCTATTAATTGGATGCTTATCCATATTGATAATAGCTGATAATTTATTTTTATTTATCATCACAAACTAAGTATTTAATTTTCATTATAAAAATAATTATATATACAACCAATAAAGATAATTTGTTGTATTTAAGCTTTATGTTAATAGATAATTAATCAATAATTTAAAAGGAACATAATGATTCATTTCGGCCAAATTTCTAAAAAACAGTTTCTAGAAGAGTATTGGCAAAAAAAACCACTTCTAATTAAAAACGCCCTTCCAAACTATATAAGCCCTCTATCTCCTGATGAAATTGCAGGCCTTTCTTGTGAAGAAGAATTTGAATCTAGAATTGTGACTGGATCAATTTCAATGAATAAATGGGACGTAGAAGAAGGGCCGTTTGATGAAAAAATCTTTAAGCAACTTCCAAATAACAAGTGGACTCTTTTAGTTCAAGGTGTAGACAGATACATAAGTGAAGTTCATCAGATTATTGGTGAGTTTGATTTTATTCCAAGGTGGCGCTTTGATGACGTAATGATATCTTTTGCAACATTAGGTGGAAGCGTTGGACCTCATTACGATCATTATGATGTATTTTTACTTCAAGGGCTTGGTAGGCGGCAATGGACAACGAGTACAACTGATTGCAATCTTGAAAATTACTTAAAAGATACCCCACTTCGAATAATGAAAAATTTTATTAAAGAAACAACTTGGGAGGCTGAACCTGGAGACATCGTCTACATACCTCCTAAAGTGGCTCATCATGGTGTAAGTCTTGATGATGAATGTATAACGCTCTCGATTGGCTACAGATCATACTTAAATAATGAAATGCTGAGTTCACTTGAATTGCCTAAAAATAAGATTGATGCCTATCTTAAAGACCCAGAATGGGAAGTGAATATGAATCCAGCTGAAATTACTCAATCAGTAATTGAGCAATCGAGAAAATTTTTAAAAATTAATATGCTACCTGAAGACTTCTTTGGGTGCTTTGTAACCAAGCTTGATCCTGAAGATGAAAGAAAATTTAATGAAATCAGAGCTTACCATGCTCAAGAAGAGATAGAAGAGCTAGGTTTGTATCAGCTACATCCAATATGCAGAATAGCATACCGATTTATCAATCAAGAATTGAGAGTATTCATTAATGGTGAAGTCTTTAATTGTAGCGATATAGATGAAGACTTAGTCGTTAGTTTTTCCAATACAAGAAAACTTCAATTAAGCAATAAAAATAGGGTTCTAGCAGAGCGATTAGTATCATTATCTTTCATCAAAAAATCTACATAAAACTAATCAAAAATTTTAAATTTAGTTTTCATTATTAAAAGCTTCCATAGCATTAATACTCAATGAGAACAGGCAAATTTAGTACATTTGAGAAAAAAAATTAGGGGATAATTCAACTGTTTTATGGATTTTGGTAAGTTTTATCTCAAGCGTACCTTTTGGGTATGTTTTAAATAAAGCTTATTACGTTAAACCATAAAACATTTTTTATTTTATTGGAGTAACGCAATGGACATGAATATAGTTCAAAAAAGTTTTACGTTTGGCAATAGTCAAATCACATTTGAAACAGGAAGAATCGCACGACAATCTCATGGAGCTGTTTTAGCTAGCATGGATGATACACAAGTACTAGTTAGTGTTGTGGGAGCAAAAGAAGCCAAACCAGGCCAATCTTTTTTTCCATTATCAGTAGATTATATTGAAAAGACTTATGCGGCAGGAAAAATCCCCGGTGGCTTTCTTAAAAGAGAAGGGCGTCCAAGTGAAAAAGAAACATTAACTTCTCGCTTAATCGACCGCCCTATTCGTCCATTATTTCCAAATGGCTACATGAATGAAGTTCAAGTTATGATTCAAGTTATTTCTGCAAATAAAAATGTAGATCCTGATATTTTAGCAATGCTTGGCACTTCTGCAGCATTGGCAATTGCTGGGGTTCCTTTTAAAGGGCCCATTGGTGCAGCTCGCGTTGGTTACAAAGATGGAAGCTACATTATTAACCCAACATACTCTGAACTTAAAACTTCAGAACTTGATATGGTTGTTGCTGGAACCAAAGATGCTGTATTAATGGTTGAATCTGAGGCAAGTGAACTTTCAGAGGACGTAATGCTTGCAGCTGTTATGTTTGCACATGAGCAATTTCAAGTAGTTATTGATAGTGTTGCTGAATTTGCAAAAGAGGTAGGAGCTTCTCCTCGCGAATGGGAAGCACCAGCTGAGGATGAATCTCTAATGTCTTCTATTAAATCTAAATTCGAAAGTAAAATTTCTGAGGCTTATCAAACTGTTGACAAGATGGAGCGTTATGAAAAAATGGGTGAGATTAAAGACGCTGCCCTTGAAGAATTTATTAGTGATGCTGATGATTCACCAAGCTCTGATGACGTTAAAAACTATATTAAAAAAATTGAAAAATCAACTGTTAGAGAGCGTATTTTAAAAGGTGAGCCAAGGATCGATGGAAGAGATAGTTCAACGGTTCGCGAGCTAGCAATTGAAACAGGTGTATTAGAAAATACTCATGGTTCAGCACTGTTTACGCGTGGTGAAACTCAAGCCCTTGTTGTTACAACTCTTGGATCAAAAAGAGATGGACAACTTATTGAAAAGCTTGAATCTAATGATCGTATTGAAGATCACTTCATGCTTCATTACAACTTCCCTCCTTACTGTGTTGGTGAGACAGGTCGTGTAATGGGCGTTAAACGTCGTGAAATTGGTCATGGTCGATTGGCACGCAGAGGAATTGCAGCCTGCCTTCCAAGTATTGAAGAATTTCCATACACTATCCGCATTGTTTCAGAAATAACTGAATCTAATGGTTCTAGTTCAATGGCAAGTGTCTGTGGCTCTTCACTTTCACTTATGGATGCAGGTGTTCCAATTAAAGCGCCAGTTGCTGGAATTGCTATGGGTCTTGTTAAGGATGAAGATCGTTTTACAGTCTTGACTGACATTCTTGGTGATGAAGATCACCTTGGTGATATGGACTTTAAAGTTGCTGGAACAGCAAAAGGAATAAATGCACTTCAAATGGATATCAAAATTGATGGCATCACTGAAGATATTATGTCAATTGCACTTAAGCAAGCCAAAGAGGCAAGACTTAATATTCTTGGACAAATGAACCATGTTATTTCTGAGCCTAATGCTGCATCAAAAAATGCTCCTAAAACTAAAGTTATCAAAATCCCTACTGATAAGATTCGTGATGTAATTGGTAAAGGTGGCGAGACTATTAGAGGCATAGTTGCCCAATCAGGTGCTAGCGTTGATGTTGATGATGAAGGAAATGTTAATGTTTTTGCAAATGATACTGAAAGCTTTGAAAAGGCAGTTCAGATGGTTAAAGATGTCACTGCAGTTCCTGAATTAAACAAAGTGTATATGGGTAAGGTAGCAAAAATAGTCGAATTTGGTGCTTTTGTTACAATCATGCCAAATCAGGATGGGCTTCTTCATGTATCTGAAATTGCACATGAAAGAGTCGAAAAAGTTGAGGATCACCTTAAGGAAGGTCAAGAAATTGAAGTTAAAGTTCTTGGGATAGATCGAGGAAGAATTAAACTTTCGAGAAAGGCTTTAATTGATAAGTAATTAAATAAAGCCACCGAAAGGTGGCTTTTTTATTGAATATAATAAATTATGTCAGATAATAAACTCGTAGAACTAGAAGAAAAAATATCATATCTTCAAAATATGCTCGATGAACTTAATATGGTTATTTTCCGTCAAGGTGAAAAAATTGAAAAACTCACTAATCAAATTAAAGAAACTAATGAAAAGATAATTAATCAATCTGAATCACAGCCTGAACAATCTGAAGTGACTGATGATAAGCCACCACATTATTAACTTAGATTAAATTGCCTTAAAAGAGAGAATTTTAGAGCTTATTAAGGGAGAATATGAAAGCAATGAGTTTTCTAGCTACTAAACAATGGCCTGATTTCGCCTCATCATAATTATAAGGGCTAAACCATTAAGCCCCCATACTAAGCTTAAGAGATACATATTAAAGGTCAATCCAATATATTCAGCTAAATAACCAACCAATGCTGGTCCAAAAATAAAGCCAGCAAATCCCATAGTTATAAGATTAGCAACAGTTAAAGATATAGGCTCATCTGTCAGCCTGATAGCTTGCCTAAGAATAATTGCTATAAAGTTAGCTGTTCCAAAACCGAATAGTATCATTCCGAAAATAATTACATAAAAATTTGACGTCAATATTGATAGGAAAAGTATTATGCCTGCAATAATACTAAAATAACCACCAACTAATTTTTCGCTATATTTATTAATCATTTTTGAGGCGATTAGTCTTGCAGAAATCTCACCAACATTAAAGGTCACTATAACGGCTCCTCCTAAGAAAAGAGGTACTAATAAATCTTTTGTTAACCATAAAGCAGACCAATCAAGAATTATGCCCATGGTTGCATAATTCATCATCATTAAAAAGCCAAAAATTAGTATTGATTTTTTTGGAAATTTAAATCTTGGAGTTTTCTTTAAATCTTCAAATGTTTTTGAGAGGCCAAACTTAAATACTATTAATGCTCCTAAAACAAGCATTGATCCAGATATAGAAAAAATTAAACTTACACTTTCAATGTACTTGATTGTAAAGAATGCAGTAATAGCTCCCACTAATGAGCCAAAGCTAAATGCTGCGTGGTATAAAGGCGTAATGACTCTAGAAGTCTTTTCTTCAATCATTGATATTTGTGACTGTGCAGAAGGACTAAAAAAACCTACAAAAAAACCAAATGGTACAAAAGCCAATAAAAACCAGAAGTAATTTGGTGATAGTATTAATAGTAATGGAAGGTACGAAATACCAAGTAAACCAATCATAATGGCATTTTTAGTTCCAATTTTTGGAACAATTAATCTCCCTGATGTTTGGTTACCTATTAAATTTGCAATACCAAAAACCAGAAGGCCAATACCAATTTCCGCCTCAGTTATTTGAAGCCTTTCAGCGTTCCAAGGAATATAAACAAAATATAATCCAATCTGAAAGAGTACTAAGAAGGCGCTAAGAAAGACAGTATAAATACCATTATTATATTTAGCACTCTCAGTCATATCATCACTCTAATTCCTTCTTAGGCTTAAGTGCACTTTGATTGATTAAAACCCCCTTCCAGCCATTACTAACAAATCTGCGAATGTTTAAATGGGAATTATGATTTTCTGGCTCATCAATAACAGATTGATAATGTTCACCAAAACATTTTAACGTATCTGATTCAGAAAGAGAGTGCATCAAGGCAAAACAGAAAACCTTTGCAGAGCTTTGATTTTCTTCTTTGGAGTTAACAAGATCACTATTTGTAAAAGCGACATTTAGAAACTCATATTCTTGATCAATGAGATTAGTAAAATCAGAAAAATTCATCTTAACTCCTGACCTAAGTTGCTCGAGATACTCTTTGGTATTCATCGTTTTTTATGTATACATTGGGTTTGACTTATTAACATCAATATTAAGTTTTTTAATAGCACTTTTAATTATTTTTGAATCCAGCAAGCCATCATCAACAAGCGCCTTTAATGTTACAAAAACAATATAATTTGCATTCACCTCAAAAAAATATCTAAGCTCTTTACGAGAATCTGACCTACCAAATCCATCTGTACCTAATACCTCATAATGAAGAGGTATATGCTTACGAACCTGCTCTGCATAATTTCTCATATAGTCTGTAGCAGCAATTACTGGGCCAGAAGATTTGCTTAAGCACTGAGTTATGTATGGAACCTTCTTATTTTTACTTGTACTAAATAAATTTTCACGATCAATTTTTTGAGCCTCTCTTGTAATCTCATTAAAACTAGTAACACTCCAAACATGCGACATAACACCCCAGTCTTTTGAGAGCATATCAGCTGCTTTTTCAACTTCTCTAAGAATAGCGCCACTTCCTAATAATTGAACTTCAATTTTGGATTTTCCTACTACTTTTAATGGATACATTCCCTTAATAATTCCTTCTTCAGCACCTTTAGGAATAGCAGGATGAATATAGTTCTCATTCATAAGTGTTATGTAATAAAAAACACTTTCCATATTCTCATACATTCGGCGCATGCCTTCACGCAGAATAACTGCTAATTCATACGCATAAGTTGGATCGTAGGAAACACAATTTGGAATAGTATTGGCAACAATCAATGAATCCCCATCTTGATGCTGAAGACCTTCACCAGCAAGCGTCGTTCTTCCAGCAGTACCACCCATCAAAAAACCCTTGGCTTGCATATCTCCAGCAGCCCAAGCAAGATCACCAACCCTTTGAAAGCCAAACTTTGAATAATAAATATAAAAAGGAATCATTGTGACATTATGAGAAGCATAAGATGTTGCAGCAGCAATCCAGTCAGAAATTGCTCCAGCTTCATTGATGCCTTCTTGAAGCACCTGGCCTTTAATATCTTCTTTATACCACATAACCTTATCAGAGTCTTCTGGCTCATAGAGCTGACCAGAGGAAGAATAAATGCCCATTTGCCTAAAAAGACCCTCCATTCCAAAAGTTCTCGCCTCATCAGGAACAATGGGAACAACTCTTGGACCAATCTCTTTATCTCGTATTAATAGTGATAGGAAGCGCACAAATGCCATTGTGCTTGATATTTCCTTTTCATCAGTAGATTTTAGTAGAGGATCAAAAACGTTTAATTTTGGTATTTTAAAGGTCTCCAGCTCAAAACTTCTAAGGGGTAGATATCCGCCCAAAGCTTCACGCCTCTCTCTAAGATATTTTAGTTCCTCACTATCTTCAGCAGGCTTATAAAAATTGAGCTCTTCTGCATCTTTTTTAGTAACAGGGATATCAAATCTCTGAGCAACACGAACTAGTGCATCAACACCTAATTTCTTCTGGCTGTGGGTAGTGTTTTGTCCTTCACCAGCCTCTCCCATTCCGTATCCTTTGACTGTTTTTGCCAAAATAACTGTAGGCTGGCCCTTATGCTCTTTAGCTGATTTATAAGCTTGAAAAACCTTATTTGGATCGTGACCACCTCGAGTAAGCCCAAAAATTTCATCATCAGACATATCCTCAACAAGTTTAAGAGTTTCAGGATACTTTCCAAAAAAATGCTTACGAACATAAGCGCCATCTTTTGCTTTATAGGCCTGATATTCCCCATCTACAACTTCTTCCATTCTTTGCCTCAAAAGGCCCGAAGTATCATTGGCGATTAATTTATCCCAACCCCTACCCCAAATAACTTTAATTACATTCCAGCCAGCGCCTCGAAACATTCCTTCAAGCTCTTGAATGATCTTACCATTGCCTCGGACAGGTCCATCTAAACGCTGAAGATTACAATTAATAACAAAAATAAGATTATCCAGCTTTTCTCT
Source organism: Candidatus Pseudothioglobus sp. Uisw_050_01 (assembly GCF_048085775.1). Lineage (NCBI taxonomy): Bacteria > Pseudomonadati > Pseudomonadota > Gammaproteobacteria > Pseudothioglobaceae (SeqCode) > Pseudothioglobus (SeqCode) > Candidatus Pseudothioglobus sp. Uisw_050_01. Next base: position 1,091,753 of record NZ_CP159804.1, read on the forward strand.
ACCTGCTAAAGATATGGCACCAAGAGACTCAGGCTCATCTGTTTCACCATCTCCTATATAGGCCCAAACGGTTCTTTTATCCGTTTTAATAATTTCTCGATGCTGAAGGTATTTCATAAAACGCGCTTGAAATATCGCCATTATTGGCCCTAGTCCCATAGATACTGTTGGAAACTGCCAAAAATTTGGCATTAACCATGGATGAGGATAGGATGATAATCCTTCTTGATTAGCTTCCTGCCTAAAGTTAAGCATTTGCTTTTCAGTAATTCTACCTTCTAGAAAGGCTCTTGAATATATACCAGGTGCAATATGGCCTTGGAAAAATATTAGGTCTGCTCCCTGGTCTAAATTCCCACCTCTATAGAAATGATTGAAACCAACTTCATACAGTGTGGCGCTAGATGCAAATGATGCAATATGGCCACCAAGCTCAGAAGAGACTTGATTTGCTTTAACGACCATGATCATTGCATTCCATCGTATGATCGATTTAATTCGATGCTCAATATCATGCTTAACAACAAGTTCAGTTTCTTTTTCTACTGGAATTGAATTTAAATAAGCTGTATTAACACCTTGCGGTAAATTCATCCCATCTTCATGGGCCATATCCATTAATTTTTGCAGGATATACTTAGCTCTATCTTGCCCTTCAACCCTGGCAACAGATCTAAAAGCTTCTAGCCATTCAATAGTTTCTTGCGGATCAATATCTTTTTGAGACATAAAATTTGATTTAATTTAATTCAACAGAAAAGGTTTGAAATTCAACTTTTGTGGATATTATCCCTAAAAAGTTAACTCAAAATCACCTTAATAAAGTGCAGTTTAAGCTTAAAGAAAAGTCTTTATAGATATTGAGAAAAAAAGCGATTAGCTAGCATTATCAATAAATCTTTTTATTTTGTTCCCTTAGAAGTCTTCTATCGATTTCTAAAATAAAAATTTGTTAAAATGACTGCAACTTTAATCTTTACAAATATTTTAATGAATATTCCAACTTCAATCTTCAAAGCCTACGATATAAGAGGTATTGTTGAAACTGAACTAACACCAGAAATTGTCAAATTGATAGGCAAGGCTGTTGGTAGCGAATCTATTGAAAAAGGTGAAAGAGGTGTTGTTGTAGGAAGAGATGGACGCTTAACGGGACCAGAATTATCAGATGCATTGATTTCAGGCCTTCTTGAGAGTGGCTGTCACGTGGTGAATATAGGTATGGTCCCATCTCCAGTTGTTTATTTTGCAACTTACACCAAAGGAGCAACATCAGGCGTTATGATTACTGGGTCGCACAACCCTGCAGAATATAATGGATTAAAAATTATGGTCGCAGGCGAAACTCTTTCAGCTGAAAGAATTCAAGACCTACTTAAAAGAATTAATGAGAACAATTTTTCTTCTGGTTCTGGAACCTCAACTTCTATAAATATCGATCAAAACTATATCGACACGATTAAGTCAGATATCAAAATTGAGAAAGATCTCAAAATTGTAATTGATTGTGGCAATGGCGTAGCAGGTAACATTGCTCCCCAATTGTTTGAAGCATTAGGCGTTAAAGTAACCAAACTCTTTTGTTTAGTTGATGGCAGGTTTCCAAACCACCACCCAGATCCCTCTAAACCCGAAAATTTACAAGATTTAATCCAAGAAGTTAAAGATACTAATTCTGACTTAGGCCTTGCTTTTGATGGAGATGGAGATAGGCTAGGATTGGTTGATAACAAAGGTCAAATCATTTGGGCTGATCAGCAAATGATGCTTTACTCTAAGGATGTATTAAGTAGAAATAAAGGTGCAAAAATTATTTTTGATGTGAAGTGCTCTTCACTTCTACCTAAATTTATTTCTGAAAATGGGGGTGAACCAATTATGTCTAGAACTGGTCACAGCTTTATTAAACAAAAACTTAAGGAAACTAAAGCTGAGTTAGCAGGAGAAATGTCAGGACATATATTCTTTAAGGAACGCTGGTATGGCTTTGATGATGCTCTTTATACTGGAGCAAGGCTATTAGAAATTATCTCTAAGAGCAATAAGTCATGTTTTGAAATTTTTGATGAAATGCCAGAAAACCTAAGTACCCCTGAAATTAATATTAATTTTGAGAAGCATGGCCAACAGTTTGAAGCAATGAATAAATTATCAGCAGATATTAATTTTCCCAATGCCACTATTATTACTATTGATGGTGTTAGAGTCGACTACGAAAATTCTTGGGGGCTTGTCAGGGCTTCTAATACAACTCCTTGCTTAGTTTTACGTTTTGAAGCTAATAACAATAAATCGCTAAATGAAATAAAGACAAAGTTTGCTGAATGGCTTAAATCAAATGGTATTTCTACAGACTCTTTATAGTTGAAAAATTTAAAAAATAAGGTATAAAATACACTTTTTTATCTTTGCAAGACAACATTCTTTTAAAGAGTAATAATATTTAAAATTTGGAGTAACCCCAATGGATGGACATGTCAACTTTACCCTTTCAGACCGTTTAAGAAAATCCCCATATTACGATGCTACCCTTAAAGCAGGAGCTAAAACTTTTACGTTATACAATCATATGATTATGCCCACTTCTTATGAAGGTGCAGAGGCTGACTACTGGAATTTAATCAATAACGTCACGATGTGGGATGTTGCTGCTGAGAGGCAAGTTGAAATAATTGGTGGTGATGCGTATAAGTTTGTTGAATATATTACTTCTAGAGATCTATCAAAACTCCAAATTGGTCAAGGAAAATATGCCCTTATTACTGATGAAAATGGTGGAATTATAAATGATCCAATAATATTAAGATTGGCTGAAAATCATTTTTGGCTTTCGATTGCTGATAGTGATGTTTTACTATGGACTCGTGGACTTGCCTGTGGACTTGGCTGGGATGTTCAGATTAGTGAGCCAGATGTATCTCCTTTAGCAATTCAAGGCCCTAATAACCTACCATTAATGCTTGATCTCTTTGATGACTGGGTTAAAGACCTTAAGTACTTCTTTTTTAGAGAATGCGAATTAGAAGGTATTCCTTTAATTGTTCAGCGTTCAGGCTGGAGTAAGCAAGGTGGATTTGAGCTCTATCTTCGTGATGGCTCTAAAGGTCAAAAACTTTGGGACATTATTGCTAATGCTGGAAAAAAGTATGACATCAAACCTGGAACACCAAATAATATTGAAAGAGTTGAGTCGGGTCTTTTTTCATGGGGTAATGACATGGATATAAATAGCAACCCCCTAGAACTTCCTTTAGCTAATTTTTGTCAACTCGATAAGGAGGCTGATTACTTAAGTAGAAATGCACTCCATAAAATACGCTCTGAAGGCATTACTAAAAAACTAGTTGGCCTTGTTATTGAGGGTGATGCATTTATTGGTGGCTGTGCTAGCCCATGGCAAGTTAAAAGTGGCAACAAAATATGTGGAAAGGTTACTAGCGCTGCATATTCACCAAGACTAAAAATTAATATGGCTATGGCCACTCTTGACAAAGGCTTCAATGATATAGACTCAGAAGTAGAAGTAGAAACGCCTTGGGGCAAAAGACTAGGGAAGGTTTCACCAATTCCCTTTAACTAAATGAACTTATGGAATTAACTGTCTGGCTTGGGCTATTAGCATCTGCACTTTTTATTAGTATATCCCCTGGCCCTGGAGCAATTTTTTCAATAAGTCAGGGCACGCAATATGGCTTGAAGAGATCTATAATTTCAGTAATTGGCCTGCAACTTGGATTAATGAGTCAAATTATATTTCTCCTGCTAGGACTAGGAGTATTAATTGATCAGTTTCCAAGTATTTTTTCAATAATTAAAATACTGGGAATGCTTTACTTAATTGCGCTAGGAATTATGCAATGGCTTAAAAAAATTAAACAGATATCTACTTCTAAAGCCTACCTAGAGAAAGCTTTTAACCCTTTGAGTTCTCTTCTAAAGGGTTTTTTTGTGAACATAACAAACATCAAAGGCACCGTTTTTTTTCTTGCATTAATACCACTTTTTGTCGATTTAACTGCCCTTAAAATTTCTACTTGTTTAATTTTAACTGCAACATTAATTAGTGTTGATTTAATTGTAATGATTGGCTACGTCATGCTTGCTGAAATATCAAAATCATTTCTGTCGGACCCAAAAAAAATATTATGGCAAAATAGAGTTACTGGTTCCACATTAATTCTTATTGGTTTAATAATGGGTACGTCTTAACTAGATTTTTATGAGTGTCTTTCATTTAGCATATACAGTGACTGATCTAGAGTCTACAAGAAGATTCTATGGGAGTCTTTTAGGGTGTCTTGAGGGAAGAAGCTCAGAAACCTGGGTAGATTTCAATTTTTTTGGAAACCAACTCTCGCTTCATGTTGGTGAGGTAATAAAAAGTAGTAATTCTAGCTCAAGCGTGGAAGGTGTTTCAGTTCCTATGCCTCACTTTGGTTGTGTACTAGATTGGGATACCTTTTATGATTTAGCCCATAAACTGCAATCAAAATCTGTTAAATTTATTATTACTCCTAATGTGAGGTTTTTAGGCCGACCTGGTGAGCAGGCAACAATGTTTTTTGAGGACTATTCAGGTAACTCTATCGAACTCAAAGCCTACAAAAATTTAACAGAAGTGTTTAGCAAATAACTACGCCAAAGGTTTATAAATGTTAGAAGTATTGAGTATTGAAACAATAATAACTTTTATTACTGCATCTGTAGTTCTAAGCCTAGTTCCTGGGCCTGACAATCTATTTGTTATGAGTAATTCAGCTTTAAGGGGATGGAGGATTGGACTCTATACTACACTTGGTCTTTGCACAGGGCTCATAGGACACACAATCTTAGTTGCGATTGGTGTAAGTGTTATTTTTCAAACAAGTGCAATTGCCTTCAATGGACTGAAAATTGTTGGTGCTTTCTACCTTGTGTATCTTGCATGGCTATCGATTCAAAATAAAGAGTTAAACCTAGGTAAAGCTCCCCAGGATATTACAAATAAATCATACTATTTTACTGGCGTTGTTATGAACCTAACCAACCCAAAGGTAGCAATCTTTTTTTTGGTCTTTTTACCTCAGTTTGTAAATTCCAATAATAATATTTCGTCCCAGATATTTCTACTTGGATTACTATTCATTTTTAGTGCATTTTTTGTTTTCACATCAATTGCCTATTTATCCAGCTTTCTTGAAGGAACTTTAAAAAAATCAAAAACTATAAATAAAAATCTTAACCTTATTGCAGCTTTAATATATATTGCTCTGGCGGTTAATCTTTTTTTTGTTCACTTATAGGTAATTATGAAAAATATTTCTGCAATTACAACTAGCTATAAATCTAATCTTAAAAAAATATGCGAAGTCAGATTTAAAGTTTTTGTTGATGAGCAAAACGTCCCTGAAGAGCTTGAAATAGATGGGCTTGATGATGAGGCTACTCACATACTCATATTATTAGGTGACAAAGCAATAGGAACAGGAAGAATTTTGTCTGATGGGCATATAGGAAGGGTAGCGGTTTTAAAAAAATTTCGAGGCAAGGGTGTTGGTAAATTAATTATGAAAATGCTCATTGAGTGGGCCAAGGAAAATCAATTAAAAACATTGTGGCTTTCCTCTCAGTGGCATGCTCGAGGGTTTTATATTGATCTTAATTTTAGTTGCACTGGTGACAAGTATGAAGAGGCCGGCATTGATCATATAAAAATGACAAGAAAACTTTAAATGAGTAAAAAATATTAATAATTCAATTAAGAAAGAATTAATTTGAAGTTATATTAAACCTAGCAATCACCCTTAATACATTTTCCATCTTTATATGTTTTCGCACTCATCACCTCGCCTTTTTTATTCCATTTAACCCAGTATCCATTCTTTTTTCCATCTTTATAAGTTCTTTTAGATGTGTGTCCAGTTATAAGGCCATATTTAAATAAAGTTTCATAAATTAAAATACCATCTTTGTACTTTCTATGCTCATCTTTGAGACCATTCTTTTTCCAAAAAATTAAATTTCCATCTAATTTACTATTTTTATAGTCAGCAGAATAGAAAATTTGTCCATTATCATAATAAGAATTCTCACTATTACTAAGCAACTCTCCATCTTCAAAGGTAGTCTCTGAAATAATTTTTTCACTCATATTCCATTCAGTCCATAGACCATGAGCCAAACCCTGTTTATAAAAATAGTTAGATTCTTTTTTAGAATTTTTATACCAGGAGTTGTAAACACCGTCTAATTTACCTTTTTTATAATATTTTTCAATCTTCTTAATATTGTCTTTATACCAAGAAGTATATTTACCATTTAATTTGTTATCTTCAAAATTTACTGCAAAGATTGAATCTACACCCATTAAAGAAATGTTAATCTTTAGCCTTGGTGAATACGCAGAGCTTGATTCTTTTTGACCATCATTGAAAAAAGAAATAGATGTATCCAATTCACCATTTTTGAAAATTAAATTTTGAGTTTTAATCCCACTCACATTCCATTCAGTCCACTTTCCAACTGCGACATCTTCTTTGTAGTAATGCTCATAAGCAACCAACCCATTATTGTGCCATTTAATCCATTTACCATCATATAGGTCATCCTTGAAAGATCTTATCTCATCAATCTTACCATTCTGATCCCACTCGGTAAACTTACCAACCTTCTTACCATTTTTATAATTACCAGTCCAAAAAATCTGACCATTTTTATGCCACTTAGCCCAATAACCATCTAATTTATTATCTTTAAAATTTTTCTCATGATAAATTTGATCATTATCATAATACAATAACTCTCTTTTAGTAAACAACTCGCCATTTTCAAAGGTACTCTCCGAAGTAATATTTCTACCCACATTCCATTCAGTCCACTTTCCAACTGCGACATCTTCTTTGTAGTAATGCTCATAAGCAACCAACCCATTATTGTGCCATTTAATCCATTTACCATCATTTAGGTCATCCTTGAAAGATCTTATCTCATCAATCTGACCATTCTGATCCCACTCGGTAAACTTACCAACCTTCTTACCATTTTTATAATTACCAGTCCAAAAAATCTGACCATTTTTATGCCACTTAGCCCAATAACCATCTAATTTATTATCTTTAAAATTTTTCTCATGATAAATTTGATCATTATCATAATACAATAACTCTCTTTTAGTAAACAACTCGCCATTTTCAAAGGTACTCTCCGAAGTAATATTTCTACCCACATTCCATTCAGTCCACTTTCCAACTGCGACATCTTCTTTGTAGTAATGCTCATAAGCAACCAACCCATTATTGTGCCATTTAATCCATTTACCATCATTTAGGTCATCCTTGAAAGATCTTATCTCATCAATCTGACCATTCTGATCCCACTCGGTAAACTTACCAACCTTCTTACCATTTTTATAATTACCAGTCCAAAAAATCTGACCATTTTTATGCCACTTAGCCCAATAACCATCTAATTTATTATCTTTAAAATTTTTCTCATGTTTAATTTGATCATTATCATAATACAATAACTCTCTTTTAGTAAACAACTCGCCATTTTCAAAGGTACTCTCCGAAGTAATATTTCTACCCACATTCCATTCAGTCCACTTTCCAACTGCGACATCTTCTTTGTAGTAATGCTCATAAGCAACCAACCCATTATTGTGCCATTTAATCCATTTACCATCATTTAGGTCATCCTTGAAAGATCTTATCTCATCAATCTGACCATTCTGATCCCACTCGGTAAACTTACCAACCTTCTTACCATTTTTATAATTACCAGTCCAAAAAATCTGACCATTTTTATGCCACTTAGCCCAATAACCATCTAATTTATTATCTTTAAAATTTCTTAGCCATTTATTCTGTCCATTGTCATACCATTTATTCCACTCACCTTGTCTAACTCCTTTCTCAATCTTACCAAAACTATGATATTTATTATTCAAATAAATACATAAATTTTCTCCAGAATATGGCTTTTCCTGCCCTTTAACATATAAAAGGTTATCTCTAACTTCGACGTTAGGAGATTCATCACAAAAGTAACTTGATGAAAAATCTAAAGCTAAATCGGCATTAGCCGGACTTATAAGTCCAGTCATTAAAATTAGTAATATTTTTTTCATATACAAAGAATAAATTGGGATGTATTTTTATTATACTGTCTTAAGGTTAACTGAAGAAGAAGGTAATTAACTTCAAACTTTAATATTACTCCCCAAAATAATCGTTATCTCTACCATCATTAAAGTCTATAGATAAAAACCTTCCAAATCTAACAATGGACCAGAAAAAAGTAAAGTAAATAATTAGTTTTATAACTAAATAGATATCCTTAGAAAAAAAACCAACAATTATTACAATTAATGAAAGTAAGATAAGTTTTTTCATAAGAATAGTTTATTGGAAGTTATCTCTGCCACACTTCCAGCAAAAATCAAAAGTTTGATCATTGATCTCATTACAATCTCCACACTTCCAAGTAATTAAACATATTTCAGTGTCAATTGACTCAATAACTTTTTTAGCCTCTTCTAGTTCACTATCTTTTAAAAGCCAGACCTCCGGCCAAGTATCAAAGGGGGCTAAACCACCAGATGCACTCGATGCAAACTCATTATTAAGAACGACCTCATAACCGTTATTAATTAAAACGTTTTTAACATTCATCACCATTATTCGATTTTCATTCGTATACAAGAGTTTCATTTGAGTGCAAAAATCAAATAAATAAAGCTGCCAACCCAAGGAAGGCTACAAACCCAATGACATCAGTAATAGTTGTGAGAATAACTCCTCCAGCCAAAGCAGGATCTATCTTTAACTTAGTAAGAGCCAAAGGTAAAAATGCACCAGAAAAAGCAGCAACAAGTAAATTGGTAATTATTGCAAGCGCTATAACTAAGCTCAGCAGTAAGTCAGAAAACCAGTAGTAAGTAATTAGCCCAATAACGACAGACCAAATTATGCCATTGAGGCCACTTACTGCTACTTCTTTGTTTATTAAGGTTTTTATGTTAGCTGAGGTCACCCTTCCCGTTGCAATTCCTCGAGTAACTATTATTAGCGTTTGAGTACCTGCAATACCGCCCATACTAGCCACTACTGGCATTAATATTGCTAAAGCAATTTTTTGCTGCAAGGTGGCTTCAAAAAGACCAATAAAGTAGACCGCAATAAATGCCGTAATTAGATTAACTCCTAGCCAAACACTTCGCCTCTTTGAGCTTTGAAAAATTGGAGCAAATACGTCCTCATCCTCATCCAAACCCACCATGGACATTACAGAATGTTCAGCCTGGTCTCGAATTACATCAACCACATCATCAATTGTAATTCTTCCAACTAGTTGATTATTTTCGTCAATTACGGGAGCTGAAATCAAATTTCTTTGCTCAAATAGTAAGGCTACTTCAGACTCATCAGTATCAGCATTAATTGATTTTGAAGCCTCACTATTGATCAATGAAGAGACCATTTGCTGTGGCTCTTTAGTTAGCAAGGTGGTAATAAGTAAGGAGCCTAAATAATTAAAGTCTCTATCAACAATAAAAATTTGATCTGTGTCAACTGGCATCTCTTTTAATAGCCTTAAATATCTTATTACAGCTCTTATTGTGACATCAGGTCTGACAGTTATAAAGTCAGTATTCATTAATCCACCAGCAGAGTCTTCAGGGTAGCTCAGAATTTTGTTAAGGCGCTCTCGATGTTTAAAATCAAGAGTTAATAAAAGGCTATGAACGGCTGATTCTGGTAGGTTTGGGACAATATCAGCCAAGTCGTCAGTATCTAATTTTTCAGTAGCCTTAACAAGATCATCTACCGACATTTCTCCAATTAACTGAGACTGGACATCTTCATTAACCTCTTTTAAAACTTCACCTTGGATTGAAACTTCAATCCCAGGCCAAATAACTGCCCGATCTTTTGGTTGAATGGCTTCTAAAAGCCTTGCTATTTCTCCAGGATGAAGTTCTTTGATTTGATGTTTTGCCTCATCATGATTTGATGCTTCTAGTGAAATCATTAAATTTTGAAGGCTTACTTCGAAATTAGTAAGTTCAACTTCAGACATATTTATAATCCAATGGTTTAGACTGCATAACAAGCTTAACTTGTTATGCAGTTATTACATCGTATTATAATTTATATAAGCTAAGCTCTGTGGTTATGTAATTTTTCTTTATGCTTAATTATTTGGGAATCAAGCTTGTTGATTAGTTGGTCAATGGAAGCATACATATCATTGCTCTCAGCTTTTGCAAATAAATCAGCGCCACTAACATGAATCGTTGCTTCGGCTTTTTGAAGATCTTTTTGCACTTCTAAAATCATGTTAACATTCATGATATTGCCAAAGTGGTGCTTTATTTTTGTGAGCTTATCACTTGTATGTTGCCTGATAGAAGATGTAATATCAAGGTGATGACCAGAAAGGTTTAGTTGCATTTTTACTCCTTAGATTAATGAAATAAAATTATGTTTCTTGCAATTATATTGTGTCATAAATCCATCACAATATTTAACTTTTTTATCATTTATATTGCGTAAATTACAGAAAACATGAGTACAAAAATTAGTATATAATTAATCCTTTATTTTGTATTTAAAACCAAAATGTCACCTGAATCAAACCATTTAAGACGTTACGTTTCACGAAGATTTTGTCTTCAAGTATATTTATTAATGGTGGCTAATTTGCCTTAATCTGGCAATTAACTTAGATTTAAAAGCCCCATTATGGGGCTTTTTTCATTTATTAACTGGAATTTTTATGTCAAACTTAATGTCTAACTACTACCCACTCGAGGTTACCTTTGTAAAAGGTCGGGGCTGTTGGTTAACTGATACATCTGGAATTGAGTACCTTGATGCACTTTCAGGTATTGGCGTAGTGAATCTTGGTCACTCTCATCCAGCAATTACAAAGAGTATAGTTGATCAGTCAAAAGAACTACTCCATACTTCAAATGTTTACCGTATTGCAAACCAAGAAAAGCTAGCAACACGTCTATGTAACCTAGCTAATATGGACAAAGCATTCTTCTCAAACTCTGGAGCTGAAGCGAATGAAGCTGCCATTAAAATTGCTAGGCTGTATGCACGCTCTAAAAATATTCATAATCCAATTGTTTTAACTGCAAATAAAGGTTTTCATGGTAGAACAATGGCAACTCTTTCTGCAACAGGTCAAAGCAAAGTTCAAGAGGGTTTTGCTCCACTAATGAGTGAGTTTGTTCATGTTGACTTTGATGACATTGATGCTATTAATAAATACAGTAAAAATAAAGATGTGGTTGCTGTCATGCTTGAACCTGTGCAAGGAGAGGCTGGAGTTATAATTCCTCAATCAGATTACTTAAATAGAGTCCAAATACTTTGCGAACAAAATGAATGGCTCTATATTCTTGATGAAGTTCAGGCAGGAATGGGAAGAACAGGAAGGCTTTTTGCTCATCAGCACAACAAAATTACTCCTGATATTCTCTGCCTTGCTAAAGGCCTAGGTAACGGCGTTCCAATTGGAGCTTGCCTAGCCAAAGGTAAAGCCGCTGAGATGTTAACTCCAGGAACTCATGGCTCAACCTTTGGAGGTAACCCACTAGTAACGGGCGTAGCTTCAAGTGTTCTTGATGTCTTTGAGAATGACTTAATTCTTGATAACGTAATGAAAATGAGTCAATATTTTGAGTCAGAATTTAAGTCGAAAATAATGAGTTCTAGTGTGGTAAGGGAGCTAAGGATCAAAGGACTGATGATTGGTATTGGACTTGATGAAAATATTATTGATTGTAGCAAGCTTACTCAAAAGGCTTTAGAAGACAAGCTATTAATAAACATCACTGGTAATTCTATTAGAATGTTGCCGCCGCTAATAATATCTAAAAAAGAAATTGATATCTTGATTAAAAAGATTATAAAACTAATTACTATTTAGGAATAACTATGCCAAATAATTTCATCGACTTTGACCAATTCTCTCAAAATGATTTACAAGAAATTATAGATCGAGCTATCTCACTTAAAAAAGAGCACAAGTCTGGACTTATAAATGAAACCCTTAAAAACAAAACTTTAGCCATGATTTTTGATAAATCCTCTACCCGAACTAGAGTTTCATTTGAAGCAGGAATGACTCAGCTTGGTGGTCAGTCACTTTTTCTCTCTGAAAAAGATATACAACTAGGAAGAGGTGAGCCAATTACTGACAGCGCTATAGTTATTAGTTCTATGGTTGATGCAATAATGCTAAGAATGTCTTCACATGAAGATATAGTTGAGTTTTCAATGCATTCTAGTAAGCCAGTTATAAACGCTCTTTCAGACGAATCTCATCCTTGCCAAATACTTGCTGACTTGATGACTTATCAAGAACATAGAGGCGCAATCAAAGGTAAAAAAATAGCATGGATTGGAGACGGCTGCAATGTTTGTCAAACATATATGCAAGCTGCAGCAATATTTGACTTTGACCTTTCGATTGCAACTCCATTTGGTTATGGGCCATCTGATAATTTTATTGAAAAATATAAAACAAATATCAGTTATTTTACAAATCCTAATGATGCTTGCAGAGGTGCCGACATTGTTGTTACTGATGTTTGGACTAGTATGGGACAAGAATTAGAAATAAAACAGAGAGAAGCAGCGTTTAAGGGCTTTCAAGTTAATCAAAAATTGATGAGTCTGGCTAAAGATGATGCAATATTTATGCACTGCCTTCCAGCCTATAGAGGCAAAGAGGTAAGTGCAGAGGTGATTGATGGAGAACAGAGTGTTGTATGGAGTGAAGCTGAAAATCGACTACATGTTCAGAAATCACTATTACTGTATCTGATTAAAGACTAATCTAGTTGAGATAGTTTTAATTTAGCTTCTTGATAAAACTTAACACCTCTTTCAATCCTTTCTCTACCCTTTGAGATTCTCCAATTATTAGTATCTCTGAGGGAATAAACGCATCCACAATACTCCTGCTGATAGAAGTTTTCTTTTTTGGATAACTCAAGCATCCTCGAAGATCCTCCTTGTTTGCGCCAATTAAAATCCCAATAGGGAACATCGTGTGGCTCAGAAGATCTGGCACCTGAGTCATTAATTTGCTTCATGTCTTTCCAGCGAGAAATTCCAAGTGTCGAAGAAATAATATCAAAATTATTTTCAGAGGCATATTTAGCTGTTTTTTGAAACCTCATATCAAAACAAGTAGAACACCTCTCTCCTCTTTCTGGCTCGTTCTCTTGGCCTTTTGTTCTCGAAAACCACTCATCACGATCATAATCTGCATCAATAATTGGCATCCCAAGTTTTTTTGCAAAGCGAATATTTTCTTCTTTTCTAAGCTCATACTCCTCAAAAGGATGAATATTTGGATTATAGAAAAAAATTGTTGTCTCAATTTCTGATGCGGCCAAAGCCTCCATAATTTCTCCAGCACAAGGGGCGCAGCATGAGTGCATTAATAATCTTTTTTCACCATTAGGAGTCTCTAACTTGGGTCTCTTATATGAGTTAAGCGAATAGTCTATTTGAGACATTGTTTAACCTTTTTTAAAATTTCCCAAGATTCACGCTTAAGAGTTGGATTCTTTAAAATATCTCTTGGGTGATGCATTAAAAAAAGGGCTGATTTATTTGACTCATTAGAAGAGCCCATTACCATTACAACCTCTGATGGATTATTTTTTATATACTCATCAATAAGATTTTTTTCAAGTGACACAAGCTGAGCATTCTTAATACTAAAACCGATAGATTCAAGCATTTTTATTAACAGGTTTTGACTTTCACCTTTTAAACAAAATGAGTCTTGATCTCCTACTTCAATAATTAAAAGCTTTATAGGTTCCTCAGGAGATTTGTTTAACTCAATTTTTGAATAGAGAAAATCTGGAATTCCTAAAGCTTCAAGATATTTATTTCTTAACTGCATAGTCAAATCTGCGGATGAGCTCTCTCAACATTTGTCATTACTTTATTAAGGGCATTGACATATGCTTTAGCGGATGAAGTAATAATATCAGTATCAACCCCCTGTCCATTTACAATTTTTCCTTCATACTCCAAGCGAACATTGACCTCTCCAAGAGAGTCAGTTCCTTGAGTTACATTTGTTACAGAATACAATTGAAGCTTTGGATCAATATCAACTAACGAAAGTATTGCGTTAAACGTAGCATCAACTGCACCAGATGTTTTGGCTGAAGCGCTTTGCTCATTACCATTTATTAAAAGCGTTACATCTGCAGTATTCTCTTTCCCAGATTCAGCAGATACTTTGAGTGAAACTAAGTGAATTGCTTCAGATGACTCAGTTTGGGCATCTGAAACCAAAGCCTGAAGATCTTCATCAAAAATATCATGCTTTTTATCAGCTAAAGTTTTAAATCTAGAAAAAGCATCATTTAGCTCCTCATCGGAATCAAAATCAATACCTAATTCTGTAAGTCTAGCTTTAAAAGCATTCCTGCCAGAATGTTTACCAAGAACTAATGAATTCTGATTCCACCCAACATCCTCTGCCCTCATGATTTCATAGGTTTCTCTATGCTTAAGGACTCCATCTTGATGAATTCCAGCTTCATGCGCAAAAGCATTAGCTCCAACAATAGCTTTGTTTGGTTGAACAACAAATCCAGTAATGGAAGATACTAATCTAGAGGCAGCAAGAATACCAGTAGCATCAATATTTGTATCTATCCCAAATACATCCTGCCGAGTTCGAACAGCCATTACAACTTCTTCTAAAGAGGTATTCCCAGCTCTTTCTCCAAGCCCATTAATAGTGCATTCAATTTGTCTTGCGCCATTTAAAACCGCTGAAAGTGAGTTAGAAACTGCAAGACCTAAATCATTATGACAGTGTGCAGAAAAAATTGCCTTATCAGAATTTGGAATTCTCTCAATTAACTCTCTCATTGTTTCACCAAATTGATGAGGTATATTGTATCCAACTGTATCTGGAATATTAATTGTTGTTGCTCCAGCATTAATAGATAACTCAATTATTCGGCAGAGAAAATCAATATCTGAACGACCAGCATCTTCCGGGCTAAACTCAATATTATCAGTAAACTTTGTTGCTCTTTTAACAGAGCGAATTGCTTGAGTGACAACTTCATCAGGTGTCATTCTTAGCTTCATCTTCATATGAATATCAGAAGTTGCTATAAAAGTATGAATTCGAGCAGAATTTGCACCTTTAATTGACTCTCCTGCTCGATCAATGTCTTTATCAAGAGCTCTTGCTAATGAACACACTGTTGAATCTTTAACGGCTTTGGCAACTGCTTGAACAGCTTCAAAGTCACCTTGAGATGCAATTGCAAAACCAGCTTCAATAACATCAACTCTCATTTTTTCTAAACTTTTAGCGATACGAACTTTTTCATCCTTAGTCATAGATGCACCAGGTGATTGCTCTCCATCTCTAAGTGTTGTATCAAATATTATTAGTTTTTCGGACATTAATTGCTCCTTTTTATTTTACGAATTTTATCTTAAATTTTAGTGATAGACTTTCGTCTATTATGATTATTATTGCCTTACGGCAATAATCGCAACAAAGCAAAGAGCTTGCTTAGTGAAAGTAAAGTGATTGAATTAAAGTCCTTAATCATAAGTGGAGATTATAAAGCAACTTAAGTTGTCTTAATCTTTTTTTTCTCAATGCGCCTTTTATTAATGCCAATAATAGTAATAAATGGGCCTGAGAGCAAGTATAGAAAAAATCCTGTAAATAAAACAATATTAGGCTTATAAAGGAGCACAATTAAACTGAGAACAAGAGCCAAAAGAAAACGAAATGAAGCTTTCTTTGAATCCAATTCTTTAAAACTGTAATACCGAATATTACTAACCATAAGAAGGCCGCAAATAATTGTTATTACAGCACCAAGATAGTACCCTATGTAACCTATTGAAATTACGTCAGAATCAAAGAAGGCAAATACCCAAATTTTAAGCCATATCATTGTAGCTATTACGCCCGCAGCAGCTGGTGAAGGCAGCCCTTGAAAATAGCGCTTATCGGCAGAGCCTACTTGCGTATTAAACCTAGCGAGACGTAAAGCAGCACAAGCTAAATAAACAAAGGCTGCAAGCCAGCCAAATCTTCCTAAACCAGAAAAACCCCATAAATAAACCAGAAGAGCTGGAGCTAAGCCAAATGAAACTAGGTCAGCTAAAGAATCATACTCCGCGCCAAAAGCACTTTGAGTATTTGTTAACCGAGCTACTCGCCCATCTAACGTGTCCCATAACATGGCAACCATTATTGAAATTGCCGCCAATGTAAAGTCACCATTAATAGATGCAATAATAGAATAAAATCCAGCAAACATGCCAAACGTTGTTAACACGCTTGGCAATATGTAGATTCCTCTATTTCTTGGTTTTTTTTCTGTCATTGCTAATTAAAATAAAGCTGACAATATCAAAAATTAATTAGTTTTTAGTCTGATCTACTAATTTATTTTTTGCAATCCATGGCATCATTGAGCGCAAGCTCTCACCAACAGTTTCAATTTGGTGTTTGCGCTGAACATCTCGTCGACCAGGTAAATCACCAACATTTTTAATAAACTCTTTAGCAAAATCACCACTTTGTATTTCACTTAAGATTTTCTTCATTTCAGCTTTAGTTTCATCAGTTACTATTCTTGGTCCTCTAGTAACATCACCATATTCAGCAGTATTTGAAATTGAGTAGCGCATATTTGCAATGCCGCCCTCATACAATAGATCAACAATAAGCTTTAATTCATGAAGGCACTCAAAATATGCCATTTCTGGCTCATATCCAGCTTCTACAAGTGTCTCGAATCCAGCTTGGACAAGAGCAGTAGTTCCTCCACATAAAACGACTTGTTCACCAAATAAATCTGTTTCAGTTTCTTCTCTAAAACTCGTTTCGAGTATTCCAGTTCTTCCACCACCAATTGCTGAAGCATATGAAAGAGCAATTTGCTTAGCATTACCTGTTGCATCCTGCTCAATTGCTATTAGATCTGGTATGCCTCCGCCTTTAACAAACTCAGAGCGAACAGTATGTCCAGGTGCTTTTGGAGCAATCATAATTACATCTAAGTCTTGTCTTGGGACGATCATATCAAAATGAATATTAAGGCCGTGTGAAAAAGCTAAAGCAACTCCCTGTCTCAAATTAGGCTCAATATTTTTTGAATAAATACTAGCTTGAAACTCATCCGGAGCCAATAACATAATAACATCTGCCCAAGCACTCGCCTTTTCAACAGTCATAACGCCTAATCCCGCCTCTTTAGCTTTAGTAGCCGAAGATGAGCCTTCTCTAAGACCAACAACAACTTCTACGCCAGAATCCTTTAGATTATTTGCTTGAGCATGACCTTGAGACCCATAGCCAATAACTGCAACTTTTTTGCCTTGAATGATTGAAAGGTCTGCATCTTTATCGTAATATCTATTCATTTTTTGTCCTTAAATTTAAATTAATTTTTTCCTCTGGAAATCCCGGTGACCCCAGTCCTTGAAATTTCAATAATGCTTGAAGGATCAAAAGCATCCAAAAATGCATTAATTTTCTTTGTCTTTCCTGAAACCTCTATGGTGTAGACTTTATCTGAAACATCAACAACTTTACAGCCAAAAATTTCTACCAATTCTTTTATATTAGCCCCCTCTTTTGAGCTTGAAGAAATCTTAGCCAATAGTAATTCTCGTTCCACATGATCTTGACTAGTTAAATCGCTAACCTTAACGACTTCGATTAATTTATTAAGTTGTTTAACAATTTGTTCTAAAACTCTATCACTTCCTGAAGAAACAATGGTCATTCTAGATAAACTTGGGTCATTTGTTATTGCCACAGTAAGAGACTCAATATTAAAGCCTCGCTGAGTAAAAAGACCAGCAACTCTTGAAAGCGCTCCAGCCTCATTTTCTAGTATCACTGAAATAATATGTCTCATAAACTATACCGCGTTAAAGTCAGTTTCATCTTTTGAAACCATTTCATCTCTTCCTGCAAGCAACATATCACTATGCCCTCCACCAGCAGGAATCATTGGGAATACATTCTCAGATGGGTCAGTCACAATATCAAGAAAAACTGTTCGTTCTTTTTGATTAAATGCCTCAATAAGTGCAGGTTTCAAATCTTCTTCTTTTTCAACCCTTATTCCCATATGGCCATAACTTTCTGCAAGCTTTACAAAGTCAGGTAAAGCGTCCATATAAGACATTGCATAACGCTTTTCATAAAAAAACTCTTGCCACTGTCTCACCATTCCGAGATAGCCATTATTAAGGTTAATTATTTTTACTGGCGTCGAATATTGAAGCATTGTTGAAAGCTCTTGAAGCATCATCTGAATACTTCCATCACCTGTAACGCATGCTACGTCTTTATCAGGCATTGCAAGTTTAGCTCCCATAGCAGCTGGAAGCCCAAAACCCATTGTTCCTAAACCACCCGAGTTAATCCACTGCCTAGGCTCATCAAATAAATAATATTGTGCAGCCCACATCTGATGTTGTCCAACATCTGAAGTAACGATTGCCTTTCCTTTGGTAACCTCATAGAGCATTTCAATTACTGTCTGAGGTTTAATAACTCCAGGAGATTTTTTATAAGCTAAGGAGTCAACCTTTCTCCATTCTTCAATCTGAGACCACCAATTAGAAATATCCTCAAGTTTTTTATCTTTCATCTGGTCAATTAGAGCCTGAAGAACTTGCTTCGTTTGCCCAACAATTGGAATATCAGCTACGACATTCTTTGAAATTTGTGATGGATCAATATCAATATGAATAAATTTTGCAGTAGGACAAAATTTTTCTAAATTTCCTGTAATTCTGTCATCGAATCGAGAGCCAATAGCAACAACGCAGTCAGAGCCATGCATTGCCATATTAGCCTCATAAGTGCCATGCATCCCGAGCATTCCAAGGGACTGCTTATCAGTCATTGGATAAGTACCTAAGCCCATAAGAGTTTGAGTAATTGGGAATCCAACCATACGCGTAAATTCACGAAGTTCTTTAGAGGCATTTCCAATAATGCACCCACCACCAGCGTAAAGAATAGGCCTATTCGAGTTAGCTAGCATTTCTGCGGCTTTTTTGATTTGGCGATCACTAGCTTTAACAGTTGGCTTATATGAACGCATCTCAATAGTTGCAGGATATTCTTCAACTTCCATCTTAGCAATTGTTATGTCTTTAGGAATATCAATTACAACAGGGCCAGGTCTTCCTGTAGTGGCAATATGAAAAGCTTTCTTAACAGTAGAAGCAATTTCACTAATGTCTCTAATAAGAAAATTATGTTTAACACATGAGCGTGTAATTCCAGTTGCGTCAACTTCTTGGAAAGCATCCATACCAATTAATGGTGAAGGGACTTGACCAGAAATAACAACCATTGGTATAGAGTCCATATGAGCCGTAGCAATACCTGTGACAGCATTAGTAATTCCAGGGCCTGAGGTTACCAGAACAACGCCGGGCTTACCATTAGATCTCGCATAACCATCAGCTCCATGAGCAGCGCCTTGCTCATGCCTAACTAATATATGACTAATTTTGTTTTGCGCCTCTAAGGCATCATATATATGAAGTACAGCTCCGCCGGGGTAGCCAAAAACATACTCCACCTCTTCTTTCTGCAAACAATCTATAAGAATTTCAGCACCGTTCAATTTCATTACTAATAACTGTAATTTAAAAGTTTTTGATTATACCCAAAGAATCAAAAGCAAAAAGACTTCGTTGTGAGCAGTTTTTGCTTTTAAAGCACTGAAAAATGGGATTAATTATTCAAAGAAATAGTGACAATAGAAGTTACAATCTACATATCATTTTGCCAATCTTCTGAGTAATAATGTATTGGTGAACTATTCTCTTCAAAAGTTTCAATTTTAAACGCATTTTTTTGAGAAAGGATTGCAGAAAGCAACTGATCATTAAGCATATGTCCAGTCTTATAACCTTCATAATGCCCAATGAAGTTACCACCCAATAAAAAAAGATCCCCAACAATATCCAGAATTTTATGTTTGACAAACTCATTATGATAGCGCATACCATCTTCATTTAAAATATCATCATCGGAGAGAGCTATTGCATTATCAATACTTGCTCCTAATGCAAGATTTTGCTTTTGAAGCATTTCAACATCTCGCTCATATCCAAATGTTCTTGCTCGTGATATTTCTTTAAGGTAGGATTGTTCAGCAAAATCTATAGTTAACTTCTGGCCACTTTCTTTTATTTTCTTATGCTCAAAATCAATTTCTAGGGTTACTTTAAAGCCATCATGAGGAGAAACTTGTGCCCATGATTGTCCATTTTCAACTCTGACAGTATCTTTAATCACGATAAATCTTTTATCAGAATTCTGCTCTTCAATTCCAGCTGATTGCACTAGAAATATAAATGGTGCTGATGATCCATCCATAATTGGAACTTCAAATGAATCTAATTCAACTAGTAAATTATCTATACCAAGTGCAGAAAGTGCTGACATTAAATGCTCTATAGTTGAAACCTTAACTCCTTGACTTTCTAGTCCAGTTGATAAAACAACTTCATTAACGAAAGCACTATGAGCATGAACTTGTCTGCCTCCAGCATCTAATCTTTTGAAAACTACTCCATGATCTGGGGCAGCTGGAATTAAGGTTAGATTAACGAGCTTCCCACTATGAATACCAACTCCACGAGCTTTAACTGTTTTTTTAATTGTTCTTTGCTTTACCATAAGTCAAAAATTCCATTCAATAGCTTTTTTTAATTTTCCAATAACACCATTACGGTTATTAGCCTCAACATATTCAGTCTTACTTAAGTCCCCCTCATGTAATAATAGTCCTATAGCTCCTTCATACCTATAATCAGTAAGAATTGCCTCTAAGCCAGAGAGTCTTGCACGTTGAATTTTTCCCATTTTAACTCTTTTAGAGAAAAAATCACGAACAAGTTCTTCAATGGAATTAATTTTTGCAGCGCCACCACAAAGAACAAAGCCAGATTTAATAATATTCTCTAAGTTATGATGTTTTAGCTCATTTCTTAACAGAACAAAAATATCACGATAAGCCCCTTCTATAACCTCTGACAACTCAAAACTAGAAAGTTGATGTTCATCCTTATTTTCTGACTGCATAAAATCAATAAATTTCTCTTCATTAAGTGAAGATGACTTAGCAGCGCCATAGTTTTCTTTAAGTCTTTGTGCCTCTTCTAATGAAGTATCAAATGCAAAAGCAATTTCTTGTGTAACTTCATCACCACCCATTGCAATTACCCCACTTCGAACTATCCCTTCTTCATGAAAAACGGAATAACTCGTTACTCCAGCACCTATATCCACCAGACAAACTCCATTATCACTATCTTCTTGTGTCAGTATTGCCTGCGATTTAGCAATAGGATTAAGAATAATTTTATCAAGCTCCATGTCACACTGCTCGAGGCAACGCACGATATTTCTTATACTAGAACTAGAAACGGTCACAATATGCACTTTAGACTCTAATACTTCAGCCTCCATGTCTATTGGATTATCAACCGCCACAGTTTCATTAATTGTAAATTTCTTTTTAATAATATGTAATTTTTCTTTATTGGTAGGGGTGGACATTGCCATGGCGGACTCAAGCACTGAATCTAAATCTTTTGAAGTAACAGCTTCATTTATTGAAACTTTCCCCATACCATCTGTACAAGTTAGGTGAGTATCAGAAATATTTACACGTATACGATCAAAATCTAAATTAAAGCTTTCAAAAGTTTGGTCAATTAATTTATTTATCACTCTAGAAAGAGAATCAATGGAACGCAATGTACCATTTTTTACTCCATCAGAAGGACACACATTATGCGCAATAATTCTGAGGTGAGCACCATCATCTTCTTTTTCAGCAACTAACAAAGCAATCTTCTCTGATCCTATGTCGATACTTGCTACGTAGTGATTACCTGCCATATTGGATTATATAAAGAGTTATTATTAAAAAAAATTTTACCAAACTATTCAACACTTTTAACCTCACTTGAGCTATTTTTTTTAAATTGTAACCAATCATTTAAATGCTCTAAATCTACCGTCTTACCACTCAACAATCTTCTAAACAACTTAGCATTACTTTCCCCATGATAAAGGCCCAATATATGTCGAGTCATTGACCTAATTGGGACTCCAATTTTAATTTGTTGTTTTATATAAAGCATATATTTTTTTAAAATTTGCTCTCGATCAAGGAGGTTTTTTTTGTTGCCAAAAATTGTCATGTCTATCTCTCTTAATAAAAATGGATTATGGTAGACAGACCTGCCAAGCATTACTCCATCTACATAATCAAGATGATTTTTAACTTCTCTGCAATTTTCAATGCCACCATTTATAGTTATTTTTAGTTGGGGAAAATCTTTCTTTAACTGGTAAACCCAAGGGTAATTTAAAGGCGGTATAGTTCGGTTTTCTTTTGGACTTAAACCTTGAAGCCATGCCTTACGAGCATGGATTATAAAGTGCTGACAGCCCTTGTTATGAATGCGCATTATAAAATCTGAAAGCTGCTCATAACTCTCCATATCATCAATTCCAATTCGGCTTTTAACTGTCACAGGAATATCACAATTATCAATCATACTCTCAACGCATGAGGCAACCAAATCTGGCTCTTTCATTAGGCAAGCACCAAAACTACCTGAAAGGACTCTATCTGATGGGCATCCAACATTTATATTAACTTCGCTATAACCCCACTCTTGAGCTATGAGAGCACACTTCGCCATTTCTGAGGGGTCACTTCCTCCAAGCTGAAGTGTCAGGGGATTTTCTTGTGCATTAAAGTCAAGCAAACGGTTTTTATCGCCATTCAAAATTGCTTTTGCAGTTATCATTTCTGTGTAGAGCTGAGTGTTTTTACTTAGCAATCGATAAAAATATCTGCAATGTCTATCAGTCCAGTCCATCATTGGCGCTATAGAAACTAAAGAAGAGTTCATGAGATTTTTGAAGACAGTTCAACCAAAGCAAAAGTAACACTCTGTGAAACAATATCTGATCGAGAGCCTGAAAAAAATTGAGTAGTTGTTGTTACGTCTCCATCGAAGAAAAAACCAATACAAACCATACCAACAGGTTTTGATGCAGAGCCCCCAGAAGGGCCAGCAATACCAGTTATTGAGACAGCTAAATTACTATGTGATCTTTGACCAGCCCCTGAAACCATTTCATGAGCAACTTTTTCACTTACGGCGCCATACATTTCAATAGATTCTGGATTAACTCCAAGCATATCAATTTTTGATTGATTACTATAAGTAATAAAGCCGCAATTAAAATATGAAGATGCCCCTGAAATTGAAGTCAAAGAGCTTGATAATGAGCCTCCAGTACAAGACTCGGCAACAGAAATTGTTAAGCCCTTTGAAACAAGAAGTTCAGATAAGTATTTTGCCTTTAAGTAAGACATTAACCGTCCTCCTTTAGTGCAATATGAACAATTTCATAGACATCGTCTGACAACTTTTTTTGGCTTATAATTGAGTTCAGCTCACTCTTTTGAAGTGCAGAATACTTATTTGTAAATCGCCTCCAGTGATTAAAAATACCCACAAATCTTGCTGCAATTTGAGGGTTCATACTGTCCAACTTAATAATTACTTCACTTAATAACTGGTAACCATCTTTACAATGAAACTGAATACTATTTAGGCTAAAAGATCCAATTACGGATCGGACTCTATTTGGATTAGTCATTGAAAATAATTCATGCTTCATAAGTTTTCTAATATCTGCAACAGAAGCAATAGATGAGGCACATTGAGCGCTAAACCACTTATCCATTACCTGTGCATCCGACTTATGCTGCTTATAAAATCTAGAAATAACCTCATCACGATAAGGATTTGAAGAGTCTAATAAACACTGAAAAGCGCTAAATTGATCTGTCATACAACCTGAATTATTATATTGTGAATATGCTAAATCATACTCACCTAGCTGAGACAAATAACTTAAACATTTGTTTTTTAAGGCCCTCTCACCAACTGACTTAGAAGATAAATCAAAGACTTTTATATAGTTTAATTTTTTATATGTTTCTAGAAAAAGTGCTTTAAAGTTATTAGCAATAGAGAGGCTAGATTTTTTACGTTTATGGCTTACCTCTTGTACGTCAATTTGACCAACATGTTGATGAATGATTTGCTCAGAAGGCAGACTTATCATTTCAGAAAGGAGTGCGAAGTCTGAATCCTTATTGAAAAGATTTTTAACCATACTAAACAATTCTTTTTCTTCAACATGCTCTGGGTTGAGGATATATTCAAGCCATAAGCTTTGAGCGTTATCCCAACGATTAAATGGATCACTATCATTTGATGAAAGAAAAATTTTCTCGCTGACTGAAAGATTAGAATCAAACTTAATAGGTGCTGAAAAACCTCTAAACCAAGAAGGCGTTGGCTTACTCTTAATATTTTCAAATGAAATAGTTTTTACAATCTCATCAATCAAAATCATTCCTGACTCAATCTCTTTACCATCATCTGCTAATAATCCAAATTTATTTGGAATTAGAAAAGGTGTTGTTTGATTTTTTTGAGTAAAAGTAGCACTATAAATATTTAGCTCGGAGTTGTACTCATCATCGACACTTACTTCAGGTGTTCCTGACTGACTATACCAAGACATAAAATTATCAAAATTAAAATGATTAGCATCAGCCATACTTGCAACAAAATCATCTATCGTAACTGCGGCGCCATCATGACGATCAAAATAGAGAGTCATCCCTTTTTGAAAGCCCTCTTCTCCCAAAATTGTATGAATCATTCGAATAACTTCTGCACCTTTCTCATAAACCGTTGCAGTATAAAAATTATCCATTGCAATATACGACTCTGGCCTTACTGGATGAGCCATTGGCCCAGAGTCTTCAGCAAATTGCCTTGTTTTAAGCTCATTAACGTCAGTAATTCTTTGAATTGCCCTAGAACGAAGATCAGAAGAAAACTCTTGATCTCTAAAAACAGTTAGTCCTTCTTTTAGACTTAGCTGAAACCAGTCCCTGCAAGTTACTCTATTTCCAGTCCAATTATGAAAATACTCGTGGCCAATAATAGACTCAATTCTTATAAAACTAGCATCTGTTGAAGTTTCTTGATTGGCAAGAACACAGTCTGAATTAAAAATATTAAGACCCTTATTCTCCATAGCGCCCATATTAAAATCATCGACTGCGACAATCATGTAAATATCCAAGTCGTAAGAAAGGTTAAACCTCTCCTCTTCCCATTTAAATGATTTTTTAAGGGACTCCATTGCAAAGGAAGTTTTATGCATATTATGAGGCTCAACATATAGCCTTAAGTCAACCATCCTCCCTGCTGAAGTTACAAAGCTATCTTGAAGGAAATCTAATTTACCTGCAACTAAAGCAAACAGATAACAAGGTTTTGGCGTTGGATCATGCCAAATAACTTGTGAAGTACTCTCATTGACCAAGTTTCCATTACTAAGAAGTACTGGATAATGGTCTCTGTTAGCTGTTATCTTAGTGGTAAATACGCTCAATACATCTGGCCTATCAAGATAGTATGTTATCTGCCTAAAGCCCATAGCCTCACATTGTGTGCAGAAATTTCCACTGGATTGGTACAAGCCATTCAGATCCGTTTTGCTTTCAGGATGAATTCGAACTTTCACCTCTAAAATAAAGTTATCGGGCGGATTTATTAGAAATAAGCCATCATCTTTTTGCTCATAGTTAAGACTTAAGCCTTCAATTTTTATTGATATTAACTCGAGAGACTCACCATTTAAAAAAAGTTTATCAATTTTTTTATTACTATCAGGATTTTTATAAAAAGAAATGCGCGATGAAATAATTGTTTCATTATCACCAAGGTCAAAATCAAGCTCTGTTGTTCTTATGAGGTGAGAGCTTGGTTCATAATCTTTGCGGTAAATAGGCTGTGGCGTTAAAGTAGAAATAATAATGCTCCTAAAAGAATTCTATAAATGACGAATGGTAAAAAACCAATTCTTTCAACCAGTCGAATAAAAAAGACAATTGTGAAATACGAAGTAATCAAAGTAACTACAAATCCAATAAAAAGAAGGCTCAAATCGACTTGACTTTTGTCTTTTATCAAGTCAAAAGTTTTTAATAAAGTTGCAAGTGCAATAACAGGAATAGATAAAAGAAATGCATACTTTATTGATAGAGTTCTTGAAAGACCAATTAGTAAAGCCGCAGTAATAGTTATGCCTGAGCGAGACGTTCCAGGAATTAAAGCTAGGGCTTGAAAGCAGCCCACAATTAGAATATCAGAGCCACGAATATACTCTCTACTTTTTTGAAATTTTCGATGTAGCCAGTCTGAGAAACCTAACAGAAGTCCAAAGAACATAGTTGCAAAGGCTACTACATGGTAACTTCTTAAATTTAACTCGATCGACTCTCTAAATAATAAACCCACAATGCCAACTGGTATTGTTCCTAAAATAATACCCCAGGCAAGCATTGACTCTCCTTGCGTTTTTCTGGTTGCAATTGAGTCATAAAAGTCCTTAGTTAAAGACACCAATGAAGAGCGATAGTAAAAAATAATTGCACATAAAGTAGCAAAATGAAGAGCAACATCAAAAGCTAGTCCTTGATCTGGCCAATCTAAGAATTTTGGAAGTATTACTAGATGCGCTGATGAAGATACGGGCAGAAATTCAGTAAACCCTTGTATTAAAGCTAGAGTAATTGTTTGAGTAATATCCATATCTTGATTTTAAAGCTTATTGATAAGATCTTGCTCTTTGAAACCATCTAATTTTACTGATTGTTTTTTAGATAAAGCCATCACTTTAAAAACCTCACCCATTGCCCCCGGTAAAACTAGTTGCTTAACCTCTTGAGCTAGTTTGCTTCTAATTTCATTATCCTTTTCATCCAGCAGATACTTTTCAATACCTAAAGAAATTAAAAACATCGCTTGAGTGCAATATCCAGAAATTTCAAAACCAGCATCAACTGCACTTTCAGCAATATCTGAAAAATTAACCGATATTGTTATGTCTTGATAACCAATATTACAAAAAGGATCATCACTTGACTCATGATTAAAAAAACACTTAAGAGTTCCGTCATTTCGCTGAGAGTGAAAATATTCAGATTTATCCATACCATAATCAATTAATAGAACTGTTCCCTCAGAAATAAAGTCATAAAGCGACTTAATCCAAGCGATAGACTGAACATTTATTTCAGTAGTATATCCCTCTTCTATAAGATCTGGAAGAGATGTTCCAGTGCTCACATAAGGTTGAGTAAACTTTTTCCATTGAAAATTCTCATTTTGAAAATCAACTCCTAATTCTACAAAACAGCCTTCAGAGAAAGTTATTCTTTTTGCAGGAATAGCATCAAGGACTTCATTAGCAATAACAACGCCTTTAAAATCTTTTGGCAGCTCAGTTAGCCACTCAACCCGATTAAAGATTTCAGGCAAAACTTTTTTAATATTCTGCATCTGTTTGTTTTTAAGCTGAGCACTTAATTCAATAATATAATATTTACCAGGAAGTGAGCTTAACCTGCCTAATTCAAAAAGAATTTGAGCGGCAAGCACTCCACTTCCAGCACCAAACTCTATAATATCACCACTATTAAGAACCTGCTTGCACTGCCTCGCAAGTGTATAACCAAATAAGTCAGAAGTTTCGGGGGCTGTTATAAAGTCACCATGACGACCAAATAGTGTTTTATTGGATCGATAATAGCCAAACTCAGAATGGTATAGGGCAAGATTCATAAACTCATCAAAACCAATGGGTTTGTTATTATCTTTAATGGTTTTAGATATAATATCTTGAAGGTTCATATTAGAAATTATTTTATACTGTGAATCAACCTTATTCCCTCAAAAACAAATTTTACTTAATCAATTTAATTAACTAATAAAACCTATGAAAACAGCCTTAATTACTGGTGGAGCAGCTCGAATTGGAGCTCAAATAGCAAAAACACTTCACAAAAATGACTTTAATATAATTATTCATTGCAATCAATCAAAAGACAAAGCTCAATTACTTTGTGATGAGCTTAACCTTTTAAAAGAAAAATCAGCCAAGGTAGTAGTGGGCAATCTTAATAATATTGACTCTATAAACACAATTGTTGAATCGATAGAATCGATAGACTTATTAGTTAACAATGCATCTGTCTTTTATCCTTTATCAGTAGACGATAGCGACTCTGAAAATTGGGATAATATATTAGATGTTAATCTTAAAGCGCCCTTCTTTCTATCAAAAGGACTAAATCAAAAGCTCAACTCTAGTGAGGGATCAATAATAAATATCATTGATATTCATGCAGACCGACCACTCAAAAAACATTCGGTCTACAACATTTCAAAAGCAGGCCTAAAAATGCTGACACTAACCCTTGCTAAAGAACTTGCTCCTTCTATAAGGGTAAATGGAGTGTCACCTGGCTCGATCTTATGGCCACAAGAAGGAGCAGAAATTTCTGAATCAGACAAAAGCATTATGCTTGAAAGAATAGCCCTTAAAAGACAAGGATCACCTCAAGATATTGCAAATACAGTACTTTTTTTAGCAAACTCTAATTACCTAACGGGCCAAATAATTAATGTCGATGGTGGTCGTACACTCAATCAGTAAACAAATCCCCTTAGTCTTAATGTGGTATAATTTGTTTGTCGATCATTTTTTTTCGACTAACAAGAATTTTTTTACAATTGTTTCAAACTAAAAAATAGAACTATTGTAACGAACTAATTTTTTTATGGGCTAATTGAAGCTACATACAAAACCTTATTTAGTAATTGATGAATTTTATTAATCAAACCTTTATTCCCATTCAATACGTAAGTATTGAAGCTTTGTACGTGCTCAATAGTCCAGATATTATAGGACTTCATAATGAATCACATTTTAATCAACGCAACCCACAAAGAAGAAATTCGAGTTGCAATCGTCAAGGACCAAAAGCTTACTGGTCTTGATATCGAGACAAGCCTCAATAGAAAAACTAAGGGCAACATATACAAAGCAAAGATTTCTCGAGTAGAGCAATCTTTAGAAGCTGCTTTTGTTAACTATGGTAAAGACAAGCATGGTTTTTTACCCTTTAAGGAGATCTCTCCTTTCTTTTCTGATGGCATTAAGCCCAAAGGCGACAAATTAACTATTAGCGATGTCCTTAAAGAAGGGCAAGACATCATCATACAAGTTGAAAAAGAGGAGCGCGGTAACAAAGGCGCTGCCCTTAGTACCTACATTAATTTAGCTGGTGCTTATATGATACTCACTCCAAACAACCCTAAAAGCTCAGGAATCTCAAGACAAATTGGGGCTTCAGATCGTCAAGATTTAAAAAACTTGTTGCCAAGTCTTAATGTTCCTAAGCACTCTGGGCTTATAATTCGTACTGAGGGAGCTGGAAGAGGTGTTAGTGAACTGCAATGGGAAATTGACCACCTAACTCAACTCTGGAAATCTATTAAAACTGCAACTAAAAAGCAAGATGATCCTTTTTTAATCTATCAAGAAAGTGACATAACTGTTAGGGCGTTGCGTGACTTTTTAAGAGAAGATACTGATAGTGTCATAATTGATGACTTGGAGACCTATCAAAAGGCAAGAGACTTTATTAGCTTTGTAATGCCGCATTACTTAGACAAGATTAAATTCTTTGATGTTTCAGAGCACTCTCTTTTTGCTCACATGAGTATAGAGTCTCAAGTTAAGAGCGTTTTTAATAGAGAAGTCGCCTTGAGATCTGGAGCAACTATTGTATTTGATCCTACAGAAGCATTAACAGCAATAGACATCAACTCTGCTAGAGCAACAAAGGGAACAAGTATTGAGGATACTGCCTATAAAGCAAACTTAGACGCTGCATCAGAAATTGCGTTACAACTTCAATTAAGAGATATTGGTGGCCTAGTAGTAATCGACTTTATTGATATGACCTCAGAATCCAATAGAACAGCTATTGAGAAATTAATGGAAAAAGCTACAGCAAATGATAGGGCTCGTGTTCAAATAGGCTCAATATCAAGATTTGGTCTTTTAGAGCTATCACGCCAAAGACTTATGAACTCTGTTGCTGAATCGACAGGAAAAACCTGCTCAATTTGTAATGGAAGTGGAACAAATCCAACTATTCCTTCACTATCATTAAGGATTATTCGTCAGCTAGAAGACAACTTAAATTCAAATAAAAATGGTGACGACATAACGATTCAATCTAGTGTTGAAGTAATAACCTATTTGCTAAATGAAAAGAGACAAAACATAATTGAAATGGAAGATAAACACAATATTAAGATTACTCTTCTTCCAAACCAATACATGCACTTTCCTCACTTCACGATGAACAAACAAAAGGGTGATAAAAACTCTCATCACAAGAGCTTTCAAGGCGTTTCTAAACCCCAAGAAAATCCAAATATAATAAATTATATTGATAAGCCTGATATTCCTGCTGTTTCTTCTAATCACCCATCAACAAAGATGCCTGAAAAGAAGGTCTCATTTATGAGTAAATTATCCGAAATATTCTCTTCAGATAAAAAAACAGCTACTGAGTCGAAAACTAGTAGACCACAGAACAGGAATCAAAATAGAAACAGAAACCAAAATAGAAATAGAAACCAAAATAGAAATAGAAACCAAAATCAAAATACACAAGAAAATCAAAAAAGTGGAACTGGTGAATCTCAAAAAAATAGCTCTAATGAAGCTAATAATATTAAGGCTAATCAGAACAATCCAAACCAAAATAGAAATAAAAATCAAAATAGAAATAGAAACCAAAAAAATGTTGCAAATTCTAATCAAAAGCCAACTGAGAATGTTATAGCGAAGCCAACTGAGAATGTTGTAGCGAAGCCAACTGAGAATGTTGTAGCGAAGCCAACTGAGAATGTTGTAGCGAAGCCAACTGAGAATGTTGTAGCGAAGCCAACTGAGAATGTTGTAGCGAAGCCAACTGAGAATGTTGTAGCGAAGCCAACTAAAAAACCAACTCGCAAACCAGTCAAAAAGGCCCCTACAAAAGCATCAATTAAAAAATCTGAAAATTCTGATGAAAAAGCTTCAATTAAGTCTGATTTAAAAAAGTCTGCAAATTCTGATGAAAAAGCTCCACTTAATTCTGATTTAAAAAAGTCTGAAAATTCTGATGAAAAAGCTTCTTAAAAGTTTATGAATAAATATGCAGTAATTGGTAATCCAGTTCATCACAGCATATCTCCAATGATTCATGGCCAATTCTCTAAGGAGTTTGGGCTTGAAATTTCATATGAAAAAATACTTTCACCAATTAATGGATTTCAAGACACAGTAAAGAAATTTATTGATTCTAATGGTCAGGGTTTTAACATTACCCTGCCATTTAAAATTCAGGCACACAATCTATCAAAAAGCTTAACACCAAATGCAAAGGCTGCTGGGGCGGTAAATGCTATAAAAATAAAAGACAACACTTTGATTGGTGAAAATACTGATGGGAATGGATTAGTGAATGATTTTACAAATAATTTAAATCAATCCTTGAAAGGAAAAGAAATTCTAATTATTGGCGCAGGAGGTGCAACACAAGGAATTCTTAAGCCAATTCTTGATTGTAATCCCGAAAAAATATTATTAGCAAACCGTACCAAAGAAAAATCTTTAAAGCTTGCTAGCAAGTTTCTAAAGTATGGAAAAGTTTGTGGCTTTGGGTTGGACCAAATTAAAGCCAAACCAGTTGATATAGTTATTAATGCGACCAGTGCATCTATTGATGGGAATATCCCTAATATTCCAAATGGTGTTGTCGAGGGAGCCCTATGCTACGACTTAATGTATGGCAGAGAAACCCCCTTCATGAAGTGGGCAAATGAAAACTCTGCTAGAAAAGTTAGTGATGGACTTGGAATGCTCGTAGAGCAAGCAGCACTCTCATTTTCTTTTTGGCTAGAGAAAAACCCACAGACTAAACCAGTAATCGAATTAGTCAGGGCGAAAGGCGACTAATATTCCACCCATTATCTTTACGCTCATATATGAGGCGATCATGAAGCCTGCTTTCTCTTCCTTGCCAAAACTCAATACTTTGAGGAACTACTCTATAGCCACCCCAAAATTCAGGAAGAGGAATCTGCCCATTAGCAAATTTCTTTTTCATTACTGCAAACTGATCAACCAAAATTGCTCTGGAGGATATTTTTGATGATTGTTGAGATGCCCATGCACCAATTTGAGAGTCTTTTGGCCTCGAAGAGAAATATTTTAAAGATTCTAACTTTGTAATCTTCTCAACACTTCCAATAATTTTGACTTGCCTTTCTAAGGCAAGCCAGGGAAATAAAAGAGCGGCTTGGGGATTGTTTTGAAGTTGTTTTGATTTTTTAGACTCGTAGTTTGTGAAAAATACAAAGCCCTTATCGTCAAAAAATTTAAGAAGGACGGTTCTAATTCCTATATAGTCATCTGACGTAGCAAGACTCATTGCACTAGGCTCGATAATATTAGCTTCAATAGCCTGGTCAAACCATAATGAAAACTGTTCGATTGGATTACTTTTAAGGTCATCTTTTACGATACCACTTTTGAGATACTCCTTTCTTAGATTACTTAAATCACCTGTCATATAATTTCCTTCAAAAAGGGATTAAATTACTTTTTTTTGATTCTGTAAGATGCTTTGTGATGAGAGATTTGACTGGAGGAAATCGATCTGCAAACTTTAAGACTAACTTTCTAACTTTTTTAGCTATGGCATCATCATTAGTAAACAAAGAAACAACTCCATTTGTACCAAAGTACATCAATCTAGATAAATGTATTTGTTTATTTTCAAATTCCTTTAAAACTGAGTCTGAACCAATATCATTACCATTTTGAGAGGCTTTAATAACTGCGAGTGAGAGAATGTCTTGCCCTCTTAACCCTAAATTAAAACCATGTGCTGTAACGGGATGCATTCCAACTGCAGCATCACCAATTAAAGCAAAACGAGTAGCTCTGAATTTTTGAGCATAAACACCAACTAATGGATAAGAGTGCCTTTTACCAATTTGTTTCATTTCACCTAGAATCCCATTAAAGCCATCACTAGCCTGTGCACAAAACTTCGTCTCGTCCATATTTAACATTTCATCTGCCTCGTCAGTTGGGACCGTAAGAACAACAGATGATATATTGCCATTTAAGGGGAGAAGCGCTAAGGTATGGCCATAATTAAAGCACTCAAGAGCAGTTTGATTATGAGATTTTTCATGAGAGACTCTTGTAATTATCATTACCTTAGAGAAGTCTTTCATCGTTGATGATATGCCCATCTTTCTCCGTATTTCAGAAAACCGACTATCTGCAGCAACTATAAGCTTTGAATTTATAGTTTTACCATTTGAAAGAGTAATCTCAGCATTAGAAGAACTTGTACTAAGAGAGTCAACTGTTAAGTCATTAATAATAGTTATGTTATCAGCGCTTGATGCTTTTTGATATAAAGCAAGCCTGATTAAATTATTTGGAACAAGATATCCAAGAGCATCAATTGACGTTTTATTTGCTTCAAAATTTAATAATGACTCTGAATCACCATCAAAAACTTTTGCCTCTCTAAGTGGGCTGACTTTGGCCTGATCAATGAGACTCCAAACACCAAGTTTTTGTAGTATCTTTAATGAATTATGAGTTAGAGCAGTCTCCCTTCCATCTGGCTTAGGGTCTGAAATCGAAATATGAGAAGATTTTTCAACCACAAGTATTTTTTGATCCTGATTTGCTAATGAACAAGCAAAACTAAGGCCTGCTGGCCCTGCACCAATAATTATCACATCATAAATATTGTTAGAATTATTATTTTTCATAGTATTTAAGTGAGCGAACTGAGTGTATTATTTTTCTACTTTAGACTCTTCAATTTTTTTAAGCCAATAGGCACTTTTTTCAAGATTTTTCTCAGTTCCAATACCTTCTTGATACATCTGTGTAACTTTAATTTGAGAGTCTAAATTATCATTCCTTGCAGCTTTAAGATAGTATTCATAGGCTTGCTCAAAATTCTGTGACACCCCTTCTCCAGCTTCATACATTTGTGCCAAATTATGCTGAGCATCTGAATAACCTTGGTTCGCAGACAAACTAATCCAGCTGAATGCTTTATTAAAGTCAATATTTACCCCGGCACCAAGATAATAAATAGCCCCCAAAGTATATTGCGCTTTTGGATGAGATTTGTTTGCAGCCTCTTGGACATATTTAAAGCCTTTTGTGTCATCCTGAATAACACCTACACCAGTGATATACATTATTCCAAGAGCAGTCATTGCATTTAAGTCGCCTGTTTTAGAACCTAATTCAAATGCTTTAAGTGCCTTTTCATAATTTTTTTGCTCTATTAATTCAATCCCTCTTTCATACAAACCATCTTCAGCAATTGCTTGAGGAAGTAATAAAATAGAAAAAGATATTAGTAATAAGACTTTAGTTAGAGAGATATTGAATAAATTAGCTGTATTGTTCATTTTGGATTTAAATAATATTGTTTTTGAAATATTATAATTATTTTACAGTTTTTTTTAGATTCTAAACATCACCTCTTGCGACAAACTCTAAAACAGTTGCATTAATACAGTATCTTGGCATTCCATCAGGACCATCATTAAATACATGACCCAAATGAATATCAGAACTTAGAGATCTAATTTCTGTCCGAGTCATACCATAACTAAGATCAATCACTTCATAAACCTCGTTTCGCACAGGCCTTGTAAAGGACAACCAGCCAGACTTTGAATCAAATCGGTCTGCGGTATCAAAAAGAGGCCTTCCAGATAGCTTATCTATAAAAATACCGTCAGGTGTATTCTTAAAAATTTCGTACTGTTCGCAGAACCTTCTATCTGTGCCTTCATTAAATGCAACATTGAAAGCCTCAGAATCTTTACCTAATTTAAATTCACCCAAAGCTTTATAAAAATCATCAGAAGACATTATTCCTTGATGCGCCCATACCTCTTTTCCATTCTCTATTAGAAAAATAGTAGGTGTAGCCCATGTCTCTGTAACTAGCTCAAAACCCTTCAATGAAGATGCTGGCACTGACCTTAAAGGAATAGTTCCCTTATATTTTGACGTTACTAGTTTTTCGAACTCAAGACAAAATAAGCATGTACCTTCAACTTCAGGACCTATAACAATAATTTCTTTTCCACCTAAGGGTGATATATCTGCAACCAATGATTCTTTTGGAGCTTGCTCAATAAAAGTAACGCCCGTGGAATGATCAGGGCAGTAACCATTCGGATTTCTGAGTAAGTAATCTTGATGGTAATCTTCAGCTGGCCAAAATTTTTCTAAAGCTGCCATCTCAGTCATAATTTCACCATAACCTTTTGCTGTTAATAACTTTTGGTATAGTTGGCCTGTCCGATTTGCAATTTCTTTTTGATCATCATTAGTCCAATAAATTGCAGATCGATAGTTATTCCCAACATCATTACCTTGTCTATTCAGTTGGGTTGGATCATGAATCTCCCAAAAATTTTTAAGAAGCGTTTCAGTAGAAACTCTATCCGTGTCATAAATAACTTTAACTGTCTCTGTATGATTAATTAAAGCATTCTTTTTGGTTGATTTTTCCTCGTCAGATAACCCAATATTTTTAAGAACAGAAAGAAAACTTTCGCTTTGAATTCTTCTATTATTAAGAACATCTTGATAGGTTGGATTATCATAGCTTCCACCAGAGTAACCAGAAACAACGTCAACAACACCTTCAATATTTTCAAAGTTTTTTTCAACACCCCAAAAACAGCCAGCAGCAAAAAAGATTTCTAAAATCACAATTACATCCTTTTAATTCTAATTGATAAAAAAAATAAATTCTACACTTGGTAGATGAATAGAAAGTGTTTAATATGTGAAGAATAAAGAATTTAAAAAGAGGTAATAATTTTGTAAATTAAAAAAGAATTAATCTATATAGTCTCATTATCATGAGTAAATTGAGCGGTTAGAGATAAAATTACTGCACTGAGAAAAATTACTTGGCAATCTTTAAATAGCCTTTTATGTATGCAGATGAAATAGTAACTTTGTTGGTTGCTTTTTTTGAATTAAAACGCATTGTAAAGCCATTTTCCATATTATTTTTCAAGAAATCATCATGCAAATCTAATGTCATTATTTGCTTATATTTACAACTTGTTGCAGTACATCCTGAGACAATTTCTGAACCTAAAATAATATCACTTTGATCTAAGTCACAGCTATTCCATGCATCACATAAATTAGCTGAAAAGTAATTTCTTCTGGAGTCAGAAGTATATGTAATTGATAAATTAAGTTGATGTTTTAAAAAACCACCATTCTGATCCTTTAGTCCACTTAAATAATAGTCTTGCAACTCAATATCACCAATAAGAATGCCTTTTTTTATAGATTCAGATATTTTAGGTCCTATAAAATTAGAATTGTAGTCTGAAACAATTACCATATCTGCAAAAATTTTCGATTCTGCTAATTCAACCTCAGCTTGAATTTTCTCATCCCTGACCTTGTTCAATTGTCCAGTTACTACTGAAATTGTGTGAAAGCTTTTGAGCTTAGCTGCCTCAATTAAATTCTCCTCATGAGTCAAACCTAAAGAAAGAATCCTTTGTGTTTCATCTGCAGATGAGGAGACAGGCTCGAGCTCTATTGAAGAGCAGCCAATCAGACCAAAAGATAGTAATGAGATTAGTAGTAATTTTTTCATGTTTTTATTATAAAGTATACAAAATTCAAATTTATTTAAATTGGTAGTCACGGTCAGATTTGAACTGACGACTTCCACCATGTCATGGTGGCACTCTAACCAACTGAGTTACGCGACTATAAAATACAGAATTATACTGTTTCGAATACAGAACGTATAATTTTTTGTATTCTTATAGCGGCTTCGTATCGGTTTTCAGCATTTTTAATTGGCCTACCCACTACTATATAGTCAGAACCGCTTTTAAACGCAGTTGCAACATCTACTATTCGTTTCTGATCATCATCATTAGCTACTGGACGAATACCTGGAGTCACTGCAATAAGTTTATTATCAACATATTCACGAATATATGGAACCTCTAAACCAGAAGAGACAATACCATCACATCCAGCTTCAAAAGCTCTTTTAGCTCTCGAAATAACTAAGTCTTTCACATTACAGTCAAACCCAAGATCATCCAAATCAGCCCTATCAAGGCTAGTTAAAGCCGTAACAGCGAGAATTTTCAAATTCTTTTTATTTTCAGCTGCTTTTTCCATTAAAGCTTGATTGCCATGGATAGTTGCAAAAGTTGCGCCGTAATCACTTAGCCTTGCAATTGTCCTACCAACTGTCTCTGGCACATCAAAAAATTTTAAATCAACAAAGACTTTTTTGTCTTTTGCTATTAACCAATCTAGTAACTCAAAATATTGGCCTGTCATTAAAAGTTCCATACCAATTTTATAAAAGTTAACACTGTCACCTAACTCTGTGACAATTTTTTTGGCTTCTGAAACTTCAGGAACATCTAATGCAAAGATTAAACGATCTTCAATTCTTATATCTTTCATGAGTTTTTAATAATTTAAAAAGGCTATTACAGTAAATTTATGACTAGCTTTATTATATAGATAAGGGCAATAACTAGACTGAAGAAATATATTTTTTAGTCGCATTAAATAAGATTTTTGCAGCACGCTCACCTAAATGAATGTGATCAAATAGAAGCCATTGCCCTTTTGACTTAGCCACTTCGTCCCATGACTTTTTAAAAATATAGTGATGCATCATTCCACCATAAATTCTTCTAATAATTGGAATTGAGCTTGGATCATAATCACTTTTAACTGGGTAAGTTCTTTTAGATAATTCATTCCATAAAAGGTTTGAGACTGGAATAAGGTTAATGTTTTTATTTTTTGCTGTTAACTCTATGAAGTCATTAAATTTTCTTACATGTTCATTAATTGCAGAATCTTTATTCTCACCAATAGGTGGAAGTGTACATAAGGCAATTTTCGATGTCCCATCTAGTTTATCAAGAAGTTTGGGTAATAATTTCTGATAGCTTTCAAAAGTTGGAATTTCTGGCAATTTATTACTCGACTTGTACCGCTCACCTGACTTCTTATTGAAAGAGGCCATTGCATCATTAGATCCAATCATCAGGATGATTATGTCAGGACTACAATTTATAATTGACTGAATTCTGTTATTTACTTGCCATACTACATCTCCATTAATGCCTTCATTAAGGACTGTATCTTCTGGATACTTATTACGAAGGCTTTCAACCCAGCATTCTCCAATATTTCCATGTGTTAATGAGTCTCCAATACAGGCTATAACTCGACCAGATTTTAAAGATAGCTTCTTAGATAGATCATCAGCCCTTCCTTTAGGGGGGGTTGCTGCTATGGAGGAAACATAGAAAAAAGCAACTATAATTAAAATTACAGTTGCTATTAGTAAATATAAGGCGAATAGAAGCACTAAGAATTAAAGCTCAGCTAGGGCAAATTAATTACCAAGACCGTCAACAGTTACCTCAATTTTTATAACATCGCTAGAAGGTCTTCTGTTACTTTTAAAGCTAACATCACGACCAGCATAGTCAACTGTAACCAAATAATGACTTAATCTTTTTTCAATGACTTGTCTAGTTTTAGTTTCACAAACTTCTTGCCTAATTACTTTTTTACCACTTGTGTTAGCAAGTTTTTCAGCATCATTAGCAATTGAAGCGCCCATAAGCGCTCCAAAAAGAGTCATAGCATCGTTACCATCACCTTTTCCAAGTTTGTTACCAATAGCACCTCCTATAACAGCCCCCATAAGTTCATTGGTTGCACTCCCATCACCACTTTGAACTGTCTCTTGAATATAACAATCTTGATAAGGCTCATCGACTCTATAGTTTTTATAGACTTTTTCAACTGACGTTACAGTAGCAGAATCTACAAAGCTTCCTGCAAAAGTCAATTGAGATGAAAAGATAAATAAAGAAATTAGTGAAATTTTTAAGATAGCTTGCATAAGTATGCTCCAATAATGTTTAACCCCTATAATGTAAATTATATACTTTTTTGGAAATATTTTTGGAATTAGTTAGCAATAATTTATATTATATTCATGACCCAATGTGCTCCTGGTGCTGGGCATTTCGTCCAATATGGCATAAAGTGTTAAAAGAATTACCGAGTCATATAAATGTTTACTATCTATTGGGTGGACTTGCTCCTGATAGCGATTTACCAATGCCTTTAGAAACTCAAAAATACGTTAAAGACAATTGGATAAAAATTCAAAAAGTTGTCCCTGGTACAGAATTTAATTACGATTTTTGGACTCTAAATGAGCCGAAGCGCTCAACATATATCTCCTGTAGGGCGGTTATTGCTGCAAAAAGACAGGGCCCTGATTTTGAAGTTTTAATGACTGAAGGAATCCAAAAGGCTTACTATCTAAATGCCTTAAACCCCTCAAATGAAGATACATTAATTAACATTGCTCAGGAAATAGGGTTAAGTAAAGAATCATTTGAGGAGGATCTAAAATCAAGTGAAGTTAATGACCTTCTTCTTGATCAGATTCACACAACAAAAACCATGCCAATAAGCGGTTTCCCATCATTAGTTTTAGTTAAAGAGAACAATCTTAAAAAGGTAAAAATTGACTACTTAAACTCTAATTATATTATTAATCAAATAATCACTTGAATAATTACTCATAAGTGGCAATAATATACCGCTTGCCTTGGTAGCTCAGCTGGATAGAGCGCTCGCCTCCTAAGCGAGGGGTCACAAGTTCGAATCTTGTCCAGGGCACCAAACTTAAAGAGCTCTTACAGTTAAAATTCCCTCAACTCGTTGTATATTTTCAATGGCGGTATTTGAAATTTCATTTTCAAGATCAATAAGTGTATAGGCAAAATCTCCTCTAGACTTATTTATCATATCAAGAATATTGGCCTCTTCCTCAGCTATGGCTTTTGTTATTTGACGAACCATATTTGGAATATTTCTATGGGTAATAGCTAATCGCTCTTTGCCATCTCTAGGCATCCTTGCATCAGGAAAGTTAACAGAATTCACAATATTTCCATTTTCAAGATAATCTTTGATTTGCTTAACAATCATAACTGCGCAATTATCTTCTGCCTCGGATGTAGAGGCCCCAAGATGGGGAAGTGCAATGACTCTTTCATGATTTTTTTTGTCATTGACTGGGAAATCAGTGACGTAATACTTAACTTTGCCAGAGTCGAGTGCTTTCATTAATGCGTCTTCATCAACAATCCCATCTCTTGACATGTTAATTATTACTGAGCCCTCAGGTAACAAGGCAATACGTTTTGCATTTAATAAGTTTTTAGTTTCATCAATTAAGGGAACGTGAAAAGAAACAAAATCACTCTTAGAAAATAATTCTTCTAAAGTAGTCGCATCTTCAACTTCAGAAGAAATTTTCCAAGCATTCTTCTTAGTGATTGATGGGTCAAAACCAATAACATCCATACCCAACGTATAAGCTGCATTTGCAATTTCAACACCAATAGCACCAAGACCAACAATTCCTAGTGTTTTGCCTGGTAATTCCGAGCCTGAATATTGTTTTTTTCCATCCTCTACGGTTAACTTAAGGTTCTCAAGGGGTAAATTATTTACATAGTTCCATGCCTGGCAAATATTACGACTAGCAAGAAGCATTGAAGAAATAACAAGTTCCTTAACTGCATTAGCATTTGCGCCTGGAGTGTTAAATACTACCACTCCTTTGTTACTCATTTTTTCAAGTGGGATATTGTTCACTCCTGCTCCAGCGCGGCCAATAGCTTTAAGGTTTTCCCCAATTTCTAATTCATGCATCTTGGCGCTTCGCACAAGTATGGCATCTGGGTTATTATCTTTTACTGAAACATCATAAATATCACTAGAAAATTTATCTAAACCTAGAGATGAAATGTTATTTAAAACTTGTACTTTATGCATTACCCATAATCCTTTTCAAAATCAATCATAAAATTAACTAAGGCATCAACGCCCTCTTGAGGCATTGCGTTATAAATGCTAGCTCTCATTCCTCCAACACTTCGATGACCCTTGAGTGCAAGTAATCCTGCTTCTTTTGAGCGTTCTAAAAATAAGCCATTTAGACTGTCATCTGCTAATAAAAATGGAACATTCATCCAAGAGCGATATTTAATTGAAACTGGATTTGAATAAAAATCAGAGTTATCAATTACCTTATAAAGTGTTTTTGCTTTCGTATGATTTATTTTTTGAATCACACTCAAGCCTCCCTGCTCTTTAAGCCATTCAAAAACGCGCCCAGCGACATACCATGGAAAAGTAGCTGGAGTATTAAACATAGACTCATTGTTAGCTTGAGTTGAATAGTCAAAGAGTTTTGGTTGTCCTTTAACTACGTTACCAATTAAGTCCTCTCTTACAATAATAATTGTTAAGCCAGCAGGTCCAATATTTTTTTGAGCGCCTGCATAAATAACACCATATTTAGAAACATCAATTTCTCGAGAAAGAATTGTTGAGGACATATCAGCAACTAATGGGATATCAACTTCAGGAATATAATCAAACTCTAGTCCAGCAATTGTTTCATTTGGGGTGTAATGAAGATAAGCAGAATCTTGATCAATATTCCAATTTTTAAAATCATCAATATCAGTAAAATTATTCTCTGAGCTATCTGTACAAACATTAACTTTACAATAACGCTGTGCTTCAGCAATTGCTTTTACTGACCAGTGCCCTGTATTTGAATAGCAAGCTTTAGACTTTCCTCTTAACAGATTAATTGGAACCATTGAAAACTGAGCAGAGGCGCCACCCTGAAGAAACAAAACCTTGTAATTACTTGGAATATTTAAAAGATCTCTCAAATCCTTTTCAGATTTTTGAGCGGCCTCCATAAAGTCAACTCCTCTATGCGAAATTTCCATTACTGAGGCTTTC
Organism: Candidatus Pseudothioglobus sp. Uisw_050_01; assembly: GCF_048085775.1. Lineage (NCBI taxonomy): Bacteria > Pseudomonadati > Pseudomonadota > Gammaproteobacteria > Pseudothioglobaceae (SeqCode) > Pseudothioglobus (SeqCode) > Candidatus Pseudothioglobus sp. Uisw_050_01. The sequence continues at coordinate 1,133,750 of NZ_CP159804.1, forward strand.
GAGTTTCCATACTCAATAAGCTCTTGCTGAATTTGTTTAAGTACTAAAGTAGGCAGCATTGCTGGCCCAGCACTAAAATTATATGTTTGTGTCATAATAGTTAAATGGTTTCAACCTTTTTTTTAAAAAAATAAAAAAAAACGCTCAGCTGTGCTCAATCTTGATAAGCCCATCCAAACGTCAATGTTTTAGCAAAAATAACCTTCGTTGGTTATAAATTGTGATTGATTATACCTAAGCCAAAATGAACTGAAATTTACCTTTTATGTCAATTTGTTACATTTTTTAAATTATGAATTCAAGACAAAGTGACTAAATATGAAATAAAAAAAAATCAGATCCTGTAAAATATTGATGCCAACATCCTTAACAAATCATTCATTTATTAATGGAAACACTCATAATCCATACTCAAGATTTAATTATTGCTGAAAAGCTTACAAGGAGCCTTAAAGGCGACTTGGAAAAGCGAAAAAATCACTTTAGAATCCACACTAACTTTAATTTTACTATTGAAAAACTAAGACTTGAAAATACAGTTGACATAAATTTACATCATAAGAAGTTTAATTTTTCAGATATTAAATTAGTGGTTAGTGATATGGACTCAACCTTAATAACAATTGAGACGATTGATGAGATTGCTAAAGAGTCAGGAATGTCCGGTGAAGTTGCTTTAATTACTGAACAAGCAATGCAGGGTAATCTGGATTTTACTGAGTCCTTTAAAAAAAGGGTATCAATACTTAAAGGAGTCAACACTTCAGCATTTGAGTCTGTTTATACTAACTCTTTAAAATTAAGCCCTGGAGCCAAAGAGCTAATCAATTTCTTTAAATCAATAAGTGTAAAGTCAGCTATTATCTCAGGTGGCCTGAGTTATTTTGCTGATCGCCTTCATAAAAGTTTAGGAGTGGATACCTTTAGAGCCAACAATGTAGAGGTGATTGATAGCTGCCTCACTGGAGCAGTCTTAGGAAAAGTTATTGATGCCAATGAAAAAGCAAATTATATTAATGAGCTATGTGCGCTTTACCAACTAAAAAGAGCGCAAGTCATTGCTATTGGTGATGGTGCTAATGATTTAGAAATGATGAAAATTTCTGGCATTTCTGTTGCCTACCATGCCAAACCCTTATTGCAAAAAAATTGTGATGTAATTATCAACTATGGTGGTCTCGACTCTGTGATTGATTTTTTTGAAGAAGATGGTTATTAATCAAACTAATAACAAAATATTTAATCTTAATTAAATATAAATTTTCATATAAAACTCATGAAAAATTCACTAAAATCTCAACAGTGTTGCCTACACTGTTAATCTATTATTTTATTTATTTACAATCAATCATGAATATAAATTTTAAGTTATTTACTATATTTTTAGCCCTTTTTGCAATCCAGGCTATGGCTGATAGTCATATGCATACTGTTAGCGGAACAGTTACTGGATGTTCAACTAAGAATGCGGTCCATGTTCTTATTTATGAAGAGTCAGGATGGAAGGGCATGAATCATAGTCAAGAAAAAATTTATGAGCCAAGTAAAAGCGGTACTTGTGATGTTTCTTGGAGTATGGAAGTTCCTTCGGGTCCATACGCACTTGCTTCATTTGAAGATGAAAATGGTAATGGTAAGTTGGATTTCTTTTTCTTTATCCCTAAGGAGCCAGCAGGCTTTTATCAATTTAGTGGAATGGGCGCTCCTAAGTTTGACAAAATGAAAATTGATGTTGATAAAGACATGGACAGCATTGAAATAGCTTTACCATAATATATTCAAACTAGTGTTTAAATACTTCTGACAGTGACTACTTCAATTATTGCTGGTTCTACGGGCCTTATAGGCGGAAATGTGATTAAAGTTCTGTCTAGTAAAAAACAGGGCGCTATTGCTCTAACTCGAAGAGCAATTCCCAACCTTCCACCCAACATTACAGAAATGGTTATTGATTTTGATGCTTTTGAAAAAAATGGCTCTCTACCCTCTTGTAATAATGTATTTATTTGTCTTGGAACAACAATTAAAACTGCTGGAAGTAAAGAGAATTTTAGAAAAGTTGATATAGATTATTGCCTTAGTATTGCTAGAAAAGCCAAAGAATCGGGCGCTGAAACATTGAGTCTTATTTCTTCCATAGGTGCAAACAGTTCTTCAAAAAATTTCTATCTAAGGACAAAGGGTGAACTTGAAGAGTCCATTCAAAGCCTTGGCTTTTCAACAGTAAATATATTTAGGCCTAGTTTTTTAGTTGGAGAGCGCTCTGAAAAAAGACTAGCTGAAAAAATAGCAATAAATCTTGCAAAGATAATGGATCTTTTTTTAATTGGAACTGCAAGTAAATACAGAAGCGTTAAGGCAGAGTCTCTTGCTAAGACTATGGTTTTAAAAGCTGATGTTAAGCCTGGAATTAATTACTTCTATTTTGATGACTTTCTTAAATAACTCTATTTAAAAGTTACCAATACTTTTTACAAGAAGCGCTTTAACTATCCACTGAATTAATCTTATTCGAAATATAAGCTGTCACTGGTATAATATCCGCCATCTAAGTAACGTACATCAATAGGCAATGTCTGGCAATTCATTTGGAAAACTATTCACACTAACAACCGCTGGCGAAAGTCATGGAGATGCTCTTGTAGGTATTGTAGATGGATGCCCTCCAGGTATGAAGCTTAAAGAAGAGGATCTTCAAGGTGACTTAGATCTTAGAAAGCCAGGAAGCTCAAGACACACCACGCAAAGAAGAGAGTCAGATACCATCAAAATAGTTTCTGGAACTTTTGAGGGTGTAACTACTGGAACCCCTATTGCCCTTTTGATTGAAAATACCGATCAAAGACCAAGAGACTACACAAAAATTGCAAACTCTTTTAGGCCTGGTCATGCAGATTTCACGTATCAACAGAAATATGGAATTAGAGATTACCGTGGTGGTGGCCGCTCTTCTGCTAGAGAAACTGCAATAAGAGTAGCAGCTGGCGGCATTGCTAAAAAATATCTAAAAGAAAAATATGGTATTGAAATTCGTGGGTACTTAGCCCAACTAGGACCAATTTCTTTTGAAAATTTTGACTGGAAGGAGGTTCATAACAATCCTTTCTTTTGTCCTGATACCAGCAAAGTAAATGAACTAGAAGACTATATGGATAACCTTAGAAAGTCAGGTGATTCAATTGGCGCAAGAATCAACATCGTTGCTAGCAAAATGATTACAGGACTTGGTGAACCGATTTTTGATAGACTTGATGCTGATATTGCGCACGCAATGATGAGCATTAACGCTGTAAAAGGTATTGAAATTGGTGCTGGATTTGATGTTGTTAATCAAAAAGGCTCGCTTCATAGAGATCCAATTACTCCTGAAGGATTTACATCAAATAACTCTGGAGGGATACTTGGTGGTATCAGCTCTGGTCAAGACCTTCTAGTTTCTATTGCCCTCAAGCCAACTTCCAGCATAAGACTTACTGCAGATAGTATTGATAAAAAGGGTAAAGCAACAGAAATTAGCACCACTGGCAGACATGACCCTTGCGTCGGTATTAGGGCAACCCCAATTGCAGAAGCAATGCTAGCAATTACATTAATGGATCACGCACTTAGACATCGCGCTCAAAATGCTGATGTCTCATCAACTACACCGCCTGTCCCTGCTGAAAAGCCTTAGTTACAACCCAACCTAAAAGGAAATAATGTTTAAGCTCATTCATAAGCGCGTTCCCAGTAACGCAAAAAACGATATCTTATCAGGACTGACAGTAGCATTAGCATTGGTCCCTGAAGCTGTTGCATTTGCCCTTTTGGCAGGATTAAACCCACTAGTTGGGCTCTATGCCGCCTTTACTATTGGGCTCATTACATCAATCATAGGTGGAAGGCCCGGAATGATCTCTGGCGCTACAGGTGCTATTGCAGTTGTCATTGGAACCTTAGTTGCCATTCATGGGGTGGAGTACCTATTTGCAGCTGTCGTGTTAACTGGGCTCATTCAAATTGTATTTGGTCTATTTAAGATGGGTAAATTTATAAGACTTGTTCCTCACCCAGTTTTTTTAGGCTTTGTAAATGGCCTAGCAATTGTCATTTTTCTAGCGCAGGTTAAACAATTTAAAGTTGGCGGCGAGTGGATTACTGGAACCCCTCTAATGTTAATGCTAGTAATTGTTGCAATAACAATGGCTATTATTCATTTTTTACCAAGATTAACTCGCGCAGTACCATCAACTCTAGTTGCAATTGTAATTGGAACAGTGGCTGTATTATTTTTAGGGCTTGATACTAGGACAGTTGGAGATATTGCGCCTATTGGTGGTGTATTTCCTCCATTTCATTTACCCGATGTGCCAATTGATTTTGAGATGCTTAAAATTATTTTTCCTTACGCAATGATTATGGCTTTAGTTGGGCTTATTGAAAGCTTATTAACACTTAACTTAATTGATGATTTAACAGAAACTACAGGTCAGCCAAATCGTGAATGTATTGGACAAGGCGTTGCCAATACGGTTACAGGTCTTTTTGGCGGAATGGGTGGCTGCGCAATGGTCGGGCAAAGTCTGATTAATATTAAGTCTGGAGGAAGGGGAAGACTCTCTGGAATAGTTGCATCTGTGGTACTACTATTTTTTATACTCTATCTTTCTAAATACATAGAAATGATTCCAGTTGCGGTTCTAATTGGCGTCATGATGATGGTCGTAATTGGCACTTTTGAGTGGGGCTCATTTCGATTATTTGGCAAGGTTCCAATGCCCGATATTATTGTTGGAATATCAGTTGCAGTAATAACTGTATTAACAGATAACTTAGCACTTGCAGTCATAACTGGCGTTATTATGTCCGCGCTTTCATATGCCTGGGAGTCTGCTGGAAAAATACAGTCTGTTGAAGAAGTTGAGTCAGATGGGAAAAAGACATACAGACTCCATGGCGCAATATTTTTTGCATCAATCAATACTTTTCATGCGATTTTTAGCCCCAAAGAAGACCCTGAAAATGTTTACATAGATTTTGAGGACTCAAGAGTGATAGATCACTCTGCAATTGAAGCAATTGATAAGCTTGCTGATCGTTACCAAAAAGCAGGGAAAACCCTACATTTAGTTCATCTTAGTGAAGAGTGCAGATTACTTCTAAAAACAGCAAAACATTTAGTCGAGGTCAACGTCCTTGAAGACCCTCACTATCATGTCGCAATTGATAAAGCAAAGGCTAGAATTGAAGGAACCCTCTCTACTTAGAAGCTTACTAATTTATACTTCCAGACTAGAGATTTTAAAGGTTAACTATTTTCCTTTTTCGTCACCCCAAAGTATCTTATGAAGTTGCACCTGAAGTCGAACATTAAGTTGTTTCTCTAAGATCCAATCTGCTAATTGTGCTGGCTTTAAGCTTTCATAAACGGGTGAAAACAGGACATCTGATAAAATTTCATGGTCTTTTAAAATACTACAACACCAATCAAAATCTAACCTTGAAGCGATAACAAACTTGAGCTGATCTTTGTTTTCTAAAAGCGCAATATTTTCATATCTATTTTGGTGTTGCTCTGTTGATGAAGGGGTTTTAAGATCCATCACAATAGATACATTTTTATTTACCCTTGAAATATCAATACTGCCACTTGTTTCCATTGACACCTTGTATCCCTTCTCTATCAAAGTATCCAACAAACCAAGGCAATTACTTTGCGCCATTGGCTCTCCGCCCGTAACACATACATAGTGAGATTTATATTTTGAAATCTCAGCTAATATTTGCTCAATTGATAAAGGATTGTTGCCTTTGAATGCATACGCAGTATCACAATAATTACATCTTAATGGGCACCCTGTAAGTCGAACAAATACAGTTGGAATTCCAACCTCTCTTGCCTCTCCTTGAAGCGAGTAGAAGATCTCAGTAATATTTAATGTCATATTATTTAAATTGCCCATCTCTTAATCGTTTTATTTGATTTCTAGTGTCTGCTGCCTGCTCAAATTTTAAATCCTCAGCAAACTTATACATCTCTTTTTCAAGTCGCTTTAGTTCTTTGGAGAGCTGAACAGGAGATAATTTTACTTGAATAGTTTCAGATATTAAATCATCAATATCAGACGCTGAAAGGTCTGTATCTAAAATATCAACAATCGGCTTCACAACGCCCATGGGTATTATTCCATGTTTTTTGTTATAGGCCTCCTGCTTGTCTCTTCTTGCAGATGTAACATCCATTGCTCTTTGTATTGAGTTAGTAATCCTGTCAGCATATAAGATAACGCTTCCATTAATATTTCGAGCAGCCCTTCCCATCGTTTGTATTAAAGATCGCTCTGAGCGAAGGAAACCTTCTTTATCTGCATCTAAAATTGCAACTAAAGATACCTCTGGAATATCTAATCCTTCTCTTAAAAGATTTATCCCAACCAAAACATCAAAAACACCAAGACGTAAGTCTCGAATAATTTCTACCCTTTCAACAGTATCAATATCAGAATGAAGATACCTTACTTTTACATTATGATCATTTAAGTAGTCACTGAGCTGCTCTGACATCTTCTTAGTCAGTGTTGTCACTAAGACCCTTTCTTTTACAGCAACCCTTTTATGAATTTCAGATAGTAAATCATCAACCTGCGTTTCAACGGGCTTAATAACAATGCCTGGATCTAATAATCCAGTTGGCCTGACAACTTGCTCAGCAATAACAGTTGACATCTCTAATTCAAATTTTGCTGGAGTTGCTGAAACCAAAATACACTGGTTCAGCCTTTCAGAAAATTCTTCAAATCTAAGTGGTCTATTGTCTAGAGCTGATGGCAGGCGAAAACCAAAGTCTACAAGCGTTGTTTTTCTAGCCCTATCACCATTGTACATTGCCCCTATTTGGCTCACTGTAACGTGGGACTCATCTAAGATAATTAATGAATCTTCGGGCATATAATCAAACAGGGTTGGTGGCGGTTCTCCAGGTTTTCTTCCAGATAAATAGCGGGAATAATTCTCAATGCCTGAGCAATAACCTAGCTCTCTCATCATCTCCATATCCTGCGCTACTCTTTGAGAAAGTCTTTGATCTTCAACTAATTTATTTTGAGAGAGTAGTTCTTTTTTCCTTAAGCCAAGCTCAACCTTAATATCATCAAGGATATTTAATATGGTTGATTTAGGGGTAACGTAATGTGTCTTTGGATAAATAGTAACCCTTTGAAGAGACTTTAGTTTTTCTCCTGTTAATGGATCAAACCATGAAAGGCTTTCCACCTCATCATCAAACATCTCTATTCGAATTGCTCGCTCTTCAGAGTCTGCTGGAAATATATCAATTACCTCACCCTTAACTCTAAAATGACCTCGGATTAATGTAATGTCATTTCTTGAATATTGCATCTTGGATAATGTCGCAAGAATTTCTCTTTGCTTTGCAACCTCCCCAACAGTTAAATGAAGTAGCATTTTCATATAGCTTTCAGGATCCCCAAGACCATAGATAGCGGAAACACTTGCAATAATTATTACGTCTTTGCGCTCAAGAAGTGATTTGGTAGCAGAAAGTCTCATCTGTTCTATCTGTTCATTTATTGATGCATCTTTCTCAATAAATGTGTCTGAAGCAGGAACATATGCCTCTGGCTGGTAATAATCATAATAAGACACAAAGTACTCAACAGCATTGTTAGGAAAGAATTCTTTCATTTCACTATAAAGCTGAGCAGCTAAAGTTTTATTTGGAGCCATAATCAGACTCGGTTTTTGACTCTTCTCTATAACATTTGCAAGAGTAAATGTTTTGCCTGAGCCCGTGACACCAACGAGCGTTTGATACTTCTCTCCAGCCTCAATTCCGTCTAGTAACGTTTGAATAGCTTTTGGCTGATCACCCTTAGGTGAAAAATTTGATTTCAGTTGAAATTTTCTAGCCATTATTGGCAGTTTTTGATTAAAATAAAACCCTTAATTTTAAACCATTTAAAGAGCACAGTAAATGTCAACTATCCTATCAAATCGTGTACAAAAAGTTAAACCTTCTGCAACTATGGCTGTCAGCGATAAAGCCAAAAAATTAAAGTCACAAGGAATACAAATAATTTCAATGGGATCGGGTGAGCCAGACTTTGATACTCCCGTAAATATTCAAAAAGCGGCTATTACTGCAATTGGCTCTGGAGATACAAGATATACCCCAGCTGATGGAACTGCAGAACTAAAAAAAGCAGTCTGTGAAAAATTTAAAAGAGAGAATGGATTAGATTATTCCTTAAATGAAGTAATGGTTTCTTGTGGTGGTAAACAAGTTTTTTATAACCTCTGCCAAGCAATCCTTAACGAAGGTGATGAAGTAATCATACCAACTCCTTACTGGGTTTCATATCCTGACATGGCTATTCTTGCTGATGCGACTCCTATCTTTATTGAGGCTGGCTTAGAGCAAGACTTTAAAATAACTCCAGATCAACTAGAAGCTAGCATCACGGATAAATCCAAACTTTTTGTTCTTAATAGCCCCTCTAACCCAACAGGCTCAGTTTATAGTGAATCAGAAATTAAAGCCCTTGGTGAGGTTTTGAAAAAATACCCTCAAGTTCTTACTATAAGCGATGATATATACGAGCATATAAGGTGGGGTGATGATAATTTCGTAAATATTGCAATGGCGTGTCCAGAGCTTAAAGATAGGGTTGTAATTCTTAATGGTGTATCTAAAGCCTATGCAATGACTGGGTGGAGAATTGGTTATGCTGCTGGACCTGAAACAGTAATTAAAGCCATGAAAAAAATTCAAGGGCAGTCAACCTCTAATCCAAGCTCAATTTCTCAAGCTGCCGCTCTTGAAGCAATTACAGGCGATCAGTCATTCATATCAATGATGGTTGAGGCTTTTGAGCGTCGCCATGAGTTTCTTGTTGATAGTTTGAATGCTATAGATGGAATTGAGTGCCCAAGATCTGGTGGAGCCTTCTATTCTTTTCCTAAAGTCCAAGGATTAATTGAAAGAATTGGTCTTAAAGATGACGTTGAGTTTTCAACTTATTGTCTTGAAAAACTAAGCTTGGCTGTAGTTCCAGGTTCTGCCTTTGGAGCACCAGGTTACGTTAGGCTATCTTTTGCAACCAGCATGGATAACATTAAATTATCGGTTGAGAAATTAGCAAGCATCTAAACATACAATTGCTTACATATTTTTGCTTGACATCAAAAATTTCTTAAGATAACCTCTACTAATATTAATTGGAGATACATTATGCTAGATAAAAGAAAATTCTATATCAATGGACAATGGGTTGAGCCATCAACTAAGAATGACTTTGACGTCATCAACCCTTCTGATGAAACAGTTTGTGCAGTGATTTCTCTCGGCTCTCAAAGTGATACCGAAGCTGCAATTGCAGCTGCAAGAGCAGCACTACCAATGTGGTCTGCCTCAACAAAAGCAGACAGAATAGCACTACTTGAAAGACTTTATACAATCTATGAAAGAAGAATGGATGACATGGCTGAAGTCATTTCGATTGAAATGGGAGCACCTATTGACTTTTCTAAAGCGTCACAGGCACCTTCAGGAACAAGTGCTATTGAAGATTTTCTTAACCAACTTAGAAAGTTTGAGTTTGAAGAACAACTTGATGACTCAGACAATCAATTAATTTATGAGCCAAAAGGTGTTTGCGCACTAATTACGCCATGGAACTGGCCAATAAGCCAAGTAGCTCTTAAAGTTATACCCGCAATTGCTGCTGGATGTACTATGGTTTTAAAGCCTTCAGAGCTTGCTCCTTTAGATTCAATGATTTTTGCTGAAATGCTTGAAGAAGCAGGATGTCCTGCTGGAGTATTTAACCTTGTTAATGGAGATGGCATTGGTGTTGGAAGTCAGCTGACCTCTCACCCTGATGTTGATATGGTTTCTTTCACAGGCTCAACAAGAGCTGGCGCACTAATTTCTCATAACGCTGCTGACGACTTTAAGAGAGTTGGATTAGAGCTTGGAGGTAAAGGAGCCAATATTATTTTTGCAGATGCAGACGAAAAAGCTGTTAAGAGAGGCGTAAGACACTGCTTCAATAACACGGGTCAATCTTGTAATGCTCCTACTAGAATGCTCGTTGAGCGCTCAGTTTATGATCAAGCAGTTGCGATTGCTAAAGAAACTGCAATCTCTACAAATACTGATATTGCTTCAAAGTCTGGAAAGCATCTAGGTCCTGTTGTATCTCAACTTCAATTTGATAAAATTCAAGTGTTAATACAGGCAGGAATTGATGAGAATGCAACCTTGGTCGCTGGAGGAACTGGCAAGCCTGAAGGATTAGAGACAGGTTATTTTGTAAAGCCAACTATCTTTGCTGATGTTAATAACCAAATGACGGTTGCAAGAACTGAAATTTTTGGACCCGTCCTCTCCATGATTCCATTTGATACTGAAGAAGAGGCAATTAAAATTGCAAATGACACACCATATGGCCTTACCAATTACGTTCAAACTCAAGATCAAGAAAAAGCAAAAAGAGTGTCTAAAAAATTACTTTCTGGGATCGTAGAAGTTAACGGAAAAAGCTCTGCAAGTGGTGCACCATTTGGCGGCTATAAGCACTCAGGTATTGGGCGTGAAGGTGGCTCTCTTGGACTTAAAGAGTTCATTGAAGTCAAAGTAGTTACTGGCTGGAGTTAATTAGATAGCTTGATCTTGAATGGCTTTAAAAAAAATTGCCATTGGTGGAATTAGCACAGAGTGCAGTAGTTATTCACCCCTATATCAAAAGAAAGACGACTTTCAAAGTATCCAAGGTCAAGCTTTGCTTGACCTTGTTGATTTTCCCTTTAGTGAATTTGACATAAAGCCTTATCCACTATTCTTTAACAAGTCAGTTCCTGGCGGCCCAATTGATAGAGAATACTTTACTCAAATGAAATATCAATTCATTGAGGATATTCACTCTCTAGGAGAACTAGAAGGGGTTCTCCTATTAATGCATGGTGCAATGTATGTTGATGGTATTGAGGACCCAGAAGGAGAGTGGATTGCGTCAGTTCGCAAAGAAGTTGGGCCAAAATGCATCATTTCAGTAAGCTTCGATCTGCATGGTCAGATGACCAATCAAATTATTAGTAATATAGACGCTTTTGCAGCTTTTAAGACTGCTCCTCATATTGATGTTAAAGAAACTTATCAGCGGTCATCAGTGATGCTTTGTAAGGCTCTTAATGAAAACTATAGGCCCTATGTTCTCTGGTCAGCAATACCTGTTTTAGTCTCGGGAGAAATGTCTTCAACACTTGTAGAGCCCTGCCAATCAATCTATGAAAGTCTTGACCTTTACAATCAAGAATCTAATATCCTCGATTGTAATCTAATGATTGGTTACGTTTGGGCAGACACTAAAAGAGCCACAGCTTCTTCTATTGTGACTTGCACTAATGAGAAATCTGGCGCTATCATCTGTAAAAGTATTGCTAATCTCTACTGGGACAATCGAAAAAAACTAAAATATGGCATGAAGTCAGAAGATATTCATAGCGCCCTTGAGTTTTGTCAGGATGATTTTTCAATAATCGCAGATAGTGGTGATAATCCTACTGCAGGCGGAGTTGGGGATAGGGCTGATATTCTAAAAGTAATCTTAGAAGCTAATTCAAAAGAAACTTTGATTGCAGGTATTGCATCAAAATCAGCCTATGATGAACTAAAAAAAGGCAATGAATTTACTATTGGCGGGACATTTGGTGGGGGTGGACCTTCATTAATACTAACTGCTGATAGCGTCTATTTTCAAAATCAATGTGCAATAGTCAAAGTAAATAAAACAACAATTGTGGTAACCAAACTGAGAAGGCCATTTCATAAGCTTAAAGATTTTAATGATTTAAAAATAAATCTACGTAGCTTCCAGTTACTCATTGTTAAATCTGGGTATCTTTCACCAGACCTTGAAAATCTTTCAGTGCCTTCATTTATGGTTTTGTCTGATGGCGCTGTAAATCAAGACTTAAGCTCAATTTCTAATAAGCAAAGAAATAAAAAGACATACCCATTTCAGGACTTTTATGACTTTACTCCTGAGGCAAGTAATGGCAAATCAATTGTTAGTTAATTGCATTTAAAATAGCGCTAAAAAGTAACTGCTCATTCCACTAATTTGGTCCTACTCCAACTCTTACAAAAACCATATCCTTTGGAAGAATAACATAAACCTATTTGAATTATATCTTTTTAATGCATACGTATCTTTCTGGTAGAATTTTATCTAGCGTTATCAGAGCTTTACAAATAAGTTTTAGCGTTATTTTTTAAATAAAGGGGAAATAAATATGAGTTTATCTTTAATTTTTAGGCTTAATGCAGCTTTTGGTCTGCTTTGGGGTATACAATTAATTTTTCTGCCAAACATGATGTTTGCAATGTATGGATGGGCGCCGTCTGTTGGTCTTATTGCATTAGCCCAAGCTGCTGGAACTGCAATGACAGGAATTGCCATTCTTTCTTTTGGCTTACCAAATTGGACAAGTGAAGGACAGCTTAAAACTGCTGCAAAATCTTTAGCTCTTATAGCGGTTTTATTTACACTCCTTCAATTGTATCAAATACTGATTTCTCAATCAGCTCCTGGGGCAGCTATGGACTGGATTAGCACTGTGATAACGGCTCTTTTTGCAATTGGCTTTTTTATGAAATCTAGATAAATAAAATAAAATCTTTTAGTTATTAAAAGGAGGTCATAATTGACCTCCTTTTTTTGTATAAATCAAAATGAACTCTAAGCAAATCTTATTAGCTCTTATTGTTCCTATTACTTGGGGCTTAGGGTTTACTCTAGCGAAAATTGGAATGGAGCAGTTTCCAGCTCTCCTTATCATGACAATTCGCTTTGGTATTGCAGGTTTAATTCTTGTTTGGTTTACAAAGCCACCATGGGGTCACATGCGTGAAATTTTTGTTGTTGCACTTATTGGCTCAACGATTCAATATGGTCTTACCTACAATGGTCTCAAGGGTATTGATGCCTCTACTGCAGCAATCCTAGTTCAGCTTGAAGGTCCAATTTTAGCAATTATGGGGGCATTTCTATTAAAGGAAAAGCTTGGTATTACTAGGGCATTAGGAATGGGGCTTGCTTTTATTGGTGTCCTGATAATTACAGGAGAACCCAGACTAGACGGTCACCTTGACAGCGTTATATTATTAATTGCAGGCTCCGCTGTATGGGCGGTTGCACAGATAATGATTAGCCGACTTAAAGGCCTCTCAGGAATTACCATATTAGCCTGGGTTGCAATCATGGCTACCCCACAAATGTTTGTAGCATCTTTACTAATTGAAGATGGACAGTGGCTTGCAATAACAACTGCTAGCTTCATTGACTGGTCAATTATTCTATACTTAGCATTGATTATGACTGTATTAGGTTATAGCGTTTGGTATCACTTATTGAGCAGTGTGGATGTAAGTAAAGTATCGCCTTTTTTAATGCTACTTCCGATTACCTCAATTATTGCGGGAATAGTTCTGCTTGATGAAAAATTAACTTCCTCAATGATACTGGGAGGTTTGTTAATTATGTCTGGGGTTGCCAGCACACTTATTAGTTGGAACTGGCCAAGGAAACAAATTAACTTGTAACTATAATTTATTTATAAAATGGATCAACTGACTCAAATTGTGTTGTTAATTTTCTGACCCATTTAGAGAACATAACTCCCTTATTAAGCTGCATAGAATTATTATCTGACCGAGAATTTTTCATCTCATCTCCATTTAATGGAAGCTCCATTTGCTCTTGAAGAAATTTAGATTCTTTATCTAAATCTTTTCTTAAATCTTTTAATTTATCAATCACACTATTTTTTGACATTGACTATCACTCCTTATTAAAGTTAATTTACTTATCGCGCTTTTTGAGCGTTCCTTTAGAATTTTTTAAGGAAGCCTTGAACTTGCTATCCCATTTCTTACTTAGCTTTGATGAAGTGAGATCTTGATAATCAACACCACTAATATCTTTAAACTCAGAAATTGCATCTTCCATAGCTGTTTCAAATACGCCTGAAAGAGTCATGCTATATCCAAACTGTTCTGCAGCAGTTGCAGCTCCTTTAAACGCCTCAAAAATAGGTCTACGAATTCTTACGCTAACCACTCTCTTTTCATCCTCTTTTTGATTTTTTGTTACGTATTTACCCATCTAAAGATTTATTAATTTACTAACTAATATGAAGTATACACTTTTTGTATACTTTATGTATTAATTAAAGTAATCTTTATGTATACAAAATTAATTGCAAGATTTTTATATATTTCGAGATATAATTCATTCATCTAAAAAAGTAAGTTAAGTAAATGATCAATATTAATTCTTTAGATAAGCTCATCGAAGATAGTGAAAATGAGATTCTAAATATCCGTCCAGATACTGAAAAAAAGATTATTTGGGCAAATCAAAATAAAGTGAAGACAAAAATTAGTCTTATATTTATTCATGGCTTTTCAGCAACCAGAGCAGAGCTTGATCCAGTTATTGAAATGCTTGGCAAAGAGCTCAATGCGAATATTTTTTTTACAAGGCTTAGAGGGCATGGTCTAGATGGTGAAGCCTTAGCTGAGGCTACCTTTGATAATTGGATGATAGATACAAAAGAAGCTATTGATATTGGTAATGCAATTGGGGATAGCCTTATCTTAATTGGTTGTTCTACAGGCTGTTCATTAATCCATGCCAATCTTCAATATACAGAAAATGCTTTAGCAATTATTTATGTATCCCCTAATTTTGGACCAAAATCTTTTTTTGGACAACTTCTTAGAATTCCTGGAGCTGAGTGGTTTATCCCCTTCATTTTTGGAAAAGAATACTCCTTCGTCCCAAGAAATGCAGATCATGCAAGATGTTGGACGACAAGCTATCCTATAAAAGCATTATTTGCAGTAAAGGACTCAGTTGTTGCAGCCTATAAAGTTAAGCATATTAAGATTAAACAACCAGTATTATTTTATTTTTCAGATGATGATCAAGTCGTATCAGCAAAAGTAACTCGTAAAATAATTTCTAAAATGGGTAATAATGTCTCTATTCACAATCCAATACTTACAAATACTGATGACTCATCACAGCATGGCGTTCTTGGAGATATTTTGAGCTCGTCTCAGACGAATAGTGGAGTTAAAAAAATTCTTAGCTGGCTAGAAAACTATATTTAGTAGTTACGCTTAATCTTCGCGCCCTTATAAAGTATTTCAGATAAGTTTTCTTCAGCAACTCTTCGCTGACTGACTGTTAAAGGATCCATATTGTATCTTGGGCGATCTAGCTCAATACTATTCATATCTTGCCTCTTTCGTCCTCTAATATGAGTCCATATATTCCTTCCAACTACCTGCTTTATTGATGGCGGTACATACGATTGAAGTGAAAAACCAATCCTTCTTTGATTGCTATTATTAGGCTGTGATCCATGGATGATAGCTCCATTGTGAATCGACATTTCACCAGGCTTCAATATTAGATCAACGGTCTTACTTTGATCCACATTTTTAATAGCTTGGCCCCTTGTTAGAATATTGTTATCTGCATAAGTATCCTCATGTTTTTGTATTGCTGATTTATGGCTACCTGAGATCATCGACATACAGCCTGTCTCTATGTTGCTAGGACTTAGCGCAATCCATGGTGTTGGAAAATCAAAGCTATCAAGGCCCATATAAGTTGCATCTTGATGCCAACTAACATACTGTTTAGAGGAGGGCTCTTTAATAAACATAACCGACGCCCAAAGAGCAATATCAGGGCCAATAAGATCTTCTATTGCGTCTACTATGGTTGTGTTATGGGCGAGCGCATCTAAAAAAGCAAATGAGAGATGTAAATTATTGCGACTCTCTGAATTAATTTCTTCAGGGTATTGCGCCTCTACTTCTTCAAGTTGAATTTTAATAGATAAGGCATCTTTTTCAGAAATAACTCTTATTGGAGATATAAAACCTTCATCATGATACTGCTCAATCTGTTTTTTTGTTAAAACTTTAGGCATTATTCTTATCCTATATGTGAATAGTAATTTATTCAAAAAATTTTATTTTATTACAAATATTTAAAAAATTTAACCTTGTTACTCCAATTCTTTATACTTAATAAATTAAATAAACTTCGATAATACTTATATGAATAATATTTTTACTAAACACCCCAATGAGTTTGGATATAACTACTTTCAACATCTCTGGGGGGCATGGAAATATTGTCTTACACTTTTAGGGCTTTTAATTATTGCGCTCATTCACTCTATTTTGCCATTTATTTTTCAAGAAACTGTTAGCAATAAAATTGCAAAGATGGCTGATGAACATAAAAATAAAATGATAAATTCTTCTAAAATTCATCAATAATTCACATAGGCTTGTCAAAAACTAATCTAAACTGCGCATTATGAAATACTTACTGACCATTCTTGCAGCTCTAGTTTTAAACACCTCTGCTTCAGCAGCAATGTCTCCTCGTTTTTATGAAACTGAAATTCTTGGTAACTGGATTTGTAAAGATACTTGGCCTGGGTATACCGCTTTAGAATTTATAAGATACAAGAAAGATGGTACCTGGAATAGTTTTGGTCAACTAATTGTTGACTTTCCAATCGAAGAGAATACAGTTAAAGTGAATTATAGTGCCCTTGGAACTGGAGTATGGGAAATTAATGATCAAAGCTTAGTCAGTATGATTGATTCTATTAAAGTTGTTAATAGGAACCATCCATGGCTTGATGAGTATTTTAATATGGAAGAACAATTTACTCTTAACGATAAAAGATCTGAAGAGATTATTGTCCTGTCTAATGATTATATTAATCTTCAGCCTTCAACTGGCAAGCCATACGAATGTTATAAGGTTGAAATATAACTAATCTTCTCGTTGATTGTATTTCTGAGCATTGCCCTTTGATAAATTAACTGGATATTTTTCAGCATTTTTCTCTAATTTATTCTTAATTGCTTCTTCAATATCAATTTCTAAGATACTGCAAAAACGCAGAAGATACATCGCAATATCTGCCACCTCACTATTAATTTCTTGAATCTGCTTTTGATTAGGAGAATTAGATTCTTCTGGCTTTAGCCATTGAAAAATCTCAACAAGCTCTGAAGCCTCAACACTAAGAGCCATAGATAAATTTTTGGGGGTATGAAACTGCTCCCAATCCCTTTCAATTGCAAATTTTTTAAGCTGGTTTTGTATTTTAGATATATCCATATTTTCACTCGATTGATTAGTAATTAAAATAATAAAAAAAATAAGTATACTTATTATGAGGCTTGAAATTACTCAAGCGTTCAATTAACTTTAAGGGGAATTAATATGGATATTCAAACTATTTGTCACATTTTTTTAATATTGTTTGGTGGTTTTTTTGCCTTTCAACTAACTTTTAACTCAAAAAAGTTTGCAATAGATCTTCGTCTGGACTCGCCACAAGTACCGTATGCGCTTAAGCCAGCAGGATTTCTAATGGGTGGAACGGTTGCAATGCTTATTGTAACGTTTTTCCAAATTGGTATTTTTGAAAGAACTGATACACCAACATTATTAGTTGCAATGGGGTTTTTCTGTACCTTTGCATTTATTTGGAATATGGGTCTATTTTTAAAAGTTTGGCCAACGTTTGATGGTGCTGATCATCATATTAAGAATGCTATTAGGCCTTTAATTCCTTTAATAGTAATCATTATTTACTTCTGGGTATAAAAAATAGTTGCTTATTAAATAAAGCAGGTAACATACGATAATGATAATGATAATGATTATTATTTATAATAAGAAATAATTTAAATTTAGGAGGCAATATGTCAATATTTAAAACACAAGAAGCTGCACAAGAAGCAAAAGATATGGAGGCTTATGCAGCAACTATGCATGAAGATTTTCAATTTATCATGCACCTAGACAACTCAACTATGGATAAAGAAAAAACCATGGAAATGTTTACATTTATGATGAATAGTGATGATTTTGTAACTCATGACTCACGCTGCCTTTATGAAAATGATGAGGCTATGGTTACCCATGGCGTAATGAGCTTCCCTGACGGAACTAAAGAATCAGTTCTAGCCTTTATGCAAATAAAGGATGGTCAAGTCATACGTATGGAAACTGGTGCAACACTTCTTCCATAAGCATCATTAATCTCAAATTAAAGGCGCCTTTGGGCGTCTTTTTTGTTTAATATGTTGCTCAATAGTTAAGAATTATTTTAAAAATGCATCAAAAAAATCTTTGGCAAGACAATTCTAAAGAAAAAATTACTTTCAGTAATCTTAAAAAATCAATTACAACGGATTTAGTGATTATTGGTGGCGGTTTTACTGGCTGTTCAGCAGCCCTATTTGCAGCAAAGAATGGGCTATCAGTTACCCTTATTGATCAAAAGATTGGCTATGGTGGCTCGGGAAGGAATGTTGGCTTAGTTAATGCAGGCTTATGGATGCCTCCTGAAAAGGTCGAAAGTATCCTTGGATTAGAAGCAGGAGTTAAGCTTAATAAGGCTTTAGCAACAGCACCTGACTTAGTATTTAGTCTTATTGATAACTATGAAATTAATTGCAACGCTAATCGCTCAGGAACGCTTCACTGTGCTCACTCTAAAAAAGGATTAAAAGATATTCAACTGAGATTTAAACAGCTATCTGAACGTGGTGCTGAGTTAGAGCTTTTTGATAGACAGCAAACTCAGCAAAGAATAGGCTCTTCAAAGTTTTTTGGCTCTCTATTTAATAAAAAAGCTGGAATTATTAACCCTCTAGATTATTGTCTTGGCCTGGCAAGAGCTGCTAAATCTTATGGCGTAAATATCTATGAGTCAACTATAGCAACTAACATTCATTCAATCAATAATGATTGGCTAATCAAGACAGCTGAGGGAACCATTAAGGCAAAAATGCTTTTAATTGCTACAAATGCCTATCAAAAACCAATTGAAGGCCTAAATCCATCCAAATACACTTCTGTACAGTATTTTCAAGTCGCAACTAAATCTCTACCTTCAGATCTAGTAAAGTCAGTTTTACCCAATGGTGAAGGTTGCTGGGATACTGCTAGTGTAATGTCTTCTTTTCGACTCGATGCTGACAATAGACTTATTATTGGTGGGATCGGAAACCTTGGTCATAGCGCCTCCAAGATTCACACTAATTGGGCAAGGAGAAAAATTGAAAGTCTCTTTCCACATCTTAAAAATATTGATATTGAATTTTGCTGGCATGGACGCATTGCCATGACAGGTGATCATATTCCTAAAATTCTAAGGCTAGGTAGTAATGCTTACTCAGTTTTTGGCTATTCAGGTAGAGGAATTGGACCTGGAACTTATTTTGGTAAGGCAGTAAGTGAATGCCTTATTAGTGGTGATGAAACCTCTTTGCCAGTTGATCCTTTGGATTATTATCAAGAACCTTTTTCTAAAATCAAGGCAGGCTTTATTGAATTTGGCGCTACTGCAAGTCATTTACTTTGATTAGCATTTAGATTATCTTCTATCTATCTCTTCCAACCCCTTTAAAGCGCTGCTTAGTTGTAAACCATGCGCCAAGATCTAAAAATGGTTTTGGTGGAAGCCATTTAGCTTTTTCAAGAGCAAGACAATCATTAACAATAGCAGATTTTTTTCCGCATGCATACTCAGCTATTCCAATACCAAATGCAGTTCCTTTAGTAATTCCAGAACCATTGAAACAGCCTGCATAATAGAGGTTATCTGAAAATCTCTCAAAGATATTAGTTTTATTAGCGCTCACACCTTCAACGCCTGAATATAAGAACTCAAATGGAACATGACTTAAATGTGGAAACCTATTATTAAATGCTTGTCGATGAATCTGTTGTCGGTTAATTAATTGCTTATCAGTTAATAGGTGGTGATTGTTATATTCAGCTGTGTTTCTTATTGCAATTCGGCCATCATCCGTTAATCTGATAGTAGCCCCGCCACTATGAAGCGACAGTATTCCCCATGATGATTCACTTCCCAGGGTATTAATCTCATCCTTGGTTAAGGCACGAGTAATACTTCCAGAAAGCGTTACTCCAACTGCCCTTTGTTTAGGCTTTACACCCTCAAAGGTTTCATAATTACAAGCCATTATGACTTGTTCAGCGGAAATTATTGCATCTGGAACAATGACCTTAACAGCCTTACCCAATGTCATCCTTAATACTGGTGTATTTTCATAAAGCTCAA
Organism: Candidatus Pseudothioglobus sp. Uisw_050_01; assembly: GCF_048085775.1. NCBI lineage: Bacteria > Pseudomonadati > Pseudomonadota > Gammaproteobacteria > Pseudothioglobaceae (SeqCode) > Pseudothioglobus (SeqCode) > Candidatus Pseudothioglobus sp. Uisw_050_01. Next base: position 1,153,952 of record NZ_CP159804.1, read on the forward strand.
TATTACTTGGAAGATTTTTAGCCAATCCAAAAACTAATTTAGCGGGCTGCATTAATGCACCATTTTCAACTTTAACGCCCTTCTTATACCAACTCGTTCCTAGATGATTATGAATTTCCTGTTTAGAGAGAGGAGTATGTGTAATGTCACGTTTTTTAAGATAATTAATAAAATGATCACACTCAATTTCAGAGTTGTTATCTGCTGCAGTATGATAAATACCTGATTCTATCCAGTCACAATTGATGCTGTTATCTTTTACTAATGTACGAAGAGAATTAAGGCCTACATGATTAATTCGATCTACTCTTTGGTATTTTTCAAGTTGTGATTCTTGATAGGGGCCTGAAAAATGGCTATGTGCTACAGCATAACCAGAATTTCTACCAGAAGCATTCTGGCCCAGCTCTCTTGCATCAAGCAAGATAATTTGATCTTTAGGGTTAATCTCTGCTAGCCTTCTTGCACAAGAAAGACCTGTAAAGCCGGCACCTATGACAAGCCATTTAGCTTCAAGGTTAGAAATTAATTTAGGCTGAGATTGCCTACCAGGAACTAAATCTACCCAACCTTTTGTTTCATTATCAAAAATAGGATTAGCTTGAGCCATAGAAATAATCTAACTTTACTACTAACTTAAATGATCAATTAAAATAAAGTGATCACTTATTTCAGAAGCTTGATTTAGCCACCTTTTTACTAAATTACTTTGGTGAGGAGCCACTGTTACGCCTGAGGGTATCTCTTTATTAAGAACGGCTTCAACAGCCAAAGCAACTGAGCAAGAGACTAATTGGGCCATTGCGCTTCCTTTGTTATTTCCAAGCGTATCAAGTAAAAACTGCTTATGCCAAACAACCTCTGAGTCATTTTTAACCTTTAATTCAACAGTTAAAATCACACGATCAACTTCTTCATTTCTATAGGAGTATTTATTCCATAAATCATCACTGATAGCCTTTAGACGATCCTCTGCAATTTCAGGGTCAAGCGTATCTACCTCAGAAAAAATATCAGACCAAGCATCCTTCCAGCCTCTATACCTTAGAGTTCCTCGAACAAACTGATCTATCTTCAATCCCTCGTTCATTTGATACTGCTCAATAAATGGAATGGAATCGCGATTAGGATAAACCTCAAACTCATCTTCTCCCCAAGGCATCGGAAGAGGGTAAAGCTCAACAGCCTCCCATGGCTTATGAACTGTATAAACTTGGCTATCACGAATGCTAACTGAAGTTGACATTAAGGCCTTTAAAACTCCCAGTGGAGACCAACTAAATTTGTAACAAAAATCATTAGGAACGTCACTTAAGCCACCACAGTAACTCAAAAAAGAATGATTATTTTCAGCAGAAAAAACTTTTGAATTTTTATAATCTTCAACGAGTGCATGAGACATACTATGGTCTATTCCTGGATCAAGACCAACCTCATTAACAAGGCATAAATTCTTTTTTAGCGATTCTTCATGAAGCATCCTCATCTCATCTGAAATATAGGAGCTTGAGACAAAATGAGCTCCAAGTGATAGACTCAGTTCTGCAACAGGAACATGGAAATTACCAGGAAGCATTGAAACTATAACGTCTCCAGCTGTAGCATTTTTCTCAATGGCCTCAAGAGAAAATTCTACAATCTGATAATTACCCTTAACACCTAATAAAGCATCACTTGCTTTTTTGACTGTTCGATTATAAACAATAACTGAATGGTCATTTTCAATAAGCATTTTTAGCCCTGGTATTGCTGACAAACCAGCACCTAACCAATGAATTTTTGACATTACAACTCCTTCTTTATTTCTAATTAAATAGATGAAAACTAAAAAACTTTAATAGCTCCTTAATCTTTAAGAACAAACATGTCCATAAACTCGTTGACAGGTGTTTGTTCAGTTTTCTCTTTATCAAGACACAATGAGTAGATCCTGTCACTGTGCTCTTTAGAATAAATACTTTTGAGACTATTAAAAAATTTTCTCTCAAGTAATGGAATACCTTCCTGACGACGATTACGGTGTCCTATTGGATATTCAACTTCCACTTTATCAGTTTGACTCCCATCCTTAAAGAAAATCTGTAACGCATTGGCAATAGATCTCTTGTCATCTGCTAGGTAGTCTTTTGAGTATCTTTTATCTTCCTTTAAAATCATTTTATTTCGAAGCTTATCAATTAATGAGTTTTGCTGATGAAAGGAATCTTCATAAAACTCGGCCACCAAATCACCTTTAATCATTGCAACTGCAAGCATATATTGCATACAATGATCTCGATCAGCTGGATTATCTAGGGCGCCTGTTTTATCAATAATTCTAAGTGCTGACTCATGAGTTGTAACTTCAATCCTTTCAATTTTATTTAACTTTTCTTTAATCTCTGGATAAAGCAATACTGCGCATTCTACTGCAGTTTGAGCATGAAATTCAGCTGGGAAAGATATCTTAAAAAGAATATTCTCCATAACATAAGTTCCATAGCTCTTAGAGAAGCTAAACTCTCTTCCCTTAAAACTTACATCATAAAAGCCCCACTCTGGTGAACTCAAAATGGAAGGCATACCCATCTCACCAGCCATAGTTATCATTGCCAGGCGAACTGCGCGAGATGTTGCATCGCCAGCAGCCCATGATTTTCTTGAGCCAGCGTTAGGTGCATGCCTATAGGCTCGAAGAGAAGAACCATCAGCCCAAGCTTGTGATAAAGCATCAATAATTTGTTCTCTTGTCCCTCCTAGCATATGCGTAGCAACAGCTGTGCTTGCAACTCTTACGAGTAAAACATGGTCTAGGCCTACTTTATTAAAACTATTTTCAAGTGCAAGAATACCTTGTATTTCATGAGCTTTTATCATGTACTCGAGCACATCTCTTATACTTAATGGTGATTTATGATTCGCAATATTTACTCTTGAAATATAATCACTAAGAGCCATAATTGCGCCTAAATTATCAGAAGGATGCCCCCACTCTTCAGCTAACCAAGTGTCATTAAAATCTAACCATCGAACTAAGGCACCAATATCCCAAGCTGCTTTTACTGGGTCAAGCTCAAATGACTTTCCAAAAACCCTAGCACCATTTTCTACTGTGGTCCCAGGCACCAATGGGCCTAAATGTCTAGTACAATTTGGATATTTCAAAGCCAAAAGACCACAGCCGATAGTATCTATTAAACAATTTCTAGCAGTATTTAAGGCCTCCTCAGACTCTACTTTAAAATCAATCACATAATCAGCGATATCTTGCAGAGCTTGATCTGCTGACATTCTATCTGCTTTCACTATACTAACTCCTTGTTTCTATGGGGCTGACTTTTTGTGGACCTGGACCTATATAATCTGCATTAGGTCTAATGATTCGATTATTTTGTCTCTGTTCAAAAATGTGAGCACACCATCCAGTTACTCTTGAAAGAACAAATATTGGGGTAAATAGTTTAGTTGGTATTCCCATAAATTCATAGGTAGAAGCGTGATAAAAGTCAGCATTTGCGAATAGATTTTTCTCTCTTCTCATAACCATTTCAACTCTTTCTGATACATCATATAGATGCTTATCATTAACCTCCATAGATAATTTTTTTGACCATTGCTTGATAACCTCATTACGAGGGTCAGATTGAGTATAAACTGCGTGTCCAAAACCCATCACAAGTTGCTTTTGTGCAAGCATTTTAAGTAATTCAGCCTCTGCAACATCAGGGTCATTCCATTGGGATAGCATAGCACTAGCGGCTTCATTTGCCCCTCCATGTAATGGTCCGCGTAATGTCCCAATAGCACTTGTAACAGCAGAATGAATATCTGAAAGCGTTGAGGCACAAACTCTTGCAGCAAAAGTAGAGGCATTAAATTCATGTTCAGCATACAGAATCAAAGAAATACTCATTACTTGATCATGCAGTTGGCTAGGTTTTTTACCATGCAAGAGATGTAAAAAATGACCACCAATAGTATCATCACTTGTCTCCGTATCAATTCTTTTTCCATAGTGGGAATACTGATACCAGTAGCTAAGTATCGATGGAAATGCACTCAGCATACGATCTGCATGGTCAGTTTGGTTTATAAAGCCTTCCTCTTGCTCTAAATTACCAAGAACCGAACAGCCTGTCCTTAAAACGTCCATAGGATGAGCAGTTTTAGGGATACCCTCCAAAGTACTTCTTAGTTCAGGTTGAAGTCCTCTTAATGTTTTGAGTTTTTCTATATATGCTTTTAATTCCTGTGAGTTAGGTAGTTTTCCCTTTAATAAAAGATAGGCAACCTCTTCGAAAGTTGTATTTTCTGCTAAATCTACGATATCAAAGCCACGATATGTGAGGCCAGAACCGCTAACTCCAACTGTACATATTGATGTCTCACCTGCACTCTGACCTCTAAGACCAGCTCCACCTATTTTTTTTCCACTCACTACTTACTCTCCTTATTCATTTCATCATCTAATTGCTTTTCATATTGATGATAATTTAAAAAATCATATAACTCTTCTCTTGTTTGCATACTTTCTATGACATTATTTTGGTGACCATCTTGTATGATATGTTGATAGACATTAAGAGCTGCTTTACTCATTGCTCTAAAGGCACTTAGTGGATAAAGAATCATATCCACACCAGCATCAGAAAGCTCCTCTTTGGTAAATAATGGTGTTTGACCAAATTCAGTTATATTTGCTAGAATAGGGACATTAATTGAATCAGAAAACTCTCTATATTGCTCAATGGTATTGAGTGCCTCAGGAAATATCATATCAGCACCAGCTTCTACAAAAGCTGTCGCTTTATCAATAGCAGAATGCATACCCTCTATAGCCAATGAGTCTGTTCTTGCCATAATTACAAAGTTAGGATCGGTTTTGGCGTCAACTGCAGCTTTAATTCTGTCAACCATTTCATTTGTACTAACTATGGCCTTATTTGGCCTATGTCCGCAACGTTTTTGAGAAACTTGATCTTCAATGTGGATAGCAGCTACGCCACTATTTATCATTTCTCGAACGCAACGAGCAATGTTAAGTGCCCCACCCCAGCCAGTATCTGCATCTACTAATAATGGTAGGGAAGTTACTTGAGTAATTCTTTTGGCATCTTCGAGAACATCTGCTAGGGAAGTAATACCAAGATCAGGAACTCCAAGAGAAGAAGCTGCAACTCCACCACCTGACAAGTAGATTGATTGATGCCCAACTTTCTCAGCCATAAGAGCGCTATAGGCGTTAACAGCGCCTACAATTTGAAGTGGCTTATTTTCATTAACTAACTTTCTAAATTTCTTTCCACTGCTGTCCAATTTGAATACTCCTTGTCTAACCTAAATCAACTACATAATAACTATCTTTAGTAAAAACTATTATGCATATATTTTCTATAAATTCTCTATTTTAGGTAAATGTCATCTGGTATTTATCTTGATGTTAAGAATTATTTTGTAAACTTTTTTAATCTCATATTGACTAAGGATTTAAACCAACGCTTCTTAAAACTAAATCAATAACTTGTTGTTTTTTTTCTTCAAATTCACTATCTGTAAGTTTCTTTCCATTATTTAAAATCATCACTTGATAATCAAAATCAGCATAATGTTGAGTGGTAGCCCAAATCATATATAACAAGGTATGAGCATCACCCACATTAACAATTTTTTTTAGTTCAACCCACCTATTTATCGAACTAACACAAGTATCAACCCATTGTTTTAACCTCGATGATAATACTTCTTCCATTTCAGGGGCACCACTAATAATTTCATTTGCCCACACTTTTGAGCCGAATGGTCTAGTGCGTGACAAATTCATTTTTGCGCCAACATAATATTTCAAGGCTTCTCGAGGTTCATCAAATTTATTAAATGTATCAGCAGCCCTCATCCAATCAACTAGTATGCTTTCTAAGACACATCTATACAAATTTAATTTAGTATGAAAATAATAATGAATATTGGATTTTGGAAGTTTAGCCATATCTGCAATTTGTTTTGTAGTAGAGCCTTTAAGACCATGCTTTGCAAATACTTTTTCTGCAGCAATTAAAATAATAAGTTCATTTTCTTCACGAATTCTCTCTTTACTACGTGTAATACCTCTGGCTTGTACTAGAACTTTTTTATTACCCATTCAATTCTCCATTATTTTTTCATGAAACCTTTAATGGATTATTTGGGTGAGTTGTCCAATCAGATGCTTGTGGTGAAATTGCCTTTCCAGTTCTAGGGTCAGTTCCTGATGTCATAGCGACCATTGAGATACAATCTATTACAGGGCAAACGCTTACACAAAGATTACATCCAACACATTCATCATCCTTAACTGTAAATACTCTATCACCACTATCAGTTGAATATTCAATTGCTTGATGTGAAGTATCTTCACATACAATGTGACAACGACCACACTTTATACACTTATCTTGGTCAATGACAGCTTTATCAACGTGGTTTAAGTTCAAGAACTTCCAATCAGTAACTGATGGAACTGCTTTGCCAATTAGCTCATCTACTGAATTCATACCTTTTTCATCTAAAAAGTTACTCAATCCAGTTTTCATGTCTTCAACAATTTTAAAACCATAGACCATTGCGGCTGTACAAACCTGAACATTACTGGCACCTAATGCAATAAAGTCTACTGCATCTTTCCAAGTCGATACTCCCCCAATACCTGAAATTGGTAAGTTTCTAGTTTTTTCATTACGCGCTATCTCTGCCACCATATTCAAAGCAATTGGTTTTACCGCCTCACCACAATAACCCCCATGAGTTCCCATACCACCCGTAGTTGGAAACATAGTCAAACTGTCATAATCAACTCTCATAATTGAGTTTATGGTATTAATTAATGACACTGCATCACCACCACCCTCAAGGACTGCTTCAGCTGGATAAATTACATCAGTTATATTTGGCGTAAGCTTGACAATTACAGGGACTGTGGCATACTTTTTGCACCACTCAGTTGCTTGTTTTATATATTCTGGAACTTGCCCAACTGCAGCACCCATTCCTCGCTCTGACATACCATGAGGACAACCAAAATTAAGCTCAAAACCATCTATACCTGTATCTTCAATAATAGGGATATGCTTTGCCCAAGATGCCTCACTCATTGGAAACATTACAGATGCAATCACAGCCCTATCTGGCCAGTCTCTCTTTACTTGACGCATTTCCTTAAGATTAACTTGAAATGGACGATCAGTTATTAATTCGATATTATTAAAACCAATAACTCGTCGGTCATTACTCATCATTGTTGTGTACCTTGGACCATTAACATTCACAATATGAGGATCCTCACCCAGAGTTTTCCATGAAACCCCACCCCAGCCAGCTTCAAAGGCACGATTTACGTTATAAGCCTTATCTGTCGGTGGTGCCGAGGCTAACCAAAAAGGATTAGGTGACTTAATTCCTAAAAAATTACTAGTTAAATCTGCCATACTATGCTCCTTGTGTTAGTGTTTCGTTTATTGAAATTGCAGCAAGTTTGCCATCTTGTACTGCTGACACTGTTAAATTGTCGCCATCAAGAACACAGTCTCCTCCTGCCCATACTTTAGACAATGAAGTTTTACGTTGTTCATCTACAACAATCCTTCCTTTTTCTATTTCCAAACTGTTATTATCTGTCAAGCCTTCAGTCACTAATTTTTGCCCAATAGCTTTGAAAACAACATCAGCTTTTAATGTAATATTTTCTCCACTTGCCTTGAGGTTTCCATCGTTTTGTGACTTCATAACATCAAACTCAATTGCAGTGACATGACTATCATCAGCAATCAGACGTTTTGGTGACATGTTATATTGAATTTGTACGTCATGCTTTTTTGCCAGAGCCTGCTCATATTCACTAGCAGCCATTATTTTTTTACTACGTCTGTAAGCAATCGTTACTTGCTCTGCACCTAACAATTTGCTTTGAACAGCAATATCTATTGCTGTCATACCACCACCAATCACAACAATATTTTTTCCAACCATTAGTTCATCTTTATTATTGGTTTGACGTAAATTTGCAATATATTCAACTGCATCAATAACACCAGAAATGTCTTCATTATCAAGATTAAGTTTATTTACTGAACCAAGACCACACCCTAAAAATACTGCGTCATATTTCTCCTGAAGACCTTCAAGATTAATTTGTTTACCAAGCTGCATTCCTGTTTCGATAGTAATGCCACCAATATCTAGAATGTAATCAAGTTCTTGCTGTGCAAAATCATTAGGAGTTTTATAAGCTGCAATGCCATACTCATTTAAACCTCCTAGCTTATCTTTGGCATCATAAACTGTTATTTTGTGCCCCAAAACCGCTAAACGGTGAGCGCATGATATTCCAGCTGGCCCAGCCCCAACTACTGCAATAGACTTTCCTGTATTTTCTTGCCTAGAAAATAATTGCACTCCATTGTTTAATACTGAGTCAGTTGCATAACGTTGTAGTAATCCAATTTCGACAGGTTTTTGTTCATGATCATTTCGAACACATGCCAGTTGGCACAACTCTTCAGTTGGGCAGTCACGGGCACACATACCTCCAAAAATATTTTCACTTAAAATTTTCTCTGCAGCACCTGTTAAATTATCACTCCTAATACTTTGAATAAAGCCTGGGACATCAATATCTGATGGACAGGCCTTTGTGCAAGGAGCGTCATAACAAAAATAACATCGATCAGCCTCAATTAATGCCTCTATTGCAGACAATGGTGCATGGAGGTCTGAAAAATTATCATCAATCTCTTTTTTACTAAGGCGATGTGACTTAATGTTCATTACCTTATTTGTTAAATTATTGTCACTCATATTTTCCTCCGAAAAAAAATATTTGACCATTTGGTCAGGTTATATTAACAGAACCTCAATACAAAATAAATTTCCTTTTTAACGTTTCACAGCTTTTGGTATCTTTTTCTCAGCTTGGACATCTAGCCCTTGATAGAATGAAGAGTATGCAGGGCGATCAATATATCTTCCAGCTCCCCTTTCAACTTTCAACTCTCCATTAGCATATACAACTTTTGCAGCACTTATAGTATGTGAAGCACAGCCTTTGACTTCCATACCCTCAAAAATATTGAAATCAATATTTTGGTGGTGTGTTTTAGCAGAAATTGTCTTAGTTGCTTCTGGATCCCAGACAACAATATCTGCATCTGCACCAACTGAAATACTCCCTTTTCGAGGATAAATATTAAATATTTGTGCAGCATTTGTAGAAGTTAATTTAACAAACTCATTCATACTAAAAAGTCCAGTATTTACGCCATGATGCCATAGCACTTCCATTCTATTTTCCACGCCTGCAGTTCCATTTGGCGTTATACGAAAATCATCCTTACCAGCTGCTTTTTGATCAGCACAAAAACAACAGTGATCAGTAGCGGTAGTTTGCAAATTACCAGATATAACTCCTTTCCATAATGCATCTTGATGTTCTTTTGCTCTAAAAGGAGGACTCATTACATGAGCAGCAGCAGTCTCAAAATCTTTATTTAAGTAAACTGACTCATCTACAAGCAAATGTCCAGCTAAAACTTCACCAAATACTTTTTGCCCAGCATTTCGTGCTCTAGTTATTGCCTCTAAAGACTGCTTAGTAGAAACATGAACGATATACAAAGGGACTCCATATACATTAGCAATACTAATAGCTCGACTAGCAGCCTCACCCTCAACCTCAGGTGGACGAGATAATGGGTGACCCTCTGGTCCAGTTATGCCCATATCAAAAATCTTACTTTGTAATTGTGCAACCATTTCACCATTTTCAGCATGAACTGTTGGCATTGCACCTAATTCTAATGACCTATTGAAGCTATTGACAAGTATTTCATCAGTGGCCATTATTGCGCCCTTATAAGCCATAAAGTGCTTAAAGCTGTTAACACCATGTTTTTCAACTAGTGTTTTCATATCAGCATGGACAGTTTCATCCCACCAAGTAATGGCAACATGAAAGCTATAGTCAGCTACTGATTTCTCCGCCCACTCTCGCCATTGATGATAAGCCTCAAGAATACTCGTTCCAGGAGAAGGAATAACAAAATCAATAATCATTGTTGTTCCACCCGCAAGTCCAGCAGCTGTCCCAGTATAGAAATCTTCACTAGCAACAGTTCCCATAAATGGTAATTGCATATGGGTATGAGGGTCGATACCACCGGGCATAACATATTGCCCGGCAGCATCTATTACCTCAGCGCCACTCGGCGCTGAGATATTACTGCCAATTTCCTGTATTTTGCCATCTGCACATAGCACATCGGCTTGAAAAGATTGATCAGCATTAACAATTGTTCCATTTTTAATTAGTACAGACATAGTATTCTCCTACAAGAAATTAGATTTTATATTATGATCCAAATGCAGCATCCCAGACTTTATGAGTCCAAGCACCGACTGGCTCGGCATTAATTACTGGATCAGAATCACTACCAAGTAAAGTATCGACAGTACGCTGGTAATCGTCAACATTTAATTTACCACCATTTGCAGTAAGTTTATTAACCTCACCCATCATACGACGCTGATGCTTTTCAGTTTGAGCACCACTCATGTCATTTTCAAGCACGATATCGGCAGCAGCATCGGAATTATTTGAAGCCCACTCCCAACCTTTCATGCTAGCACGAAGGAAACGCGCAGCTTTATCAACAAAAGCAGGATCACTTAGGTTTTCTTCCAAGACATACAATCCATCTTCAAGTGTTGAAACACCTTGCTCATCATATGGAAAAACTACTAGCTCATCGGCTGAAAGTCCACCATCAATAACTTGCCAGTATTCATTGTAAGTCATCGTTGACACGCAATCTGCTTGCTTTTGAAGAATAGGCTCTATCCCCCAGCCTTGCTTCAATACTGTCACTCCACCAGCACTTCCATCAGTTGCCATATCAAGCTTACTCATCCAGCTCAGGAATGGATACTCGTTACCGTAGAACCAAACTCCTAGAGTCTTATCTGCAAAGTCAGAAGGCGAACTTATGCCCGAATCTTTACGGCATGTAAGCATCATTCCAGTGCTTTTAAATGGCTGTGCTATGTTGACAAGGTTAAGCCCTTTTTCTCTAGATGCTAATGCTGCTGGCATCCACTCAATTAGAATATCAGCACCACCGCCTGCCATAACTTGTGGAGGTGCAATATCTGGACCACCTGACTTAATTGTTACATCTAAACCCTCATCATCGTAGTAACCATTTTCTAGTGCAACATAATAGCCTGCAAATTGAGCCTGAGTTACCCACTTCGTCTGAAGGGTAAATTTATCACCTGCTTGAGTATTAAAGCTCAAAGCTATAAGCATAGTAGAGCAAATTGCAGCTAATATCGTTTTACTTTTAAATATTTTCATCATTTCTCCCTTTATTTTAAAAAAATAGTACTTACCCAGAACTAGCTTTTTCGCATCGATGGATGCCAGAAAGTTAATTTTCTTTCTAAAAGAGCAAATACTCCATAAAACATCGAACCTGTAACAGCAGCAACCGCAATTGTTGCCCATACAATATCGATATTCATTCGGCCAACCTCAGCCGAAATTCTAAATCCCATTCCAACAATGGGTGTTCCAAAAAATTCTGCAACTATAGCTCCAATCATAGCAAAAGTTGAGTTAATTTTCAATGCATTAAGAATAAATGGCATTGCATTTGGTAGACGCAAACTAAAAAGTTCTCGCCAGTAACTTGAAGCATAAGTGTGTAATAAATCCCGATCAATCCTATCAGTCTCATTAAGACCACTTAAGGTATTTACCATCATTGGAAAAAAAGTCATTATGGCAACAACAGCTGCTTTGGACTGCCAATCAAATCCAAACCACATTATCATAATTGGCGCCATACCAATAATTGGTATTGCGCTAAAGAAGTTTCCAATTGGAATTAATCCACGCCTTAAAAATGGTATTTTATCAGCTGCAATTGCAACGAGAAATCCTGTACCACTTCCCATAATAAAGCCAGGAATTGCTGATCGGACAAAAGTTTGATAGAAATCTGCAAATAAAGTAGCACCAAACCCATCAAATACTTGCCAAATAAGACTTGGTGCAGGTAACAAAACCTGCGGAACGGACATACCTATAGTAATAACCTCCCATAGAAAAAATATCCACGCACCAAATAAAACTGGAATGATTATAGTTAGAGATAATTCTATTAATTTATTCTTTGTTTTCAAAGCTGATAGTTGAACTAAGTTATTCCATGTTAGAAACCACAATGCACTTACCAAGAACCAGGCATCTAAACCCATAACCACCCCTTTATCGAATGAATGTATTAAATTTAATACAGACCAAGCTCCAGAGAATAAAGCTACAAAACAAATAGATAAAAGAAATAATCCCTGTTGACGAATAACAAAAAATATCAAACTGACAACGGCAATAATGATCACAATAAAAGGATTAAGTGCATAATCATTAATTACGTTAAGCTGTAACGAAATAAAAGAGGCGATTGAAAAAATAAGACATAGCAATCCTCTTAAGGGATACGACCTTATTATTGCCAGGAAATTCATATTTGCAGCCCCATACGATTATTAACTGCGCGCTCCATTCTTCCAACTATGGTAACTAGGGTTGCAGAAATCACTGAAGCAGTTATCAGGGCAGCCCAAATAAGACTGGTTTGTCCGTAATATGAGCCAGATAATAGGCGTGCACCAAGGCCACCTTGAGCACCAGCAGGAAGCTCTGCTACAATTGCCCCAACTACGCTCAGAGCAATGGCTACTTTTAAACTGGCAAATAAATAAGGAAGAGACGCTGGAAGACGTAATTTCCAAAAAACCTCAACCTTTGATGCTGAATAACTATTCATTAGGTCTACCAAGAGAATACTTGGTGACCTTAAACCTTTAACCATCCCAACAACAACAGGAAAAAAACAAAGATAGGTTGAGATCATTGCTTTTGGAACTAAGCCAATAATACCCATTGAACCTAACACAACGACAATCATCGGAGCAATTGCCAGAATTGGAATAGTTTGAGATGTAATTATCCAAGGCATTAAGGTTCGATCCAGTGCTGGCACATAAACAATACCCACTGACAAGACAATACCAAGAAAGGTGCCCATTATAAAGCCAACCATTGCAGAAGATAAAGTCACTCTAGAGTGGAAAACCAAACTCCGTGGTGAAGTTATCTTCTGATCCCAAATTGTTTTCTTTAACTCCTTTGCAATTTGATGGGGAGATGGCAAAACAGGTCGCTCCATAGACCAAGAGTCTGAGGCTAGTTGTGAAAAAGACCACTCAATATTATTTTTTTCATATCTGTCAATTAAAAAGGCGCTATTTAAATAAACTGCTCCCGCATACCATATCATAATAATAGCCGTTACCAGAATCACGACAGGACCAATACTTCCTCCTATAATCATACTGAAAAGCCTATTAGCTTCCATCACTATGCCCCTCTTTAAGCCCCTCTCTCACAAGTTGCGAAACCTTTAAGAACTCTTTTGATTCACGAATATCAAGATTTCTATCTTTTGGAAAATTGGTATCAATTACATCAATAATTTTTCCTGGACGAGCTGACATTACAACAATCTTATTAGATAAGAATACTGCCTCAGGTATTGAGTGGGTAACAAATACAACTGTTTTCTGAGTTTTTTCCCATAAACGCAATAACTCCTCATTTAAACGATCTCGAGTAATTTCATCTAGCGCTCCAAACGGCTCATCCATCAGTAACATATCAGGATCAAAACTCAAGGCTCTCGCAATCGAGACACGCTGCTGCATACCACCGGACAATTGCCATGGATATTTTTTTTCAAATCCTGACAAGCCTACTAAAGACAAATATTGATTTGAAAGACTTTTTTGCTCATCTTTTGAATAACCTGATATCTCTAATGGTAAGTGGATATTTGCTTCTATATTGCGCCAAGGCAAAAGAGCTGGAGTTTGAAAAACATACCCATAAGCACGATCTAAGCGTGCTTGATTTGGCGATTTACCTTCTACATTGATTGTGCCACTTGTTGGTTTTTCTAGATCAGCTATTACCCTCAATAAAGTAGTTTTACCACACCCACTTGGACCAATTAGTGAAACAAAATCACCTGAATTAACTTTCATATTAATATCAGAAAGTGCATGCACTGGCTCTGTCTGTGTTTCAAAGGTAAGACACAAATTACTAATATCTATGATTGAAGACTCAGCAGACTTTATAGATGAAGACTCATTCATGATGCTATTTTTCAGTTAGCCCTCCATAAAGGTCACTGCGCCTGTCTCTAAAAAATTGCCAAGTATCTCGCACTTCTCGAACCATATCTAAATCAATTTCATGAACCAGCAACTCATCATCACCATAACTTGCTTGTGCTTCAATTTGACCACGAGGATTTACAATATAACTTGATCCATAGAATTCTCCCATTTGCTCTGCCCATGGCTCCTCTCTTCCAACTCGATTTATCGCACCAATAAAAACTCCATTTGCAGCAGCCGAAGCAGGTTGCTCTAATTCCCATAAATATTTACTTAATCCTGCCACTGTAGCTGAAGGATTAACAATATATTCAGCTCCATTTAAGGCTAATGCACGCCAACCCTCAGGGAAGTGTCTGTCGTAACAAATATATACTCCCAACTTAACATATGCAGTTTCAAATACTGGATAACCAAGATTACCGGGTTTAAAGAAAAATTTTTCATAAAAACCAGGGGCAACTTGAGGAATATGAGTTTTACGATATTTCCCTAGAAAGCTTCCATCAGCGTCAATTACTGCTGCAGTATTGTAATAAATACCTGGCATTTCTTCTTCATAGATAGGAACAACAATTACCATTTGGTATTTTTTAGCATATTCTTGCATTAGCTTAACTGTTGGTCCATCAGGAATTGATTCAGCTGCGGCATACCATTTTTTATCCTGACTTGGACAAAAGTATGGCTGAGTAAATACTTCTTGAAAACAAAGCACTTTTACCCCTTGTTTTGCAGCATCCTCTATCATAGGGATATGAGCCTCAATCATTAAATCACGTATTTTTTCTGGCGACATCGTGCCATCGCCTTTCAATCCCATTTGGATCAGACCACACTTTAATTTACTCATTCAATTCCTCCTTTTCCGATTTGGTAAATAAAAAAACTTTACACTTCTTGACTAAATAGACAGGCTACATATTTTTTTTATACTTGTCAACTATAATTAATTGGTTGACTTTAAATAGTTCTCAAAGTGGCATTAAATATAATCTAGGGGACAAAAAAAATGACCTCCTAAAGGAGGTCACTTAAAAAAACATAAAAACCAGTTATGAAGGGAAAGAAAAGTTTACGCCTTCCCTTACACTGGATGATGGCCAGCGCTGAGTTATGGTTTTTCTACGTGTATAAAATCTTACGCTATCTGGCCCATATGCAGCCAAATCACCAAACATTGATTGCTTCCAACCACCAAAACTATGCTGAGCAGCAGGGACGGGCAATGGTACATTGATACCAACCATACCAACTTTTATTTGATCACTAAAATATCTTGCTGCTTCACCATCTCGGGTGAAAATACACGTGCCATTTCCATATTCATGCTCATCTATTAAGTCAATTGCTTGTTGCATAGTTTCTACTCTCACTACCTGCAATACTGGTCCAAATATTTCTTCCTTATAAGACTTCATTGAAGATTGCACGCTATCAATAAGGGTTCCGCCAACATAAAAGCCATTTGCACAACCTTTCACCTCAACACTCCGTCCATCAACAACAATGTCGGCGCCTTGATCTTCTGCACTGGTGATATATTCTTTAACTTTTTCCATATGATCTTTAGTTATAAGTGGTCCAAAATCATTTTTACTATTATCAAAATTACCCACCTTAAGGTCATGCATCTTAGATTTCAAGCCAGCTATTAAATTATCTGCTGTGACTGAGCCGACTGCTACTGCTACGGAAATTGCCATACACCTTTCACCACTAGAGCCAAATGCAGCACCTATAAGAGCATTCACTGTATTCTCCATTTCTGCATCTTGCATAACAATAGCATGGTTTTTAGCGCCTCCAAGAGCTTGGCACCTCTTATCATTTTCAGAAGCAGTTCTATAAATATATTTTGCAATAGGAGTTGATCCAACAAAACTTACAGCTTGCACTCTTTCATCTTTGAGCAAAGTATCTACTGCCTCCTTACCTCCATTAACTACATTTAAAACCCCTTTTGGTAAGCCTGCTTCATTTAATAATTGAGCAATAAATAATGCTGACGAAGGGTCTCTTTCTGAGGGCTTTAATACAAAACAATTACCACAAACTATTGCCATGGGATACATCCATAATGGAACCATAGCAGGAAAATTAAAAGGGGTGATTCCTGTAACAACTCCTAAGGGTTGAAACTCACTCCATGAATCAATATTGGTTGAAATATTTTTACTATGCTCTCCTTTTAGAAGTTGAGGTGCATAGCAAGCATATTCAACATTCTCTATACCTCGAGTAATTTCACCAAGCGCATCATGTGCGATTTTTCCATGCTCCTCTCCAATTAATTGCGCTATTTTATTAATATTTTTTTCTAATAATTCTTTAAAACGAAACATAATTCTAGCTCGTTTAAGTGGTGGCGTTGCTCGCCATGCTGGAAAAGCTTCGTGAGCCGCATTTATAGCTTTTTCAACAGTATTTTTTGAAGCAATTTCTACTTGCTTCCCAACCTCTCCTGTCGATGGATTAAATACATCTTGAGTAGGGTCACCCATTGATACAAGCTCACCATTAATAAGGTGTTCTACTAATTTCATTTCTTCTTTCTCCTTTATTGTAATTCTTTAATTGAGTCAGATATTGCTCCAACGACATCCTTTATTTCTTGTTCAGATACGATAAATGGCAAACCTAATTGAATAGTATCACCACCATATCGAACATAAAAGCCTTTATCCCAGCACTTCATTGCAATTTGATAGGGTCTTAATGCAGGTTCATTTTTAGCAGACTCAATAGTAATTCCACCAGCCAGTCCATAATTACGAATATCTGAAACATATTGCAAACCCTTAAGACTATGAAGTTCTTTTTCAAATATTGGGCTCATTTTTTTAACTCGCTCTATCAAATTATCATTCTGTAATATATCTAAACTTGCAAGTGATGCAGCGCATCCCACAGGATGAGCTGAATATGTATAACCATGGAATAATTCAACTAAATAATTTGGTGCTTTTGTATCCATAAAAGTTTCATAAATATTTTTTTTAACTACTACACCACCCAGTGGTTGGCTGCCATTACTAACCTGTTTTGCAAAAGTCATTATATCTGGAGTAACGCCAAAAGCTTCGCCACCTGTTTTCGCGCCCATACGGCCAAAAGCGGTTATCACTTCATCAAAGATTAATAAAATATCATTAGAGTCACAGATTTTACGTAGCCTTTTTAGATATCCTATGGGGGGTGGAAATACGCCAGCGGAACCCGCCATTGGCTCTACAATTACTGCTGCAATATTAGAGGCGCCATGCAATAATATTTTATTTAATAAGTCATCTGCTAAATGATCTCCAACCTGGGGCTGCCCTTTGCTAAATATATTTTCTGGGAGAAGGGTAGACGATAAATGATCTGCTTCAATTCCTTGTCCAAACATTTCTCTATTAGGACCAATACCACCAACACTAATCCCTCCAAAATTAACTCCATGATAGCCTTTTATCCTTCCAATCAAACGAGTCTTACCGACCTTTCCCTTAAGTCTCCAATAAGCTCGAGCAATTTTTAGGGAACTATCTACTGCCTCTGAACCAGAACAAGTAAAAAAGACACGATCCAGATCTTTTGGAGTAAATTCAATAATTCTATTTGCCAACTCAAACGATTTTTCGTGTCCAAATTGAAATGCAGGAGAATAATCCAAAGTCTCAATTTGTTTACTGACTGCTTCAATAATTTCAGGGCGAGAGTGACCTGCTCCACAAGTCCAAAGACCTGAAAGGCCATCAAATATTTTCCTGCCTTTATCGTCTATGTAATAACTGTCTTTAGCAGAAACCATTATACGTGGATTTGCTTTAAACTCTCTATTCCCACTATAAGGCATCCAGTGAGCATCATAATATTTAGGATTATTTTTTAACATTTTTTATTCTCCTATCATCTAAGGTATTTGACTTAACCCTTAAAAATAATTATCTTTTTACCTTAAGCAGCATTTCTTTTTATTATTATTCTTAGAGGGTCCAATCTATAACTCTCTTATCTTTCTCTCCATTTAATAATAGTTGGCTTTCTGTTGGATTAGCCTTTGCAATAATCTGGCCATTACGAATTACAAATAAACGTGCATTGCATAAGCGTATCGCTTCAATTGGATTATTAGCCTGATGGATCACCAAATTAGCATTGCAACCAACCTCAATGCCATAATTATCTAGTTGCATTACTCTGGCTCCATTATTTGTAATAGCTTGAAATATTTGATGCATTTCTTTAACACCTGTCATTTGTCCAACATGTAATCCCATATTAGCAACTTCTAACATATCATGTTTGCCTAGGCTATACCATGGATCCATTACACAGTCATGGCCAAAAGCAACGTTAATATTACTATTTAACAGCTCTTTAACACGCGTCATTCCTCTGCGTTTAGGATAGAGATCATGGCGACCTTGAAGGGTAATATTTATTAATGGATTAGCAACTACTTGTAATTCAGCCTCTTGTAACAATGGTATTAATTTACTTACGTAATAATTATCCATTGAATGCATTGATGTTAAGTGAGAACCCGTTACTCTTCCCTCAAGACCCAAACGATGAGCTTCAAAAGCAAGTGTTTCAACGTGTCTAGACATTGGATCATCCGATTCATCGCAATGCATATCTACTAGTAAATCTTTTTCTGCGGCTAGTTCACATAACAATTTAATAGATAAAGAGCCTTCATTCATAGTGCGTTCAAAGTGCGGAATACCGCCTATAACATCCACACCTTTTTTTAATGCTCTATCAAGATTTTTAATAGAGTTTTTATAGCGTAAATATCCATTTTGCGGAAATGCAACTAGCTGGATGTCGATCCAATCCCGCATTTCTTTTCGCAACTCTAATAACGCCTCAACTGCCAGCAATCGATCATCACTTATATCTACATGGCTCCGAATTGCCAAACATCCATTTGCTATTGCCCAATGACATAATTTTCGAGCACGTTTTTTTATAAGCTCAATAGTTAAATGGGGTTTTAGCTCATCCCATAGCTGAATACCTTCAAGTAAAGTACCACTCTCATTAAAGCGTGGCTGACCAAGAGTTAAAGTAGCATCTAAGTGAAAATGGCTATCGACGTGGCTTGGAGAAACTAATTTATCAGTCGCATCAATAGTATTAACTGCTTCGCCAATAATATTTCTATCAATAGCTACTATTTTTTTGTTTTGAATAGCAATATCAAAATTATTACGGTCATCTGGAAGATTAGCGTGTTTAATAAGTATGTCGAACATTAGATACGATCTCCTTGTCTAAATGGTACTAATAATGCCTTAGGATAGGCTGCTCTTCGTGCAACAAGCATCATCGCAACTATGCTGAGAAAGTATGGCATCATAGAAAAAATTTGATATGGAATAACATCTGCACCTATTAATTGTGCCCTAACCTGTAATGCTTCAAATAATGCAAATAAAATTGCCCCTAAAAAAGCTTTGCCCGGCTTCCAAGAGGCAAAAATAACCAGCGCAACACAGATCCACCCTCTACCATTAATCATACCAAAATAAAATGCATCAAATGCAGACATAGTTAAAAATGCGCCTCCAATTGCCATCAAAGCACTTCCTACCATTACTGCCCCAGTACGAATTAATAATACATTAATACCTTGGGCCTCATTAGCAACTGGATTTTCTCCTGCCATTCTAATTGTTAAACCAAGTGGCATTTTATAAAGTACGTAGAAAGTCACTATTACTAATATATATGCTAAATATGTTAATGCAGTTTGGTTAAAAAAAGCTCCTCCAATAATTGGAATTGATGATAGTAATGGCACTTCAAATGCACTGAATGCTACAATTTTGGGTGGAGTAGTGCTAAATGGTATTATCATTGTGTATGCATAATAACTAATAGATGAGGCAAGCATAGTGATTCCAATTCCACTAACATGTTGTGACAAACCAAGATAAACAACCAATATGCTATGCAGAAAACCAAATAGCATGCCCACTATAGCAGCAAATACTACTCCACCCCAGAGGTCTCCACCTTGATAAACCCATAACCAACCTGCCATTGCGCCAATTGTCATTATGCCTTCAATTCCAAGATTTAATACTCCTGCTCGCTCACAAATTAATTCACCCAATGTAGCAAAAATTAATGGGGTTGCAATTCTTACTACAGCTGCCCATAAACTCGTTGTTAATATTAATTCAAGTAATTCCAACATAATTATTTACCCCAAACAATTCGGAATCGTGCCAGCATTGATCCAACTAAAACCGACAATAAAGATATAGCAACTAAAATATCTGCAATATAATTAGGTATATCTACTGTTCGACTCATCGCATCAGCACCCACATAAATTGACGCTAGAAATATAGCTGAAACAATTACCCCAATAGGATGAAGCTGTGCAAGCATTGCAACTGCTATTCCCGTATAACCAAAGCCAGGTGATAAAGTTAAAGTTAAGTAGCCTTTCAGACCAGTAACCTCACTAACTCCAGCCATACCTGCTAATCCACCACTAAAAAGAGCAACCATTAGCACTGATTTATTGATCGATATTCCATAAAAAGTTGAGGCTTGCTGGTTGTACCCAACCGCTCGTATTTCATATCCCCAAACTGTAAAACGAAGTATAGCCCACATTATAATTGACATCACTAGTGCAATAATTATTCCAAAATGCAATCTACTCTTAGCAACTATAGTAGGCAGAACTCCATTATCGATAATTCTTGCAGCCTGAGGCCATCCCATAGCCATAGGGTCTTTCCAAGGCCCTTCAAGCAACATATTCACAAAAAGTAAAATTATAAAATTCAGCAACAGGGTTGTTACTACTTCATCCACCTTCATATGGGTTTTAAGAAAGACTGGTAACAACAAAATTAAACAGCCTGCTAAAGCACCTGCAATAAACAACACTGGAATCATTATTATAGAAGGTAGATCAATCATTCCTGTCCCAACTAATGTTGCCGCCATAGCACCACAATATAATTGCCCCTCTGCACCAATATTCCAAAATTTTGCTCGAAATGCAACAGCTGCAGCTAGACCTGTAAAAATTAATGGGATTGCCCTTGTTAGGGATTCAGTAATTGCAAAACTTGAACCTAAAGCTCCATTAATTAAAGCAATATAGGCAGTGATTGGAGATTCGCCCGCCCAAATTATAAAAAAAGCGCCAAAAATAAAAGCAACTAAAATAGAAAGAATAGGTAATACTGCAATTAACCATACAGGTGTATTTCTTCTTGTTTTAAGCCTCATTAAAACTACCCTCTTTCATTTCGCCACTCATCATAAGGCCGACTTGATTTATAGTCAGTGAACTAACATCAAAAGGTCCTTGTAATTTCCCATCAAATATAACTGCAATACGGTCAGATAGTTCAAAAATTTCATCTAAATCTTCACTAATCAGCAATACTCCAGCACCTTTTGTTTTAGCATTTATTATTTGATGTTGAACAAAACTAATAGCACCTTCATCTAAGCCTCTTGCTGGTTTATTTGCTATTATAAAACGAGGGTTGTTCGATAAACTTCTTGCAAGGATTAACTTCTGAATATTACCACCAGATAATAATCTTGTAGATGCAAAAGCTCCTTCGCAACGAATATCATATTCTTGTATTAATTTTTCAGCATTATTAACTGCCTTCTTTTTGTCAATAATAAAACCTGATTTAGCTTTAGAGCGTAACTCCTCTCCAAGGAAATTTTCCCATAGCGCCATTTCCCCAATAACACCCTCTTTTGAGCGGTCCTCTGGAATCCGTGCTACGCCAGATTTTGTAAGATAACGAGGATCATATTTAATTAAACTCTGTCCAAATAGCTTAAATTCGCCTGAGCTTGGATGAGTTAATCCCTGAAGAATTGAAGCTACTCCAAATTGACCATTACCTGAAACTCCTGCCAGACCAATAATTTCTTTTTCATGTATCTTGAGATTTATATTGCTAAGTCCAACCGTGCCATCACTCGCATTAAGACAGACATTATTTAGCTCTACAACTACTTTACCAATTTCCAATTTCTCATAAGCCGGTCGAGTAACTTTGTGGCCAACCATCATTTCTGCAAGCAACTCCTTATTTGCCTTTTTAGTTGCTACCTCTCCCACTAATTTGCCATGACGAAGAACCACAATACGATCACTAATTTCTAAAATTTCATTTAATTTATGCGATATAAACATTATTGATAAACCTGCATTTACCATTTCCTTAAGTACTTTGAAAAGCTGAATAGTTTCTTGTGGAGTAAGAACTGCAGTTGGCTCATCTAATATTAAAATACTTGCATCACGGTAAAGTGCTTTTATTATTTCAACTCGCTGTTTTTCTCCAACCGTTAAATCGGCCACTTTAGCATCTGGATTAATTAATAAGCCGAAGCGCTTTGATAATGCTTCAAGTTTTTTATACGCTAGTTTTTTTTTACTCCAAAGTCTACTTAAAGGCTCTGTACCAAGAATAATATTTTCTAATACTGTAAGATTTTCCGCTAAAGTAAAATGCTGATGAACCATTCCAATTCCAGCATCTAATGCAGCCTTTGTTGAGCCTGGTGTTAATCTCTTACCCTCAACTTCAATAAACCCTTTGTCACTAATATAGTGCCCAAAAAGTATATTCATTAATGTTGTCTTTCCTGCACCATTTTCACCTAACAAAGATAATATTTCACCCTCACCTAGTGAGAGTGAAATATTGTCGTTAGCTACAACAGCACCAAAATTTTTACAAATTTTGGAAAATTGTAGTTTCTTCATCTGATAATCTTAGTAAGTTGATTTTGGCTCATCGTCATTAACTACAACTGTAAAGTTACCACTCATGATATCCGAAGAAATTGCTGCAACTTTAGCTTTAACATCAGCTGCAATCTGATCATCAAACTCATAATAAGGTGCTAAAGAAGCTCCACCTTTTTGCATCATAGTCCATTCTTTATAATCCTCTGCTACGTATGTACCAGCTTTAACACCAGAGATTGCATGATTAATTGCATTCTCCATATGCCATAAAGCAGATGTGACTACAACACCTGTGCCGTTTTCCTCTTTATTCATATCATTAACATTACCAAATGCAATAATATTTCTTTCTCTTGCAGCATCCACTACACCAGCACGCTCTGCATATAAGACATCTACACCTGCTTCAATTTGAGCAAATGCTGCTTCTTTTGCCTTCGGAGGATCATACCATGAGCCAAGAAAACTAACTTTAAACTCAACATCAGGGTTAACTGACCTTGCGCCAGCCATAAAGGCATGGAACAAACGGTTTACTTCACCAATTGGGTAACCACCAACCATACCAATCTTATTAGACTTAGTCATACCACCAGCAATAACACCCATCAAATAGCAAGGCTCATGAATATAATTATCAAAAACTGAAAAATTATTGCCATATTCGCCGCCATACCCACTTCCAGGATCACCCATTAGATATGCTATTTCTGGATAATCATCTGATACTTTTCTAGCCTCAGCACTAATACCAAAAGCCTCACCTACAATAAGATGCACTCCACTTTCAGAATATTCACGTAAAACTCGAACATAATCTGTATTAGAAACTTTTTCAGAATACACATAATCAATTTCACCTGCATCCGCTTGGGCTTGCAAAGCTAAATGCAATCTGGCATCCCATTTTTGTTGTAGTGGTTGAGTATATATTCCCGCTACTTTTATTTTAGCTGCCAGTACTTGTCCAGACAAAAGAAAGCTACATAATGTAATAATCAATAGATTACTAAATCTTCCTATTTTCATAAATTACTCCTATATTTTTTATAAAATGTAACGCCTACATTGATTTTAATCGCCACTCAATGTCATAGCATTACTCCACTTATTGAGCCAAATAATATGAATCAAGGACTCAATAATTTCTTGCTTCCAAGGCTTTTTCTAGTTAAGCTTGCATTGGAAAATTTGGATGTTTAGTTCAATTAGATGCTTAGAATGAAATTTTTTCCAGTTCTCAGGTCTACCTCCCAAATACCATTGGAGCTATTGAGATCAAACCTAAAATTGGACAAAACCTCTACTCCTTATTTGGTTTAAAGCACACTTCAATTTATTTATTCATTAACTTCATACTAATTTAATTAATAAAATAACTAAATACTTCTTGACTGAATAGACAGGCTATATAATTTTTATATAGTTGTCAACTATTAATAAACAGACTAACTTAAAATTAACTTCAAAGCTCTATTAAACAAGTTTGAACTTGAGCTAAGTTCAAATTGAAATATTAACCTTTAACCTATTGATTTTTATAGAAAGAGAAGCTATATGAATGAATTTACAACTTTTCATTAGGTTAAGAAATATTAAGTTACTAATATGTTATCATTTTTTTTTGATTTACTTTTGAGCTCGTTGAACTGAAAAGGCAATCCAATTCTTACAAATTTAAGGATAAAATTCTATGACTTCTAAAACAATCGATATAGGCCTTGATGAAATTTTTAGTTTAGCTAAGGCGGCACTTATTAATCATGGAGCTAACGAAGAAAATGCAGATGCAGTTGCAAATACAGTAACTAATGCTGAGCGTGATGGTTCAATTTCTCATGGTCTATTTCGTATTCCTGGGTATATCAAGGCCCTTCAAAGTAAAAAAGTAGATGGCTCTGCGAAGCCAGAAATAACTGAAGTTACGCCAGTAATTTTAAAGTGTGATGCAAAGAATGGATTTGCTCCATTGGCGCATCAATATGGCATTAAAAAACTGATCGAAGCTGCTCAAAAATTTGGAATTGCGGGATTGTCAATTCAACGCTGCCATCACTTTGCAGCCCTTTGGCCCGAAGTTGAGGCAATCAGTGAGCACGGACTTGTTGGATTGACGTCTGTTTCATATATGCCAGGTGTTGCTCCTTCTGGAGGAGCTACAGCATTATTTGGCACTAACCCAATTGCATTTTCATGGCCGCGCCCTGGTAAAAATCCAATTGTTTTTGATATGGCAACTGCATCTATGGCAAAAGGAGAAATTCAAATTGCTGCAAGGGACGGTCACTCTGTGCCCCTTGGTACTGGCCTGTCTTCATCAGGAGAATTAACAACTGATGCTTCAGAAATTGATAAAGGTGTTTTACTTCCATTTGGCGGTCATAAAGGTTCGGTCATTGCCCTTATGGTTGAACTCTTATCTGGTCCATTAGTTGGAGAAACCTTCTCTTATGAAACCAAGGAGCGTGATAATGGGGATGGAGGTCCAGCCCAAGGAGGTCAGTTTATTCTTGCTATGTCACCAGAAATTATATCTGGCAAAGATACTTCAGCACAGACTGAGGAGTTTTTAAAAAAATATAATGATATCGATGGGACTCGCTTGCCTGGATTGAGAAGACATGAAAATAGAAAAAATATTGGCCCAAGAGCAGTCAATTTAGAGCTAATAAATACTATTAAAAAGTTAGCATAACTAAAATCTAAAGCAAACTAGAGTAGAGGTAATCAGCCAAATCAACAGTATCTTTTAGTGGATTTTTAGTGCAGTAGTTTATGGTTGCTAAATATATTAGCTGAGGGTCAGGTATCCCAGGATAGCTCGACGTTTCATAATTTCTTCCAGTATAGTAGCCACTAAACCAAAACATAATCATGTTTTTAACGTCAGCATTTTCTTCTTCTACCAGCTTATTTACAGTTTCGCACTTCATATAGCCAACTGCTGAGTATGAATAACTTGTGCCTACAATTAAAAAATTCCCAAATACAAGCGTTAAGATAACTAGAAATTTTTTCATTAATACTCCTAGTTCAAGAAATTAATAATACTAATGTACCCTTTCAACTGCTATTGCAACACCCATACCACCACCAATGCACATAGTAGCAAGGCCTTTATTTACGTTATCACGCTCCATGCCATGAAGTAAAGTCACCAAAATTCTAGCGCCAGATGCACCAATTGGATGGCCTAAAGAAATTGACCCACCCGTTACATTCACTTTAGACTTGTCCCAACCTAGTGAGTCATTTACAGACATTGCTTGTGATGCAAATGCCTCATTAGCCTCAATTCGATCAAGCTCAGAAGCCTTCCATCCAGCTTTTTCAAGACATTTAGTGCTTGCCGGAATTGGACCCGTTCCCATGATAGATGGGTCAACTCCAGCACTAGAGTATGAAACAATTCTTGCCATAGGCTTAAGTTTCAGCTCTTGCGCCTTAGATGCACTCATGACCATAACTGCTGCTGCACCATCATTAATACCTGATGCATTCCCAGCTGTTACAGTCCCATCTTTTGCAAATGCTGGACGGAGATTAGCTAAAGAATCCATACTTGTAGTATGCCTTGGAAATTCATCACTATCAAAAATAATGTCGTCACCTCTTCTCTGTGGAATAGATATTGGGGTTATCTCATCTCGAAACAAGTCAGATTTTTGAGCAGCTTCTGTTTTTTGTTGTGACTCTAGAGCAAACTCATCTTGAGATTGTCTTGAATAGTCAAACTTGGTTGCAATATTTTCTGCAGTAACGCCCATATGGCAATCATTAAATGCACACCATAAACCGTCTACAACCATAGTGTCAACCATCGCCCACGGGCCCATTTTTTTACCTTCTCTTGATTTTGGAAGAACATGACTTGAAAGACTCATACTTTCTTGACCGCCAGCAATAACTATTTCAGCATCACCGCAAGCAATTGCTTGAAATGCTAACTGTACTGCTTTTAATCCACTACCACAAACTTTGTTAATTGTCATAGAGGGAGTTTGATAAGGAAGTCCTGCCTCTATTGCAGCCTGTCTGGCTGGATTTTGGCCACTTCCAGCTGTCAGAACTTGTCCCAAAATAACTTCATCAATTTGATCTTTGTTTACACCAGTTTTTTTTAATATTGAAGCTATCACTTCAGCGCCTAACTTATGTGCTGGAATTGAAGAAAGAGAGCCGCCAAATGATCCTAGAGCAGTTCTTGTAGCTGCAACGATAACAATTTCATGATTCATATTAATTACCTTTCCTAAAAAAACTTCTAATAATTATAAAGCTTAATAAAAATTAACTACTTTGCTTTTTTATTTATTCTTGCCTTCTGTTTTTCTTTAAAAAAGGCTTTATTTGCAATGTACACCTTTTTATGAACTTCACAGTAAACAATGGACTTATCCTTGTTTGTTAATTTTGTTATTTTAACTATTTCAAATTCATTTAGCTCTTTCGCTTTTTTCTTAATTTCTTCAAGTTCCTCTAAGCTATAAATAAAGTCAGCATAAAGATCCTCTTTTGCAGGCCTTCTAAAGAAAATTTCAGCAGCCTTATCCCAAACCACATAATCATCTCCAATAAGATTCATTAACTGAGTCATTGGAAATGGATCAACAGCGGAAAACATGCTCCCACCAAAAATAGTATTTACATAGTTTGCATTTTTATAGCTAAAAGGAAGTTTGATTTGTATTTTAAGAAAGTCTTCAGAAATATATATAACCTTTGCAGAGGTTCTTCTATACATTGGAGATAAATTAAACCCAAGTTTCAATACTTTTGGCTTACTAATAAATCTTGCGGCTAGTTCTGCGATTTTTTTATACGTAATCATTCTATTAAGTTATAAAAACAAAAAGACATCCGAAGATGCCTTAGTTATATAAATTGGCTCCCCGACCTGGGCTCGAACCAGGGACACACGGATTAACAGTCCGTTGCTCTACCAACTGAGCTATCAGGGAATAGCGTGAGATTATAACGAGCTATGAATTTTGAGTCAATCAAATCTTTGCTTTTATAGCCTCAACTTGGCGATTTATTTTTGAACTTATTTTATTGAATCCTTTAGAGCCTCTCCAAACTCAGAACAAGATAGTAAAGTAGCTCCATCTATAAGCCTCTCTAAGTCATATGTAACCGTTCTTTTTTGAATTGTTGTAGCCATTGCATGAAGTATCAAATCAGCAGCCTCTGTCCACCCCATATGTCTAAGCATCATCTCTGCAGATAAAATCATAGACCCAGGATTTACCTTGTTTTGACCCGCGTATTTAGGAGCAGTACCATGAGTAGCCTCAAACACTGAAATATCATCAGAAAGGTTCGCTCCAGGAGCAATACCAATACCACCTACTTGGGCTGCTAGAGCATCAGATATATAGTCACCATTAAGATTTAAAGTTGCGATAACTGAATACTCATCAGGCCTTAAAAGTATTTGCTGTAGAAACGCATCAGCAATTGAGTCTTTAATAATGATTTCTTTACCCGTATTTGGATTAGTAAAGCTACACCAAGGGCCACCATCAATTTCTTTTGCACCAAACTCATCTTTAGCAAGCTGATAAGCACAATCTCTAAATAACCCCTCTGTAAACTTCATAATATTGCCTTTATGGACAATTGTCACAGATGGCTTGTCATTATCAATCGCGTACTGAATAGCAGCTCTTACGAGCCTTGAAGTTCCCTCTATTGATACAGGCTTAATACCGATACCAGATGTTTCAGGAAAACGAATTTTAGTTGCACCCATCTCTTTTTGAAGAAACTCAATGACTTTCTTTACTTCCTTTGAACCTTGCGGAAATTCAATGCCCGCATAGATATCCTCAGAGTTCTCTCTAAAGATCACCATATCAATCTTTTCAGGCGTCTTAACTGGTGATGGAGTTCCATCAAAATACTGGACAGGGCGAAGACAAATATAGAGATCTAAAATCTGCCTTATCGCAACATTAAGTGACCTCATGCCACCACCAACTGGTGTCGTTAATGGCCCTTTTATATTAACTACAAATTCTTTGATTGCATCCACTGTCTCCTCTGGCAAGTACTCACCATAGATGCTGTCTGCTTTTTCACCTGCAAAAATCTCCATCCACTGAATCTCTCTTTCGCCGTTATATGCTTTTTTGACAACAGCATTAACAACATCGAGCATTACAGGAGTAATATCAACACCAATTCCATCACCCTCTATATAGGTAACGATTGGTTTATTAGGAACAACGAGCACGTTATCCTTTATTGAGATTGCCTCTCCAGTAGTTGGAACTGTGATATTTTTATAGGTCATTAAGATTTTTTTGTTTAGAATTTAAGACGCATTATTATACCGTCTTCTTTCTGATTTGGGTGTTTTGAGTTATTCATATAGTAATTTTTTCTTAGTGAAATCTCCTCAAATCCATGTTTCAAGTAAAAAGCGATGGCGGCCTGATTACTCACTCTTACCTCTAACATAATCTGACTAATCATTCTATCTTTAAGCTCTTTAATAAGATAATGAAGTAGTTTATTACCATAGCCTTTTCCTTGACAAGCTTTATTGATACTAATATTTAAGATATCAGCAGTATCGAGTGCGGGCATAGCCATCAAAAAACCAATAATTTGATTTTTAATACTAATTGAGTAGCATAAATTAACTGGATTTAGAATACTCTCAATAAGCTGATTTTTAGACCAAGGATTATGAGAATTTTGTTGCTCTATTAATACGATAGAGTCGATATCATCACGACTAAGTCTGTTAAAGGAAATACTGATAGGCTTTATTATCGGTTTCGTTTTTATAGTAATACCCAAGCTCATCAAACTTTGACTCTAGCTCTTTGATATCCTCAACCTGAAGTCCAATTAAAACCCTTCCATAGTCCGCGCCATGATTGCGATAATGAAAAAGAGAGATATTCCATTCTGTCTTAACTTTTTTAAGAAAACTTAAAAGTGCACCTGGTCGCTCTGGAAATTCAAATCTGTAGATAACCTCATTTTCTGCATTAGCATGACCACCAACCATGTATCTAATGTGAGTTATTGCCATTGAGTTATCACTCATATCAAATACTTCAAAAGAGTTACTTAGTCTTGCAATAAGTGCTTGTTTTTCAGATTCACCTTTAGTTAGCTTGACGCCTACAAAAATATGCGCATCTTTCTTTGCAGAATATCGATAATTAAACTCAGTAACTGCATTGTTATCTAATAACTCACAAAACCTTAAAAAACTACCTGGTTCTTCGGGAATAGTAACAGCAACTATAGCCTCATTAACTTCACCTAAGTCAGCTCTTTCGGCAATATACCTAAGTCTATCAAAGTTGACATTAGAGCCAGATACAATTGAAACAATATTTTTATTTTTAAGGCCATGCTCTAGGATATATTTTTTAACGCCTGCTGTTGCAAGAGCTCCTGCGGGCTCTGAGATTGAACGAACGTCCTCATAGATATCTTTAATAGCGGCGCACATTTCATCGTTGCTAACCAAAATGACATCATCAACGCATTCTTTTGCAATCTCAAATGGAAGTTCACCAATTTGCTTAACAGCAACGCCATCAGCAAAACGCCCAACATCGTCAAGCACAACTCTTTCATTAGCCTCTAATGCTTTAAAAAGCGTTGGTGAGTCAATTGGCTCAACTCCGATTACTTTAA
The DNA here is from genome assembly GCF_048085775.1 of Candidatus Pseudothioglobus sp. Uisw_050_01. Lineage (NCBI taxonomy): Bacteria > Pseudomonadati > Pseudomonadota > Gammaproteobacteria > Pseudothioglobaceae (SeqCode) > Pseudothioglobus (SeqCode) > Candidatus Pseudothioglobus sp. Uisw_050_01. The sequence continues at coordinate 1,184,616 of NZ_CP159804.1, forward strand.
TGTGTGGAGCATAATGCTTAATATAGCTTGCCATTCCCGAGATAAGTCCACCACCACCAATAGGAGAGAAGACATAGTCTATTTGATCAAGCTGAGCTAAGATTTCTTTTGCAACAGTTGCCTGTCCTGCAATAACCTCAAAATCATCATAAGGACTTATAAAACATAAATCTTTCTCAGATACTAGCTTTTTAGCATGGACAAATGCATCATCATAGACATCTCCAAAAAGAATAACTTCTGCTCCTAATTCTTGAACTGCTCGAACTTTAATCTGTGGTGTGCTAGTAGGCATAACGATTGTTGCCTTTATGCTTAATTTGCTCGCACCAAGAGCAACCCCTTGCGCATGATTTCCAGCAGATGAGGCGATTACGCCTTTGGCTTTCTGCTCATCGCTCATTGAGCTCATTTTTTGATAAGCGCCACGAAGTTTAAATGAGTGAATAATCTGGTCATCTTCGCGTTTTAAGTAAACTTGGTTAGCAAATTTTTTACTCAATTGCGTTGCAATTGATAGAGGCGACACTTTGGCAACTTCATATACAGAACTGTTGTCAGCCAACTTAACGATTGCACTCATAGAGCTCCTTTATATAATCTACGCTTACCAATTTATGAGTGGTTGGCGTTCCATTTACTATCTGAAAAGGTTGATCGTCTTCACCTAAATGGTCAAGAACAACTAAAGCACCCTTAAAGTTTTTCGTATTAGTATACTCGCTAAGAGTAATTACTGTCTTTAGACCTGCAGAAGTTGCTGACTGAAAACCAATTTCTGAATCCTCAATAACAACACACTCGCTGCATTCTAAATTCATTTTATCAAGAACATAATCATAAATATCAGAAGCTGGCTTTTTTTTATCAACAATATTGCCAGCTGCTACAACTTCAAAATTTTCTAACGCACCGTTTCCAAGAGTTGACTCAAGAATCGCCTTAACATTATTAAATGAGGTTGAAGTTGCTATTGCTAACTTCAAGTTATGTTTAAGAGCATCGTTAATAAGTCTTTCAACGCCAATACGCAGTGAAATAAAACCTGCAGATATTTTGTTAATAAAAATCTCAGTTTTTTTATTATGGATATTAACGATATCACTCTCGTTTAACGGCCATTTTAGTTTTGGATTATAGTTATTAATATAGAAAGACAATCTTTCTTTACCTCCACTTACTGATAACAGTGCCCCGTATAAAGCGCTATCCCAATACCAATCTAGCTCATAAAAATCAAAAGCCTCATTAAACGCTTTAAGGTGACCATCATGCTCTGTATTAGCAATAGTTCCATCCATATCAAATATTATTGCTTTAAGTGTCATAATAAATATAATTAAATAGGCCAATTTGAAAAAAAATCATTGCTATTTTAAGCAATTTTTGGTAAAAACTACCTTTTTTTACACAACTAACTCAAATGACTTCAGAACCAAACTTTGATGAAATTCCGGCTTACATCCCAAAAAAGAAAGAAGACTTTATGTCAACTGGTCAGCTTGAGCACTTTATCCATAAGCTTAATGTTTGGAGAGCACAATTAGTTTTTGAAGCAGAAACGACTATTAATCATATTCAAGAAGACTCAGCGCCTGTTTCTGATGATAATGATAGAGCTACTATTGAAGAAGAGTTTGCGCTTGAGTTAAGAACAAGAGACCGAGAAAGAAAACTTATCAATAAAATTGATAAGACACTTCATTTGATTGGGACTGGTGATTATGGATACTGCAAAACTTGTGGTATCGAAATTGCTCTGAATCGTCTAGAGGCTCGCCCAACTGCTGATCAATGTATTGACTGTAAAACAGTAGAAGAAAGAAAAGAAATTTAGTAAATCTTTAAAAGTGCTGATATGATTTGCCCTGGCCATTATAGCCTTCAATTTTTAGTTTCTTTGAGTCATTAATAACCCCTATCTTTGTAACTCTTATATTACAAATTTCAGCTATTTTTATTATTTCTGAGTTTAAACTTTCAGATGCTGTAAAGCATAATTCATAGTCATCGCCTCCGCAAACTGCTAATGACCAATCATCGTTATCAGCAATATACTTTGACATTGAGTGGCTTAATGGGAGCTTTTGAACATCAATCATGGCCCCAACTTTTGAGGCTTTTATGATATGAAATAAATCTTGCTCAAGGCCATCAGATATATCGACACATGAGCTTGCTATTCCCTTTAAAGCGATACCAAGTTCAAGTCTTGGAATTGGCTTATTAAGCCTTATCATTTCTGCTTTATGAGGTTTTTGACCCTCATTAATTTTTTTCAGACAGAGCGCAGCATCACCAATCTCACCTGAAACATATATATTTTCACCACTCTTAGCACCCGATCTTTTAATTGATTTTGATTTTTCAACAACTCCCATCATAGTAATAGTTATATTAAGAGCTCCTCTAGTCGTATCACCTCCAATTAAGCTTACATTATATTTCTTAGATGCTTCTTTCAAAGACCTAGAAAAATGCTCCAACCAAGTCTCATCTAATTTAGGAAGAGTTATTGCAAGTGTGAAGTATTTTGCTGTCGCGCCCATTGCTGCAATATCACTTAAATTAACTGCTAACGATTTATAAGCTATGTCTTCAGGAGAGGTGTCTTTAAAAAAGTGTACCCCTTCTGAAAGTGTATCTGTTGTGGTAACTAATTGATAGCCTGAATCCAGATCAAAAACAGCAGCATCATCACCAATCCCTAATTCAATAGTAGGGTCAGATAAGTGCCAATTAAAGTAATTTTGGATTAATTCAAACTCATTCATATCTTTAATTACTTAGCGCCTCTAAGTGGGCTTCAATGCATTCTGAAAGCGCCTGAAGATCATAACCACCCTCAAGAAAAGAAATGACTCTTCCATTACTATGTCGTTTGGCAATTTCTACAATATTTTGCGTCAAAGTGTAATAATCTTCAGACTCTAGGTTGATACTCGCTAAAGGATCTCTTGTGTGGGCATCAAAGCCAGCAGAAATGAGTATTACTTCTGGCTCAAATAAGTCAACATTTTTTAAAATTTTCGTTTCAAATATTTCCATAAACTTATCTCTAGTAGTATCTGAAGATATTGGCGCATTAAATATATTACCTACTCCAGTCTCAGCCTCTACCCCTGTTCCAGGAAACAAAGGATGCTGATGAATTGAGCCATAAAAAACACTTTTATCGTTATAAAAAATTTCCTGTGTGCCGTTGCCATGGTGCACATCAAAATCAATAATCGCTATTTTATTGATATTAAATTTACTCTTTAAATACCTAGCAGTAACAGCGGCGTTGTTTATAAAGCAGAATCCGTTTGCTCTTGATGTTTCTGCGTGATGACCAGGCGGTCGAACTGCACAAAAGAGTCTTTTTGTTAATCCACTCATCAATTCATTAGCTGACTCAATGCCTGCTCCACAAGCTCTTAATATTGCCTCTTTACTTTGAGGACAAAGAATAGTGTCAGCATAAGGCTCTTTTTCTACACCAACAAGCCCAGAGATTGGAATCATTGAAAATAGGTCGTCAATATAAGATTGGGGATGAACAAGATTTATAGTTTTAAAGTCTGCCAATGGCGAGTCTTTAAAAGATATATTAAGTTGACTAATACCTTTAATTGAATCAAGTATTACTTCTAAGCGTTCTTTTCTCTCAGGATGATTTTCACCATTATTTTTTGCTATACAGTCTAAATGCGAGAAAACAGTTATATCTTCCATTCAAGAATTACATATATGCATTTTCTTTATGAGAGTGATCCGTTGCATCAAGAACAGCAGATATTTCTGGATATAAGCCCTTAAGTTGTTTTTCAACCCCATCTTTAAGAGTCATGTTTACTGAACTACATCCTTGACAACCGCCTCCAAAATTCAAAATCACTTCTTTTTTCTCAGTGATTTCAACAAGGTCAACAAAGCCTCCATGTGATGCTAAGCTTGGATTTACTTCAGTCACGATAGTAAACAGAACCTTTTCCTCAAGAGGAGCATCATCTTTAGGGGCTTCACCTTTGGCATTAGGAGCAGTGATAGTAAGTTTTTTATTAGTACCATCTAACTTCAATGCAACATGGGAGTCACTTAAAAATTGATTATTAGATTCATCAATAAAAGCACTAAAACCCACAAAAGGAAATTCATTATAAGTATCAGGGAGATCGCTCTTGATACAGAAGTTAAATGTTACCGTTGCAACTGGAGTGCCGGCTTTTTCAACGTCAACTTTTAAGCCAAGATCTTTTTCATCTTGTTGCTCAAAAAGGTCTGCAACATAAATTTCTGCTTCTTCAGTAATACTAAACATTTGGCCTCCTAAAGACAATATTATCAATTAGTCGAGTTTCACCCAACCTTATAGCGGATATTATAATAATTTCTGATGTGTTAGTCGCGATTTGTGTAAGGTTATTCGCATTTAGAATTTCAAGATATTCTACTTCAAAGTTAACTCTTAACTCAGATAGAGTTTTTTCCATAACAAATTCAATAGAATCTCCCTGCTCTATAGCCATTTTTGCATTACTAAGTTGCTGATAAAAAAAGGGCGCCTTCTGTCGGTCCCTGTTACCTAGATATTTATTTCTTGTGCTCATTGCCAGGCCATCAATCTCTCTTTGAGTAGAAACTGACTCTATCAACACATTTAAATTATTATTTTCAACAAGAGATTTAATAATTAAGAGCTGTTGATAATCTTTTTCGCCAAAAACCGAATAATTAGGATTTATAATATCAAATAATCGATTGACAACTTGCGCCACTCCATTGAAATGTAATGGTCTAGAAGCGCCACAGAGCAATCCTCCAATTTCACCCACATCATAATTTGACAAGGTTCCATTTGGATATATTTCATTTTTTGAGGGAATAAATAAGGCATCTACACTCTGACTCTCTAAAAGAAGCTTGTCATCAGAAAAAGTCTTGGGATATGAGTCAAAATCTTCATCTTTAGCAAACTGAGTAGGATTGACAAAAACACTTACAACAACAACATCTGCCAAAGATTGGGCTTTTTCTACTAGCCTCAAGTGTCCATCATGAAGGCCTCCCATGGTTGGGACTAGGGCAACTTTTTTATTACTACTTCTGTGGGTATCTAAAAAAACCTGAAGATCACCTGACCTTTCAAAAATTTTCATTAATAACTCTCACTTTTATTAGGAAAACTTCCTTCTTTTACCTCCGAAACAAAGGCTTTAATCGCTGAAGAGATACTGCTTTCTGAGCTTAAAAAATTACGAACAAATCTTGGCTGCCTACCAAGAGTTATGCCTAACATATCATAACTAACCAAGACCTGGCCATCGCAATCCTTTCCAGCTCCAATACCAATTGTAGGTATTTTTAGCTTTTTAGTTATCAACTTTGCTAAATTACTTGGAATGCACTCAAGCACTAAAATACTTACGCCTATAGATTCGAGTAACTTTGCATTATCAAGAATTGATTTAGCATCAGCCTCGTCTCGACCTTGAACTTTATACCCACTTGAGTCAACAACTAATTGTGGCTGTAGGCCGAGATGGCCACAGACTCTAATATTATTGGAAACTAAGGCATTAATGACATCTGTATTTTCAACTCCACCCTCTAACTTGACCATATGTGCGCCATTATCAATCAATTCTTTTGCGTTGACTAAGGCAGTTTTCGGATTATCATAACTATGAAAAGGCATATCTGCGATGACTAAAGATTGATTACAAGCTTTTGCAACAATTGCAGAATGGTAAAGCATGTCATTCATAGAAACTGAGCGCGTATTTTCAGAGCCCTGAATAACCATTCCTAGAGAGTCACCAATTAAAATAATATCAACGCCTGCATTATCAATAAGCTTAGCCATGGAAGCATCGTATGCTGTTAGACATGTAATTTTTTGACCATTGTCTTTGAATACACTTAACTCAGAATGTTTCATAGTTTTTTCACATCCAACTTATTAATTCTATCGAGGAGACTTATTATTGGCCCTAATAAAGGAACTTTTATTTTAGGCTCTATTTCAAATAAAGGCACTAAAACAAAGGCCCTATGTATTGCTTCTGGATGGGGTATAGACAACCTTTTGTTTGAAATAACCTGCTCTCCATAAAGAAGTATATCTAAATCAATCGTTCTTGATCCCCATTTTAACTCTCTTACTCTTTGCTGATTATCTTCAATTTCTTGGCAAAGATTTAATAAGTTAATGGCACTCAGTTTAGTTTCAATCTTACATACTGCATTGATATAGTTTGGACCAGGAATATCTAAAAGAGGCTTGGACTCATAAAAGCTTGATGCATTAATAAGTTCAGTCTCATTATTATCATTCAGAGAATCAAGGGCTCTTTTTATTTGAGCTTTTGGATCCTTTAAATTTGAACCTAAGCCTATATAAGCTAACAATGAACTAGTGTCCCTATATTTTCTCCTTGGTATATTCTTGTTAAAACGCTCTCTTCTCTTCCCCAAGCTATATTAGAAAATGTTTTAGATTTTGCAGCTTGCTTTGCAGCCATAACTTTTGAATACATTCCTCCGGAACCTAGAATACCCCCAGTTTTTCCAGCAACTCGCTCTAATTTTTCATCATCAAAATGAATTTCTTTTATTAGACTGGCATTCTTATTTACTCGAGGATCGTCATCGAAAACACCATGCTGATCTGTCAATATAATTAATCTTTCGGCATTCAAAAGATTTGCTACAAGGGCCGCCAACGTATCATTATCGCCAAATTTTATTTCTTCGGTTGCGACTGTATCGTTTTCATTGATTACTGGCACTGCACCAAATTCAAGCAAATTCTCTAGAGTTGCAGAGATATTTTCGAAATGTTTGGTATTAATTAGGTTATCTTGAGTCAAGAGCACCTGAGCTGTCTGGACTTTATGTTTTGCAAACAGATATTCATAAGCCTGGACTAACCCCATTTGACCAACAGCCGCAGCTGCCTGAAGCTTATGAATATCAGTTGGCTTGTCTTTCCAGCCAAGTCTTTTCATGCCCTCAACAATTGAGCCACTAGAAACCAAAACAACATCAATGTTATGAGATTGCAGTTCGACAATTTGCTCAACCCATTCAGAGATTAAGTCTTTATCAATCCCTTTTCCATTATTAGTTAAGAGGGCAGATCCAATCTTTACGACCCAGCATTTATTATTATTCTTCATCTTTCTCTTCAATAAGGTCATACAAACCAAAAACTAAGGACTTGCAGCCCATACCATTTAAAGCAGATATGTTAAACGCATTACCTTTATATTTGACTTTTTTAAGAAAATCTTTAATTATCTTATCTCTTTTATCTTCTTGAATAAGATCAATTTTATTAATAGCTAATAATCTCGGTTTTTCAAAAAGCTCGTCATCGAATTTTTTTAACTCATCCTCAATAGTTAAGTAGTTACTGGCAGGATCCGAGCCATCCGCTGGCAAGATATCAATCACGTGAAGAAGCGCTTTTGCTCTTGAAAGATGTTTAAGAAATTCAAACCCAAGACCAACGCCTTCGCTTGCTTTTTCAAGTAAACCAGGTATATCAGCCATAACAAAGTGATTATTGCCAGCCTTTACAACTCCAAGATTTGGGTGGAGGGTTGTAAAAGGATAATCAGCTACTTTTGGTCGTGCCCCAGAAATTTGCCTGATTAAGCTCGATTTTCCAGCATTTGGCATACCCAAAAGTCCAACATCTGCCATTACATTAAGTTCTAATCCAATCTCTCTAACCTCTCCGGGCGTTCCTGGTGAAGTTTGCCTTGGCGCACGATTAATTGAAGATTTAAAACGAGCATTACCTAGACCATGAAAGCCTCCTTTTGCAACCAAAAGATCTTGCTTATGAAGTGTAATTTCGCCGATTACTTCATCAGTTGAGAGGTCAATTATTTTCGTTCCAAGTGGGACTTCTACATACATATCAATAGCTGACTTCCCTCTTCGGTCACTTCCCTCTCCAGGTAGGCCATTTTTAGCTCTATATAAACGGTTATAACGAAACTCACTTAATGTATTAAGTCCCTCTTGACCACGAAAAAAAATACTACCACCATCTCCACCATCACCGCCATCTGGACCACCATCTGGAATATATTTTTCACGGCGAAAGCTGAGGCAACCTCTGCCACCTTTACCAGCTTCAACCATCACACTTGCAGAGTCAACAAATCTCATAATTTATACGATTAATAATTTAATTAATAGCTTGCACCGAAATATGAATCAATCTAAAACAAAATAGATGCAATAGAAGTTAAGTGATAAAGCTATAATATCAGTCAATTATTATACCTTTTTTCTTATCTAAAGCCCTATTCAAGATAAGCAAAAGTATTCCATTTGAATTATTTAATCATAGACTTTGGCTTAGTGTTATTTATGAAAATAAAAGCTCAATTAAAAAAATATAATGAAATAGTCAAATGAATAGATTTATATATACAGTTTTAATTATTCTAAGTTTGCCATTTGCTCTTTTAAGGATCCTATTAAGAGATACTAATAACTCTAATTGGATCCATAAACTAAAAAATCAATTAGGTTTTGTGCCTAAAATTTCAGGCAAGGTTATATGGTTACATTGCGTATCTGTTGGAGAGTTTAATGCAGCCAAACCTCTAATCGACAAGATATTTATTAAATTTCCTCTTCATAAAATTGTTATCTCAACCACAACCATTACGGGATCTGAGGCTGTTGAAAAGCACTATAAGAGCCAAGTCATTCATTGTTTTTTTCCTTTTGATATCCCTTTTATAGTTAGTTCATTCCTAAAAAAAATCAAGCCTGTTGCTTGTATTCTTTTAGAAACAGAAATATGGCCAAATTTAATTACTAAACTTAAACATAAAAATATTCCAGTAATGCTTGTTAATGCAAGATTATCAAAAGAGTCTTTTAAAAAATATAACAAATTCTCCCCTAAGTTGGTTAGTTCGACTCTAAATAGCTTGAGCATAATATGTTCTCAGAATGAAAGCTCATCAAGACGCTTCATCTCACTTGGTGCTAATAGTAATAATATTATTACTACCGGAAGCTTAAAGTTTGATTCCAACGAACCTAGTAATTCAAAAACTATTCAAACATTAAAAAATATAACTGGAGATCGAAGAATTATTGTTTTTGCCAGCACAAGAAAAGGTGAAGAGTTACAAATAATCAAAAGCTATCTCGCCCTTAAAAGCAAATTCAATGCACTTCTTTTAATGGTACCAAGGCACCCAGAAAGATTTAATGAAGTTTTTAATATGGTTAATGAAACCGGTCTTAATGTTAAAAGAAGATCGTTAGCTGGTCATTGTGAGCAAGATACAGACATACTAATTGGAGATAGTATGGGTGAAATGATGTCTTATTTAAACATAAGTGATATAGCATTTATTGGCGGAAGCCTGACAAATAATGGTGGTCAAAATATGCTTGAAGCTGCATCACTTTCAAAACCTATTATTTTTGGTCCAAGCGTATTTAACTTTGAAGAAATCTCGAAGAGTCTTTTAGATGATGGCTCTGCTATACAAGTAAGGAACGCTGAAGAGTTAATGAAAACTATTTCTGAACTGCTTTTAGATGATGAAAAGAGAAAACTAATTGGAGAAAGTGCTAAAACTACTTTTGAAAATAATCGCGGCGCAACGACTAAAATATTTAAAGCAATCGCACCGTATATTAAAAATACTTAAAGAAGACTCTTAAGCACCCTCTTTCAAGTAGATTTCACTATCATTATCTAAGAATTCTTCAGACTTTTTATCCATTTCGATTTGAATTTCCTGAATTTTTTTAACTTCTTTGGCATCTAAACCTTTAATGTCTTGAGAAATCTTCATAGAACAAAACTTAGGTCCACACATAGAACAAAAGTGCGCAGTTTTTGCAGCTTGTTTTGGAAGGGTTTCATCATGAAAACTTCGAGCAGTATCAGGATCTAAACCAAGATTAAATTGATCTTCCCACCTAAATTCAAAACGAGCTTTTGAAAGAGCATTATCTCTGATTTGAGCCCCAGGATGTCCCTTGGCTAAATCAGCAGCATGCGCTGCAATTTTATAAGTAATAATTCCTGTTTTCACATCATCTTGATTTGGAAGCCCTAAGTGCTCTTTAGGAGTGACATAACAAAGCATTGCACAGCCATACCAGCCAATTTGAGCAGCTCCAATCGCTGAAGTAATATGATCATAACCAGGAGCTATATCAGTAGTGAGTGGGCCAAGTGTGTAGAAAGGCGCCTCTCCACACTCTTCCAGCTGCTTTTCCATATTGTCTTTAATCATATGCATTGGCACATGACCAGGACCCTCAATAAAGGTTTGAACATCATGTTTCCAAGCTATTTTTGTTAGTTCACCTAAGGTCTCGAGTTCACCAAACTGGGCAGCGTCATTAGCATCTGCAATCGAGCCAGGTCTTAGGCCATCGCCTAAAGAAAAGGTCACATCATATGCCTTCATGATTTCACAGATATCTTCAAAATGCGTATAAAGAAAACTCTCAGTATGGTGAGCAAGACACCACTTAGCCATAATTGATCCGCCTCTTGATACAATCCCTGTAACTCTATTCATAGTTAGAGGGACATACTTAAGACGCACACCAGCATGAATAGTAAAGTAGTCAACCCCTTGCTCTGCTTGCTCAATTAGGGTATCTCTAAAAACTTCCCAAGTTAAATCTTCAGCTACTCCTTTAACTTTTTCAAGAGCCTGATAGATAGGAACAGTTCCAACAGGAACAGGCGAATTGCGGATAATCCACTCGCGAGTTTCATGAATATTTTTTCCAGTAGAAAGATCCATAATAGTGTCAGAGCCCCATCGTACTCCCCAAACCATCTTTCCTACCTCTTCATCAATTGAAGAACCTAAGGCTGAATTACCAATGTTTCCATTGATCTTAACTAGAAAGTTTCTACCAACAATCATGGGCTCCGTTTCTGGATGATTAATATTATTAGGAATAATTGCACGGCCCCTAGCAACCTCATCTCTTACAAATTCAGGGGTAATAATTTTAGGAGTTGCAGCCCCAAAGCTTTCGCCTTTGTGTTGCCCAACTTGATCTTTATACTCCTGCCAAAGACAATTTTCTCGAATAGCAATATATTCCATTTCTGGGGTAATAATGCCTTTCCTAGCATAATGCATCTGAGTAACATTTTTTCCTTTCTTGGCCTTTCTTGGAGCTTTTAAATGTTCAAATCGAAGCTCATCAAGTTTTTTATTACCAAGTCTCTCGTTTGCAAATTTCGAGCTAACACCATCAAGAATCTCGGTGTCATCACGCTCTTCTATCCATTTCGAACGGAGTGACTCAAGCCCCTCTCGATAACTGATCGTTTTACTAGGGTCTGTATAAGGTCCAGAAGTATCATAAACGTGAACTGGATCATTTTTTTCTGCAAGATCACCTATGGTATCGGTGAGTTTGATTTGCCTCATTGGGACTCTAATATCGTCACGTGAACCCTTGACATAAACCTTGGTTGAGTTAGGAAAAGGCTTAATAAATGCCTCGTTAATACTTGATAGACTAGTAAGTGTTTCGGATGATTGCTTCATTATTGTATAATTTGGTTAATGTAACTTGAGAAAAGGAAATGTCCATTTTAACTCATCGACCAAGAAGAATGAGGAAACACGAATTTAATCGTTCATTAATTCGTGAGAACTCCCTAAGTGTAAGCGATCTTATATATCCTTTATTCATTATTGAGGGTGAAAATAAAAAAGAAAAAATTGATTCAATGCCTGGAATTGAACGACTTAGTATTGATCAATTATTAATTGAGGTCAAGGAAATTGTTGATTTAAAAATTCAAGCGATTGCTTTGTTTCCAGTAATTTCTCCTGATAAAAAGACGCTCGAAGCTGAAGAATCTTATAACGCTGATGGACTTATTCAAAAGTCAGTTAGGGCACTTAAAAGAAACTTTCCAGATCTTGCAGTTATTACAGATGTGGCGCTAGATCCTTTTACGAGTCATGGCTTAGATGGCGTTATTGATAGTAACGGATACGTTCTTAATGATGAAACTGTGAATATTTTAGTTAAACAAGCGTTGTCCCATGCTCAAGCTGGAGCAGATATTGTTGCCCCTTCTGACATGATGGATGGGAGAATTGGAGCAATTCGTTATGCATTAGAAGAGCAAGGTTATATTCACACAAATATACTTGCCTACTCTGCCAAATATGCCTCTTCTTTTTATGGTCCATTTAGGGATGCTGTAGGCTCATCAAAAAACCTAGGTAAGTCTGATAAAAAAACTTTCCAGATGGATCCTGGAAATTCTGATGAAGCAATTCGTGAGGTAGAGCTTGATATTTCAGAAGGCGCTGACATGGTTATGATTAAGCCAGGCTTGCCTTATCTTGATATAGTTTCTAAAGTAAAACAGACCTTTGGTGTACCAACTTTCGCTTATCATGTTAGTGGCGAGTATGCAATGCTTAAAGCGGCTAGTCAAAATAAATGGATTGACGAGAAATCAACAGTACTTGAAACGCTTTTGTGCTTTAAAAGAGCTGGAGCAGATGCTGTTCTAACCTACTATGCCAAAGATGTGGCTAAATGGATGCAGGATTAGTAATCAATATTTATTATAAAAATTTTATAGATTCTCAAGCTTAATGAAATAGAAGATACAAATGAACCAAAAAATAGCCTTCTACTTGCTTTCGATCATTGCAATATTTTTTATTGGTTATAACTACTCACAGTTTAATATAGAGCCATTAAAGCCTGAAATTATTACTATCAATAATAATGACGAGATTGAAGAATATAAATTAGATAATTTAAACCTTCAGCAGCAACTAGAAGAACTTAATAATCAACTTATACTTGCACTTGACGAACTCAAATCCACCTCTCAAAAACTCAACCTTTCTGCCAGTAAAATTCAGGTTCTTAAAAAAGAGTTAAGCTCAATTCAAAATGCATTCAACCTAAATGACTCATCACTCAAAAAGAGTAACGCTAAGCTTTTAGACAATGAGAAAACTTTAAAAGAGTTTAAAAAAGCATTGTCAGATGCTGAACTGGATATTGAACTAATTAAATTTGATCTTGAGATTGCTGAAGCCAATCTTCGAGCTGACTAAAAAAATTAATCTATATTTTTAAGAATAATACTGAACTATTTGAGATAAATCTTCACGTGGAGTTCTGTAACTATTAATTATTTTAGTTTTATCTTCGTAGCCAATCGCCATTCCGCAAAGAACAATTTTATCTTTGTAGTATGGTAACTCCTCTCTAACAATCTGAGGATACTCGCCAAGAGCAGCTTGCGGACAGGTTGCTAAACCGTGTTCTACAGCAGATAACATAATAGATTGGATAAACATACCATAATCCATATAAGAACCCTTCTCCATCGACTTATCAATAAAAAAAAGTAGGATAACAGGCGCGTTGAATGCCTGGTAATTTAATGCCCATTGATCAAGCTGTCTTTGCTTATCTCCTCTCTTGATATCTAATGTTGAATACATTAATAAACCGCACTCTTTTCTTCTTTGCTTAAACTCACCCAACCATTCAACAGGATAGTACTTATAATCCATAACCCCTTTCTTACCATTTCGAAAGGCTTTTTCAAGCTTACTACATAAGCCATCCTTACTTTCTCCAGATACAACAGCGACCTGCCATGGCTGGGTATTTACTCCAGAAGGAGCTGTTTTTGCTTGATTAATAATTTCATTAATAACATTAATAGAAACATCTTTATCTAAAAATGCTCTTGTTGATTTTCTTTCAGCTAAAGCGGTTTTTACATCCATCATTCATTCCATTATGTGAGATATGATTATCAAATCCAAAAATTTAAATAAATTTACCCTAAATACTTCTAGGCTTTGCATAAAGAACTATTATATTTCCAAATATTATTAATATAACTCCAATTAATCCCGTCCAGCTCCAAACATAATCTTCAAATAAAGTTGATAGAAGCAAAGCAATCGTTGGAGTAAAAATATTGACGTATGAAGCTTTATCAGCGCCAATATTTCCTACAAGTTTAAGATAGACACCAAATCCAATAACTGAAGCTACTAGTGATAGATATATTAGAGAAACAACATAGTTATAGCTGGTATCAAAACTAAAACTAAGATCACTAAAAGATATATAAGTAACAAGGATAAGCGATCCATATAACATACTGAAAGCATTACTTTGAATTACGGGGATTTTTCTAGCTTGCATTTGCCCAGAAAGAAGCATACCTATTGATGCAAAAAAAGTTGCCAGCAGCATCCAAAGAAAGCCCTTTATAATTCCTGAATCTAAAGACCACTCAGCGCTACTTATCTCATTTGAAAATATAATTGATAACCCTGCAATACCAACTATTGCTCCAAATAATATGGGCAATCTAACGGGCTTTTTAAAAAAAACAAAACCATTAAGCACGGTAAATAAAGTAAGTGTTGAGAAGATAAGGCAAACCAGCCCTGATACCAAATAAATAGTGCCAAAGTAGGCGCATATATAATTAATACAAAATAGAAAAAACCCTAGCAAAAGCCAGTTTATGTGTTCCCTCCATGGAAAAGAAAGTTTAAGCCCTCGAGCAAAGCACCAGATAAAAAGCATTAACGATGCGAGAAGAAAACGCCACACTATTGAAGCTTGAGGAGCCACATCATAGTCCAACTGAAAACTTATACCAAACCAAGATGAGCCCCATGCAAGGAGAACAATAATGTACAGGAATGCATTCATTATTTATTGATTAATAAATTGGCAGAAAATTTCTATTAAACTCTATTTTTAATCAAGTCATCCACAACGCCAGGTTCAGATAATGTTGATGTATCTCCAAGTTCTGCATAGTCATCTTCTGCAATTTTCCTCAGGATACGTCTCATAATTTTTCCTGATCTTGTTTTTGGAAGACCCTGTGCAAATTGAATTTTATCTACCGTTGCGATTGGGCCTATTTCTTTTCTAACTAAAGTTACTAGATCTTTTTTAAGCTCCTCAGTACCTATAACACCAGTCATTAAAGAAACATAAGCATAAATGCCTTGGCCTTTTATATCATGGGGCATACCAACAACTGCAGACTCACTTACATCGCTATGAAGAACTAAGGCAGATTCAATTTCAGCTGTACCTAGTCGGTGCCCAGATATATTTAAAACATCATCGACTCTTCCAGTAATCCAATAATAACCATCAGCGTCTCGCTTTACTCCATCTCCTGCAAAATATTTACCCGGGTAAGTCGTAAAGTAAGCCTCCATAAATCGCTCATGGTTGTTATATAAAGTCCTCATTTGACCTGGCCAAGATCTTGCTATAACAAGTACACCTGAAGCCTCACCCTCTAAAAGCTCTCCACTCTCACTAAGAACTTGTGGCTCTACGCCAAAAAATGGCATAGTTGCAGAGCCTGGTTTTAGAGCTGTTGCAAACGGCATAGGTGTAATCATATGACCACCAGTTTCTGTTTGCCACCAAGTATCTACAACTGGACATCTCTCCTCGCCAACAATACTGTAATACCATTCCCAAGCTTCAGGATTAATTGGCTCCCCAACAGTTCCTAAAATTTTTAAACTAGCCCTAGAGGTTTTTTGAACATGCTCATTTCCAGCACCCATCAGAGCCCTAATAGCAGTTGGTGCTGTGTAGAAAATATTTACTTTATGTTTATCAATCACCTGCCAAAATCTTGAGGCATCTGGGTAATTAGGAACGCCCTCAAACATCAAAGAAGTTGCTCCATTAGCGAGTGGGCCATAGACTATATATGAGTGGCCAGTTACCCACCCAACATCAGCAGTACACCAGTAAATATCTCCCTCTTGATAATCAAAAGTATATTTATGAGTCATTGCAGCATATAACAAATATCCTCCTGAAGTATGAAGAACGCCCTTTGGTTTTCCAGTTGAGCCAGAAGTATAAAGAATGAATAAAGGGGTTTCAGCGTCAAACATCTCGCAAGGAAATTCTGGTGAAGCATTTTCGACTAGCTCGTGATACCAAACGTCTCTATCACCCCAAGTAACTTCTCCATCTGTCCTCTTTACAACAACAATATGTTCAACACAGTTACACTCTTTCGTTGCAATATCCACATTTGCTTTTAAAGGAATTGATTTGCCTCCACGAACTCCCTCATCAGAAGTAATTACTAGCTTGCACTCACTATCAAGAATTCGATCTCTCAAAGCATCTGGTGAAAATCCTCCAAAAACTACTGAATGAATCGCGCCAAGCCTTGCACATGCAAGCATGGCAACCGTGGCTTCAACGATCATAGGCATATACAAACAAATACGATCCCCTTTTACAACACCTAAATCCTTCATTCCATTGGCAAATTTACACACTTTTTCATGAAGCTCTTTATAGGTTATTGATTCACTTGAATTAGGATCATCTCCCTCCCAAATAATTGCAACCTGATCAGCACGTTCAGGCAGATGACGATCTAAACAGTTATATGAAACATTCAAAGTTGCGCCCTCAAACCAAGCAATCTTGCCTTTAGAAAAATCAACATCTGAAACTTTTTCCCATTTCTTTTCCCAGTCAATAAATTTTTCAGCCTGTTCAGCCCAAAACTCATCTGGGTTTGAAATAGAATAATCATACATAGACTGATAACTCTCAGCATTAATTAATGGCTTTCTATTGCTTTGCATAATAGGATATTGCATTTAATTTCCCCAATGTTCAATTTGTTAAAAAACCATGTTACCAAAGTCAATGATTATAAAAATAGTTAAATATAGTGAATTGGGCAAAAAAAAATGACGCATTGCGTCATTTTCTATTAACTCTTTAAAGTCTTATTTATTCATCAGCTTCTTTAACTGCTAAATCATCAGATTCTGCTTCTGAATCAAGCTTCACATCTGAAAGCTCAGCTGCAACTTCGGTTGCCTTAGCTTCTTGAGCAAGTCTATCATGAGCATTAAGCTCTTCTTCCATTGCATACTCTTCAGTCAAAATTGAAGCATCAATCAAGCCAGCTTCAATTTCTCTAAGAGCTACTACTGTAGGCTTATCTTTACCAACGTCTAAAGTTGATCTGAACCCACCAGAATTTAACTGGTGCGCTCGCTTTGCAGCAACTAAAACTAATTCAAATCTATTCTCTACCTTATCTAAACATTCCTCTACTGTTACTCTTGCCATAATCTTAGTTAACCTATTTTGATCAGATGATAAAATAAGTAATTTTACTTTAATATGCCTAACATGGAAAGACTTATTGTACTTGATACTGAGACAACTGGGATTCGGCCAGAAGAGGGACATCGCATCATTGAAGTTGGGGCAGTACAAATATTAAATAGAGAAATAACAAATACTGAATATCATAAATATGTTCAACCCAACAGACCAGTTGGAGACTCTGTCAATATCCATGGCATTACAGATAAATTCTTAATAAATAAACCGCAATTTGATAAAATTTCTAATGACTTACTATCTTTTATTAAAGGGGCAACTTTAATTATTCATAATGCGCCATTTGATCTAGGATTTTTGAATAATGAATTAAAAATAAATGGTATTAATCAAAAGATAGAAGATATGTGTCAAATTATAGATACTCTCGAGCTATCTAAACTGCAACGTCCGGGCACTATGCATAATCTAGATGCATTATGTAGACGGTTTGGAGTTGACACAAGCGCTAGAACAAGGCATGGAGCTTTACTTGATGCTCAGATTCTCGCTCAAGTCTATCTTGCAATGACAGGAGGACAATCAATATTGTTTCAAGAAAGCTCAGACATTGAATCCCAGATTAGTGATCCAGCAGTTATCAAAAATAATATTGCTAATAAAGATAATATTAAAGTTATCTATGCAAATAAAAAGGAAACTGCCCTTCACGATAACTACTTTAAATAGCAAGTAAATAGCGCAAATACAATAGATGAAATATGGCTCAAAATAGGCATTGACTAACATTCCTATCACAGTATAATTACTCACCTTCGGAGTGTGGCGCAGTCTGGTAGCGTATCTGGTTTGGGACCAGGTGGTCAGAGGTTCGAATCCTCTCACTCCGACCAAAATTTATAATTAAAGTGCATGCCTAGACTTTATTAAAGCAAAGTTATTGCGCCCATAGCTCAGCTGGATAGAGCAACGGCCTTCTAAGCCGTAGGTCATACGTTCGAATCGTATTGGGCGCACCACTTTTTAGATATTATGGCGGGAATAGCTCAGTTGGTAGAGCCCCGGATTGTGATTCCGGTTGTCGCGGGTTCGAGCCCCGTTTCTCGCCCCACTTCCTAATAAATAAGGAGTCTCATTAAATTGATAAAAAAACTACTTAATGATCTCTGGATAATTCGATTTTTTAAATTGCAAAGCTTTCAAACTCAGGCAATAGTTTTAAACATTTTGTCTATAGTTTTTTTTTCAATAATGGTTATTTTTATTAGAAAAGCCTCTCAAAATTTGCATATTCTTGAAGTTGTTTTTTTCCGAAATCTATTAGCTTTTATTGTAATGTTGCCTTTATTAAAATCTACTGGCCTAGCTGCAATAAAAATGAATAATACTAAGCTATTTTTTATGAGAGGTTTTTTTGGTGCTATTGGAATGCTCGCTGGATTTACCTGCTTAACCCTAATACCACTTGCTCAAGCGACAGCAATTAGCTTCTCAAAACCAATATTTATAACAATCGGCGCCACTATTTTTTTAGGTGAAATAATTAAGGCCCGAAGAATTGCTGCAATTATTATTGGCATTATTGGAATGCTAATAATTGTTCAACCTGGTGTCAATAGTCTTTCATTTGGAATAATGCTTGCGATTATTGCAGCATTAGCTCACTCACTTAATGCATTAATTGTAAAAAAACTTACTCTTACTGACACCCCTCAAGCAATTGTAACATGGATGGTAATAATCCTTATTCCAATTACTTTTATACCAGCTATTCCAGTTTGGCAGTGGCCAAGTTTTGAAACTTGGCTATATCTATGGGGAATTGCAATTGTAGGCACGCTCGCGCATTTTTCATGGACTAAGTCCTACACAATGGTTGAAATTACCAGCTTGGAATCAATTGAATTTATAAAACTCCCAATTATGGCTCTCTTAGGATGGATGATTTTTTCAGAAATTCCTGGCACTTGGACTTGGATTGGTGGTTCTATAATATTCATATCAACAATATATATAAGCCGTCGAGAGGCAAAAGCAACAAACTCACTTAAGCTAAATCATGAAGCTCAGGAGCCGAAATTTTAATGACTGATATCTGTGTATATTTTCTAGTGCAATTTTAACATCTGGCATTAATCTAACTTTTCAAATGGGTATACTGAGTTATGAATAATATAAATTAGTATTTGGCTATGAGTTCCTACAAAGTATTTAAGCATCCTGAAAAAGGCTTTGAAGCTGTTAAATCTGGCTTTGCTTGGTTTGCTCCTTTTAATCCTTTTTGGCCTTTATTTAGAGGTTTATGGATGTTATTCATTTCATATATTTTTGTTATTTTGATCATTACTTCAATAGACTATATATTCTATGGCTTTGAGGGATATATCGATATTGCAAATGCTGATGATTTCCAATTAATTTTTTTAATTATTCAAATAACTATATTTGTTTATCCTGGCTTCAAAGGAAACAATTGGACTGCATTAAATTTACAGAAAAAAGGTTATATTTTTGATTGTTCAATTGAGGCTGATAACAAAAAAGAGGCTCTAATATTTGTAACTAGTTCTAAAACCTAGGAATTAGGTTCAATGAAATCAATGGCTTGATACTAAAAACTGGAGTTTAATTTACTACAGGAAGATTAAGTTTCAATTAAAAAAAGTCCCACAATATCAGCGCATGCTAACTTGTGGGAAATTTTAGTTTAGTAAAGGGTTTTTAAAAAATGCTTGTTATAGCACCCCATATTCCACCTACTACCGAACCTACACCATTAACTGCAGCTGTTGGAACGGCCATCATAGTGTCCATACAACCACTTACTAGTAATGCCATAATAGCAACAAATAAGAATCTTAACTTCATTTTTAGAACTCCCAAATTAATTGAAATTTTATTATAAAGTACTTTAAATTGGTTATTCAATCAAATTCTAGAATTTTTTTCAAATTTATAAATAAGTTCTTACAATCTTTAACTAGGTATATTATTAAGATAGCTATGAATAATAATTTTAGGGAGCATTAAATTAAAAGAATTATATCAACAGTATTTCTAATACTATCAATTAATGTTTATGCGTTAAACCTATCTGATGATGCAATCAAGCGGGGAATCAGCGAAACTTGTTCATCGTACTTAAGTCAAATTGAACAGTCTTACAACTTAAATGGTTTAAATATCACATTTGCACATACTGAAAATCCTGCTGTACTCCCTTCTCTTCACATATCGTCTCAAAAATATAATAATGGATCATCAACTTTTTCAGCAACTCTGACCCCTGATAACGATTATTGCTATCTTTCAACAGTTTTAGTTACATCTGTGAACAATCAAACTTGTAGTGAAATATCTCAACTTAAACTTGATACAAATCCAGATTTACAAGTTTCCAGTTATGCTGAAGGAGATTTTACTATTATGACTCCTATAGATAATACCTATCAGATACTTTTAACTACTCAAGGCGAAACTAGCTGCTCCATGACAGAAACTCGAATGTTGTGGCCTGGGAAATAATTCTCTCTGAATCAAATATAGTTTACAATTTCAAGCTCAAAATTAAATCATAGAATATCTTAATAGTCTTAAGCTATTCTTTCTATAATATAACTCTAATAAGTTATGGAATACAAAATGCAAAGAATATTTCTCTTTCTGTTAACTAATATTGCCATCATGGTAATCTTAAGCGTTACTCTCAGAGTTCTAGGAGTAGAAAGCCTTCTAGCTCAAAATGGAAGTGATCTTAATTTAAATGCTTTAGTTATTTTTTCTGGAATTTTTGGATTTGGAGGGGCCTTTATTTCATTGGCAATTTCCAAATGGATGGCCAAAAGAATGACTGGAGCAATTGTCATTGATAGCCCTTCTAACAATCTAGAAAAGTGGCTTCTAGATACAGTAAAAAAACAGTCCAAAACTGTTGGTATTAAGATGCCTGAAGTTGCCATCTTCCCTTCTCCTCAAATGAATGCATTTGCAACAGGAGCAAGTAAAAATAAAGCCCTAGTTGCAGTATCTCAAGGACTACTTGATAATATGACTCAAGGCGAAATTGAGGCTGTTGTTGGTCATGAAATGAGTCATGTTGCTAATGGTGATATGGTAACCCTCACGCTGATCCAAGGGGTAGTTAATACGTTTGTTATTTTCTTCTCAAGGGTCATTGGTCATGTTGTAGACAGAGTTATTCTAAAAAACCAACGAGGTCATGGTATTGGTTACTTTGTTACTACAATTTTTGCGCAAATAGTACTCTCTATTTTAGCAAGTGTAATTGTTATGTATTTTTCTAGAAAAAGAGAGTATGTTGCTGATACGGGAGGTGCTGATCTTGCGGGCCATCAAAATATGATAAATGCCTTGAAGCGTCTTGGTCAAAAAGAACCTGAAGCACTTCCTGAGCAGCTGGCTGCCTTCGGTATTGGTGAAAAACCTAAAACTGGATGGCGCGAGCTTTGGTCTTCTCACCCCCCTCTGGAAGATAGAATAAAAGCGTTAGAAAAAAGAGCTAGAACATCTTATTAAGGTTTAAATGTCAATATCTATAAAAAGCCCTGAGCAAATTCATAAAATGCGTGTTGCTGGGAAACTTGCGTCCAGTGTATTAGAAATGATTGGTGAGCATGTAAAGGCTGGCGTAACTACTGAAGAGCTTGATCAAATTTGTCATAACTTCATAGTCAATGACCTAGACTGTATCCCAGCGCCACTTAACTATAACGGCTTTCCTAAATCTATTTGTACGTCTGTGAACAGTGTTGTTTGTCACGGGATACCAGGCAATAAGAAACTAAAAAAAGGTGACATAATCAACATTGACGTTACAGTCATTAGGGATGGATTTCATGGTGACACCTCTAAAATGTTTTTTGTTGGCAAGCCTAGCATAAAAGCAAAAAAGATTTGCCAAGTAGCTCAAGATTGCATGATGCTTGGAATTAAACAAGTTAAGCCTGGAATTCATTTAGGCGAAATTGGAAGAGTTATTGGGGCTTATGCGCTCAGTAAAAACTGCTCTGTTGTTAAGGATTACTGTGGCCATGGTATTGGTGAGGTATTTCACGAACTTCCTCAGGTTATTCACTACAATGATGGAAAAATTGATCGAAGCCCTATATTGGAGCCTGGGATGACTTTTACTATTGAACCTATGATTAATCTCGGTGGCTATGAAGTTATTACATCAAGACTCGATGGATGGACGGTGACAACCAAAGATCGCTCTCTCTCGGCTCAATGGGAGCATACGATATTAGTTACTGAAAATGGGCATGAGATTTTAACGCTCCGAGAAGAAGAAGAAAATTCATAACTTAACTAGATTAAGACTTCTAGGCTCAAACTGCTAATTAAGCTTGTGTTAAAATATCCTTTTTTTTTAGACTTACTTATTGGGCCTGTGAAGCGCTTAACAAACTATCTAATATCCGGACTTTTATTTTGGATACCGCTAGCATTAACTGTTTTAGTTATCAAGTTCTTTTTAGAAGTTGTTAATAACCTCGTTCCTGCAAGATTCTTACCAGAGGCTCTTCTTAACTTAAATACCTCTATTCCTGGTTCAGGCTTTGTTTTCGTTATCCTAATTCTTCTTATAACTGGAGCATTGCTAACAAATATTTTAGGGCGGAAGCTTTTAGACTTATGGGAAAGGGCTCTTAACAAAATTCCAGGTTTTAGGAATATTTATAATGCACTTAAAAAAATATCTTCAACTGTACTAAACACATCAAGTGAAAGCTTTAGAAAGGCGTTTTTAATTCAATATCCCAGTAAGGGCATCTGGGTTGTCGCATTTCAATCTGGAGATTACAAAGGAGAGATTGAGGAAATTATTGGTGAGAATGTTATTAATTTATTTGTGCCAACAACGCCTAATCCGACTTCAGGATTTTTTGTAATAATCCCAAAAAAAGACGCAATAGAATTAAAAATGTCTGTTGAAGAGGCTTTTAAACTAGTTATATCTGCTGGTGTAGTTACACCAGACACTATAAAAATTAAGGAAAATAAATGAGATCAAATTTCTGCGGTGAACTAAATAAAGACAATCTCAATGAAGAAGTTATTCTCTGCGGCTGGGTCAATAGAAGGCGTGATCATGGTGGCGTTATTTTTTTAGACTTAAGAGATAAGAAGGGACTTGCACAAATTGTAATCAATCCTGAAACTTCAGATACATTTAAGCTAGCTGAAACAATTCGTAATGAATTTGTTATTAAAGTTACTGGAAAGGTTCTAGCAAGAGACAGCGAAATGATCAATAAAAAGATTTCAACTGGTGAAATTGAGGTGCTTGCAGATAAAATTGAAATTTTAAATGCATCTAAGCCCATTCCATTTCAGCTTGACTCGATGGAAACTTCTGAAGAAGTTAGACTTAAATATCGCTATCTGGATCTTCGAAGAGATGAAATGCAGCAAAGGTTACGATTAAGATCTAAGGTTACACATTTCATGCGAGATTTCATGGATAAGAATGATTTCTTAGACATTGAAACCCCTTTTTTAACAAAAGCAACTCCAGAAGGTGCTAGGGATTATCTTGTACCATCAAGAACTCATGAAGGTAGTTTTTTTGCATTACCTCAATCTCCTCAACTCTTTAAACAGCTTCTAATGATGTCAGGCTTTGAAAGGTACTATCAAATAGTTAAATGCTTCAGAGATGAAGACTTAAGAGCCGACCGTCAGCCAGAATTTACGCAGCTGGATGTTGAAACTTCTTTTATGAATGAAGAGGAAATAACTTCACTAATGGAAGAAATGGTAAGAGGCCTATTTAAAGAAGTAGGGAGTATTGATTTACCTAAAAAATTTCCGACTATTACTTATGACGATGCTATTAGTCTTTATGGTGTTGATAGACCTGATTTAAGAGTCCCCTTAAAGATAGTTGATGTCAATGAGATAATGAAAGATGTTGAATTTAAAGTCTTTTCTGGTCCAGCTAATAGTGAAAAGGGAAGAGTAGCTGCCCTCAAAGTTCCAGGGGGAGCAACAATTAGTCGTAAACAAATTGACGACTATACAAAATTTGTCAGCATTTATGGCGCAAAAGGTTTAGCTTACATAAAGATAAATGATGATGGGCCCTCCTCTCCAATTATTAAATTTCTTGGTGATGATGTAACGCAACAAGTTATTGATTTAACAGAGGCAAAGAAAGGTGATATTATCTTCTTTGGGGCAGATAAATCCAAAATTGTAAATGAAGCCCTTGGAAGCCTTAGAGAAAAGCTAGCAAAGGATTTAAATCTTTTTGATAAAGAGTGGGCTCCAATCTGGGTGATTGACTTTCCAATGTTTGATGTATCAGATGATGGATCACTTAATGCAATTCACCATCCATTTACAGCTCCTAGTGTAGACACCAAAACACTTTTAGAGAGCCCTGAAAAGTCACTTTCACGTGCATATGATTTAGTAATTAACGGCTCTGAAGTAGGAGGTGGCTCAATTCGAATTCATAAAAGTGAGATGCAAAAAACTGTCTTAAAACTTCTTGGAATACAAGATGAAGAAGCAAGAGAAAAGTTTGGATTCCTACTCGATGCACTTGATTATGGCTGCCCACCTCATGGCGGAATTGCTTTTGGTCTTGACAGATTAGTTATGATTCTTAGTAAGACAGACTCTATAAGAGACGTGATAGCTTTTCCTAAAACTCAAACTGCAGCATGTCTTTTAACTGATGCCCCATCAAGTGTTTCTAAATCTCAACTTAAAGAATTAAATATTAAAGTTAGCCTTCAAGCTAAATCTTAAAAATGCAAGATATAGTAATTGATCGATCGATAGAAAATTTAATTAAGGAAGCCTTAAAGCAAAATAATGCAACTCTTGTTGCGCATTATTATGTCAGCTCAGACTTACAAATATTAGCTGAAGAATCGGGCGGTATTGTTTCAGACTCTCTAGAAATGGCTAGGTTTGGACAAAATAGTGATGCTGAGACAATTATCGTAGCTGGTGTTAAATTTATGGGTGAAACTGCCAAAATATTATCTCCCGAAAAAAGAGTGCTTGTTCTAGATGACCAAGCCACATGCTCTCTTGACTTATCCTGTCCAATTAATGAATTTTCAGAATTTTGTGACCAGAACCCTGATCATATTGTTGTTGTTTATGCAAACACTTCAGCTGAGGTTAAAGCACGAGCTGACTGGGTTGTAACTTCGGGAAGTGCACTTAAAGTTGTTGAGAAACTTCATAGTGAAGGAAAAAAAGTTCTTTGGGCTCCAGATAAACACCTAGGACATTATGTGCAGTCCAAAACTGGAATTGAAATGCTCATGTGGGATGGGGCATGTATTGTCCATGAAGAGTTTAAAGCTGAAGGCCTTAAAAGGTTAATGCAGCTCCACCCAGAGGCTGGAGTTCTGGTTCATCCTGAATCGCCAAAGGATGTTATCGCACTTGCAGATGTTGTTGGTTCTACAACTCAACTAATTAATGCTGTAGCTTCAAGGCCTGAAAATATGTTTATCGTTGCTACTGATAATGGTATTTTTCATAAAATGAAGGAAATAGCACCAAATAAAAAATTTATTGAAGCCCCAACTATGGGAGAAGGAGCAGACTGCGAATCATGTGCTCATTGTAATTGGATGGCAATGAATACACTTGAAAAATGCCTTGATACTCTAAGTACAGGTAAAAATGAAATTAGAATTAGTACTCAAATCATAGAAAAAGCACAACACTCAATTCATCGCTTACTAGAATTTACTAAGTAATTTTTTGGAGGAATTAAACAGATATGGCAGGACATAGTAAATGGCACAACATTCAGCACAGGAAAGGAGCGCAGGATGCTAAGCGTGGAAAAGTGTTTACTAAGCTCATTAAAGAGATTGTTATTGCGGCAAAAAAAGGTGGTGGTGTTCTAGAAAATAATCCTTCTCTGCGCGCTATTATTGATAAGTCTCTAGCAGCAAATATGAAACGTGACACGATAGAAAATGCTGTAAAGAGAGGCTCAGGTGATTTAGAGGGTGATAATTATGAAGAAATACGTTATGAGGGCTATGGATTAGGAGGAACTGCCATCATGGTCGATTGCCTCACTGATAATAAAAATCGCACTGTCTCAGATGTTAGGCATGCTTTTTCAAAGCATGGAGGTAATTTAGGAACAGATGGATCAGTCGCATACATGTTCACAAAACAAGGTTTTATAAGCTTTGCCTCAGGAGATGAGGATGAAATCATGGAGGTTGCTTTAGAATCTGGAGCTGAAGATATTATTGTCAATGATGATGGCTCTATTGACGTAGTAACTAGTCCAGATAGTTTTTTTCCTGTTAATGATGCACTCATTGCGAGTAACTTAACTCCTGATCACTCTCAAATTACTATGGAGCCAGCAAGCCGTATTGAGCTTAATATGGAGGATGCTGAGAAATTTATTAAACTTATAGACTGGCTTGAAGACCTTGATGACACCCAGGAGGTCTATCATAATGCTGAAATTTCAGACGAATTAATGTCTGAACTATGATTTCATTTCATTCGGGAATTCAAGCACTTCGAAATTTTAAAGTCAGGGATCTCAATGAAAAAATAAATTCCGCTTTTCCACATATAAAACTATTATCTTCGGAATACATTCATTTTATTGAAACAGGCTCTAAGCTTAGGAATAAAAGCCAATTAATTCTTGATAAACTATTAAATTATTCTCCTCAGTTAGACGCTTCGAACTCACTTCAAAAAATTATAATAACTCCTAGGATTGGAACCATATCACCATGGTCGTCAAAGGCAACTGATATTTGTCAGCTTTGTAGCCTGAATGAAATCAAAAGGATTGAACGAGGAATTATTTATCATTTTAACCAAAAAATTAAATCTGAAGAATTTGAGGATATTCTTAACTTTATAATGGATAGGATGACTGAATCTCATCTTAAAAATATTGATGATTCAAGCTTATTATTTGACGAATTAAAGCCAAATTCATACAAAAGTATAGACATCCTTAAAGATGGAAAATCTGCAATCATTAGTGCAAATGTTGAATTAGGCCTTGCCCTTAGCGATGGTGAAATGAATTATTTGTACGATAACTTTTATAAATTAAGAAGAAATCCCAGGGACATTGAGTTAATGATGTTTGCTCAAGCTAATTCAGAACATTGTAGACATAAAATTTTTAATGCAGACTGGACCATCGATTCAGAAAAACAAGCAATCTCCCTATTTGACATGATTAAGAATACTTATCATAAAAGTCCAAAAGGACTTCTATCAGTCTATAGTGATAATTCAGCTGTTATGAGTGGCTATAAATCAAGTTTTTTTGAGCCCAACCATGAAGGTGTTTATACAACATCAATTGCAGAAAAAGCGGTGTTAATTAAAGTAGAAACTCACAATCACCCTACGGCAATTGCTCCTCAGCCTGGAGCTGCAACCGGATCGGGAGGAGAAATTAGGGATGAAGGCGCAACGGGAAGAGGATCAAAACCAAAAGTAGGTCTTAGTGGATTTTCAGTTTCAAACTTAAAAATACCAAATTCAATCAACCCCTGGGAAAAAGATTATGGTAAGCCAAGTCAAATTGCATCTGCTCTTGAAATTATGATTGATGGGCCTCTTGGTGCTGCTTCATTTAATAATGAATTTGGCAGGCCAAATACTTGTGGATATTTTAGGACATATGAGCAAAAAACTGAAAATAATGAAATTAGAGGCTATCACAAACCAATTATGCTCGCTGGTGGCCTTGGAAATATAAGAGAAGACCATGTCGAAAAAGGCTCAATTTCTGATGGAGATGTTCTCATAGTTCTTGGTGGTCCTGCTATGTTAATTGGCTTAGGTGGTGGCGCTGCATCAAGTGTGGGTAGTGGAGATCAGAGTCAAGAGCTTGACTTTGCTTCAGTTCAAAGAGCAAACCCAGAGATGCAAAGACGTGCCCAAGAAGTTATTAATTCTTGCATTCATTTAGGTAATAAAAATCCAATTGTTTCAATCCATGACATTGGTGCAGGTGGGCTTTCAAATGGAATCCCTGAACTAGTCAATGACTCTCAAAAAGGTGCTAATCTTCAACTAAGATCAATACCAAATGACGAAACAAAAATGTCTCCACTTGAGATATGGTGCAATGAGTCTCAAGAAAGATATGTTCTTGCGATTAAAGAAGAGAGCGTTGATTTATTTCGTCAAATATGTATCAAAGAAAGAGCACCTTTTGCTGTCTTAGGAAATGCAACCGATAATCAGCATTTAACTCTTGAAGACTCTCATTTTAAGAATAAACCAATTGACCTTGAAATGTCTTTACTCTTTGGATCAACTCCAAAAACTCTCAAAGATGTCTCATCACTTCCAAATAATGAGAAGGAATTTAATAACAGCACAATAAAGCTTAATGAAGCTATTAGTCGCCTTTTAAAACTTCCTACAGTTGCAAGCAAAAATTTCCTAATAACTATTGCTGATCGCTCAGTTACTGGACTCATTGCCAGAGATCAAATGATTGGACCATGGCAAGTGCCTGTAGCAGATTGTGCTATTTCATTAGCAGACTATTCTGGATACCAAGGTGAAGCCATGTCAATTGGTGAAAAAACGCCTCTGTCCCTTATTAATGCAGCGGCAGCGGCAAGAATGAGTATTGGAGAAGCATTGACTAACCTACTCAGCGCCTATATTGAAGACATAACTCACATCAATCTCTCAGCTAACTGGATGTGCGCAAGTGGATTTCCAGGGGAAGATGCAAAGCTTTATGAGGCTGTTAAAGCAATTGGTATCGAGCTTTGTCCAAAATTAGGACTAACAATACCCGTTGGCAAAGATTCAATGTCTATGAAAAGCACATGGAATGAAAATGGAGATGAAAAATCAGTTACAGCGCCCCTATCCTTAATAATTAGTGCATTCTCAAAAATACCTGATGCAAGACTACAAATCACACCCTTACTTGATACCAAAATTGATTCAGAGCTTTTTTTAATTGACCTAGGACTAGGAAGAAATAGAATGGGAGGGTCTTGTTTAGCACAAGTTTACAACCAAGTTGGAAAAACTTCTCCAGATCTTGATGATCCAATTTTATTTGCTAAGTTCTTTTCATTAATAAATAAGCTCAATAAAGAAAAGTTAATTAGCGCTTATCATGATCGCTCCGATGGAGGCGTTATTTCAACTTTAATTGAAATGGCATTTGCATCTCATTGTGGTATGGAGATCATTGGTACTAATACTATAAATGAACTCTTTAATGAAGAGTTGGGCTGTATTATTCAAATCCCAGTTATAAATAAATCTATAGTTCTCAAAGAGCTTGAAGACATTGGCCTTAAAAAATTCACGAGGCCGATTGCTAAAGTAAATAATACTGATGAAATTTTAATCTACCAAGAAAAGAGGTTAGTATTTCGCGAACAGAGAAAGAATCTTCATAAAGAGTGGTCATCAACCTCTTTTGAAATTTCTAAGCTTCGAGATAATCCAATATGCTCAGAGTCAGAAAATAAGGAGATACTAGAAACTTCTGATGGTTTAAAAGTTAAAACGACTTATGATATTAATGAATCTATAAGTGCGCCTTATTTAAGCACTGGAATAAAGCCAAAAATTGCTATTTTAAGGGAGCAAGGTATCAATGGCCATGTTGAGATGGCTGCTGCTTTTTCACAAGCTGGCTTTGATGCTTATGATGTCCACATGAGTGAAATTCTTTCTGGAAATAAATCATTGAAACATTTCCAAGGTCTAGCAGCATGTGGCGGTTTTTCATACGGCGATGTTCTAGGTGCAGGTAGAGGCTGGGCAAACTCTATCCTTCTAAATAGTAAGGCAAAAGATGAATTTTCAGAATATTTTTCCAGAACTGATAGCTTTACTCTTGGTGTTTGTAATGGCTGCCAAATGGTTTCCAATTTAAAAGAAATTATTCCTGGCTCACAGAATTGGCCTTCATTTGAAAAAAACACTTCAGAGCAATTTGAAGCTCGCTTTACAAGTGTTAAAATTGAAAAAACTAACTCCATACTTTTTAATGGAATGCAGGGCTCTATTATGCCAATAGCAATTGCCCATGGAGAAGGAAGGGCAAAATTTACCTCTCAGCAAAGTAAAAGTAATATTGCTATGCAATACGTCGATTACTCAGGCAATAAAACCCAAACTTATCCACATAACCCAAATGGATCAGAAGACGGTATTGCAAGTATGTGTGATGACTCAGGAAGAATTACAATTATGATGCCCCACCCTGAAAGAGTTTTTAGATCAATTCAAAACTCATGGCACCCTGATGATTGGCAAGAAAGGTCGCCATGGATGAGGATGTTTGAAAATGCCAGAAAGTGGGTTGATTGATAGATATGAATAATAATTACCTCTATGCTGCCTGACAAAGTTATTAGAAGCAATAGAAAAACTTTAAGCATTTCTATTAATGAAAGTGCTGAATTAATAGTGCGTGCACCAAATCGAATATCTGATCAAAAAATTCAAAATTTTATTAATGAAAAAGAGAATTGGATTACAAGAAATCAGTCAGCAATAAAGGCCCGTGTTGAAGAAGCAGGAAAAGATAAAAATATGCTTCTATATCTTGGAACACTTTTTCCATTAAAAACTAATAATAATGCTAAAAAGATTTCCTTTAATGGTAAGGAATTTTTAGCTGATCTGAAAAATAAGGAAAAAACTAATAAATCTTTAAAAACTTGGTACAAAAATAAGTTTAAAGAAGTTGCAGTTCCACGACTATTTTATTTTGCCGAAAAACATAATTTACAGGTCAATCAAGTGAGGATTAAAGAGCAGAGAACGCTCTGGGGATCTTGCTCTTCCAGAAACAATATCAACCTAAATTTTCTTCTCATTATGGCGCCATTAAAAGTAATTGACTATGTCATTATTCATGAATTAGTCCACACCATTCATAAAAACCATTCAGCAAATTTTTGGAGCGCAGTTGAAGAAATTATGCCTAACTATAAAGAAGCTAAGCATTGGCTTAAAGAAAATGGTTACAGGTTAAGGGCCTTATAGCTAATTATTTTTTTAGCCGTTATACTTTTCTACAGCCTCTTCCATAGCCTCTTTCAATGTATCTTGCTCGGCCATTTCAAGAATAATATCACCACCACCAACTAATTCAGAATTGAAATAGATTTGAGGAAATGTTGGCCAGTCAGCAAAGTCAGGCAGGCTTTGAAAAACTTCTTGGTCTTCAAAGATGTTAACAAATGCAAACTCAACGCCCGTTGAGGCTAACGTTTGAGATGCGCGAGCTGAGAAACCACACTGAGGAAACTGAGGCGTTCCTTTCATGTAAATAACTATCGCTGCACTATCAACTTGTTTTTGAATTTTTTCTAATACGTCCAATTTAATACTCCCAATGTTTTTTACTATTTTAGTATAGTATTTACAAGGCTACAAAGATTTGTAAAAACAATTATTGCTTAATTGCCTGTGAGATTACATACTTTTGTCCTTGCTTAATTTTTTTATAATTACCAAAAACCGATTTAAAGTTATTTTTTATAAAATCCTTAAGCCCATTGATTGTAACGACAGTAATTACGCCACCAGGTTTTAGAGCGTCCAGAGCATCATAAAGAATTATTGAGAGTTGCTCACGTCCAACTTTAGCAGGGATATTTGAAACGATTTGATTAAATTTGATATCACTAGGGACTTGCAAAAAAGCATCTGAGAGGTATGCTTTTGCATTAACAATGTTATTAAGTTTTGCATTGTAGTTTGCAAGATCCACTGCAACAAAGTCTTTATCAACCATATGAACTTCACCCCTAGTACAGTGTTTTGCCAGGGCTAGGCCAATAGGGCCATAACCACACCCTAAATCTAAACAAACATCATCAATATTAGCACTAAAGTACTTCATCAAAAGCTTAGTTCCATCATCAAGGGCTCGAGGGCTAAAAGTACCCCATCGAGTATGCAGTTTTAGATTTGAATCAAATAGTTCTACATCAAGAACTATATCTTTTTTTAATTCAGCAATGTCTTTACGCTCAAACATTTATCAATCCTAATTAGAAGTGGTAATTATATAGAACTATAAAAAATCGATGTAATGCTAGTAACAGCATTAATTTAATTGTATTTTTTGTTTGTTGCAATTACTTTGTTAGCATCATCACCTATGTGTGACTCTCCACGACTTTTTGCAAGCTGCACCTGTTTTTCTCTTTCACGATAACGACTAACTTGTGACGAGTTTTTTGTTCCATAACACCTTGGACAGGAGGCTCCTTTTTCATAATGAGGATGCTCTTTATCTTCATCAGTAATCGGAAATCTACAGGCATGGCACTGATCATATTTTCCAAGCTCAAGATTATGTTTAACAGCAACTCTATCATCAAAAACAAAGCACTCACCTTCCCATAAACTTTCACCTTCTTTAACTTCTTCAAGATATTTTAAAATTCCACCCTGAAGATGAAAAACATTTTCAAAGCCTTTAGACTTTAAATACGCGGTAGATTTCTCACAGCGTATACCACCAGTACAAAACATGGCAATTTTTTTGTCTCGATATTTTTCTAAATTATTTTTAGTATAGGCTGGGAACTCTCGAAAAGTCTCAGTATTCGGATTAATAGAGCCCTTGAAACTTCCTATTTCAAATTCATAATTATTTCGAGTATCAATTAAAACAACGTCAGGGTCATTAACAAGCTCATTCCAATCAGCTGGCTTAACATAAGTACCAGAAGAAAATATAGGATCAATATCTGACACCCCTAGCGTCACTATTTCTTTTTTTAACTTAACCTTAAGTCTTTTAAATGGAGGTTTCTCGCTATAAGAAAATTTATACTCAAGGCCAACTAGTCTCTCATCTTTTTGAAGGTAATCAAGGAATTTCATAATGCTGTCATTATCACCAGCAATCGTTCCATTGACTCCCTCTTTAGCTAATAATAAAGTACCTCTAATATTGAGTGATTCTAAAAATATTTTAAGAGGGCCTTGAATTTCTTCAAAATCATCTAGACGAGTAAACTTATATAAAGCGCAAATAGTGAGCATATTTCACAAATGAAAAAGTAGTGTGTTAATTTTACTAGCCAGTTGTATTATTTTTTTACTATTTAACCTTTTAAATAAAGATTAAAACTACATTAGGGCTCCACTATTCTTAATACTGACAAGTGTATAATATTTTTCTTTTGCTCGATGAGCATCGATAAATCAGTTTAACTCAATAATGCTAAATAATATTCATAAGCCAAGTGACATAAAAAAACTAAACATTGAAGAATTAAATAATCTTGCTTTGGAGATTAAATTATTCTTAATAGAGAGTATTGAACAAACTGGCGGGCATCTAAGCTCAAATCTTGGAACTATTGAATTAACCCTTGCAATGCATTATGTGTTTGACACTCCAAACGATACCTTTGTTTGGGACGTTGGTCATCAAGCATATACTCACAAGATCCTAACTGGTAGAAGAGATTTAATGTCAACTCTGCGTCAAAAAGATGGCTTATCTGGCTTTACAAAAAGAAGTGAAAGTGAACATGATGCTTTTGGCGCTGGTCATTCATCGACCTCAATAAGTGCAGCCCTTGGTATTGCAATTGCTAACAAATTACAACAAAAATCTGACACTTCAATAGCAGTTATTGGAGATGGAGCATTAAGTGGGGGCATGTCATTTGAGGCCATGAATCATGCAGGTGATACTGATGCCAATCTGCTAATCATTCTTAATGACAATGACATGTCGATTTCTCAGAACGTTGGGGCTTTGAGTAAATATCTAACTAGACTTATTTCTGGAAAAATATACTCAACTATGAAGTCAAAGTCTCTTGAGTTCTTAGAAAGATTACCACGTGTCCAAAAATTTGCTAAACGCTCTGAGGAGCATCTAAAAGGAATGTTTCTTCCAGGAACGTTATTTGAAGAGCTTGGGATAGAGTATTTTGGACCAATTGATGGCCATGATATTCCCGTATTAATTAAAGCTTTACAAAATTTAAAAAATATCGAAAACCCTCGAATTCTCCATATCATTACTAAAAAAGGTCATGGACTAGAGGCTGCAGAGCAAAATCCATTAAAGTTTCATGGAATTTCTCCACCATCAAGTTCATCAAACAACTTTCCAAGCTACAGTAAAGTTTTTGGCGAGTGGCTATGTAATAGAGCCAAGAATGATGAAAGAGTAATTGGAATAACTCCGGCAATGTCTGAAGGATCTGGTATGGTGAATTTTGAAAAAAACTTTCCTGAACGCTTTATTGATGTCGCAATTGCAGAGCAACATGCTGTCACGCTAGCTGGAGGAATGGCAACTAAAGGATTAAAGCCAGTTGTGGCAATCTATTCAACATTCTTACAGCGTGGTTATGACCAATTTATTCATGATATCGCGTTACAAAATTTAAATGTTATTTTTGCTATTGATCGTGCTGGACTTGTTGGGGCCGATGGCGCAACGCATGCCGGTATTTTTGACTTAAGCTTTTTGAGGTGTATTCCAAATATTGTTATTATGGCGCCAAGCTCCTCAATTGAAATGTACAAGGCCCTTAATTTTTCTCTTGAGTTTGATGGGCCAGTATGTGTAAGGTTTCCAAGAGGTAAGTCAGCTATTGAAGAGTTTGTAACAGATCAATCACTAGAAATTGGAAAAGGAAAAATCGTCAGGACTGGTAAAGATATTGCTATTTTTGCATTTGGTAATATGCTTGAACCAGCTCTTAGCGCATCTGAAAAGATTAATGCAACAGTTATTGACATGCGTTTTGTTAAACCTCTAGATGAAAATTTAATTATCGATACTGCCAACAGTTATAAAAAACTAATCTCAATTGAAGACAATACTGCAAGCGGTGGCGCTGGAAGTGCCATTAATGAATTACTTCAATCGAAAAACATTAAAACGCCGCTCCATATCCTTGGCGTGCCTGACTTAGTAACCGAACATGGATCTCAAGACGAGCTTTATTTGCTTTATGGATTGCATGAAGAAAACATCATTAATGTGGCAAAAAATTAATGAAGGCAACGCTAAAAAAATATAGTCCAAAACGTGAAAATGTTAATTTAGGATGGCTTAATAAATACCTAACTGATCCGGAGCTATGGAAATGGAATAAGAGATCTATCGCTAAAGGATTTGCTGTTGGTCTTTTTTGCGCATTTCTTCCAATACCAGTTCATATGCTACTAGCTGGAATCCTTGCGGTTGCTTTTTCTGCGAATATTTTGCTTTCATTACTTGTTGTTTGGGTAAATAACCCACTTACTATTGTGCCAATTTTCTACTTTACTTATAAATTAGGTGCCTCCATTATTGGAGTTGAAATCGATCCTGAGTTTGAATTTTCATTTGGCTATTTGATGGATAACTTTTGGTCGGCGACACTAGCTCTATGGGTTGGAGGCATGATTACCTCAATTGTGGCATCAACATTAGGGTATTTTTCAATTATTTCAATATACAGGTACAAAGCACTGAAAAGAGTTAAACGTTTGAAATAGGAATGCGCCTTCTAATGCTGGCTTCTAAAGTGTCAACTAGTGATTCATTCTCAACCTTGCTGTGAGTTTTTCCGTCTATATACAGTAGATTTGGAGAGCCACCAGTAAGGCCAACACTGACCTCCTTCGCCTCACCTGGTCCATTAACAACGCAACCAATTACAGCAACATCAATTGGCTCAGTGATATCTTCTAATCGAGCTTCAAGTTCATTAACAACCGAGATTACGTCAAATTTTTGTCTTGAGCATGATGGGCATGCAATCAAATTAACGCCCTTCTTTCTTAAATGAAGTGACTTTAAAATATCAAAACCAACTTTTATCTCATCCACAGGATCTGATGCAAGAGAGACTCTAATAGTATCACCAATACCTTCGCTTAAAAGCAAGCCCATTCCAATTGAAGATTTAACAGTTCCAGAGCGAAAAGATCCAGCTTCTGTAATACCTAGGTGCAGCGGATTATCAATTTGAGAAGCTAATTGACGATAAGCAAATATAGTCATAAAAACCTCAGAAGCTTTAAGTGAAACCTTAAAGTTATCAAAGTTTAGTCTATCTAAAATATCAATATGTCTAAATGCAGATTCAACCATCGCCTCTGGAGTCGGCTCAGTGTATTTTTTTTGTAAATCTTTTTCAAGGGATCCAGCATTAACACCAATACGAATTGGAATCCCATTATCTTTTGCAGCTGCAACAACCTCCTTTATTCGATCCTCTTTACCAATATTCCCAGGATTAATTCGTAAACAGTCCGCACCATATCCTGCAACTTTTAAAGCAATTTTATAATCAAAATGAATATCAGTAATTAGAGGGATATTAACACGTGTCTTTATTTTTTTAAACGCTTCAGCTGCGTCCATAGTCGGAATTGAAACTCTAACAAGATCAGCTCCAGCTTTTTCAAGAGATAAGATTTGTGAAACTGTTGAGTCGACATCACATGTATCAGTATTAGTCATACTCTGAACAGTAATTGGAGCATCTCCGCCAATGGCAACATTGCCGACAAAAATTTTCTTAGAAACCCTTCTTTTAATTTTGTGTGCTTGCTTCATAAGTGCTTATTACTTCATCAAGATTTTCAGTTACTTCCTTAATTTCTTTTGGAGAACTTAAATTATTACTATTTTCAACAACTATATTCTCACTCACATCATCAAGACTTGGCTGACTAATTATGATTGAATTTGATTTACTTTCAGTTCTATCTTCTCCCTGAAAATAATACCATATAGCACCAAAAATTAAAAAAAACAAAGAAAGCCAAAGCAGCCTCCTCTTTAAAGGTTTTTTCTTTTTAGGATAATAATTAATCCCGTCCAGCACTTCTTCTACTCTTATCTACAACTTTTCCAGCTAGTTGGCCACATGCTGCATCAACATCATCACCTCGCGTTCTTCTCGTAGTAGTTCGAATTCCTGAGCGATACAAGATATCTTGAAATTTATCAATAGCAATGTCATTTGAAGTTGTATATTTCGTTTCAGGGAAAGGGTTGAAAGGTATTAGGTTGACCTTAGCTGACTCACCCTGAAACCAAAAATTTATTAGTTTTGAGAGCTCCTGAGCTTGCTCAATAGAATCATTAACACCCTTAAGCATAACGTACTCGAACATTACATGTCGCTCTTGAGTTCCTGCATTCAAGTAGTAATGACAAGCCTTCATTAGCTCTTTAATAGGATATTTTTTATTAATTGGGACAAGTATATCTCTTAATTCATCATTAGGAGCGTGCAAGGAGATGGCCAAACTTACTGGAACTGTGTCTGACATTCTCTTTAGTGCCGGAACAATCCCTGATGAAGAAACAGTAACCCGTCTCCTAGAAAGTCCAAATGCCCAGTCATCCAAAAGGATGTCACATGCATCATAAACAGGGGATTCATTAAGTAATGGCTCGCCCATTCCCATAAAAACTACATTAGAAATTCTCTTATTTTTGTCCTTTAAATGGTTTTGAGCAATTAATACCTGTGCAATAATTTCATGGTTTTGAAGGTTACGATTAAATCCTTGATAGCCTGTCGAGCAAAAAGTACAAGCCAATGAACAGCCAACTTGAGAAGATATACAAAGCGTTCCTCTATCTTTTTGAGGTATATAAACTGTTTCAATATGATTTTCTTCACCCAACTTGATTACCCACTTAATAACCCCATCTTTTGAGTTATTGATGGAGGTTACTTCAGGCAATTCAATAGAAGCAATTGCCTGAAGTTTTTGTCTTAAGTCTTTTGAGAAGTTATGCATATCACCAAAGTCTAAAGCACCTTGGTGGTAGATCCACTGCATAATTTGTTTTGTACGAAATGGTTTTTCGTTTAAATCAGAAAAAAACTTCTTAAGCTTAACTTGAGTAAGTCCTAACAAGTTTTGTTTTTCTAACATTACTAAGTCTCTTTTTAAGTTATTTATCTAGTTCTTGGACAAACACCATCATCACCAAAAAAATATGCAATTTCTATTGCAGCGTTTTCTTGAGAGTCTGAACCGTGGACAGCATTTTCGTCTAGAGACTCTGCAAAATCTGCTCTAATAGTCCCAGTATCTGCTTCTTTTGGATTAGTCGCACCCATAATTTCACGATGCTTTGCAACTGCATTTTCGCCTTCAAGAACTTGAACCATAACTGGCCCAGATGTCATAAAGCTTACAAGATCTTTATAAAAAGGTCTCTCTTGATGAACAGCATAAAATCCACCTGCCATTGCTTCATCTAAGTGAATCATTTTTGATGCAACAATTTTAAAACCAGCATCTTCAAAACGAGAGTAAATTTGACCAATTACGTTTTTAGCCACAGCATCTGGCTTAATTATTGATAAAGTTTGTTCCATGAACAATTCCCAGTTAATTAAAAAGCCGGTATTTTACCATGCAGTTGTATATTTCTTATGCTCAGAGATAAAAAAAGAAGATATGCTTATCAATTAAAAAACTTCTTTATTAGGTTAAATCTTCTTAATTAATTTTGTTCGACGATAGTAATCTAATAAATCAAAAGCCCTAAAATAAGCGCTCGCAATTGGAAGAAACCACGGCTTTCCATAATAGTAAGGTCTAGTTTGCAGAGGTGTTTCTTCAAAAACAGTTACTTTTTGATCAGGATTTAACATTTTCAATGCAGCCATATGACCCAAGTATGGCGCCATTGCAACTCCATTTCCACAGTAACCTAGCGCAGAATAAACCCCTTTATTAACACTAAGATTTGGTAATTGACTGAAAGTAAAGCCTGTAAATCCAGTCCAACAATGACTAATTTCAACACCTTCTAAAGAAGGAAAAATTTCTATAAGCATTTTACGCAGAGTTGGTAATGCCTCTTCAGCAGAAATCGAATGCATAGCTGCACGCGTTCCTAGCATTATTCTTGTTCCGCAAGGAGTTGGCCTATAGTAACAATAGCGCTTACGGGTTTCAACCATGCAATGACCGCCAGGCAAAAGAGTCTGAACTTTATCTTTACCAATATCCACTGTTGTTATTACAAAACTTGGTACCGGTAATACGCGCCTTGCTAAATACTTAGAAAGACTTGGCCTTGTATATCCATTAGTGGCCATAAGAACTTGCTTACAGTGAATTTTTGAATTTGAAGTTAAAACATCAAATCCATTTTTTTTTAATTTATTAACTTTAACTACATGCCTATTGCCAAAGACCATTGCCCCTGCTTCTAATGCAAGCTTTAATAAGCCATAATGAAATTTACGCGGCTGAACTGAGCCATGATCTTGATAAAACTGACCTCCAAAATATAACTCTGTTTTTATTGACTTAGACATCATATCAGGACCAATCATTTTAGAATTAAAGTCATCAATAGCTTTTAATTTTTGTAAGTTATCTGCCATACTAACTTGATCTATAGGAAGCCATGAAGTTCTTAATCTTCCACAAACATTAAACTCACAATCAATATTATTTTCTTCAATCAAGTTAGATGTAAATGCTAGTGAAGCATTAGCTTCTTTATGAATTTCTGCTGCAATAACTTCGCCATATTTTTTCTTTGCCTGGTCTGTTGAAACCTTATGACCAGAACCTAGCATTCCACCATTCCTAGTACTTGCTCCAAATCCAATCATCTCTGAATCTAGAACAATAACATTTTTGCCAAATTTTGACAATGTTAAAGCTGCACTTAATCCTGTATAACCAGCGCCAATAATGACAATATCTGCATTCAATGGAAGTGCTTCAGTATTTTTGAATTGTGGCTGGCCGTCCCACCAGAAGGGAGTATATTTAGTCATTTCAGGGTACTAATTAAAAGTCTTTAAAATAGTATATCAACCAATTGGATTCAAAAATACATATTACGAGTCTAAATTATTGGATTTATAATATTAAAAATTACTCTTTATTATCTTTGAGTATGCCCTCAAGACTACTTCCAAAAAATTCTACTACTCTATTAGAAAAGTCTCCCAAGTACATAAATTTAACTCCAGAATGTATAGCATTTTCAGCCAACCAGATTGTTAAGTTTGCCCCATATTTTGTAGCCAGACTTTCCATATCAGACGTATTATGAGGCAAAACTCTTGTATCAGAAGTTCCATGTATTGCAAATATTGGACGGTCGTCATGATTTTTAAAAGCAAGCTTTGGCGAAGGCTCAAGTAATGTTTCATTACCAAATATAAATGCTGACCAAATTGCCCCCTTAGCAAGCCATGGTGGATACCCTTCTCTTTGAAGCTCCTCTTCAACTATAGTGTAAAGATCAGAGAATCCAGAATCTAAAATAGCAGCTTGAATCCTATTATCTAATCCAAAAGCAATTGCAGCAGTTCCTGCACCCATCGATAATCCATAGATTCCAATACTTTTAGGGTTAATAGATTGAGTATTTACTAGCCAATCTACACTTGCAATAACATCACGGTATTCTTTAGTTCCAATGCTAATTTTTCCATCCTCAATAGTAGACATGCCATGATCTCGCTGATCAAACAAAAGTGTATTGAAGCCAGCTTGATTTAATATAGCTGCAACTAATAATATATCAGAGTCATACTTACTTGACCTTAAGCCATGCACTAGGATAACAACAGGAGCTTCACCTGGCCCATTCCTATCTATAGGAATCCACCATGCGTCGATTTGGATATCTTCATCACCAGCAGAATATTGATGAGACTCCCAATAATCAACGATATATTTTTCAAAAGGAAAATCACTTTCTTTTGAATTATCTTGATAGCTACCAGGCGTATTTTCACAATCCACAGAACACCCAGGATCAGCTTTGGCAAGTGTTGAATATATAAAGTATCCAATACCCATATAAACTAGAGCGATAAATAAAATCAGTCCAGTAAGTGTATATCCAACTTTAAAATACAATTTTTGCATAATGTTTTTTTAAATAAAAAAAGGCGCCCAAGGGCGCCTTTTTTAGATAACTAATTTAATTACTAGTTACATGCGTCTTTCAATGCCTTACCAGCTTTGAATGCAGCTACATTTGAAGCTTTAATTTGAATCGTAGCGCCTGTTTGAGGATTACGACCACTGCGAGCAGCACGGGCTCTAACTACAAAGCTACCAAAGCCAGTAAGCTGAACTCCATCACCACTTGCCATTGCTGAAGTAATAGCACCAGTTGTTGCGTTTAGGGCTCTTGCAGCATCAGCTTTAGATAAATTAGCACCTGAAGCAATTGCATCAATTAATTCTGATTTATTCATTTTAATTCTCTCCAATAAAAGTTTGTTATAAAAAAAGACAAAGCGAAAGAGGTAACTTTAAACCTATTTCAGGAGGAAAGAATCAAAAGAAACCATCTGCCTCCAACGCTGTATCTAGAAGTTATTGTACTATCAAAATAAAGTTATTTGAAAAATAATGTAAAAAAAATATTTTATTCTAGCGATTCCCTTCTTTAAGCGCTCTTGCTTTATCCATTTTCCAGTCTCTTTCTTTAATATCCTGACGCTTATCATGGCCTTTTTTTCCTTTAGCTACACCAATTTCTAACTTGACCCTACCTCTTGCCCAATAGAGTTTTAATGGAACAACTGTAGCTCCTTTTTGAGTAATTTTTTCTCGAAGTCTATTAATTTCAAGTCTGTTTAATAGTAATTTTCGAGTTCTTGTTGGATCACATTCAACATGACTGGAAGCTGAATTTAGTGGAGATATATGAGCACCAAAAAGGAACAGCTCATTATTTTTGTAAATCACATAGCTTTCAGTAATTTGAACTTTGCTATCTCTAAGGCTTTTAACTTCCCAGCCAAGCAAACTTAAACCTGCTTCAAGGCTTTGTTCGATAAAATAGTCATGCCTTGCTTTTTTATTTAAAGCAATAGTATTTGAATTATCTTTTTTATTTTTTGCCATGCATCGTATTTCAAAAAGCGCAATTGTTCCATATACACCCCAACAAATGTTTGAGTTAGTTAACAATATTGATGACTACTCTCAATTTTTAAACTGGTGTGATTCCTCCTCTATTTTAAATCAATCTGACGACCAAATCACTGCGTCAGTCGAGATTAATAAAGGCGGCATTAAACAAACGTTTTCGACACTAAACACTTTGACACCCTATCAATCAATTGCGATGGAGCTAGTTGATGGTCCATTTGATGAGCTTTCAGGTGAATGGCGCTTTGAGCCACTTGGTGAAAATGCCGCAAAAATTCATTTAGATCTTCAATTTAAATTTAAATCAATGCTAATTGATATGGCTTTGTCGCCTGTTTTTAAAAATATAGCCAATTCTCAATTAGATTCATTTGTTGCAAGAGCAAAATATATTTATGGCTAAACTTATTGCTTTAAATAAACCGTTTGGAGTTATCTGCCAGTTCAGTGGTGATAATAATACATTATCAGACTTCGTCGACATACCGAATGTCTATCCAGCTGGTAGGCTTGATAAAGACTCAGAGGGACTGGTGATTCTTACAGATGATGGCAAGTTACAAAACTTAATATCCAACCCAAAATATAATAAAACCAAAACCTATGTCGTGCAAGTAGAAGGAGAGCTAAGTTCTACTGCAGCTTCTGCCCTAGAGAAAGGTATTAAACTTAAGGATGGAAACACTAAGCCTGCAGCCGTCAAAATAATTGAAGAACCTAACTGGCTTTGGGCAAGAACACCTCCAATAAGAGTAAGGAAAAATATTCCAACTTCTTGGATTGAAATTTCAATTAGCGAAGGAAGAAATCGTCAAGTACGCAGAATGACTGCAAGCGTAGGATTTCCAACGCTCAGGCTAATTAGAACAAGAATTGATAAGTGGGACTTAAAGGATATACCCTCAGGATCTTATGTCACTCTTTAAACTTGCTTATGAAGCCCTAATTTGCAACGATGTAGAGAGAAAAATTTTACTAATTAATGATTTAAAAAAATACCATATTCCACTTGATATCAATGAATTAAAAGTCAAGGTCATTAAAATTCCTTCCCCAGGGAGGCCTTTGAAACCAAGCTTAGTTGACTTCAAAGGAACCCCAAAAAGAGATCGCTCAGATTTAGGCATGATAAAAAATATCCATGCGATTTGTCATATTGAATTTAATTCAATAAATTTAGCCTTAGATGCAATCTACAGATTTCAAGAAATGCCCCATAAGTATTATGTAGACTGGATTCAAGTGGCCAGCGAGGAGACAACGCACTTCTCACTTCTCAAAAATTACCTTGGGTCTATTGGATATAGTTATGGTGATTTTGATGCTCACAATGGTTTGTGGCAAATGACAGTTGACACAGATTATGATGTTTTATCGAGGATGGCTTTGGTTCCTAGAGTTTTAGAAGCGAGAGGTTTAGACGTTACCCCAAGGATTAGAAAAAAATTTAAAGATGCAAACCTTCATAAGATGGTTGAAATTTTAGATATTATTTTTAAAGATGAAATTGGGCACGTAAAAATTGGGAACTATTGGTATCAATACCTTTGCCATAAAAGAGATCTTGACCCAATTAAGACTTTTGATTTGTTAATAAAAAAACACATTGGGTCTAACTTGCGTGGGCCATTTAATATTGAAGCAAGGCTTTTATCAAATTTTAGTCGAAATGAATTAGATTATCTCGAGCACCCTGAATTACTAGAAACTAACTAATTTCATCCATGGCTTGATTTGCCAACAGATCCGCCATGTCATTACCTGGATCGTCACTATGGCCTTTAACCCAGTGCCAATTTACAGAAAATTCCTTATTTAGGACGTCTAATTGCTTCCAGAGCTCTACATTTTTAACCGGCTTCTTATTAGCAGTCTTCCATCCTTTTGCCTTCCAGCCTTCAATCCAATCATTTATGCCCTGTATAACGTACTTGGAATCTGTATATAAATCAACAGTAATATCACTTGATTTAAGCGCTTGTAGTGCTTTAATTGATGCTGTTAGCTCCATCTTATTGTTTGTAGTATTTAACTCTGAGCCTTTTAA
Source organism: Candidatus Pseudothioglobus sp. Uisw_050_01 (assembly GCF_048085775.1). Taxonomy (NCBI): domain Bacteria; kingdom Pseudomonadati; phylum Pseudomonadota; class Gammaproteobacteria; family Pseudothioglobaceae (SeqCode); genus Pseudothioglobus (SeqCode); species Candidatus Pseudothioglobus sp. Uisw_050_01. Next base: position 1,228,729 of record NZ_CP159804.1, read on the forward strand.
TTTCTTGTCATGATCTTTGTATCTCAACCATGCGCCCCATCCACCAATTCCAGGATTTCCTCGGCAACCACCATCTGTATAAATTACAATTTTTTCCATGGACTAGTTATCTACATTAAGTTGAAGCCAATACTCAAGCAAAGCTAAGTGCCACAGTCTTGATCCATTCAAAGCTGTCATATAGTCTTTAGGAGAATTAATCACTTTATCAATATATTGTTGATTAAAAATACCTCTATTACGACAAGCACTGGACAAAAGTATATCAGACATAAATTCCAAAAAATCACCCTGAATATACTTTAGAGCTGGCATTGGAAAATAACCTTTTTTCCGATCTATTACAGAATTTGGCAGGAGTCCTCTTGAAATCTCTTTAAGAGGGTACTTTCCCTCATCCCTCATTTTTAATGAAGGTGGTATGCTTAGCGCCCATTCAACTAGGTCAGTATCCATAAATGGCACTCTAGCCTCAAGGCCCCATGCCATAGTCATATTGTCGACTCGTTTAACTGGGTCATCAACAATTAATCTTGTCATATCAGTGCGAAATACTTTATCAATAAAAGAATCAGCGCCTGGCTTTAAAAACTCCTTGTTTAACCAATTATGAGTATGATTCTCACCTTGATATATCGATGATACTGTTTGTAAAAACTCATCATGCGGCCTATCAACATAATGCTTTGAGAAACGTTCTACTTCATTACCTTGTTCATTCGCCATTCTTGGATACCAAAAATACCCAGCGAACGCTTCATCAGCCCCTTGTCCAGATAAGACAACTTTAGTATGCTCTGAAACTTGCTCAGAGAGCAAATAAAAAGCTACGGCATCTTGGCCAACCATTGGCTCAGACATATTCATAACTGCTTCTGATAATCGTGGAAGTACTTCTTTATTACTCACTTGATATTTTTTATGCTGAGTTTCAAATTTTGAGACAATTTGATCTGAATACTCAAACTCACTTCCAACTTCATCATCGATGTCTTCAAATCCTATTGAAAAAGTGCGAATATCTTCATGGCCTGCTTCCTTTAAAAGAGCAACAATAAGCGATGAGTCTAATCCTCCCGAAAGTAAAACTCCTATTGGCACGTCAGATGCAGACATCCTCTTCATAACTGCTGCAGTTAATAGCTCATGCGTTCTTTCAATATAGTCCTGATCTGAAATATTTTCCTCAAGCCTTTTTGCGCTTGGATGCCAATATGTTTTTTCGCGTAATTTACCATTAGGACTTAACGTAAAAAAAGTACCTGGCTTTAATTTCTGAATTCCATTAATAATTGTATTTGGAGCTGGCACAACGCCATGAAGAGATAACTGTTGATGTAAAGCAACAGGATTAATACTTTTATCAAGTTCTTGAGTAAGTAAAGCCTGTGAATTTGATGCAAAAGTAAATGCTTTAGGAGTGATATTAAAGTATAGAGGTTTAATGCCCATCCTATCTCTTGCAACAAAAAGTTGCTGAGAAGATTGATCCCAAATAGCAAAAGCAAACATTCCATCAAGATGTTTCACGCAATCTTCGCCCCAAAAATGATATGCCTTTATTATTACTTCTGTATCAGAGTTTGAGAAAAAATCATACCCTTTGCCTATTAATAGAGCTCGAAGTGCCTTATAGTTGTATATCGTTCCGTTAAATACTAATGTTAATTTAAGAAGATCATCTACCATTGGTTGAGACCCTAAATTCGACAAGTCAATAATACTTAAGCGCTGATGGCCAAACCCAACCTTTCCTTCAAACCACTTTCCTTTTGAATCAGGCCCTCTTTTGGCAAGTTTACTCATCATATCATCTAGAGATTTTGTAGAAACAATCTCCCCATCAAATCGTAATTGGCCACAAATACCGCACATAAATTTAACCTTTAAACTTTAAAATTAACACCTCAGAGTCACCTAGAAATATAATCACTTGTTATATATTTCTATAATTGAGGCTAACTTAGAAATGTAAAATAGTCATTTTATCAAGTATTACGAACTAATAATGTCTCAAACTCTTTACGATAAATTAATGAGCACTCATATGGTCCATGACCAGGATGGAGCGTCGCTTATTTATATAGATCGTCAGCTTATTCATGAAGTCACTTCTCCACAAGCATTTGAAGGACTTACTTTAGCTGGTAGAAAGATTTGGCGCAACAAATCTAACCTTGCGGTTCCTGATCATAACGTTCCAACTACAGAAAGATCAAGTGGGGTTAGTAGCATAACCGATCCAATCTCAAGGCTTCAGGTTGAAACGCTAGACAAGAACTGTGAAACATTTGAAATAAATGAAATTCAAATGAATGATATCCGACAAGGGATTGTTCACGTTATTGGGCCTGAACAGGGAGCAACACTTCCTGGAATGAGTATCGTTTGTGGCGATTCACATACAACAACTCATGGCGCTCTTGGAGCACTGGCCTTTGGAATTGGAACTTCTGAAGTTGAGCATGTACTTGCAACTGGCTGCTTATGGCAGAACAAAGCTAAAAACATGAAGATTGAAGTTAAAGGCCAATTAGCAAATGATGTAAGTGCTAAAGATGTCGCATTGTATGTGATTGGAAAAATTGGTACGGCAGGTGGAACTGGATTTGCAATTGAATTTTGTGGCTCAACAATTCGAGATATGAGCATAGAAGGTCGAATGACGCTTTGTAATATGTCGATAGAGGCGGGGGCAAAGGTTGGTATTGTAGCAGTTGATGATAAAACTATTAACTATGTTAAAGGTAGGCCTTTTTCACCGGTAGGTGAGAATTGGGACGCAGCCGTAAAATATTGGAAGACCCTTCATAGTGATGCTGATTCGAACTTTGATGAATCAATCTTAATTGATGCAAGTCTTATTAAGCCTCAAGTCACTTGGGGGACATCTCCAGAGATGGTCGTTGATATTAATGGCTCAACACCTGATCCAAAATTAGAGAAAGATGAAGTTAAAGCTGAAAGTATTCGCAATGCTTTAAAGTACATTCATTTAAAACCTAATACCTCAATGAGTTCGGTAGCAATAGATAAAGTATTTATTGGCTCTTGCACTAACTCAAGAATTGAAGATTTAAGAATAGCAGCTTCTGTTGCAAAGGGTAAAAAAATTGCTCATAACATAAAGCTTGCTCTTGTAGTTCCAGGCTCTGGACTTGTGAAAAAGCAAGCTGAAGATGAAGGACTTGATAAAATTTTTAAAGATGCAGGTTTTGAGTGGAGAGAGCCAGGATGCTCAATGTGCCTTGCAATGAATGCAGATAAATTAGAAGTTGGAGAGAGGTGTGCGAGCACATCAAATAGAAACTTTGAAGGCAGACAAGGGCAGGGATCTTTTACTCATCTTGTAAGCCCAGCAATTGCTGCAGCGAGTGCTATTGCAGGACATTTTTCAGGGGTAGAGACATGAAAAAATTCACCTCTTTAAGCTCTATTGCTACGCCTTTAGATCGGGCAAATATTGATACTGACGCAATCATTCCAAAACAGTTTTTAAAGTCTATTAAAAAAAGTGGATTTGGCCCTAACTTATTTGATGAATGGCGTTATTTAGATCATGGTGAGCCTGGGATGGATAATTCAAAACGACCAATCAATCCTAACTTTGTATTAAATAATCCTAAATATTCAAAAGCTCAAATTCTACTGACCAGAAGAAATTTTGGTTGTGGCTCCTCTAGAGAGCATGCTCCATGGGCATTAGAAGACTTTGGATTTAGAGCAATTATTGCACCTAGCTTTGCTGATATTTTCTATAACAACTGCTTTAAAAATGGCATTCTTCCAGTTGTTTTAAGTAGCGAAATTGTGGATGGTCTGTTTGAATATACCGGAAACATAGTCATCGATCTTCATGACCAAAGTGTAACGACAGATACTCATTCTTTTGAATTTAATGTTGACCCCGAAAGAAAACGCAGACTCATCAATGGGCTTGATGATATTGGTTTAACATTGCAATATGAAGATCAAATACGTTTATTTGAAACAGAACACTTTAAAAAGCACCCCTGGTTATGATTGGTCATCTAAAAGGTAAAATTATTAGCAAGAATCCACCCGAAGTACTTCTAGAAGTTGGTGGTATTGGCTATGAAATACTGTGCCCTATGTCCACGTTTTATCAGCTTGATAAAACCTCAGAAGATACATTATTATTCACTCATTTAAGCATTAAAGAAGATGCGCACACGTTATTTGGATTTATTACTAAGGATGAAAAAAGTATTTTTAGAGAGTTAATAAGGGTTAATGGTGTTGGCCCTAAAGTTGCTCTTGCAATTTTGTCACACCTTTCTGTAAATGCTCTTATTGAATGTATTTCAAATGAGGACGCAGAGCTTTTAGCAAAAACTCCAGGGATTGGAAAGAAAACTGCCCTTAAACTAATTGTAGAACTTCAAGATAGGCTGAGTAAGCTTGAACTAGTTGGAAGTCCTGGTGGCAGCGCCCATGAATTTAAACAGAGTGGAAATCCGAATAGTATTCAAGCCATTGAGGCGCTTCAATCTCTAGGTTTTAAAACGAAGGAAGCCAATAAAATGGTTTCAAAAATTTCTGACCAAAACCTTTCTACTGAGCAGCTTATTCGCTTAGCACTTCAAAACAAGTAATTAGACGACTACTTTCTTTCTAGAAAACTTTGTTTTAACTCTACCAAGCATATTAATAAAATCGTAGTTCATCAGATACATGCAAGGTAGAAGAACTAAAGTTAGAAGTGTTCCAAACATTAGTCCATAGCCGAGTGCGAGAACCATTGGTTGTAAAAACTCGTCTTTGCCGCCAACCCCATACGCAAGTGGCAATACTCCTGCCATTGTTGTTAGAGTAGTCAAAACTACCGCTCTTAAACGATCCCTTGAGCCTTTTGCAATCCAAACAATTTTGTCTTCTAGTTTGGCGCTTTTATGCTTAATATAATTTAAGTGGCTAACCATAACTAAGGAGTCGTTAACAATAACTCCCATCAAACCTAGAGCGCCTGTTAGAGCGAAGAAACTTAGGGAATAACCATGGAAATGAAATGCCCAAACAACCCCAATTAGCGCAAATGGAAAGCTTGCTAGAACAAGAAGGGGTTGAGAGTATGAGTTAAATAGTATAGCAAGGATAAGAAAAATACCAACAATTGCTACAACAAAAGCGTAAAGAAAATCTCGTAATGAGTCAATTTGCTCTTGCGCTCCACCACCCGTAATGATCGATACTTGAGGAAAATCAATCGCAAGATTTAATTCCTCTAATGAGGTTTTCAAAGTTTTGGTTTTATTTGTTACCCGCTCATCAATACTTGCTGAAAGCTTAATGGATCTATCACCATCAAAATGATTGTAATCAGGCTCTCCCTCAATCTCACGAAGTGTTGAGAATTGACTCATTGGTATTAACTTACCTTGACGATTTTTGACAGAAGTATTCTTAATGAAATTCTCAGTGTAATCATTTTCTCCTATATAGACTCTTACATCCTCCTCGTTTCCAGCAATAGTAATATCAGTCACATAAGAGCCTGAAAATGCTGTTCTAAGGTGCCTATAAACTGACTGATAATCAACACCTAGACGAGCCATCTCATCAAAATCAAGTACTGTTTCGATTCTAGGTTTACCAATCTCATCATTACGATCTATATCATCAACGCCTTCAATAGAGCTGAGAATTTCTTCGAATCTATTGGCAGCTAAACTTCTCTGAGCATCATTTTCAGAAACAAGCGTAACCTCAATATCAGAGCCTCTTGGAGGTCCAGGGGCTATTAAGGTTATATCAATTTTGTCAGCACCCTCAATATCTGCCACTAGTGCTTCAAGCTTATCTGCCATATCTTCTGCAGTTCTTTCTCTATCACTTGTTGGAGTAAGAGTAATTTTAATGTTTGCGATATTTGTAAAATAACTTCCAATCTTGCTTGTGAAAGAGTCAAGGTCGTCTCCTATCTCATTAGCAATTATATTTTCAACCTGTATAACAATATTTTCAGTATAGGCAGCAGAGCTTCCATTAGGAGTTTCAATGTTTGAAAAGATTACCGTTGCACCTCTTGAAGGAAATAAATTAAATGGAATATTTTTGACAGCAAAAATTGCCGAATATATTAGTAAAGCAATAAATAGTGGAACAATTAAATAACGCCATCTTAAAGCATGGTGCATCATCCTGTTGTAGAGGTTCTCAAATGGGATAAACCAAGTCTTTTGTTTTTCCACTTTTTGAGTTGCAAGGTGAGCTGGAAGCGCAAAGGTAATCTCTAAAAAAGAAATTCCTAAGGCAAATATTACAACTACTGGAAGCACATAAATAAACTTTCCTAAAGTTCCAGACATTAAAAAGAATGATGACATCACAAGCATGGTCGATATTATGGTCGTTATAACAGGCAGAATAACCCGCTTTAGACCAGTAACAACATTTTTATAGAGATCTCCACCCTTTGCCTTATAGTGATGAATACTTTCAGCAATAACAATACTATCATCCACCACAATTCCCAGCACAATGATGAAACCAGAAAGAGATATTAAGTTTATTGTATTACCTGTTAGTCCCATAAAGGCGACAGTTCCTAACAAAGTTACTGGAATACTAACAGCAACCCAAAAGGCAGTTTTTATGGAAAGGAAGACGCCTAACACAACAAGAACTAGTGCTAGACCAATATAGCCATTTTTAAGAATTATATCAATTCTGTTTGCAACTGCCAATGAAGAGTCATCAGTAAAAAAAATGTTAATCTCATCTGGATAATATTCTTGCAGCTCTGATACTCGCTCTTTAACTCTTTTTGCAGTTCTAATAATATCTGCTTGACTAGTTTTTTTAATCTCAAGAATAAAGCCCTTAGTTCCATTTACTCGAGTTATAGATTTTTCTTCTTCTTCACCTCTAAATACTTCAGCAATATCAATAAGCCTTATAACAGGTCCATCAAAGCTAGATTTAATAACAACGTTTTTAATGTCATCAACACTTTCAAATTCAGACAATATGACAATATTTTTTTCTAAGTCTTGTTGATTATTATCTCCAACCGTAAAACGAGCATTTCTAGAAGAAATTGCAGAGATAACTTCATTAATTGACATGTTATATTTATCAAGCTTGTCTGGGTTAACTTTAATTTGGATTTCACTATCTAGATAGCCACTTTTGTCGATCGCAGAGACACCTTTGACTTTAAGAAGAGCTGTTTCTAAATCATCTGTAATTTGTCTTGATTGGTCATAACCTATCAAGGAGCCGTCAATGTTGATAGTAATAATTGGGAATTCAGAAACATTAAAATCAACCACCTGAGGCAGATCTGTTACCTCTTCAGGAAAACTTTTGACTTGATTTACAGCATTTCGAACATCATTTTTTACTGTCTGAACATCCTTTAAGTCTGCCTCTAAGGTAACAATAATAGATGAGAGCCCTTCACGAGAGGTTGAGGATATTTCTTTAATACCGCCAACGCTTGATAATTCTTTTTCGATTACATTTGTAACTGCTTTTTCAACGTCTTCAGGAGACGCTCCAGGATAAGCGGTCGTAACACTAAGAATTTCAAAATCAACTGCAGGAAACTGATCTCTTTGCATTCCAACAACAGCTAGCGTACCAATCGCTATAAAGGCAAGGGAAAAAACTAAGGCAAACTTTTTTTGCCTAACTAAAAAATTTAAAAAAGAATCCATAATTTACTTTTAATATAGCTCAAATCGAATGATTATATAGGCGAACAATGAAGAAACAGTGAAGAGTTTATGAACTCTTTGACCTTTTTCTCAGGTTTTCAGTAAGCAGTCTTTTACGAATTCTGATGTTATGAGGAGTAACTTCCACTAACTCGTCGTCATCGATAAACTCCAGTGCTTGCTCTAAATCTAAAGTAATTTTTGGCGTTAATGCAACTGCCTCATCAGTACCTGATGCTCTTACGTTAGTTAACTGCTTCCCTTTCATAACATTAATTACAAGATCTTTATCCCTTGTATTAATTCCTACGACCATTCCTTCATAAATATCCTCTCCATGGCCCACAAAAAACTTACCACTTTTCTGCAAATTAAATATCGCATAAGCAACAGATTTACCTTGATTCATTGAAATTAAAGATCCATTCGTTCTTTGGCCAATCTTTCCATCCTTTTGAGGCTTATAAGAGTCAAATGTTGAGTACATAAGCCCAGTTCCAGTTGTTGCCGTTAAAAACTCAGTTCGAAATCCAATTAAACCTCTAGCTGGAATTATAAAATCAAGCTTTACTCGCCCTTTTCCATCTGGAGTCATATTTGATAGCTCCGCCTTTCTTTCGCCTAATTTTTCCATCACCGAACCCTGATGAACAGATTCAACATCCACCGTTAAATCTTCAAAAGGTTCACAGGTAACGCCGTCAATTTCTCTAAGAATAACTTGAGGCCTTCCTACCGATAGTTCAAAGCCCTCTCTTCGCATGGTTTCAATCAAAATTGAAAGGTGTAACTCACCCCTACCTGAAACCACAAACTCAGAAGAATCTGTAGTATTTTCAACTCTTAAAGCTACATTATAAATAAGCTCTTTATCAAGCCTTTCTCTTATATTTCTGGATGTAATATATTTTCCATCTAGTCCTGCAAATGGAGAATCGTTAACTCTGAATGCCATACTAACTGTAGGCTCATCAACACTTAAAGGAGGTAATGCCTCAACTTTAGTTACATCACAAATCGTATCTGAAATTGATATATTTTCAATACCAACTACCCCAACTATATCGCCAGCATTAGCTGAGCTAACATCATGCCTCTCTAGACCATTAAAACCTAAGAGCTGAACAATTTTAACTTTACGCTCAGTTCCATCAGGTGAAATTAAGACGTTCTGCGAATTTTTCTTAGCAACACCTCTTTCAATTCTTCCAATTCCAATTGCCCCTACAAATGAAGAGTAGTCTAATGATGTTATCTGCATTTGAAATGGACCATCAATATCCACCTTAGGAGCGGGTGCTTTTTCAACAATTAATTCAAACATTGGGGTCATATTACCCTCTCTAGCAGTATCATCTTCAGATGCATAGCCACCGAGTGCTGAGGCATATATAACTGGAAAATCTAACTGCTCTTCAGTAGCGCCTAACTGATCAAATAGCTCAAAAACCTGATCAATTACCCAGTCAGGTCTAGAGCTATCACGATCAATCTTGTTAATCACTACAATTGGATTAAGGCCCTGCTCAAAAGCTTTCTTTGTAACAAAACGAGTTTGAGGCATTGGGCCATCACTAGCATCAACTAAAAGCAATACACTATCGACCATAGAAAGCACTCTTTCAACCTCACCACCAAAGTCAGCGTGGCCTGGGGTATCAACAATATTAATTCTATAATCACCCCATTTAATAGCTGTATTTTTTGAGCTAATCGTGATTCCTCTTTCTTTTTCAAGATCGTTAGAATCCATCATCCTGTCAGTCGCCTTAAAACGATCATCAAATGTTTGCGATTGAGAAAGTAATTTATCTACTAACGTAGTCTTTCCGTGGTCAACGTGAGCGATAATTGCTATATTTCTTAAATTGTTTGCCATTTAATAATGTACTCATAAAAAATCGATGTCGTATTATCCCGTAAAAACCTAACAATGCCCAAGCTAAATCAAAAATCAATTTAATATTGCTGGATACTCTTCTCTTATAAAATGCATCTAATATTCTATTTATTTTTGAAGCTGTGGCAAAAAAAGGAAGCTCTCGTCGCTGGATGCAGGAACATTTAAGCGATGAATACGTAAAAAAAGCACAAAAAGAAGGCTATCGATGCAGAGCAGTCTATAAGCTACTTGAAATTATTGAAAAGGGTCAACTTATTAAAAGTGGCGATAAAGTTTTAGATTTAGGCGCTGCACCTGGAGGGTGGTCACAAGTTGCAGTAAAGTTTACTGGTAAATCTGGGCAGGTAATTGCGAGCGATATTTTGCCAATTGAAGAAATAATCGGAGTTAGTTTTCTTCAAGGAGACTTTACAGAGCAGTCCGTATATGATGATTTGATATTAATGACTAATGGCAAAAAGGTTGATACTGTTTTGTCTGATATGGCACCAAACATGAGCGGCCAACTATCTGTTGATCAGCCTAAGTCGATGTATTTAGCTGAACTAGCACTAGATATGGCCGTTAAAACCTTGTCAAAAAATGGCAACTTTATTGTCAAAGTCTTTCAGGGTGATGGTTTTGATGTTTATGTTAAAAATGCTAGAAATATTTTTAAAAAAGTTTCTGTCATCAAGCCAAAAGCATCTCGTCCAAGATCTAAAGAAGTTTATTTATTAGCAAGTCAGTTAAAATAAATCCTTATGCAAAATTTTAGTGAAATTCATGCTCTTATGAAGAGTGACCTAGTGATGATGGATGAAATTCTAGTTAATCGACTAGATTCAAATGTTGACCTCATTAGTCAAATGAGCCAGTACATTATTAACTCAGGTGGAAAGCGAATTAGGCCACTTCTTCTATTATTATGCGCCAGAGCAACTAACTATAAAAGTGATAATCATCACTCAATGGCAGTTGTAATTGAACTCATTCATACTGCAACTCTTCTGCATGATGATGTTGTAGATAACTCATCCATCCGTCGAGGCCATGAAACTGCAAACGAATTATGGGGTAATGCCCCAAGTGTTCTAGTTGGTGACTTTTTATACTCAAGGGCATTTGAAATTATGGTTGAACCCAACTCGATGGAAATAATGAAAATCCTATCTAAAGCAACCAATCAAATTTCAGAAGGAGAGGTGCTTCAATTATTAAGCATTAAAAATGCTAACGTTTCTCAGACAGAATATTTTGAAGTAATTGAAAGAAAAACAGCGTGTCTCTTTAAGGCTGCATGCCAAATAGCTGGAATATTAGCTGAATCCAATAAAAACGTAATTAATGGGCTTGGTAGCTTTGGAAAGCATTTAGGTAATGCCTTTCAGATTATAGATGACACCCTTGATTATGAATCAAATTCTTCTGTTATTGGAAAAGAAGTTGGCGATGATTTGTCTGAAGGAAAAGTTACACTTCCAATGATTTATGCCCTTGAAAATACGAAAGGGGCTGAAAAAGCAACTCTTTCCAATGCCATAACTAATGCTGACTCTTCAAACATAGATAATATTGTAAATATTCTTCTTAGTGTTAATGCATTTGAATATTGCCGCAAAGTAGCAAAAAATGAATCCACTAAAGCACTGAAGTTTCTGGAAGTTATTCCTAACTCCGAATACCGCTCTGCACTTCAACTATTATGTGAGCTTTCAATAAATAGAAACTCTTAAACCACTTAATGCTTACAACAAAACTTAAACAGCAAATACGCTCTTCCTTTGAAGATGCGAAAAAACAATTACCAAATTTTAGTAACCGCTCATCTCAAAATAAAATGATTGCTGAGATTTCAAAAACATTGACAGGTGAGTATGCCAATTCAAACCCAATCATATGTGTTGAAGCTCCAACTGGAACTGGGAAAACTATGGCTTACCTAGTGAGCTGCTTACCAATTGCAAAAGAGTCAAAAAAGAAGCTAGTTATTGCTTCTGCAAATGTAGCACTTCAAGAACAAATTCTAAATAAAGATATTGTTGAGGCAGAGAAATATTCTTCAGTTGATTTTGAATATGCTTTAGCTAAAGGAAGGTCGAGATATGTTTGTATTCGAAACTTAATTAACCTGACTGAAGACAATTCAAGCTCTCCTTCTGTTTTAGATGATGCTCTTCTTTGGGATGAAAAGCCAAGTAAAAATGACTTAGATGTTTTAAGTGAAATGACTGAAAGCTACTCTGCCACAAGGTGGAGTGGGGAAATTGACGATCTTGAGAATCCACCTGAAAATAAATTATGGCAAAAAATTGCCTGCAATCGATTTACATGCAACTCTAAAAATTGTGAATTTTATAATGATTGTGCTTTCTTTAAAGCTAGAAAAAAAGCCTCGCATGCTGACGTAATTATTGCAAATCATGATCTAGTTTTGGCTGATATTATAAATGGTAACAATGTTCTTCCTGAAGTTGAAGATTGTATTTTTGTTTTTGATGAGGCTCATCATCTATCTCAAAAAGCACTTTCTCATTTTTCACTGGGTGGCAGTACTGAGTTCATGAAAACATCTATCCGTCAATATCAGAGCGCCATAGATCAAATTATAAAAATTATTAAAATTACATCCCCTCCTAGTTATATTGAAAAGACAGACGAAGCTATAAGTGATCTAACTGAAGTCATCTCAAATCTTGAATACCAAGATGATATTCATCTATTTCCAATAACTGGTGTGCCTAGTGAAATACTGAATTTAACCAAACAAATATTAGTCTTATTTAATTCAGCGTATAAAGATTTTTCAGAGCATAAAGATATTTGGGAAGAGCACTATAAAAGTAATAATATTGACCAGGCTATAACTGATAACTTAAATAATATAATTGGTCAAAATAATCAAAATCTATCTTCAATCTTATCACTTTTAAATACATTTAATCAGAACCTAAATAATGAACAAGCTCCAACAAGTAACTGGATAAGTCAATCAAAGCTTGCTAATAAAAAAAATAACTATCAACTAAACACTGCAAAAATTGATGTCTCTAGCTATTTAGACAAATTAATATGGTCTAAAGCAGCAGGAGTTGTTTTTACATCGGCTACATTGACTGCTCTAGGAAGCTTTGATAGATTAAATCAACAACTTGGATTAAAGTTATTAGAAAATCAGTATCTTCGCCTGGCATCTCCGTTCAATCATGAGTCAGTTGACTTTATAATCGCCAAAATTAATGCAAGCCCAACACAGTCTTTTGATCACACTCAAGAAATTGCGCTAGAGTTAAAAAAACGTATTGATACATCAGCAGCGACACTCGTGCTTTTTGCATCAAACAATCAAATGCAGAGTGTGGCCGACTTAATAGAAAAATCATTAGATTGTGATCTATACATTCAAGGTGAATATAGCAAAAAAAATATCCTAGAAAGACATGTTGAAAATAGAAAAAATGGTAAGGGCAGCATAATTTTTGGTCTTGATAGCTTTGCTGAAGGTGTTGACCTTAAAGGTGATAATTTAAATCACGTAATTATTGCTAAGTTAAGATTTAGCGTCCCAACATCGCCAATTGAAAAAACCACTCAATCATATCTTGAGTCGTTAAACCGAAATTCATTTATGGAAATTTCTCTACCAGACGCTTCATTAAGATTAATACAAGCTTGTGGGAGGCTCATAAGAACTGAGACAGATACCGGTAAAATTACTATTTTTGATAATAGGCTAGTAACAAAGTTTTATGGAAAACATCTTATTAAAGCACTTCCAAATTTTAATATTATTATAGAAAAGAACTAATTATAAATATTTTATTTTTATCAAATTAAAGGTTGGCAGAATTTTTTGATAAATACTCTTCCACGCTTTTAGCTGATTCTTTCATTCCTTCATCACCCTTATTCCAACCTGCAGGGCATACCTCTCCATTTTCAGTATGAAAATCAAGTGCATCAACCATTCTTAGCATTTCATCCACATTTCTACCTAGAAGATGATCATTAACAACTTGATGACGAACAACAAAATTCTCATCAATTACAAAAGATGCCCTTAAAGCTGTTCCCTCTGGGTGGACAATGCCATACTTTTCCATAATTTTATGATCCATATCAGAAACTAATGGAAAATCAATAAATCCAATACCACCATCATTTATTTTAGTATTTCGCCAAGCATTATGAGTATGTCTTGAGTCAATAGAAACTCCAATTAACTGAGTATCGAGCTTATCAAAAGCAGCAACTCTATGGTGATGTGCAAGAATCTCTATCGGGCATACAAACGTAAAATCTAAGGGGCAGAAGAACAATACAATTTTTTTACCTTTAAAACTTGATAGTTGAAAATCCTCTACAATTTGCCCATCTGCAAGAACTGCTGTGGATATAAAGTCTGGTGCTTGCTGTGTAACTAAAACGCTCATAGTTTTGTCCTTATAGTAATGATTAATGTTTTTTTAATTCTGTAGTTAATGCAAATATAATTTATTACTTTTAATTAGTTATATTTGTAGTGATATTTGGAGATATCTCCCTTAAGTCTGAGGTCATTTTTAACCTCTTCTAAAATCACTTTTCCAATAATTTTTTTTGGAATACCTAATCTCCTCATCGATATGAAATCTAGTCGATTAGTTTTTTTTAAAATAAAGAGTTTGTATCTATACCAAAATTTCATTTCTATTTTTATATTCTATTAAAAAAGCCCTATGCAAGGAGGAAGACATAGGGCCAATTAATCACAGACATACCCATTTAAAGGAAGTAAAAAAAATATGAATGTAATCAATTTATCACTTAGTTAAAACTCCTTTGATATTTGCTTCATCATAGTTCGGAGGGCTATTTTGAAGCTGTTGAAACAATTACCAATATAGAGCAGCATACGATCTTAGGAGATTGCATTAGGAAGCTGAATTTATTAGTAATCAATTTCGAACCTTTAATTAATTATTTATTAAATGATAATGATACTCATTCTCATTAACAATTGCAAGCTATATTTAAAAAAATATTTAAATTAAATGATTTCAATGAAAAAATAAAGGCATTTAACTTAAAATAGGTCGTTAAGTACTTGAACTATTAAGTTATCAATGCACTCTATAAATCGCACTAAAGAAAGTCAAAAAGCTACCGTTATAGGAGCAATTATTGATTTTTTACTTTCTGTTATAAAAGTTTCTCTTGGAATCATAGGTCAATCAGGAGCCCTTATTGCAGATGGAATTCATTCTTTCTCAGATCTCCTCACGGACTGGGTTACATGGTATGCCGCAAAACTTTCTGGAGAAGCGCCCGATGCGGATCATCCTTACGGACATGAAAGATTTGAAACGGTTGCGACTTTAGGATTAAGTATCTTTTTAGCAATAGTTGGTACTATTATTATTTTTGATGGATTTGGTCGTTTCAGCAATTCCAATGCTCTAAAGCACGAAAACTGGTTAATTGCTGCTGCTGCATTATCAATTCTTAGTAAAGAAGCTTTGTATTGGTATACAGTTAAAGTTGCTAAAAATATTAAGTCTGACTTACTTAAAGCAAATGCTTGGCATCATAGAACTGATGCATTTTCCTCTATAGTTGTTGTTATTGGAATAATAGGTGCTGCCAATGGATACTTTTTCCTAGATAGCGTTGCTGCAATTATAGTTGGCTTAATGATTATTTATATTGGCTGGCAACTTGGATTTGAAGCGACTAAAGAATTAGTAGATACTTCAATTGATCCAGAAGACATAAAAAATCTTCATAAAGCACTTGCTGATATTAAAGGTGTAAATAGCGTTCATACATTAAGAACCAGAAAAGTTGGTCATAAAAAATCGGCTGACGTTCATGTCCAGGTCAATCCATTTTTATCCGTTAGTGAGGGTCATATAATAAGTGTTAGCGTTGAGAGAGTTGCGAAAGAGTGTATAGAGGAGCTTGATGACGTTACTGTTCACATTGATCCTGAAAATGATGAAGAAAAAGAAGATGCGCCTTATAAGGACCTTCCAGAGAGAGCCCAAGCATTAAAGATCATTAGTCAGTCGCTCAAACTTGAGAATTGCTCTTATACAATTGAAAGAACTCAACTGCACTATCTAGAGGGTGAAATACTAGTGGACTTTTATCTTTCGGTTGATTATTTAGATAATAATGAAATTAGTACAATCAATTTTGATCTCAGCGAAATTATAAAAAAACTTCCAGGATTTGGCGAAGTAAAAGTTTACTTTAGTTAATTTTTACAGCGCATGGTAAGCATGACAAATGGCTCCTGCTAGTGCGTCTCCAGCATCTTCTTGTGGTGCTTTATTTAATTTGAGGAGCTGCTGCACCATAAAAGAAACCTGCTCTTTCGATGCGTGACCTCTTCCAACAACTGCCTTTTTAATTTGATTGGCTGTGTAATCTACAATTGGAATACCTTGGCCTCCAGTAGCAGAAATGATAGCACCGCGAGCATGTCCAAGTTTAATTGCAGCATCAGGATTTGGCCTATCAGGCCTCATGAATACCCTTTCAATGACGACTATATCAATTTCATGCTTAGCGATAACCTCTTTAACGCCCTCATATATCGTAATAATTCGCTCATTTAAATCACCCTGAGTTCTGATACAACCACTACTAAGATAAGTAAATTTTAGTTTATTTGCCTCAATTAAACCAAAACCAGTAATTCTAGAGCCAGGATCTATACCAAGTATTTTCATTGGGATATTTTATCAGCTACGTAAAAACTAACCAGTATTTTAGTAAAAAAGTTATAATGCTTTTTAAAAATTTTTAAAAGGAAAATTTATGTCAGTAATTGAGCTTTCACAAGCAAATTTAGATGAGACTATTAACAATAACGAAATTGTTATTATTGATTTCTGGGCTCCTTGGTGTGGTCCATGTATTCAGTTTGCTCCAACCTTTAAAGAAATCTCTGAAAAGGTTGATGGGGTGACCTTTGCTAAAGTCAACACTGAAGATGAACAAGAACTTGGCGCTCAATTTCAAATTAGATCAATCCCAACTTTAATGATTTTTAGAGATGGAATTGGAATTTTTTCACAGCCAGGGTCTATGTCTGGGAAAGACTTAGAAGACTTATTAGAAAAAGCTAAATCAATTGACATGGATGAAGTAAGAAAAGAGCTTGAAGATCAAAAGCAAACCTAGCTAAAAAAATCTAAATATTTCTGCTCACTAAAGCCCACCATTATTTTGTCATCCCTTATCATAACTGGCCTCTTAATTAAAGTTGGGTATTTCAAAATTAACTCATAATCAATATTATCTTTTTCACTTTCAGTTAATGTTCGATAGGTGGTTGAGCGCTTATTTATAAGAACCTCCAATCCAACTTTTTCAATCATTTTTTGAAGTTCATTTTTTGAAATTGGATCGACTCTAAAGTCTATAAATTCATGAGCTATATCATTACTAGATAAATACTTAAGAGCTTTTTTGACGGTGTCACAGTTCTTGATACCATAAATTTTATTATTGCTACTCATAATAAATATTGGAAAATATATTGAAGACAGATAAAAGCATAAATTACTTAAGTTTCTAAAAGAAAGGTTACTGGCCCATCATTAACAAGTGAAACCTGCATATCCGCTCCAAAAATACCGCTTTCAGTAATAGTGCCCATAGATTGAGTTTTTTCAAGAAAATAATTGTATAGTTTTTCTGCTTCAATTGGAAGCATTGCTGTTGAAAAACCTGCCCTTGTTCCGTTCTTGGTGTCTGCTGCAAGAGTAAATTGAGATACGATTAAAAGCTCTCCATTTATATCACGAATACTTAAATTCATCTTCTCATCTGAATCTGGAAAAACTCGATATGAGAGTATTTTTTTTAACATCTTATCTGAGGACATTATATCATCTTGCTTCTCAATACCAATAAAAACCAGCAGACCTTTACTAATTTGACCCACTACTTTTCCTTCAACTTCAACCTTTGATGAGCTTACTCTTTGAAGCAAAGCTTTCATTTAGTTATGATGAGAGGTGAGAAATATCAGCAACAGATAAAAACAGAGCTCTAACTCGACTAATCAGAGCAAGTCGAGCCTCACGTACTTTTAAATCCTCTGTATTAACCATAACATTATCAAAGAATGTATCTATCACCTCTTTTAATTCGAGCAACGAGCGCATGGTCGTCTTGTAATCTTTCTTATCTGATAATTGTTTAGATAGTAACTCTGTAGCTTTATAAAGATTTTTTTCTGAGTCTTCAATTAACGCCTCAGAATTAAGGTCATTATGATGTTCAGTTGAATCTTTAAGAATATTTGCAATTCTTTTATTTGACTCAATCAAGCTCTTGGAATCAGCACTTTGAGTAAACTCATTAAGCGCTTCAACTCTCAAATGAAAATCAAACGGCGAGTCTGGACTAACTGCCAAAACAGCTTCATAAACGTTGCTATCAATATTAGCATCTTTGTAGTAGGCTTTTAGCCGCTCCATCATAAATTTATAGATTGAGTCAGAGGCGCCTCTATCTACTCCCTTTAAGTGTAAATCTAGAGAGAATTTAATTAATGACTTAAGGTTTAATTCTATTTTGGCCTCAAGCAGTATTCGTAGCAATCCAAGAGCTAGCCTTCTAAGTGCATAGGGGTCTTTAGAGCCTGTTGGAGCATGTCCAATTCCATAAATACCAGTAATAGTATCTAGCTTATCCGCGATTGCAACTACAAGACCTTCACTTGTAGAGGGCAATGTATCTCCTGAAAATCGAGGTAGATAGTGCTCCCTAATAGCTATTGAAACAGCTTTTGACTCTCCATCATTAAGGGCATAATAGCCACCCATAATTCCTTGTAAATCAGCAAATTCACCAACCATTTCACTTAAAAGATCAGATTTGCATAAAAGACCAGCACGAGA
Organism: Candidatus Pseudothioglobus sp. Uisw_050_01; assembly: GCF_048085775.1. Lineage (NCBI taxonomy): Bacteria > Pseudomonadati > Pseudomonadota > Gammaproteobacteria > Pseudothioglobaceae (SeqCode) > Pseudothioglobus (SeqCode) > Candidatus Pseudothioglobus sp. Uisw_050_01. The sequence goes on from NZ_CP159804.1 coordinate 1,247,190, forward strand.
AGATTCTTTAGTATCAAATCCAACCAACTCAGCAATATAAGAACTTAGGCGCTCTATTCGCTTCGCTTTTTGAGCCATGGAGCCAAGAGACTTCATAAACAAAACATTATCCAGCCCATCTATTCTCTGATCAAGCCTGACATCCTTATCTTGATTCCAAAAAAACTCAGAATCTGATAGTCTAGGATGAATAACCCTCTCATTACCCTCAATAACTACTTTTAAATTACTCGATTCAATGTTTGCGACAGAAATAAATAATGGTAACAAACTCCCCTTACTGTCTACTAAATGAAAGTATTTTTGGTGTGACTTCATTGCCGATATCAGAGCTTCATGAGGAACAGATAGGAATTTTTCATCAAACTTTCCAGCAAAAGCTCTAGGGTACTCAACTAGCGCACAAACTTCATCCAGCAAAGATTCATCTATAACTACTTCAGCATTATTTTGCTTTGCTACTAATAAAACCTGCTCACGGATAACCTCTTTGCGCTTTTTAAAATCAACAATGATTTGAGCACTTTTTGACATTACCGACTCATATTCACTCGCGTGTGAAAGTTCAATAGTAAGATCTTTTTGAAATCTTAAGCCCCTTGTAACTCTTCCACTTTCAAGTCCCATTATTTGTGCTGGAACAATCTCTTTATCAAGCATTACAACAAGCCAGTGGACGGGCCTAACAAAAGAATGGTCTGCACTACCCCATTTCATTGCTCTTGTAATTGGAATATTTTTAATTGAGCTTTCTATGATTCTTGGTAAGAGACTACTAATAATTTGACCAGCCTCTTCTTTTGAGTAAAAGTAGTATTCTTTGCCGCCTAATTGCTTTTTTTCAAGCTGACTTAAATCAACTCCACAAGATTTTGCAAAGCCATTAATCGCCATTTCTGGAGATTCTGTTGAAGGGCCTTTTTTTTCTATAACTTGGTCTTTTTGTTTGCTTTGTAGCTCTGTAATAGATACAGCTAAACGCCTTGGGGTAGCGAAAGACACGATACTAGATGAAGAAATATTAATCTTTTTAAGTTCATCAGCAATATTGTTCTTAAGGGACTCTGAAAGCTTCAATAAAAGCTTTGGAGGCAGTTCTTCAGTTCCTAATTCCAATAAAAAATCATGTGTTTTCATAGGTAATATTTAGGTTAATTTACACTAAATATAAAGTAAAGCTCTTTATCAAAGACAGCCTCATCAGGAGCCCCAGGAAGTGGCGAGGCTTTATTTACAGCTCTTTCAATTGAGTCCTTGAATGACTTTCCAAGAGAACTATTACCAACATTAGCATTTTTAACATCTACCGCCTTAACATTTCCATCTCTATCTTGAACAACATAAACTTCAGCTGTCCAATCATCTTCAGCTGACTGGTACCTCCAAAAGGTTTTAACTCTGGCCGCTATATTATTTATATAGGCATTCTGAAGGGTATTAAGTTGATCCTCAATGATTAATGATCTTGCTGTATCTTGCTCATCTTGAACTTCTTTAGCAAGGAGCTGTCTATATTGAATTTCAGCTTCAGCCTCTTTAAGGGCTGCTATTTCTAATTCCAATAAATCCTTATTCTGCTGATCTTCTTCTAATTTTTTGGAAGCCTCTTTGACGAGTAATTCAGCATCTTTAGTTTTGGCTTCAATAGTGCTTTGCTTAACCTCAGCTGCTTTAATTTTAATTTCTAATGCGACGCGCTTTGCTTCTGCTAATTTTAATTTCAGCTCTTCAGCTATACGTTTTGCTTCTGCCTTCTTAACTTGCTTATCAACTTCTTTTGCAAGTATTTCAGCGTCCCTAGCTGTTTCTTGGGCTAATAATACAGCCTCTTTTGCTTTAAGCTCTTCAGCTTTAGTTTTTGCTTCAGCTTCTTTTACTAATGCAGTTGCCTCTTTTGCTAATATTTCTGCCTCTTGGGTTTTAACCTCTTCAGCTTTTCGTTTTATTTCTGCAAGTTTTGTTTTAACTTCCTCTTGCTTTCGTTTTGCTTCAGCAAGCTCAATCTTTTTAGCCGCAGCCTCAACAAGAATCTCAGCCTCTTTAGTCTTTGCTTCTTCAGCTATACGTTTCACTTCAGCTTTTTTCGCCTTGTCCTGTTCAATTTTTGTCTTTGTTTCAGCATCAGCAATTATTTCATTAGCCTTAGCTTCTTCAATTTTTGTCTTTGTTTCAGCATCAGCAATTATTTCATTAGCTTTGCTCGCTTGAATCTCAGCCTCTTTAGTCTTGGCCTCTTCCGATTTACGCTGAAGTTCTGCCATAATTTTTTTAGCTTTTGCCTTTAAAGCCTCCTGCTCTGCAACTTTCTGATCTTTTTGGGCAGTTTCTGATCTCTTTTCTTCGCTTTTAATCTTTTGTTGCTTTTGTTTCTCTACGTCTTTTAACCGCTCTTGCTCTGCTTCAATTATCTCCATATCAATCATAACTGCTTGAACTGGCGCAGAAGGCAAGATACTTGAGCTTTGCTCTGGAGGACTCCAGCGCTCAACATTTGCATACAGTAAACCAAATAGAAGAGATGCATGTAGGATTACTGCGGCCCAAAAAGCGATTGGATGTTTTTTAGATATCTTAACCATTGGCTGCATCATTGTATTGATGAGGCCTAATATAAATAAGGCGAATTTTTTTAGGTACTTGTAAAGAACACTTGAAACCTTAATAATGAAATTTTTAAGTCCAGAGGTTCTAGCTTCTTGCACATCTAAAGACTCCCCTTTATCTTTTTCTTCTGAGGCTACTTCTGCTTTTTTAGGTATTAAGCTAATAAAAAACTGAGTAATTTTTTTAAAAAAATTCATAATTAGAATTCAACTAATTTGGATTTTCGGTCATAAAACCAACCTTATCAATCTTGCCATACTGTTTTAAAACAGCAATAATTTCAATAACTTTTTCGTAAGCTACTTTTTTATCACCCCTAACAAAAACTTGCATATCTGGATAAATCTCTTTTCGAGCAAGCACTTGATTTATAGCCACATTTAACGAAACTGGCTCAAGATCTTCAATCGCATCCATTCCAGGACTGGTCATTGGATTTATAAAGTAGTTTCCATCTACATCAACTGAAATAATTGAAGGCTGCTGGTCTTGGTAATCAACAACTCCAGCAGGGGCGCTTGGCAAGTCAACCTCAACACCTTGCTCAATAATTGGGGTAGTCATCATAAAGATAACTAAAAGAACTAGCATTACATCAATATACGGAACGATATTGATATCTGCATGGATATCAGGCCTTGAGCGCCTAGGCAGTTCTATCATTTTTGTCTCTGTAGGATTACAAAAATCTCTTCCACAAATGCGGTGTACTTATTACCAATTTCCTCAACATGCGAAACTAATCTGTTGTAGGCAATAGTTGCGGGTATTGCCGCAAAAAGTCCAAAAGCAGTTGCAATAAGAGCTTCCGCAATACCAGGAGCAACAATTGCTATCGTTGCCTGCTTAACTGATGCAAGGCCAATAAATGAATGCATGATCCCCCAAACTGTGCCAAAAAGACCAATATAAGGGCTTGATGATGCAATCATCGCAAGAATAGAAAGGCTAGAATCAAGTCGATCAATCTCATTACTCGCAGAAGTATTCATTGACCTATAAGCTCTTTCAGAATTCATAATGCGTAATTGACTAGACGTGGACTTGCTATGAGTAAACTCTTTGTAGCCAGAGCCAAAAATATCTTCCATTGCAGTCCAATCAGAGGCCAGAGGTGGCAAATTTTTATACAGAACAGATAGCTCACTTTCTCTTTCAAATTCTTGGTGAAAATTTTTAACATCATTGGATGCATCCATCAAAATCTTTTTCTTAGACATAATTACAGTCCAAGAGTAAATTGACATCAAGACTAATATAATCATAACTAACTGAACAACAAGTCCAGCGCTAAATATTAGACCAACAATTGATAAGCTATTTTCTTCCATTTAGTTTCTCCATGATTTCTTGCGGAAAAGCGCAAGGCTTTAAATTATTTTTTAATACAGAAACTACCTTTACTTCAGCCTCAAATAATACCGTATTTTTTTCTATATTCGTTATTTTCTGAGCAAAAATTAAGCTCGCATGGTTAACTAATTCAATACTAGTTTGAACCTCAATAGTGTCATCAAGAAAAGCGGGTAATAGATAATCTGCCTTCACAGACTTCACAACAAAGACTAGCCCAATTTCTTCTGCAATAATAGCTAGCTCAAAACCAAGTTCACGAAGATGCTCAGTCCTACCCCTTTCAATATACTTTAGATAATTAGCATAATAAACAACGCCGCCAGCATCTGTGTCTTCATAATATACTCTTAAAGTTAAACTACTCATTTACCATACAAGTCTTGAGTATGGCTAAGGCGAACTTCTCCTATATGAGAGAAAGCAAGGTCTGTGGCAATTCTACCGCGCGGTGTTCTCATTATAAATCCCTGCTGAAGAAGGTAAGGCTCTATCATATCCTCTAAGGTTGATCGCTCTTCACCAAGCGCAGTAGCTAAAGTATCAAGTCCTACCGGTCCCGCTGAAAACTTAGTAATAATCAAGCTAAGGTAATCTCGATCGAGCTGTTCAAGGCCTGCCTCATCAACTTTTAACGTTTCAAGAGCTTCTTTTGCAATTTGTATATTTATTACACCATTTGTTTTAACATCTGCAAAATCACGAACTCTTCTTAAAAGGCGATTAGCTATTCTAGGGGTCCCTCTTGAGCGCTTAGCAATTTCTAATGAGCCCTGGCCTTCGATTTCAATATTTAAAATTGAAGCGGACCTTTCTACTATCTCTTGCAGCTCTTTAACATTATAAAAAGTCAAACGATGCACTATTCCAAACCTATCTCTCAGAGGTGAAGTAAGCATTCCTGCCCTGGTAGTTGCACCAATTAGAGTAAATGGAGGCAGTTCTAGCTGGACTGAGTGAGCAGCAACGCCTTCTCCTACTAAAATATCGAGTTTAAAATCCTCTAATGCGGGATAAAGAATTTCTTCAACAACTGGGTTGAGCCTGTGAATTTCATCTATAAAAAGAATGTCGAATGGTTCAAGTTTAGTAAGTATTGCAGCCAAATCACCAGAGCGCTCCAGAACAGGGCCAGACGTTTGTTTAATTCCTGCACCCATTTGATTGGCAATAACATTGGCAAGAGTCGTCTTACCTAATCCTGGAGGCCCATAAATTAGGCAATGATCAAGAACATCTGAACGTGACTTTGCTGCCTGAATAAATAAAGACATTTGTGATTTGACATCTTCTTGGCCAATATAATCTGCAAATGAATTTGGCCTAACTGAGGTAACCTTTAGATCCTCATTATTTTGATCTTCTCCGCCAACTAGACTGTCCTCTTCAATCATCTTTAATCATTTTATTTTAAATTTATGGTCTTTATTTTAGACCAATAGGTAGTTATATTTATTAATTATACAAAACTATCCCTTTATCTTAAACTGCTTTATCTTTTGATGAAATTGAATAGACAATGTATAATTAACGGATTAAATTATTTTCGTTTTTTTAAATGTCGAATATTGCAATACTGAGTATAAATCATCAGATAGCCCCAGTAGCAATTAGGGAAAAAGTAGCCTTTGCTCATGGTGAGCTTGCGCCTGCTATTTCTTCTCTACTCTCACTCAAAGAAATTAAAGGCTGCGTTATCTTTTCTACCTGTAACAGGTCAGAAATTTACGTCTCCCATGACTCAAAGAATATTCATGATGTTTTAATAAAGTTTTTAGCATTCAGTCACGGTATAGATCATCACTCTTTAATTGAGTATGTTTCTTATTATGAAGAAAATGAAGCCGTCCAACATATATGTAATGTTGCTTGTGGGCTAGAATCTTTAGTTCTAGGTGAGCCTCAAATTTTTGGACAACTAAAAGATGCTTATCAGCTCTCAAAAAATGAAAGCGCTTTAGATAAAATTTTAGAAAAATTATTTCAACATGTCTTTAAAATCGCAAAAAAAGTTCGTACTGATACAAATATAGGTTCTTCACCAGTCTCAGTTGCTTATTGCGCTGTTAAGCTAAGTGAAAAAATATTTACAAACCTATCAAGTCAAACTGTTTTGCTTGTTGGTGCTGGAGAGATGATTGAGCTTAGTGCTCAGCACCTTAGTAAAAGAGGGGTAAGGAAAATGATTTTTGCAAATAGAACTATAGAAAATGCCCAGCCAATTGCAATTAAGCATGATGCAGAGGCGATTTCATTAAAAAGCCTTTCTGAAAATCTTCATAGGGCGGATATAGTTATCTCCTCAACAGCAGCGCCTATTCCAATTATTGGAAAAGGCTTAATTGAAACAGTTCTTCATCAAAGAAAACATAAGCCAATGCTACTTATTGATTTAGCTATTCCTAGAGACATTGAACCAGAAGCGAATCAATTAGAAGATGTATTTCTATATAGTGTGGATGATTTACAGCAAATTGCTAATAGCAATTTAGAAGAAAGACTAAAAGAAAAAGTTATTGCTAAGAAGATAATTAATGCAAAAAGTGTTGATTTTATTGAATGGGCAAACAATATTCCTAATGAAGAGATAATTAAAAATCATAGAAGGCAAGCAAATTTACTTAAGGATGAGCTATTACAAACTGCCTTAAGAAAACTTAAATCAGGCTCAAATCCTGATCTAGTGGTAGAGGAGCTAGCTGACAAACTTACTAATAAATTACTACACAAAACTTTAGAGAACGTAAAAAATCCTAGCAATCTTAAAACTGACTCTCATGAAATAGTCGAAAAAGATAAAACAAATCCCTCTAAGATCGACAACTAATGAATCAATCAATCCTCACTAAATTAGAGCAATTATCCATGCGCCTTGAAGAAATCAACGCGATGCTCTCAGATCAGTCTATTGCATCTGATCAAAATAAATTTAGAGAGCTTTCCATAGAGCACTCTCAATTAAGCCCAATAAATGACAAGTACATTGAATATTTATCAGTCGTTGCTGATATTGATGCTGCAGAAGTGCTTCTCCATGAAGATGACCAAGATATTAAAGAAATGGCTGAGGAAGAAATTGTTTCAGGTCGAAAAATTTTAGAGCAACTAGAATTTGATCTTAAGAAATCACTTCTTCCAAAAGATCCAAACGACTCACGTAATATTATTATTGAAATTAGAGCAGGAACAGGGGGCGATGAGGCTAGTATTTTTTCAGGTGATCTTTATAGAATGTACACTCGATATGTAGAAAAATCTAAATGGCAGCTTGAAATATTAAGTTCTAATTTAGGTGAGCATGGTGGCTTTAAAGAAATTATTGCTCGAATAAGTGGCACCAACGTCTACTCAAAACTTAAATTTGAATCCGGCGCTCATCGCGTTCAAAGGGTTCCTGAAACTGAGTCTCAAGGAAGAGTTCATACATCTGCTTGTACGGTTGCTGTAATGCCAGAAGTTTCTAGCATTGAAGAAGTTAATATCAATATGAATGATGTAAGAGTTGATACCTTTAGAGCTTCTGGAGCTGGAGGTCAGCATGTCAACAAAACTGACTCTGCAGTTCGCGTAACTCATATTTCTACTGGAACAGTTGTTGAATGCCAAGATGGCCGCTCTCAGCATAAAAATAAAGCTCAAGCTTTATCAGTTCTAGCATCCAGAATTTTGGATGCTCAACAACAAGAACAACAGAAGGAGCAGGCCTCTCAAAGAAAAGAACTTGTTGGAAGTGGTGACCGCTCTCAAAGAATCAGAACTTACAATTACCCCCAAGGAAGGGTTACTGACCATCGGATTAATTTAACGCTCTACAAATTAAGCGAAGTCATGGAGGGTGAATTAGAGGCAATTATAGACCCACTAGTAATTGAGCAACAAACTAACCAATTGACCGCACTTAATGAATCCCTTTAACTGCCTCTATTTGGAAGGAATTGGGCAATAAAAAATAAAACTCCTAAAGTAATAACTATGGCAGGACCAGTTGCTAAATCAAATGTAATTGAAGTGTAAAGCCCTAATAAAACAGAAACAATTGATATGATCATTGAGCTAAAAATCATTGCTATAGGTGAGTTTGAAAAAACTCGAGCTATTGCAGGCGGAATAATTAGTAAAGAGGTAATCAACAAAACGCCTACAATTTGGACTGAAACAGACACAGCCAGTGCTATTAAAAACATAAAAAGCAGCTCATAAAAGGTTTTATTAACGCCTTCAGCTTTGGCTAATTCTTCATTAAGTGTGAGTAATAACAGTTTTTTCCAATTAATAAATAATAGAAAAATAACAACAACCATAACAGAAAATATCCAATAGATATCTTTAGAGGTTATGGATAATATATCTCCAAAAAGATAAGAAAAATAATCTATATTTTGATCCCCAATAAAGCCTAGAACGACAATACCTAGCGACAGAGAAATATGAGAGAAGATACCTAGCACAGCATCACTCGACCAGAAGTCTTTTTGCTGCAAAAAAACAATCAGAGTCGCAAATAGCCCTCCAACAATAACCAAACCAAAATTAATACCCAGTCCAGTTGCAAGTCCAAGAGCAACACCTAAAAGTGCACTATGTGAAATAGAGTCCGAAAAATATGAAAGGCGCTTCCAAATAACAAAACAACCTAGAGAGCCTGCGATTATTGATACGCCAATTGCCGCAATTAGCGCCCTATAAATAAAATCATCCATAATTTATAAAACCCTAAAAAAACTTAATGACAGTCCTTGCATAAGCCATAAAGGTATAGTGAATGATCAGTCAACTCAAAGCCATGTTTTTTTGCAATTTGAAGCTGATGTTGTTCAATAACATCATCTTGAAATTCGATAATCTTACTGCACTTGACACACACTAGATGGTCGTGATGCTCTAAGCCGCATAACTCATAGACAGCCTGGTTATTTTCAAAATTCAATTTCTGAACAATTCCAGATTCTTCAAATTGAGATAAAACGCGGTAAATTGTTGCAACACCAACCTCTTCGTTTTGCTCAATCAAAACTCTATAGATGTCCTCAGCACTCAAATGATGGTTTGGTGATTTCTCCAAAACTTCTAAAATCTTTAGCCTTGGAAGTGTAACTTTAAGACCAGCACTTTTTAAATCTTCTGCATCCATTTAAAAATCCTTAAGGTAAAATCTTACATATATTTTATATGTTTTAACTAATGATGAAGAGTTTAACTTTTATTCTACTTGGTTGTCTTATATTGATTGGGTGTACTAACTCTCTTACTAAGACCTCTGACGCTCCTAAACTGCAAAAGTTTTCTATGCTAGATTTACCAAAAATGCCTAAGCTTTCATTACCAAGCTGGGCTAAGCCAAGACTTCCCTCAATTGATATCTATAAACCAACTATTATGCAAGGCTCTATATTAAACCTTCAAGAGGTTAATCAGCTTCAATTAGGAATGTCCAAAGAAAGTGTTATGAAACTGATTGGCTCTCCAAGCATTATTGACCCATTTCATCAATATCAATGGGATTACATTAATCACTCAACAATTGAAGGTCAGATAGAAATTAGATACCGCTTAAGACTTATATTTTCAGATGATCTTTTGTCTGAAATTGACAAGAGTGGCTTAGAGGAATTATTAAACTCTAATTAATAAAACAATGTGTCTTTAAATTAAGTCATAAGCTCCTTCGAATGTATCGCCTTTATTGAGCTTATCAACTAAAATAATGATATGTCAAAGCTATCGGTCAATAACTTAAGCTGTCAAAGAGGCTACAACCTTCTCTTTGAAAACTTATCTTTTGAATTAAATTCTGGTGAAGTGCTTAGAATCTCTGGTCAGAATGGATCAGGAAAAACCTCGCTTCTAAAGATAATTGCTGGACTTAATACTCCAGAGCTGGGCTCCATAGAATTCGACCAAAATAAATCAAATAGTGAAAAGTATCAAATAGAGACTCTATATCTTGGCCATTATGCTGCTTTGAGCTCAGAGCTTAGCTGCATCGAAAATCTAGAATATTTAACCAATCTAAATACAGAAATTATATCGCCAAATTTTCATGACGCTTTAAAAGAAGTTGGATTAGAAAATTATGAACATGAGTCTGCTGGAAACCTTTCTGCAGGCCAGAAAAGGAGGGTAGCATTATCACTTCTTTTTATTAGTCAGTCAAAAGTTTGGCTTCTTGATGAGCCTTTCACCGCACTAGACTCAGATGGAATCAAGATAATTGAAAATCAAATTGAAAAGCATTGTGCAAATGGTGGCCTATGTATATTAACAACCCATCAAGATTGCAATATTAAAAGCCTTAAGGAGATTTCTCTTTGAATATCTTTTTAACAACTCTAACAAGAGATTTAAAAATGGCATTTAGAAATCCATCTAGCTTTCTTAATCCTCTAATGTTTTTTGTTATTTCTATTTCATTATTTCCAATTGCTATAAGCCCAGATGCTGAAACATTAATGAATATAGCGCCTGGTATTATTTGGGTTATTACAATGCTTGCAGTACTTTTATCACTTAACTCCTTGTTTCACTCCGACTATGATAATGGTGTTCTTGAGCAAATAGTTATTTCACATCACCCACTTCCCTTAATTCTCCTTGCTAAAACTACTGCGCATTGGATACTTAGTGGGCTTCCAATCATATTACTTTCGCCGTTACTTGGAGTAGCCCTATTTTTAGACTCTAATAGCATCTATATTTTAATGTTAACGCTGTGTTTAGCCACCCCTTGTTTGAGCCTAATAGGCTCTATAGGGGCTTCATTAGTTGTTAGTATAAAAAACTCTGGAATGTTATTATCTTTATTAATACTTCCTCTTTACATACCTATTTTAATTTTTGCAACAAGCGCAGTCTCTCAATCACAATTCAACCTTTCAATTAATGGTCAGCTCTATTTTTTAGGCTCAATTCTTATTATTAGTCTTATAACTGCTCCATTTATAAGTGCAGTCGCTTTAAGGGTTAGCTTGGAATAACCTTTGCATTCGATCATAAAAGATTATATAATCCTTACACGCTGATTTGTTTCGATTGCTAGCGTTGTCACTAAGATGACTAAAATAAGCTAAAGTTGGTGTTTTCCGGAGAAACCCACTTTAATGGTTTTTTTATTTTTTATAGGAATGCACTATGATATTTACCTCTGAATCTGTTTCTGCTGGTCACCCTGATAAAGTTTGTGATCAAATCTCTGACGCTATTCTCGACGCCGCACTTAAACAAGACATCAATTCAAGAGTTGCTGTTGAAACTTTAGTTAAAGATAATCAAGTTGTCTTGGCAGGAGAAATAACTACTAACGCCCAAATTGATTATGAGGAAGTGGTTCGAAAAACGATTCTTGGTATTGGTTATGACAAAGAAGAATATGGCTTTAATGGGAACACTTGTTCAGTAACTAACCTCTTAGGCAGACAGTCACAAGACATTTCTATGGGTGTTACAGAAAGTGAAAATCACGAACAAGGTGCTGGTGATCAAGGGCTTATGTTTGGTTATGCTGAAAATTCAACAGATGAATTAATGCCAGCACCTATTATGCTCTCTCATCAACTGGTTAAACAACAAGCAGAGCTAATGTTAAACGGATCCATACCTTGGCTTCGCCCTGATGCAAAATCCCAAGTTTCTTGTATTTATGAAGGCAATCAAATTGTAGGAATTGATGCGGTAGTTCTTTCAACGCAGCATGACGGTGACATCTCATTAGAAAAGCTTAGAGAAACCATACTTGAAGACATTATTAAGCCGATCTTGCCAGAAAAATGGCTGACAAATGATACTCAGTACCATATTAATCCAACTGGTAACTTCGTAATTGGGGGTCCTGTTGGAGATGCTGGCCTTACTGGAAGAAAAATTATTGTAGATACTTACGGCGGTATGGCTAGACATGGTGGCGGTGCTTTTTCTGGAAAAGATCCATCAAAAGTTGATAGAAGTGCAGCTTATGCAACTCGATATGTTGCAAAAAATATTGTGGCAGCTGGACTTGCTGAAAGATGTGAAATTCAAGTTTCTTATGCAATTGGCGTTGCAGAGCCAACGAGTATTAGTGTTGATACTTTTGGAACTGGAAAAATTCCTCACCATGAAATAGTGGCATTGATTAGAAAGCACTTTGATCTAAGACCTAAAGGCTTAATCGCAATGTTGGATTTAAAGCGTCCTATCTATCAACAAACTGCTAGCTATGGTCATTTTGGCAGAACTGAAGACTCAATTAGCTGGGAGAAAACTGATAAAGCAGATTTGCTAAAATAGTTTCTTTTTTAATTATTTTTTTGTATAATATCAAACTTACCAAGGAGCGTTGCATTGGGATACTTCTCAATCAGGCTTGGTAACCAAAACGACGCTCATTTTTTTTCAATTTAATAGGAAATAAAATGAGCGAATCAACAATAGATAATACTGGCTTTAAAGTTGCTGATCTTAACCTTGACTACAAAGTTGCTGATATTAATTTGGCAGAATTTGGGCGTAAAGAGATCGAGTTAGCAGAAGCTGAAATGCCTGCTTTAATGGCTCTTAGATCAAAATACAGAAAAGAGCAGCCCTTGAATGGAGCAAGAATTATGGGCTGCATTCATATGACAATTCAAACTGCTGTCCTTATGGAAACGCTAATAGATTTAGGCGCTGAAATCCGCTGGTCATCTTGCAATATTTTTTCAACTCAAGATCATGCTGCATCTGCGATGGCTGCAAAAAATATTCCAGTTTTTGCTTGGAAAGGTGAAACTGAAGAAGAATTTTTATGGTGCATTGAGCAAACTATTCTTCACAATGGTAAGCCATGGGATGCCAACATGATTTTAGATGATGGCGGTGATTTGACTGGCATGGTTCATGAAAAATATCCTGAAATGCTTGATAAAATCCACGGTATTAGTGAAGAAACTACAACAGGTGTTCACCGTCTTCTAGAGATGATTGAAAGTGGTGAGCTTAAAGTTCCAGCGATTAATGTTAATGATGCTGTTACTAAAGCAAAAAATGATAATAAATATGGATGTCGTCACTCATTAAATGATGCTATAAAGCGCGGTACAGATATGCTAATGTCAGGAAAGAAGGCGCTTCTAATAGGTTATGGTGATGTTGGCAAAGGCTCTGCTATGTCACTTCGTCAAGAAGGAATGATTGTAAAGATTACTGAAGTTGATCCTATTTGTGCATTTCAGGCTTGTATGGATGGTTTTGAGGTTGTTTCACCATATATCGATGGTATTAACACAGGCTCAATGGATTGCATTAATAAAGAATTACTAAGCACTACTGATTTAATTGTTACTTCAACTGGTAATACAAATGTTTGTGATTCGGCGATGCTAAGATGCCTAAAAGCAGGCTCTTTAGTTTGTAATATTGGTCACTTTGATAATGAAATTGATACTTTATATATGCGTGATAACTGGAAATGGGATGAAGTAAAACCTCAAGTCCACCGTATATATCGCTCTGAAAATAAAAACGACTACTTAATTTTGTTGTCTGAAGGTCGTTTAGTTAATCTAGGAAATGCAACTGGTCACCCGTCTAGAATTATGGATGGCTCTTTTGCAAACCAGGTTTTAGCTCAAATGCACCTTTTTGAGAAAAAATTTGCTGACCTTCCTAATAATCAAAAAGCTGCGAATGTCACAGTCGAGATTCTTCCAAAGAAACTTGATGAAGAAGTAGCTGCTGGAATGGTTGGAGGTTTTGGAGGCGTAATGACTATTTTGACTGACACTCAAGCAAAATACATTAATACTCCTAAAGAAGGTCCGTTTAAGTCAGAGACTTATAAATATTAAGCTTTCTCTTAGTTAAATAAAAAATGCGGGAAATCTTCCCGCATTTTTTATAATAGTATTTAATACAAAAATATAAATGCTAACCCTCAAAAGTTGTTGGTGAGGTAAAATTTTTGTTATTGTTATTTTTAGTTCAAATTAATGTCAGCTTCAGAACTCGATACAACTAAATCATTTCAAAATTTAATCCTCAAATTACAAAATTATTGGGCTAAAAAAGGATGCGCTATTACGCAACCTTTTGATATGGAAGTTGGTGCAGGAACCTTTCATCCAGCAACCTTTTTAAGATCAATAGGGCCTGAGCCATGGAAAGCAGCATATGTTCAGTCTTCAAGAAGACCAAGTGATGGTCGCTATGGAGAGAACCCAAACCGCCTTCAGCACTATTATCAATTTCAGGTTTTATTAAAGCCTTCTCCAAGTGATATTCAAGACCTTTATCTTGATTCGTTATCTTTTATTGGCATTGACCTTCAGATGCATGATGTTAGGTTTGTTGAGGATAACTGGGAATCACCAACATTAGGTGCATGGGGCCTAGGTTGGGAGGTCTGGCTTAATGGCATGGAGGTGAGTCAATTTACATATTTTCAGCAAGTTGGTGGCCTACCATGTAAACCTGTTTCTGGAGAATTAACCTATGGTTTAGAAAGGTTAGCAATGTACCTTCAAGGAGTTGATAGCGTTTATGATCTTGTTTGGACAGAAGGTTTAACTTATGGGGATATTTTCCATCAAAATGAAGTTGAGCAATCGAAATACAACTTTGAACTTGCAGATATTGAAGTTCTTTTTAGGCAGTTTGATGAAGCTGAAGCAATGAACTTAAAACTCATTGAAGAGAGCCTTCCTTTTCCTGCTTATGAGCAAGCTATGAAAGCGTCGCATCTTTTTAACCTTCTTGATGCGAGGCGAGCAATAAGCATCACAGACAGAGCAAGATTTATTCGAAAGGTAAGGTCAATGAGCCAAAAAGTAGCTCAAGCTTATCTTGATTCTAGGGAAAGACTTGGCTTTCCAATGTTAAAAAAATAAGTCCTCATAAGTCAATGAGGCCCTTTCACTTCGTATATAGCAAAATTTTAGATTGGTCAGCCAGTCGATTTGCAATCTTATGGCTATCTCTGATAAGCTTCTTAGAGTCCTCGATTCTACCATTGCCAATTCAGGACTTATTGTTGGCCTCTATGTCGCTAAAAAATAGATCGAAGGCATACTATTTTGCAACGATTTGTACTCTAGCTTCTGTACTTGGTGGAGTAGCTGGCTATTATATTGGAGTCTTTGCTATGGATCAAATTGGGCCTTTACTTGCTAACCTAGGTTACGAATCAAAGCTAGAGAGTGCGCAAATTTATTTTAATACTTATGGAATTGTGATTATTCTTATCGCTGGCTTTAGTCCAGTTCCATACAAGCTATTTACTATTTCCGCTGGAATGATGTCCATGTCACTTATTCCCTTTGTGGCCTTTTCTTTAATTGCAAGGGGTGCTAGATATTTTTTAGTTTCGTTTCTAGTAAGAAAATTAGGAAAAATGGCAGATCAATGGTTAAATAAGTACATAGATTGGCTAGGCTACTTACTTATTTTTATTATTATTTTATTTGTGTGGTATGAATACTAAATTTTTGACTCTTTTTTTACTTATTTTTCTTGCGGGCTGCTTTACCAATGATGCCGGTCAAGTTACTGTTGTTGAAAAGTCATTTAACAAAGTAGAGGCTTTACAACAAAACACTAAAACAAAAACCAGTAATTCAAATGTTAACAATGACTGGTCTTTGCCTATTGACGCGTCAATACTTAAAACCTACTCTGAAAAAGACAGTCACTTTGGATTAACTTACAACAATTCTGCCGGTCAAGAAGTAAGGGCAATAAGAAAAGGCGAAGTAGTATATAGCGGTGATAAAATGACAAGCTATGGAAAAATGATTATTATCAAGCATGCTTATGGCTTCTATAGTATTTACAATCAAAATCAAGAGCTACTTGTAAGTGAGGGTGATATTATACAAAAAGGTGGGCTAATTGCTCTTACCAGCGACAAACCATTTTATTTCGAAATGAAAAAATACGAAGAACCTATTAATCCATTAAAATACCTCTGATGAATGAATTTATCCAAAACATTAGTCCATTTCAGATGGTTGCTGCTCTGCTAGTACTTGCTGTTATTGTTCACATTGCTTTAAGCTTTGTTCTTAAGCAAATCACAAAACATTCTGGCAGTACTAAAACGCAAATAGATGACCACTTAATTCGTGCAATCTCCGCCCCTCTTAAGGTCCTAATTTGGTATGGATGGTTATACTTGTCATTGCGTGAACTAACATCAGAAATTCAGTCACTTGGTCAAATTGTTAGCTACATCAGCATCACACCTGTATTTATTTTGACATGGGGAATCTTAAGATTAATTTCAAGCGTTGAAAACTTTATGCTTGAATCTGAAGGAAGCTTTGATAAAGATTCTGTAAGGTTATTTGCTCGATTAATGAAAATCCTTTTTGTTTTTGCCATTATTCTTGGAGTTGCTCAATTTTATGGCTACGCTATCTCTTCAATACTAACCCTAGGTGGTGTCGGTGGTATTGTCGTAGGTTTTGCTGCTAAAGACATGCTTGCCAACGTTTTTGGCGGTCTTATGATTCAAATGGACAAACCTTTTTCTACTGGAGATTGGATTCGCACTTCAGATAGAAGTATCGAAGGCGTTGTTGAAAAAATTGGCTGGAGAATGACGCGAATTAGAACCTTTAGTAAAAATCCAGTTTATGTTCCAAACGGAATTTTTGCAACCATTCCTATTGAAACCCCTTCTCGAATGACTAACCGTCAGATTTATGAGGTTATTGGAATAAGGTACGATGATATTGCGCAAATGGAAAGTATTATTGAAAAGGTTCAAGCCTTGTTAGCAAACAACGACCATATTGCGAATGATCAGCCCTGCCGAGTATACTTTGATGTATTCAACGCGTCTTCACTTGATTTCGTAATTTGGGCCTTTAGTTCCGATACTGAGGTAGGAGAATTTAAGAAAATGAAAGGCAAGCTTCTCCTTGATATTGCTCAAATAATTGCAGATCATAATGCTGAGATCGCTTATCCAACTCAGACTTTGCATATTCAAAAGACATAAATGAGCATCTCTAAATTATACGTTCGCACTTTTGGGTGTCAAATGAACGAATACGACTCAAATAAAATGGGTGACGTCCTTAAAGAGTCTCACGGCCTCGAATTAACTGAAGACATTACTGAAGCTGACGTTCTATTGGTAAATACTTGCTCAATTCGAGAGAAGGCCGAGGAGAAATTATTTCATCAATTGGGTCGCTGGAGAAAATTAAAAGAAAAGAAGCCAAACTTAGTAATTGGTGTTGGTGGCTGTGTCGCCTCTCAAGAAGGCGATCTGATTCTTAAAAGAGCGCCCTATGTTGATATGATTTTTGGCCCACAAACACTTCATAGACTTCCAAATATGCTAAATGAAGCCCTTAATGAAAATCAAATAAGCATTGATATCTCTTTCCCAGAAATTGAAAAATTTGATCACTTACCTGAGCCTCATAGTGATGGTGCAACAGCATTTGTTTCGATAATGGAGGGATGCAGTAAATACTGTACTTTTTGTGTTGTTCCATATACAAGAGGTGAGGAAATCTCTAGGCCATTTAATGATGTAATTCGTGAAGTGGAAATTTTAGCCAATCAGGGCGTTAAAGAAATTAATCTGCTTGGTCAAAATGTAAACTCCTTTATGGGCGTAATGGATGATGGCGAAGTTGCTGATTTAGCACTTTTAATAGCCATTGTTGCCCAGGTTTCAGGCATTGAGCGAATTCGCTACACCACTTCTCATCCAGTAGAGTTTAGCGACAGGCTTATTCAAGCGTATGCTGAAGTACCGGAGTTAGTATCGCATCTTCACCTGCCAGTTCAGAGTGGCTCTGATAGAGTTTTAGGGCTTATGAAACGTGGACATACCGCTATTGAATATAAATCTAAGATTCGAAATTTAAAGAAAATTAGGCCTGGTATTTCTATATCTTCAGATTTCATTATTGGCTTTCCTGGTGAAACTGAAAAGGACTTTAATGACACAGTTAATTTAATTGAAGAGATTGGCTTTGATAAATCATTTAGTTTTATTTACTCAAAAAGGCCTGGGACAATTGCTGCAAGCTTTGACGATGATGTGAGCGCTGAAACTAAAAAACAAAGATTAGTGGTAATTCAAGACAAACTTAAAAAAAATACCGAAGAAATCTCTAAATCAATGATTGGAAGTATACAAAAAGTCCTTGTAGAAGGTAGCTCAAAAAAAGGAGCAACGTTGTCAGGTAGGACTGAAAACATGAGAACAGCTCACTTCATTGGCAATGAGCAATTAATTGGGCAAATCGTATCAGTTAAAATTACGGATGGCATAGGAAACTCACTTCAAGCAGAGTTAATTTAAAAACTACAACCTTAGCCAGAGTTTAGAATACCAATAATATCGACCTTTTTCTTTATAGGGCATAGTACAGTTATAGCGACTCCTTCCAGTCAAAAGAGGTGCTTTTGATTGAACACTTACCCCCTGAAGGCCGCTCCATTCAAGATCCGCTACATCTTGTCCAGAAACAAAACAAGAGAAATTATTTTTTTCATAAGTAGTCAGTGGCCTTGAAAAAACTAAATCTAATAAGGGCTTGTAATCATTTGAAATTATTAAAGACTTAGGACTATAGCTCTTAATTGGCATGTCCACAGTTTGAACTTTCAGTGAAAAGCTGTCCATTTTTGCATAAGGCCCTGACATTGAGAATCTAGGAAAATTTAAAAAATCACTGGCCTGACTTGCAACTCCAGACTGTTGTCCAAATGCAGTGTAGCCAAGTTCATCTAGATATGAATAAGTCTTATCGTCATACTCACCATATGGGTAAGCAAAAAATTTGTCATTAACACCCAACTCCTTTTCAATCCTGTCTTGGGCATAAGAGATTTCATTTTCTAGTGTCGAAGTATCTTGATTAACTAAATGGAGATGTTTATTACTGTGGTTATAAACATCTATTAAAGGCGCCATTTCACGAAGCTGGTTCCAAGACATCATTAAGTCATATTTTTTATCAATAGACTCCGTTGAAACAAAGACAGACATTGGAAATTGATAATCAACTAGTAACGGAAAGGCCTCAGTATAGAATGACAAAAAACCATCATCAGCGGTCAAACTAACGCATTTCTCTGGTAAATTTTCTTTAGTTTGAAGGCTTTCAATAACTGTTTTTAAAGGCAGCACCTGGTAATCATTTTTCTTTAAATATTCTAAATGCTGATTAAAAAGATCTGGTGGAGTGCTTGTAGACTTTGGCTCTTCATCTGAAAAACGATGATAAACAAGAATCACACAACCACTTTCACTTGCGTAGGAATTTAGAGGCAGCAAAAAGCTTATTAAAATAAATAACTTTAAAAACAAATTTAATATTTTCATAAGATAAATGATAAATTAAATAGTGAACCAAATCATGCAACTTAACATTTGTTTTCAAAGTAATTCAGTAAAATAAAACCCATGAAATTTACACTAAACATTCAAAGCTCTGAGCAACTAGCAAATATTTGTGGTGGACTTGACAAAAATATTGAGAATATTGCCGCTAACCTTGGCGTTAATATCTCCAATAAAGGGTCTGACTTTAATATAAAAGGGGAGAATTCTGCTTTAGCTGTTTCAGTTTTGCAGGACCTTCTTATTGTATCTGAAACTAAAGCAATCGACTTTGGTGACATAGATCTTTGCATTAAATCACTTAACAGCCCTAATGGAGAAGTAAAATCTGTCACAATTAAAACCAGTCGAAAACATATTCATATTAGAAGCACTAATCAGCAAAATTATGTCAATGCAATTATAGAAAATGATGCTGTTTTTGCAGTTGGTCCAGCAGGAACAGGTAAAACATATTTAGCCGTTGCAAGAGCAGTTGAGGCTCTTGAAAGTTCAGATGTAAAGAGAATAGTTTTGGTTCGACCAGCAGTTGAAGCGGGTGAAAAACTAGGATTTCTTCCTGGTGACCTTAGTGAAAAAGTTGACCCCTACCTTCGTCCAATCTATGACGCACTTTATGAATTTATAGGCTTTGAAAAAGTCAATAAACTAATAGAACAGAGAGTTATTGAAGTTGCCCCATTAGCATTCATGAGAGGAAGAACCTTAAATGAATCTTACATCATCCTTGATGAAGCCCAGAATACAACAATACCTCAGATGAAAATGTTTTTGACTCGGATGGGATTTGGTTCAAAGATGGTAATTACAGGCGATGTTACTCAAATTGACCTGCCAAATCCAAAACAATCAGGACTAACAGATGCAATCAAAATTCTCAAAGATATTGAACAAATTGCTTTTTGTAACTTCAATGCCCAAGATGTTGTCAGGCATCAACTGGTTAAAAATATTGTAAGAGCTTACGATAATGCGTAATGATGGCAACTGACAACAAAATCATTGTTGGCCTTTCAGGGGGAGTTGATTCATCCGTTGCAGCTTTTCTTCTGCTTGAAAAAGGTTATGAAGTAGAAGCATTATTCATGAAAAATTGGGATGAAGATGATGACGATGAATATTGCAGCGCATCTCAAGATCTTGCTGATGCTCAGCAAGTAGCAGACCTGCTTGGGATCAAACTCCATACAGTCAATTTCTCTCATGAGTATTGGGAAGATGTATTTGAGCACTTCTTATCTGAACATAAAAAAGGAAGGACCCCTAATCCAGATGTTCTTTGCAATCAAAGGATTAAATTTAAAGCCTTTTTGGATTACGCAAAAGATCTCGGTGCAAAAAAAATTGCAACCGGTCACTACGCAAGGATTTCAGAAGAAAATGGCAAGTTCCTATTAAAGTCAGGACTAGATGGAAATAAAGACCAAAGCTATTTTTTGCATTTACTTAACCAAGAACAACTATCTCAAAGTCTTTTCCCATTGGGTGAAATTGACAAGCAAGAGGTTCGTAAAATTGCAAAAAATAATAACTTTCTTAATGCTGATAAGAAAGACTCAACAGGTATTTGTTTTATAGGTGAGAGGCCATTTTCAGAGTTTTTAACCACTTTCTTGCCAAAAGAGAAGGGTGATATTGTTGATCAAAATGGCGCCTTTATAAAACATCATGATGGGCTGCCTTTCTATACAATAGGTCAACGTAAAGGACTTGAAATTGGAGGGGGCTTTAGCATTTCTCCCGAGCCATGGTTCGTTGCAGATAAAATTCTAGAGTCCAATAAAATTATTGTAGTACAGGGTGACCACCCTTTGCTTTATCATAACTCTCTAATTGCAGATGATATCCACTGGGTTGATAGTCCTCCCAAGTCATCTTTCAAATGCAGCGCGAAAATCAGGTATCGACAAGACTCACAGAAGTGTGATGTAAGCCTAAATGATGACCAAACTATTAAAGTTGACTTTAATGAATCACAAAGAGCGATTACACCAGGGCAATCTGTTGTGTTTTATGATGGAGATATTTGCCTAGGTGGTAGCGTTATCAAATCAAAATCTAATGAATAAGACAGCACAAAAAACTCTTGCACTAGCAAGTATATTTCAATCAACAGCTTTAGTGCATCAACTCGCTCTAACAGGTAAATGTGATGGCCATACTAATAAAGCAAGCCTTAGCAGTATTGTTAGTGAAAGTGACACTATTGATGAAATATTTACCTCTCCCGAGGACCTAAAGTTAGGCTTTGATTCTTTAAAATTAATTCTTGAGAAGAAAACCATTGATATGCACAATGTTATGCTCTATGCAACGGCCCTAATAAATTTAGAAAAAAAATTAATGAAAAAACCAGATTTATTAAATCAAATTTCAAATGAAATTAGTGTTATTAATAAACAGGAATTTTTTGACATTCAACATAGCAATTCAATTGCTCGACTTGCAGAGCTTTATAAAAATACAATTGGAAGCCTCAATCCAACAATCATGGTCCGAGGTGAGCAAATTTATCTTTCAAACCGTCATACTGCAAATCATATAAGGGCATTGTTACTTGCAGGAATAAGAGCTGTGTCTTTATGGAAAACTCAAGGTGGTAATACCTGGCAGTTATTGCTTAATAAGAAGAAAACACTTGAATGTATTAAATCTTTAGCAAATTAACCTAATGCAAACAAATGCTTGCATAAATGAAGGCGAGACTCTATAATTCGTGTTTTCGTAATTTAAGCTTTAAATAAAAAATATGGCCAATTCAGCAGGTTCAAAAAAACGCGCAAGACAAGCAGTAAAGCGCAATAAACATAACTCTCAAATTAGAGCAAAAGTTCGCACCTTTATTAAGAAGGTTTCCTATGCTATTGATGCTGGAGATAAAAAAGAAGCAACTAGTGGTTTTACTGAAATGCAAAAAAATGTTGATCAGGCTGTAAGCAAGGGTTTAATGCATAAAAATCAAGCGGCCAGAAAGAAATCTCGTATTATTGCTCAAATTAAGGCGCTATAAAATTTGCTTACTGCAGGTTAATATACCGATAGCAAAATCATTGCTATAATTAAAGCCCTCTATTGAGGGTTTTTTTATATTCAAATTTTTTACTAATATGATTGATGAAAGCGACAAATCATTATTTCGATCTACTGTAGATCAACAGAAACCTATTGATAAAGATGGTGTTAAAAAAACTGCTACCTCTAAAAATGGGTCAAATAAACTGTTTCAAAAATATAGTTTTTTATATGAACCCAATATATCTGGCTCCGAAGCTGTAGTGCATTATAAATCTGGATTATCACCAAAAGTTCTTAAAAAAATGAAACAAGGCAACATAGGCTCCACTCCATCAATTGATTTGCATGGCCATAAGATAGAAGAGGCATGCCAATCACTCTCTAAGTTTATTTATTTTCATTCAAACGAACGCTTTATTCATGTTATTCATGGAAAAGGTTATCACTCAGATAGTGGTCTCTCAATTATGAAGTCTCAAGTAGTTCATTATCTAAAGCAACACCCAGAAGTACTGGCATTCTGCTCCTGTACCCAGGAAATGGGGGGAACTGGCGCTGTTTTTGTTCACCTCAAAGCAAATGTTTAATATAGATGAAATTTATACAGTATCTAACTTCTTGAGGTTGTGTCGAAACTCAATTGAAAAAAATGTGCCGCATTGCTTCATACAAGGTGAAATTTCAAACTTATCTAAACCATCCTCTGGGCATTGGTATTTTTCATTAAAAGACTCAAGTGGTCAAATCAGATGTGCATTTTTTAGGTTAAATCAGCGAAAAGTTCAATTTAATCCTGAAAATGGAATGTCTGTAATTATTAGAGGGGCACCAACACTTTATGAACAAAGAGGAGATTTTCAGCTAATAGTTCAACAAATGGAGCCCGCAGGAATTGGAAACCTTCAGCTTGCATTTGACCAGCTAAAGAATAAGTTAAGGATTGAGGGATTATTTGAATTGGAGAATAAAAAAGATCTGCCCTTATATCCTAAAAAAATTGGCGTCATCTCTTCATCCACTGGTTCAGTTATAAAGGACATAATTAAAGTTTTAAATTCACGCTACCCTTTTGCCGAAATTCTGCTTTATGACACAGTTGTTCAAGGTGAAAATGCGCATAAAAAAATAGTTAAAGCGCTTCAAGCTGCTGACAGTCAAAAAAATTGTGATGTTCTCATTCTGGCAAGAGGTGGTGGATCATTAGAAGACTTATGGGCTTTCAATGAAGAAGAGCTTGCTCGAGAAATATTTAAATGCTCAACTCCCATAATTAGCTCTATAGGTCATGAAACTGATACAACAATTGCTGACTTTGTTGCTGATATAAGAGCACCAACCCCATCCGCTGCTGCTGTTTCTGCAACGCCTGACCGAAACGTTTTAATCTATAAAGCATCTAAATTGAGAAAAAATTTGCAAGACTTAATGGTTCAGTCTTTGGGTCAAAAGCATGCATACCTAAATATGCTTCAGCTCAAAATTATTGATCCAAGTCAACAATTACTTCAAAATGCTCAAAAACTTGATGACTATGAGATGCGCTTATTTAGAATTACAAATAGCCTAATTGATAAAAATAAGACAAATCTTAATCAACAAATAACTCGATTAAAAAACTACTCAGATTACTTCATTAAGCACCAAAAAAATCAATTAAGCAATAAAGCCAGTCTTCTTAATCTTCTATCACCTCTTAATACTCTTTCAAGGGGTTACACAATAACGCATAATGAAAAAGAAAAAGTTATAGTTTCATTTAAAAAAATTAATTCTGGAGACCTTATTGTCACTAAATTTCATGACGGTAAAGTCATTTCAAAAGTTACAAAGAAAGAGGATAATTAGAGTACATCAACACTCTAGTAAATTTAATTATGCAATCTAATGTTTCATTTTTACGTCGATTAGGCTCAATTACTTACGATCTATTGCTTGTATTCTCATTTGTATTTTTTATTGCTGGAATAGTCATTCTTATCAACCAAAAAGAGCCTATAACTAATAGTCTTTTCTTTTATCTTTTAACGCTTCCAGTAATCTTCTCATACTTCTCCATATCATGGGTTAAAGGTAAACAGACTTTGGGCATGAGAGCATGGAAGTTTGAAATTACCCAGCAAGATGGTGAAAATATCACTTATAAGCAATCTCTTATAAGGTTAATATTAGCGATAACTTCATTAGCAGGAATTGGCTTTATATTTCAGTTTTTTAATAAATATAAGCTTCCATTGCATGATTACTATTCGAAAACTTACCTTAGTGAAATTCATAAATAAATGAGTAATAGATCTGCCACAGGACTAATTGGGTTTATTAATAGAAATAAACTTACTCTAGTTCTTATTATTATTTTATTTTCTCTAATAAAGCAGAATATTTTTACTAATAATTTTCCATATATTGTTTTAAATAAACAAAAAATAATCAATGATATTCAGAAAACTAACAATAATTTAATAGATCAAAATACTCTGATTGAAGGTCAAATAAACAGCTTTACTGAAGAAGACTCAAGATTGGTTGAGTCTAAAGCTAGATTTAAATATGGCCTAATTAAGGAAGGGGAATATTTTTTTAAAATTAATAAGATTATCGTAACTGATAATTTAGAAGAAACTATTGATTCTTCTTTATAATTAGTGGCATTATCTCAATCTTATAATGAAGCATTTTGCTGACATGAATAATGATAATTATTACTTGGTAATGCCAGCTAGTGGCATGGGGAAGAGGATGAAATCTGAAACCCCAAAACAATACCTCAAGCTTAGTAATGGCCTAACTATAATAGATCAATGCCTTAAAACACTACTAAAGATTGACATAATTTCAGGCTTTGTCATTGCTCTTTCTGAAAAAGACACTTTATTTAAATCTTCAATCTATTTTAATCACTCAAAAATGTTAGCAAGTACCAAAGGAGGGAAAGAAAGATTTCATTCTGTTCTAAATGCATTAAATTCACTAGCAAAGATTGCAAAACCTAATGACTGGATTTTAGTGCATGATTCAGTTCGCCCTTGTGTTAAAAAAATAGACATTGAAATGTTGATTAATGAGGTATCAAATCATCAAACTGGTGGTATTTTAGCTACCGGTGTTGTTGATACAATTAAACAAGTTGCCATTGATGGAAAAGTGTCTACAATTGATCGAAGCAAACTTTTTAAGGCTCAAACTCCTCAAATGTTCAGGTATGGAGTCTTAAAAGTTGCATTGGAAAATGCAGTAAAACTTAATCATAATATTACAGATGAGTCTGAAGCAATTGAAAACCTAGGTTATTCAATTAAAATTGTTGTTGGCTCTTCCAGTAATATTAAAATTACTCAAATAGATGACCTTGAGCAAGCGAACCACTACCTTCAGTAAATTATGACTATAAAAACAGGCATAGGACAAGACTCTCATGCATTCGAAAAAAAACCTGGAAAGCCTTTAATACTATCAGGCATCAAATTCAATCACTCTTTTGGCTTAAAAGGCAATAGTGATGCAGATGTTGTCTTTCATTCAATCACTAATGCTATATCAAGCATTACTGGTATCAATATTTTAGGGACAGTAGCGGACAAACTTGTGCAACAAGGAGAAAAGGACAGTAGTAAATACCTTCAACGTGCACTTGATGATTTGCATGAATGGAAAATAAATCATATAGCAATATCAGTAGAATGCTTAAACCCAAAAATATCACCAAAAATTGATCTTATGAAACAAAAAATTTCTACTATCTGCAAAATAAAAATTGCTGATGTAGGTATAACTGCAACTTCAGGTGAAGGATTGACCGCCTTTGGAAGAGGCGAAGGAATTCAAGCAATAACCATCATAACCGTTAGCAAATCATGACTCTCATTGATAACCCCACACGCTCAAAAATTAAAAAAATACACTTCATAGGAATAGGTGGCTCTGGAATGAGTGGTATTGCAGAAGTTCTTGCTAACTTAGGTTACGAAATATCTGGATCAGACATTCAGTCCAATCAAGCAACAAAAAAACTTGAAGAAATAGGCTGTAATATTAGCTATACGCAAAAAGCTGAAAATGTTAAAGGCAAACAGGCAGTAGTTGTGTCTTCTGCAATCAATAAAAATAACCCTGAACTCCAAGAGGCTAGGCAGCAAAAACTATTAATTGTTCCAAGAGCTGAAATGTTGGGAGAGCTTATGCGCTTTCGCTTTGGAATAGCAATTTCAGGAACTCATGGCAAAACAACTACAACCAGCCTAATTGTTCACATAATGACTGAAGCAAAGCTTGACCCAACTTACATTATTGGGGGCATTATAAATGCAACTGGTATGAACGCCAAACTAGGAAAAAGTGATTATTTAATTGCCGAAGCAGATGAAAGCGATGCATCGTTTCTTCACCTTCAGCCCATGTTGAGTGTTATTACTAACATTGATGAAGACCACATGAGTACTTATAATCATAGCTATGACAACCTAACTGATGCCTTTATAAGCTTTACATCAAATCTTCCTTTCTATGGAGTTTGTGTTGCTTGTATTGATGATGACGGAGTTAAGGACATCCTTAAAAAAATTCATAGGTCAGTTTTGAGTTATGGCTTCAGTGATGATGCAGATGTCCAGGCATCAAACGTTAAACAGAATGAAATGAAAATGTCATTTGATGTTAACTGTAAAAAATATCAAAAAAAATTTCCTGTCTTACTTAATTTAATAGGAAGGCATAATATCTTAAATTCTCTTGCTGCAATTAGTGTTGCAATTGAACTAGAAATAGAGCTTGAGGTAATACAGAAAGCATTGTCTCATTTTAGTGGTGTATCAAGAAGGCTTGATTACCACCAGCATTTAACTGTAAACACTTATCTTATTCCACTCTTTGATGATTATGGTCATCATCCCAATGAAATCAATGCGGTTGTAAGTACTTTAAGAAATACCTATCCAGATAAAAGGCTTGTAGTTATTTTTCAGCCTCATAGATATTCACGAACTAGAGACCTATTCAATGATTTTGTGAGCTGCCTATCTAAAGTAGATGTATTAGTTTTACTTAATATATATTCAGCCAATGAGCCCCCAATTAATACAATTAGCTCATCAACCCTTGCCGACTCGATAAGAAGAAGAAGTTCAATCGATCCAATCATAGTTAAAGATATTGATGAAATAATTGAAATAATTCCAAATATAGTTACTGAAAATGATGTAATTCTTACTCTTGGAGCTGGTGATGTCAATAAAATCCCACACCAGCTTAAAGATCATTTTCATGAATAAAAGATAATGCTCAAGTTTAATGAACCAATGTCAAAACACTGTTCTTTAAGATCAGGAGGAATATCTAGTGAATTTCTTAAGCCTGAAGATGTAAATGAGCTCTCTAATTTTTTAAAAATTAATACAAAGCCTGTTCTAATGGTTGGGCTTGGAAGTAACCTATTGATCCGTGATAGAGGATTTAATGGCGTAACAATTAATACAAAAAATCTCAAAGATATTTCTATTTCAAATGGATTAATCGAGTCAGGAGCAGGAACCTCTCTCGCGAAATTATCAAGATTTTCTCAAGCAAATTTAAAATTTGGAGCTGAATTCCTTAGTGCTATTCCTGGAAGTGTAGGCGGCGCATTAGCGATGAATGCAGGTGCATTTGGCTCTGAGATATGGCAATATGTCCATTCAGTCAAAACCATTAATTTATCTGGAGAGATTCAAGAAAGATTCCCCAAAGACTATAAAATTTCTTATCGATCTACTCTTCATAAATTTAGTGACGAAGTTTTTATTAGTGCTATTTTTGACTTTAATTTAAAACAGCCCAATGACAATGTTCGGGACCTGCTTCATAAAAGAAACTCGACACAACCAATCGGTTTAGCAAGCTGTGGGAGTGTTTTTAAGAATCCCAAAGATCATTATGCAGCTAAATTAATTGAATCAACTGGCCTCAAAGGCTTTTGTATTGGAGGAGCTTGCGTTTCAGAAATGCACGCAAACTATATTATTAATCAGAATAACGCAAGCGCTTCAGATATTGAAAATTTAATTACTCATATTCAAAGTGTAATAAAGAATAAACATAATATAGAACTTGAAACTGAAATAATAATCATATGATTGCTGTATTAATGGGAGGCTACTCAGCTGAGAGAGAAATATCACTACTCAGTGGCAATGCTGTTTATGAAGCCCTACTTAAAAGTAATGTGGATTGTTTCTCATTTGATCTCACCCATGAAAATCTTGAAAGTCTTTGGGAAAAAGAATTTGATAAAGCGTTTATTGTTTTACATGGCAGGGGCGGTGAAGATGGCTTTATTCAATCCCAACTTATAAAAAAAGGTATCCCGTTTACAGGATCTAATGCTATTGCATCAAATCTATGCATGAATAAAGCTACTACTAAAGACTTATGGAGTAATCATAACCTTCCCCTATCTCCATCAATCATCGCTATAAAAGGGCAGAATTTAGATTCAATAAATTTTCCTCTTCCATGGGCCGTAAAGCCAACTTTGGAAGGCTCTAGTATTGGTATTACAAAGGTTAAAAATCAGAATGAACTTGATGACGCACTTAAAGCAGCATGGCATTATAATGATGAGGCATTAATAGAACAATGGGTTGAAGGTGACGAATATACTGTTGCAATATTAGATAACAAAACGCTCCCAAGTATAAAAATTATTTCTGACCATGATATTTACGACTATCACTCAAAATACTTTAGTAATAAAACCGAATATCTTTGTCCGTCAGGTTTAACTATAGCGCAAGAAAAAAATATTCAAATGATAGCATTAAAGGCTTTTAATTTAACTGGAGCATCTGGCTGGGGTAGGGTTGACTTTATTCTTGATAAAAATATGAAGCCATATTTATTAGAAATAAATACAGTGCCGGGTATGACATCTCACTCACTTGTTCCAATTGCAGCTAAAGCCTCCAATATAAGTTTTGAAGAATTAGTAATCAAAATCCTTAATGGCTAGAGAAAGAAAAAATTACGTAAAGAAACAAAAAAAACCTTTTAAGTATTTTTTAAACAAAATATTTAAATTAGTCTTCTATATACTTTTTGCGCTTTTAATTGCCTTCTTGATATATCTTGTTGAAAAATCAACCCTACTTAAACCAAATATCTCATGGGAAATAAAGGGAGAATTGCAAGCCCAAG
The DNA here is from genome assembly GCF_048085775.1 of Candidatus Pseudothioglobus sp. Uisw_050_01. Classification (NCBI taxonomy): domain Bacteria; kingdom Pseudomonadati; phylum Pseudomonadota; class Gammaproteobacteria; family Pseudothioglobaceae (SeqCode); genus Pseudothioglobus (SeqCode); species Candidatus Pseudothioglobus sp. Uisw_050_01. The sequence continues at coordinate 1,276,645 of NZ_CP159804.1, forward strand.
CTTATGAATATGATGAATTAATTAAACCTCTTCTTGTCAATAAATATTTACTTAATCTCTCTCAAATTAAAAATAAACTAGAACAGAGTCCGTGGGTTTCAAATGTAGAAGTTGAAAGAATATTTTGGAATAGGATTCGAATATCATTAGAAAAACATGATATTGCTATGCGATTTGGAACTGAAGGCTATATATCCTCTCGAGGCATATTATTTAAACCAAACTTAACAATTAACTCTGAAAAACCAATTGGAATAGTATCTGAATCAGAGGTTAAACAATTTTATTTTGACTTTACTATGTACCAATCAATCCTTGAGCCAGTTAAAATTTCTCTTTTTGAAAGGACTTCCATTGATGAATTAACGCTAGATAACAATATAAAGGTTATTTTAGGATATCAAAAACAAAATGAACGCCTAGAGTTATTTATCAAATCTTTTGCAAAACTAAAGAAGTATAAAAAAATTAGAACAAGAGGAATTTTTGATATGAGATACCCTAATGGCTTTGCGTTGAGCTATTCGCCATTATGACTTTGTAGCACAATGCTATGCTAATTGAAGTCCAGTAGATTGAGATAAAACTAAAGAGAGAATCTAGATAGCTATTTTCAATTAGGCCTATCAATGAAATTAAAATAAATGGGCCTATAAAATTGATTAAAAAAATGTTTAAGCGAGCCTGCCATGTCACTTCTATTCTCTTATAGGGCACATCGTTTGCTATTGATACCAAATTAAGTGTTAATGGGATAAGTAAAAGATAAAACGGTAGCAAATAAATTGAAGCAAGTGTTACTGCTTGGCCAATACCTAAAAGAATCGCCAAAAGAAAGAAGCGGCCAAACCTTAAGCTAGGCAAAACAAAACCAAATCGATTTATAGAATTATTCCCTAGAATTACAAGTCTATATATATTTATTAATATTGCCATTGAGGCATAAATAAACATTAGGAAATAAGATATGTGAAAACTAATATTTTCTGGGACGTCACTTCCAGGCTTTAGCATAGATAATAAATGCACCAGCTCAGGCAAGAATGGAAGAGCTAAAAGTATTGGGAAAATACTGGCCTCAAGTAACTTCTTCCAATTAGAAAAAGCAAATGCTAAGGTTGCTAAAATAGTTTTTTGTATCGGGATATTTGTCATGATAAGTTTGAGTTAACCACGTTAATAGTAATAGTTAATTTATCGCCTGGTTGTAATATATATTCTTCATTCAAATCATTCCAAGATCTAATTTCTGCAATTTTAACATTATACTTTTGGGCAATCCTTGATAGGTTATCGCCCTCCTTTACCGTGTAAAAAATATCTCTATTAATATCAATTCCAGTATTCGTTATTTTAGCCAACTCTGTCTTGTTTTTGTTATCCCTTAAGATAACTAATTCTTTTCCAATAGACAAAGAGTCCGAGGGACTAATTTGATTCCACCTTACAAGATTATTAATTGTGGTATCAAACTTAATAGAAATTTTCCATAGACTATCTCCAGCAACAGCTGTATAGATAATTTTTTCTGAATTTTTTTGAATATTTAATCTACTTTTTTCCCGTTGATTATCTGACAAAGAGTAGTAGTTCTCTGATTTTTGAGCTAAAGGGACAATTAAATACTTATCAGCCCTTATGGCATCATTATCAAGCTCATTAACGCTCATTATTTGACCAATTGTTGTATTGTAATTTTGTGCAATAAGACTAAGACTATCGCCTTGCTTAATCTTATAGCGAGTCCAACTAATTTTTGGTCTTTGACCTTGTTTAGATAAATTGTCATTAAAACTATAAATAACTTCTTCTGGAAGCAGCATTATGTATGGCAGGGATTCAGGAGTTGCCCAGCGTTTCAATCCAGGATTATAGTTATAAATCTGGTCAATACTTAAGCCAGTCCACTGAGAAATAAGCGCTAAATCAAACTGTGAATCTAGTTCGACTTCATTTAAGAAGGGCTTATTATCGATCTCAAACAGTTTTTGATTATAGCGAGAAGGATTTTTAATTACCTGACTAAGGGCTAGGAGCTTAGGAACATACTTCTCAGTCTCCTGAGGTAGATCTAGGCTCCAAAAATCTGTCTTTTTTCCAAGCTTAATATTTGTATCAATTGCTCTTTGAATTCTTCCAGGGCCTGCATTATAAGCAGCAATAGATAGAAGCCAATCTCCTTTAAACATTTTATTTAGATCATTTAAATAATTAGCAGCGGCTTTAGTTGAGGCAAGCACATCCCTTCTATCTGCATGCCACCAGTCTTCTTCTAGGCCATACATTCTCCCAGTAGAAGGTATAAATTGCCACAACCCTGCTGCCGTTCCATGAGAATATGAAAATGGATAGTAATCAGATTCAACAATAGGTAGCAAAGCAATTTCAATTGGAACGTTCTGCTTTTCTAGTTCAGAGACAACAAGATATAAAAAAGGCTCTGCTCTTTTTGAAATTAAAGATAGATACTCTGGATGATTACTTATCCAATCAATACGACTTTGAACTCTTGAATTAGAAACACTTTCAATACCCTGACGATTGGCAATAACTTGCCATAAATCATCCTCTTGAGAGTATTGAATAGTATTGACTGACTTACCCTTGGGGCTGGCTAAAGTTTGATTTTTATCAATGACCGATTGACAGCCAGAAAGAATCAAAAAGATTAATAAAAGAGCAGATCTCACATCTACTTCTTACTTGAGCATTCGGGTGAATTAGGTGCAATCTGACGTTTTTTCCACTCTTGAGGGCTGTAGGTATGCATTGCCAAAGCATGAATATGCTTTAACTCTTCGGCAAAAAGCTTATTAATGAAACGGTGACGATCAATAAGCTTCATTTCATCAAAGGTTGGACTTACGACTACAATTTTAAAGTGCGACTCAGTAGCTGGTCCTGAATGCTGACTAGACTCATTACTAACTTCGCAATACTCTGGACTCAAAGCTAAATCAAGTTGATTTTTTAAATGATTTTCCATACTAGGCATTGTCATTACTCACATTTGCGTATTCAAAAGAATCAGAAAAGAAGTTCTCTTTAACTAGTTGATGTTCAAGACAGCTTTTAGCTGCTGCATTAACCATTACAGGTGGGCCACAAGCATAAACCTCAAATCCTGTTAAGTCTTCAAAATCTTTAATAACTGAGTCATGAACATAGCCTTTATTTCCATCCCAAGTCTCATTTGCTTCTGATAATACTGGAATAAAAGAGATGTTGGGGTATTTTTCACTCCATTCAGATGGAAGGTTCGAGTACAAATCAACTTCACTTCTTACCCCCCAGTATAAATAAACCTTCCTTTGGGACCTTATATTAATAAGGTGCTCTATTATTGCCTTAACTGGGCCAAAACCAGTTCCTCCAGCAATAAAAATGATTGGGCATTCGCTTTCTTCTCTTAGAAAAAAACTTCCTTTGGGACCTTCAATTCTTAAAATTGATTTAGGGACTAACGAATTAAAAATGAAGTTAGTGAGCTTTCCATTATCAACCAAACGAATATGGAGCTCAATCAGATTTGAGTTAGTTGGCGCGTTGGCGATAGAGTAATATCTTGAGTCAAAATCTGAATGCTCTAAGTCGAGGTATTGCCCTGCTAAATACTGCAAAGATTGAGCACCAGGTATCTTTAATATTAGCTGGATTACGTCATGATTCAAATGATTAATTTGCTCTACTCGGCACGGCATACTTCGAACTTCAATAGCTGCCAGAGAGTCAAGCTCATCAACTGCAATATATAAATCACTCTTTGCTTTACACTGACAAAGCAATGCCATATTTGAATCAATGTCATCAGCGCTTAGAACTGATGGGACCTCACCATCATAATCAATCTCTCCATTAAGGATAACCGCTTTACACTGACCACAAAAACCATTTTGACAGCCATATGGAAAATTAAAGCCGTTTGAAAGCGCTCCATCTAGAACAGATTCTTCATCTCCACACTTGAATGATTTACCACTAACTTGATTTAAAACTGTAAACATAGTTTTTGGAGATAAAAAATATAAAGGTGCCATTATAATGTAGGTCTTATAGTTATGAACTTACTATTATTATGGCAATTGAGCCAATAAATTTTGTAGTTTTTTTGATGGGACCAACAGCCTCTGGAAAGACTGAGTTAGCAATAGAAATTAGTAAGCACATTTACTCAAAATTAATAAGTGTCGACTCTGCCTTGATCTACCGGGGTATGGATATTGGCACAGCAAAGCCTAGCAAGGAAATTCTTGCAGCCCATCCACATGAATTAGTTGATATTTGTGAGCCTGAAGATAGCTTTTCTGTCACTGAATTTATATCACTGGCAAAAGAACATATTAAATCGGCTCTAGCAGAAGGTAAATTACCTATTCTGGTTGGTGGCACTTCTTTCTACTTTAACGCTTTAGAGCATGGTTTATCAAAACTTCCTTCATCAACTGATGAGTCTCGAAAGCATTTTAATGAACTTTTAAAAAGTGAAGGCACTGCAAAACTTCATTCAAAATTAGCAGAAATTGATCCTAAGTCTGCAGCGCGCATCCATTCAAATGACTCGCAAAGAGTAACCAGAGCACTTGAGGTTTTTCATCTCTCTGGAGAAACACTAAGCAGGCTTCAAGGCAAAAAAAATCAGAATAAGCTCGATCTTAGTATTAAAAAAATTGTACTCATGCCTGATAGAGCTATGCTTCATCAAAGAATTGAGCAGCGCTTTATAAAAATGATTAAAGATGGATTTCTTAATGAAGTTGAAAATCTTAGAAAAAATAAAAAACTCAACCTAGATCTAGCCTCTATGAGATCCGTTGGTTATAGGCAAGCATGGAATTATTTTGAAGGAAATTACAGCAAACAAGAAATGATTGAAAAAGCAATCATCGCGACTAGGCAATTATGTAAACGTCAATGCACATGGCTAAGAGACGAAGATAAGGCCCTAACATTAAATCAAATAGAAATTGAAAAAGTACTTAAATTTCTTAAATAAGTTGAAATTTTAATTAAGAAAAAATAATAACAAATATTTATCGAGTCTTGTCGTTTTTATTAAGCTCTTCCATTGTGTGAAGCATTGTTCTTAAACTGTCTATTGAAGTTTCAAATTCATCACTTGTTAAGTCAGATTTAAGATATGTTCGTATACGAACTACTTTAATACAACATAATACTTTTCAATAAACAAGAAACGGTTGTTTTAAGAGTTTAGAAGATATGATAATTGGTGGAGATTGGGGGGGGATTGAACTCTCTACTCAAAATAAACTCTTATTTTCTTCAAGAACGAAGCGCTTAAAAGTCTCTCCACGCTCATTAAAATTGTTAAACATATCAAAGCTTGCACACCCCGGTGAAAGTAATACTGCGCCACCTTCTGCCATTGAAGTTGCCATTGATGCCGCCTTTTTCATTGATTTAACAACTTCCACATGAGGGGCAGTAATTTGCTTTGAAAAATCACTACTGCACTCACCAATTAAAACAACTGCATTAACTTTTTCATTTATTAATTTAAAAAGCTCTGAATAATCCTCTTTTTTTGATATTCCACCAGCAATTAAGGTCAAGTTATTATATTTTTCAAAAAGAGCATTAATAGCAGTTATGGTAGAAATTGCGTTGGTTGATTTTGAATCGTTGTAGTAATCTATATTGTTTATTGTTGAAACAAATTCCAATCTATGCTCCAATCCTTTAAAGTCAATTGCAGCCTGAGTCATTACTTTTAAGGATAATCCAAAACGATAGCCCAACGTTAAGGCCGCCAATAGGTTTTCTATATTATGTCTTCCAACAACCTTCAAGTCATCACTTGTAATTAGACGATTGCCTTTATGAAAAACTTCATAGGTGTTACCATTTTGCTTAGCGATAAAGTCACATCTTAAGTTACTTGATTCAATTCCATAGTAGTTATCTCCATCTACGCCATTAGCCAAATCTACATCTAGATTTACAGTAGAGAATTGGCAATACTTGTATATAGAAAGCTTAGAGGAAATATAATCACTAAAGCTAGAGTACCTATCAAGGTGATCAGGAGTTATATTCGTAATCACGCCAGTTAATAAAGAAAGCTTATTTGTATAATCTAATTGATAACTTGAAAGCTCAACAACATAGAGTTCAGCTTCATCACTTAAACTGTCCATTACAGGCTTGCCAATATTGCCACAAATAACAGCATTTTTCCCATCAGCAATTGCCATCTCACCTAATAATTGAGTTACGGTTGATTTTCCATTTGAGCCCGTAATACCAATAATTGGTGCCTTTGCATAACGTCCAAATAACTCAATATCACTAATAATAGGAACACTTTGTTGCCGAGACCAGTCAACAATTGACTCAGCTTCTGCGATTCCAGGACTAATTATTATTTCTGTAACGCCTTCTAAAAGTGACTTACTCCATTCACCAAAGTGGCTATCTGAAAGAACACTCTCCTTCTCTGCTATGTCAAGCATAGGTGGCTCTTGACGAGAATCTGCAATGCGAAATGAGATATCTTTTTTAAAGAAAAAACGGGCTACAGAAAGTCCTGTAATACCTAACCCTAAAATAAGTTTCATTAAAACCTTGTGTTTTCGACCAAAATTGACTATATTTTACACTTTTACTTCACTATTTTATTATGCCTACAAATGTTCAAACAACTTCAAGCGCGATTGTAATAAATCGTACGTTAAGAAACACGTATCAGCTTTTGTCTGCTACGCTTCTTTTTAGCGGTTTAATGGCTTACTTATCAATGTACCTTAGACTGCCTTACTTCGGACTTTTAATAACGCTTGGTGGCTATTTTGGTCTCTTATTTTTGGTAGCAAAGCTTAGAAATTCGGCTTTTGGAATCCTAGCGGTATTTGCATTAACTGGCTTCATGGGTTTAACCCTTGGGCCAATTGTTGGAGCCTACACAACTGCTTTCTCAAATGGGGCAGAGCTTGTTGGAATGGCAATGACAGGAACTGCGGTTATCTTTTTATCGCTTTCTTTCTATGCCATTACATCTCAAAAAGACTTTAGCTTTATGTCCGGCTTCCTGACTGCTGGAATAGTAGTTGCATTTCTAGCGGGTATAGCGGCCTACTTTTTCCAAATGCCTGCTTTATCTCTTGCAGTTTCATCTGCATTCATTTTACTAATGAGTGGTCTTATTTTGTATGAAACAAGTAATATAATTCATGGCGGAGAAACCAATTACATCATGGCAACGGTTACTCTATACATTTCTATTTATAATCTATTCTTAAGCCTTCTTCACCTATTAGGTGTGTTTTCTGGCGATGATTAGTGATAGATAGCGATGGATATCGCGCAAATGTTGGCATTGTAATTACTAATGAAAAAAGGCAAATACTTCTAGCAAAGCGCTTTAAACAAGATGCATGGCAACTTCCTCAGGGTGGAATTGATACCGATGAAACTGAGCTAGATGCTCTCTATAGAGAGCTTGAAGAAGAGGTTGGTCTTAATCCAGACCATGTAACTCTTTTAGCTAAAACTCCTAAATGGCTTCGTTATGATCTGCCTGTAGAGCACATAAGGCGTCGCCAAAAACCAATCTGCATTGGTCAGAAACAGGTTTGGTTCCTATTAAAGCTTAAGTCTGGTGATGACAATATCACTCTTGATTCACACCATGATATTGAGTTTGATGACTGGAAGTGGGTTGACTACTGGAAACCAGTTGATGAAGTGATTGACTTTAAAAGAGCGGTCTATGAAGATATGTTAAAAGCACTTGCGCCAATCCTTTTTGAAAATGAACACAGCATTCCAATAAAACTTTCTCGGCCTCTGCAGTTTACTGCCATCAAGCTTTATTAAGGTTTTTCTTTATAATCTCGACCGGTGTCATTATGTGGGCCTCTATAAGCTTTTGAGCAGGTATGGAATCTCTTTCGAGCACCAATACCATTAGCGCAACATGCTCGTTCTGATTTGCTTGCAGTCTGTCATAGTTAGTAACATTTTCTTGAAGCCAAAGATTTCGGTATCGGGTAGATTTTTCATAAAGTGATTGCCTTATCTGAAAAAGTCTTGGGGAATTACAACCAGAAACTAATGCTTCATGAAATGAAAAATGTCGATTTTGCCATTCATCCATATCAATATTTTCAGATTTACTATATTTAGCTAATAAATGAGAAGCTGCAATTATTTTTGACTCCCAAAAATCGCCACCTTTTTTTATAGCCATATCAAGACATAAGCCCTCTATTTTTGATCTTGCCTGATAAATGTCAGTTAAATCATCAATAGATATATTACTAACATAAAAGCCTTTTTGGTTTTCAGACACAACTAAATCCTTGGCAATTAGTTGTGATAGTGCTTCTCTTATTGGACTTGTTCCAACTTTATAGCGATCTTTTAAAGTTTTAATTTGTAATTTTTCCCCAGGTGGGAATACGCCCTGAATAATATCACTAGTTAATGCATCAAGAATTTTAGAAGCTGTATTTTGCTTAGAAGTATCCATTCACTATTTTTTATGTAATTTAAAGTTAGATAATTTACAATTTAACCACAGTATAGCTTGAATTATTTAAAAATGTAGTTATAATTTAATAATGTCGACATTATTGAAAAATACTTAATATATTACTATGAACTCAAAAAATACTTTAAATGTTGGTTTTGAATTGAGCCAACACAAAAATAACTCAAGAGTTCAGGTCCTTAAGCTGTCAAAAAATACTGTAGAAAATTTTTCTAAGAAAATAGTTGATCATAATGTTCAATCAATTGAATATAAACCGTTTTTAAGGTTTTATCTTGCTGATTGTCTAAACAAGCTAACTGATGATACTTTAGGTAAATTTCTATTAAAAACTCTTAAGAATCGATCAACAGGAGCAATATTACTGGAATGTGAGCTATTAAATAACTCAACGATTAATGGAATAGAGTTTATAGATTTCAATGTTCTACTTTCTACGGCAATTTCTCATCTTATCGGCATTCCAAATCTTGATTCAATGTCTGGCAAGTTTTATGCCAGATTTAGTGTTAAAAATGAAGATAATAGTGACAGCTATCTCCGTCAAGCTCATCGCAGAATGGAACTCCACAATGATGGGACTTATGTTGAAGAGACTACTGACTGGGTAATCATGCAAAAAATACTTGAAGTTGATGTCGAAGGTGGTGATTCACTTCTACTTCATGTTGATGACTGGAAGGATTTGGACAAATTTTATCATCATCCATTAGCAAAAGAAAATCTTCAATGGGGGTCGCCCTCTAGTAAAAATATTACTTATAAAACGTCTCATCCAATTTTTTTAGAGGAGATGCGTGATGGAAAGCCAATTATGTCTTTTATTGATCAATTCGTTGAACCTTTGAATATTGAGCAAGGGCTTTATTTGTATGAAATGGGAGAGTCACTTGAAAAAGAGACGAATACTTCAAATATAAAATTACCCGAAGGCAGTATGCTTATTATTAATAATTATTGCTGGCTTCATGGAAGAGACAAGTTTATAGCCAAAAAGAACCTTCATAGAGAACTTCTTCGTCAAAGAGGTGTTTTTGCTGAAAATACTGGCGATAATGATAAATAATTTATTCCATATACACTTGTAAAAATGAAGACAGATCTAATGTTCGACTATGTAGTTTTAGGAGGAGGTATTGTTGGCGTATCGACGGCACTTTCGCTTATTACAAAACATCCTGATAAACGCATCTTGCTTGTTGAAAAAGAGGAATCTTTCGCTCAACACCAAACGGGTCACAATAGTGGCGTCATTCATGCTGGTGTTTACTATGAACCTGGCAGCTTAAAGGCAAAATTTTGCAGAGAAGGATTAACAGAAACAATCAAATTCTGCTTGCTTCATAAAATCCCATATCAGCAATGTGGTAAGCTATTAGTAGCAACTAATGACACAGAATTGAAGCGGATGAAAGAGCTTTATGAGCGGTGCAAATCGAATGATATTGAAGTTGAAATTTTAAACGAAAAAACATTAAATGAAATTGAACCAAACATCTCTGGTATTGGTGCGCTTTTAGTCAAGTCAACTGGAATCGTTAACTATAAATTAATTACAAAGAAAATGTTAGAGCAATTTGAGTCATTAGGTGGCATGTTTCTTCTTAACACTAAAATAATTAATCTTAAAGAAGACGAAGATAAAATTCAAATAATAACTTCGAATGAAACATTCAGCTCAAGATATCTTGTTTGCTGCGCTGGGCTAATGGCTGATCGAATAGCAAAACTACTTAAAATTAAAATTAACTTTCAAATTGTTCCATTTAGAGGAGAATACTTCAAGCTTCCTGAAAAACATAACAATCTCGTTAAGCATTTGATCTACCCAATACCTGATCCAACTCTCCCCTTCCTAGGAGTTCACTTAACCAAAATGATTGATGGAAGCATAACAGTTGGGCCAAATGCGGTTCTTGGATTTAAGCGTGAGGGTTATAGTCAGTTTAATTTCAGCCTAAAGGACACCCTTCAGTTATTATCATTCAAAGGGTTTCATAAAGTACTTATGAGAAACTTTAAATCGGGCTTATATGAAATGAAAAATTCAATCTTTAAGAGAGGTTATTTAAAGGAGGTGCAAAAATATAGCCCCTCAGTAAAACTTAACGATCTCCAGCCATACCCTGCAGGAATTAGAGCACAAGCAGTTTTGGATGATGGCACACTTGTGCATGACTTTTTATTTGCTGAGAGCAGGCGATCAATCCATGTATGTAATGCACCATCTCCTGCAGCAACTTCAGCTATACCAATTGGAAAATATATTACGGATAAAGCGACTGAGGCTTATAACAAACTAACTTAATTTAAAAAACTGCCTTATAGTCTCAGCAAACTGCGCTGATTGAACGCTTTCAGGCTTCGCTTTAAGCTTAATTAAAGCAGGGTCTACAAATTCTTTTGGGATTGTTATATCTCTTCGAGCAGCTAGAAGGTCCTTTGTGAAATCAACCAAAAATTCGGGATGCGCTTGCATTGTAAGAACTTTATCTTTGATATAAAAACCAGCATTTTCACAAAAATCAGATTTTGCATAAACAGTAGCGCCGACTGGTGCTTGAAGGACTTGGTCTTGATGACAAATATTTAAGGTCACCTCTTCCAACAAGTTGCTCATGTAACCTGTTTTATTGTTAATTTGGTAAGTATGAAGCCCCAAACCCCATCCTTTTATTGACTTTTCAACATGACCTCCAAGCGCCTGGGCAATTAGCTGGTGCCCAAAACATACTCCAAAGATTGGAAGGCTGTCCTTATAGATATTTTTAATCAGATCACTGACTACTGGTATCCAAGAGTGCTCCTCATAAACGCCGTGCGGAGAGCCGGTAACAATCCATCCATCACACTCAAGGTGATCTTTTGGAAATACTGAATCAAGAATATTAAATGTTTTAAACTCAAACACCTTCTCTTCAGAATTAATAAGCGCAATAAGCATTTCTGCATAAGTACCATATTCGTCAACCAAGTCTTCTGAAGCCCTTCCAACTAATAATATTCCAATTTTCATCATATTCTTAAAAAATTAAATTTTTAATTTTTTCATTTTTTGTTTTGCCCTAATAACTAGATAATCATGCGCAATAGTCGCTGCAATAATTGCCGTAATTTCAGCATGATCATAAACTGGAGCCACTTCAACAACATCTGCGCCAATAAAATTTAAGCCATCTAAGCCCCTAATAATTCCTAAGGCCTGGGCAGAAGTTAAACCTCCTGAGACTGGTGTTCCAGTTCCAGGTGCATAGGCTGGGTCAAGACCATCAATATCAAACGTAAGGTATGCAGGGCGATCTTTAACGACTTCAATTATTTTTTTAATTACTTTATTTACGCCATTCTCATGAACCCACGGCGCATCAAGAATAGTCACCCCCTTGGTATTGCTATTATGAGTTCTTATTCCAACTTGTATGGAGTGCTCGGTATCAATTAAATTCTCTTTGATGGCTCTTGAAAACATCGTGCCATGGTCAAGCCTTCCATCTTCATCGGGCCAAGAATCTGTATGCGCATCAAAATGAACAAGCGCAATTGGTCCATGCTTTGCAGCGTGTGCCCTTAAAAGTGGATAGGTTACAAAATGATCACCCCCAAAAGTGAGCATCTCTGCCCCAGAGTCTAATATAGTTTTAGCATGGGCTTCGATTTGAGCAACCACATTTCCATGAAAACCATAATCCAATTCGCAGTCTCCATAATCCGTTACCGCTAATGTTTTGAAGGGGTCTATTCCATCTGGAAATGCTAATAATTCTGCAAGCTGAACTGAGGCTTCTCTTATTGCTTTAGGGCCAAATCTTGCACCAGGTCGAAAGCTCGTTGCAGCGTCAAATGGAATCCCGCTCACAGCAATATCAACGCCCTTTAGATTCTTTGTATACTTGCGCCTTAAAAAACTAAGAGCGCCGCCATAGGTCATTTCATTGTCTCTGCCATAGAGAGTCTTTTTAGTGAAAGCTTGATCAGTCTTTATTTCTTCAAAGTCATCAGTACTCATTAATTTTTCCTATATGTTGAAAAACTAGCTTCATATTATAATCGGTCCATTAGCGAATAATATAGCATGCCGAGTTTCATACTTGGATTTCTAAGAAACCTTCCACCAGGAAAACTTTGCCTTGGAATCTTTGCCATAATATCAAAAGTCTCCCCATTTCCAGTAATTTTCTCAGAAACTAATTTTCCAGAGTAGCTAGCAAGAGCAACACCTTGGCCAGAATAGCCTTGAGCAGATATAACTTTTTCATTATGAAGAGTTGTAAAGAATGGTAGGCGATTCATTGTTATCGCAAGCTTTCCTCCCCAAGCGTAATCGATTTTTACGTCCTTTAAAAATGGATAAATCTTTTCTAAAGGCTTAGTAACTATGGGAATAATATTATTTGAAAGCTCTTGAGAATAATTCTCGCCACCGCCAAAAAGTAAGCGCTTATCAGCACTCATTCTAAAATAGTTGATTACAAATCTTGAGTCAGCAAAGGCAATGTCTTTTGGGTTTATCTTTTGAACCGTTTCATCGTCAAGCGGCTTAGTTGCAACAATATAGTTATTCATTGGCAGTATTTTTGATGTTAAGCTTTTTTCAAAATTACCAAGGTAACCATTACAAGCCAGAACAACTCGATCTGCTTTGATTGAGCCATCTTTAATGATTACCTTAACATGGTCATCATTAACTTTATAACTTAATGCAGGAGTATTTTCAAAGATCTTTGCACCTGCAGAGATAGCAGCTTTTGCAATCCCAAGAGCATAATTAAGTGGATGACAGTGAGCCTCGCCTTCATCATAACTACCCCCATAATATGTATTTGAGCCAGTCACATCTCTCATTTCATTATCATCCAAATACTCAATGTCATGATAATCATAGTTTTCATTCATATGATCTACATATTGTTTTGACTCTTCGCAATATTTTTGCTTATGATTGGGGTGGGCAATACCTTTTTTATAATCACACTGAATTTGATATTGATCAATTAGATGTTTAGCGTGATATTTTGATTTCTCGCCAATCTCCCATAAAACTTTAGCATAATCAACTCCTAACGTTTTTTCTAGATAGAACTGGTCTCTTCGCATGCCACCAGACACTTGGCCTCCATTAGCACCAGAGGCTCCTGATGCCAGCTTGTTGGATTCAAGCAGGAGAACATTTACTCCTTCTTTTACCAAATAAAGAGCGGTCGATAGACCCGTGTAGCCTCCACCAATTATGCAAACATCAGCATGCACGTCGCCAGTAAGCTTAGGTTGATCAATCTCAATATTTCGAGATGCTAGGTAATAAGATTGCACGCAAAGATAGTATTTACTTAATTGATTTGGCAGTCAAATCAAGACACTTCCAAACCTTTTCAATTATCTCGTCAATATGCTCATTAGTACAAATTAAAGGAGGAGAAATAACCATCTTATTTTTAATTGCCCTCATTACTATGCCATTCTCATAACAAAAATCCCGACATTTTCCAACAATCTCTCCACTATTATCAAATCGCTTGCAATTTTCTTTATCTTCAACAATTTCTATTGCTGCAAGCATTCCAAGTTGTCTAGCTTCACCCACCAAAGAATGATTCTCTAAATCCTTCCACTTACTTCCCAAGTATGGGGCGGTATTATTTTTGACTTGGTGAATTATATTAGTGCTCTCCATTAATTCAAGGTTAGCTATAGCTGCTGCCATACAGGCTGGATGTCCTGAATAAGTATATCCATGATTAAACTCTTCCTTAGCTGAAGCTAATACATCGACAATATCATCATGAACAATAACACCTCCAACTGGCAGATAACCCGAAGTTACTCCCTTTGCAAATGCCATTAAATCTGGCTTAAAGTTAAAATGTCCAGAACCAAACCATTCCCCAGTCCTTCCAAAGCCACATATTACTTCATCTGCAACTAAAAGGATATTTCTCTCTTTACAAATTCTACTAATCTCTGGCCAATAAGTTTTTGGAGGAATAATAACTCCACCTGCACCCTGAATCGGTTCGGCAATAAATGCAGCAACGCGATCTTCACCAAGCTCGTCTATCTTTTTAGCAAGGCTTTGGGCCATCTTAATTCCAAATTCATCCTCATCAATTTTTCCACCTGCCTCAACACAAGCATCATAATAGTAGGGTTGTTCTACATGTTCAATATCAGCAATTGGTAAGCCACCTTGAGCATGCATGGCGCTCATTCCGCCTAAACTGGCACCTGCCATAGTAGAGCCATGGTAAGCATTTTTGCGACTAATAATGACAGACTTAGAGGGCTTGCCTTTTGCATTCCAATAGTGTCTTGTTAATCTCACAACAGTATCATTTGCTTCAGATCCAGAACCACAAAAATAAACTTTATTCATCCCTTCTGGAGTTTTATCCGCAATCATTTCAGATAACTTAATTGCAGAAGGATGACTAGACCCAAAGAAATTATTATAGTAAACAAGTTCTTTCATTTGCTCATTCACAGCCTTAATAATTGATTGTTGACCATAGCCCATATTAACGCACCATAGGCCAGACATACTATCTAAAATCTTCTTACCATCATTGTCATAGATATAAACTCCATCTGCTCGGCTGATGATATGAGTTTCCTCAGGCTTATTGATGTAACTTAAATCACTAAAGGATTGAATTAAATGCTTGGCATTTTTTTGTTGGAGAGCTGATGTGCTTATAGTCATGGGAATTCCTCAATTAAATTATCAACTTAAAATCGCAAGAAATTGAAATTATCTTGCAACACAATTTTAAATGTTATAGTGTAATACTTTTTTGAATCATGAGTAAAAAATAATTTACGATTGTTCAAAAGTAACAAAAATAATTAAATAGCAAACTTTTAAATACATGACTAATATCGCTGAAGAATTTTTAAAGAATAACCCAGATTTAGAAAAAATTGAGTTTATCTATGTTGACTTTAATGGCATCCCAAGAGGCAAATATGCCGCACCAAAAACCTTAGTTAAAGCTTTTGATGGTGGCCTTAAAATGCCTATATCAAGCTATGTACTTGATGTTTGGGGTGATAACCCTGAGGGAACTGGACTGGTGATGTCAGGTGACGGTGATGCAATATGTAGGCCCGTTATAAGCTCACTAGCAGTCACGCCATGGAGCACTCGCAAGACAGCCCAGTGCCTTGTTAGCATGGAAAATGGTGATGGAAAGGCAATTTATGCAGACCCAAGACAAATCCTATCTTCAGTTCTTGAGCGTTTTCAAAAGCTTAATTTAAAGCCAGTTATCGCACCTGAAATGGAATTTTATCTTGTTGATAAACAATTGCAAAAAAATGGCCATCCACAAATGCCAATCATTCCAGGCACTAACAGAAGATATGAAGATGTTCAGCTTCTCAACTTGAATGAGATGGATGACTTTGAAAGTTTCTTTGCCCTAGTGGAAAAAAGTGCTCACTCTTTAGGAATTCCTGCTGAGACTGCCATCAAGGAGTGTGCACCTGGACAATTTGAAATTAATTTACTACATCATGATGACGCCCTCTTGATGGCTGATCAGGCCTTTTTAATGAAACGCTTAATTAAAAACTGCGCTCGACAATTTAATATGAATGCCACCTTTATGGCCAAACCTTTTTCAGATCAAGCTGGCAACGGTATGCATGCGCACCTTAGCATTATTGATAAAGATGGTAACAATGTTTTTATAGTCGACAAAGATAAACAGCCTCAAGGTATCTTTGCGAACTCTATTGCGGGCCTTTTAAAGAATGCCCCTGATTTTCTTTCTTTTTATGCGTCCCACTCAAATTCATATCGACGTTTAGTTCATAATGCAGATCACGCTCCAACAACATTAAGCTGGGGTAATGAAAATAGGACTGCCCTAGTAAGATTACCAGAGGCATCCTCAAAAGCAACGCGTTTAGAGTTTAGACTTCCAAGTGCAGACTCGAATCCTTACTTAGTATTTGCATCCATTCTTTCAAGTGTTTTGTCAGGAATAACAAATAAATACCCACTTGATAAAGAAACCATTGGAAATGCTCATGCGCAGCATGAAGCTGCATTAGGAATAACCTGGCGAGAGGCCGTTGATAAAACAAGTGAATCCCCAGTAGTTAAAGAATTTTTTGGTGAAAAGTTTCAAAAATCCTATCAATGCGTCAAAGAATCTGAGATAAAAAGATTTGAAAGTACAATTACTGACTTTGAATATAACTCATATTTAAGGCATCTTTAATATATGATTGAATTGTAATTTCAAAAAAAAGGTGCCTATTAAAGAATAAACTTTAATATAATCCAGTTAGTAAAAATAAAATAAAAGGAGAGTAATAATGAAAAATAAATTAAATAATCTACTTATTGCTGGAGCGTTAACATTTACCGCTCAAGCTGTAATTGCAGAAGAAGTAGTTAATGTTCTAAACTGGTCTGATTATATTGATGAGCAGGTTAATACAGACTTTACAGCTGCAACAGGCATTAAGGTTGTCTATGATGTGTTCGATTCTAATGAAGTCCTTGAAGCTAAGCTTCTTGCAGGAAGCTCTGGATATGACGTTGTCGTTCCTTCAAGTAGTTTCTTAGCGCGTCAAATTGAAGCGGGTGTTTTCCAAAAATTGGATAAATCAAAATTATCAAATATTGGAAATATGTGGAGCGACATTGAAGAGCAGGTAGCACAATTTGGCCCACTCAATGACTACTCAGTTAACTACATGTGGGGA
Source organism: Candidatus Pseudothioglobus sp. Uisw_050_01 (assembly GCF_048085775.1). Taxonomy (NCBI): domain Bacteria; kingdom Pseudomonadati; phylum Pseudomonadota; class Gammaproteobacteria; family Pseudothioglobaceae (SeqCode); genus Pseudothioglobus (SeqCode); species Candidatus Pseudothioglobus sp. Uisw_050_01. Next base: position 1,293,866 of record NZ_CP159804.1, read on the forward strand.
ACAACAGGTATTGGCTACAACGAAGGTTTAATTAATGACAGGATGGAGAATGCACCTACAACCTCTCTTGCTATGGTCTTTGATCCAGATGTTGTTTCAAAATTCGCTGATTGTGGCGTTCATCTTCTAAATGCGCCAACTGAAATAATTCCTGCAGCACTTGCTTATCTTGGTGAAGATCCAAGAAGTACTGATGCGGATGTTATAGCTAAAGCAGAAGCTGTCTTGACCAAGGTTCGTCCGTATATTCAAAAATTTCACTCTTCTCAGTACATTGATGCTCTTGCAAATGGAGATATATGTCTAGTTGTTGGCTGGTCAGGTGATATATTTATGGCTCAATATGCAGCCTGGGATGCGGAGAATGGCGTAGAAATCGTTTATTCGATTCCTGATGAAGGCGCTCTAATGTGGTTTGATCAATTGGCAATTCCAGATGACGCTCCTAATGCTAATAATGCGCATAAGTATATTAACTGGATAATGGATCCTGAGCAAATTGCAACAGCAACAAACTATGTTTGGTATGCGAATGGCAATCTAGCCTCTCAACCGCTACTAGAGGAAGACCTTCTAAATGATCCAGCGGTTTATCCAACACCTGAGGTTATGGAAGGTTTATACATTAGCCCAACATACGATTCTAAATCTCAAAGAGTAGTAACACGTACCTGGACTAAAGTCACAACAGGTCAGTAACTTTAAACTACTATTGCCTTCATGATGCTATGCATCATGAAGGGTTTTTAATTAGCATAATTCTATGTCCGAAAATATTAAATTCAGCCCTTGGCTCGATTCAAGTCAGAAGCCGTATATCCAAATTCAAAATGTCACTAAGCGGTTTGGCGAATTTACAGCAATCGATAATTTAACTCTAGATATCTACAAAAATGAATTTTTCTCCTTACTGGGTCCTTCTGGTTGCGGAAAAACAACGCTCCTTCGAATGCTTGCAGGCTTTGAAAAAATAACTGATGGCAAGATTCTTGTGGATGGAGAAGATATATCTGAAATACCTCCTCACCTAAGACCAATTAACATGATGTTCCAGTCCTACGCGCTTTTTCCTCATATGAATGTTGAAAAAAATATTGCCTTTGGATTAAAGCAAGATAATCTGCCTACTAACGAGATTAATCAAAGAGTAGAAGAAATGCTTGAGCTTGTTGAGCTTACTGACTTTGCTAATCGCAAACCTAATCAGCTCTCTGGAGGCCAAAGTCAAAGAGTCGCTCTTGCGAGAAGCTTAGCCAAGCGTCCAAAATTATTACTTCTTGATGAGCCTTTAGGGGCACTCGATAAAAGATTGAGAGAACAAACTCAGTTTGAACTAATGGATATTCAGGAAAAACTAGAGGTCACTTTTGTTATTGTTACTCACGACCAGGAAGAGGCTATGACTGTTTCAAGTAGGATTGGTGTTATGGATTCTGGAAATTTAGTTCAAGTTGCATCACCCGCAGAAATCTATGAGGCACCAATCAACAGGGATGTTGCTGACTTTATTGGTGACGTTAATATTTTAAAGGGAATCTACAAAGGACAAAATGAAGTTGGCACTCAGTTGTTTTCTGAAGACTCAAATTCAATTGTTTTTGCAACACAAGAAGTTGGCGCCTCAGTTGAAGATGAAATGTGGTTTGCAATCAGACCAGAAAAACTTGAAATATCTAAAGTTGCGCCATCCCATGATCACAATATATTAAAAGGAACGATTGAAGATATTGCCTATGGAGGAAGCTTTTCCACTTACCATGTCAAACTAGATAATGGAAGAATCTTAAAAGCAATACGTGCAAATCGTGAAAGAACTAAAGAGCACCATTTAACATGGGATGATGAAGTTTACCTTCAATGGGCTCCACACTCTGCTGTGGTTCTTCTTTCTTAGCTTCCTGTGAAGCTTATGCAAACAAATCCAAACTTTTTTAAAAGTATCTTTAATGGAAGAAATGCCGTAATTGCAATTCCATATATTTGGCTGCTTTTGCTTTTTTTACTGCCTTTTATCTATGTTTTAAAAATAAGTTTTGCAGAAACAATTTATGCAAGACCGCCATACTCCTCCCTTCTAATTTGGGGAGATTCATGGCTACCTTCAATTAAAGCAAGCTTTGATAACTATTTATTTCTTTTTAGTGACTCTTTGTATATTAAAGCCTATCTTTCAAGCTTAAAAATTGCCTTTATCTCAACAATACTAACTCTAATAATAGGATACTCAATAGCTTACAGCGTCGCAAGAGCTCCCACCCGATGGAGGGGAATATTGCTAATGCTTGTTATTCTTCCTTTTTGGACTTCTTTCTTAATAAGAGTTTATGCGTGGATTGGAATTCTAAAGACTGAGGGCTTACTAAACCTAGCTTTAATGTCCATTGGAATTATTGAAAAGCCACTCATGATAATGAACACTGATCTTGCAGTCTATATCGGCATTGTTTACTCTTATCTGCCTTTTATGATTCTCCCTTTGTATGCAAATCTTGAAAAAATGGATATGAGTTTATTAGAAGCTGCAGCAGATCTTGGGTGCAGACCCTTTAAAACCTTCTGGACAGTAACTGTTCCACTTTCTCTATCTGGAATTATCGCTGGCTGCTTTTTGGTTTTTATACCAGTTATGGGTGAGTTTGTAATCCCAGATTTACTTGGCGGCTCTGAAACGCTAATGATTGGAAAGGTTCTTTGGACAGAGTTTTTCTATAACCGAGACTGGCCAGTGGCCTCAGCAGTCGCAATCCTTCTACTTGCAATTCTCGTTGTCCCAATAATGCTTTACCAAAGGTCACAAGAGAAGGCAATCTCATGAAAAAGTTTGGTAGCTTCAATATTTTCTCACTGATTGTTGGATTCTCATTTTTATATATACCAATAATATTATTAATTTTATTTAGCTTTAATGAATCAAGATTAGTTACAGTTTGGGGTGGTTTCTCAACTAAATGGTATGGTGAGCTATTGCAAAACCAGGGCATAAAAGATGCTGCTTGGGTAACAATAAAGGTTGCCTTTGTTTCTTCAACTATTGCAACAATTTTAGGAACTATTGCTGGCCTGGTAATGACGCGTTTTGGTAATTTCAAAGGTAGAACTCTTTTTTCAGGGATGATTTATGCGCCAATGGTTATGCCAGAAGTGATCATTGGACTATCAACTTTACTTATGTTTGTAGCGCTTGCAATTGATCGAGGTATTTTTACTGTGACTCTGGCTCATATAACATTTTCAATGTGCTATGTTGCAGTTGTTGTGCAGTCAAGAATGTCGAGCTATGATGACAGCCTTACAGAAGCAGCGCTTGACTTAGGGTGCACTCCATTTAGAACGTTTACCCTAATAACACTTCCAATAATTCTCCCAGCAGTTATCTCTGGCTGGCTTTTATCTTTCACTCTGTCACTTGATGATCTAGTAATTGCGAGCTTTACCTCTGGTCCAGGCTCTACAACCCTTCCAATGAAAATATATTCGATGGTAAGGCTAGGAGTCACTCCTGAAATAAATGCAGTTTCAACAATCTTAGTAGGAGTTGTCACTCTAGGCGTCATATCCGCCTCATTAATTGGAAGACGACAGAAACAACAAATTTTAAAAACGCAAGATACGTGAAGGACATTTCAGCTCAATAGAGCATTATAATTAGCACCTTTAAATTTCAATACAGTTACAAGGATAAATTATGCTTAAAAATACTAACCTTTTAAAAGCTCACGGATACATTAATGGAAAGTGGGTTGGTGATGATGCTCAATCGCGTTTTGATGTGACTAATGCTTATACAAATGAAGTAATTAGTACTTTGCCTGACATGGGTAAAAAAGAAACCGATGAGGCCATCGATGCAGCAAATACCGCATGGCCAGATTGGCGCAGCCGAACTGCTAAAGAAAGAGCAATTATCTTAAAAAAATGGTTTGATTTAATTATGTCTAATCAAGAGGATTTAGCCATATTAATGACAGCAGAACAAGGAAAGCCATTAGCAGAAGCTAGAGGTGAGGTTGGTTATGGCGCATCCTTCATAGAATGGTTTGCAGAAGAAGGAAAAAGGACCTATGGGGACATAATTCCAACGCCCGCAAATGACAGAAGAATACTTGTAATTAAACAGCCAATCGGTGTTGTAGCTTCAATCACGCCTTGGAATTTCCCAATCGCAATGATTACAAGAAAATGTGCTCCTGCTATTGCTGCAGGCTGTCCAGTTGTTATTAAGCCTGCTGCAGAAACTCCATTGTCAGCGCTAGCAATTGCAGAACTTGCTGAGCAAGCTGGAATACCCAAAGGAATAATAAATGTAGTTGTTGGAACTAATTCTAGTGAAATTGGCAAGGCGTTAACAGATAATCCAGTTGTCCGCAAACTCTCTTTTACTGGCTCAACTGCTGTTGGAAAACTTTTAACTCGGAATTGTGCCGATACAATGAAAAAAGTATCTATGGAGCTTGGAGGCAATGCTCCATTTATAGTCTTTGATGATGCTGATATAGATTCTGCAGTTTCAGGCGCACTAATATCAAAATTTAGAAATACTGGACAAACCTGCGTTTGTACTAATCGCTTTTTGGTTCAAGAGGGAATTTATGACGAGTTTGTAACTAGACTTGCTGAAGCGGTTAAAACTCTAAACGTTGGAAATGGAATGGATGAAGGAGTTAATCAAGGTCCATTAATAAGCCTTAAAGCACTTGATAAGGTTAAAGACCACTTGTCAGATGCTGTTGATCGAGGCGCTGTAATTGTTGCAGGTGGAAAACCTCATCAAAATGGCGGCACTATGTTTGAGCCAACTGTAATAAGCAATGTAGATAGCTCTATGAAAATGGCTTCAGAAGAAACTTTTGGGCCGCTTGCACCGGTATTCAAATTTTCAACTGAGAAAGAAGCGATAGATATGGCTAATGATACAGAATTTGGACTAGCCTCTTATTTTTATACAAATGATATTAATAGAATATGGCGTGTATCTGAAGCCTTAGAATACGGAATGGTTGGCGTTAATGAAGGCGTCATTTCTAATGAAGTTGCTCCATTTGGCGGAATCAAAGAGTCAGGATTAGGCAGAGAAGGCTCGCACTATGGAATAGATGACTTTCTCGAACTAAAGTACATTTGTATGGGCGGGCTAAAGTAATATTTTTTTTAAACCTATAACTTTAATCTAGCTCAATAACTCTACTAACATTTTTAAACATGATTTCCAGTGCGCCTTTTCACTGGTTGGTATAATGGCGCATTTGAATTTATAAAATACAATAATGAAAGTTGGAATTCTTGGTCTTGGTACAGTTGGTGGTGGCGTTGTAAATGTATTGCAAAAAAATAGCGAATCTATTGAAAGGCGCACTGGCGTTAAAATAGAAGTTGTTTTAGCAGGCGTTAGAGATGTCAAACAAAAACGTATCTGCGATACCTCAAACATCAAATTAACTATAGATCCTTTTGAGGTTGTCAATCACCCTGATGTTGATGTAGTTCTTGAGCTAATTGGCGGAATTGGACTTACAAAAGAGCTAGTTGAAACAGCCATAAACAATGGAAAACATGTCATTACTGCCAATAAGGCGTTGATTGCGAATCATGGCAATGAATTAATTAAATTAGCCAATAAAAAACAAGTACGGCTTTTATTTGAAGCCTCAGTGGCTGGAGGTATTCCAATTATAAAATCTCTTGAACAGGGCCTGAGTGCAAATAATATTGAATCGCTTGCTGGAATCATTAACGGGACGGGTAACTTTATTCTTACTGATATGAAGGAAAAGGGAAGGGATTTTGACGACGTTCTTAAAGAGGCGCAAGCATTAGGTTACGCAGAAGAAGACCCAACTTTTGATGTTGAGGGTATTGATGCTGCTCATAAGCTATCTATTCTAGCTGCAATTGCATTTGGTACTGAACTACAATTTGATAAAGTTTCTACCAAAGGTATCAGTGATATAACGACTGAAGATATCATTCATGCTTCAGAGCTCGGTTATACAATTAAACATCTTGGAATAGCAAAAAGAGCTGGTGAGGGAATCGAACTTCGAGTGCACCCTACTCTAGTTCCAAATAAACAATTAATTGCACAAGTCGATGGCGTGATGAATGCAGTTATGGTTAAAAGTGATGCTTTAGGAACTAGCTTATATTATGGCGCTGGAGCTGGTGATGAGGCTACCGCTTCTGCAGTTATTGCTGATCTAAATGACATAATTAACAACCAAACAAGTAATCATATCTTAGGCTGGAAATCTCAACAAAAACTCCCTGTAATTAAAAGTGATGATATTCAAAGTGAATTCTTTTTAAGGTTATTAGTGAGTGATATTAAAGGAGTTCTTGCTAAAGTTACAGGGATATTTAATGACCATAATGTTAGTATAGATGCGCTAATTCAAAAGCAAGCCGATGAAAATAATAACGCTCATATTGCAATAACAACTGATAAAGTTAGCACTAAAACAATCATGAGTATCAAAAAATCGATTGAAGCTAGTGACTTTAATCAAGCGGAAGTTCAAATTATACATATTGAATTATTAGACTAAACTAATTGAGAGAACTATGAGATATACAGGATTAATTGACAAATATAGAGACACTCTGCCTGTCAGCGACAACACTCGCATCATAAGTCTTGGTGAAGGTAATACACCCTTAATTAGACTTGAAAATATCCCATGTGAAATGGGAACGCAAGTTGAACTATATATAAAGTATGAAGGATTAAATCCTACAGGATCATTTAAAGATCGCGGAATGACTATGGCAGTTACAAAGGCTGTGGAAAGTGGCTCAAAAGCAATTATTTGTGCGTCAACTGGAAACACTTCGGCTGCAGCTGCTGCCTATGCTGCAAGAGCAGGAATTAAAGCATTTGTTCTCATTCCAGAAGGAAAAATTGCACTAGGTAAATTGGCGCAAGCAATGATTCATGGCTCTACCATTATTCAAATTAAGGGTAACTTTGATGACGGCATGCAGCTCGTTAAAGATGTTGCTGAATTTGCACCCGTTTCAATAGTCAACTCAATCAACCCTTTTAGACTTCAAGGTCAAAAAACTGCAGCATTTGAAATTATTGAAGAGCTCGGTCATGCTCCAGATTTCCACTGCCTCCCTGTTGGTAATGCAGGAAATATTACTGCGCACTGGATGGGCTATACAGAATATCACGAGAACGGAAAAGCAGACTCAACGCCAGCCATGCTTGGCTATCAAGCTGAAGGTGCTGCTCCATTTATTCACGGTTCGAGAGTTCATAATCCAGAAACTATTGCTACTGCAATAAGAATTGGAAACCCTCAAAGTTGGGATCAAGCTTTAAAACTTAGTAAAGAATCAAACGGATGGTTTGATGCATTTTCAGATGAAGAAATTTTAGCAACACAAAAAATGCTTACTGAAAAAGAAGGAATTTTTTGTGAGCCAGCATCTGCAATATCAGTTGCAGGAGCCCTAAGAGATATAAAATCAGGAAAAATACCTGATGGCTCTAGCGTTGTATGTACGCTTACAGGTCATGGACTTAAAGATCCAGATACAGCAATTGCTCAATGCGATCCAAGTGCAATGATCAACGTTAAACCAACACTTAAGGAAGTAAAAAAAGCCATCCTAAAAAATATGTAGTTCTTCAGGCTTTAAATTTATGATAATAACTATCAAAATATGAGCAATCAAAACTATAAAACAATCGATCAATGCATAGGAAAAACTCCTTTAGTGAGGCTGCAAAGATTAAATCCAAATCCGACTAATATAATTCTTGGTAAGCTCGAAGGCAACAATCCAGCTGGTTCTGTTAAAGATCGCGCCGCCCTTAATATGATTACTGAGGCAGAAAAGAGGGGTGATATTCATCCTGGAGACACTCTTATTGAAGCAACCAGTGGGAACACAGGCATTGCCCTAGCTATGGTTTCAGCTATTAAGGGCTATAAGATGATTTTAATTATGCAAGAAAACCTATCGCAAGAGAGGAGAGACGCGATGACTGCATATGGCGCAGAATTGATTTTAGTGACCAAAGAACTTGGGATGGAAGGAGCGCGTGACCTTGCAAATCAAATGAGCTCAGAAAATAAAGGCCTTCAGCTTAACCAATTTTCTAATCAAGATAATCCAAGCGCTCACTATGCCTCAACTGCCAGAGAGATTTGGAATGATACAAATGGAGAAATTACACATTTCGTAAGCTCTATGGGCACTACTGGTACCATTATGGGCGTTTCAAGGTATCTCAAAGAAAAAAATCCAGCAATACAAATTGTAGGAATTCAGCCTGATGATGACTCGCACATTCCAGGAATTAGGAGGTGGCCTAAAGAGTATCTCCCCACTATTTTTGACTCAACCAGAGTCGATAAAATTATGGATATCTCGCAATCAAGTGCAGAGCAAACAACAAGAGATCTTGCAACTCGTGAAGGCATTTTCTCTGGTGTATCAGCTGGAGGCGCAGTAGCTTCAGCAATTGAACTTTCTAAGCAGGTTAATAATGCCGTTATTGTTACAATTATTTGTGATCGCGGTGATCGCTATCTTTCTACAGGGGTCTTCAAAGCCTAAAATCAAGATTTATATATGTTTCTATCTGTTTTGAAGGCTAATTTTCTTCAAAAATATGTGTACAATTGTAAATTCGTAAATTCTTAAAATATAAATAGGAGAGACAAATGAGTATTAAGCTAGGCTTTACAAAGTCGTCGATTGCATTTGCAGTCGCGCTATTATCATTAAACATGACAGTTCAAGCAGGTGCAGTTTATGATTATATTAAATCAAACAATGAATTAATGATTGCAACTGATGCAAACTGGGCACCATATTCTTACATTAATGATGCCGGTGAAATGGAAGGTTTTGACGTGGATGTTGGTAGAGAAATTGCTAAGCGTATGGGCGTAGAAGCTCGCTTCATCACTCCTTCATGGGATATTATTACTTCAGGTAACTGGAATATGCGTTGGGACGTATCAGTTGGTTCTATGACGCCAACAGAAACTCGCTCCGAAGTGCTCAACTTCCCTGCAGTTTATTATTACACCCCAGCTGGTTTTGCTGTTCATACAGATTCACCTATAACAACATTGGCAGGTTTAAATGGGAAAAATGTTTGTACTACAGCAGCCTCAACTTGGGAAATGTATCTTGAAGGAAGTCTAGATATGATTGATGCTCCAGCATTTACATATAAAGTTACGCCAGGAACAATTACTTCACTTGCTGACGGTCATACATGTCTTGATGACACTCGCCTAGGTGCTGGTGTTCGTAATGACGGTATTATTGATTCTATTCCGATGATTCAAGGTGCTATAGAAGATGGATATCCAATTCGTTTCTTAGGTGACCCTGCTTTCTTTGAGCCTCTTTCAGTAGCAACTGACAAAGGCAATGATGACCCTGAGTTAGATGCAGAAATTGTTAGAATTATTGCTGAAATGAAAGCTGACTACACATTGACAACGTTGTCAATGAAATGGTTTAAAAACGCAGATGGTAGTTCAAATGACTACACTATTGCGTTTTAATTAGAGCATTTAGTTATATAAGTTTTAATTAGTTTTAGAGAAAGGTATGTTCGTCGATACCGTTATTGAAGATAAGTCGCTGCACAAACCAGCGTTCCTTTTAGGATTATCAATAACGGTATTGGTGTTTTTCTTTGCTTTTAATTTTACCAACACCATATTTGGTGAATTCCTCAGTCCAGTTATTGGAAATCCGCAAGAAAGTGGGTTTTTTGGTCGACTGGTTGTTTCGTTTGTACTTTCAATAATATTTGTTCTAAATTTATTATTAATTAGCTTTGCTAGGTTGAAAATTCAAATATTCATTGTTTGGATTGAATTATTTTTTCTTTTTCTTGCTTTTGCCTACTCTTTTGATCTTGAGTTAGCGTATATATTTATCGGTGAGCCAAGCAAAATTTGGCTTATGATTTCTAAGGGTCTATTTACTACGATTTATATTTCAGCAGTTTCAATTGCAATTGCTACTGCTATAGCAATCGTTGGAGCTATTGCTAAACTTTCAAATAATGGCTTTGCTTATGCGATAGCAAGTTTTTATACGTCTTTATTTAGAGGGCTCCCTCTTCTTCTACAAATTTATCTAATTTATATGGGCCTTCCTCAACTCGGATTCATGATTGATGCTATTCCTTCTGGTATTGCAGCCCTGTCACTTTGTTATGGTGCCTACATGACAGAGATTTTTCGTGCAGGTATTCAAAGCATACCAAAAGGGCAATGGGAAGCCTCAAGAGCATTAGGTTTTAAATTTGGACTAATACTTCGAAAAATTATATTACCTCAGTCAATACCAATTATAGTTCCCCCAACCGGCAACCAATTTATTGCGATGCTTAAGGACAGTTCTTTAGTTTCTGTTCTTGGGATTTGGGAGTTAATGTTCATGGCCAAAAAAATTGGCTCGAAAGATTTCAATAATTTAGAAATGCTACTTACAGCTGCAATGATTTATTGGGCCCTTACAATCATTCTTGAAATGATTCAAGCTCGCATTGAAAGAAAATACCAACAAAAGGCTTGATTGTGAATACTAAAGCTAAAAATGAAAACCCTGTTATATCACTGGATGGTGTCAGCAAATGGTATGGAGATTTTCAGGCGCTTAAAGATATAAATCTTGAAATAAATCTTAAAGAAAAAATTGTCATCTGTGGCCCATCTGGATCAGGAAAATCGACTCTAATTCGATGTCTCAATCGACTTGAGGCTCATCAAGAAGGTAAAATTCATGTTAGCGGAGTTGAGCTTCATGAAACCATGAAAGATGTTGATATTGTTCGACGAGACATTGGAATGGTATTCCAAAATTTTAATTTATTTCCACACTTAACTGTCCTTGAAAACTGCATGGCTGGGCCAAACTGGGTCAGAGGAATTGATAAAAAAGAAGCAGAAAAAAGAGCAGTGGCCATGCTTGAACAAGTCAAGATTCCAGAGCAGGCAGACAAATATCCAGATCAACTATCTGGTGGTCAGCAACAGCGAGTTGCTATTGCTAGGAGCTTATGTATGGAGCCTAAAGTCATGTTATTTGATGAGCCAACTTCAGCGCTAGACCCCGAAATGGTTTCAGAAGTTTTGGATACCATGGTCGAACTTGCAAATAGCGGCATGACAATGATTTGTGTTACTCATGAAATGGGCTTTGCCAGACAAGTTGCAGACAGAATAATATTTATGGCAGACGGGGAGATTGTGGAGCAAAATACTCCAGATGAATTCTTTAATAACCCAAAAAGTGATCGCACTAAAACTTTTTTAGACCAAATTCTTATCTAATAATTTAAATATTTTTAAAATAATCTTTAAAAGCATCAATAACCGCCAAAATATCTTCTTTACTAATTCCTAAGTGGCATACTAACCTTCCTCGATCAAGATTAGAAATTAAAATATTTCTATCAAAAAGGTGCTTTCCTAAGCTTTCTCTGTGCTGTTCTGGACAATCTACAAAAACCATATTTGTTTGATTTTCACCATAGTCTATAGTTAATTCTGACAATGATGACAAGCCACTAGCAAGATATTTTGCATTATCATGATCCTCTTGAAGCCTCTTTACATTATTCTTTAAAGCATACATTCCATAAGCAGCGATAACGCCAACTTGCCTCATGCCGCCGCCAAGCATCTTTCGTAATCGTAAGGCTCTATTAATGGTAGCTTGATCACTTACTAAAAGAGACCCAATTGGAGCGCCTAAGCCTTTTGATAAACATATTGATATACTATCAAAACTTTCTGTCAAAGCCTTCATTGTTAGGCCTGAATGTATATGGGCATTAAATAAGCGAGCACCATCCAAATGTACTTTTAAGCCTTTACTATGCGCAGCTTTTGCTAATGCATCAAGCTCCTGTTGAGGCTGAACTTTTCCAGAAAAAGTGTTCTCTAAACAAAGAAGTTTTGTTACAGCATAGTGAGGATCATTATCTTTAATTTGACTTAGCATATCGCTTACTTTCATAGATCCAGATGCTGAAGTATCAATAGGACAAATCCCCACACCACCTAAAACTGAAACTCCTCGAGCCTCATAAACATTAGTATGATAGTGTCTTCCAATCAAAACTTCATCACCTCTTTGACAATGGGCGAGCATAGCAGTTAAATTACTTTGAGTGCCACTAGGAAAAAATAAGCTTGCTTCTTTTCCTAAGAGATTCGCTGCATATTCTTGTAGCTCGATTACTTCAATATCCTCTTCATAAACATCATCTCCAAGCTTTGTATTATCTATACTTGCAAGCATTTCATGGGATGGCAAAGTAACTGTATCACTTCGAAAATCTATTGGACTCTCTAATTTCTCTTTGTTACTAATATTTTTCTTATATTGACTCATAACTAATTTACTCTTAAGGCTTATATTCTGGATAGGCTAAAGTGGCTACAAGATGGGTTCTAGACTCATCTCCTCCATTAAGAGCGGTGTGGTAACCCCTCGTATCTGTAAAATATACGGAGCCATCAGCAGGAAGGTGGGTGCAGTGATGGTTTACTATAAATAAAGCACCGGGATTTGTATAAATTGGAATATGAATCCTTGGCTCAGGATCTCTATGCCATGAATTGCAATTAAAGCTATCTTTTTCTAATATGCGAACTCTTCCAACAGGGTAACGAGCTGACAGCTCCTTGTGAATGGTTTCAAAATAAGTACCCTTAAACACTTCAACAAGCTCAGTAAATGAACCTTCATCAACTAATTCATCCTTAGCTATCTCTTCATAGCTATCATCTAAGCGAGTATAGTAGCGACCCACAAGATTATTATCAGACTCAACAGAGCTATTCTTTCTGCGAGTCATCGCAAGAGCATGAAACCCTGACGCAGCAGTTTTAAACTCTGACATAGCTTTAACTTCATCAAGCGCTTCGCGCATTTGATTAATATCAAACTTAAGATTTAATTTGATAATGTGCTCATTGCCTTTAAAAGAAGCAACTGACTCAATATCAACTTTTTTATTGATATATGAATTTAACTCTTTTGTGTCTTGCGAGATGCTCATCAGTTTATTTTTTTTGAAATAAAGATTTAAATTATATAACTAAATTTTTAAAAAGGCTTAACAACAACAAGAATGATAATGCCAACAAGAAGTAAAACTGGAAACTCATTAAACCATCGATAAAAAGTATGACTACGTGTATTTTTATCTTCAGCAAATACTCTCACCAAATAGCCACAATAAAAATGATACGCAATTAGAACTGCAACTAGAGCTAGTTTAAGCTGAAGCCAATATTGATCAGCATAGACTTCCCAAGCATAGCCATAAAGCATCCAGACGCCCATAAGCGTTGTGATAATGAAGCTTGGCATCATAATGCCTCTATATAGTTTTCGCTCCATTACTTTGAAGCGCTCTATACTAATCTCATCAGTTGACATAGCATGGTAAACAAAAAGTCGCGGCAAATAAAACAGTGCTGCAAACCAAGTTATTACCGTCAAAATGTGAAAAGCCTTAATCCAAAGCATTTGAACTCCAAAATAGTTACATAATACCGTCAGAATACAATGAATTTATAGGATTAATTAAAGAAGTTATATGAAACACTATCAATTGATTAACAGTTATTATGTTGATTGACATAGTAAAATTTGCCTAGTCTTTATAATTGAACTTTAATGCTAAACTTTTTTAAAAAAAATCAAAGCCCTGAGTCTGAAGGTGAGACAAAAAAACCTTCACTAAAAGATCGGCTATTTAAATCCAAAACTAAACTTGGAGATGGTCTTTCATCCCTTCTTATGGGTAAAAAGAAAATAGATGAAGCACTTCTTGAAGATTTAGAAATGCTTTTAATTGGAGCAGATATAGGTATTCAAACAACTGACAAGGTTATTGAGTCTGTGAGAAAAAAAGCATCTAGAAAAGAACTTAAGGACAGTGATGGTCTTTATGAACTTATAAAAATTGAACTAGAATCATTCTTAATTAAAGAAAATTTACTACAAACAAATGTTGATAAAACTTTTGTTATTCTTGTTGTTGGGATTAATGGTGCTGGAAAAACTACCACGATTGGTAAGCTTGCTAAGCTATTTCAAAGTGAGGGAAAATCTATAATGCTTGCAGCTGGAGACACTTTTCGTGCTGCTGCTGTTGAGCAGCTTCAAGTTTGGGGAGAGAGGAATGATATTCCAGTCATCGCTCAAAAAACAGGAGCAGACGCAGCCTCGGTTGTATATGATGCTTACCAGTCAGCGATTGCTAAAGATATTGATATCTTAATTGCAGATACTGCAGGAAGACTTCATACACAAGATAATTTAATGCAAGAACTTGAAAAAATTAAGAGAGTACTTAAAAAGCATAATGAAGATGCTCCACATGAAACTCTCTTAGTTATCGATGGTGGGTCAGGTCAAAATGCGATTCAACAAGCAAATGAATTTCATAAATCCATTAACCTATCAGGACTTGCTGTCACTAAACTTGATGGAACAGCTAAAGGTGGAGTTTTATTTGCAATTTCAGACTCTCTTAAACTGCCTATTCGTTTTATTGGGGTGGGGGAAGCAATCGACGATTTAAAACCTTTTAATGCAAAAGATTTTGTTGATGCTTTATTTGATTAGTTAACTTATTTATGATTTTATAGAGCTACTGATAGTGTCAATCTTCTTAGCAAGCTCAGTATCAAGCTTTGTTATTCCGCCCTCACTATGAGTAATCAAATTAATCTCAACTCTATTATAAACATTTGACCATTCTGGGTGATGATCCATAGCTTCTGAGGTAATTGCAACTTCAGTCATAAAACCAAAAGCTTGGATAAAGTTAGAAAACTTAAACGTCTTAGAAAGCTTTTCATTAACGATACTCCAGTCATTATGCTCTTCTAAATATACATTTAATTGTTTATTAGTTAAAATCAAATTAAACCTCGTTTAAGAGCTCTTTTGCTCCCATAGATAATAGCTTATTAGCAACAAGCTCACCTAATACCTTTGGCTTTGATATATCGCCACTTTCTTCTACCCTCAAAATAACTCCAGAATCAATATTACCGACCATACCCTTAAGTCTCATCTCAGTGTTATTACTAGTTGCGTAGCCACCAATTGCAACTGAACATCCACCCTCAAGAGTAGAATTCATTGCCCTTTCAGCACAAACCTCATTCATGGTTTTTTTATTTACAAGCGGCTCAATAAGTCTAATTATGTCCATATCACCTTTTCTAATCTCTATACCTAAAGCACCCTGACCAACTGCTGGTAGGGATTTTTCAGCGCTCAGATGCTGCTTAATTCTACCTTCAAAACCCAGCCTTATAAGGCCTGAGCATGCCAAAATAATAGCATCATACTGACCTTCATCTAGCTTTTTTAATCGAGTATTAACATTTCCTCTTAAATCTAAAATGGCCAAATCAGGTCTTAATGCTTTTAATTGAACTATACGCCTTAAACTACAAGAACCAACTCTAGCTCCATGTGGAAGTTCACTTATGCTATCAAAATCATTTGAAACAAATGCATCAAAAGGATTTTCTCGCTCCAAAATTGCTCCAACCTCGAATTCCTTTGGAAGCTCATAAGGAACATCTTTCATAGAATGAACAGCAATATCAGCCCTTCCTTCCAGAATACCTATTTCGAGCTCTTTAATGAATAGGCTTTTGCCGCCAATTTTTGAAAGTGGTGAATTTAATATCTTATCGCCCTGAGTAGTCATTTTTACCAACTCAACCTCTATATTAGGATTAAAAAATTGCAGTCTTGACTTTACAAACTCTGCCTGCCAAAGGGCCAGAGGGCTTTTACGTGTTGCAATTTTAAGCACTGTGATAATGTCTCCAATTCAATTTACTACCAACAATATTTTATCGGGTGTTTAGTAATAATGTTGGCTTTTGCCAATTATATTATGGTGATAAAAAATATATTTTTAGCAATCAATACTCTCCTAAAAAAGGTTTTTATATTATTTTCAGTAACTTATCGCCTAGATAGTGGAATAATGTGCAGTTATTGAAATTCGTATTAATGACAGAGTAAAGTGAACTATGGAGTTTAAAAAAAATCATTTATGGGGTGGGCGCTTTAATCAGCCAACCGATGAATTTGTCAAAATTTTTGGCGCATCTGTTACTTTTGATAAAGTTCTTGCACTTTATGACATTGAGGGCTCTATTGCTCATGCAACAATGCTCTGTGAAGTTAATGTCCTTAAAAGCACTGAGCTAAAAAAAATTCTTGAAGGTCTTGATAAAATCAAAGATGAAATAGTTAATGATCAATTTAACTGGTCAGTTGAACTGGAAGATGTTCACATGAATATTGAATCAAGGTTAACTGAAATTTGCGGAGATTCAGGGAAAAAACTTCACACTGGTCGCTCTCGAAATGATCAAGTTGCTACTGATATTAGGCTCTACCTTAGAGATCAAGTACGGCTAATTACAAAAGAGATAGAAAGACTTTTAAATTCTCTTCTTGATCTTGCAGACCAAGAAAAAGAAACGATTATGCCTGGGTTTACCCACCTTCAAGCTGCTCAGCCAATTAGTTTTGGCCATCATTTACTGGCCTATTTTGAGATGCTCAAGCGAGATCGTGAAAGACTTCAAGAGAGCTTTAAAAGAATTAATACAATGCCATTAGGGAGCGCTGCTCTTGCGGGAACTAGTTATCCAATTAATCGCGAACGTACTGCTGAACTTTTAGGATTTGAGCGAATAAGCTTAAACTCGATTGATGCTGTCAGTGACCGTGATTTTGCGATTGAGTTTGCTTCAAATGCGAGTCTAATTATGATGCATCTTTCAAGGTTTTCTGAAGAGCTAATTCTATGGTCAAGCGCACAATTTGAGTTCATATCTCTTCCTGATAGCTTTTGCACGGGCTCGTCAATTATGCCTCAAAAGAAAAATCCAGATGTTCCAGAATTAGTGCGAGGTAAGACTGGCCGAGTAACTGGTAATTTAATTTCCCTATTAACAATAATGAAAGGTCAGCCATTAGCATACAACAAGGATAACCAGGAAGATAAGGAGCCGCTATTTGATAGTGTTGAAACTATTTATTCTTGTCTTCGTGTTTTTGCTGATATGATTCCAACCA
Organism: Candidatus Pseudothioglobus sp. Uisw_050_01; assembly: GCF_048085775.1. Lineage (NCBI taxonomy): Bacteria > Pseudomonadati > Pseudomonadota > Gammaproteobacteria > Pseudothioglobaceae (SeqCode) > Pseudothioglobus (SeqCode) > Candidatus Pseudothioglobus sp. Uisw_050_01. The sequence goes on from NZ_CP159804.1 coordinate 1,310,981, forward strand.
TCAAAACTAACAAAGAAAACATGTATCAATCTACTCTTAAAGGTTATACAACTGCAACAGATTTAGCGGATTATCTTGTAAAGAAGGGTTTAGCTTTTAGAGACGCGCATGATATTGTTGGCAAGGCTGTCTCTTATGGAATCAAAGAAGGTAAAGACTTGAGTGAACTTTCAATTGATGAGCTTAAAAATTTTAATTCATTAATTGAAGAAGATATTTTTGATGTAATCTCTCTAGAAGGCTCTATTAACTCTCGAAATCATCTAGGTGGAACCTCCCCAACTCAAATTTCAATTGCCATTAAAGCAGGGCGAAAATCCATTAAGTAATGCGCATAGTTTTTGCAGGAACCCCTAAATTTGCCGTCGAATCTCTAGCCATTCTTCATAAATCTGATCACGAAGTAATTGGGGTATATTGCCAGCCTGATAGGCCAAAAGGAAGAGGAAAGGTTTTAACAGCCTGCCCAGTCAAGCTATACGCAGAAGAAAATAATTTGAGAGTTTTTCAGCCTGAAGATTTTAGTAGTGAGCAAAACCAAAAAATACTTTCCTCTCTAAACCCAGATATCATTGTAGTTGCAGCGTATGGACAGATACTTCCAAGTAATACACTTAAAGCACCAAGGCATGGATGTCTTAACATTCATGCATCCCTTCTCCCAAGATGGAGGGGAGCTGCCCCTATCGAAAGAGCGATCCTTTCAGGAGATAAAGAAACTGGAATTTCAATAATGCAAATGAATGAGGGGCTGGACACTGGAGATGTTTTACTTACACAAAAGTATTTAATTGCCAGCAATGACACTTCTCAATCACTGACGGACTCTTTATCAATCATGGGGGCTGAATTAATCTTTAATGCTTTAAATCAATTAAATGAATTAAAGGCTACACCCCAAAATGATAAAGACGTGATTTATGCAAAAAAGATTGTGAAAGGGGAAGCTCAAATAGACTGGCATCAAAGTGCAAAAAATATAAGCCTGATGATTAGAGCCTTTAATCCCCGACCTATAGCTCAAACTAACGCAAAAGCTAAACAGTTCGAAAGCAAGGTTATTAGAATTATTGAGGCTGAAGAAGTTCAACATGAATCTTCAAAAATCCCAGGAACAGTCATCGAACAAAGCAAAAATAATTGTTATATTGCGACTGGAAATGGCGTCTTAAGCCTCAAGAGAGTCCAGCTTGCTGGAAAAAATGAAGTGTCAATTAAAGACTTTAATAATGCTTACCAATTACTTGAGCTAAACTAAAAATATATTCTTAGTTAGAAAATCCAACCTGTCTCCAAGCCTCATAAGCTACGATTGAAACACAGTTTGAAAGGTTTAGGCTTCTCGAGCCTCTTTGCATAGGTAGAGTTATACCATCATATTCATCCATTATCTCCTTTGGAAGACCCTTAGTTTCAGAGCCAAATAGAAATGAATCATCACTATGGTATTTAACGTCAGCATAGCTTCTAATCACTTTTGTACTTACAAAATAGAGTTTAGCCGGGTTAGCTTTGTCTAAGTAGTCATCAAAATTTTCATATTCATAAACCTGAGCTAACTCTTTATAGTCAAGCCCAGCTCGCCTTAAACGCTTATCATTAATCTCGAATCCATAAGGCTTTATAAGGTGAAGATTTGCACCCATATTTGCTGACAAACGTATTAGACTTCCTGTGTTACTGGGTATCTCGGGTTGGTATAAAACTAAATTTAACATACAGCTACTTTTCACAAATAACATTATCATCCCATAGAACATAAACCAATTACCAAAACTCGCTTATTGATATAATATTAAAATGAAAAATTACATAGAAATTAGAAGTTTTTTACAATCTCAAGCAACCTAAATTTAATCCATGTCTATAAGAAAATCGACTAAAGACTATCTTAAGATGGAGGTCAAAGATATATTAAAACTCTTATGTTTAGCACTTGATCAAACTAAAGAGCAGTTGTTTTCCAATACGGATTATGAGCTAAATAATGCAGAACTTAAAACACTCGATAGTTTAATTAAGCAAAGAAGTAATGGTAAGCCTTTTGCCTACCTCAAAGGCACTCAAGGATTTTATGATCGTGATTTTATAGTCTCACCTGCAACTTTAATTCCAAGACCCGAAACAGAACTATTAATCGACATTGCACTTGATACGTTTGATACAAATAAAAAAATAAGCCTACTAGACCTAGGAACTGGAAGCGGCATAATAGCCATAACTCTTTCTGAAAAGCGTCCAAAATGGAAGATTTCAGCCACTGATCAGTCGATGGATGCACTGAATATTGCCAAACTCAATTCAATTAAAGATATTGATTTTTATTGTGGCAGCTGGTTTAACCCATTACCTCTTTCAAGATTTGATTTAATTGTCAGTAACCCGCCTTATATTAATGAGCATGACCCACACTTAGAAGATTTAAAATATGAACCTATTGAGGCCTTAGTCTCAGGCAATGATGGGCTAAATGACATCAGAGAAATCATCACCAAATCAACAGAATTTCTTAACATCGGTGGATATTTACTGCTTGAGCACGGATATGACCAAAAGGATAGAATTATTAAGTTATTAGAAGAGTCTTTTACAAATATCAAAACATTTAAAGATCTCAATAAGCTCGACAGGGCAATCCTTGCAGAACTAAGGTAACTCAAAAAATTCTGCCTTTTTCTTTGAAGACTTTTGTTGAGCTAATATAACCCCAGAAATAACGATTAAAGCTCCAAATGCTTGGTGCCATATCCAGCTATCACCAAGAAGAAACAGCATAAACATGACGTAGAATGGAACAGCATTTAAATGAAATGACGCCAAACCAATTCCGAGTTGACTAACAGCCTTTATCCAGAAAATTTGAGAAATTCCCAACCCAAGCCAAGCGTAGATAAGCACTAAGCCTAAATGCTCAATAGTAATAATTGACGTAGCATTAGTTAAATCAAAAAATACACTACAGACAAAATATAAGAATATTGATAGCCCCGCCATACCAAAAGATGTGACTGCTGTTTGACCTAGGTTAGACATGCCAGGAAGGCTTTTGACTGTTGCTCTGGAGGCCCATGCAAATAATGCAACTCCAATAATTCCTATGAGAGCAGCTATGCCAACATTATCCTCTCTTAGTGAGGCGCCTGAAGCAATATAGCCACCAAGTAATACTAGAACTACACCAAAGAAAAACCATAATGTCATCTTACGTCCATCAAGAAGCATCTCCAAACTTACAGCAAAAACTGGCATTGTGGCTACCGCCAGTGCTGCGATTACTGGTGTTGTTAATGATTGAAGCATAAGGATTAAAAAAGCCCCAATTCCAAATCCTGATAAGCCTATTAAAAACCCCTTTAACCATTTAGCAGATTTGACTTTTTGTATTCCTTCAATAAATAACCAAATTATAAAAATTAAAATAAAGGAAAAAACATTTCGAGCAGTGATTACGCTAACAACATCCCAGTCTTTTAATAAATATTCAGCAGCAGGAAAACCCGTTGCAAAAAGAAGTATGGAAAACACACAAAGAAAGTTAGACTTAACAATTGTTGTTTTGTTGTCAGTTGACTCTTTTGAGGTAGATATACTCATAGTTTTAAAGAGCTAAATGTGGTGTATTGCAGACTCGCAATATATCAGAAACTATTAATTTAGCAATATTTATTTGCCGCTCTAAATTTATTGAAATCTCGATCAGCATGAAAATTCAAGATTGTCAGAAGCACCGAAGTGGATGTATAATAATTTTTATCAAGATAAAGGCTTATTAAGCGCTGCCTTGAAAATAGGATTTCAGTGATTTATTATCATTTTTTTTATACTCAACGCAATTATAAAAGGTTACTTATGCTTGAAAAAAAACACATCGGTCAATCCACTCAAAGTATTTGGGGTGGAGAGCAAGAGTACGAACTATATGAGCGCTCAACTCAAGTACCAGTCGTTCATAGCGTTTCATTTGCCTACAAAGATATTGATACTTGGCATAAAGTTGCCCTAGGTGAAGCTGAAGGCCATATATACTCTCGAAATACAAACCCAACAGTCCGCGCTTTTGAGGACAAAGTAAAAGAACTTGAAGGCGCTGAAGCGGCGACTAGCTTTTCCTCAGGAATGGCAGCAATTAGTAATACCTTAGCCACCTTTTTAAAGCCTGGTGACCGCCTTGTTTCAATCAAGGATAGTTATGGGGGTACAAATGTCATTTTTAATGAATTTTTACCGCCACTTAATATTGATGTTAGCCTTTGTGAAACAGGTAATTATGAGCAAATAGAAAGTGAAATTGCTAAAGGCTGCAAGGTGTTATATTTAGAAACGCCAACCAATCCAACCATTAAAATTACTGACATCAAACGTTTAAGCGCGGCAGCTAAAAAAGTAGGTGCCCTTGTCGTTGTTGATAACACGTTTGCAACGCCAATCAATCAAAGACCGCTTATGCTTGGTGCTGACATTACGCTGCATTCCGCCTCTAAATATCTAGGGGGTCACGCAGATGCTCTTGGAGGGGTAATTTGTGGAAATCAAGACTTAGTTAGGCAAGTTTATCATTACCGTGAAATAAACGGTGCTACTCTAGCCCCAATGGACGCCTATAGCCTCCTAAGAGGAATGAAAACATTAAAGCTTCGAGTTGAAAGACAAAATGAAAGCGCTATGTTAATTGCAACGTTCTTACAAAATCATCCTTTGGTTGATCAGGTTAACTACCCTGGCTTAGAGTCTCATCCAGCTCATGAGATAGCTAAAGAGCAAATGAATGGTGGATACGGCGGAATGTTAAGTTTTTCTGTTAAAGGTGGTCTAGATTCAATTAAGAAATTTTTACCAAAACTTAAATATGCTCATATGGCTGCTAATTTGGGATGCGTTGAAACGGTAGTTGGTCCTCCATTAACGACAAGTCATGTTGAGTGTAGCGCAGAAGAGCGAAAGGCTGCTGGAATACCTGAAGGCTTAGTCAGATACTCTACTGGAATTGAGGATGTAGAGGATTTGATTACTGATTTAGAGCAGGCATTTAAAGAAATTTCTTAAGAATTTTAGGAGAATACAATGAAACAAGAAAGAAGAAGATTTTCTCAAGAGGAGTACCTTGATAGACAATTAAAGACTCGCAAGTCTATGAATGCTTTAAACGTAGAAGTTTTAATTGTTTATGACCCTGCTAATATGTTCTGGTTAACGGGTTATGATGGCTGGTCATTTTATGTTCATCAATGCGTTGTAATTACAACAGATGGTGGTCTTTTTTGGTATGGCAGAGGGATCGATGCAAAAGGGGCAGAACTTACTACAGACCTTGAGTTAAATAATATCCTCTCATATCCAGATGATTATGTGATGAGCCCTGAGAGACATCCAATGGAGTTCCTTGCCAATATCCTAAAAGAGAAAGGTCTGCATAATAAAAGAATTGGCCTAGAAAAAGATAACTATTACTTCTCTGCTAGAGCCGCAGAGTCATTATATAGCTTACTTCCTGCAGCAACTTTTAGTGATCAGACAGGCTTGGTTAACTGGCAAAGAGCCATTAAATCTGAAACTGAAATTACTTATATGAAGCGTGCAGGTAAGGTTATTGAAGGAGTTTATGAAAGGGTTATGCAGGTGGCAGAACCTGGAATGAAGAAAAATGACTTGGTTGCTGAAATATATCACGCAGGCATTCAAGGACACCAAGGCCATTATGGAGACTATGCCTCATTCGTTCCTCTTATTGGTGCAGGAGAAGAAGCGGCGGCCTGTCATATGACATGGAATGATGAGCCACTAAAAAATAATGAAGGTATGTTTTTAGAGCTTGGAGGAGCGTACGCAAGATATCACTGCCCCTGCTCAAGAACTTTATTTTTAGGAACGCCCCCTCAGCAGTACTTAGATATTGAAAAGGTTATTAATGAGTGCATTGTAAATGCTATCGAGATGTTCAAGCCGGGCAATACCTGCGCTCAGATTTCAGACAACTTTACAGCAACTCTGAAAAAATATGGCTATGAAAAAAATAACCGATGTGGCTACCCTATTGGTTGCAGTTACCCCCCTGACTGGGGCGAGCGCACAATGAGTCTTCGAGGAACTGATCAGACAGTTTTAGAAGAAAACATGACATTTCATTTTATGCCCGCGATCTGGTTTGATGACTGGGGCTTTGAAATGACTGAGAGTATTCGCGTTGGAAGTAATGGCGGTGAATGCCTATCTAATGTTCCCAGGAAACTATTAGTTAAGTAAGGTTTCTCTTCACTAAGTCTGACTTTTTGATTAAGCCTTCAGGAATAACATCAGTATCTTTGATTTTATTCAAGACTGCATAACTGAAATAACGCCTCATGCCAATATCTGCCTTTAAGACTCTCTTAATGAATTCTTGGTAACCAGTAACGTCTTTAACAAGGACTTTTAATATGTAGTCTAAACCTCCACCCACAGACCAGCATGAGAGCACTTCATCAAAGCCCAGTATAGCTTCTTCAAATCGTGCAAACTGACCTTGCTTATGACTCTCAAGCTCAACCTCAGTAATCACTAGGTGAAAATTATCTAAAAATGAAGATGACAGTCTTGCGCCGTAGCTTTTAATAATCCCAGCCTCCTCTAATCTTTGGAGTCTATCCCAGGAAGGGGTAAGTGATAAATTAAGTTTTTCCGCAAGAGCAGTTTTAGTTATTCTTCCTTCTTTCTGAAGAATAACCAGTATTTGAATGTCTCTTTCATCAAGCTTATGCATGGAACTATTATGACTCTAAATGGTATTTAATTTACCAAAAAAATTCACTTCTGTGTGAATTTATGATATTAATCAGTACTTTACAGCCCTTAGAGATGCTTTAGTCTGGCTAATTAAGACTGCCTATAATTTGAGAAATTTGATCAAAAGTAGCCTGGTTTGAAGTAAAAACTGGCTTACCTATAGCCACTTCAATTTCAGGAATTATTTCTGCTGATCTCATTGCTGTACACGATATAAAAATCGCATCTGCATCCTCATGAACTGCTGTTTTTGCTGCTGCAATGATTTCATCGGCAGGGAGCATAGCAACATCTCTGTCATCATCCATATCCATATGCATTGAAGACACCATTTCAACACCATTGCGCTCTAAATAACCCCTCAAAAGAGAGGAAACTTCTTCACTATAAGGCGTTAAAATGCTGATTTTTTTAAAGCCTCGCGCCTTAAAATTTGCAACAACCGCTTGAGAGGTAGAAAGAACTTTTGCAGTTGGCTTACTTTCATGAATTGCAGACTCTATTGCCTCATCGCCAACTATGGATGATGAAGAGGTGCAATTAAATACAACTAGGTCGAGATCATAATTAGGAAGTATTAGTGCTGCAGCTTCAGTCAAATCATCGCCAATTGCCGCTAAAGACTCTGGGGTCATTGGGTTTGCAAAATGAATTCGGTTGAAATAAAAGTCATAGTCTGGTTTTTGCTCTGTGTACATTCTTACAAAGTCACGCTCAAAGGTGAAATCTGTATTTAAAACTATCAGTCCTACTGATGGCCTATCCCTTCTCTCGCTCAAAGCGTCAGATATTTGATATTTTTTTGATTCTATAGTCATAAAAATTAATGTTTAATTGATGTTGAGAATAGGTGCATCACAACCACACCTGAAATAATTAACGCCATACCAATAAATGAGGCAAGATCTGGCATCTCCTTATAAATAATTGCCCCAGAACATGCAACCAAAACAATACCTAAACCAGACCAAACAGCATACACCACGCCTAACGGCAATTCTCTTAAAGCAAGAGTCATTAGCCAAAAAGAAATAAGGTAGAAGATAACCAAAAATGTGGTTGGCACGAGTCTAGTAAACTCTTCTGTAGCCTTTAAAAGCGTTGTTCCAGCTACTTCAGCTACAATAGCAAGCGCTAAGTAAACGTAAGTCATAAAGATTAAATTGACTGTAAAAATCACAGTATAACCTTAAGAAATAAACTTTACAAGAACTATAAAAAATAATTGAAGTTGGCCTATAAGCCGGGTTCTGTATGACCAAAGTCATGATAGTCATTCATCTACGATACTTGTCACCAAGCATCTTTAGCACTCTACCCGAAGACAACGCGAGCAGCGCCAATGCCTTCCTATTTGAGCTTGCTCCAAGTGGGGTTTACCATGCCACACTTATCACTAAGTCCGCGGTGAGCTCTTACCTCACCATTTCACCCTTACCTATCGAAACAGGCGGTTTATTTTCTGCTGCACTTTCCGTCGCATCACTGCGCCTAGCGGTTAACTAGCACTTTGCTCTTTGGAGCCCGGACTTTCCTCCTAGCGCAATTGCACTCGGCGACCATCCGGCCAACTTCAATGGAAAATTATACGCTAGGAATTCACCGTTTAAACAGTGCACTAAGATCGAATAAAGACTTTATCTAATTCTGAAATGTTATAGGAATATTATCCAGCACTTGATGGATATTTTCACCATCAGTATCAACTGCGACAGTTACCGGCATATCTTTAACTTCAAGTTCATAGATCGCCTCCATTCCCATCTCCTCAAAGGCAACAACTTTTGCCTTCTTAATGGACTTAGAAATTAAGTAAGCAGCACCGCCAACTGCAATCAAATAACTTGCCTTGTGCTTTTTAATACTTTTAATAGTTGAGTCGCCGCGCTCAGCCTTACCAATCATGCCCAAAATTCCTGTGTTTTCTAGCATCATGTCAGTAAATTTATCCATCCTACTCGCGGTTGTTGGGCCTGCTGGACCGATTACTTCATTACCCACAGCATCTACTGGCCCGACATAATATATAAATTTGTTATCAAAATTAACGCCTTTAGGAAGCCCCTCTCCATCATCAATCATTGACTTAAGGCGCTTATGGGCAGCGTCCCTTCCAGTAATAATTGTTCCTGATAGTAGCAGTGTGTCTCCAATATTCCAATGCTCCATTTGAGATTGAGTTAGGTTATTTAAATCTACCTTTGTGTACTTAGAAACGTCCATCTCCAAGTCTGGATAGAGACTTAAATCAACCTCTGGCAATTCAGCAACTCCAGAGCCATCTAACGTAAAGTGGACATGCCTCGTAGCAGCGCAGTTTGGAATCATTGCAACTGGCAGTGAAGCTGCATGCGTTGGATAATCTTGAATCTTAACGTCAAGAACTGTTGTTAAACCGCCCAGACCTTGAGCGCCAATTCCAAGCGCGTTGATCTTATTAAATAAATTAATTCTTAGGGATTCTATTTCAGTGGGATCACTTTTATCTTTAATTTGATTAATATCGATTGGGTCCATGAGCGCTGATTTGGCCATTAGCATGGCTTTTTCAGCAGTTCCGCCAACTCCAATACCTATCATTCCTGGAGGGCACCAACCCGCACCCATCGTTGGAATTGTTTTCAGAACCCAATCCGTCAGATTATCATCAGGATTTAAAACTGTAAACTTTGATTTGTTTTCAGAGCCGCCTCCTTTTGCAGCAACCGTAATATCTAATTTATTTCCTTTAACTAATTTGGTATGGATAACTGCAGGAGTATTGTCTTGAGTATTTTTTCGACTAAACAATGGATCACTAACGATTGAAGCCCTTAAGAGGTTATCAGGCTCATTGTAGGCCCTCCTTACTCCTTCATTGATCATCTCTTCGAGGGTAAGCTCAGACTCCCACTGAATGTCCATTCCAACTTCAACAAAAACATTAACAATCCCAGTGTCTTGACAAATTGGCCTCTTACCCAGAGCGCACATCTTAGAGTTAATTAAAATCTGAGATATCGCATTTTTTGCGCTCTGATTAGTCTCTCTTTCATAAGCCAAAACCATTGCGCTAATAAAATCTGGTGAATGATAATAAGAAATATACTGCAATGCAGAATGGATACTCTGTACTAAATGGCCTTGTTTAATTATCATATTTATTTGGATTCACCTATTGTCTAGTATATTAAAGCAAGATATATTATAATCTCATTTCATTTTAATCATTTTTTTGCTAGGATTCCCTTATGTTCAATTTATTCAATGGCCAAAATCTATCAATCGATCTTGGAACAGCTAATACACTTATTTATATGGACGGTAAAGTAGTCCTAAATGAACCTTCAGTTGTTGCATTAAGGCATGAAAAGGGCGCTTTAGAGTCAACAGTCATAGCCGTAGGTCAAGAAGCAAAGAATATGCTTGGAAGAACTCCTGGCTCAATTGAAGCCATTAGACCAATGAAAGATGGTGTAATTGCTGACTTTAAGGTTACTGAAAAAATGCTTCAATACTTTATGAAAAAAGTTTTAAAAGCTGGCTTTTTCTCACCAAGCCCTAAAGTATTAATTTGTGTCCCATGTGGTGCCACTCAAGTTGAAAGACGCGCGATTAAAGAAAGTGCTGTAGGCGCTGGAGCAAGAGATGTTTATCTCATTGAAGAGCCTATGGCGGCGGCACTTGGTGCTGGCATGGCAATTGAAGAAGCTTCAGGAGCAATGGTTCTTGATATTGGTGGTGGAACTTCTGAAATCGCAATACTATCTTTAAATGGAATCGTTTATTCTGACTCTTTGAGAGTTGGAGGAGATGTTTTTGATGATACTATTGTTAAATTTGTAAGAAGGGTCCATGGCATTATTATTGGTGAAGCCACAGCTGAGCAAATTAAAGAAGAAGTTGGAAGTGCTTTTGAATCAAAAATCGTTCGTAAGAACGAATTTAGAGGACGCGCAGTTTCTACTGGCCTTCCAGTTGCTTTTGAAGTCACTAACTCAGAAATATTAGAAGCATTGAGCGAGCCTCTTGGAATGATTATCAGCGCACTAAGAACTGCCCTTGAGCAAACGCCTCCTGAATTATCATCAGATATTGCACAAAATGGCCTAGTTATTACTGGTGGTGGTGCTCTTTTAGAGGGGCTTGATAAGCTAATTCATAATCAAACAAACTTACCTGTCACTATTGCAGATGATCCACTTACCTGTGTTGCAAGAGGTGGAGGAATTGCCTTAGAAATGATTAATCAGCATGATATGGGGTTTTTAGCAGCTGAGTGAATAAAAATAAGTCGAGGCATTAATAATGCGACTTTTAAAACTTTGCGTACCAGTATTTCTTTCAATTATTTTAATTGTATTAGATACTCGTTTTTCTTACTTAGATAGTTTTAAGAAATTGACCTTAACTCTTCTCAGTCCAATTTATGTAGTTGTTGATTTGCCCAGTCAAGTTATTGACTGGGTTAATGAAAAGGGTGCTGTTAATGAAGTTCTAATTAGTGAAAATGATTATCTAAACGGCCAATTAATTGAACTTAAAGTAAGGCTTCAAACCTACAATAATCTAGCTTTAGAAAATCAAAAAATTTCAGGGCTTTTAAATTCAAGCTATGAAATACCAAACCATGATGTTTTGCTTGCAAGTGTTAAGTCAATCTCGCAGTCTAGACTATCCAAAATAATAGTCATTGACAAGGGTTCAAATGATAAAGTAACCCTATCTCAACTTATAATTGGCTCAGATGGTGCTGTAGGTCAAGTTATGCAAGTTACTCCTATGTTCTCAACGGTTCGTCTTCTAACTGACCCCACCCAATTTATGCCAGTTAAAAACTCAAGAAATGGAATTAGAGGTATTACCAAGGGATTGGCATCAAATGAAACAGGCATGATTGTTGAGTATGTACCATTAGATTCAGATATTAAAGTTGGAGATTTATTCCTTACTAGTGGAATTGGTAATTCATACCCGTCTGGCTATCTTGTGGGAAGAGTAACCTCAATTGATGATTCATTAGATGCCTCATTCTTATCAATTACACTTCAGCCATCTCAAAATATGAATAAATTAGAAATGGTCCTAATTATTAAAGGAAAAAATGACTAATTCAAATCACTTTTTTCTTCTATTTAAAATATCTATTATTGCATTTATAATTAGTGCAATTTCGCTGCCATATTTTCTAGAGTTAGCCTCTCCTTTTTGGCTATTGTCTTTTTTTTGCTATTGGCTTATTTATTCAAACAGTAAGAATATCTATAGTGCTGCATTTATTCTTGGAATATTACTTGATATCTTTCAGGGAGGGATTCTAGGTCAAAATTCTCTTGCCTTAGTCCTAAGCTCTGCTTTTATTTTAAATGTAAAAAAATCTTTTTTTGTTTCAAATTTGACGACTCAACAGGTATATATATTTTTAGGATCTTTAATTTATTTGATTGTATTTTTATTGGTCCATCAATTTTCTCATGGCCTAAATTTTGAGTGGTTGATATTACTTTCTCCAATTACTGCTGCAATTTTTTGGCCTTTTATTCGATTTTTATTAGCTAAATTTAAGCATTAGATAACTTACCAGTATGGAAAAAATTGGAAACATTAAGCGCGAAAAATTAGTATTCAAATCAAGAGTAATTATTTCCATAATCATAATGCTTTCGATAACTCTGATCTTAATACTAAGGCTCTTTAATCTTCAAGTAACTAAGCATGATTACTATGTAGAAGAAGCTCTTGGCAATCAAATGCAAAATCTTCCTATAACACCAATTAGGGGGAATATTCTAGATCGAAATGGGAAAATTTTAGCAACTAATGAATTTTCATACATATTGACGATCACTCCAGAAAAAGTAACCAATTTAAACGAAACATTGATAGGATTAGAAATAAGTGATTTAATTACTTATGAAGATATAAAAAAATTTAATAAAAAATTAAGTCGCTTTAAAAAATTTCATAACATACCCCTAAAATTTAATCTTTCTGAGTCATCAGTTGCTTCATTTCTATTAGAAAACCAACTCCCTGGCGTTGAGGTTGAGCCGTATTTTCATCGTGTTTATCCTTATGGAGAATCAAGCGCGCATCTCATTGGATACGTCTCTTCAATGAGTAAAACAGATAAAAGTATTTATGATAAAAAAAATTACAACGGCACAAATTTTGTTGGCAAAACAGGTATCGAAAAACAATATGAAAAGCTACTTCATGGGCAATCTGGTATAAAACAAATTGAGCGAAATGTAGCTGGGCGAATTGTTGATACCAAAATTATAACGCCCTCTATTGCTGGGCAAGATATCTACTTAAATATTGATATAGACTTGCAACTTAAAGCTGAATCACTTCTTGGAGATAATAGAGGCGTTATAGCACTTATAAATGTTAAAGATGGGTCAATACTCAGTCTAGTCAGTACCCCTTCATATAACCCCAATTGGTTTGTTAATGGAATTACAGTCGAAAGATATAATGAGCTCAGTTCTAATGAAGATTTGCCACTTTTTGATAGAAGCATTAAAGGACTCTACCCTCCTGGATCGACTATTAAGCCAATGGTTGCTCTTGCTGGTTTAGAGCTAAATAATATAACTATTAAAGATAGCACCTTTTGTCCTGGATACTACAAGTTAAATAATTACTCTAGAAAGTTTAATGACTGGAAACGAACTGGTCATGGGAAAGTAGATGTGATTGAGGCTATTGCTCAATCATGTGATGTATTTTTCTATGATTTAGCTTTCAATATGGGCATTGATCAAATTCATGATAGCCTTTCATATTTTCAATTTGGCAAAAAAACTGGAATTGACTTGCCAGGAGAGCTTGGCGGCATCCTTCCCTCTAGAGAGTGGAAAAAGATTAATAAGGACGAGCCTTGGTATAGAGGAGAAACTCTTATAACAGGAATTGGCCAAGGTTTTATGACTGCAAGCCCTCTTCAACTTGCTTTAGCAACAGCAGCTATAGCAAATAAAGGCCAGCTATTAATGCCCCAAGTAATGATGCATTCTCAATCAAAAAATGGCGATTTATTTGAAGAACAAAACCTAAAATCAAATCAAATACCTATAAAGGATATCAATAATTGGGAGCTAATTATTGAAGCAATGAAGCAAACGGTATATGGCAAATTTGGGACAGCCAAAAGACTTAACAATAAGCTTAAATATAGCCTAGCGGGTAAAACTGGAACCGCACAGGTTTTTGGTCTTGACCCAGAAGAAGAGTACATTGCTGAAAATATTGAAGAGAAATTAAGGGATCATGCTCTATTTACTGGGTTTGCACCTATTGAAGACCCCCAAGTGGCAATTGCTATTATTGTTGAAAATGCAGGCAGTGGTAGCTCAAAAGCGGCACCTTTGGCAAGAGAACTATTAGACGAATACTTTATTAAAAATCCAGTTGAGCTAAATACACTTAATTAGATTAAATCTCTTTATAGCTTTTCAGCATAGAATTTTTTTCTAAAGTCAGAAAATGTATTACTCTTTATTGCCTCTCTAATTGACTTCATCAAATACTGATAATAGAAAAGATTATGAAGGGTGTTTAGGCGGGACCCTAGAATTTCATTTGATTTTTGTAAATGGTGAAGATATGCCCTTGAATAATTTTGACAAGTTGAGCAATTACAATTAGGATCTAGAGGGCTAGTATCTTTCTTATATTTTGCATTTCGAATTTTTACAACGCCCTCTGAAGTAAATAAGTACCCATTTCTTGCGTTACGAGATGGCATTACACAGTCGAACATATCAACCCCAGCTGCAACACCCTCAACTAAGTCTGCAGGAGTTCCGACACCCATTAGATACCTTGGCTTATTTAAAGGCATAAGATCAGGTAAGTAACTGAGAACATTCATCATTTCTTCTTTTGGCTCTCCAACCGACAAACCACCAATAGCATAACCATCAAAATTCATCTCAACTAATGACTCAGCTGAATGAAGGCGAAACTCTTTATGCATTCCGCCCTGAATAATTCCAAAAAGAGCATTTTTATTGTTGAGCCTTTTGTGCTCCTCTAAAGATCTTTTTGCCCATCGAAGTGAAAGCTGCATAGATTGATCAACAACATTTTTTTCAGCAGGATAAGCCGTGCAATCATCAAATATCATAACAATATCTGAGCCCAGTTTATACTGAATTTGCATAGACTCCTCAGGGCCCATAAAAATTGCTGACCCATCCTTTGGTGATCTGAATTTAACACCCTGCTCAGTTATTTTCCGCATCTTGCCCAAGCTAAAGACTTGGAACCCACCAGAATCAGTTAGAATTGGGCCCGGCCAATTCATAAAGTCATGGAGGTCGCCATGAGCCTCAATCACTTCCGTAGTTGGCGTTATTGATAAGTGAAATGTATTTCCTAGGATAATTTCAGCGCCTAAATCTCTCACCTCATCAACAGTCATTGCCTTAACTGTTCCGTAAGTTCCTACGGGCATAAAAGCTGGGGTATTAACTTCACCACGCTCAAAAGTAAGCTTACCTAATCGAGCTTTTTTATCTGTATTTTTAAGTTCAAATTTCATAATAAGGTTATAAAAAATATCTGTTTTTTTAGCTTTATTGGAATGCTTGATTTATTTCATCAAACCCAAAGCCTCTTGATTCTAAAAAACGTTTTTGTTTAGACTTTTCTTTATAGTCTAAAAACTTGCTGTCTCCAAATTTTTTACTCTTAACGTCTTTTGCAAGCTCAAACCAATTAAATAAAGTTAAATCAAACTTACTAACACCTCTTGATTTAAGCTCCATAGAGATTTTTATAGGCCCTTTGCCTTGGTTGAAGCGCATAAGTATAAAAGCCTCAGAAAACCTTTCATCACTCTGGTATTTTTGTTCAACTAATAAAGAGATGCTGCCATTAATGACAGCATCGTCAAAATCTTTAAGATTTAATTTTTGCCTTAATTCTAATTTGGAGTGCTCTCGCCTCATTAACATCTTTAATGCGGCTGCATAGCATTTACTCTGCTGACTCTGTTTCGTCATTATCACTCTTTACAGGCTGTATTTCGTCAATATCTTTACTCATTAATTTCTCACGAATTTTTGCCTCAAGCATTTTGCTCATTTTAGTATTCTCTTTTAAGAAGTCACGAGAATTATCCTTACCTTGGCCAATTCTTTCCCCTTCAACACTATACCAAGCTCCTGCCTTTTCAACAAAACCATGCTCAACTCCTAAATCAATTATCTCACTCTCCCTAGAGATACCTTGATTATATAAAATTTGAAACTCAGCTTTTTTAAATGGTGGAGCAACCTTGTTCTTGAGAACCTTAACGCGAGTTTCGTTTCCAAGAATTTCATCGCCTTTTTTAATAGCACCAATTCTTCGAATATCAAGTCTTACGGATGCATAAAATTTAAGTGCATTTCCACCAGTTGTAGTTTCAGGATTACCAAACATCACACCAATCTTCATTCTAAGTTGATTAATAAAAATTACCATAGTATTAGTTCGCTTAATATTGGATGTAAGCTTTCTTAGCGCTTGAGACATCAACCTGGCTTGTAAGCCCATATGAGAGGCGCCCATTTCGCCTTCAATTTCAGCTTTAGGAGTTAACGCGGCAACTGAGTCAATGACAACAATATCAACACCTCCAGAGCGAACTAGCATATCTGTAATTTCTAGAGCTTGCTCACCAGTATCAGGCTGAGAAATTAGAAGATCATCTGTATTTACGCCTAGTTTTCTTGCGTAAGAAGGGTCTAGAGCATGTTCTGCATCAATAAATGCCGCTGTACCACCCAATTTTTGCATTTCGGCAATAACATGAAGAGTCATAGTTGTTTTTCCTGAAGACTCAGGACCATAAATTTCAACAACTCTACCTCGAGGTAAGCCACCAATTCCTAAAGCTATATCAAGGCTTAAACTGCCCGTTGAAACAGCTTCAATATCACTTCTCGCCTCTTCATCACCCAAAAACATAACAGACCCTTTTCCATACTGCTTTTCAATTTGTCCAAGTGCTACTTGTAGTGCTTGTTTTTTCTTTTCATCCACTCCGTTCTCCCGCGTAAAATGATAATAAATTTATATGCAATTATTATAATGGCTTTCACTCATCAAGATACAGAATGTATGGCTCTTGCACTCAAACTTTCTCAGTTTGGTCGTAAAGCTGTTGGCGCAAATCCAATGGTAGGATGTGTGATTTCTCGTAATGATAAAATTATTGCCCAAGACTACCATCGTCATTATGGAGAGTCCCATGCAGAGGCAAATGCCTTGGATAAAATTAATTACAAAGGTGAGAATACTAAAGTATATATTACACTTGAGCCATGCTCTCATTTTGGCAAGACGCCGCCATGTGCTGAGGCACTTATTAGAGCTAGAGTTAAAAAAGTTTTTATTGCAATGCTTGATCCTAATCCACTAGTTTCTGGAAGAGGAGTGAGGGCACTTCAAGATAGTGGCATTGAAGTTAAAGTTGGGTTGCTTGAAGAGGAAGCTAATAAAATTAATCGTGGTTTTATTAAAAGAATGACCAGTGGCCTCCCCTTTGTAACATCAAAAATTGCAATGAGCCTTGACGGAAGAACGGCAATGAGGAATGGGGAGAGTAAATGGATTACCTCTGAAGCTTCTCGAGAGGATGTACAAATTCTGCGAAGCTTAAATCAGGCTATCTTGACAGGCTCAGGAACAATCAAAAGCGATAATCCGAAGATGACTGTTAGAAACGAAAATGCAGATTTAAACCCACTTCGTGTTGTAATAGATAGTAAAAATAATATTACTGATAAATCTCTTAACATTTTTTCATCTGATGCTCAAACCCTCATTTTAAATAACGATAATTCAGAACTTCTTGCTAATGGAAAATTAAATCTAAAATCTGCGCTTATAAAACTAGGAGAAATGGGTATTAATAATTTACTTTTAGAAGCTGGTAGCGGCCTTAATGGTGCAATGACTGAGGCTGGGCTAATTGATGAGTTTATTATCTACACTGCTCCATTAATACTTGGAAGTGATGCTAATCCAATGATAGAAATACCTTTAAAAAAAATGTCTGAAA
Organism: Candidatus Pseudothioglobus sp. Uisw_050_01; assembly: GCF_048085775.1. Lineage (NCBI taxonomy): Bacteria > Pseudomonadati > Pseudomonadota > Gammaproteobacteria > Pseudothioglobaceae (SeqCode) > Pseudothioglobus (SeqCode) > Candidatus Pseudothioglobus sp. Uisw_050_01. The sequence continues at coordinate 1,328,778 of NZ_CP159804.1, forward strand.
AAATTAAACTTCATATTATTGAAGTTAGTCAAATAGATTGTGATATTAAAATTAGAGCGACTATCAAATGAATAACTTAACAAATAAAAGAATTCTATTAGGAGTTAGCGGTTCTATTGCTGCCTATAAATCACCTGACATTGTTAGAAGGTTGCAAGATTTAGGTGCAGAAGTTAAAGTCATTATTACTAGTGGAGGCAGAGAGTTTGTTAGTGAACTATCACTTCAAACGGTTTCAAAAAATAAAGTTTATTACAACCTCTGGGATAAAGAAGCAGAGCTAGCAATGGGGCACATTGAACTCGCAAAATGGGCTGATGCAGTAATCATAGCTCCAGCATCAGCAAATACCATAGCCAGACTTTGTCATGGCAAGGCAGATGATCTTCTATCAACTGTAATTCTTGCAACAAATGCCTCTATATTAATTGCACCATCAATGAATCAACAAATGTTTGCATCTAAAGCAATTAAGGAAAATCTAAAGATACTTAATAATAGAGGAGTAGTAACAATAAATCCAGGATTTGGTGAGCAAGCTTGCGGCGATGTAGGTGAAGGTAGGTTAGCTGAACCAGTAGAAATTGCAAAACAAGTAGCAACTCTATTTTCAAATAACGCTCTTAGTGGAAAAAAAGTTCTAATAACAATAGGGGGAACTATTGAAGCAATTGATCCAGTTAGGTATATATCAAATCATAGTAGTGGGAAAATGGGAATGGCTCTTGCGCATAGCTGTATTCAAGCTGGAGCAGAAACAACATTAATAATTGGATCAATATCAGTAGAAGTAGAAAAAAGAGCAAAAGTAACTTACATCACTAGTGCTAATGAAATGTACGACGAAGTAATGAAACAAATAAAAAATCAAGATTTATTTATTAGCTGTGCTGCAGTTGCAGATTTTAGGCCAAAGAAAATAAATCCAAATAAAATTAAAAAAAATGGGAATTTAGCTCCAATTGAGCTTATAAAAAATAAAGATATTTTAGAAAGTGTTTGTAAACTTAAAAACAAACCTATCTGCATTGGATTTTCAGCTGAAACTGAAAATTTTCTTGCCAATGCAACAGCAAAATTAAAGATTAAGAAGTGTGATGCAATTATTTTAAATGACATTTCAAGAAGTGATATTGGGCTAAACTCAGATGAGAATGAAGTTCACTTTATATCACAAGAAAAAACTGAGAAAATAGATAAAAGTAGTAAACAAATTATTGCAGAAAAGATAATAACAAAAGTTACAAAATATTTTTTCTAAATGCTGTAAATGCTTATAAATCAAGGGTTAGTCGACTTACCCACAATACTGTGGATAACTCTGTTGATATCTGAAAATTAAGATACAAATTAAGCTTCAGACTAACAATTTCTATGGTTTTGGTTAATAAATAATCATATGAATTTTTTTGTTATAAATCAATGACTTATATTTTTAAAAATTTATAAATTTATTTCTACTTTAGACGTCAATCTACTTAATTAACAATTCGCGGATAACTTTTTAAGTTTTGCCCTTATAGACTGGGCTTCAGAGGCTAAATTAGTGAATTTAAATCTCCATTCATATTCAATAATAAAAGCTTTATTTTTGAGTTAAATTAAACTAATTAATACCTATTAAACTTCCAATAAATTGAACACAGTTAAAGGCCTTAATATAGCTCTTTAAGCGACTAATTAAAGGCAAATTTGTGATTTATCTAATATTGGATTTGATATTTTCCATGACCAAATTTTCTCTCAATTGAATCTAAAAACTCTCGATTTAATGAAATATCAAATTCTTTAGAAAGAGGGATCTTTCCAGATGAATTAGGCGACTGATACTCAATAATTACTGGACACTTTCCTGGATATTCTTTCAATAGTGCACACAGCTTTACGAACTTATTTTTGTTCTCTTCTGTTAGTTTAATTTTGAGATATTTAGCATATTTTATTTGAACTCTGTCAACTGGATCTATTCGGTCGACGACAATCTGCCATTGCTCTCTGAAATCTTTATTTACCTTTCCAGAAACTACAACCACTTCATCTAATAATATATGTTCGCTATTTTCTGCAAGTTTTTGTGAAAAGACTGCAGCATTAATTCTTTTCTCTCCATCTTCAATAGTTAGGCTTGCCATTTGGCCTCGTCTTGTATTTCTATAGACAATGTCAGATATGAGCGAAAGAACCCTCACTTCACGATTATTTCTAAATATCAAATCTTTTGGTAACGCGCAAACTATTGATTTTAAATCTGATTTATACCAATCTGTAGGGTGGCGTTCTAGATAGTAACCCATTACATTTTTTTCAAACTTCATTACATTTTTAAATGAGAGAAACTCTCCTTTTATATAATTTTTTTCATACTCAGTATGACTATCCACTTCTCCGAAAAGGCTATCTTGGCCTCTTGATAAATCGTTTTGTCTTTGTTCTGCCTGTCTAACTGCTCTTGGATACGTCGCAATTAATGTTGCCCTCTTAATATCAAATAAATCAAATGCTCCACTATATATTAAAGCTTCGATAGCCCTACGATTTAAAAATTTTTTTTCTATTCGAAAACACAAATCAAAAATATCAGAATATTTTCCATTTTTTTCTCTCTCTAAAACTATCTCTTTGACAAGTGCTTCTCCAACACCTTTAATAGCCCCTAGTCCATATACTATTGTTTTATTATCAGTAATGCTAAACTCATACTCAGATTGATTTATATCTGGCGCAATAACTACAACACCATTTTTCTTAGTCTCTCCAACTGTAAATGCTATACGGTCAGTATCATCCATAACTCCTGATAGAACAGCAGCCATAAATGGAGCCGGAAAATGAGCTTTAAGCCATGCTGTTTGATATGAAATATAGGCGTAAGCAACTGAGTGAGATTTGTTAAACCCATAACCTGAAAACTTATCAATAAGATCAAAAATTTCATTTGCCTTACTCTCTTCAATATTTTTTTCAGCCGCTCCTTTTACAAATACTTCACGCTGCTCTGCCATTTCTTCAACTTTTTTCTTGCCCATCGCGCGGCGTAAAATATCTGCACCACCTAAAGAGTAACCAGCCATAACTTGAGCAGATTTCATTACTTGCTCTTGATATAGAAATACCCCATTTGTGGGCTTTAAAATTTCCTCTAACATCTTATGTGGATACCTTACTTGTGCTCCATGTTTTACTTGTATGTAATCATCTACCATGCCGGCGTCTAGTGGGCCTGGTCTATAAAGCGCCAGCATAGCAACAATATCTTCAAAAGAGTCCGGTTTAAGTTTCTTTAAATAGCCTCGCATTCCATCTGATTCAAGCTGAAAAACTCCAGTAGTATTACAATCTTGGAGTAACTTAAATACCTTTGGATCATCAAGCTTAAGTTTATCAATATCAATCAAACCCTCACTCTCACTTAAGCTTTTTTTAGCTATAATTTTTACCGCTTTATCTATTACAGTTAAGTTTGATAATCCCAAAAAGTCAAATTTTACAAGCCCTACAGCTTCAACATCATCTTTATCGAATTGAGAAACAACAACATCTGACTCATCGGATCCTTTGTAAATTGGGCAAAAATCACTAATTTTACTTGGTGCAATAACAACGCCGCCAGCGTGGGTGCCAACGTTCCTAATGAGGCCTTCTAAATCTTGAGATAAATCAATCAGTGTTGAAACACTTTCCTCTGAATCATATCTTGCTTTCAATTCATTGGAGTCTTCTAGTGCCTTACCTAAAGTCATTTTTAGTTCATTTGGTATCATCTTAGATATCTGGTCGCTAAAACCATAAGGATGTCCTAATACCCTTCCTACATCTCTCACTACGCCTTTAGCTGCCATGGTTCCATAAGTAATAATCTGTGATACTTTTTCTGAGCCATATTTATTCGAAACATAAGCAATAACTTCATCTCGACGATCTGTGCAAAAATCAATATCAAAATCAGGCATTGAGATTCGCTCTGGATTTAAAAAACGCTCAAATAAAAGATCATGCTGAATAGGATCTACATTAGTTATAGAAAGTGCCCATGCCACAAGAGAGCCAGCTCCTGAGCCCCTACCTGGACCAACTGGAATTCCATTTTCTTTAGCCCATCTTATAAAATCAGAAACAATTAAAAAGTAACCTGGGAAATCCATTTCAAGGATTACGGATAATTCAAAATTAAGTCTTTCAAAATAACTCTTTTCATTTACATTAAGGTCTTTAAGTCTAACTTGAAGGCCTTTAATTGACTCCTCACTAAAAAATTCAGCTATAGACTTTCCTTTTGGTATTGGAAAGGCTGGAAGATAATTCTTCTCGAATAATTTAAAGTGTAAGTTACATCTTTTGGCTACTTCAGAAGCATTTACTATCAGCTGAGGATAGTCTTTAAATAGTTCAGACATTTCATCGGCAGTCTTTAGATATTGGCTATTGCTAAAAAATTTTAAACGCCTGGAATCATCTAAAAGCTCTCCCTCAGCTATGCAGATCCTAGCTTCATGAGCATCAAAATCACTTTTACTTAGAAACTGCACATCATTAGTAGCAACAACCGGGATATCTAACTTCAATCCTAATTCAATAGTAAGGTTAAGAAGATTTTCATCTGAATGTCTATTAGTTCTTTGTACCGAAATATAATATCGATCTTTAAAAATAGATTGCCAGTGTTTAGCTTTAGTATGAGCAAGTTCTAACTCATTTGTCAAAAGTAATTGAGATATGTCTGAGCTGATTGGAGTTGCAATCATAAATAAGCCCTTTTGGTGGGAAATTAATTGTTCTTCTGTAACACTAACAATTGAAATTCCTTGCTCATTTAGGTAGGCCTTGGAAATAAGCTCTGAAAGATTTAAATAGCCCTCGTGGTTTTGACAAAGTAAGAGCACTTGATAATGACCTAAATCAAAATCTACGGATATTTTTGCGCCAATAATAGGTTTAATGCCAGCATTAGTTGCTTTTTGATAAAATTTAATCGCAGAAAAAAGGCTCATATCATCAGTTAGAGCAACGCTTTTCATACCTGCTTCTTTAACGCTATCTATAAGTTTTGAAACACGAACTAAGCTATTCTTTACAGAATACTCACTTTGACATTGAAGATGAACAAAATCCACAGAACTCATTTATCCGAAAAAAAATATGAAATTTACTGCCCTATTTTACAAACAATTTCAATACTGACTTTTAGCTTTTAACAATTATATATCTGAAATTCAACTATAAAAAATAAACCAATGAATTGGTTAGATATTTTGCGCAGCCTTAATCAATGCTTGAGCTTTATCCATAGTTTCTTGCCACTCCATTTCAGGCAAAGAATCATAAACAATTCCTGCTCCAGCTTGGACATATAGCCTCTGATCTTTAATAATAGCGGTTCTAATAGCTATTGCAAGATCCATTCCACCATGCCACGATAAATTACCAATAGCTCCAGAATAAATATTACGCTTTAAATCTTCAACTTCATCAATAATTTCCATTGCCCTTACTTTTGGTGCACCGCTTAATGTACCTGCTGGAAAGGTAGCTCTAAGAACATCAATAGAACTCATATTTTCTTTTAACTCACATTCCACATTTGAAACAATATGCATAACATGCGAGTATCGCTCTATGAACATTTTATCTGTAAGAGTAACACTTCCAGTTTTAGCAATTCTGCCTAAATCATTTCTGCCAAGATCAATTAACATTAAATGTTCAGCAATTTCTTTTTCATCTGATAAAAGATCTTTTTCTAACTTTAGGTCTTCTTCAAGTGTTTTTCCTCTTGAACGAGTTCCCGCTATAGGCCTTATAGTTGCGATATTATTGTTATCCACACGTGTTAATATTTCAGGAGAGGAGCCAACTATTGCAAAGTCATTTAAATTAAGAAAATACATATATGGAGAAGGATTAAGTATTCTTAATTGCCGGTAAAGCTCAACAGGATTTGACTTAAAAGCACAGCTTAATCGTTGAGATGGAACAACCTGCATAACATCCCCAGCTTTAATGTATTTTTGAACTTTTTCAACTGCACTTATATAATTTTTTCTTCCAAAGCTTGATACAAAATCTTCTGACTTTATATTTTCAGAAGGAGTAGAAGAATATTCAAATGATTTCTTAATGTTAGCTTCAATTAAACTAAGCTTTTCAAGGCCCTCTTCAAATGACTCTTCACTAGTATTAACATGCGTAATTATGTGCACTTTACTAGTTAAATTATCAACTACCAAAAGATCATTTGAAACCATTAATAAAATATCTGGAACATTCAGCTCATCAGTTTTATTTATATGTGATAGTTTTGGCTCTATATATCGAACTATTTCATATCCAAAGTATCCAACTAATCCACCATTAAAATCTGGCAGACTATCTAACTGTGGAACTTTAAATTGATTCTGGTATTTTTCAATCCACTCAAGCGGATCCTCTACTAAATTCTCGTGAATTAATTTTCCATTTTTTTCAACTTGAACTTCATAGTTATAAACTTTAATTACTGTTTCAGCAGCTAATCCAATAAATGAATATCGCCCCCATTTTTCACCACCTTGAACAGATTCTAAAAAGTAACTATAAGGATTATTAGCAAGCTTAAGATATAAAGCCAGAGGCGTTTCCGTATCAATAACAATCTCTTTAGAAAGAGGGATATGGTTAAAGCCTTCATTAATAAGGCTGTTGAATTTTGACTTTTGCATGGGTATATTTTAGCATTACCCAGATTACGAAATCTTTAGATTAAATACTCAGTGAAAGGCTTTTTTAAATGATTAAATTGAGATTCAACTTCAGTATACAAAAAAGGCACTCCAATTTAGGAACTAAATTGAAATGCCTTTAATTTAAAATTAAACCTTATTATTCTTCCACTTCAACCTCAACTTCACTCAACTGAGCAGACAGCTCTTGCTCAGCTTCATTCGTTTGCATAAATGAGGCATCTATGCGTTTTCTTCTCTTTTCCTGATGGTGTTTAAAGCCAGTGCCAGCAGGAATAAGTCTTCCCACAATTACGTTCTCTTTAAGACCTCTAAGATCATCTACTCTTCCTGTTATTGAAGCTTCAGTAAGAACTCTTGTAGTCTCTTGAAAAGAGGCAGCAGAGATAAATGACTCTGTTGACAATGATGCCTTTGTAATACCCATTAACAACCTTTGGAATACAATTTCATCTTTCTTTTGTGCCTTTAACTGCTTATTTTTCTCTACAACGTGAACATACTCGGCAGTCTCTCCATTTACATAATGAGAGTCTCCATTGTCAATAATTTCAACTTTTCTAAGCATTTGCTTAACAACAACTTCAATATGCTTATCTGAAATCTTAACTCCTTGAAGCCTATAAACGTTTTGAACTTCTCTCACCATGTAGTTAGCCAAAGCTTCAACACCTAACAAGCGAAGAATATCATGAGGGTTATAAGGTCCATCTGATATTACATCACCTTTTTCAACAGTTTCTCCATCGAACACATTTATTGACCTCCAATGATGAATCATCATTTCAGTTATGTCACCTTCAGGATTCGTAATAAGCATTCGAACTTTTGATTTTGTGGGGCTTCCAAAACTTATTACACCCATAGTTTCAGCTAGAATAGCATGATCTTTAGCTTTACGAGCTTCAAATAAATCAGCAACTCTTGGCAGACCACCTGTAATATCACTAGTCTTTGAGACAGCTTTAGGAATCTTAGCGAGAATATCACCTGCCGTAATAAGCTGACCATCCTCTAAATTTATTTTAACTCCTGATGGCAAATAATGTGTAGATAATATAGATTTTTTATCCTTTTTATCAATCAATTGAAGCATAGGCTTCATATCTTTTGCTGCCGAAGTTCTTTCTGCCTCTTCAATTATTTCAAAGAAGATTAAGCCAGTCAATGGATCTGAATTTTTTGTAACCGTTAAGCCTTCTTTAAAATCGATAAATGAAACTCTTCCAGAATTTTCAGCTATGATTGGATGTGTATGCGGATCCCAATCAGCAATCTTATCTTTAGCTTTTACCTTACCACCATCTTTAAAATGAACTATAGCTCCATAAGGCAACTTATAGCGCTCTTTTACCTGGCCTAATTCATTTCTAATTGAGGCTTCAGATGATCTTGATACAACAACAAAATCACCACTAGCGTTTTTAATAGACTTCATATTTTCAAAATGAACAATACCATCAGTATTAATATTAATACTATTAACAGCAGTAGACGAGCTTGCAGCTCCACCAATATGGAAAGTACGCATAGTTAGCTGAGTTCCTGGTTCACCAATTGATTGAGCAGCAATTACACCAACAGCTTCGCCCACTCCAATCTTATGCCCTCTTGCCATATCATTTCCATAACAAGATGCACAAACACCATATGATAATTCACATGTAATTGCCGAACGAACTTTAATAAACTCAATACCTAACTCATTAATCTTATCTGAATCATCCAAAGTAATTAAATGATCTTTTTCTAAAAATACATCCTTTGTATTTGGCACTAATATATCTTCAGAAACAACCCGTCCGAGGACTGCAGTTCCTAATGTTTGAACAACATTTCCTCCATCAATAACTGATTTCATTATCAAACCATTTTTAGTCCCACAATCTTCCTCAGTTACAACTAAATCTTGGCCTACATCAACAAGTCTTCGAGTTAAATAACCTGAGTTAGCAGTTTTTAATGCTGTATCAGCCAATCCTTTTCGAGCTCCATGCGTTGAAATAAAGTACTGCATGTTATTAAGACCTTCTCGGAAATTACTTGTAATTGGAGTTTCAATAATTGATCCATCTGGCTTTGCCATTAAGCCACGCATTCCTGCTAACTGACGTATCTGTGCAGGAGAACCTCGAGCACCTGAATCTGCCATCATATAGATTGAATTGAAAGATGGCTTCTTTTCTGTATTTCCTTCAGCATCAGTAATATCTTCATAACCTACTTTATCCATCATTGCTTTAGCAACTTCTTCTGAGGTTCTTGACCAAATATCAATAACTTTATTATAACGCTCTCCATTTGTAACAACACCAGAAGCAAATTGTTGTTGGACATCTTTAACCTGAGCAGAAGCTTTGTCTATCATTTCAGCTTTCTCACTTGGAATAATCATGTCATTTGAACAAAATGATATGCCTGATTTAGTAGAGTACTCAAAGCCCATATACATCATCTGATCAGCAAAAATTACAGTTTCCTTAAGCTCCTGAGATCTATAGCATACGTGGATTAGATTTGAAACTACTTTTTTAGTTAAAGCCTCATTAATTAAATCAAATGACAATCCTTTTGGCAAAATTCTAGAAAATATTGCTCTGCCAATTGTTGTATCAACTATACGTTTGCTTGAAGCAATGAAGTTAGACTCTACTTTTATATAATCTTGAACTCTTAATTTAATCTTTGCATGAAGGCTAACTAATTTAGCATCATAAGCTGCAAGTGCTTCATTAGTATTGGCAAAAATCATGCCCTCACCCTGCTGGTTAACCATTTCTCTTGTCATGTAGTAAAGACCTAAGATTACATCCTGAGATGGAATAATAATTGGGTCACCACTAGCCAAATGAAGAATATTATTTGATGCCAACATTAGAGTTCTTGCCTCTAATTGAGCTTCCTCAGAAAGTGGGACGTGAACAGCCATCTGATCACCATCAAAGTCTGCATTAAATGCAGTACATACAAGAGGATGAAGCTGGATTGCTTTACCTTCAATTAGAAGAGGTTCAAATGCTTGAATACCAAGTCTATGAAGTGTTGGTGCACGATTTAATAGAACTGGGTGTTGATGCACAACTCTTTCAAGAATATCCCAAACCTCAGGAATTTCGCTTTCAACCATTTTTTTTGCTGCTTTAATAGTTGATGCCAATCCATTTGCCTGAAGACGATTATAAATGAAAGGCTTAAAAAGCTCTAAAGCCATCTTCTTAGGCAATCCACACTGGTGAAGCTTTAAATATGGACCACAAACAATGACAGAACGGCCAGAATAATCAACCCTTTTCCCAAGTAAATTTTGACGGAAACGCCCTTGCTTACCTTTAATCATATCAGCAATTGACTTAAGAGGACGTCTATTATTTCCCATTACAGCACGACCACGTCGACCATTATCGATTAACGAATCTACAGCTTCTTGAAGCATACGTTTTTCATTTCTAACAATAATTTCTGGCGCATCAAGCTCTAATAATCTACCAAGACGGTTGTTTCTGTTAATTACTCGGCGGTATAAGTCATTTAAATCAGATGTTGCAAAACGGCCTCCATCTAAAGGAACCAAAGGCCTTAGATCTGGTGGAAGAATAGGAAGCACATTTAAAACCATCCATTCAGGCTTATTTCCAGACTTTATTAATGAGTCAACTAACTTAAGACGTTTATTAATTTTCTTCAGTTTAGTTTGTGATTTAGTACTAAGAGCATCTTCTCGTAAATTTGCCGCTTCTTTTTCAAGCTGCATTTCTGAAAGAACATCTTGCATAGCTTCTGCACCCATTTTTGCAACAAACTCATCATCACCAAATTGATCTAAAGCATCAAAATACATCTCTTCTGTAAGAAGTTGTTTTTTAATCAACGGAGTGCTGCCTGGATCAGTTACCAAAAAAGCTTCAAAATAAAGAACCCTTTCAATATCTTTTAAAGTCATATCCATGAGCAACCCTAATCTAGAAGGTAGTGACTTCAAATACCAAATATGTGCTACTGGTGCTGCAAGCTCTATATGCCCCATCCTTTCACGTCTTACTTTAGAAAGAGTAACTTCAACACCACATTTTTCACACACTACATTTCTAAACTTCATGCGTTTGTATTTCCCACATAAGCACTCAAAGTCTTTCATTGGACCAAAAATTTTGGCACAGAACAACCCTTCTCTTTCAGGTTTGAAAGTTCTGTAGTTAATGGTTTCAGGTTTTTTTACTTCACCAAACGACCACGATCGAATCTTTTCAGGAGAAGCTAAACCAACTCTTATTGCATCAAAATCTTGTTCTTTATTTTGCTGTTTTAAAATTTGTAATAAATCTTTCAAGGGATTCTCCTAATTTAATGTTGTTCGAGTTCAGTATCAATACCTAGAGATCGAATCTCTTTCACTAGTACATTGAATGACTCTGGCATTACTGACTCAGTGCGATTCTCACCATCAACTATATTTTTATACATTTTTGCTCTTCCAGTAACATCATCAGACTTAACCGTTAACATTTCTCGAAGCGTGTAAGCTGCACCATATGCCTCTAGCGCCCAAACTTCCATTTCACCAAACCTTTGACCACCAAATTGAGCCTTACCACTAAGTGGCTGCTGGGTTACTAATGAGTATGGACCTGTCGAACGAGCATGCATCTTATCATCTACTAAATGATTAAGCTTCAACATGTGCATATAACCAACAGTTATATCACGATCAAATGAATCACCAGTTCTGCCATCAAAAAGTTGAATTTGGCCACTTTCTGGCAAACCTGCCAACTTAAGTAGCGATTTAATATCTTCTTCTTTAATTCCATCAAAAACTGGCGTTGCCATTGGAACACCAGAGCGAAGATTATTAGCTAACTCAAGTATTTCATCATCACTAAATGATTTTAAATCTTCTGCTTTTCCGTAGCTATTGTAAATAGAATCAAGCATTGATCGGATTTGTTTAATTGTATCTTTACGATGCTGATCTAGTAAGTTACCAATCTTATATCCCAAACCTTTAGCAGCCCACCCTAAGTGAACTTCAAGTACCTGCCCAACATTCATACGAGAAGGAACACCAAGCGGATTAAGTACAACATCTACTGGCGTACCATCTGCAAGGTGTGGCATATCTTCAACTGGAGATACACGAGAAATAACACCTTTATTACCATGTCGTCCAGCCATCTTGTCACCAACCTGGAGTGTTTTACGTGTAGCCACATAAACCTTCACCATTTTTTGTACTCCTGGTGGTAATTCAGCACCTTCTTTAATTTTTGCACTCTCTTGCTCATAAAAAAGTTCAAACTCTGTTTGTTTTGCTTTTGACTGCTTAACTAATAAAGCAACTTCTTTATTTATAGCTGCATCATTAACTTTCAATTTTGCTAATTCACTATTTTCTAGTGGCTTTAAATCTTTAGAAGTAAGTTTGTCACCACTTTTAATATTACCCATATTAGTAGTAGAAACATTCCCAGAGAGTTTTAAACGAATACGGCGAAAGATATCTCCATCAATAATACCGAACTCATCATCAATATCTTTTTTAATACCCTCTAATCGCTCTTCATCAATAACCAATGCACGCGAATCTTTTGCAACTCGATCTTTAGTAAATATCTGAACATCAATTACAACACCAGACTTTGATGCACCCATTCTTAGAGAAGTATCCTTCACATTATTAGCTTTTTCTCCAAAAATAGCACGCAATAATTTCTCTTCAGGAGAAAGAACTGTTTCACTTTTAGGGGTCACCTTTCCTACAAGAATATCACCACCTTTAACTCTAGCACCAACATATACAATCCCAACATCATCAAGTTTTGATAGTGCAGATTCACTCACATTGGGTATGTCTGCAGTAACTTCTTCAGTACCAAGCTTTGTATCTCTTGCATATGCAGTAAGCTCTTCAATATGAATTGAAGTATAACGATCTTCCTGAACTACTTTTTCAGATATTAGTATTGAATCTTCAAAGTTATATCCATTCCAAGGCATAAAGGCAATCATCATATTTTGCCCTAGTGCAAGCTCACCTAAATCGGTAGATGGTCCATCTGCCAAAACATCTCCTGCAACAATCTTATCACCTGGCTGAACAAGTGGCTTTTGATTAATACAAGTATTTTGATTAGAACGAGAATATTTAACTAAACTATAAATATCAACACCAAGCTCTCCAGCCTTTGCTTGCTTAGAATCAACTCGAATTACAATTCTTGATGCATCTACTGTTTCAACAATACCATCATGATTCGCAACCACACAAACTCGTGAATCAGTCGCAACAACACGCTCGATACCTGTTCCAACCAGCGGTTTTTCAGCTCGAAGAACAGGGACTGCTTGTCGCTGCATATTTGAACCCATTAGTGCACGGTTAGCATCGTCATGCTCTAAAAATGGTATGAGTGAAGCTGCTACAGATGATATTTGTTTTGAATCAATATCAATAAGTGTTACTTCAGACTTATCTACCAATACAAACTCATTTTTATGCCTACCTGAAACTAGATCGTCTACCAAATAACCTTTACCATCTACCTTAGAGTTGGCTTGGGCGATGGTGTGATCAATTTCATCAATTGCAGAAATATAAACAATTTCTTTAGTAACAAGGCCCTTCTTAACTACTTGATATGGCGTTTCTAAAAAACCATAGTCATTTGTTCTTGCATATACTGCCAAAGTGTTAATTAAACCAATATTTGGGCCTTCTGGCGTTTCAATTGGACACAATCGGCCATAATGAGACGGATGAACATCACGAACTTCAAAACCAGCACGCTCTCTTGTTAGCCCACCAGGCCCTAAGGCTGATATTCGGCGTTTATGTGTTACACCTGATAATGGGTTCACTTGATCCATAAATTGAGACAATTGTGAGGATCCAAAAAACTCTCTAACGGCTGCTGAAACTGGCTTAGAATTAATAAGATCTTGTGGAGTTAATTCATCTGTTTCAGCAAGATTCAAACCTTCTTTGACTGCTTTTTCAACACGAATAAGGCCTATTCTAAATTGGTTTTCAATCATTTCACCAATAGCTCTTACTCTTCTATTAGCTAAAGTATCGACATCATCTACAACATCATGTCCATTTTTAATATCAATTAACTGTTTTATTACATTAATAATATCATCATGAGTTAGAACATGCTCCCCAGTTTCACTAGCAACACCGAGCCTTCTATTCAACTTCATTCGACCAACACGAGAAAGATCATAACGATCATTATTAAAAAATAGATTAGAAAAAAGTGTATTAACAGCATCTTCAGTTGCAGGTTCACCCGGTCTCATTACATGATAGATTGACATGCGAGCTTCAATCTCTGTTTGCAGCTCATCAAGACGAAGCGTGTCAGAAATATAGATACCATTTTCAGCATCATTTAGATAGATAATATTAACCTTCTTAATCTTAGTCGCAATTAATATTTCAATAGATTCTTCAGTTATTAAGGAATTTGCAGCTAATAAAATTTCACCAGTATCAGTATCAACTATATCTGCAGAAATGACTTTTTCAATAAGGTACGCAAGTGGAGCATTAATTGACTCTACTTTTGCATCTTGAAGCATTTTTGCGTGCTTAGCAGTAATACGACGCCCTTGCTCAACAATAACGTCCTTTCCAACCTTAATGTCAAACTCTGCAATAATTCCCTTCAAGCGCTCAGGCTTGATGACTAGATCACACGATTTTGATTTTAATTTAACAACAATATGATCAAAGAAAGTATCAATAATATCATTTGTTGATTGTCCCATAGCTCGAAGCAATGTAGTCACAGGTAACTTTCTTCTTCTATCTATTCGAACAAACAAGTGTTCGTGATGATCAAACTCAAAGTCTAACCATGAACCACGATAAGGAATAATACGTGATGAAAATAATATTTTTCCAGAAGAGTGCGTTTTGCCCTTATCATGCTCAAAAATAACTCCTGGAGAACGATGAAGCTGAGAAACCACAACACGCTCAGTTCCATTAATTACAAAGGTTCCAGTATCAGTCATCAATGGAAGCTGACCTAAATAGACACTTTCTTCGATAATTTGCTTAACACGACGCTTCTTTTTTAAATTAGAACCATTTTTGTCAAAAAGAACCAAGTTAAGTTTAACTTGCAATGTTGCAGCGTATGTTACTCCACGTAGCTTACATTCTTTAACATTATATTTAGGTTCTTGAAGCTCATAATCTAAATATTCAATTTCGGCATAACCATTAAGGGCTGTAATTGGAAATACTGATTGAAAAACAGAGTGAAGCCCAATATTTTCCTTTTCAATAGCCCCTTTTTGAATAAAGCTATTAAATGAATTAATCTGAATGGATAATAAATCTGGTTCTTTAAGAATAGACTCTCTTGTTCCAAAATTATTTCTGATACGTTTTTTTTCTGTAAATGAATAAGTCATGGATGCCCCGTAATAATCGATAAATAGTTTTCAAAATTACTTCTAAAGAAACACCAAAACCCCCTTTTGGGGATTTTGGTTTATAGCTTTGAACAAATTACTTAAGTTCTACGCTAGCGCCAGCTTCTTCAAGCTGTTTTTGAATGTCATCAGCTTCCGCTTTTGATGCGCCTTCTTTAACTGCTGCAGGCGCACTTTCAACAAGATCTTTAGCCTCTTTCAGACCTAATCCTGTAATAGTACGAACAGCCTTAATAACTGCAACTTTCTTATCGCCAAAGCTTGTTAACATTACATTAAACTCAGTCTTTTCTTCGGCTGCTGCGCCAGCATCCGCTGCTACTGCTACTGGTGCCGCTGCAACTGCTGCTGCAGAAACCCCAAACTTCTCTTCCATTGCTGATACTAGTTCAACAACATCCATTACAGACATATCTGCAATTGAACCTAAAATATCTTCATTGCTTAATTTCGCCATGATATTTACTCCTCTATATAATTATTATTGTTTTTGATCACGAATAGCTGCTACAACACGAGTCAACTTAGTTGGAACTTCGTTTAAAGTTCTAACTAACTTCTCAGTTGGTGCAAGCATCAACGCCATCAACATACTGATTGCCTGATCTTTAGTTGGTAAGCTCGCGATTCTTTTTAGTTGATCTGCATCAATAAATTCACCGGAAACTCCCAAACCTTTAACAACTAATGCTTCATTATCTTTAATGAAGTCACGAAAAACACGAGCTACAGCTCCCGGATCTTCTTGGGAGAAACCCAAGATAACCGGTCCACTTAAGACTGGAGTAATACATTCACATCCTGTCTCAGCTAATGCTCTCTTTGCAAGCGTATTTTTTACAACACGCAAAGAAACATCTGCGTCCATAGCAGCATTCCGCAAATTAGTCATTTGTCCAACATTCAATCCACGATACTCAGCAACACCAACAGACACAGCACCATTAGCTACTGCATTTACCTGTTCGACAACTGCTTTTTTTGCTTCAAGATTTAGAGCCATAATCTCTCCTGAACAATTAAAAAATAAAAGCTATAAAATTATAACTTTCGCCACAAGGTATTTTCCATACCCTCTACATAGGCAAATTGAAGGATCAATTTATTAAGCAACAAATTATAATCAATCTATCGCACCTATGGTCTTTGAGGCAGAACAAGTCGCCTTGTCGCCCAAAGAATTCCTTAACTGATAATTATTAAATTAACAGCTTTTAAATCTATTTAAATATCTACACTTGCACCATCAATACTAAGGCCTGGGCCCATGGTTGATGAAACACTTACTTTTTTGATATAAATACCTTTTGTTGAACTTGGTTTAGCTTTTTTAATTGCATCAATGAGCGCAATAATATTTTCTTCTAATGCTTTTACGTCAAAAGAAGTCTTTCCAATACCTGCATGAACAATTCCAGCTTTATCAGCACGGTAACGAACTTGGCCCGCTTTTGCATTTTTTACTGCAGTAGCAACATCAGGTGTTACAGTTCCAACTTTAGGGTTTGGCATCAAACCACGAGGCCCAAGAACTTGGCCTAATCTTCCAACAACACCCATTGCATCTGGAGATGCAATAACAACATCATAATTCAAATCTCCATCTTGCATACTTTTCATTAGATCATCCATACCAACAATATCTGCACCTGCATCAGTTGCTTTTTGGACATTATCACCTTGAGTAAAAACCGCAACACGAACAACTTTTCCAGTTCCATTCGGAAGGACAACTGCTCCACGAACATTTTGATCTGATTTTTTTGTATCAATACCTAGATTAATACTTACATCTACTGACTCATCAAACTTAGCTGACGCACAATCTTTAACTAATGCTAAAGCCTCAGTAATTAGGTATTTAGAACCCTCTTTAATTTTTAAAGCGCTTGCTTTTTGATTTTTTGATAAATTAGCCATCTTTAACCCTCCACCACAATACCCATTGAGCGAGCAGTACCCGCAACAATTTGAACTGCTGCATCTAAATCATTTGCATTTAAGTCTTTCATTTTTATATTAGCAACTTCTTCTAATTGAGCGCGAGTAACCTTACCAACCTTATTAAGATGTGGCTCACCACTTCCTTTTTCGATACCTGTTACTTTTAGAAGTAAAACTGCCGCTGGCGGTGTTTTAGTTATAAATGTAAAACTACGGTCACTGTAGACAGTAATAATTACTGGAACCGGCATACCTTTATCAAGCTCCTGTGTTTGAGCATTAAATGCCTTACAAAAATCCATTATGTTTACACCATGCTGACCAAGTGCTGGTCCAACTGGCGGCGAGGGATTTGCCTCTGCTGCAGGAACCTGCAACTTAATATATGACTCAATTTTTTTTGCCATTTTTATCTCCTATGGGTTCAAACGCTTTTAAGCTCCCCGTTAACAAACTTAGTCGCTAGCGACTGATTTATGTCTTCTCTACTTGAGAAAACTCTAATTCAACTGCAGTTGTTCGGCCAAAAATTAAGACCTCCACTGTCAGCAAACTCTTTTCATAATTAACACTTTCAACAGTTCCATTAAACTCATTAAACGGGCCGTCAACGACCAAAACTTCTTCACCTGGTTGAAATGCAACCTTAGGTTTAGGTTTATCAGCACCTTCTTGAACGCGTGTAAAAATTCTATCTACTTCTCTTTGAGTAATTGGAGAGGGCTTCCCAGATGAACCACCTATAAAACCAATAACGTTATTAGTATTTTTAACTAACAACCAACTAGGTTCAGTAAGCTCCATCTTTATCAACATATAGCCTGGAAAGAATTTACGCTCAGTTTCTTTTTTCTTACCACCTTTTAGCTCAACTACTTGCTCAGTTGGAATAAGAATCTCTTCTACTAAATCTTCAATTCCTTCTCTAGTCACAGCTTCTTCAATAGCTATTTTAACTTTCGCTTCATAGCCGCTTCTAGCATGGATTACAAACCAATTCTTAGACATGATAATCCTTTACTTAAAAAATGTTAATTAACGAAATTGATTGAACACCCCAAGTAAAGAATGCATCAATAATCCATAGAAAAATTGCAACTATAACTACTGCAACCATAATAATTCCAGTTGTTTTTATTGTTTCTTCACGAGTTGGCCAAACAACCTTTCGTAATTCAATTCGAGTCTCTTTCAAAAAATGAACAAATCGTTCACCTTGACTAGATTTCACAAAAACAGTTACCGCTATAGCAAAAACTACAAGCGTTACTAAAACTTTTGTAAGCGCATTAAATCCTAAAGGGTTCACATAATATAAAGCAAGTCCAGCAACTACAATTAAAATTGCTAAGATAGTTTTCCACTGATCAGAACCACTCTTTAAATTTTCTATTTGTTTTGCCACACATATCCTTTAATTTGGCAGGCAAGGAGGGACTCGAACCCCCAACCAATGGTTTTGGAGACCACTACTCTACCAATTGAGCCACTTGCCTAAATATCAAACCCTATAAAAGTGGCTACTCATAAAAAGCAACCACTTACTAATCTATCTTTTAACTCGTAATTTTCGAGACGACTCCAGCACCTACTGTGCGTCCACCTTCTCTAATTGCAAATCTTAATCCTTCTTCCATTGCAATCGGAGCTAGTAACTCAATTGACATCTTCACATTGTCACCTGGCATAACCATTTCAACGCCTTTTGGCAGTTCGCATGCACCAGTAACGTCTGTTGTTCTGAAGTAGAACTGTGGACGATAATTGTTAAAGAATGGAGTATGACGTCCACCTTCTTCTTTACTTAAAACATAAATCTCTGCTTCAAACTTAGTGTGCGGGTTAATCGTACCTTTTTTAGCAAGTACTTGGCCACGCTCAACGTCTTCACGCTTCGTTCCGCGAAGAAGAACACCAACGTTATCACCTGCTTCACCTGAATCAAGCAATTTTCTAAACATTTCAACACCCGTACAAGTAGTCAACTGCGTGTCTTTAATACCAACGATTTCAATTTCATCACCAACATTAACAACACCACGCTCGATACGACCAGTTACAACTGTTCCACGACCTGAGATTGAGAACACGTCCTCAATTGGCATTAGGAATGTCTTATCTGTATCACGCTCTGGAGTTGGGATGTATGTATCTAATGCTTCAACTAATTTCATAATTGAAGGGACACCAATATCTGATGTGTCACCTTCTAATGCTTTCAAAGCCGAACCAAAGATTACTGGAGTGTCATCACCTGGGAATTCGTATTCTGTCAACAGTTCACGGATTTCCATTTCAACAAGCTCTACTAATTCTTCATCATCAACCATATCGGCTTTGTTCATGTAAACAACGATGTAAGGAACACCAACTTGACGAGACAATAGAATGTGCTCACGCGTTTGAGCCATTGGTCCATCAGTTGCAGCGATTACAATAATTGCGCCGTCCATTTGAGCAGCACCTGTAATCATGTTCTTAACGTAGTCGGCGTGTCCCGGACAATCAACGTGAGCGTAGTGACGAGCCGCTGACTCATACTCTACGTGCGCTGTTGAAATCGTGATACCACGCTCTCTTTCTTCAGGAGCATTATCAATATTTGCATAATCCTTAAATTCACCACCATTCATTTCAGCCATAACCTTAGTAAGGGCTGCAGTTAAGGTAGTTTTTCCATGGTCAACGTGACCAATTGTTCCCACATTTACGTGTGGTTTGGTTCTTTCAAATTTCTCTTTTGCCATTTCTAATCCCCTATTAAGTATTTAATTTACATGGAGCTCACCACCGGATTTGAACCGGCGACCTCTTCCTTACCAAGGAAGTGCTCTACCAACTGAGCTAGGTGAGCACAGCCCTAACCACATGGAGCGGGTGATGGGAATCGAACCCACCTCATTAGCTTGGAAGGCTAAGGTAATACCAATATACGACACCCGCAATTTCTTATTCTCATGTTCTTCTGGTGGAGGGAGTTGGATTCGAACCAACGTACTCAGAGAGAACGGATTTACAGTCCGTCGCCTTTAACCACTCGGCCACCCCTCCAAAAAAACAATCCGACATTATCCCATAACTAATTTAGCTTAGCAAGGTTTAAATGGAGTAATTAAAGGGTTATTCGTTGATTATTTTTGCCTTGAAGCGCCACTAGCAACTGCTGCTTCAAATATTGCTTTTGGAACAACTTCGATTAGCCTAGGATCAAATGGTTTAGGAATAAAATAGTCTTTTCCAAAAGTCAAACTAGTATCTTTATAAATCTCTAATAATTCTTTAGGAGCCGGAAGCTTAACCAATTCTTTAAGTGCATGAACTGCTGCAACCTTCATTTCAGTATTAATAATTTTAGAGTTAGCATCAAGTGCTCCTCTAAAAATATAAGGAAAGCCAAGAACATTATTTACCTGATTTGGGTAATCACTTCTTCCTGTAGCCATTAACACATCATCTCTGCAGGCATAAACATCTACTGGTAAGATTTCTGGATCAGGATTAGATAATGCAAAAATTATTGGTCTTTTAGCCATCGATTTCACCATCTCTTGAGTTACAAGATTTCCTCTAGCAACACCTATAAAAACGTCAGAGCCATCAATAGCATCACTTAAAGTTTTTTTATCAGTATCTACTGCAAAAGCTAGTTTTTCCTTACTTAAGTTCTCACTTTTTGTTGAAACTACTCCATTTCGATCAACCAGCAAAATATTGTCTTTACTAAAACCAAGTTCAAGTAATAAATTTAATGTTGCAATTCCAGCAGATCCAGCACCTGCGCATACAATTTTGGCTTCCTTAAAGTTTTTTTCTTGGATTTCGAGTGCATTTAAAAGTCCTGCTGCGACAATAATTGCAGTTCCATGTTGGTCATCATGAAAAACAGGTATGTCTAACTCATCAATTAATCTCTTTTCAATCTCAAAGCAGCGTGGCGCAGAGATATCTTCTAAATTAATCCCACCAAATGTTGGCGCAATGTTTTTAATCGTACTGATAATTTCTTCAACATCTTGAGTATCAAGCTCTATATTAAAAACATCGATACCTGCAAAACGCTTGAATAATACAGCCTTACCTTCCATAACTGGTTTTGCCGCCAAAGGCCCAACATTTCCTAAACCTAGGACAGCTGAACCATCAGTAATTACTGCCACCAAATTCCCTTTTATAGTATATTTATTAACCGCATCAGGATCTTTTACAATTTCTCTTACAGGGGCTGCAACGCCCGGACTATATGCCAAACTAAGATCTTGATCATTATCTAATTTTTTATGAGAAGTAACATTAATCTTTCCAGGCCTTCCTTCCTGGTGATAGGCTAAAGCCTTATCATGAAAAGTTTGTGACATTTTTGCCTTATTTATTTATTTTTTAATTTTGAGCAACAAACTCTTCACCAATTTTAATATCAGATCTGAGAGTCTCAAGTGATGCATTAAGTGTTTTTTCTTCAAATGCAGAGAGATCACCAAAACCTAATATTTTCTCAACACCATTTTTACCTAACAGGACTGGTTGTGCAAAAAAGCGAGCCATGTCTCCTGAGCCTTCAACGTAAGTACACTCTATTACGCCTTCTTCACCATTGAGAGCACGAACTAGAGATAAACCAAATTTTGCTGCTGCCTGACCCATTGATAAAGTAGCTGAGCCACCACCAGCTTTTGCCTCAACAACCTCAGTACCTGCATTCTGAATACGTGAAGTCATTTCAGATGCACTAGCTTCGTCAAAGTCAAAGCCTGATTGAGAAAGTATTGGAAGGATAGTAATTCCTGAGTGACCACCAATGACAGGAACACTGACATCTTCAGGATTTACGCCATTAACTTCAGCGACAAATGTACTAGATCGGATAATATCTAAAGTTGTTATGCCAAATAGGCGAGCTGGATCATAAACTCCTTTTTTCTTTAAAACATCTGCTGCAATTGCAACCGTTGTGTTTACAGGATTTGTAATAATTCCAATTAAAGCCTTTGGACAAGTATCTGCACATACTGAAACGAGATTTTTAACTATACCTGCATTAATATTAAAAAGATCGGATCGATCCATTCCTGGCTTTCGAGCAACGCCAGCTGAAATTAATACAATATCTGCATTTACTAGAGCAGGTGAAGGATCTTCGCCTGCAAAACCAGAAACTTTAACTGCTGTTGGTATATGACTTAAATCTGCCGCAACACCTGGTGTCACAGGTGCAATGTCATACAATGATAATTCAGTTCCATTTGGTAACTGTGTTTTCAATAATAATCCTAAAGCCTGGCCAATTCCACCAGCAGCTCCTAAAACAACAACTTTCATAACATCTCCCTAAAAATATAAAAAATACCTATACAATTATGTTAATAGCAAATTATTCATTGTAGCAATGTTGCTAACTGAAATTTCTTTTGGACAAACAGTTTCACAATGCCGATGATTTGAACAACTTCCAAACCCTTCTTCTTCCATTTGATTTATCATTCTCTCTGCACGCTTCTTACTTTCAATTTTGCCCTGGGGTAGCTGCTCAAAATGATTAATCTTTGCAGCCACAAATAGACTTGCTGAAGCATTTGGACAGACTGCAACACATGCGCCGCATCCAATACACGTTGCTGAATCAAATGCACAATCTGCATCATCTTTATTAATCAGCTGAGAGTTAGCTTCAGGGGCAGAACCAACAGAAACAGAGATAAACC
The DNA here is from genome assembly GCF_048085775.1 of Candidatus Pseudothioglobus sp. Uisw_050_01. Classification (NCBI taxonomy): domain Bacteria; kingdom Pseudomonadati; phylum Pseudomonadota; class Gammaproteobacteria; family Pseudothioglobaceae (SeqCode); genus Pseudothioglobus (SeqCode); species Candidatus Pseudothioglobus sp. Uisw_050_01. The sequence continues at coordinate 1,351,582 of NZ_CP159804.1, forward strand.
CTCCAGACTGGATAATTCGGTCAAATGCTTCTCGCTTAACAGCCAAATCTTTCATAATTGGGAAACTCTGAGCACGCCATGGCTCGATCCAGAGCTCTCTCTGATTAGCATAATCTCTCATATAAAGCTGGCAAGTGGTCGTTGCTTTCTTTTCGCCATGAGGGTGGCCATTAATTACTAGTGAGCAGGTACCGCAAATGCCTTCTCTACAATCATAATCGAATACTACGCAATCTTCTCCTTTGTCAATAAGTTTCTCATTTAAGTGATCAAGCATCTCTAAAAATGAGGTGTCACTATCAATATTTTCAACATAGTAAGTTACAAAGCTTCCAACACTACTCGTATTTTTTTGTCGCCAAATATGCAGCGTGAAATTCATTTATAGTCCCTATATGTTGGCTTAATAAATTCATAATTAAGTTCTTCTTTATGAAGTTTAGGGCCATTTTCGTTAAACTCCCATGCGGCTACATAACCATAGTTCTCATCATCTCTCATAGCATCACCACTTTCAGCAAGATACTCAAGGCGCGCATGTGCGCCACAAGACTCTTCACGATCAAGGGCATCAACACACATTAGATGGCCAAGCTCAATAAAATCTGCAACCCTACCAGCCTTTTCTAGGGTTTGATTAAAGTCAGTATCTGAGCCAGTTACTTTAATACTTTTCCAGAAATCAGACTTTAGTTTTTCAATTGATTTCACAGCTTCTTCAAGCGCTTTCTTATCTCTTGCCATTCCGCATGCAGCCCATAAAATACCACCTACTTTTCTATGAAAATAGTCGGGAGAATGTTCTGGCATAGGCGCATTCATTAGCTTATCTATTCGGCTTTTAACTACATCGATAGAGGCTATGACCTCAGGGTGATCATTACTTACCTTTTCAAATGTTCCGCGCGCTAGATAATTAGCAACAGTTTGTGGCGCAATGAAATAGCCATCAGCTAATCCTTGCATCAATGCAGAGGCGCCTAATCGATTTGCCCCATGATCAGAAAAATTAGCTTCACCACAAGCAAACAACCCATCAATCGTAGTCATTAGGTTGTAATCAACCCATAAGCCACCCATTGTGTAATGCGGCGCAGGATAAATCTTCATTGGCACTTCATAAGGATTTTCACCTGTAATACTTTTATACATATCAAACAAGTTGCCGTATTTCTCTTTAACTTTATCAATGCCCATTTTTTCAATGACCGAAGAAAAATCAAGGTAAACGCCAAGTCTTTGATCATTAATGATTGAACCAATACCTCGCCCTTCATCACATATACCTTTAAGGGCTCTTGATGCAATATCTCTTGGCACTAAGTTTGCAAATGCAGGGTACATTCGCTCCAGAAAATAATCTCTATTTTCATCTAGAATCTCATTTGGATTTTTATCACAATCTTCAATATTTTTTGGCGCCCAGATTCGACCATCATTTCTTAAAGATTCACTCATTAGTGTTAATTTGGACTGACTATCACCAGTTGGTGGAACACAAGTTGGGTGAATCTGAGTGAAACTTGGATTTGCAAAATAAGCACCATTTTTATGTGCTCTCCATGTTGCAGAAGTATTGCAACCCTTAGCATTGGTTGACAGAAAGTAGGCATTACTATAACCACCAGTACACATTACAACACAGTCAGAAACGTGTGAAGAAATTTCGCCCGTGATTAAATCTCGCACTACAACTCCTCGGGCTTTTCCATCAATTATTATTATTTCTAGCATTTCAGATCTAGAGGTATGTTTTACTTTTCCAGATGCTATTTCTTTACTCATTGAGCTATATGCCCCTAACAAGAGTTGCTGACCAGTTTGTCCACGAGCATAAAAAGTTCGAGAGACTTGAGTTCCACCAAATGACCTATTTGCCAAATAACCACTATATTCTCTTGCAAAAGGAACACCTTGGGAAACTGCCTGATCAATAATATTGCAACTCAACTGAGCTAAGCGATATATATTGGACTCCCTTGCACGGAAATCACCACCCTTGATTGTGTCATAGAAGAGCCTCCAGGTACTATCACCATCATTTTGATAATTTTTACTAGCATTGACGCCACCCTGAGCAGCAATTGAATGCGCTCTTCTTGGACTGTCGTTGTAACAAAAAGACTGGACATTGTAGCCCGCCTCTCCTAGTGTTGCGCATAAAGATGCGCCTGCAAGACCAGTTCCAATAACAATAATATTATATTTTTTTCTATTTTGCGGCGCGATAAGAGCTAAATCAAATTTATGTTTCTCCCATCTACCTTCTAAGGGCCCAGTCGGCACGTTTGGATTAAATTTTTGCATATAAAATACCTAGTGGAATTGAAGCATAGCCTGCCATGATTACAAAGACAATCCCAAATGCTAAACCCTTGGGTTGTTTACTGGAAATACCGAATGTTTGAAGTACGTTTATCAACCCATGATACAAGTGTGTTGATATTGCAATCATTCCAAGACCATAAATAGCCCACATCATTGGTCTTTGAAAAATTAACTGGATTTCTGAATATAAATCAGTAGAGTCGATTGAAAACATTTGAACACTATGGGTAACTATAAAAATAAGAATAATAGATGCACCAGACCATGCAACTAATCGTGGTATAGCCTTAGGATAAGGCTTCTTATATCTATCACCATAACTAACATTATTTGATAATTGCCTAGTAACTGCAGTCACAACATGAAAGACAATTGTTATGCTCAATAAGGTGATTAATATTGGAGAGAAGATTGAGCTATTGAACCAAACATAAAGTGCTGTAAAGGCTTGCTCACCCGCATGAAAAGTCAAAGCTCCTAAAAGATAAAATATTAGGAAAAAAAACCAGAATAATCCAGCTAATGCCATCAATTTTTTCTGTCGTACAGTGTTATTTTTAGTAGAATTCATTTAACAGCAATTTAGCTAATCAACAGCTATTTATTATATTTTAAAAAAGATGGAATTTTAGTCTTAATTAATCTGTATAAAGGTGTTTTTTATATGGTTAATTCGATTTTTTTAGTTAACTACTTGTCATTATACAAAAGTAATATTTACTAGCTCATTTAAATCAAATGTCTAAATAAGTCTCTAGAGAATCATCTAACGCCTTCAGCCATGGCGTATGGTGAGGTGGTGACTGGGTTCCTGTCATCAAAGATGCATGAGATTTATCTCTAAAAGTCATAATTCCATCTTTTTTATCATGCTTCCAATCCATAAATGTCTTATTCACTCCTTTGATATCAAAATTGGGATAATCAGTTTCATCAATTAACATTTGAGTGTAGGCACCTTGAAAGTCAATTGCATAAGCAACATCCTCTTGTGCTGTTTCTCGCTTATGCCATTCAAGTGTATGCGACTGCATATCATCAAATAAAGGCAGCTTTATTTTTTCAAGAATAACGTCTCTTGCATACCAAGCTTGGGCATCAAACATATTAAAGGTATACCATTGATCTTGCATACCTAAATACATCAGCTTTGGATTTTTTTCCCAGACAACGCCTTTAAATAAACCTAATGGATAAAGAATATTATTCGTTTTTAAGCGAAGTGAGTCTGGCAAGAATGGGAAATGGTGAATATAGCCTGTACATAGAATAATTGAATCAACATCTTTAGAGCTGCCATCGGTAAAATGAGCAGTATTTCCTGAGACTTTAATTAATGCAGGCTTCTCTTCCCAATTATCAGGCCAGCCATATCCCATTGGAGCCGTTCGATAACTACTTATAATTGACTTGGCTCCATATTTGTAGCATTGAGAGCCAATATCTTCAGCAGAGTAACTACTTCCAATTATTAAGATATCTTGGCCTTCAAACTCTAAAGCATCTCTAAAGTCATGGGCATGAAGAATTCTGCCATTAAAATGACTAAATCCTTCATAACTAGGGACATTAGGGGTGGAAAAATGTCCAGAAGCAACAATAACGTAATCAAATTCTTCAGAATACGTCTCATCATCAACTAGGTTACTTATAGATAAAGTAAATAGCCCACTTTGCTCACTATATTCAACATTTCTTATGGCGGTATTAAATCTTATCTTATCTCGAACATTAGCTTTTTTAACCCTGCCTTGAATATAATCAAATAAAACTTCTCTTGGCGGAAAGGAGGCTATAGGATGACCAAAGTGCTCTTCAAAGTAATAGTCTGCAAATTCTAAGCACTCTTTAGGACCATTTGACCAAAGATAACGGTACATACTGCTGTGTGCAATTTCGCCATATTGATCAAGTCCTGTCCTCCAGCTGTAATTCCATAGTCCTCCCCAGTTATCTTGCTTCTCGAAACAAACAATCTCCGGGACGATTTCACCATTTTCTTCCGCTGATTTAAAGGCTCTAAGCTGGGCCAGACCAGATGGACCAGCACCAATAATTGCTACTTTTTTATTCATTATTTTTGCCTAAATTAGTTAATTTTTTGTAAAAAAAATTTTAAATATTATTCATTATGTTACACACATAAATATCAATTTAATCTTAAATATTTGTGGTAATAAATGGTATTTAATGGTATAAAATGGTTTTATGTTTCGTGGAATTCACCTATTATCAATTGATTCGAAAGGAAGGGTAAAGATACCTGTTCGCCATCAAGATCAAGTTGCCAAAATCTGCTCTGGGGAAATGGTCCTTAGTATTCATCCTGATGATCCTTGTTTAGTTTTATATCCACTTCCTAATTGGCAACAACTTGAACGGAAGATTGCTGAACTCCCTTCTCTGAATGTTCATTCTAAGAAAATATCCAGAAAACTTATAGGTCATGCTTGTGATTGTGATTTGGATAAAATTGGCAGAATTTTATTACCAAGCTCTCACAAGAGTTATGCAAATTTAACAGATAAAGCGATTCTAAGTGGCCAAGGCACAAGTTTTGAAATTTGGGATGAAAAGGCATGGCATAAGCAAATTGAAAAGCTTGAAAGATTGAGTTCTCAAGATGATGTTCCTGAAGAGATTTCAAAACTTTCACTTTAAAGTGATGAATCAATTAAGTGTAATAACTCAATGATAGAATCAAATCATCATGAATCAGTCCTTTTTAATGAGTCTATTAAAGGCCTTAATATTAAGCCTAATGGTGTCTATGTTGATGCCACTCTCGGCAGATGTGGACATACCAAGGGAATACTAAATAATCTTGGAAATTCTGGAAAGGTTATTGGCCTTGATCAAGATATGGACGCAATCAACTATGCACAAGTAAATTTTCCAGATTCACGCCTAACACCAATCCATTGTAATTTTTCAAACCTTCAAGATATTCTTAGCCAATTAAATTTATTAGGAAAAGTAGACGGAATATTAATGGATCTTGGCATCTCTTCACCTCAAATTGATAACGCTGAAAGGGGGTTTAGCTTTATGAAAGATGGCGCTCTTGATATGAGGATGGATCAAACCCAAACTATTACTGCAGCAAGCTGGTTAAGGGATAGTAGCGAAACTGAAATTGCTAATGCTCTTTTTCAGTATGGCGAAGAAAAAAGAAGTAGAATTATTGCCTCAAGCATTAAAGAATATCAAAAAAATAACGATCTGAACTCAACGCTTGAGCTTGCAAATATTATCTCTAGTGTTGTAAGACCTGGCAAAAAAAAACATCCAGCGACCCGCTCATTTCAAGCCATTAGAATTGCAATTAATGATGAATTAAAAAAACTTTCAGAAGCTCTTGAGCAGACTATTGACGCATTATCTCCCAAAGGAAGACTTGTAATTATTACTTTTCACTCAATTGAAGACAGAATAGTTAAACAATTCATTCGTAAACATTCTCGACCTAAGCAACTCCCAAAAGGATTACCAGTCATTGCCAATGATGAGTCTGAATGCTTACTGAAAGATTTAGGAAAAATTAAGCCTTCTGATGAAGAAATAAAAGTGAATAGAAGATCACGAAGTGCAATCCTTCGTTTGGTTGAAAAATGCTAGCGATAATTAAAAAAAAATTCATTATTAATATTTTATTAATAATTTCAATTGTTTCAATTTCAATATTAAGCATTCATTGGCATCATCAAATGTATTTGCTACATAAAAACGAAATGATTGTTAAGTCTAATTATGAACGCATAAATGCTTTAAATAGACAGCTAATGATGGAATATTCAGAGCTTGAAAGCGGCATAACGATATATCAAAAATCAAAAGAAGAATTATTGATGTTTGTCCCAGTTGAAACTGAAGAGATCTCTATATGAAGATAGCAAGGGTACAGGGTTACAGGAATAGACAAGCATTAATTAAAATTAGTTTCATTATCATTGTGTTCTTTTTTATTTATAGGGCTTTTAGTATTACCGATATTATTGCAAATGACTTGTCATTAAAACTTAAAGCCTCAAATAATTCTGAGTTTACAATTATTGAAAAATCTATAAGGGGCAATATTCTGGACAGGAATAATAATCTTCTTGCTATAAACCTCATACATAAAAAAATTAATCTTGACCCAATGATTCTTCAAGACGAATATATTGATCTTTTGGCTGAAGCCTTAAATATTCCAACGGATGAATTTAGGGAAAAAATAAGGCAAAAGAGAGAAAATAAAAGAAAGTACTATATTGTGAAAGAAAAATTAAGAGTAAATGACCCTATTCTCAGCAATATTGCCGAACTCAAAAGTAAACGCGTTGACATTTGCTTGAAAGAATTTAAATTACCATCCAATAACTTGGCGGATAAAGTTAAATTACTTGTTGGCTTAAAGCTAGAAGCAAAAGAAAAAATAGAAGATGAAAATTGCACTAGGCAATCAATAGCTGGGGTAGCAATCGAATCTAGTGGTTTTCGCTACTATCCTAAAAAAGACTCTGTAGCGGCATTAATTGGAAAAACTAATATTAATAATATTGGTGTATTTGGTATTGAATCAGAATATGATCAATACTTAGCTGGATTTGATGGTAATAAGCGATTAGCAGATAATAAAAATGGTTCTAATATCTACTATGACCCAGAGTTAATTAAAAAATTTAAAGAAGGTGCTGATTTAAATTTAACTATTGACTCAGATATCCAATTTCACGTCTACAATGCAATCAAAGAACAGGCTGAATTCCATGAGGCAGACTCTGCTGCTGCGATTGTGTTATCACCTAATGGTGAAATATTAGCCCTTACAAACTACCCATCAACAGATCCAAACAATCATCAAAACTATAGTGCTGATGATTATCGTAATCGCGTTTTCTCTGATAAAACTGAGCCAGGATCTACCATGAAGCCCTTTACAATGCTTCTTGCTTTAGATAAAGGTGTAATAACTGCAACAGAAGATGAATTAATTGATGTCACAACTCGTGTTGGAAACATACTGCCTGACAAAAAATATACAGAGATGACGATTCAAAGAATTCTTGAAAAATCACATAATTTAGGCACAGTAATGGTTGCAGAAAATATTGAAAATGAAGAGTTCTACAACACATGGAAAATGCTAGGTTTTGGAAGTTCACTTGGATTAATGCCTGGAACTGAAAATCCTGGAGTTTTAAGACATTATAGTAATTGGGGCTCAGCTGACAAACGCTCCCTTTCATTTGGACATGGCCCTATGAATACAAATCTTGCACAATTAGCAAGAGCTTATCTTGTGTTTGCCAATGAAGGCGCAATACCTTCATTAAAACTTTTTAAAGACAACAGTACTCCTGATAATTTAGAGCAAGTCTTTTCTCCAGAATCGACTAAAAGAATAGCTGAAATACTCGACTCTGTTGCTTCAGATAATGGATCAGGTTATCGAGCGGTAATTGATGGTTACTCAGTTGCCGGAAAAACAGGCACAGCAGAAATGGTTATTGATGGAGAGTATAGTAAAGATGGTGCTAAAAGAACTTATTTCATTGGGTTTTCTCCTGCTGAAAATCCAAAATATATTATGGCAGTTAGGCTTGATTACCCTAAAAAATGCTTTGTATCTTGGGATCCAACGATGAGAAATCGATGTGAGGGCTCTAATTCAGCTTCTATGGCATTTCAAAAAGCAATGAAAAGAATACTGATTAATGATCCAGATATTAAATCAAAGTTTGAAGGCTAAGTTTACTTTTTAGATACTGGGTTAGTCTTACCTTTCATAATATTTTCCATAACAAGCTTTTCATCGTCATGAGTTTTAGCTGACAAAATAGAGGCTTTTGTTGATTTTCTTTCGTAGTATTTTTCTGCTGCCGTCAAAGTGTAGCCAAATTCTTCCTTGGCTTCATATTCACTTAAAAATGGCTCCATTACACTTAGCTCTTGAAGGCGAGAATACACTCTTTCTTTAGACTTAAAGGGCGCCAATAAACCGTCCTTTGAAAGGTCAGACTCAACCTGAGCATATCTTATCAATTCAACCAATACTTCTGACTTAGGAAGATTTCTTGCCCTTTCTTCAATAACACTTGAGGATTCAGGGTCATTTACAATTGTTGGATAATTAATGACGCATGAAATCATTCTTGACATAAGACTTTTCATGCTCGAAGAGCGTGTAGCAACTATATTTTTTTGTATTGGCCTATATGGTGGTTCAATTTCACCATAATCATCTGCATTAAACGATGGCATCTCATCAACAACACTTTGCTCTATAGCCTTTTCAACCTGAACAATATTCTGCCCAATGGTTTGGGCAACACCTTCAATTAATTGTTGGCGGTATATTGGATAAGTAACTAAGTTAATTAAAGCTGCAGATTTTTCTAAAAACAAGGTTTTGCCTTCAATTGTATTAAAGGGAACTTCTGATTTTATATGGTCAAATAAAAAACTAGATAAAGTCTGAGATTCCTCTACCCTTTTGGTAAAAGATTTTACTGACTCACTTTTTATTAGTGTATCTGGGTCCTCTCCATCAGGCAACAATAAGAACTTAATGAGGAGTCCTGAGGTTATTACTGGCAAAGAGGTTTTTAATGCTTTCCAAGCTGCATCTCTTCCAGCTTTATCGCCATCAAAACAAAAAATAATTGTCTCCGCTGAGCGAGATAAAACTTGCAAATGAGCTGGAGTAGTAGCAGTTCCAAGAGTAGCAACAACGTTCGTTATGCCTTGCTGATGAAGAGCAATCACATCCATGTAACCCTCTACAACTATAATATAATCAATACGCCTACTATACTTTCTGCAGTGATAGAGGCCATAGAGTTCTTTTGATTTTGAGAATAAAGGCGTTTCAGGTGAATTAAGATACTTTGGGTTATCCTTGCTTGATAGGACTCTTCCTCCAAAACCTATAACATTGCCTTTGGTGTTATGTATTGGAAACATTAATCGATCGCGAAACCGATCATAGAAGTCGTCTTTCTTATCTTTTTTTGGAACTAACACCCCCATTGTCAGGAGATCCTGAATTGCTTCATCATTATCTTTAAACGCATCATAAAGATTAGTCCAGCCAGGAGGTGCAAAGCCAAGTTCAAATCTTTTGGCTATAGTCCCACTAATACCTCTATTTTTTGCATAATCGACTACCTTCTTTTTCGCTGCAGATTGTTTTAATTGATTTTGATAAAATTCGCTAAGCTCTGACATCAATTTATTGTATCGTTCAAACCTCTTATCAACAGGTTTAGCAGTCTGGTCATATACAACTGAAACTCCTGACTCTCCTGCAACCGTTTCAATGGCCTCAACAAAGGCTAAATGATCGTATTTCATTATAAAATCAATTACACCACCACTTTCTCCACAGCCAAAACAGTGGTATATTTGCTTATTAGGAACGACCGTGAATGATGGAGTTTTTTCTTCATGGAAGGGGCAGCAAGCTTTAAAATCCTTTCCAGCCTTTTTTAAAGCGACTCTCTTATTAATTAGGCCGACAATATCTACCCTATTGGGCAAATCATTGATAAAATCTCTGTCAATAAAAGGCATAATTTATATGTTAATCTTTAGTTTCATTTTATTTTTATTTTAATGTTAAACATCAAATTTATTCACCCTAAATTTTTTCCAACTTGGATTTTAATTTTGCTAATGCGAGTTGGAGTGTTTATTCCTTTTAGCACCCAAGTAATTATTGGCAGTACAATTGGTAAAGTAATGTACCCATTTATGTCAAAATTACGCTCAACAGCTTATTCCAACATATCTCATTGCTTTCCTGAAAAAAAACAATCACAAGTTAATGCTTTAGTTAAAAGCCACTTTGAAGCAATAGGCATAAGTCTATTTGAAACTGCAAATGCATATTATGCTAGTGATAAAAAAATTATTAAACTATTAACAACTAAAAATGAGCACTTTTTTAAAGATGCACTTAAACAAGAAGGGGGGATTATCCTACTTTGTGCTCATTTTATGCCCCTTATGTTAGGCAGCCGTGCCCTTCTTATTAATCACACAATTGCCAATATTTATAGGCCTCAAAACAATAAACTGTTTGATCAGGCTATGGTCAAAGGATATAAAAACCATGGCGCTGTAATGATTAAAAGTACGGATACAAGGTCAGTCGTAAAAGCCATAAATAATAGTCTTCCAATTTGGTATGCGCCTGATCAAGATCTTGGCGAAAAAAATAGTGTATTTGCTCCTTTTTTTGGTATTCAAACTGCAACTGCTTCTGCAACGGCTAGGCTGGCTAAAAATAATAATACTAGGGTCATCCCATACAGTTTTATAAGAACCAAAAAGGGATATGAAATGTCATTTGAAGAGCCGCTACAAAACTTTCCATCTAATAATCCAGTTGATGATGCGACAACTACAAATATGATTCTTGAAAAACAAATAAAAAAAACACCTGAGCAATACTTATGGATTCATCGCCGATTTAAAACAAGGCCAGAGGGTGCAAAAAACTTCTATAAAAGTAATTAATAATATTTCATTAGAAATACAACAATTAAAAAAAATAGAGTATAATTCCGTTCTTAAATTTTGTCACATACAACGTTAATTATGTCAATCGATACACAAGCTATTATTAAAGAATACCAAAACGACTCAACTGATACAGGGTCTGTTAATGTTCAAGTTGCCCTTCTAACCGCAAGAATAAGGCACTTAACTGAACATTTTAAAACACATGCAAAAGATCACCACTCAAGAAGAGGGCTTTTGCGCTTAGTTTCTCAGCGTAAAAAACTACTCGCTTATGCTAGAACTAATGATGTTGCTACGTATTCAAATTTAATTTCGCGACTAGGTCTTAGAAAATAAATATTAACGTGTAATAAATTCAAGCCCCTATTTTGGGGCTTTTTTATTATTTGTAGCAGTAAAATAACGTTATGGAACTTTCTGCAAATTATCAAAAAATATCTGAACTGATTGAACGCTCAAGTGTTCTAGCAGAACATTTGGCTATTGATGAAAAAAATGATCGCCTTGAAGAGGTTAAGCTAGAGCTAGAAAATCCTGAAATATGGTCAGAACCTGAAAAGGCACAAGCACTGGGCAAAGAAAAAGTCGATCTTGAAAACCTTTGTGAAGTTTTTTCTCACTCATCAAGTATTTTAAATGATGCTAAAGAACTCCTTGAGATGGCTGAAGCTGAAAATGATTCAAAAACAGTTAATGGAATCGTTTCAGATTTAAATGAAATAGAAGAATCAATAGCATCATATGAATTTAGAAGAATGTTTAGTGGCAATATGGATCGAAATTCTGCATACCTAGATATTCAATCTGGATCTGGAGGGACAGAGGCCCAAGACTGGGCTGAAATGATTTTAAGAATGTATTTAAGATGGGGTGATAAACATAATTTTAAAGTTAAGTTAATGGAGGTTTCAGCTGGAGAAGTTGCTGGAATTAAATCTGCAACTATTCACTTTGATGGTGACTATGCATTTGGCTGGCTAAGAAGTGAAATAGGCATTCATAGGCTAGTTAGAAAATCTCCATATAATGCAAATGGAAAAAGGCATACCTCATTTTCTTCAGTTTTTGTGTCACCAGAAATTGATGACAATATTGAAATAGATATAAACCCCTCTGACCTTCGAATTGATACTTACCGTGCCTCTGGTGCGGGCGGTCAGCATGTTAATAAAACTGAATCTGCCGTTAGAATTACACATTTACCAACTTCAACAGTTGTTCAATGTCAAGATGGGAGATCTCAACATGCTAATAAAGATCAGGCAATGAAACAATTAAAATCTAAACTATACGAGCTTGAAATGCAAAAAAGAAATAGTGACAAGCAGGATGTTGAAGACTTAAAATCAGATATTGGCTGGGGACATCAAATACGCTCATACGTACTTGACCAGTCACGTATTAAAGATTTAAGAACAGGCGTTGAAAGTAGTAATACTCAGGATGTACTTGATGGTAATTTAGATCAATTTATAGTAGCAAGCCTAAAAGCAGGCCTATAAAAATAAACCTTCATCGATTTACATTGCATTGGTAAAATTGTTATTTAAAAATTAATGCTAAACAATGAAAGCTCTAGATCAAATTCAGTTTAATGAAAACGGACTAGTTCCCGTAATTACTCAGGACTTTTCGTCTTCTGAAATTTTAATGATGGCGTGGATGAATAAAGAAGCGCTATCTTTAACCGTAAAAACGAAAAAAGCAGTCTATTTTTCAAGGTCTAGAAAAAAACTTTGGTTTAAAGGCGAAGAGTCTGGGCATAGTCAAGATATAGTTGAGATTTATACAGACTGTGATCAAGATGTTATTTTGCTTAAGGTAAGTCAACAAGGTGGTATTGCTTGTCATACAGGCCGTGCTAATTGTTTTTTTAATAAATTTGAAAATAATGAATGGCAAAGTATCTCAGAGGTCATCAAAGATCCAAAGGAAATCTATGGATAACATGCTTTTAGCTTTAGAAAAAATACTTGAAGAACGAAAATCATCCTCAGAAGATAAATCTTACGTTTGCTCTTTATATCGTCAAGGAACAAATAAAATCCTGGAAAAGATTAGCGAAGAATCAGATGAAGTTATTAAAGCTACCAAAGAAGAAGGAAGAGAAGAAGTTATTCATGAGGTAGCAGACCTTTGGTTTCACTTGTTAGTTTTACTGCGTCATGAAAATATTTCGCTTGAAGAGGTTGAATTAGAATTAGCCTCTCGTTTTGGCATATCTGGTCATCAAGAAAAGGCTTCTAGAAATAAATAGATTATTGTATTAACTCAAAAGCACTTATAATTCCATCAGCTACATCAGTAATTCTTTTATTTTTATCCATAGCCATCTTCCGAATAGATTGATAGGCTTCATCTTCAGTTATTTTTTTATGCTTCATCAGTAAGCCTTTAGCTTTTTCAACTGCCTTTCTCTCAGCTAACTGATTTCTAGTAGCATCTAACTCATCTTTGAGTGCTTGAAACTCTCTAAAACGCGCAATTGCAACATCAATAATTGGCTGCACTCGTTTTTCCTCAAGACCATCAACAATATATGCATTAACTCCTGCCTTAATAGCAGTACCAGCCATATGATCCTCTGAGCTTTCTGTAAACATTACAATAGGCTTAGGTTTAGTCTTATTAACATCCCTCAAGTTAGCAAAAACAGCCTCATCTGGAATATCTGCATTGACAATGACAACATCAGCATGGGTAATTTCATTACTCGTTGCAAGATTAACACTCCCCTCTAAACGAGAGATCACTTCATGACCTTTGTCTTGAAGTGCGCGTCTAAGAATCGCAGATCGCCCCATATTCTCATCAACTAATATAATTTTTAACGCTGTTTGTTTCATTAAAATTTTAAATTTATTTTGAATGGCTGGTAATATACCTCATTGAACACGTCTTTCATATTTAATTAGAGTTTAGTAGTTTTAAATATTCTGCTTCCGTAAGAATTTCAACCTGATGAGTTTTGGCATCTTTAATTTTTGATTGGCCAACATTTTTCCCAATAATTAAAAAATCAGTTTTTGAACTAACACTCTTCCCAACATTTACACCAAAAGCTTTAGCTTGTTTTTGAAGCTCAGCCCTAGATTCACTCATTGTTCCAGTAAAAACAATTTTTTTACTATTAAAAGGACTAATACTTTGATTAATTTCAGTCTTTAGAAGTGTTTGCTCTAATTTAAAACCGCCTGAAATCAAAACCTCATATTGAGGCTTAATTAAGGCTAAGCCATCAAAAATTAACTCTGCAGTTATTTCAGCAAAGCCATCAATATTTGAAATATCCTTTATGGACAAATCAAAAATTTGGTCGAATGAATAATTTTTTAGTAAATTTTCACAGTTTCCCATTCCAAGTCTTTGGACTCCAAAAGAGGCCAAAAACCTCCAGTCTTCAATACTTTCTTTTCTTGATCTAATGAGCTGATTAATTAGATTATGAGAGGTTTTTTCACCAAATCCCATAGATATTAATTTATCTTCATTTAGAAGATAAATATCGCTTACTTGACGAATGCCTTCAGCGTATAGTTTTTGAATTGTAGCTTGCCCAAATCCATCATTGTTTGCAAGAATTCGAAAAAAATATATGATTTTTCCCATAATTTGTTCTGGGCATGAAACATGATTAAAGCACATTAAAAAATCAGAGTCCCAGCTTAATAAATCTCCACAACTAGGACAATTAATTGGAATATCAACTTCAGCAGTTTTCAAAACTTTATTAATTTTAGGAATTACCAATCCACTTCGAGTCAATTCAATGATACTTCCAGCACCCAAACCTTGCTCTTTAACAAGGCCATAGTGATGGCCAGTAGCTCGATAAATTGTTGCCCCACTTAGTTGAGTAGGCTCTAATTCAGCAACAGGCGTTATCTTACCCGTTCTCCCAACTTGAGCAGTTATTGATAGAACCTTAACCTGGGCTTTTTCTTTATTTTCTTTAAAGGCAATTTGCCAGCGGTGAAATTTACGGTTTGAACCCATATGCTTTTTAAGATCTGGGTTTACTATTTCAAATACTACTCCATCTATATCAAAATCCACTCCGCCTTCAAGCTGGTTCACAACATCAAGAAATTGCTTCCTGAATTCATCAATACCTCCTAGCCAATGAGGTAATTGATTAAATGGAACAAATAATGCAGCTTTCGCACTAATTGCATCTATGGCAAGTTTTTCTAACTCTTTTTCTTTAATCAAGCTAGCCTGAAAATTTCTTGGGTATTCAAAATGATTACTAAGGTATTTTTCAAAATAGCTACGCTTAACAACTATTTCTCCAGGCCCTTGTCCTCTTTCACTATTATTAAAAACTCCAAGCCCTCTTTCAAAAACTCTACTTATATCACTTCCTTTATTGC
Source organism: Candidatus Pseudothioglobus sp. Uisw_050_01 (assembly GCF_048085775.1). Classification (NCBI taxonomy): domain Bacteria; kingdom Pseudomonadati; phylum Pseudomonadota; class Gammaproteobacteria; family Pseudothioglobaceae (SeqCode); genus Pseudothioglobus (SeqCode); species Candidatus Pseudothioglobus sp. Uisw_050_01. The sequence goes on from NZ_CP159804.1 coordinate 1,366,794, forward strand.
CATCTCCCCTTGTATAAAGCTTATTACCATCATCATAGCCTGCAAAACCATCCAACTTAGCTGTTCCTTTTATTTGAATATCTTCGAGCAAATAATTAATTTCACTTGAATATTTAGTAATTCTTTCAAGCCATTTATTTACTTCTTTCCAGCTATAAGCCTTATCAGTTGACAACATTTTTTCAGGAAGTTTAACTTTTTCTTCAGAAAAGCCTTCAGCCTCATTTTCCACTTTTTTTAAAAATGGATGATTTGGAAGCCTTTTAGTTAACTCCCTTATAAAAATAAAGTCATAATTTTCATCACTAATAATGGGGATACCATTACGATAACTTTGATTTGCAATAATGCAAAATTCAATTAACTCATCATCTGACAAATCACCAATCAAAAGGCTTTGATTGGTGATATTTTCGATTGTTTGATTTGAAAGCATGATTTATTAAAATCTAGCTAGAGTTAAAAAATTAAAATTTTGAGGCAATTGAATTGAAAAGTTCAACACTATAGTTAACAATATCTTGATCATTCTCTTCAGTTAAGTCAACAAAAATCACGCGAGTTTGAAGCTCTCCAATTTCTTTAATAATTAATTGATAATTATCTTGTTTATCTATTGAGCCTAATATTTTAGAAAAGAAACCTTTACTGGGATTAGCTTTAATCAAGTAACTTCCTTCAAGAGAATCTCTATCTTGGACATCAACGTCTAATTCATCAAGTGCCCAGCCAAGATAGCGCCAGGATTGTTTTTTATCATAAGGAAAAACCAGGGTTGCATAACCAGCTTCAGAAGTAATAACCGAAACAGTTGTTTGGCTCGAGGCCATATTAGATTGAATCTTGTTAATCGCTTCATCTCTATCACTTCCTAGAAAAACCATAAGCTTTAACAACATTTCAGTTTCAAGCTCTACATCTTTTTTTCTGGGCTGCCAAACCCTTGATGTTCCATTTATAACCTCACCAATTGATGACAGTGTCAAGTAAACTTCAGATTGATTTTGACCCTCAATTGACTCTATTCGAACTCGATATCTATCAGCAATTGGGAGTCCATATTGGGTTTGTAAAACTTTTGCTAAACCAGCACGAATCGCACCAAGTGATTTGTCAGGAACTCTTGTCTCAATCTCAAGATAATTAGTTTCTAAAATACCAATTTTTTGATTTTCTTTTTCTATTTTAAAGTTATAAGATCTAAAAAACTCCTTAGAAAGATTCCATACTTCATTTGGAGGCAAGTCTACTAAAAGCCAACGACGATAATTATCGCGCATAACTTCAACATTTTGGATGTTTTTAATACCAGTTTCATCATCACTAACTCCAATAACTGCAGTGAATTCACCATCAGAACTTGGTGCAGTTAAATCTGGAGGTATTACTAATGAACCAACCTTCTCATCAGCCTGATAGTTTATAGCTCGCTTTCCTAAACCTATTTTATTTACTGGATCAGTAATTTTTGAACAACTTATAGCCAGCAAGCTTACTAAAATAATAGCTAAGTAATTGATAATTTTCATAGTAAATTAATTTCCTTTAAATTGTTCTCAATAATTGATTTGAATTCATTTGAAAGCTCTAATAAAGGCAATCTAATACCTTTTTCACATTTTCCCATCTTATGAAGTGCCCACTTAACTGGGATTGGGTTAGCTTCTAAAAATAAGTTTTTATGAAAGCTTTCTAACTTAGAGTTTAAATTTTTAGCAAGTTCAATATTTCCAGCAATAGCTGATAAATAAACCTTCTGTAACTCTTTTGGAACAACATTAGCAGTTACTGAAATTCCGCCATGTCCACCTGCAATAAGAAAATCAACTGCTGAAGCATCATCTCCAGTTAATAATAAAAAATTCTCTGGGCACTTGGCAACTAATTGCTCAATGACTGAAAGGTCACCAGTTGCATCTTTAATTCCAATAATATTAGGAATTTCAGCAAGTCTTGTGGTTATATCAACAGACATATCAACTGCAGTTCTTCCAGGAACATTGTAAAGAATTTGATCAATATTAACCCTTTCTGCTATTAGTTTAAAGTGCTGAAATAACCCCTCTTGTGTTGGCTTATTATAATATGGCGTCACCAACAAACAAGCATCGGCGCCTAAATTTAGTGCTTCTTGAGTAAGCTCAATAGCCTCTGATGTTGAATTAGCTCCGGTTCCTGCAATAATTGGAATTCTTTTGGCAGCATATTTAACTGTATGATCAATTATCTTTAGGTGCTCCTTTACGCCCACTGTTGCAGACTCACCAGTAGTTCCAACTGAAACAATTGAACTTGTTCCTGAATCAATATGAAAATCAATTAAATGATTAAGAGCCTCATAATCAACAGCGCCATCAGCGAACATTGGAGTAATTAATGCTACATTTGAGCCTAAAAAAGAGTGATTATTGTTCATAAAAAAGATGATTCAAAATATAGCTGAAATTATATACGATTGACCTTGTAATAACAATTCTACTGAAGACTTTAAAACAATAGATTTACTTTTTTAAAAGATCCGGTCTTTTTGTCTTAGTTTTTTCATTTGACTGTTCATTGCGCCATACATCTATTTTAGCTTGGTTTCCACTTAATAAAACACCTGGAACAGTTTGGCCATCAATAGTTTCTGGCCTTGTATAGTGAGGATAATCAAGAAAATTATCAGTAAATGAGTCCTTTAATGAATCCTCATTTCCTAAAACATTAGGCAAACGACGACTTACAGAATCAATTAATACCATAGCTGCTAGTTCACCACCACTAATAACGTAGTCTCCAATTGAAACTTCATAGTCAATATCATTTTCTATAATTCTCTCATCCACTCCCTCATATCGCCCACAAAGAAGAGTAAGTGAATCAAAGGATGACAATTTTTCAACTAAACTTTGGTTTAATTTTTGACCTTGAGGTGACAAGTAAATGACTTTGGTTTCTGGATTTTGTTTTTTAATCTTGGCAATACAAGCTCTAATTGGCTTAACTTGCATCACCATTCCACCACCACCACCATAAGGCTTATCATCAATATTTTTGTATTTATTGGCGCTGAAATCCCTAAGTTGCCATTCGCTAATTGAGATAATCGACTTCTTAATTGCTCTTGCAATAACGCCTTCTTCTTTAATTGCAGAAAACATTTCAGGAAAAATAGTAATAATATCAAATTTCATTTATTAACCTGCAGCAGTATTAATAACAAGGCTAGACCAATAGATTAGTTAAAATTTGTGAGTAAATTTTGGTCAGATCTTCTAAGTCTTGAACCAAAACTGATTCATTAATCTGATGAATTGTTGCGTTAATAGGACCAAGTTCAACCACCTGGGTTCCTTTTTGTGCAATAAATCGACCATCAGAAGTACCTCCAGAAGTCGAAAGTTCAGGCTTAATTGATTTTATTTTTTCAATTGCATCAATACATGCAGAGACTAAGATTCCTTGTGGAGTTAAAAATGGATAGCCTGAATGAGACCAATCAATAGAATAATTAAGTTTATGACTATCTAAAATATCATTTACTTTTTTCTGAAGCTCTTCTTTTGTAGTTTCTGTTGAATACCTAAAGTTAAACATTATTTCTACTTCACCAGGTATTACATTTGTAACTCTCGAGCCAGAATGGATATTTGAAATTTGAAATGAAGTGGCTGGGAAGTAATCATTACCATTGTCCCATTGCTGCTGACATAAATCATTCAGCGCTGAAGTCATAAGATGATTAGGATTCTCTGCAAGATGTGGATATGCAATATGCCCTTGCTTTCCTTTTATAGTTAAAATGCCATTTAGTGAGCCCCTTCTTCCATTCTTTATAACATCTCCAAGCACTGAAGTGGATGATGGCTCACCAAGCAAACAATAATCTATCTTCTGATCAAGGCTTTTAAGATAATCCATCACTTTAACCGTTCCATTAAGTGCAATTCCCTCCTCATCAGAGGTAATTAAAAATGCAAGAGTCCCTTTGTGATTAGGGTTTTTTTCAATAAAGTTTTCTGTTGCCACAAGCATCGAAGCCAAACCCCCTTTCATATCAGCTGCACCCCTACCAAATAAGAGTCCATCTTTTACTGTTGGCTCGAAAGGAGGTGTTTTCCATGCTTCATCATCTCCAGCAGGAACGACATCAGTATGGCCCGCAAAAGAAAAGATTGGACTAGCATTTCCATGAGTAGCCCAAAAATTATCAACATCTCCAAATTTAAGAGGGTGAATCTTAAATCCAATTTTTTCAAGACGATCAATCATGATGGCTTGACAGCCCTTATCAAAAGGAGTTACAGAAGGCCTACTTATAAGTGATTTTGCTAATTCTAATGTTTGACTCATGATGGCTATTTTACTTGTAAATTTAATACCGTATTAAGAGCCTCTTCGATAATATTTCTGTCAGGGTGAGTGTCTGGCATAAGATATAAAGCTTTTTGCCAGTAACCTATTGCCCCATCTAGGTCAGATTGATGAGCTGAAACTATGCCAGCAAAATACAACACCTGAATTGATTGAGCATCAAGACTTAGAGCCTTTTCAATTAAAGTTTTAGACTTACCATAAAACATGCCATCTTGATTCGCAGCTATAGCGCTTGCAAACTGAAGAAGTAAGTCAATATCATTTGAATTTAATTCATACGCAATCTCAAAAGTCCCAATTGCATCATCAACATTTCCAACACCAACTTGCGCCAGACCTAGCATTTTTAATGCTTGAAAATCATTTGGATCTTCAATTAAATAATCCTGTAATTTTTCAATACTTTCACTCATAGTCATAGGCTCGGTTAAAGTAGTATCAGTATTTGGAATTATTTTTGGAGCCAGCTGAGAATAAACTAGTAAAGATAAAATTCCAATAGATAAAGCTACTAGAGTTATCCATTTTAATGGCTCAATAGTTACATTTTTTGCTGGACTGCTTTTTAGCTCTGAAGCTAAAGTGCTAATAATTTCTGACTCAGCTTCTTGATATTGAGCGCTCTCAATGTATCCTTGGTTAAAATCTATTTCAAGCTCAGCCTGCCTCTGTTTATTAATTGCTATATTTGAATCATCATCACTAAGGTTTGACTTCACTGGTCTATACAGAAACCATGCTAAAAATAAGCTAGATAAAACAATCATCACAATAAATTGCCAGCTTAGGATCATGATTTAGCTCTCACAAAATAACGCCGGTCAGTTGCTGCAAAAAGAGCTCCAAGGGCAATCATTAATCCGCCTAACCATATCCATCTCACCAGTGGCTTATAATAAATTCTTACGCTCCACGCGCCACCCTCCAAACCTTCACCTAAAGCTACATAAAGATCTCTAGTTATTGATGGATCAATTGATGCTTCAGTCATCGGCATGCCACTTTGGTAATATCTTTTCTCAGGAGCAAGCTGTGCAATTTTTTCTCCTTCTTTAAATACACTAATGTCACCAATAAAGCCTGAATAATTATCTTTCATGTGGGGACTTACTCCATTAAAGACAAAGTCATATCCTGCAATATTTTGAGACTCTCCAACATTCATTTTTATATCTTTTTCAATTCCAAGTTGAGTTGTTACTGTAGCCCCAAGAACAAATACTGCAATTCCAAGATGGGCAATTATCATTCCTATAAAGGCAAATGAAAATTTTGATTTTGTCCTTATTCTTTTCGTTAATAAAATAATGACATGAAAGGTAACCCAAATAAAAAGGCCAATTGCAATTAGTACATAAATATTGTTGGTAATTACAACTCTTGCAAGCAAGAGTAATAAAGCAATACCAATCCAGTTAAAGCGCAGTAATAAAGTTAATCTAGATACGCTATCTTTCTTCCAGCGTACAAAAGGGAAGATAGCTAATGCTAAGACTCCTGGGAGCATAATTGGCACAAAAACTGCATTGAAATAAGGCGCACCTACTGATATTTTCCCAAGATTTAATGTATCAAGAATTAATGGATAAAGTGTCCCCAAAAGGACTGTAAACATTGCCGTAATAAGCAATATATTATTTATTAATAGTCCAGTTTCTCTTGACAATAAAGCAAATTGATTACTTTTTTGCAATAAGTGAGAGCGCCATGTGAATAGAACCAAAGAGCCACCAATAACAATAAATAAAAATAGCAGAATAAATAACCCTCTTGTTGGGTCTGTTGCAAAAGCATGGACAGAAGTTAAAACTCCAGAGCGAACTAAAAAGGTTCCTAACAAACTTAATGAGAAACCGCCAATGGCTAGCAGCACAGTCCACTGCCTAAATGCGCCTCTCTTTTCACTAACGCTTAATGAATGGATAAGCGCTGTCGCAACAAGCCAAGGCATAAATGATGCATTCTCTACAGGATCCCAGAACCACCATCCTCCCCAGCCAAGTTCGTAATAAGCCCACCAACTTCCAAGAGTTATTCCAACCGTTAAAAAAGCCCAAGAAATTAACGCCCATGGCCTTGTCCATCTTAGCCAAGTGCTATCTAACTGGCCTCTGATTAATGCAGCCAATACAAAGGCAAACGGAACTGCTAATCCAACATACCCCATATAAAGCATAGGTGGATGAACTGCCAAACCAAAATCTTGGAGGAGTGGGTTTAGCTCTCTCCCTTCTAATGGAGGAATCAGTAAACGCTCAAATGGATTCGATGTAAAAAGTAGAAAAAGCAAAAATCCAAAACTTATAGCACCCAGTATTACGAGAATTTGATTTAATAAATCCGACGGAATACGCTTAGAAAAAATACTAACCGAGATAGTCCATATTGAAAGCACAAAGACCCATAAAAGTAATGAGCCTTCATGAGCTCCCCAGACTGCAGATGCCTTAAACAATAATGGTAGCTGAGTATTTGAATTATCAGCTACATACTTCACTGAAAAGTCATTCGTCAGGAATGCACTCATTAGAATAATAAAAGCTATAACAATCCAAAAACCTTGCGCCCAAACTAATGGCTTTGCAAGTTGAGCAAGACTAGATTTATTCTGATAAAGACCTATTGATGGCAATACCATCAATAGCACAGAAAATATCAATGCAAGAACGAGGGAAAAGTGTCCAATTTCAATCAACATAAGTCCAAGTTTTTATTATGTTTTTAAGAGCTAATATTTTACAGTATTTCTTATGTTTATTCTTAATAGACATCACTTAAATTAAAGTAACTAAGAAATAAGATTACATAATGACTGACTGGTCACTCATTAAGTAGCATATAATTTATTTTTTAGAAAAATACAGGCACTTAATTATGGAAATTCTTTTTAATATATTAAATGTAATCAAATATTTAATCTATGCGCTACTTATCATTGCTTTTGTTATTTTTATTTTTCTTAATGTCTCCCCTGTCTTTGGCGCCTCTCCTGACAAAAATACCAAGGAAATAATTGTTAATTCAGAAAACTTTTTTGAGGGTAAATTTCGCAACATTAAAACAACATACACAAACTTTCGAACTTTAGAAAGAAAGTCGACCCTAAAGGAATGGTTCTTTCCGCCAAAAGATAAAAACCCTTTGGGCCCTCTTCCAACAATAAAATTTCAAGGTCAAGATTTAACAGAGGGTAAATTTGTTTGGTTTGGTCACTCCACGCTTCTTATGAAAACTGAAGATTTGGTTGTTATGACTGATCCAGTCTTTAATAGAGCATCACCATTACCGTCGTTCAGCTCAAAAAGTAAAAGTAGTTTTTTTAATGGGAAACCATTTGTATTTGAAAACCCAATATTGATAGAGGATCTTCCAAAGGTCAACGTTGTTATCATTTCACATGATCACTATGATCACCTTGACTCTAAAGCAATTAAAGACTTATCAAATCTAGTAGATCATTTTATTGTGCCTTTAGGGGTTGGAGCACATTTAGAAAGATGGGGAGTAGATAAAAATAAAATTACTGAGCTTGACTGGTATGAAAGCAAGAGCTATAAAGATGTTGAGTTTATCTTTGCGCCAGCTCTTCACTTTAGTGGAAGAGGCATAACCAATGGTAACTCGACATTATGGGGCTCTTGGATTGTTAAATCAAAATCATTAAGCGCCTATTTTAGTGGTGATGGAGGATACTCAGAGACATTTAAAAAATTAGGTAATGAATATGGTCCTTTTGACATTGCCTTTATCGAGAATGGTGCTTACAACATAGACTGGTCAAATGTTCATATGTTTCCTGATGAATCTGTTCAAGCCAGTATCGACTTAAAAGCAGAAGTGCTATTCCCGATTCATTGGTCTAAGTTTGATTTATCGATTCATCCATGGGATGAGCCAATCATTCGAATTACTAAGGAAGCTGCAAAAAGGAATGTCAACATTGCAACCCCAATGATTGGTGAAGTATTTGAGCTAACCAACTTACCAAAAAATCCTTGGTGGGAAAAGCTTAGAAATTAAACTAATATTATTTAAGGAAAAAAATGAAAAAAGAAAATTGGAACGAATCAAATATCCCTGATCAATCAGGGAAAATTTTTATAGTAACTGGACCAACGAGTGGTCTTGGTAAAGAATCGGTTAAAGTTCTTGTTCGAAAAAACGCAACCGTTATTATGGCTGCTAGAAATATTAAAAAAGCTGATTCTGTAAAAAAAGAAATTCTTGCTGAAAATAACAGTGCGAAGATAGATATTCAAGAGTTAGATTTATCAAGCCTCGAATCAGTCAATAATTTCTCAACATCTATAAACAAAAAATACAAAGCACTAGACTGCCTTATCAATAACGCTGGCATAATGGCCTGCCCTTATTCAAAAACAAAAGATGGCTTTGAGATACAGATGGGCACGAATCATTTAGGTCATTTTGCTTTAACAGGTCAACTAATATCTCTACTCAAAAAGACGCCAAATTCAAGAGTTGTAAATGTAGCTAGTATTGCTCACACCTCTGGAAATATTGATTTTGATGATCTTAATTGGGAAAAAAGAAAATATAAAACTTGGAGCGCCTACAGTGACACTAAGCTAGCAAATTTATATTTCACCTATGAATTATCTCGTAAACTTGGTCAGGATAAAGGAAGTCCAATGGTATTAGCTTCACATCCAGGGTGGACTGCTACAGATCTTCAGAAGCATTCTAGTATGGCAAATTTTATGAATATTTTTCTTGGACAGAAAGTTAAGGTAGGTGCTCTTGGAGGTCTTAGAGCGGCTACTGATCCAACTGCCCAGTCAGATAATTATTTTGGCTCTCCATCAATGGGCGGTATGAAAGGTCACCCTGCATTAGTTAAATCAAATGATTTATCGTATAATGTAGATAATGCAAAAAAACTTTGGAAGCTATCTGAAGAACTAACTGGAGTGAGTTACTCCATTGACTAAAAATAATGCTCTCAACTAAAGATAAAATCTATCAAAGCGCTCTAGAGCTATTTGCCAGTCAGGGTATTCAGTCAACTTCAACTGCTCAAATTAGCAAAAAAGCAGGGGTTGCCTCTGGAACGCTTTTTGTACACTTTAAATCAAAGCAAGAGCTTATTGACACAATATACATAAGCATTAAAAAAAATGCTTTTTCTGACTTGAATGAAAATATGCCTGATAATTCAAGTGTTGAACTTCAGTTCAAAGAAGCTTCCCGAAAAATTATTGAGTATTTTTTAACTAACTACAATGAATTTATCTTTTTAGGTTTAGTTGATATCGATCCTATGGTATCTGAAGAAGCAAGGGCAATAGGCTTCAAAAATTTTGAAAAATCAATGACTGATATGAAACTATTTTTTAAAGAAGGTTATTTTAGAGATATTGATTTTGACCTACTCTTTCAAATAAGTTGGTCAGCAACTGAAACGATTATTAAAAACTTAAAATTAAGAAATCTTTCCAAGCCAAGTGAGAGTGAACTGAATGTAATCTGGGATATTATGAAAAAGAGCTCCTAAGAGCTCTTTTTTAAAAATATATGGTGCGGAGAGAGAGACTCGAACTCTCACGTCTTGCGACACTGGAACCTAAATCCAGCGTGTCTACCAATTCCACCACCCCCGCGAAGATTTTGAAATTATACCGAATTAAATCAAACATTTCTTATTTAAGAAATAGATTTTCTTATTTAATTGCCGTACCAGCTTAACTTTTCATTTAGACTGACGACCTCTCCTACAATCATCAAAGTAGGTGCATTAATATCTTCTTTAATTAACAAATCAGGCAAGTCTTTTAGAGAGGTAATATAAACTTTTTGCTCAGGCATTGTGCCTTTTTCAATAATCGCAATTGGCATCTCCTCTCTCATGCCGTGAGCAATTAACTGTTCACAAATGTAACTTGCCCCACTCAATGCCATATAAAAAACAATCGTCTGCTGCTCAACAATAAACTCTTCCCATGGAAGGTTAGTCGTGCCATCTTTTAAATGGGCAGTCACAAAACGGCAGGATTGAGAAAAGTCTCTATGGGTTAACGGAATGCCTGCATAAGAAGAGCACCCTGATGCAGCAGTTATTCCAGGGACAACCTGAAAAGGGATGCCATGCTCAGAAAGAGATTCGATTTCTTCACCCCCTCGGCCAAAAATAAAAGGATCACCGCCCTTTAACCTGCATACTCTCTTGCCTGATTTTGCCAGATCAACCAAAAGAGTATTAATATCTATTTGCCTAGTAGATTTATCACTGCCACCTTTTTTACCGACATATATGAGTTCTGAGTCTCTCCTAACAAGCTCCATAACACCTTTAGATACCAACCTATCATAAAGCACAACATCAGCTTGCTGGACAAGCCTTAAGGCTTTAAACGTTAATAGGTCAGGATCGCCAGGACCAGCTCCAACTAAATAAACCTCTCCCAAGTTCATCTCAACTGCGTCAATCAGCTGCATTTCAATATCAGCCTTAGCTTCTTGAATACGTCCTGAAAAAACTTTTTCAGCTATAACGCCAGAAAAAGTAGCCTCCCAAAATGCTCTTCTATCTTTAATTTTTGAAAACCTGTCTTTAACTTTCTGCCTATACTCACCAGCAATTTCAGCAAGTATGCCATAAGAGCTTGGAATAACTGTTTCAAGCTTTGCACGAATTAAACGAGCTAGAACTGGTGCCTTACCGGATGAAGAGATAGCAATTACCACCGGAGACCTATCAACTATTGAGGGCATGATAAAGCTTGATAGCTCAGGCGAGTCAACCACATTTACCGGTATACGACTTTCTTGAGCTATCTTAGAGACAGATTCATTTACTTTTGAGTCATCTGTAGCAGAAATAATTACTGAATAATTTGAAATATCAGATGCCTCAAAGCGCTTATTAACTAAAGTTACATTGCTATCTAAAGATAAGGTTTTTATGCCTTCACAAAAATGGGGAGAAACGCATGTAACCTTAGCCTGAGCTTTTAATAATAAGTTTATTTTTCTTAATCCGATATCTCCACCTCCAACAACTAGGGCTGGCTTTTGTCTTAAATTTATAAAAATAGGAAGATGATCCATAAAAATATATTAAGCTTTTAGTTTAGAGCATTGTTTAAAATATTTTACGAAGTATAGTAAAAAATTCTATATTTTTATTATTATTGAGTTCAAAGATATGAATTTTTCTTAAAAAAACAAAAATTTAGAAAAATATTTTATATTTCCTAGTAAATTGATATTTAGTAGCTACTAAAGTTGAAGTACTATTTTAACAAAAGGAATTGAAATTGCTTTTTTTGATTGGAGTGATGCTTTATCTAGCTCATTCATCGCAGATACTAAAGTATTTAAATCTCGAGAATAATTCTTAAATAAATATTCGTAAATTTTTGAGTCGATAGTTAAATTTCTATCACTCATTTGTTTATTAAGTACGTCCATTGTTAACTCATCATTAAGTTCTTCTAATTTATAAACAGCAGCTAAACTTAGGCGCGTCTTAAGATCCTTCATAACGGTTAAATCAGCTGGCAAACTAGAACCACTGACTAAAACAACAACTCCAGCCTGTCTTACTCGATTATATAAATCGAAAAATGTCTCTTGGTTATCACTACTAATAAGATCAACATTATCAAAGCTAATAAAATTTAATTGGTCTATAAAGTCAAATAAATGCTCTGGAAAAGAATCAATACAATCGATATAAATTGCGTTCTTATCCATTTCTAGGGCCTTTAATACTACCCCTTGAAGGACATGCGTTTTGCCTTGGCCTGTTAATCCATATACGTAAATTTCAGAAGCTTTTTTTTTCTGAAAAAGTTGGTGAATTAAATTAACAAGCTCACTATTAGCAATAAAGTTATCTAAAAGCATTTTGGAGTTCAGTGAGATTGGAAGGCCTAGTTGATTCATTTTTTAGTCTCTTGCAAGATAAACTTTTTAACCCAAAGTAACACATAGTCCGCACCACTTAAACCGGTCGAAGTGGCAACCACTATGAAGACCATATCTCTAAGGCTATTTAATTCAGTATATATTTGAATTAACAGCAAAAATAAAACCAAGGCAATTTGTAATACTGTATTAAATTTACTAATTAAAGAAGGCTCTAGCAAATCACTATCCCTAGATATTTCACCTAGAAAATATCCTAATGCGCCCGCTACAATAATAACATCACGAACAAAAATTATCATGAGTAGCCATAAGGGCATAATCCCAACCCAATATAAAGCAATAAAAGAGCAGGTCAATAATATCTTGTCTGCCATTGGATCAAGAATAGAACCAAGACGGGACTGTAATGAAAACTGTTTAGCTATCCAACCATCTAATGCGTCGGTAATTCCAGCCAATAGAAATAATAGAAGCGTCAAAAGATACTGCTCTTTTAGTAGCGCTATAACTATTGGAACTGTTAAAATAATGCGTATTATTGAAAGCGCATTGGGTAGCATTGAGTAGCTCATTATTTTGCTTAATTAAATTCATTTTTTAGACCTTAATTATACGGAAAACAAGATGTCATCATTGACTTATAAGGACTCTGGAGTTGATATTACTAAAGGTAATCAGCTTATTGAAGAAATTAAACCAATTGCCAAATCAACGTTAAGACCTGGTGTTCTTGCTGGTCTTGGCGGCTTTGGTGCAATGTTTGAAATTCCTTTAGATAAGTATAAAAAACCAGTTTTAATTTCAGGAACTGATGGTGTTGGAACAAAATTGATGGTTGCTGAGATGCTTAATAAGCATGATACTATTGGTATTGATTTAGTTGCAATGTGCGTCAATGATCTTATAGTTCAGGGCGCTGAGCCTTTATTTTTTTTAGATTATTACGCAACGGGCTCTCTTAATCCAGATGTTGCGATTTCTGTTATTTCTGGAATTGGTGAAGGCTGTCGTCAATCTGGATGCTCGCTAATTGGAGGGGAAACTGCTGAAATGCCCGGAATGTATAAAGGTGAAGAGTATGATCTTGCTGGGTTTTGCGTAGGCATTGTTGAAAAAGATAATATTATAGATGGCTCTAAAGTTTCATCAGGTAATCACATAATAGCGCTTGGTTCATCCGGTCCTCACTCAAATGGATACTCACTCATCAGAAAAGTTTTGGAAAAAACAAAGCCAACATCAAGCCAGCTCAAGGAACTTATTGAGCCAACTAAAATCTATGTTAAATCAATTTTGTCATTAGTTCAAAATTTACCCGTACATGCAATATCGCATATTACGGGTGGTGGTCTTCTTGAAAATATTCCCAGAGTAATGCCAGAGCATTTAGCTGCAAAATTGGATGCAAACTCTTGGGAGCTTCCAGAAATATTTCAGTGGCTGCAGGCTGAAGGAAATATAGATACAAGTGAAATGCATAGAGTTCTTAACTGCGGCGTTGGCATGGTCGTTATTGTTCCAAAAGAATCCTCAAATGATGCTATTAAGCTATTAAATTCTGAAGGTGAAAAAGCCTGGTTAATTGGAGAAGTTGTTGACTCTAAAGGTGAGCAAGTAATAATTTGATACTATGAAAGCTGTTATTTTAATTTCAGGTAATGGCTCTAATTTACAATCAATAATTGATAATGCAGATAAAATTGACTTGCAAATTAGCTGCGTCATTAGTAATAACAAAAATGCTTTTGGCTTGAAACGAGCGGAATCTGCAAAACTTCAGACTGCCGTTATTGATCCTGGATTCTATAATTCTAATGATGCTTTTGATAGAGAACTCATTTCAATTATTCAACAGCAAGGGGTAGAATTAATTGTGTTAGCTGGTTATATGAGAGTTCTTACTCCATTATTTGTGTCACATTATTTTGGGAAAATTCTTAATATTCATCCCTCTTTACTTCCAAAATTTCCAGGACTCAACACACATCAGAGAGCTATTGATGCCTCTGAGACAGCTCATGGAGTGAGTGTTCACTTTGTTACTGAGGAATTGGATGGTGGCCCTATAATTAATCAAGAGTCAGTTATCATTGACAATTTAGATACTGAGGAAACACTCTCAATGAAAGTTTTAAAAAAAGAACATGTCATCTACCCTAAAGTGATTCATTGGTATACTCAAGGAAGATTAAAACTTATTGATAATTTTACCGCAACACTTGATGGAAAAATGATATGAAAAAAATAGTATTCTTATTTATTGCACTTCTATTTTCAGTCCAATCTCTTGCACTAAACCCCTACAAGGGTAGCTATGATCTTTATGCACAGACAGTAATGGGTAACTTAAAAGTTGGAACTGCAATATTAAATTTAGAGGTCAATAATAATCAGTTTATATATACGACTAACGCTCAAACTGAGGCCGTATGGAAGGCGCTTTATGACTTCACAAGAGAGGAAAAAAGTTTAGGCAATGAAGTTGATGGACAGATCATTAATACTTACTTTAGCGTCATTGAAAAAAATAAAGGTGAAGTTAAAAAAGACTATGAAATATCTATTGCAACTGATAAAAATTATGCCGTATCTAGTAGTGGTGAAGAATTTGAAATTAAACCTGGCCTTCTTGTTGATCCTTTAAGTGTTTATCTAGCGCTATCTAATGATATGAATAATAAGCCTAATGAAGAAGAGTTTATTTACCAAGTTGTTGATCAGACTGGCGTTAAGTATTTAAAGTTCAAATCGCTTGGTGCTGAAAATATTTCTATTAATGATATTGAATTTGAAACTATCAAGGTAGTTTGTGAAGACCTCCAGTTAACACTCAATTTATCTATTAATAAAAATTTTCAGCCAATTAAAATTCACAAAATTAATGGAAAAACTGCATTTACAATGGTACTTATAGGCTTTGAAACTTAAATCTAGAGATGTTTCTTAAGGAACTGCCCAGTATATGATCTTGGATTCTTGGACACCTCTTCTGGAGTCCCAAATGCAATTATTTCGCCGCCTTTGTTCCCGCCTTCAGGCCCAAGATCAACAACCCAATCGGCAGTCTTAATAACGTCTAAATTATGCTCAATTATAACAATTGTATTATTTCGATCTCGTAGTCTAAAAATCACGGACAGCAATTGTTTAATATCATGAAAATGTAGGCCACTTGTTGGCTCATCTAATATATATAAAGTTTGCCCCGTATCTGTTTTAGAAAGTTCTTTAGCAAGCTTTATACGCTGAGCCTCTCCACCAGAAAGGGTGGTTGCATTTTGGCCAAGCGTAATATAAGAAAGTCCAACATCCATTAAAGTTTGCATTTTTTGATTAATCTTTGGAATCGCTTTAAAAAAATCAAGCGCATCTTCGACAGTCATCTCTAAAACCTCTGCAATTGACTTTCCTTTGTATTTAATTTCTAAGGTTTCTCGGTTATATCTATGGCCATGACAGATATCACATGAGACGTAAACATCAGGCAAAAAGTGCATCTCTACCTTAATTAAGCCATCTCCTTTGCAAGCTTCACATCTTCCTCCTTTAACATTAAAACTAAAACGTCCAGATTTATACCCTCGCGTCCTAGACTCAAGAGTTAATGAAAAAAGGTCACGAACTAACGTAAAGACGCCCGTGTAAGTAGCTGGGTTAGATCGAGGGGTCCTTCCAATTGGGCTTTGATTGATATTAACTACTTTATCAAACAGGTCCATACCCTTGACTTCTTTAAATGGAGCAATATCAGTTTGAGCTCCATTAAGTGTTTTTGCAGCTAACTCATAAAGTGTGTTGTTGATTAATGTTGACTTTCCTGAGCCAGAAACACCTGTAATACAGGTTAAAACGCCAATAGGAATTTTTAAGTCAACATGCTTTAAGTTATTTCCACTTGCTCCAGTAATATTAAGCCAGCCATTTGATTTCTTTCTGGTTTTAGGAGTGCTGATTTCTAATCGACCACTTAAATAATCTCCAGTAAGAGATTTTGTATTAGCTATAACTTCATCAGGTGCACCTATCGCAACAATTTCACCACCATGGATACCTGCACCAGGTCCAATATCCACAACATAATCAGCCTGTCTTATCGCATCTTCATCATGTTCAACAACAATAACTGTGTTACCTAAATCTCTAAGATAAGTCAACGTATCAAGTAACTTTTGATTATCGCGCTGATGAAGTCCAATTGATGGTTCGTCTAAAACATAAAGCACCCCAATTAAGCCCGCACCTATTTGAGAGGCTAATCTTATTCGTTGAGCCTCTCCACCAGATAAAGAGTTGGCTTTTCTCTCTAAATTAAGATAATCGAGCCCAACATTAATTAAGAAATGCAAACGCTGTGAAATTTCACTTAGAATCTTACTTGCAATTTCCCCACGCTGACCTTCCAGCTCAAGAGATTCAAAAAAATCAAATACTTGGTCTATTGTCAGCTTTGTTAAATCAGAAATATTTCTATTATCTATAAAGACATTTCTTGCAGATGCATTAAGTCTATCTCCATTACAACTTGAGCAGGGTTTGCTTATTACATATCTAGATAATTCTTCCCTAATTGAGCGGATATCACTATCTGCATAACGACGCATCATCCTTGGAATTACGCCCTCAAAAGGTTTTTTCTTACTTGTCCAACCTCTTCTTCCTTTAATTTTTGAAAAATCAATAACTTGACTTCCACTTCCATAAAGAACAATTTTTTTATTCTCTTCTGAGAGTTCATTAAATGGTGTTGCAATATCAAATTTATAATAATTACCAACTAAAGAAAGCATTTGATAAAAATAGGCATTACTTTTGCTCCAGCCATAAATTGCACCATCTTCAAGGCTAAGCTCAGGATTAGCCACAACTCTTTCTTCATCAAATATATCTTTGATACCTAAACCATCGCATGTTTCACATGCCCCAACAGGATTATTAAATGAAAAGAGTCTAGGCTCTAACTCTTCCAAAGAGTACCCACAATGAACACAAGAAAACTTTGCTGAAAATGTTAGCTCCTTAAAGCCAGAGTTAATATCCATAGGGCAAGCTATAGCAATACCTGCACTCATATTAAGGCCAGTTTCAAGAGACTCAGATAATCTTGAAGTTATATCTTGCCTAACTTTTAATCGGTCAATTACGATCTCGATGGTATGGTTTTTATTACCATCAAGCTCATCAATTTCTTCAAGAAGCATAACCTCACCATCAACTCTCGCACGAAGGAAGCCTTGATGAGAAAGTTCTTGTAATAATTTTAGATGGCTACCCTTTCTATTTTTTACAATTGGTGCAAGTATCATAATTTTTGCATCTTCAGGAAGGTCTAATATTGCATCTACCATTTGAGAAATTGTTTGTGCTTGTAAATCATCTCCATGCTCAGGACATCTAGGTGAGCCAACTCTGGCAAAAAGTAGTCTCAAATAATCATAAATCTCAGTTATAGTTCCTACTGTAGAGCGAGGATTATGAGAGGTAGCTTTTTGTTCGATTGATATTGCAGGAGATAGTCCTTCAATATGATCAACATCTGGCTTTTCCATTAATGATAAGAACTGCCTTGCATATGCTGATAATGACTCAACATACCTTCTTTGGCCTTCAGCATAAATTGTGTCAAAGGCTAATGATGACTTACCAGAACCCGATAGACCAGTAATAACTACAAGCTTATTTCTTGGAATTCTAACATCAATGTTTTTTAAATTATGGACCCGAGCGCCACGTATGTTTATTGAATCCATAGGTTAGTTATTTTATGGTGGACAAAGGGTTCATTATACTCATGCGTTGTGTAAAATCTTAATTTTGTATTCAATTCTTAGCACATGGTTTCTTATCGTCGAATCTTACTTAAACTTAGTGGTGAAGCACTAAAAAGTGACAATAATAATATTGATCCTGAAATGCTAAAAAAAGTAGTCACTATTGTTCAATCTGCCTTGGATCTTGGCGTTGAAATAGCCATAGTAATTGGTGGTGGAAATATCTATCGCGGCGCAGCGCTTGCAAGTGATGGAATGAACAAAATCACTGGAGATCATATTGGAATGCTTGCTACAGTGATGAATGCATTAGCAATATCAGACGCTTTTAAAAGAAATAATATTCCTTCAATTGTCATGTCTGGCTTTTCGATTGGCGGTGGTGTTTGTGATCCTTTTAATTATACTAAAGCTAAAAATGCTCTATCAGAAGGTAAGGTAGTTATTTTTTCTGCTGGCACTGGAAGTCCTTGCTTTACAACTGATACTGCTGCGGCATTAAGAGCTGTTGAAATTGAGGCTGATATTGTCTTTAAAGCTACTAAGGTCGATGGTATTTATTCAAGTGACCCATTGAAAGATTCGAATGCTATAAAGTTTGACGCACTTAGTTTTGATTCGGCTATTGAAAAAAATATTGAGGTTATGGACACTGCCGCATTTGCGTTATGTCGAGAAAATAATATAAGGATTTGTGTTTTTAGTATGTTTGATGATAATTATGCTTTAGCTAATATTTTAAATGGCCAATCAATTGGCACGATTGTTAGTCAAAATGGAGAATAAATAATGATTAATGAAATTCACAGTGATGCAAATAGCCGAATGAGTAAATCACTCGCTTCTCTTGAGACTGACTTTAGTAAGATTCGTGCTGGAAGGGCTCACCCCTCACTACTTGATCAAATTACAGTTGAATACTATGGCAGCATGGTTCCTCTTTCACAAGTTTCTAATGTAAGCGCTGAAGACTCAAGAACTCTTAAGGTTTCACCCTGGGAAAAAGATATGGTTAGACCAATTGAAAAAGCAATTATGATGTCTGATTTAGGTTTAAACCCAAACACTCAAGGACAGGTTTTGCGAATTCCTTTGCCCCTTCTAACTGAACAACGCAGAAAAGAATTAGTAAAAGTTGTTCGTGATGAAGCTGAAAATGCGCGCGTGGCAATAAGAAATATTCGAAGAGATGCTATATCTGACTTTAGAGAGCTCCTTAAAGAAAAAGAAATATCAGAAGATGAGTCACATAGAGCTGAAGATAATATACAAAAAATCACAGATCAGCATATCTCTTTAATTGAAAGGTCTTTATCTGAAAAAGAGAGTTCGTTATTAGAAATATAATTGTTACTTAGTAAATAATTTTTTATATTCTTTTAGAGCCAACACAATTTATATAGTCATCCCATCTATTCGGTGAAAATTCAGTTCCATTTGCTCCCTGAGGACCAACATTTCCTAAATAACCACCTTCTAATGATTTCTGGAAAAGTTCAATATTGCTATCTGATAACCCTAAATTTACCTTGCAAAAATCATGTATCGCGACCGTTACTATTTCTCCAGAAATTGTACCAATAAATTTCTCATCTTCTAACTTCTCTGTCGCTTCTTTTATAAGCTCATGTTTGATAGTCGATTTATAATCATCAATAATACCTAGTTCATCTAATTGAACAATTAAGTCATCCATAATTTTAGTAACCCTCATATCATAAGCAAGTTTAGCTTGGTAAGCAGCAGTTGACGCTACAGCTGCAGCTTTTTCATCAGCTACCTTTGCCTGAAAGGCATCAAGGGCAGCTTGTCTTGCCATCTCTGCTTCTATTTCAGCCATCATTTCAGCAGCATCCACTTCAGCTTTAATTTGAGCCTCAAGCGCTGCGAACTCAGCATCTAAAAGACTATCTTGATAAGCAGCAGTTGACGCTACAGCTGCAGCTTTATCCGCAGCTAGTTTTGACTGAAAGACATCAAGGGCAGCTTGTCTTGCCATCTCTGCTTCTATTTCGACCATCATTTCAGCAGCATCCAATTCAGCTTTAATTTGAGCCTCAAGCGCTGCGAACTCAGCATCTAAAAGACTATCTTGATAAGCAGCAGTTGACGCTGCAGCTGCAGCTTTTTCATCAGCTAGTTTTTGAAGGAAATCAGCAAGAGCCATTTCTCTCTCAATTTCAGCCATCATTTCAGCAGCATCCAATTCAGCTTTAATTTGAGCCTCAAGCGCTGCGAACTCAGCATCTAAAAGACTATCTTGATAAGCGGCAGTTGACGCTGCAGCAGCAGCTTTATCCGCAGCTAGTTTAGCTTGGAAGGCATCAAGGGCAGCTTGTCTTGCCATCTCTGCTTCTATTTCGACCATCATTTCTTGTGCGGCTAATTCAGCCTCAAGTTGTGCTTCAAAGTTAGCCAATTCTTTTTCAGTATTCAACTGATCCATAAGCGCAGCAATCTTTGCATCATTTGCACGTTTAGATTGATAGGCGGCTGTTGACTTCGCAGCAGCAGCTTTATCTGCAGCTAGTTTTGCCTGAAAGGCATCAAGGGCAGCTTGTCTTGCCATCTCTGCTTCTATTTCGGCCATCATTTCTTGTGCGGCTAATTTAGCTTTAATTGCTTCATCAGAGTCAGCAAAAATAAACATCATTTGCTCAGGACTTTCTTCAATTGAGACAACAAGATCAGAGCAAGGAACTCCAAAATCAAGAATAAACTCTTTAATAGTAGAAACGTTTTCACCTTTACCGACAAGTTTTTCACCTATAGAGAATGATTTAAAACCAGTTTCAGCAGTTTGATAATATATCAATTTATTTGATGAAGGATCATATGAGTCAACAATGGCTCTTGCATTTGTTGAACCAATAATCATGTCACCTGGAGCAAAGAGGGTTTCTCCAGATAACAAAAGTGAAGAAGTAATGTTATTAGCTTCTAAATCATTAATTTCATATTGATCTGTGCATGAACTAAATTCATCTATCAGCATAATATCGTTATCGTCCTTCAGGAGTGAGTCATTTAAATCATCACTTGAGTGGACATTAAATGATAGTAATAAAATACATGCTAATTTTATAAGAATACTTATTAAATTATTTTTCATAAATTCATTATAAATAAAAAAACCCAGAGCAAGCCCTGGGTTTTTATTTCTGACACATTCTGCATTTACATTAAGTAAGCAAAATGACTAATTATCTTAAACCCTAGAAAGGGTTTACATAGTTAGTAACACAGTTTGCGTACTTGTCCCATCTATTGGCTGAAAATTCAGTTCCGTTTGCACCCTGAGGGCCTTTATTAAATAAAGTTCCATCAGCCAATCCAGATTCGAAGAGTGCAATATTACTTTCAGATAAATTTAACGCATATTTACATGCTTCATGTGCAGCTTCTGTAACAACAACCTCTTCAATGACACCTATAACTTTTTCTTCAGCAAGTGAGGCTTGGTAAGCAGCAGTTGACGCTGCAGCTGCAGCTTTTTCATCAGCTAGTTTTTGAAGGAAATCAGCAAGAGCCATTTCTCTCTCAATTTCAGCCATCATTTCAGCAGCATCCAATTCAGCTTTAATTTGAGCCTCAAGCGCTGCGAACTCAGCATCTAAAAGACTATCTTGATAAGCGGCAGTTGACGCTGCAGCAGCAGCTTTATCCGCAGCTAGTTTAGCTTGGAAGGCATCAAGGGCAGCTTGTCTTGCCATCTCTGCTTCTATTTCGACCATCATTTCTTGTGCGGCTAATTCAGCCTCAAGTTGTGCTTCAAAGTTAGCCAATTCTTTTTCAGTATTCAACTGATCCATAAGCGCAGCAATCTTTGCATCATTTGCACGTTTAGATTGATAGGCGGCTGTTGACTTCGCAGCAGCAGCTTTATCTGCAGCTAGTTTTGCCTGAAAGGCATCAAGGGCAGCTTGTCTTGCCATCTCTGCTTCTATTTCGGCCATTAATGCATCAGCCTCAAGATCAGCAGCAATTTGAGCTTCAAAGGCAGCCAATTCTTCATCTAAATTTGCATAGTAAGCATCATCACGATCATCACCACCAGCAAAAACATTAAATGAAAGGAAAAAGATTATAAAAAATTTAATTGATTTATTTATCACGCTAATCTCCAATAAGAGTTAAAAGTAATATATGTATATATATCTAACTTTATTTTATACTAGATATATTTTATGAACATATTTAATTTATGATTTTATTTACGGATGAATTTAAGCTATTTTTCAATGATTCATCACTCCAAAAAATTGCAGATAAATGCCTCAGAATAAGCCTAGATGCTTTCAACGTTAACAACGGAAATATTCCTAAATGGACTATAGCATTGGATGAGTTAAAAGCGATACCTAAAGGTGAAATAGAGCTAAATGAACCCTACATTAGAATAGATCAAAATAGTGCTGACCCTATATTACTCGAAAAGGCACTCAAAAGACTTCTGCCATGGAGGAAAGGCCCATTCATATTCAATAATTTAAAACTTGAGAGCGAATGGCAAGGTGATATTAAATGGAAACGTCTGCAAAAGCACATTACTCCATTAAAAAATCGAAGAGTTCTTGATGTAGGTGCTGGAAATGGCTATTTCACATTAAGAATGGCGATGGAAGGCGCCAAGAAAGCACTAGGAATTGAGCCTTTCCTTTTATTTAATTACCAGTATGCTGCAATTAAATCGTTAGTTAATAAAGACATTAATGTGATGCTTCTTCCTATTAGACTTGAAGAAATACCTAAATTATCAATCTTTGACTCTGTCTTCTCAATGGGTGTTCTTTATCATCAAAGAAGTCATATGGAACATTTGCTTCAGTTAAAAGATATGATGGTGCCAGGCGCAGAGCTTATATTAGAGACCTTAGTAGTTGAAGGTCAAAATGGGTACTCACTTATCCCAGATGGTCGCTATGCTCAAATGCGGAATGTTCATTGCCTTCCTAGTGTTGAGACTCTGAAATCATGGCTTGTTGATGCCAAATTCGAAAATATTAAAGTTATTGATATTAGTAAAACTTCCTCTGAAGAGCAAAGAAGAACAGAGTGGATTGGAGATAATGCGGCTTCATTAGAGGATTTCCTTGACCCATCTGACTCATCTCTCACAAAAGAAGGTCACCCTGCACCTACTCGAGTAATCATTATTTGCAACAACTAATTCAAAGTTGAATTCATCGATTAACGTATAATTTATCTTCAATTTCAATTTTAGTCTTATTATGAAATATCGTCTTCTACTAAGTTTTATTTTTCTTTTAGCTATCAAAAATGTTGCTGCACAATCAACGCCATCTGTCGTAGTCAGTATTAAGCCTATTCATAGTATCGTGATGAGCCTTATGAACGGCATTGCAGAGCCACAGCTATTACTTAAATCAAATAACTCAGCACACACATTTCACTTGAAGCCCTCACAAGTCCAGATGCTCGCAAATGCTGACTTAGTAATAATCATTAGTGGAGACTTTGAATCTGGATTAAGAAAAGCAATTAAAAATATAGAAGATGATTCGCTATTTCAAATTATTAGTTTGAATAATCTCAGTATCCATAAATCGAGGTCTGAAATACTTAAGTCAAAGGAACATGATGACGCTGATGAGCATGAAGAGAATATTTATGATTTACATCTATGGCTAGATATTAACAACATGAAGCTTATAGCCAAACATATTAATAAACTGCTCATTAAAATAGATCCAGTCAACGAAGATAAATATAATAACAATTTTCTAGAATTAATGCTTGATCTTGAGGAACTAAAAATAGATTTAGAAAAAGAGATTGATCCTTTTCTAGCTTCACAGTTTGCAGTATTTTCAGACACTACGCAGTACTTCGAAAAGAGCATGAATCTTTTACGGCCTGCTATCATCACTCCATATCATGGAGCAAGATTGAGCATTATTAGAACTCTTATGGCCAAGAAAGCTATGAGTGATTTAAGTGTTTCGTGTCTACTCTATGGACAAGAGGCCAAGCTAAATCAAATAAGCGTCTTGTCGGAAGGTCTCAGCTTAAAAACATTCGAAATTGATATTTTGGGAACCAAATATCCAGCAGGGCCTGATCAATACTTTAACTTAATGAAAAGAATCTCAAGTCAATTGGCCTCATGTCTAAAATAAGAAGCACTTTTAATGGCGCCGCTAGCAATTATGATGATAATGCCTTTCTTCAAAGTGAAATAGCAAATAGACTGGCTGAAAAATTGAAAGTCATTTCAATTAAGCCTCAAACAATAATTGATCTTGGCTCTGGCACTGGTCTTCTTAGTAATAAAACAGCTGAAATATTTCCAAATGCAAATCTAATTTGTGTGGATTTTGCGCAACAATCACTTTTAAAAAATTCTCAAAACTTAAAGGTTTGTGCAAATGCCTACGAGCTTCCGTTTGCTTCAAATAGCGTTGACTTTATTGTTTCTAACTTAATGATGCAGTGGTGTCCTGATTTAAAAGCACTTTTTAATGAATGCTTTAGAGTTCTAAAGCCTGAGGGCTTAATTCTTTTCACTACCTTTGGTCCAGATACTCTAAAGGAGCTTAAACGGAGTTGGTCAGCAGTTGATAGTAGCGCGCATGTTAATGATTTTATTGACATGCATGATATAGGCGACCAGATGCTTCAATCAGGCTTTCAAAGCCCAATAATGGAAATGGAGAATATAACCCTCACCTATGAAAATGTGCTTGACTTAATGCATGACCTGAAATCAATTGGTGCACAAAATGTAGGTAGCCGATCAAAAGCGCTCACAGGGAAAACTAAATTTAAAAAAATGATAGAGATGTACGAAAGCTATCGCTCTGATGGAAAACTGCCAGCAACTTACGAAGTAATTTATGGACATGCCTGGAAAAACGAAAACAAGCTTGGCGCTATTTCACTGGAGAATTAAACCAGAATAGCGCTATCTAAACTAGCCAATTGAAAGCTCATCACCCACTTTAAGAATGTAATTTTTCGTCGATAACAAAATCGCATTTTGTCCAAAAAATGCACCATTTATCTCATCATTAAACCTCAGAGAAGTTAGGGTTGCTAAAGGCTCTTTTGGGTTATCAATTTTTCCATCATCTTGGTTAATCGTAATAATTTTGCAGCGCTTACAGGGCTTTCTTAGTCCAAAGCTATACCCACTTTGCTGGCATAAAAAATTTTGAGATGTTTTTTTTTCAAGATCTTCAATACCTTTGACAACAATATTGGGCCTAAAGCGATCCATTTTAGCTACTTGAGAGCCATTTTTAATGAGACCTTTATTCAGCTTATCTAGAGACTCCCATGACGTTATTAGATAGGGAAATTGATCAGAAAATGCACTCTGAGCCTCCGTTCCTTCAAGATACTTAGAGGGCACTGGGCGAAGCCCTTGACTGGCAAACCTCACAAGTCTCAGGGACTTACCTTTGTACTGACCTAAGACGCTAGTTAGCCACAACGAAACATCATCGCCCTCATCATAGGCATCACAAATATCACCCCAAACAGATGCCTTAATTAGCTCAGATTTAATTGAATCCAAAGGAATATTATGTTTAGTGTTATTCTTTGAGCTAAGTGTTAAAGCGCCTGAATCAATACTCACTTCAATCATTGACATCGACTCAATTTCGCGCTGAGTAATAAATTCGTAATCAATAGTAGTCACCATCCATTCACGATCATACTCAAGACCACGCAGCGCAGTCATTGATTCTTCTAGGGCAATACCTTTGAGTGATTTAACAGGATAGATAAATAGATCGGTAATTTGAACCATAAAGCCCCTGAATTTAACTTACTGTTTTAACTTATAACCAGTGTTAAACATCCAGGCTATTATAGCAATACAAATACTTAAGAAAAGTAAAACCATTAGTAGACTCACTCCGACTCCAACATCTGAAATTTCAAAGAAACTCCAACGGAAACCACTCACCAAATAAAGAACAGGGTTAAATAAAGTGACCTTCTGCCATACCGGTGGGAGCATACTGATTGAATAAAAACTTCCACCTAAAAATACTAATGGAGTAATAATTAAAAGTGGAATTATTTGTAGCTTTTCAAAGTTATCAGCCCATAGACCAATGATAAAACCAAATAAGCTAAATGCCACACAGGTCAAAACTAAAAAACTCAGCATCCAGATTGGATGCGCAATATTCAAATCAACAAAGAGGTTCGCAGTAAGTAAGATGATAGTTGCCAAAATTAATGACTTAGTTGCAGCGGCTCCAACATAACCAATTAAAGTCTCATAGAATGAGACAGGGGCAGATAAAAGCTCATAAATCGTGCCTGTAAATTTTGGAAAAAAGATACCAAAAGATGCATTTGAGATGCTTTGGGTTAATACAGAGAGCATTGTCAAGCCCGGAACAATAAAAAGCCCATAAGAAATGCCATCAATATTTTCAATCCTTGAACCAATTGCTGAGCCAAAGACTACAAAATATAGAGCTGTTGATATTACTGGAGAGGCGACACTCTGAAAAAGTGTATTCCAGAAACGCATCATCTCGTTTAAATAAATTACTTTGATTGCCATTAAATTCATTATTTTTCCTTAACTAAGTCTACAAATATATCTTCGAGTGAGCTCTGAACAATTTTAAGGTCTTTTATATGCAATCCAGAATTTGTAATTTCCTGGAGTACTTCAGACATATCAGTTTCTTCATCTTTAACAATATACGTGTATGAAATATGCATACCATCTTCAGAAATCTCAATATTGTGCTTATCAAGAGAAGAAGGTAGTTTGGAAAGTGACTCTTTTAGCTCAACAATTAACTGCTTCTTTCCAAGAGTTTCCATCAAATGCGCTTTTTTCTCAACAAGTAAAAGTTCGCCATTACTAATAACTCCAATCCTATCAGCTAACTCTTCAGCTTCCTCAATATAGTGAGTCGTCAAAATTATGGTAACGCCTTTAGATTTCAATACGTTAACAATCTTCCATAAATCCTTACGTAGCTCAACGTCAACGCCCGCAGTAGGCTCATCAAGAAACAGTATTTTAGGGTTGTGAGAGAGTGCTTTAGCAATCAGAACTCGCCTCTTCATTCCTCCAGAAAGCATTCTAATTTCAGAATCTTTTTTATCAAAAAGAGATAAGTCTTTTAAGAGCTCTTCAAGATAAGCATCATCTCTCTTAGCTCCAAATAAACCCCTACTAAACCTAACTGTCCCCCAAACTGTATCAAATGATCCAAGAGTTAGCTCCTGTGGCACAAGACCAATTATTGATCGTGTTTTTCTAAAATCCTTAATAATATCAAAGCCATCAACAGTAACCTCGCCAGAGGTTGGAGAAACAATTCCACATATTGTTGAAATTAAAGTTGTTTTGCCAGCTCCATTTGGACCCAAGAGTCCCAATATCTCGCCTGTATTTATGTCTAGATTAATACTTTTCAAAGCATTAAAGCCAGAATCATAAACTTTTGATAAATTCTTAATTGAAATAATTGTTTGCATTGATATCTAATCGGGGGAATCGAAAAAAGTATTTTAACCTTTCACTAAGAATGTATTGCCTTAAATATTGAAAACAGACTCTTGATAAATTGTCATAAATAGATCTAATCTACAAGGCTATTTAAATCTCATTAAGCCAAGGTGGATTTGCACCTTTCTTCATAACAGTTAAGCTTGCAACTTGATTTGCAAAAGTGAGTGTTTTTTTAAGAGAAGTTTCTTCCATAAAACTCAATTTATCTCTACTAAGAAACCCTTGTTGTTCAAGACTAAACAGAAAACCTCCATTAAAACTATCGCCCGCAGCAATTGTATCGACAACTTCAACTTGGTTACTCTTGACATATACTTCTTTGCCACCATCAAAAATTACCTTTGATCCATCTCCACCTAATGTCAAGATAACTAATTTAACGCCATTCTTGAGCCACTCTTTGCTAACTTCTTTAAAATCCTGTGCACCAAAAAGATAACGATAATCGTCTTCAGAAATTTTTATTATGTCAACTTTTGAAGTAAGTTTTTTGAATCGATTAACATAATCATTCTTAACCTCAATAAAATCAGGCCTGATATTAGCATCAAAATAAATCGGTAAATGGCCTGAGATTTGTTCAACTAACCACTGCCAACTTGATCCACAGGGCTCCGCTTGCAGACTAATCCCTCCAACTAATAATGCTTTTGCCTTCATCACTCTACTCAAAAAAGGCTTTAAACTAGCCTTATCTAGCATTCGTCCAGCTGAATGTTCATCAACAAATGTATATTCTGCAATACCATTAACCACATCTGCATAGGCAAGAGTGGTTGGTCGGTTAGTTTTTATAATGAATTCTTCTCTGACATTAGAGTTTTTAAGGGAGCCCTCTATTAGTTTTCCATAGTTATCATTTGACACAGCACCAAAATAATAACTATTGGTACCTAAACGACCAAGAGCAATTGCAGAATTAAAGTTACTTCCACCGACATGAGGAGTATATTCAACCTCACCTAAAAAAGACACCATATCAATTAAAGATTCACCAGCACAAATTATCATGAGAAACTTATTTAAAGGTTACATTATTAAAAATTAAATACTAAATATAGCAACAAGTAAGTCAACTAATTTTATACAAACAATCTAGATAGTTTTAATTAGTTAAATTAAACTCGTTTTCCATCTTTAAACATGTGCACATTGGCTTCATCATAATCTAAAAACAATATTTCACCTTTTTTATGGGAACCCATACCTTCAACTCTAACTGTAATTTGCTGATAATCTTCTGACTGCATATAATATAAGGTATCTGCACCTAGATTCTCTAGATGCTTCAAAGTACATTTTATTTTGCCCTTATTAGGAGAAAGTGAAATGTGTTCTGGTCTTACTCCATAAACCTCTGCACCACTTTTATCAACTATATCACCTCTTAAAAAATTCATAGTTGGAGACCCAATAAAGCCTGCAACAAATTCAGTTTTTGGATTATTGTAGAGTTCAGTGGGAGTATCAATTTGCTCAACCAACCCATTATTCAGAACAACAATTTTATCAGCAAGAGTCATAGCTTCAATTTGATCATGCGTTACATAAATTATTGTAGCACTAAGCTTTTCATGAAGCTCTGCAAGCTCAACTCTCATATCAGACCTTAAAGCTGCATCTAAGTTAGATAGAGGCTCATCAAATAAAAAAACCTTAGGCTCCCTAATAATTGCCCTACCAATAGCAACTCGTTGTCGCTGCCCACCAGATAATTGTTTAGGAAGCCTCTCTAAATAATCATGAATTTGTAAGACTTCAGCCACCTTCTCAACGCGCTCTTTAATTTCACTTTTATTTACCTTTGCCAATTTAAGTCCAAAAGCTAAGTTATCAAAGACACTCATATGAGGATACAAAGCATAGGATTGAAATACCATAGCCAACTCTCTTTTAGATGGTGGCACATCATTCATTTCTTCACCATCAATCATTAAGAGTCCTGAACTTATATCCTCAAGACCAGCAATCATTCTTAGTAAAGTAGATTTACCTGAGCCAGATGGCCCCACAAAAACAACAAACTCTCCATCATGAATTTCAATATCAACACCCTTAATGACACTTACTTCATCAAAATTTTTATGTATTGATTCTAATTTAATTTCAGCCAAAATTACTCTCCTCGTATACGCCTAACTACATTTTAAAAATTAATCTGATATTGTTCTTTCATTGCTTGAATTTCTTTAATGACTCCATCAACAAAGTCTGGGTACTTTTGTGGAACATCTCCCCAAAGTTCTGAATCTTTTGCAAAGCCAAGCTCACCACCTTCGACTAAAAAAGGAGTTAACATGCTCCATTTTGGCTCAACATATTCAAAAGTTACCTTATTAGTAATCACTTGACATAGGAAAATATACCAACTTGCAATAGCCTTTAATGAGAACTCAGGAGTCTCTCCTTTTGATAAATGCCACTCGATGACTGGCAATAAAAATATAGGGAACTTAGAGCCTCCATCCATGCAAATTCTTGACAAAGAGTCAGGTAAATTTTGATTTCCAAACCTTCTCTTAGTTGTAGATAAGTAATCTAAATAATTAATTGAAGGCTCTATTGGCAAAGATGAAATAATTTCTTTAACTTGTATTGAGTCAAAAAAATTAGACAACTCAGGGTCACTTAAAGCTTGATCATAAGTTTTATATCCTTGCAAAACACCAAGATAAGCAAGAGCAGTATGCCCCCCATTCAAGATACGAATTTTTGTATTTTCATAGGGCTCTATGTCATCAACAATTTCAACTCCAACAGAACTAAGAGGGGGTTTTTTTCCAGAAAATTTATCTTCAATTACCCATTGAATGAAGTCTTCAGAGATAACTGAACAGTCTTCGCTTCGACTAAAAGATTCTTGAATTTTTAGTAGCTCTTTGGCATTAACTTTAGGTGTAATTCTATCAACCATACTAGATGGAAAACTGGTATTTTTTGAAACCCAATCTAATAAAACTTCATCGCCTAATTCATTTAAATACTGATTAAAGCAATGTTTTAACATAATGCCATTTTCTTGAATATTGTCACAGCACGCAATAGTTATTGGCAGACCATTACTTTCCATTCTTACTCTCAAACCTTTTGCAAGGGCCCCAAAAATAGTTAATGGCGTACCTCCATTTAGATCATTTTGAATATCTTTTGTTGTTATTTTTAATTGCTTGTCTTTATCAAAATAATAACCACTTTCAGTAACCGTAGTTGTTACCAATTGAACATTACTAGATGAAAAAAGATGTTGAATTTCTCTATCATTAATCTCCCAATCATATAACTCTATAATTGATTTTATCTCTTCATGCCTAGCTTCTCCAGCTGCAGAGACAGTCTTTAAGATATAGTTATTATTAGATTTTTTCAAATCCATAATTAATTTACTCTGCTCTTTCCTTAGATTGATTCCAGCAATACCCCAATTGTTTGAACTTGCATTCTTTAAGATATTATTAAAATATACTGCTTGATGCGCCCTATGAAAATTTCCCACACCAATATGAATTACTCCAACCTTGCAGTTGGCAGGTTCAAAACTAGCTTTAACTAGAGAATTACTCTCATTTATGTTTTTTGTCATACCTTTATTCACTTATTAATCCTTTATATGCTGTCTTTCTGTATTCTCTTGGCGTCATACCTTTTAATTTAACAAACTGTCTATTAAAATTAGCAAGATTGTTATAGCCAGATGCAAAGGCTATAGTTGAAATATTTTTATCAGTTTCATAGAGCATAACGCATGCCCTTCCTAATCTAATTCTTGAGACAAATTCTGAAAATCGATTTCCTGTTGTTTTCATAAAGTATCTTGAGAATGCACTCTCACTCATATTTGCAATTTTTGCCGCCTCAACTAATGAAATGTTATTTTTGTAGTTATCTATTACATAATTCACAACTTCATTAATTCGATGTTGACTACTTGAAGATAAGCTAGGATTTAATTTAGTTAGTGATAACGTTACTTTTTCTGACCATTCATTAAGCTCATGAAGAAAATTTAAAAAATACAACAGTCTTTTCATACCCTGACTATCACGTATTAACTCTAAGTGTTTTTTGGCAAGTTCTGGATCATAATTCTTGAATTCAATTCCAGAGCGTGATGACTCTAAAAGATGATCTAATTCCACAAATTCAGGAAACGCTGTAAATGCCTTTTTCAATGTTTCATGATTAAATTGAATCAACATATCTCTTAATGGGACTAGATTACTTGAACTCTCTTCAGTGACCCAATTATGTGGCAAGTTAGGTCCAGTCAAAAATAAAGATCCAGGTGAAAATTGTCCAACATAATCACCTACAAAAACCTTACCTGAAGTTTTTACAACTAAATGCAGCTCATACTCTTCATGCGCATGCCAGCGGCAAAGCGCTGTGGGCCAGCCATGCTCTAAATACCGAATCGTCTCTACTTTATCAACGATTTCAAACTCTGGTTTTATTCTATCTATTATTGACATACTTTTCCTTAACTTAAAACATTGCCACCATCAACATTAATAGTTTGACCTGTAATATATTTAGATTGGTTAGAGGCTAGAAATAATACAACTCCAGTTACATCTGATGGAGTACCAAACCGACCTAGTGGGACAGATTTTCCAATCTTTTTTTTCTTTTCTCCAATATCAAGATCCTCATATTTAGCAAATAATGCATCAACTTTATCCCACATTGGAGTATCAATAACGCCTGGCGCTACTGCATTCACCCTAATTCCTTTCTGCGCTAAAGCCAATGCGGCAGATTGCGTGTAACTTATTACTGCTGCCTTTGTAGCGCAATAATGAGAAACCAAAGCTTCCCCACGCCTACCCGCTTGACTTGAAAAATTAATAATCACACCTTTTTCATTTCGCGAAACTAAGCTCTTAGCAACACCCTGCATCATCGCAAACATAGCCCTAACATTCACCGCAAATAACTTATCAAACTGCTCAAGATCTGCCTCCAATAAAGGAGCCATATCAAAAATTGCAGCATTATTAATGAGTACATTGACTCCCAGTGAATCTGCCCATAAAAGGCACTCTTCAAGATGATTATCTTTAGAAAGGTCATAAGCTCTTAATTCCAAGCTAGCATTTAGGTGTAATTCTTCAAGGTCTTTGCTAATTACTACATCAGTTCCTAGAACTTTAGCTCCAGATTTTAATGCAGACTTTACAATGTCAAATCCAATGCCTCCATTAGCACCTGTAACAAGAATAATGGCTTCTGATAAATTAGGCCCTGAGTATTGTTTTTTATTCATCATTTCACAGCTCCAAAAGTTAAGCCTTGAACTAGCTGTTTTTGACAAAACCACCCAAATACAATAATAGGTGCACATGCAAGTGTTGAAGCGGCAGAAAGTTTTGCCCAAAATAATCCTTCTGGGCTTGAATATGAAGCAATCAACGCTGTCAAAGTGCCAGCATCTCCAGCAGTTAGATTAATTGCCCAAAATGCCTCATTCCAACATAAAACAATACTTAGAAGACCAGCTGAAGCAACACCACCCCAAGAAAGAGGTAATACAATATGTCTTAATTCATCAAATGTGCTACACCCATCCATCCTACTAGCCTCAAGAATTTCACTTGGTATTTCCTTAAAATATGAAAATAATAGCCACATAATAATTGGTAAATTCATCATTGCAAAGATAATTATTAAAACAGTTTTGGTATCTAGCAAGCCAGCTGCATCAGCTAGTAAGTAAATAGGCATAAGAACACCAACAGCTGGAAGCATCTTGGTAGATAGCATCCAAAGTAAAATATCTTTCGTATATTTTCCAGGGAAAAATGCCATTGAATATGCGCTAGGCACAGCGATAATTAGCGCAAAAATTGTTGCACCAAAAGAAGTAATTAGCGAGTTAGTGGCATACTTAAAATAATCACTTCTTTCCTGGACAATTGAAAAATTTTCAAAAGTTGGCTCAAAAATGAAAAGTGGTGGAATGGAGATTGCTTGAAGCTCAGTTTTAAAACTCGTTAGAACCATCCAAAAAATAGGAAAAAAGAAAATTATAGCTAAAGTCCAGCAAGCCAATATCCTCGATTGGTGCTTTATTTTTTTCATATTTCTATAACTTATGTTCATTTAGCCATTCCCTTAGCAACTGTCTTAATTAAGAAATAAGCAATAATGTTAGCAACCACAATTGCAAAAACGCCTCCTGCGGAAGCAACGCCTACATCAAATTGAAGAAGTGCTTGAGTAAAAATTAAAAAAGTTGTATTTGTACTGTCATAACCGGGTCCACCTCCGGTTGTCACAAAAATTTCTGCAAAAATTGAGAGATGAAAAATAGCCTGAATCATTACAACAACACCAATAGCTCTGCCCAAATGTGGCAAGGTTAGATAACGAAACTTTGACCAAAAGCCAGCACCTTCCAGTTCAGCAGCTTCAACCTGCTCTGTATCCATAGATTGGAGTGAAGTCATAAAAATAAGTAAAGCAAATGGAGTCCATTGCCAGCTCAACATAATAATAATTGACAATAAAGGAAAGTCTGATAAGAAGTCAACAACTGGCCAGCCAAAAATTCCACTGACGAATGCAAAAAGGCCATAAACCGGATTCATAAACATGTTCTTCCAAATTAACGCATTGACTGTCGGCATTATGAAAAAAGGAGATATTAGTAAAACCCTTACAATCCCTCGGCCTTTAAAGGTTTCTTGCAATAACAAAGCAATACCCAGGCCTAAAATGACTGATATTGCAATAATACTTCCAACCAAAGTAATACTGTTTGTGACTGCGCTAAATAATGCTGGATCTGTTAAAAAGAAATCGTAATTCGAAAGCCCATTAAAGCCATAGCGCTCTGGATAAAGCAAGTTGTAACGCATGAATGAAAAATATATTGTCATGCTTAGTGGGACAATCATCCACAGAAGAAGAAGAATGACACTTGGAGCTTGTAATGCTTTTGAAACGCTGAACTTCATTAAAAAAAACCCCAGTAGATATTAAAAAAAACGGGCCAGTTTTATAGCAAAACTGACCCGTTTAAATGGTTATTACTCTCTAGTAGTAACCGGCCTTAATCATTTCTCTTTCTGCCGCTTTTTGCGATGCAGCAAGAGCATCTTCAACAGAAATCGTACCTGCCAAAGCAGCACTCATTTGTTGGCCTACAGCAGTACCAATAGCCTGAAACTCAGGAATTGATGCAAACTGAACACCTTGGTATGGTGTTGGCTCTTGCGTACTGTTTGAAGGATCAGCCGACAAAATAGCTTTCATTTCCGCTTCAGCAAAATTTGCTGCAGCTAGGAATTTCATATTTTGGTAAGTGCTTGAACGTGTACCTGTAGGAACACTTCCCCAGCCCTTCTCTTCGCCTACAAGATTAATGTATTCTTTAGAAGTAGCCCACTCAACAAACTTAAGAGCATCATCAGATTGCTGTGTTCCAGCTGGAACAGCTAGAGCCCATGCCCATAACCAGTTAGCACCACGATGGGTTACAGCTACTGGACTTTGTGCATAAGCAATTACATCAGCAACTTTAGATTGACTTGGGTCTGATACAAAAGAAGCCGCAATAGTTGCATCAATCCACATACCACACTTACCTTCGTTAATCAAAGCTAAGATCTCATTAAAGCTGTTACCTGATGATCCTGGAGGGCCATAATGAGTTAATAAATCAACATAGAAATTAACTGCATGATTCCAAGCTGGTGAATCAAGCTGAGGCTTCCACTCTTCATCAAACCATCTCGCACCAAACGAGTTAGCCATTGTAGTTAAGAATGCCATATTGTCACCCCAACCTGGCTTACCACGTAAACAGATACCATAAACACCATTAGCTTTGTCAGTCATTGCTGCTGCTGCGTCTTGGACGTGACCCCAAGTAGGGTTATCAGGCATACTCATACCAGCTGCATCTAACAAGTCCTTACGATACATAATCATAGAGCTCTCACCATAAAATGGTGCTGCATATAAGTTACCATTAGCTGATAATCCATTTCGCATTGCAGGTAGAAGATCGTCTACATCATAACTAGAGCCAAACTCTAAAGAATGTAACCAACCTTTTGCACCCCACATTGGAGCTTCGTACATACCAATTGTCATAACATCAAACTGACCACCTTTAGTAGCAATGTCTGTTGTTACGCGTTGACGCAACGTACCCTCATCTAAAGTCACCCAGTTAACTTTAATTCCTGGATTATCTTTTTCAAAGTGTCCTGTTAGACTTTGCATAGTGATCATATGACCATTATTCACTGTAGCGACTGTTAACTCGCCAGCTTGAACAGCAGCAGAACTTGCAACAGCAAGAATCGCACTACCGGCCAAGATTTTTATATTTTTCTTCATTTATTTCTCCCTTCCATTATTTAACATAGCTGAAAACCCAGTTATGAAATTAGGAATATACACCTCAATATTATACAAATCTAATGTAAAAAAGCCTAAAACTAATACTATATTGTTTATATAATACTATTATGGCTCAAAGTGATACAAAAAACAATTACTTTCTAATAGATTATAGTTTAAAACCATTATGATACAAATTAGATTCAATACTGAATATTTCTATATTTATTGGTTGGATTAGTATCAGTAAAGAATTAGATCGTAAGTCTATTATAAAAGTCGAGAACCATTACTAATAGGTAGATCATTTGTGGCCAAAACAACTGAGTTATCTTGGCGATAAAATCCTAGCACCAAACATTCACTCATAATAGGTCCAACTTGTTTTGGTTCAAAATTTACAACTGCAATAACTTGTTTGCCTTGCAATTGATCCTTGGTATAAAGATCTGTAATTTGAGAGCTGGATTTTTTTAATCCAATTTCTACTCCAAAATCAACATGCAATATGAAGGCTGGATTTCTTGCT
Organism: Candidatus Pseudothioglobus sp. Uisw_050_01; assembly: GCF_048085775.1. NCBI lineage: Bacteria > Pseudomonadati > Pseudomonadota > Gammaproteobacteria > Pseudothioglobaceae (SeqCode) > Pseudothioglobus (SeqCode) > Candidatus Pseudothioglobus sp. Uisw_050_01. The sequence continues at coordinate 1,403,206 of NZ_CP159804.1, forward strand.
TTGTGAAAATCCTTAACCTCAACAATAGTACCAATCCGTATGTCAACTTTTTCGAAATCTTGCCATGTAATTGTCATCTCAGTCTTTACTCTTCAAGTAATTCATTAATGGCACGCTCAAGTTCAGCTGTGAAGTCAGGATCATTTCCAGGATTTGCTGCACAGTGGCCCCATGGAGAATCAAATGGTCGAAAATCAGCACCATTTATATAGCCTGCTTCAATTTCATTATCTTCAGGTGGGAAGTAAAGATCATGCATACAGGGCATCAAGATAGTTTTGGCCTTAATAGCATTTAACGCCATCTCTATGTTTCCGTTATATATTGGGCCAACACTGATATCACTAGTCTGCCAAGTATCAAGCTTACAAAGGAGATTATTGGCATCCCAATTCTTAGAATGATCTTCCTCCCAATCGACAAGTAAATCTTCAAAGGAGTCATATCCAATCTCTTTATATAGAGAGTTACGATAAAAAGTTTGTGAAAATGCCCAACCTGCGTAAACTCTTGCAAATGCCTTAAGGCCAGCAACTGGAGGAGAAGAATAATCACCATTATTCCAATTTTGGTCCGCACAAAGTGCCGCCTTTACCCCTTCCAGGAATACATGATTATGAGGGGATGTTTTAGCTGAAGCACAAAAAGGCAAAATTGCTTTAACAAAATTAGGGTACTGTGCAGCCCATTGATAAGCCTGACAACCTGCCATTGACCAGCCAGTCACTAGCGCAATTTTCTCGACACCTAAATGCTCTTTTAATAGCTTGTACTGACAAGCAATATTATCCCAAAGAGAAATACGCGGGAATCTTGGGCCATCTTGAGGCGATTTTGAATTACTCGGTGAAGAGGAGAGTCCGTTTCCAAATAAGTTAATTGAAACAATAAAATGTTTTGCCGGATCAATTGCCCTACCTTCACCAAAAAAGCCCTCATTTCTTTGATGTGAGCCAGTGTAAAAAGTAGGCATAACAACAACATTATCTTTACCTTTATTCAGCTTTCCATAAGTTTTGTAAATTAAAAAGGCTGAATTTAACTCCTCTCCTGATAAAAGAGAAACATCACCTAGCTCAAACTTTTCATAATCCATCACAAAGTTTCATTATAGTTATAAGAAAATCATTAAATTTTGCGCCTAACAATCTAAAGTATTATCCCTCTCCCATTGAGTCAGATGGGAGGCATAACCACTCCACTCTGTATGCTTTAATTTTATGTAAGCATCAATTATGCTGTCTCCAAGTCTTTCTCTAAGAACATCTGAATTTTCAAGTAATCTGAGCGCATCAAGTAAATTACGCGGCAGTTGCTTATAGCCCTCGATGTCTTTTCCAAGCTCATACATATTTATATCAAGTGGATCCCCTGGGTCACGTTTGCCAGCAATGCCATCAAGACCGCAAGCAAGTATTGCTGCCTGCATTAAATAAGCATTTGCTGCGCCATCCATTAATCGTAATTCAAAACGACCTGAGTCTGGAACTCGAATCATATGAGTACGATTATTTCCACCATAAGTGATTGAGCTAGGAGACCACGTTGCACCAGAAACTGTTCTTGGAGCATTAATACGTTTATAACTATTTACAGTTGGGTTAAAGATGGCAGTTAAGCGGTCTGCGCTATGCATAATCCCACCTAAAAACTGATACGCAAGAGATGACAATCCTAAACCTCGGCTATCATTTTCACCATTAAATAAATTTTGAGAACCATCTAGATTCCATATTGAGACATGAGAGTGGCAGCCATTACCCGTAAGATGACTAAAAGGTTTTGGCATAAATGTTGCGCGCATGCCATGAAGCTCGGCGATTGATTTCACCATAAATTTAAAAAATACTTGGCGATCAGCAGTTTTTAGAGCATCATCAAAATCCCAGTTCATTTCAAATTGACCATTAGCATCTTCGTGATCATTTTGATATGGACCCCAACCTAACTCAATCATGCTGTCACAAATTTGCTTGATAACTGGATATTGGCGCATTAAGGCTTGCTGATCATAACAAGGTTTGCTTTGAGTATCTTTCTCATCAGCAATATCAGTTCCATCTTCATTGATGAGATGATATTCACACTCAACACCTGTTTTCATTCTAAAACCCTGCTTTTCAGCTTCTGCCAATTGCTTCTTTAATGCAACTCGCGGAGAAGCCTCAACAGGCTTACCATCCATCCATAAATCTGAGGCTAACCAAGCAATTTCTGGCTTCCAAGGCAACTGGATAAGACTATCAGGATCTGGAATAGCAAACATATCGGGATGTGCAGGCGTCATATCTAACCAGGCTGCAAATCCTGCAAAACCCGCTCCATCTTTTTGCATTCCATCAATGGCCCTTGCAGGAACCAACTTAGAACGCAAACTTCCAAAAAGATCTACAAAGCTAATAAGAAAATATTCAATACCTTTATCTGCAGCTACTTTACTAAGTTTAGTGGCCATAATTTCTCCTATTTATTCGTTATTATTTTTATTAAATTAGTAATTATATTCCACCCTTACCTGGAATCCAATTAGTACCAGCTAGGGGAACGCCAGCCATCGCAGCTGCCTCCATAGTTAATGCTACCATATCCTCTGGCTCTAAATTATGCACATGACTCTTACCGCATGCACGGGCCAATGTTTGCAATTCAAGCGTAAGAACATTTATATAATTCGCAAGTCGTCGGCCACCTAGAATTGGATCTAATCTCTTTGCAAGCTCAGGGTCTTGAGTCGTAATGCCAGCTGGATCATTTCCCGCCTGATAGTCATCCCAAAAACCTGCTGCTGAACCTATCTCTTTATATTCATCATCAAATTCAGGGCTTTGGTCGCCCAGAGCAATTAATGCAGCAGTACCTATTGAAACTGCATCCGCACCCAAAGCTAAGGCCTTTGCAACATCTGCCCCACTTCGAATACCGCCAGAAACGATCAGCTGTACCTTACGATGCATATCCATTTCTTGGAGAGCTTCAACAGCCATTCGAACTGCTGGAAGCGTCGGTATTCCAACGTGCTCAATGAAAACATCTTGTGTTGCTGCAGTTCCTCCTTGCATGCCATCAACAACAACAACGTCAGCGCCTGCCTTTACAGCAAGGGTGACATCATAAAAAACTCGCGTCGCTCCAACTTTGACATAGATCGGTTTTTCCCAGTTTGTTATTTCACGTAATTCCTGTATCTTGATTTCAAGATCATCTGGACCCGTCCAATCTGGATGACGACAAGCAGATCTCTGATCTATTCCTTCTGGAAGATTTCGCATTTGTGCTACTCTAGGAGAAATTTTTTGCCCCAATAGCATGCCTCCGCCTCCCGGCTTTGCACCCTGACCCAAAACAATTTCGATTGCATCAGCCTTCCTTAAGTCATCTGGATTCATCCCATATCTTGAAGGCAAGTATTGGTAAACTAAAGTTTTAGAATGCCCTCTTTCTTCTGGAGTCATTCCGCCATCCCCTGTAGTTGTGCTAGTGCCTGCTATAGTCGCGCCTCTTCCAAGCGATTCTTTGGCTTGAGCTGAAAGGGAGCCAAAGCTCATGCCTGCAATTGTGATTGGTGTTTTTAAATGAATAGGATTTTTTGCAAACCTATTACCTAAAATGACCTCAGTTGTGCATTTTTCTCTATAGCCCTCTAATGGATAGCGAGAAGTTGAAGCACCAAGAAATACTAAATCGTCAAATGTAGGAATATCTCTTTTAGCACCAAATCCACGAATATCATAAATTCCTGTTTTAGCTGCACGCTGAATTTCCGCAATCACATGCCGAGGAAAAGTTGCAGACTCTATTAATGTTGGATTATCTTTGCTCATAATCTGACCTCCTTAGTAGTCATCGACTTGGTCAATGTCAAAATTATATAATTTGCGCGCAGAACCATAACGTCGAAATTCTTCAACCCCATGACTCATTTTTGATTGGCTTAGTAATTGCTGAAGCTCTTTCTTATGCTCATCTCGCATCTCTTTTTCGATACAATCTGTACCTAGGCTTTTGACTTTACCTCGAACATAAATTTTGGCTTCATAAATTGAATCACCTAGAGCATCTCCAGCGTCTCCACAAACGACTAAGCATCCAGATTGCGCCATAAACGCACTCATATGTCCAATATTACCGCCAACAACAATATTTACACCTTTCATCGAAATTCCACATCGTGAACTTGAATCTCCCTCAATAACTAATAGTCCACCATGTGCTGTTGCAGCAGCATATTGAGAGGCATTTCCAGTAACACGTACCTGACCAGACATCATATTTTCAGCTAAACCTGGCCCAGCATTTCCATTAATTATTATATTGGCCTGTTGATTCATACCAGCGCAATAGTAGCCAACATGTCCATTAATTTCAACATCTACCTTTGTTGTAAGACCAACTGAAAGAGCATGCTTTCCAACAGTATTATTTACAGAAAATTTATCACCAGAAGACCCTGCCTGCAATGCTTCATTAAGCTCTCTAATAGTGCTTTTTTCTAAATTAATTTCAGTCATTATTAACTCCTTTTCCAGCTATAAATCTGAGTTGGTTCAGGCTCCCAAATGCGCGCATTTTCAGCGCCTGGCAAAGTTGCAATAGCACGATATTCAGAAGACATCGCAGCCCAATCATCAGTTTCTGCCATAATTGCTGGCTTACAACCAATTGGATCACGCATAACTGCAAAACCATCCCTGGTTCCAATTGCAAAGGTATAGAATCCATCTAAATCCTCTATGGCATGATTCAAGGCTTGATCTAGATCATCCCCCTCACTTAAGCGCCAGCTCAAATATCCAGCAGCAACTTCGCTATCATTATCGGTTTTGAAATGAACACCTTTTTTTCGTAAAGTTTCACGTAATCTGTTATGGTTTGATAAAGAGCCATTATGCACAAGACATAAATCCTGGCCTGTTGAGAAAGGGTGGGAGTGCTCTGTTGTAATTGCACTTTCTGTTGCCATTCTGGTATGACCAAGTGCGTGAGTGCCAGTCATACTTTTAATATCAAACTGATCAATAAACTCAGCTGGGTTACCTTTACCTTTAAAGATCTCAATATTTGTTCCTGCACTTGTAATACTAAGATCACTCCAGTTATCTCTCATCCAAACTTGAACATCATCAATTTCAGAATCTAGACTCAAAACTGCATGATTGCGGGTTACTGTAATATCTCTTAAAGAAAAATGATTACTTATTGTAGCCTCTAAAGCACCCCAATCAAAGTCTTGGTGCTGAGCAAGGACAGTAATCTTACAGCCATTCTCTTGAGGATTACGATAAACGGCAATACCTGCGCTATCTGGCCCTCTCTCAGTCATCTCACTGAGCATTGGTGCTACAAGCGCACCTAATTGAGACTCTAGAGCTTGATTTTTAATAAAAAGTCCTACAATTCCACACATAAAAACTCCAAAAAATTATTATAGCCCCTGTATTCATGCATGACATGAACTCAAGGGCAATAGTTTAAATGAAAAAAAACGATTAACGCTTTTATCTATTATCTTTTGATAAAAAATCTGGCTTAATAGAGCCTTAAAAACTCCTCAACTTCCCAGTTTGTAACAGCCTGATGATATCGATCCCACTCATCTTTCTTATAAGAGAAAAATTGAAGGAGCATTGAATCACCTAAAACTTCTCTTGCAAAATCATCCTCATTTAAAGCCTCAATTGCCTCTAAAAGATTACGAGGTAAAGATTTAATGTTTGCTTCCTTCATTTCTTCAGGACTTAATGTATATAAGTTTATATTTAAAGGATCACCTGGATCAATCTTATTCTTAATTCCATCCAAAGCTGCAGCTGTTGTAAGTGCTAAGGATAGGTATGGATTCATGCACATGTCAGCAGCACGATTCTCGATACAAAACCGGTTTTGAGGGAGTCGAATCATGCAAGATCGATTATTATCTCCATAGGCCATTGTTGTCGGCGCCCATGTATAGACTCCTCCTTCAAATCCACCAACTATTGGAACCAAACCGTTATATGAGTTTACCGTTGAACAAGCAATAGCAGTAATTTCTGTTGCATGCTTTAGCAATCCACCAACTACATGATAAGCTGTATCAGAGAATTTTCCATCCTTACCTTCAAAAACATTTTTGTTATCCAAGTTACTCGTCATACTAAAATTAATATGCGCTCCAGACCTCCAATCACCAATCGTTGGCTTTGGCATAAAGGTAATAAACATCCCATACTTTTTAGCAACCTCTTTAAGAAGAACCCTTAAGAAAACTAATCGATCTGCCATCTGAAGAATATCTGTATAAGTGAAGTCAAGCTCAAACTGTGAGTAGGCGCCCTCACAAACCACATCCTTCATATCCCAGCCTAAATCATTAACAGTATCAATTAATTCTTTGAGGAATTCCATTGAATCAATTGAATACTCAACATCGTATCCAAAAGCTTGTCTGCGAGGACGTAAGCCGTCACCTGGTAATGGGTCATCATCAAAAGCCTTAACAGGCTGACCATCTTCCCATCGCATTGCAATAAATTCTGGCTCAATACCACAAAAGGCTTTATATCCAGCGTCATCTGCTTTTTGTACTGCTCTTTTAAGAGTTTGACGAGGGCACAAGTTATAAGGCTTACCTTCCCACCATAAATCTGAAAAAACCCATACACACGTCTTATCCCATGGACAAATTACCAAGCTATCTAAATCAGGTACAGGGATTTGATCTGAGTCATTAGGCCCTAATTCAGGAACAAAAGAAACTGAATGAACCGCAAATTGAGGGCCCTTTCCTGCACACAATGCTTCAAACTCCTTCATAGGAATTGGCTTTGTTTTAGGAAGGCCGAGCATATCAATCCAGCACGACAGAATGTACTTTACGCCTGCTTTTTCTAATCGAGCTTTTTCCTCTGCAACACGTTTCTTTGATGGCAGGGCATCTGCCATTGTTGTGTGATAAATCTTTGCCATATTCTTCTCCTTATTTATGAATTTATTAAATATTTATAATTTTTCTTGCGATTTTAATAAAAATTGATTTTTATATGTTGCCAGGCCTTTCATTACCTCAACATCCTTTATATCACCGTTATTAAAACAATGTTCATCTAGAAACCTAGTAAGGGTCTCATCTCCTTCAGAGGCAATTTCTACTAAAAGATCATATCGACCTGTGACCCAGATAATAAAGACTATCTCATTGCAATCTTGAAGACGTTTAGCAACCTCAGTAGGGCTAGAAGTTGAAGCAACTTTTATTCCAAGCATCGAATCTGTTGCATAATTTATAGCAGAGCGATCTACCAATGCTTTGATTTGCAAGACACCTGCATCTTTCATGCGATTCACACGATTCCTAACAGTCCCTTCAGAGATTTCCAGTGACTTAGCAATTTCGTTAAATGGCTTTCGTCCATCAATCTCAAGCATATCAATGATTCGTTGGTTCAATTTATCTTTTAGCGTATCCCTAGTTGGAACACGCGGAAGTTGATCGCTATCATTACTATCATTAGATTGACTTAGGTGCACTATATGATTACTTGAATTACTCATTTAAATCCTAGTTTTGAGGCATGTCTTCTGGATCTATTCCAGGCACAAAAGTAATGCCTGCTTGTTGCTTCCAGTCATGAGGATAGGCGGCATAGAATATTACGCATTTTTCATCACACTCATAAGCTATTGAGTTATCTTTAGGGATATAAAGGACATCACCTGGATTGCAGTTATAAGACTCGCCATCACACGTTAATCTAAACGTCCCCTCCATACAATAAATAATCTCATCGCATGTTAACTCCCATGGCACAGATACTTGGTTTAAAAAATTCAAACCGCCGCACATCGTGTCACTAACTGCACTAGTAACAAAAGGCTTGATATAGCTTTGTCCTGGCTCTAAAGTGTGTAAACGGTGCTCAATGTCACCAAATTTATATAGTTGTGGTTTATTACTCATTTTTATCCCTTTTAAGTTAAGTTAAGTTTTTCATTAAGTTCTACGACATATCCATCTGGATCTTCAATAAATGCAAGTATTCGAGTTCCAGCATTCATAGGTTTAGCTGGACTAATGATTTTGGCGCCTCCAGCCTCTAGGTCTTCAACAGCTTTGTATACATCTGGCGTTTCAATGCAAATGTGTCCCCATCCATTACCTTTGTCATAGTGCTCTTCTTGATCCCAGTTATGGGTTAGCTCCAGCGCGGGAAATTCAATTTCAGGGCCATAACCTACAAATGCATTTGTAAATCTTCCCCCCGGGTAATCAGTTCGCCTTAGCACTTGCATACCTAAAATGTCACAATAAAAATGAAGTGACTTTTCTAAGTCAAGAACTCTCATCATCGTATGTGCTAATCTAAAGTCACTATTAAAACTTGTATCGGTCATTAAATTCTCCTTTATTTATTATTTTTTGGTGGGCTAGTAACGGCTTCTGCAATCATTTCTTGAAAAGCGCGAACACTATCTTCCCAGTGAGGTGACAACATACCACCATCTTTTGAAACTGGAGACGCTCTCCCAAGCTGCATCCTTTCACAAATTGCATGATCTTCTTTGTGGACATCCCACCATAACTTTTTCATTTCATCAACCTCTTTAATTGAAACGCTCTCGCCTTCTGTGGTGTAGATAACCCTTTTTTGATGCGTATGACCTTCATCAACTGGAACATTCAAATAGACTCCAATTTGATCAGGAGCATAACGACCAATTATAAAATTTGGAAAAAGAGTTAAGTATCTTGAACTTACAGACAAACTCCCCTTTACCTTATCATCATCATCTAGATCAATAGCGCTTCCTAGGCAAACGCCATCAACAATTGTGTAATGATCCTCAAGAGGCTGATTTGTTGTTGTACGATGGACAAATTGAACATGGTAAGGCTCTATAAAATTTTCCATAAGAAATTTCCAGTTCGTAGAAATCTCACCAAAATCCAAAGTAGCTACAGGCTTCACTTTTTGAAAATCTATATCACTAAAATTTTGAATAAGAGGAGCTGCATAATCCTCAAAATTGGCAGCATTGCCACTTAAATTAATAAAAATCCAATCTTGCCAAATAGCTATTTTTATTGATTTAAGATTATGATTTGACATTTCAAAGCCTTCTGGCTGATGCTCTTTGCCACCAAAGAACGGCGTAGCACAAAGATCACCATCAAGACTGTACGTCCATGCATGATAGGGGCAAGATAACATCTTGCCAACATTCATTGGCTCATCAACTAACTTCAAACATCGATGAGAGCATGCATTATGGAAAGCTGAAATTTTTCCTTCATTATTTTTAATTAAGACTACTGGCTGACCAGCAACCATAATTGGTCTTGCATCCCCTGGCTCATTTAGCTCATGGGCAAAACCTACAAAAACCCAATTATTGGTAAACACGGTATCGCACTCAGTGCGAAAAAAATCAGCACTAGTATAGGCAGATGAGGGCAGTCCATGCTTAAGCTTGCCTTTCTCAAAAAAAGATGACATGTTAAGTTTATTAATTGTAGTACCTCAAAAAATAAATGAAACAAATGATAATGAGAAAAATTATAAACCTAATTATTACATTAAATGTAATAAATTAAAGAATAAGTTACCAATACAGCTATTTATTCGATTAAAAATAATTAATATGTAATAATCATAAAAATTATTTACTGTTAACATTCGTATTAATTTGGTATTATTTGTAACTTTAATTAACACTTTTAATCAGGAGAAGATGCAATATGGGCATTAAAGGAAGTGACTTCGAGGTTGAATTGAAAGGATATTCAGGGCATGGATTAATCCACTCAAAAGATGTTGATGATGTAATTACACGTATTGGTCCTGGATCGCCAGCAGGTGAATACCTTAGAAGATACTGGCAGCCAGTTTTTATCTCTTCTGAACTCGATGATCTTCCTGTATCAATAAAAATTCTGGGTGAAGAGCTTGTTCTATTTCGAGACAAAAGCAATCAATTAGGATTGGTTCATAAACAATGCCCTCATAGGCAAGCTTCTCTTGAATTTGGTATTTGTCAAGAAACAGGAATTCAATGTTGCTACCATGGATGGCACTTTGGTATTGATGGAACATTATTAGATGTTCCTGGCCAGCCTGCACATATAGCTGACATTATTAAACAAAGGGTTCGACTTGGCGCCTATCCAACTTATGAATTTAAAGGTTTAATTTTTGCCTATCTTGGGCCAATTGATGAAAAACCTGAATTTCCAATGTATGACAGCCTAAATTTTAAAGATATGGAAATGGTGCCCTATAAGGCACCCTTCAATTGCAACTGGCTTCAGGTTTTGGATGCTATAGTTGATCCAATTCACACCTCTTTCCTTCATTCAAATATGAGTCGAAAACAGTTTTCAGAAGGCTTTGGAGAAGTTGGACAGATTGATTTTTTTGAGCGTGATAGTTGGATTTTAGGCTGCAATACCAGGAGAGTTGGTGACAATATTTGGTTTAGGATTAACGAAGTCGTTTTGCCAAACTTTACTCAAGCAGGTGCAGCTTTTGCTGTAGATGGAACAAAGCAAATACACTATGGTAGAAGTTCATTTACACGATGGGTTGTTCCAATCGACGATGAAACAACTATCTGCTATGCCTGGGCTAATTTTGGGGAGAGAGGAGATCCACAGGAATTTAACACTCCAGAGGGTCCTGAACTAATTGAACAGGGTGAAATTTTTGATCGCCCCTACAAAGAACGTCAAAGATTTCCTGCAGACCGAGAAGCATGCGAAGGTATGGGTCCAATAAATATCCATAAAAATGAAAATTTATTACCTAGTGATCAAGGAGTTGCAATGATGCGTCAGAGAATTAGAGAGCAAATAAAAACTGTTGCCTCTGGCAAAAAACCATATCTAGCAAGTGGCATTAATGGATTGCCAGTTCCAACTTATGGAGGTGATTCTGTCCTTAATATTCCAGCGAGTAATTTGGAAGACAATTCCTTCTTAAGTAAACTTGCACATGAATTCGTTCAAATTCAATTTGAAGTCGATGGAAAGGTTGAAGAAGAGAGAGTTAAAATAGTTACGAAAAAATTAAAAGAAATACAATCAAGAGAAACTTCAAATACCAATAAATAAATACCTATGGCAAGTGATAATAAAATAAGAGTTCATTTTAAGAGTAATCATGCTGACCCTGATTCATTCCCACCAACTATTGAAGGGGAAAGTGTTTTTGCTATTACCAAAGAAAGGTTTGATAATGCAATTGAAAGCTACCCTGATTTAAAAAACAAAATTGAGCCAATTTTTGATTGGGATTTAGAGAACTTTTATGAATCCATGAAGACTGCTGAGGTTCTTGTGTGCTGGGATTTTCCTACTGAGAATCTTGCTGAAATTGCGCCTAAACTTCGATGGATTCATATTATTGGTGCAGGGGTAGAACATTTATGTCCAATGGACTGGGTGCCAGAACACGTTTCAGTTGTTAATAATCGGGGCGTGCACTCAGCAAAAGCAGGGGAGTTTGGTCTAATGAGTGTGCTAATGTTGCATACGCATATCCCTGAAATCATTCAAAATCAACAAAACAAGCATTGGGAATCTCTCTATTCATCTCCAATATTAGGTAAGACATTGCTGGTTATAGGTACAGGCAATATAGGGCATGCTGCTGCAAAAAAATGCAAATTATTGGGCATGAAAGTAATTGGGGTAAGTCGTCATGGGATGCCTTTAGAAGGCGTCGATCAAATGGTTAAGGTAGATAAATTAGATGAAGTACTCCCTGCAGCTGATTACATTTTTATGTCTACACCGAATACAACTGAAACATTTAATTTATTAGATAAAAGGCGTCAATCATTAATGAAGCCAGGAGTAGGTATTGTTAATGTTGGAAGGGCTGCCACAATGGACTATGATGCTCTTGTAGAGAACTTAAATTCTGGTCACATCAAGGCTGCTATTATTGATGTTTTTGATCCTGAGCCACTCCCTTCAAATTCAATATTATGGGACACACCGAACTTAATGGTTATGCCGCATATATCTGCTGATGATGGTGATACATATATTCCTCTAACACTCGATCTCGTTCTAATGAATATGCAAAGATACATTGCTGATGAAAAATTAAATAATTTAATAAACCCTGATCTAGGATATTAAAGATTTAAATAATATTTTTTATAGTGCTGGGCTGCTTTTTTTGCAGTAGCCATTAGACTATCATTGGGATTTGCAATTGACTGTTCAAATGATAGGTCATTAGAAATAATACTAAATACCTTGTCGATATCATATTTATTTTCCAGTATTTCATCATTCTCTGCACTACCTGCAATGACAAAGATACTGCATTTATGCTTTCTTGCATAATCAATTACTCCCATTGGAGCTTTACCTCTAAGACTTTGACTATCAAACCTACCTTCGCCTGTTATTACAAGATCTGTAGTTGGTAGATGTTGCTCAAAATTAAGTTTTTCAAGAATAATTTGTACCCCACTTTTTTGATCCGCCTTTAAAAAAGCAAGAAAACCATAACCTATGCCACCTGCTGAACCTGCCCCTGGGTGCATTGAGAGGTTATTATTTAATTTACTGGAAGCGATTCTGGAGTAATGACTCAATAGAGTATCTAATTGATTAATCATCTTTTCATCAGCACCTTTTTGAGATCCAAAAATAACTGATGCGCCTTGCTGTCCAATGAGAGGATTGTCCACATCGCATGCAATCTCAAAACTGACTCCTTTGAGGCGTGAGTCGATAGAAGTAATATTAATATCTGAAAGTGTATTTAAACTTTCTACACCTCCAGTGAGTTCCTTACCAAAAGAATCTAAAAACTGGATTCCAATTGCTTGCAAAAAACCCATTCCTCCATCATTTGTTGCACTTCCTCCTAAACCAATAATAATATGCTCAGCGCCTTCATCAATTGCAGCAAGTATGAGCTCACCAACTCCAAAACTAGAGGTATTCATTGGATTTCTTTTTTTAAGTGGAACTAGTTGCAAGCCACAAGCTTCAGCAATTTCGATTACTGCTGTTTTTGAATTGCCGAGCATACCCCACTTGGCATTGATATATTCTCCTAGAGGACCTGACACTTTCGTTGAAAAATACTTGCCTTGGGTTGCAGTAACTAAGACATCAACTGTTCCCTCTCCACCATCAGCAATCGGTAATTTTAAAATATTAGCATCTGGAAAAATACCTAAAAAACCTTCCTCAATTGCATTTGCTGCATCAGAAGCTGTTAAGGTTTCTTTAAAAGAATCAGGTGCAATTAATATCTTCATATTTTACTTCTTTAACTTAATTATATTTTTTACCCCACCTCTCAAGTGAGATTGTTGCAGTAAAAATAATAAACATACCAAGCCACTGATTCATGCCCAGCATATCTTGAAGAAGAATTACACCTAAAATAATAGTAAAAATAGGCTCTAAGTACATCACATTTGAGGTTCGCACGGGTCCAATAATTGATATTGACCTAAAGAAAAAGTAAATACCTCCAGTCATCCCCATTGCTGAAAGAATACTCCAAAGTAACATCTCTGAAGATACTGAAGCTATAGGTTCTAAAGTGACTATAAAATATATCAACACAAAAACTACTGAAGGCAATACCATAATATATTGAATTAGGCCCCATCCTGATTCTACACTTTTATGGCGAGATAAAATATTTACAGTAACCTGGGCAAGAGAAGCAATAAGGCCCCAAAAAACGCCCCATAAATTCCAATCACTTGAATCTCCTTGAACTAAAATCCAGATGCCAAATAATGACACAAGAAGTGCGGCAGCTGATAAAAAATCAATGGATCTACTCTTAAGTATTGAGTTAACAAAAAAGGTAATAATTGGGAAAGTATAAATCACTACTACGGCTAAACTTAATGGAATCAAGCTTATTGAATACATATACGATGCAATAAAAATTGCTTGAAAAATACTAATTAGTATTAATCTAATGTGTGTTGCCTTGCTTTTAATTTTCTTAGGTGATTTATTTAAAATACTTGCAAAAATAAAAGTACTAACATAGCGAACAGAAAGAAGAAGAAATACGCCTCCTCCAACACCATAGAAATAGGGAGCAGTAGTGGCTGCAAGAGAAAAAAAGAAGGCAGATAAAATTGCTGTAAAAATACTTGAAAATATCTTATTACTCATTTTGGATTTGGCCTGGATTATCTGTTGTGATAGATTGTACTCTCCAGCTAATCAATTTATTAGCAATATCAATATCATCAATTGTCCATGAGTGGTATTCAAAACCAGCATCCATAACTCGGTCAATTAAAGTTTTTGAGTTTTCATTATCTGAACTGAGGCCATCGGCCTTAATATCATTCAGTACATCTAATATTTTATTTAAGTCATAGTTCGGCTCATATGAATATAACCAGTAAGCCTTATAATTAGGTGCTGCTGATTTAAAAGTCTTAATAACTCTCTCATCAAATGAAATAATCACAGCTTGCTCGGTATGTATTTCAGATTGAGAAAGCTCTTTAATTAGGGGTCTTATAATCTCAATACCACACTTTATCTCTATAAATATTTTTTTACCAGAAGGCAACACGTTAAGCACTTCAGCTAGAGTAGGAATTTTTACTTTTGAATTATTAGAAATTTTATGAGATAAGTTGAGTTGCTTTAACTCTTCAAGAGTTGAGTCTTTAACAATTAACTTTTGATTACAAACTCTTTGAGTATCATCATCATGAATACAAACAATGGCACCATCCTTGGTAAGATGAAAATCACCTTCTATCCCATCCACTCCTTTATCCCAAGAGGCATTAAAAGCTGGTAAAGAATTTTCTGGTAGATCAAATGAAATACCTCGATGTGCAATAATCATTGAGATATTCTACATAAAAATTTAGCAGTCTTTTTTTAAAAAACTTAGAATAGTGAAACAGATAGCTCCATCCAGAAACTTGGCATCAAGCCAACGACTAGAATAAGAATACCATTGATAGAAAGCACAACCTTCATATCTAACGGAGCAGAAACCAGTATCTCTTTATCTACATCATCAAAATACATTGTTTTAATAATTTGCAGATAATAGTAAGCACTTATTACAGCAAAGATTACTGCTGTTATAGCAAGAATTACATAGCCCTCTGCAACCACTTGCTGAAGAATAAATAACTTAGAATAAAAACCAATAAAGGGTGGAACACCGGCCATTGAAAGCATAACCACCAACATAATTAATGCAAACCATGGAGAATGTTTACTCAAACCTTGAAAATCAGAAATTTGATCAGCCTCAAATCCCTTCCTATTTAGAACAATAATTGAACCAAAGGCCGCTAAACTCATTAAGATATAAGCCAGCACATAAAAGACTGCAGCGCCATAACCATCTACCACTCCTGTAACAAAACCTAGCAACACAAAACCAATATGGGATATTGTTGAGTAAGCAAGCATTCGTTTGATATTAGTTTGAGTTAATGCAACTAATGATCCTATTGCAATTGAGAGGACAGCTAAGATCATAAATAGATCTGCCCAGTAATGCTGAAGCTCTCCTAAACCATCAATTAACAATCGAATCAGTAATGCGATCGCGGCAATTTTTGGTACAGTTGATAAAAACATAGTAACTGAAGTTGGTGATCCTTGATATACATCTGGAACCCACATATGAAAAGGCACAGCTCCAAGTTTGAAAGCAATGCCAATGACTAAGAAAACTAAACCAAAATTAAGAATTAATGTTTGCTGAGAGCTCAAAGTTGAGGCACTTGCAAAACTTGATATCTGGGAAATATCCAGGCTTCCACTTATTCCATAAATCATGGACATTCCATAAAGCAATAATCCCGAAGCAATAGCGCCCAGAACAAAGTATTTAAGGGCAGCCTCAATAGCACTAGCTCTGTCTCTTGCTGTGGCAATAAGTGCATACAACGATAGTGACATTATTTCTAAACCCAAGTACAAAGTAAGGAGGCTATGTCCAGAAACCATTACCATCATTCCCAGTATTGACATCATTGCCAGAATAAAATACTCATTTCTTAAAAGCTCATGTGCCTTAAGATAATGACGAGTATAGACAAGGGCAATAATTGCAAACCCAAGTATGAAAACTTTAAAAGTTGAGCCTAAAGAATCAAGAACAAAAGTGCCAGAAAAAATCGTTGCATTCTCACCAATTAAATTAAACGCCAAGAAACCTGTTATTAGAAGTGCTAATTGCGTCAAGTAATAAGTAAATTGCTTTAAACGTTGGCTTACAAAAAGGTCAAATAATAATATAAGTGAAATTGCAAATAATAAAAACAACTCTGGCAAAGCAAAGAGAAGTTCTGCAACATTAAAATTAAAGTTCATCATAATAAAACTGGTAGTTTAGTTGTAAGTGCTTGCTCAAGAAGATTAACAATGGAAGCATGCATTACCTCAATTACTGGCTGTGGGTATAAACCCATCCATAATACAGCAATAGCTAAAATAGCTAAGATTCCAAATTCCCTAGAATTGATATCGCTCAAAGTGCTTACCTCTGGGTTAGTTATCTCCCCCCAAAAAACACGCTTAACCATCCACAATGTATAGGCAGCGCCAATAATCAAAGTCATTGAAGCCAAAAATGCAAACCAAAAATTAGCTTGTAAAGCTCCAAGAATAACCATAAACTCCCCGACAAAACCTGAAGTTCCAGGAAGGCCAGCATTTGCCATTGCAAATAGAACAGCAAAACCTGTAAATTTAGGCATTGAGTTTACAACCCCTCCATAGGTAGATATTTCTCTGGAGTGAAGTCTGTCATACAGCACGCCAACAACTAAGAACATTGCTGCAGAAATAAAGCCATGAGAAATCATTTGAATCATTGCACCTTCTAAGCCAAGATAAGCACTCTCAATACTTGCTCCACTAATAGAAATTAGCTCGCCATTTGATCCCATTTTCATAATAGAAAATAACGCAAAAACACCTAAAGTAACAAAGCCCATATGGGAAATTGACGAGTAGGCAATCAATTTTTTCATATCTTTTTGAACCAGCGCTACAAAACCAATATAAACAATTGCGATCAAAGAGAGAACGATTACTACAGTTGCAAATGATGATGATGCATCCGGCGTGATAGGCAGTGAGAAGCGGAAAAATCCGTAACCACCCATCTTTAACATTATAGCTGCCAAGATTACAGAGCCACCTGTTGGTGCTTGGACGTGAGCATCTGGAAGCCATGTATGGACAGGAAACATAGGTACCTTTACCGCGAAAGCAAGGAAGAAAGCCCAAAATATCCAACTCTGCTGAGCCATAGTAAGCGGCAAGGTGTACATTTCAGAAATTGCGAATGAGCCACTTAAATTGTACATATAAATAAGTGAAACCAGCATAAATACTGATCCTAGAAAAGTGTATAAAAAGAATTTAATCGAGGCATAGACACGATTTTGACCACCCCAGACACCAATAATTAAAAGCATTGGTATTAGTGATGACTCCCAAAAAACATAAAACAATATGGAGTCCATTGACGAAAAAACACCAATTATGAGGCCTTCCATGATTAAAAAAGCTGCCATATAATCTGCCACTCTATTCTTGATAACTTCCCACCCAGCAACAATTACTAATATTGTTGAAAAGGTGGTAAGAATAATTAGTGGCATTGATATTCCGTCAACACCTAGATGGTAAAAAATATTAAATTGAGTAATCCAACTGACCTTTTCTACAAACTGCATTGAGGAGGTTGAAGTGTCAAAATCTAAAAATAAATTTATTGATAAGACGAAAACAATCACAGAAATAGCAACGCTTACCCAGCGGGCAAGTTGAGCTCTATTGTTTCCTATAAATAGGACTGAGCCAGCCCCTAATATAGGAAGCCAAATTAAAATACTTAGTAATGAATCCATACTATTACCTTAACTAAAAAATGAATAATCTGAGGCAATAAGAACCCATCCCAAAACAAACATCAAACTAATTATCATAAAAAATGCATAGTGATAGACATACCCAGTTTGAACTGGTCGAATAAAAGCGCCTACGTAACGAGCGAATCTAGCACTCCCATTAACCAAAAGCTGATCAATGATTGCCATATCTGAAATTTTCCACAACAGATTACCAATTTTCAGTGATCCACGAACAAAGACAATTTCATTAAATCGATCAAAACCATACAAAGAATTCAACACATAATTAATACGTTTGAATTTACTCTGAATTAGGTCTGCCCAGTCAGTTCGATATATGCAGAAAACCCATGCTGTCAAACCACCGCCAACCATCATCCAGAATGGAAGTGTCATGACTGAATGCGTTATTAAAGAGAACGCTGAATGAAAGTGATCCTCAAGTTTTGAAACGGCAAGATGAGAAGAATCAATAAAAATTCCGTTTTCTAGCCACCCACCAAAAAGCATCGGCTCAATTGTAAAATACCCAATCAATACAGATGGTATCGCTAGTAATATTAAAGGAACCGTAATTGATGGAGCTGTCTCATGAACATTTGCTTCGGTATGACTATCAAGCCTTGACTCACCATGAAATACTAAAAATAATAGTCGTAAACTATAAAAAGCGGTAATGAATACGCCCAGCACAACTGCAAAATAAACCCACCCAGCAAAAGGTAGGTCCGAATAATGAACGGCCTCAATTATCATATCTTTTGAATAAAACCCTGCGAAGCCAGGAAAGCCGATCAGAGCTAAAGTACCTAAAAGAGAAGTAACGTAGGTTATTGGCATTTTCTTTCTTAGGCCGCCCATTTTTCGAATATCTTGTTCATGATGAAGTGCAACAATTACTGATCCAGCTGCTAAAAAAAGCAAAGCTTTGAAGAACGCGTGAGTCATTAAGTGAAAAATTGCAACTGAGTAGGCGCTTACTCCTAGAGCAACAGTCATATAACCAAGCTGAGAGAGTGTGGAATAAGCAACAACTTTCTTTATATCATTTTGAACAATGCCTAGTAAACCCATAAATAGGGCTGTTATGGCTCCTATTATCATGACTACTGTTAGTGCAACATCACTTAACTCAAATAAGGGTGACATTCTGGAAACCATAAAGATACCAGCCGTTACCATTGTTGCCGCATGAATCAAAGCAGAGATCGGAGTGGGGCCTTCCATTGAGCCGGGCAGCCAAACATGCAGAGGAACCTGTGCTGATTTGCCCATTGCTCCTACAAAAAGTAGAAGGCAGACTACCGTTATAGCAGAGACGCCTCCAAATAAAGTTTGTCCAATAATTTGATCTTTTTGACTGAATGTTTCGGCGTAATCTAAAGTACCAAAAAACATCAGGACCATTGCAATTCCTAAAAGAAAACCAAAGTCACCAACCCGGTTCACGAGAAAAGCTTTTAAGTTAGCCTGAACTGCTGATTCCTTATGGTGCCAAAATCCAATTAAAAGATATGAAACCAGACCAACAGCCTCCCAGCCAAAGAATAGCTGCATAAAGTTATTTGAAATTACAAGTGTAAACATTGCAAAAGTAAATAGGGATATGTAGCTAAAAAATTTAGTGTATCCCTTATCATCATGCATATAACCTATAGTGTAGATGTGCACCATTAGTGAAACAAATGAAACCACCACCAACATCAGAGCGGTCAAGTTATCAACTAAAAAGCCGACACTAATATTGAGTCCTCCAATTTGCATCCATGTATAGATGTTCTGATTAAAAATTTCACCATCATTTAGAACGTGATGATTAAAAACATATAGTGATAGTGCGGTAGAGATTGCTACCCCTAGAATCGTAATTGAATGCGAAGCTTTTCGTCCGAGTCTATTCCCAGCAAGTCCAACTATGATTGAACCAATTAGCGGCGCTAGTACAATTGTAGAATAAATATTAAGCATAGCTACCCTTTCAACGTATTAGTTGCATCAATATCAATCGAGCCACGACTTCTAAACATCAGCGTGAGGATTGCAAGACCTATAGCCACTTCAGCAGCAGCAACTGTCAAAATAAAGAATACAAATATTTGTCCAGCAAGATCGCCGCCATAATATGAAAAAGCAATAAAATTAGTATTAACTGCTGCCAAAATTAACTCGACACACATCAAAAGCATAATGATATTAGTTCTGTTAATAAAGATTCCAGCAAGACCGATACAAAAAACTATTGAGCTCAGAATTAGGTAATCAGATAGTGCTATCATTTTGACTCCTTGGCTGACTTTGGCTTAATAGAGGCCATTCTCATTCTATCTTTTGCCTGAACATTAATTTGCTCTGAAATATCTTGCTTTTTGCTCCTAGATTCATTTCGATGAACAAGAGTAATTGCTGCAATAATTGCGATTAAAAGAAGTATTGCTGCTAATTCAAAAGGGTACACATAAACCGTATAAAGCTGCTCTGCAATGGCAGTAATATTGCTATATGAAGCGTCATGCTTTTCTGGAACACCCGTCATTGCTAAATCAAACTGACCAGCATTAAGGACTAGCACCATTTGCGCGATCACAATTATAGATACAAAAATTCCCAACGGCAGATAGCGCGTGAACTGGGCACGAAGAGTTGATTTATCGGTATCAAGCATCTTAATAACAAACATAAATAACACCATAACAGCGCCAACATAAATCAATATAAGTGTAATTGCTAGAAACTCTGCTTCAAGAAGTAACCATAAGCTAGCAGCACTAAAAAAAGTTAGTATTAAGAATAAAGCAGCCTTTGCAGTATTCCTTGATGTAATCATCAATATCGAACTAACGATAAAGAAAAAGGAGAAGACATAAAATAAAATTGATGAAAATTCCATAGCTACCTATTATTTATATTTAGAGTCTTCAAGTCTGGCTTTGCTAATCTCTTTTTCATTCTCATCACCTATAGCCAAAAGCCCCTTTTTATCAATAATGCTCCCCTCTCTTGACTCAAACGCATAATCAAAAATATGAGTCTCTACAATGGCATCAACGGGACATGCCTCTTCACAAAAGCCGCAAAAAATACATTTAAAAAGATCAATATCATATTGAGTTGTTCGGCGAGTGCCATCTTCTCTCATTTCAGAATCAATAGTTATTGCATTTGCTGGACATACCGCCTCACAAAGCTTACAAGCGATACACCTTTCCTCTCCATTTGGGTAGCGACGAAGAGCATGAAGGCCTCTGAATCTGGGTGAAATTGGCGTTCGCTCTTCTGGGAACTGAACCGTAATATTATTATTTAAAAATTCTTTACCAGTCACTTTAAGGCCAGTTCGTAGCTCGCCTAAACCAAAATCTTTTACTAGTTTTTTAACTTTTTTTATCATATCTTTTTCTCCTTAAAACCAAGGTCCTATATGAAGCTGTGTCATCAATGCAACCACAAAGATCCACACAATCGTTAAGGGTAAGAAAATTTTCCAACATAAACGCATAATCTGATCGTACCTAAACCTTGGAAAGGAAGCACGAATCCAAAAATATAAAAATAAAAAGAAACTCATCTTAAAGAGTAGCCAGAATAAATCAGGAACAAACTCAAACCAACCCTCAAGAAGAGGTATGCCTTCGAATGGTGAATGCCATCCGCCAAAAAATAATAAAACTGCCAGCATAGCCATAAAAATCATGTTGAAATATTCTGCCATAAAGAACAATGCAAAAGGCATTCCAGAATACTCAACATGCGTGCCACCAACAATTTCCGACTCACCCTCTACAACATCAAATGGTGCCCTATTTGTTTCAACTAAAGCCCCAATCCAAAAAACTATCATCATTGGGAATAGTGGAATCCAATACCAATTAAGTATTCCTCCAGCTTGTTTTTCTACAACAGTATTTAAATTAACAGAGCTTGCAATCATTACGACTGTTACAAGAACAAATCCAATTACAAGTTCATAGGAAATCAGCAGAGCTGTGCTTCTTAAAGCTCCAAGAAGCGGGTACTTAGAGTTAGATGCCCAGCCCGCAAGAACAATTCCGTAAACACCAACTGAACCGATTGCCATAACATACAGCAAGCTTACATCAAGATTAGCAATATAAAAGCCTTCTCCAAATGGCACAACTGCCCAAACTGCTACTGCAGGAACAAAGGCCAACACAGGTGCTAAAAGAAATAGATAAATGTTTGACTTAGTAGGAAAAATTATTTCCTTAAACATCATTTTAAAAACGTCAGCAAATGGTTGTAATAACCCTAATGGTCCCACCCTATTTGGACCAATTCTAAGCTGCATGAAGCCAATAACTTTGCGCTCAGCATAAGTCATGTATGCCATCGCAATTATTAATGGAAAGATTAAGGCAAGGCCCTTGATTAAGATAATTATTACGTCTGCAAGTCCACCATCCAACCAAGGAATTAAATTATGGATACTGTCTACTAATGATTGCCACATAGTCAATATCTCCTATCCCTTTCTCGATTGATAAGTATGAACAAAAACACATCCCTCAGCAACAGTTTCATTAATAGAAACTGGAACTCCATGAAACAAATCACCGCCTGAAAGCTTCAACTCTTTGGCCGTTACTAAAGAAATAAATGCAGCATTCATTTTTCCAATTTGTGTTTCTTGGAGAGATTTAGCTTTGCGAGTTACTCCATCGACTGCATAAGGCGAATATTGCCAATGAATTGCAATCTTAGAATCATCAATTACTTTAGTATTGTTATCAAGAATATCATTATTTCCAATTGAAGTAATAGCAAGTGCGTCATCAGCTACTTGAGTTGAATCAGTATATTCAAAACCTTTGAACTCAAATAAATCTGCAAGAACTTTAATAATTTTCCAACCTGGTTTAGAATCTCCTGGACCTTTAACTGAGGCGCTAAATGATTGAGCAATGCCATCA
Source organism: Candidatus Pseudothioglobus sp. Uisw_050_01 (assembly GCF_048085775.1). NCBI lineage: Bacteria > Pseudomonadati > Pseudomonadota > Gammaproteobacteria > Pseudothioglobaceae (SeqCode) > Pseudothioglobus (SeqCode) > Candidatus Pseudothioglobus sp. Uisw_050_01. Next base: position 1,426,011 of record NZ_CP159804.1, read on the forward strand.
AAATTTATATGCGTACCTGAACTTTCATAAAAGCTAGCTAGCGGTAATATTACATCAGAGTTTATTTGAGACGCCTCATCTTCAAAACTATTAAGTGAAACAACAAAGACATCATCTTTATTAAAAGTATCAGCAGCTAATTTTGGATTAATAAAGTCATAGTTAAAATCAACGTCCATCAGTATAAATGCTTTGGTATTTTCAGAAAGCATTGAGGTTGCATTTTTTCCTTTACTAGAAGGTTTAAATCCAACTTTTTCAGCAGATAATGAGTTTCCACTATAGCTTAAGTTGGCAATTTTTGCATTCGCAAGCATTGCAATTTCAGAAATAATATTCATAATATCTGAAGAAGATATATTACTATTTACGTGCTCGCCTATAACAATCACTGGCCTTTCTGCAGTAATTAAGTCATCTGCAATTTTATTTTGACTATTGTCAACTTTGATCTTAGATAAGTTCTTTGGAGCAGTAGTCTTAGTTTTGTCATGAAGAGACTTGAGGACAGACTGAAGCATTAATACAGTTTTTTGTGGAGAAGATAAAACTTCCAAATTAGTCCGATAGTTAAAGTCAAACTTTTTATTATTAATCGTATTAACCGAGGCACCACTTAAAGTTGCCTTTCTAATACGATGATTGATCATTGGTTGCTCTAATCGAAGGTATGAATTAACAATTAAAGCATGATCTATTGATTCCATTTCAGATAAAGAAATATTTGAAAGCATAGAACTTCCACTGCTTAGGTCTGCTTTATCTAAACGATAATCAATATTTTCTGAGCCAAAACTACGAGCTAATTTTTGCATCAAATAATATTCTTCTAGTGTTGAGTTTTTTGAAGCTAATACGCCCAATTGATTTGGATTTTGTGCATTTTTTTTCAGGCCACTAATCGCAAAATCAAGAGCAACCTCCCAACTGGCTTCCTGCCATTTGTTATTCTTTTTAATTTTAGGGTGTAATGCTCGGCTTTCATGATTTAGTCCTTCATATGAAAAGCGATCACGATCAGAAATCCAAGTTTCATTTACTAATTCATTATCTCTTGCAACAACTCTTTTAACCTTACCTCTATAGGTTTGGGTATAAATATTTGACCCTATCAAGTCATGCCTTGCTATCGTTTCCACGGCATTCATTTGCCAGGTTCTGGCTTCATACCTAAATGGCTTTGAAGTTAGAGCGCCAACTGGGCAAACGTCAATCATATTTCCAGAAAGCTCTGACTGAATACCTTCAGTTAAAAATGGCTCGATTTTTACACCTTCACCTCTTCCAGTTCCACCCATTTCAACTATACCTGCAACTTCTGCGCCAAAACGAACGCAACGAGTACAGTGAATACATCGAGTCATGTCAGTTTGAATTAATGCACCAATACCTTTGTCTGCAACTATTCGTTTTCCTAAGTTAAATTTTGAAACATCTGTCCCATACTCCATTGCCACATCTTGAAGTTCACACTCACCACCTTGGTCACATATTGGACAATCAAGAGGATGATTAATTAGTAAGAATTCCATCACCGCTTTTTGTGCACTCTTAGCTTTATCATTTCTAGTATGAATTTTCATACCATTTGCAACAGGAGTAGAGCAAGCTGGCTGAGCTTTTGGAACTCCCTCAACATCAACTAAACACATCCTGCAGTTTGCTGCAACTGATAGCTTTTTATGGTAGCAAAAACGAGGCACATCAATACCTTCTCTATCTGCAATAGAAATAATAGAGTCGCCTTGATTAGCAAAAACTAATTTGCCATCAATTTCAAATTCAATTTCAGACAATTGCCTCTTCCTCAATTAAATGATGCTCACTTTCTACAATACTTCTACCATGCTTAATATAGTATTCAAACTCATGTCTAAAGTGTCTTATAAAGCTCTCAACTGGGGTTGCCGCTGCGTCGCCAAGGGCGCAAATAGTGTTGCCACTTATTTTCTCTCCAACTGAAACAAGCAAGTCTAAATCTTCATTTTTTCCATTACCATCTAAAATGCGTTGCAATACTCTATAGAGCCAACCCGTACCTTCTCGACAAGGAGTACACTGTCCACAAGACTCATCATAATAAAAGTGAGCTAATCGTGTTAGAGTTTTAACCATGCATGTAGTGTCATCCATTATGATTACTGAGCCTGCACCAAGCATTGAGCCGGCATTTGCAATACTGTCATAGTCCATTGTCATATTCATTGCAGTATCTGCTGACAAAAGTGGAGTTGACGAGCCACCTGGAATAACTGCTTTGAGAGTTCTTCCTTCTTTAAGGCCACCAGCTAACTCTAACAGCTTACTAAAAGGCGTACCCATTGGAACTTCAAAATTAGCAGGATTCTTTACATTACCTGTAACTGAAAAACATTTTGTACCGCCCGAATTTTCAACTCCTAAATCAGCAAACCACTGTCCACCTTGAGTTAAAATTTCTGGAACATTAGCAAATGTCTCAGTATTATTAATAGTTGTTGGCTTACCATATAACCCAACATTTGCTGGAAAAGGAGGCTTAAATCTTGGCTGACCTTTTTTGCCTTCAAGAGACTCTAATAATGCAGTTTCTTCTCCGCATATATAAGCTCCAGCACCTAAATGAGTATATAAATCAAAACTAACCACGCTCCCCTGAATACTCTTACCAAGTAACCCTGCATCATAAGCATCTTTTAGGGCTTCTTCAAAGCGGTAATAGGGCTCCATAAACTCACCACGAATATAATTATAGCCAACAGTTGCATTCATTACAAAGCCTGCAATAGCCATCCCCTCAATTACAGAATGAGGATTGTATCTAAGAATATCTCGATCATGACAAGTGCCCGGCTCACCTTCATCAGAATTACAAACTACATATTTTTGTCCTTCTTGATTGCGAGGCATAAAACTCCACTTCAAGCCAGTTGGAAAACCCGCTCCGCCTCGTCCTCTTAATCCTGATGTTTTTAATTCAGCAAGAATATCCTCAGGAGTTAACTCTCCATTAAGAATTTTTCTCCAAACTTTATAACCACCTGTTGATTCATAGGTTGCAAAACTTGCTGGGTTTTTTTTATCTAAGTTTTTAAAGCAGACTTCATTCATTTTAAATTATCCAAAATATTATCTAATTTACTCGGCGTTAAATGTTCATGGTATTGATCGCCAATCTGGCACATTGGACCGCCAACACAGGCACCCAAACACTCAACTTTCTTAACACTTACCAGTCCATCCTTACTTACCTCACCAGTTTTTACCTCTAACTTTTCTTCAAGATATGAAATTAGCTCATCTGAGCCATTAAGCATGCAAGAAATATTGTGACAGAATCGAATAATATGCTTGCCAACTGGTTTATGGTTATAGTTCTCATAAAAAGTTGCAACCTCTTGGACGCTAATGGATGGCATTTGAAGGTGATCAGCAACCTCTTGCATTAATTCACCCGTCAAGCTCCCATTATTTTCATTCTGAACAATTGTTAGTGCCTGCATTACGGCTGAACTTTGCCTTCCCTCTGGATATTTTGTCACCCAAAAATCAATTTCTTTTTTTGCTTGATCAGAAATCATCTGTCAACCTCCCCAAAAACAATATCTTGAGAACCAATAATGGTCACTACATCTGAAAGCATATGGCCCTTTGACATCTCGTCCATTGATGCAAGATGAGGAAATCCAGGTGCTCTAATTTTTACTCTGTATGGCTTATTGGCTCCATCTGAAACTAGATAAACTCCAAACTCACCTTTGGGCGCCTCAACTGCAGTGTAACTCTCACCTTCGGGGATACAAAACCCTTCAGTAAATAATTTAAAGTGATGAATCAATGACTCCATATCATCCTTCATAGCTTCACGGTTTGGAGGAGTAACTTTATGATCATCTGACATTACTGGTCCAGGGTTAGCTTTAAGCCATGAAACGCATTGATTTATAATTCTAGTTGATTGGCGCATCTCTTCCATTCGTACAAGGTATCGATCATAGCAATCACCAGTTACGCCAACTGGAACATCGAATTCTAATTTTTCATAAACTGAATAGGGCTCATTTTTTCTAATATCCCATTCAACTCCAGAGCCTCTTAGCATTGCTCCAGTAAATCCAAGTTGTTTTGCACGCTCAGCAGATACAATAGCAATGTTTACAAGCCTCTGCTTCCAAATCCTGTTATCAGTCAATAAATCAGAGTATTGCTTAATACTTTTTGGAAAATTAATCGCAAAATCTTCAATAAAGTCTAGTAACGAGCCTTGACGATTTCTATTAATCTCTTCAAGCTTTTTATCACTTCTTAACTTAGACTTTAGATATTGAGGCATCTTGTCTGGCAAGTCTCTATAGACTCCACCTGGCCTGTAGTAAGTTGCGTGCATTCTTGAGCCACTTACTGCTTCATAACAATCAATTAGAGCCTCTCGCTCTCGAAAAGCATACAAGAAAACACTCATAGCGCCAACATCTAGTGCGTGAGTTCCAATCCACATTAGGTGGTTCATGATTCGAGTAATTTCATCAAACATGACCCTTATATACTCAGCCCGCTCTGGAATTTTAAGGCCCAGCATCTTTTCTATACCCATCACATAGGCATGCTCATTGCACATCATAGAGACGTAATCAAGACGATCCATATACCCGATAGACTGATTATACGGTTTAGACTCTGCTAGTTTCTCGGTGCCTCTATGAAGAAGTCCAATATGAGGATCCGCACGTTCTACAACCTCACCATCGAGCTCAAGAATCAATCTAAGAACTCCATGAGCAGCAGGGTGTTGCGGTCCAAAATTTAGCGTATAGTTTTTCATCTCAGACATAGTTATTTCCTTATGACTCGAGGGACATTTATATTTGGCTCAATACTTACAGGCTCGTAAACTACCCTGCCTAACTCTTCGTCATATCTCATCTCAACTTCACCAATCATTGGAAAATCTTTTCTTAGAGGGTGGCCAACAAAGCCATAGTCTGTCAGTATTCTTCTCAGATCATTATGGTTTTCAAACAAGATTCCAAACAAATCAAATGCTTCCCTTTCATACCAGTCTGCACAATTCCAAATTTTCGTTACAGATTTAATCATTAAGTTTTCTGAAGAGAGAACTGCTTTGACTCTTAACCTCTGATTGTCTGAGACTGAAAGGAGATGATAAATAACCCCAAAACGTTGGTCCTTTTTATTTGATGATTTTTGTGCTTGGCGCGCTCTTCCGAAACCTGAAGAGCTGGCATTCCCATTCCAATCTGACTCGCCATAAGTTAAGTAGTCAATTCCGCAAAGGTCAATCAGGATATCAAAATTAAAATCGTCGCGTAATTGCGTGCAAACCTCAATTATATCCTCGCTATTAATAACAAGTGTTAACTCGTCGAAAGACTCGCTAAGATTTTTTTTGCCAAAAGCTTTAGTTAAATTTTTCTTAAATTCTTTCATAACTTAAGTGCGAGCAATCGTGTTAGTTCTTCGAATTTTATCTTGGAGCTGAAGAATTCCATAGAGAAGAGCTTCCGCAGTTGGTGGGCATCCAGGAACGTAAACGTCAACCGGCACAATGCGATCACAGCCTCTAACAACAGCATAAGAGTAATGGTAATAGCCGCCACCATTTGCACAAGAACCCATTGAAAGAACATATTTTGGATCCGGCATTTGATCATAAACTTTACGCAATGCTGGCGCCATCTTATTGGTTAGGGTTCCAGCAACAATCATCAGGTCAGACTGGCGTGGAGTTGGACGAAAAACAATCCCAAAACGATCAAGATCATAACGAGCTGAACCCGCTTCCATCATTTCAACAGCACAACATGCAAGACCAAAAGTCATTGGCCATAGCGATCCAGTCCTTGCCCAGTTAATAACCTTATCAAGTGATGTAGTAACAAAGCCTTCCTTCATTAAACCTTCAATAGCCATATTTAATCCTCATTATTCCCACTCTAATGCGCCTTTCTTCCATTCAAAAATAAAACCAACTACCAGTAGAAGTAAGAAAATAGACATAGCCACAAATCCAAACCATCCAAGTTTTGCCTGGACTACTGCCCAAGGGATGAAAAATGCAACTTCTAAATCAAAAAGAACAAACAAAATAGCAACAAGATAGTAGCGGATATTAAAGTGCATCCGCGAGTCATCAAATGCAGGGAATCCACACTCAAACTGTGAGTTTTTTTCCTCACCAGGATTGCTTGGACCAAGAAGATAGCCAACAAGCGTAAGCCCCACTCCAAAGGCTATTCCAAGGAATATAAATACGATAATTGGCAAATAATTTTCGAGCATTGTTTATCCTAAATTAAACAACGAGATATTATAACAAGATTATTGGAAAACAGCTAGTTATTAGCCTTCAAATAATTGCAAAAAAGACAGCAAACTATAGCTGAGTTCCGCCAACAGTTAACATGTCGATTTTTAAACTGGGCTGCCCCACTCCAACTGGAACACTTTGACCATCTTTTCCACAAACGCCTACCCCTGGATCAAGTTTTAAATCATCGCCAACCATTGAAATTTGATGGAGAACCTCATCTCCAGCACCAATAAGAGTCGCTCCTTTTATAGGAGTTGTTATTTTTCCATTTTTTATTAAATAGGCTTCATTAGCTGAAAAAACAAATTTTCCAGAAGTAATGTCAACCTGACCACCATCGAAATTCTTGGCATAAATTCCATCCTCAACCGAGGAAACCATGTCTTCAAAATGATCCTTTCCATTTAGCATATAAGTATTAGTCATTCTTGGCATTGGAATATGAGCATAAGATTCTCGCCTCCCATTTCCCGTACTAGGCTGATTCATTAGGCGACCATTCATCTTATCCATCATGTAGCCCTTTAATATTCCATTCTCTATCAATGTTGTTTCTTGAGTTGGTGTTCCTTCATCATCAATTGTAAGACTTCCACGACGATTAGCGATTGTTCCATTATCTACAATAGTGCATTTATCACTCGCAATTTTTTCACCAATTTTTCCACTAAAAACAGAGCTCCCCTTTCGATTAAAGTCTCCTTCTAGGCCATGTCCAATAGCTTCATGCAATAAGACACCTGGCCATCCAGAGCCTAAAATAACAGGCATTTTGCCAGCTGGCGCATCTTTAGATTCAAGCGCAACAAAGGCCAAACGAAGGGCTTCTTTAGTATAAGTTTCAGCAAGCGAATTACTTGCAAAGTAGCCATAATCATAACGACCACCACCTCCACTTGAGGCTTGCTCTATCCTTCCATTATGCTCCACAATAACCGTTACGCTTACTCTGACCATTGGCCTACAATCTACTTGATATACGCCATCTGTTGAGGCAATTAATACCTCTGTATAGGCTCCAGATAGAGAAGCACTAACTTGAACAACCTTTGGCTCTTTTCTTGCAATCGAATTAATTTCCCTCAGAAGATCAACTTTTTGCTTTGAAGTTAAACTATCAAGTGGGCTTAAACCAGCATATTTAGAAGGGTAATTAATAGTCTTTAGGATCTCTGGCTCTATGTTAGGTTTACTATTAGATATTCCTTTTGCGAAATCTACAGCACCCTTAATCGCTTTAATATTAAGATCATCAGAATAAGAAAAGCCAGTTTTATCACCTGAAACACATCGAGCACCTACGCCATGACTAATGTTATATGAACCATCTTTTACAATCCCCTCATCGAGAACCCATGACTCTGCAACAGAGTGTTGAAAATATAAATCAGAATATTCTGCTCCAGTATTAGATAATGAACTAAGTAAGTTATATACTTCACTCTCATTAATATTGTGATCACTGAGTAATTGATTAATCATAAAACTTTAACTCCATCTAGTTTTTCAATAATTGGTTCAGACCATGGTCCAGAAATCATAAATGTTATTTCAACAACATTATCTAATAGACCATCAATAACTGCACCACCAAAAAGCATTTTATCTGCTGCCCAAACCCCCAACCCAGCTAGACCGCCTCCAGCTAAATATGTAGCAAGTGGAATCGTATCAGCGATTGAAGGCTGCACATTAGCTGCTAGATTATAGTCTTTTTTAATTAGGTCAACAGAGCCAGTAAGCTCAATATCACTCTCTTCACTTTCAACTAGAAAATAATCCACCTTAGCAACTCCATTATTAAATAATAACTTTGCATTTATTTGATCATACACATAGCCCTGTTCTCTCAACTCCCCTCTTGTAAGCCTTAATCTATTTGCAATAGACTCTAGATTAATATATGAAAGGAGCTTGAAAAAATTTGGATCTTGATTAGTAAAGACTCCTTTTTCGACATCTGCTTTCATAAAGCCACTAACTTTATTTGTAGAAACTTGCCATGGCTCACAGTCACAATATAACCTCAAATCGACATTAAAACTTCCTCCAATAACTGGCTCATCAATTCCAAATTTAGTTAAAAAGTTTGATAAGTTATTATTTGATGCTTTTGCTCTAAGTAAGGTTTTTCCATTAAGCCAATTTCCATTAAAAACTAAATCTTCATTACTGACACCAATATTTTCAAATGTTAGATTTTTAATTTCCATCACATTTGCATTATTAAGCAGATCTGCCTCAAGATTAGGGATAGTTTTGCCATTTAACTTAGCATTCTTAGAGGATAAATGAAAACTAGGAAAAATATTTGGTGTTAACTTCCATGAATCTATATTCTCAAAACTCTCAATATTCAAATCTTGTAACTGAACAGAATAATTACCATTTTCATCAATTTTTAAGCTGATATCGCCTTGCAAATTATCTGACTCAATTATGCTCATCCATTCATTAGCTTTATTCTTAGTAACATATATATCAGTAATGCTAGCCAAATGACTTACTTTAACTCTAAAGTTATTATCTTGGTCATCTATCCATTCTTTAGGATTTAAAGATATTTGAAAAAGTTCACCGCCAATAAGGCCTTTGCCTTTTGTTCTTATCAACCCATCACTAAAAGAAAGTTGTGAACTAAATTCATCAACTTTTAATTTTCCAGAAAGAAGTGTTAATGAATTTTCAGATGCGTACATATCAAAAGCAACTTTAGTTTTTTGACTACTAGATTTTTGAAGTGGTACCACTATATTTACGTTGCCCCATAGCTTACCATTTAGCTCAAACTCATCAAAATAACTTTTAATTTTTAAAGGTACTGAGGACTGAGTTATAAATTTAGCAATCTTCTTACTTTGTGAGCTAAATCTTCCATTTAATGACAGTACAGCATTTGGTTGATTAAAATCCCTTGTAGTGATGCTCAGGTAACTTAAATCAATACCTTCCATGCTTGCTTTATTTCCAACTATCTTTAGATAATCATTTGAAAAAGTAACTTTTGCATCTAATTCTTCAATAGAAGGCCAATCAGAGCTAACAGTTATTTTTGCACCATCAAGATTTGCAGAAAATTTTGTATTTGGCGCCTCAAGATCGCCCGACATATTAAAACGAGTTGTCAGCTTAATATCAGTCAAAACACCTTCAGTCAAAACATCATTTATCCATCGAGCACCCTCAGTATTAGCAAGAATAGCAGGTATATTTTGATTAATTTTTGAAACCTCAATCTGATCAATATAACTCTCAAACTCAAGATAAACTTTGTCTTGTTGAGTAAAAATTTTAAGCTGAGCAGAGAGACTAAAATCTTCATTTTTTAGTGAAAAAGGAATAACTGCAATTTTATCCTCTCTTGCCTTTGAAACATCAATAGAACTACTTATATTGACTGCACTTCCAAGCTTAGGAACTAGGGGACTACTAAAAATAGACTGATCTCTCATTGACAAACTTACCTTTTGTTTGTTTCTTGTTATTTCAATTGGTGCAAGCTCAACTGACTGGTCTCCAATTAATTTCGTTCGATTAATAGAAAGTGATTTAAGTGCCAAAAGGCCAGATAACCCAAGACTAGATAAAACTGCGTCAGTATTTATAATAGAAACATACTCATCAATCGAAGAGGTATCAATTAACAATTCATTGACATCTATATGTCCAGGTATTTCAATCCCTTTATAAAGTGCAATTAAATTTGCATCCCACCTCAAGACATCAATTGTGACAATTGGCTCCAGACCTTCTGAGCTAATTTCAACATTTCTGACTGCCAATACAAGCTCATTATCTTGGAATTCAAGAGAAATTTTATCGATACCAACGCTCAACCCACTCACTTGAGAGAGGCGATCTTCAATTGATCCTTTAATCGTTTGAGGGAACAATATAAAAAAAGCAACAACTACCAGTAAAGTAAAAGCAATAAATGTAGCTAACCATGCGCTAATCTTTAAAACATTGAAGCTTCGTAATAGAGTTTTTTTAAGCATATTTTTATTGCATTAAACTGCAAGTTATTATAACCAAATGTATAATATTCCGGAATTTAATATAATCTAAGGAAAGGCGCAATGAGTCAGGGTTCTAAAGGTTCTACAAAACTAATGATTATCGTTTGGGTGCTTGCTATGCTTTTTATTGGCTACAAAGCTCTTAACTCATCAAGCGAAGAGGCATCTAATAGTGATGTAATGATTGATAGCGCCTTACTTGAAAGAATAAAACCTATAGGTCAAGTTCGAATTGATAGTAGTATTGTTGTTGCAACATCTGAAAGCTCAGAAAAAGCTGAGCGCTCTGGAGAAGAAATATATAGTGCTAACTGCCAAGGCTGTCATAGCTCTGGGGTTATGGGTTCACCAAAGTATGCCTCTTTAGAAGACTGGGCTCCAAGAATTGATTTAGGTCTTGAAAAACTTACTTTATCTGCTATTGCAGGAAAGGGTGGCATGCCTGCAAGAGGAACTTGTATGGATTGCTCAGATAACGAAATCAAACTAACAGTTCAGTATATGCTTGATAGCCTAAAATAAAAGAGTTATGATTCAAAATTAGGAGTTCAAGGCCTGAAAAACGCCTAAACTCCTATTTTTTTCAACATCAGTCCAGGGTAAAACCCTTCCATTCATTGCAACATAAACACCGCATTCGAGCAACTGAAGAGACCCTAAAGCACACCCAAAATTAAACAAAGCATCTGAGTTATTCACTGCATAAGGGACCATCGAACCAAATAAAATAATTGTTTTGTCAATTGAGGCCTCACCTAAAAGTTTTGCTGTGTCACACATAGTATCTGTTCCATGAGTAATTAAAACAAATTTCTCCTCACAGCTAACACACCTATCTATTATTAAATCTCGATCTGCATCAACCATATCTAAGCTATCAATTAGAAGAACTTGTTCAGGCGTCAAATCCACCTCAATTCTTGATCTGGAAATCATTTCTGGAAAGTGTGTTTTATCAAACTCAAGCCCACCATTTGACTGGTTATAAACCTTATCAATCGTTCCACCTGTAATAAGTAGTCTTACTTTCATATCATTATCATCCCAAAAAAATGCATTAACAATTAACTTCTTGGTCCAAAAATATCAGTTCCAACTCGGACAAAGGTTGCACCATTTTTTATCGCAAGCTCTAAATCTGAGGACATGCCCATCGAAAGTGAGTCAAGAAAAGGGTATTTTGATATTAAATTTGCCATCTCTTTAAAACTCATAGCTGAGTTTTTTGGACTTGGAATACACATAAAGCCCCTCAAAGATATATTAGGCAAGTCACTCACGTCTGAAATAATTTCATTTACATCTTTAAGAAGCAAGCCAGACTTAGTCTGCTCTTCGTCAATATTTATCTGAATAAGAATATTGAGCTTTCCAAGGCTAGGGTCTCTTTGATCACTGAGTCTTTTTGCAATTTTAAGCCTATCAATGCTATGGACCCAATCAAAGTTTTCTGCTATTGAGGCTGTTTTATTTGATTGGATTGGACCAATAAAATGCCAAATTAGTTTACTTTCTTTAAAAAAAGAAATTTTATCGAGGGATTCTTGTAAATAGTTTTCTCCAAAATGAACTTGACCAGCATTTACAGCCTCTTTGATTTCAGCAATAGATCGAGTTTTACTAACTGCAATTAACTGCACTTCGTGATTACATTCAATTGAATTTATACGTGAAGTTACCCGCTTTAAATTATCAGCAATCATTAAAAAACTGTCTGCGCTTCAAAAACTGGGCCATCAACACAAACTCTTTTCATTGCTGGGCCATTCTCAGTCTGAACCTCAACAACGCATCCAGCACAGCCACCAACAGCACAAGCCATATATTCTTCGAGTGAGACCTGGCAAGGCAAGTTGAAGTCTTTAGCTAATTTAGAGACAGCTTCAAGCATAGGGTGAGGCCCGCAAGAAAAAATTTCAACATTTAACAAATCATCTTTGGATAAACTATCTAAATATTCTTTTGCTAAACCAGTCACATAACCCTCATATACCCCTTCAAAGTTTTGTAGACTTGTTAGTCCAGCCTGTATGCCCCACTCTTCCAGTAAAGGCATAGTATGAATTTTTGAAGAATAAAACCCGCCTAGGTTACTTACGACAGTGTCAAAAGGAAATGGCACTTCAGAGCCTAAGATAACGTATGGATTAAAGTAATCATTATCTTTTATATTTTGAGCAATTGCTATAATTGGAGGCATTCCAACGCCACCACCTATCAAAAGTGGAATTTTTTTATCAGTCATTTTAAACCCATTACCAATGGGCCCAATAACCGACAACACGTCTCCAATTTTACGATCTGCCAACTGCCTAGTTCCCTCTCCAACAATTTTATAAAGAAGATCAAAGGTTCCATTTTCCTTATCAACTGACATAACGGAAATAGGCCTTCTCATAGCAAGCATTCCTGAAACAGAAAGATGAACGAATTGACCAGGTTGAGTATTTTCTGCAATCTCTTTTGAAGCTAGAGTGATAATATATTGCTCTGCTTCATATTTATAGTGAGCTAATATCTGACAATCATTAACACTAATTGTATCTCGATTACTTTTAACCATTTTTTGTAACTAACGTTCCAACACCAGAGTCAGTGAAGACCTCCAAAAGAACTGCATGAGAAACTCTGCCATCAATAATATGACTCGCTTCCACGCCATTTTCAACTGCTGATAAAGCGCACCCAATCTTGGGAAGCATACCGCCATGAATTGTGCCATCATCAATCAGTTTTTTGACCGTCTTCAAGCTCATTCCAGTCATAAGTTTTCCATCATCATCCAGCAAACCAACAGTATTAGTAAGAAGAATAAGCTTTTCAGCATTTAATGACTCTGCAATTGCGCCTGCAACTAGATCTGCATTTATATTGTATGAATAGCCATCTTTACCAACACCAATTGGCGCAATGACAGGAATAAAATCACCTTGTAATAACAAGTTAATTACTGAAACGTCTATTTGATCAACTTGTCCTACATGGCCTAAGTCAATAATTTCTGAAGTAGGTTCAACCTTAGTCTTCAGTTTCTTTGCTGTAATAAGCCGCCCGTCTTTGCCAGTAAGCCCAATAGAATTTCCACCATGCTGATGAATAAGATTAACAATTTCTTTATTAACTAGGCCGCCAAGAACCATTTCAACAACATCCATAGTCTCGCTATCAGTTACTCTCATACCATCTATAAATTTACTATTTTTACCTAGTTTTTCAAGTGTTTTACCTATTTGAGGGCCGCCGCCATGAACCACAATAGGATTCATACCGACAGATTTCATAAGGACTATATCGCGCGCAAAACTTGATTTTAAGTCCTCATCAACCATAGCATTTCCACCATATTTAATGACAATTGTCTTGCCTTTAAACTTTTGGATATAAGGTAAAGACTCAGTTAGAACGTCAGCAATTGTATGAGATTTCATATTGTTATAAGTTTATAAAAACTAGAAAGTATTTTAACAGCCATAAACCCTATTGTCAGGCTTTACCTAATTTTTTTAATAGAATTAATTAAAAGGCATTTTATAAAAAAATTTCTTGCAGCTCGTTAAGAAAATTAAAACCTTTCGATGTGGGCTTTATCCAATTATTCTTATTTTCTAATAAACCAAGATTTTCTGCTCTTCCTAGCTCTGAACTCAAAGATTTGATTAATAACCCCGTTCTTGATTCAAATAATGAAGAGCTAAAACCATCTTTTAATCTAAGACTATTAAGCATAAATTCAAAAGCTATATTATCCACTTCTTTTTTAGTTGAAATATCTACTCCAGCTTGCATTTTAGATAAGTAGTCCTTTGGTGATTTAGGCTTAAGTGTTCTAAATATTTGTTGAGACTCAACATCTGTTATCTTTCCATGTGCTCCAGCGCCAATGCCAATGTAATCTCCAAATTTCCAATAATTTATATTATGTTCTGATGGCCTCTCACTATAAGCTGATACTTCATATTGTCTGAACCCATTCTGATTTAATAGGGCAGCACCTTGCTCACCCATATCCCATATCTTTTCATCAATTGGAAGTTTTGGTGGGTATTTTGCAAACAATGTATTTGGCTCAAGGGTTAGCTGATAAAAAGAAATATGACTCGGCTTTAATTCAATTGCTTGCATCACATCTTCAAGACACATATCAATAGTTTGATCTTTTAGGCCATACATTAGATCAATATTCAAATTATCAAAGCCTACTTTTTTAGCTTCAGAAATTGCCCTCAAGGCATTACCTCCACTATGAATTCTTCCTAAAAATTTAAGCTGATTGTCCTTGAATGATTGCACTCCAACTGAAAGGCGATTAATGCCTACCTTTCGAAATTCAGAAAATTTTTCTACTTCAAATGTTCCTGGGTTCGCCTCAAGTGTGATTTCAATGTTTTTTGATATTGATAGCCTTTCATTTAAACCATAAAACAACTCATAAGCATCCTCTATGCTCATCAAACTTGGTGTTCCACCACCAATAAAAATTGAATGGATTTTGCGGTTTTGAATAAACTTTAAATCATCATCTAAGTCTTTAAGTAAAGCCTTAATATAGCCATTATGAATTGACCCCTCATGCGAGTTAAAATCACAATATGGGCATTTCTTTAAGCACCATGGATAGTGGATATAGAGAGCGAGTGGTGGCAGTTCCAGAAAATTATTCAAAAGATAATAGTTGCTTTAAGAGTTCACTTAAAGCCTGTCCTCGATGTGATATCTCATTTTTTACATGGGGCTGAAGCTGAGCTGAGCTACAATCATGATCTGGCAAATAAAAAATAGGGTCATAGCCAAAACCATTAACGCCTATTGGTTCTCTCAACAACTCTCCTTCCCATTGCTTTTCAATAATGATTGGGCTTGGATCATTAGCACTATGTATAAAGACCATCGCACAACAAAAATGAGCTTTGCGATTACTATACTGATTCATATTTAAAATAAGCTTTTCAATATTATCTTTGTCCGTTGCATCCACTCCAGCATACCTCGCAGAATAAATACCTGGATCACCATTAAGAGCCTCAACTTGAAGACCAGAATCATCTGCTAGGGCTGGTAATTTCGAGTGGAGAGATGCATTTCTAGCTTTAATTAATGCATTTTCAATAAATGTAGTACCAGTTTCAGGAACTTCTTTGACTTGCATATCATTCTGAGAAATTACGTTATAGTGGCCCTTAAGCATGTCATTAAGTTCTCTAACTTTGCCTTCATTGCCTGTTGCAAGGATTATTTTTTTCATAGTGTATAATAATTTTGAACAAAAAAATTAAGAGAAAATGACCCAAGACGAATTAAAAAATGAGGTTGCAAAAGCAGCACTTAAGTATGTTATTCCAGGGACTATTATAGGCGTTGGAACAGGCTCAACAGCAAATTTTTTCATTGATCAACTTGCTACAATTAAAGATTCAGTTCAAGGAACTGTAGCGAGCTCAATTGATACTGAAAATCGGCTTAGGGGCCACGGAATAAACGTGGTTAATTTGAATGAAATTAAAGAAATTTCAGTGTATGTTGATGGTGCTGATGAATCAGATCATCAGCTCAATTTATTAAAGGGTGGAGGTGGAGCACTGACACGTGAAAAGATAGTTGCTGCAGTTTCTAACCAATTTATTTGTATAGCTGATGAATCTAAACTTGTTGATGTGATGGGTAAATTTCCTTTGCCAATTGAAGTGATTCCTATGGCTGCAAACTTTGTAAAACGTGAAATTATTAAATCTATTGGAGGCAATCCAATCTTAAGAGAAGAGCTAACAACAGATAATGGTAACTTAATACTTGACATACATGATCTAACTATAGATGACCCTAAAACTCTTGAAAATAGATTAAATAATATTGTTGGGGTTGTTACTAATGGACTATTTGCAAATCGAGGTGCCGATATTCTTCTTTTGGGGTCTGAGAGTGGCGTAAAAACAATAGTTTCAGATTGACTTATTTACCGTCCTTTAAACAATTGAATAATTCTGTTATGATTAAAGTAATTAAATTAAATTTTGTTTTAACTTCATATTAATGAACAACTTTACACCTTTTAGCGCTCTTTTAGGAGGCGTAATCATTGGATTCTCTGTAGTTTTTTATTTCTATATGACAGGCCGGCTGGCAGGAATTAGTGGAATTTTTGAAAATGCCATAACTAAAGCCTCTCAAAGGCTTTCAAATCTTGCATTTTTACTTGGCTTAGTAATTGGGCCTTTAATTTACTTCAATTTTATTGCCTCCAGTGCTCCTGTAGCATTCAACATAACCCACTCTTATCTTTTAATTATTCCAGGTGGTTTTTTAGTTGGTTTTGGAACAAGACTTGGAGGGGGCTGTACTTCTGGGCATGGGATTTGTGGAATTGGAAGGCTATCAAAAAGCTCTATAATCGCTACTGGCATTTTTGTAGCAATTGGAATGCTTACTGTTGCTGTTCTTCAACAGTTTGGGATTTACTTATGAACGATAAAATTATCTCTTTAATTTGTGGGATTATATTTGGTATTGGTTTAGTTATTTCAGGAATGACAAATCCCGAAAAAGTCATAGGTTTTTTAAGTATTACCCACAACTGGGATGCCTCTTTAATATTTGTTATGAGCGGGGCTATTATTACTGCAGGCCCATTCTTTTACTTCTTCAAAAATAAAGAACTTTCAGCTCTAGGTGATAAAATTAATTTGCCTATTAAACAAAATATAGATAAAAAACTAATTATAGGTTCATCACTATTTGGAATTGGTTGGGGGCTTGTTGGTCTTTGTCCTGGACCCGCAATCTCAGCATTAGCAACCTTTGATCCAATTACCCTAGTCTTCCTAATTTCAATGGCTGCAGGTGTTTTAGTTAAAAAAAATACGATAAAATAGAGTTAATTAGCAACTAAAATACTCTTACTTAATCCTTAAGGTTCATTATGGCAGATCAAACTCTAGATATGTGCGGCTATGCATGTCCAATGCCTATTTTAAAAACTAAGCAGGCATTAGCCAAAATGAACACGGATGAGGTAATTGAAGTAACGTGCACAGACCAAGGTTCAAAAAAAGACTTTGAAGCCTTCTGCAACCAACTTGGTCATAAGTTATTGTCACAAAAAAATGATGGAAATAAAATCATCTTTAATATTCAAAAAAATTAATTTACCAAACAAAAATGCCTAACTCAAAAGAAATGACTGTTATTGCCTCTAAAGGCACTCTTGACTGGGCATATCCGCCCTTTATACTAGCTTCAACAGGTATTGCGATGGGCAAAGAAGTGACAGTTTTTTGCACTTTTTATGGCTTAAACCTTCTCCTTAAGGATTTGTCACATCTTCGTATATCACCTCAAGGAAATCCAGATATGCCAATGAAAATGCCATTTGGCCCAAAGTGGTTTCAAGCTATAGATTTTAGCCAAAAAATTCCAAATATTTTTTGGAACATCCCTGGTATGGAACTTTTTGCAACTCGAATGATGCTAAAAACCTTTAAAAATAATGGTATGGCTTCAATTGAAGAGCTGAGATCTATTTGTGTTGAAATGGGTGTTAAATTTATTGCCTGCGAAATGACAATGGGTATGTTTGGATTTTCAAGAGATGACTTTATTGAAGGAATAGAATTTGCTGGAGCCGCAACTTATCTTGATGTTGCCGATAAATCTAGCCAAGATTTGTTTATCTAGACTAACGCCAGTCTAGATTCAACCAGCCCTTTTTCTTAGCCTCTAAGGTTAAAATTTTGTCAGCATTTATTGTAACTGGGTGATCAACTAACTCCAAGAGTGGGAGATCATTATGCGAGTCTGAATAAAAAGAAGAACCTTCTAATGTTTCATTATTTTTAGCCATCCATGGCATTAAATTATCTATTTTTCCTGACTGAAAGCATGGAGTCCCAGAAATTTTTCCAGAATAACGTCCTGACTTTATTTCAGGCTCAGTTGCCAGTAAATGGTCGATCCCATACCTCTTGACAATTGGAGAAGTGACAAAGGTATTTGAGGCTGTTATGACGAGAATTGTGTCTCCATTTTTTTTATGGTTATCTATACAATTTTGAGCCTTATCTAAAATAATTGGTTCAATTTTTGCAATCATAAATTTATGATGGAGCTCGCCTAACTCTTTCATGGAGTGTCGCGCCAGTATCTCAAAACTAAACTCTGCCCATGCATATATATCTAATAAGCCTAATTCGTATTGTTGATAAAAATAATCATTCTTTTTTTGAAACGATTGGCGATCAACAATGATGCCTTCATCGCATAAAAACTCACCCCATAAGTGGTCACTATCGCCACCGATCAGAGTATTATCAAGATCAAAAATTGCTAAAGACATACTTCTGTTTGCACAATATTAATAATTTCTTCAACTGAGTCAACCACCCTTATTAATTCAAAATTTTCTTTACTTACATAAGATTTTTCGACTGACTGCTCAATCCATAAGAGTAATGATGCCCAAAATTTTGAATCGTACAAAATTATTGGAACTTTTTTCATTTTGTTAGTTTGCATTAGAGTCAAAACCTCCATTAACTCATCTGCAGTTCCATAACCTCCGGGAAAGTACACACAAGCACTAGAGTATTTGACAAGCATAACCTTTCGAGAAAAGAAGTAGTCAAATGTAATATTCTCATCAAGATAAGGGTTACTAGATTGCTCTTGTGGTAGTTCAATATTCAGGCCTATACTTTTTGATTTCCCCTCATACGCCCCCTTATTTGCAGCACTCATGATTCCAGGACCGCCACCGGTAAACACGTTATAACCACTATTAGATAAACTTTTTCCCAACTCATAAGCATCATTATACAAAGGGTCTGTCGGCTTAATTCTAGCGGAGCCAAAAACAGTAACATTATTTTTAAATATCTGAAGTCGTTGTTTTGCAGCCAATAATTCAGCGCCAACCGTTACTAAACTCATATCAAAGAAAATGCAGTTGAAGCTGCATTGATAGTTTTATCAAGGTCATCATCTGTGTGAGCATTTGATAAAAAGCCCGCTTCATATGCAGATGGTGCTAAATAGATTCCTTGCTTCAGCATCGCATTATAAAATTTCTTAAATAGTTCTATATTACAGCTTGATGCTTGAGAAAAGTTACTAACCTTTTTTTCAGAACTGAAAAACAAACCAAACATTCCTCCAACACTATTACTTGTCATCGGAATATTTTGTGCTTTAGCTTCAGAAACTATTCCATTAACTAAATACTGAGAGCGCTTACCAAGGTTTTCATAAAAAGATTTATCAGATTCTAAGGCGCTCAACATGGCAAGTCCAGAAGCCATTGAAAGAGGATTTCCAGAGAGTGTTCCAGCTTGATAGATAGGACCAAGTGGGGCAATTTGATTCATAATTTCTTTCTTCCCTCCAAACGCAGCACAAGGAAGGCCACCTCCAATCACTTTTCCTAAGGCAGTAAGATCAGGTGTAACATTATAAAACTCTTGAGCACCACCTAAAGCCACCCGGAAGCCTGTCATCACCTCATCAAAAATAAGTACAGCGCCATATTCATTACAAATCTTACGTAGGCCTTGTAAAAATCCTTCTTTTGGAGGAATACAGTTCATATTTCCTGCAACTGGCTCAACAATAATGCATCCAATCTCTTCGCCCATCTCAGAAAATAATTCCTCCACAACCTCTAAATTATTATATTCAAGTGTCAGAGTATGTTTTGCCAGGTCTTTTGGCACTCCAGGCGAAGTTGGCACACCTAAAGTTAGTGCGCCTGAACCTGCTTTTACCAATAAAGAGTCAGAATGGCCATGATAACAACCCTCAAATTTTAAAATTTTATCTCGCCCCGTATACCCTCTCGCCAGGCGAATTGCACTCATAGTTGCTTCAGTACCTGAACTCACCATCCGGACTAAATCAATTGAAGGAACAAGCTTACAAACTTTCTTTGCAAGAGATGTTTCAATTTCAGTAGGCGCCCCAAAACCCAATCCTTTCTTTAAAACAGCTTTTACTGAATCTATAATTATAGGATTAGCATGCCCTAAAATCATTGGGCCCCAAGAGCCTACATAATCAATATACGAATTGCCATCTACATCATAAAGATAAGCACCTTCTCCACGCTCAAAAAATATTGGAGTTCCGCCGACTCCATTAAAGGCCCGAACAGGTGAATTAACGCCTCCAGGCATATATTCTTGAGCCTCTTTAAATAATGCTGATGATCGATTCATTAGTTTTCCTGAATATTAGTAATAGCTGGGTATTTTTTTAAATGAGAAATGTGTGACCAGACAATTAATACATTATCCAATAATAACTTCATATTGACAGTAGTTTGTGACATAGAAATCGCAGAATTAATATCATCCTGCAAATTGAATAAATAATTACTAGATGTTCTCTCAACAACCTTATTTAGCTCTAAATTAGCCCCTTCATGATTAAGGATTTTTATTTTTATCCCTTCATTAACTAGCTGTTGTAAACATTTCAAAACCCCAATTTCATTTCCGTCAAACATTGCAGTATCGTATATCTTAGTAGGGCTTATTGCAATCTCCAATAGTGAATTCTGCCAGTTTTGATAGTGAAAAAAGTAGTGCCCCTTTAAATCCTCTAGGGCCTTATAAGGTATTCCATGGGAACTTTCTAATAGCTGCAAAGCATCAAAATCATCTCTTGAATCTTTGTCAATATTTTTTGAGAGCCAATCTGCGCTTTCTTGCTCATATGTGGGATTGATATGGATAGTCTGGCATCTAGATAAAACAGTTTGTGGAAGTGAGCGCGCATTGTGAGCTAATAAAATAATAAGAGTATTTTTTCTAGGCTCTTCTAGAGTCTTTAAAAGACCATTTGCAGCATTTACATTCATTTGGTCCGCGTAAAAAATAATGCCAATTTGCAGTGAGTCAGCTGTTTTTCCAAGTGATTCACAAAAAGCACGAATCTGATCTACACGAATATCCTTAGACATAGAGCCTGAGTCATTTAGTTCAGCTCGGCAATAAATTAAGTTTGGATAATGCGATCGTCGTATTAATATACTATGCTCTAAATTAGCATTTGGCTCATCTTTTGTTAAAGATAAACAGACTGCACAGCTCCCACAGGATGAATCTTTGCATAGGAGTTTTTGAATTAGGGTTTGGGCAAATTCGAATTTACCAATCTTTTGAACTCCAGTAATAAGAAGCGCATGCGGCAAATGATTCTGATCAATCATTTTATTTATCTTTTTATGAGCACTACTATGCCAAGGCAAATTCATAATACGTCTAAAAATAATTTTATGTTGTTATGAATTTCACTTATTGAGCCGCTTGCATCAATTAATTTTATTCTCTCTGGATAGGATTTAGATCTATCAATAAAAACTGAGCGCACCCGCTCAAAAAAGGCTCTTTCCTCCAACTCAATCCTATCTTTGGGTGCTCTTGCTTCAACTCTTTGCATTCCAACATCAATACTCACATCAAGAAACAACGTTAAATTTGGTTGAAATTCACCTAATACCCAGCTTTCAAGCTTAGAAATACGATTTAAGTCAAGCATTCTACCTCCGCCTTGATAAGCAAATGAAGCATCAGTGAATCGATCACTAACAACCCAAGAGCCCTTATTTAGAGCGGGGATAATTTTATTCTGTATTAACTCATTACGAGAGCTAAACATTAACAATAACTCTGTATCACTATGCATTTCTTTATTATCAACATCAAGCAATAGGGAACGAATTTTTTCACCTAGATCAGTACCACCTGGCTCACGAGTTCTTACAACATCTATACTTTTTCGCTGCAAATAACTACAAATAAGATCAATTTGAGTACTTTTACCAGAACCTTCAACACCATCAATTGTAATAAATTTTCCTTTATTCATAACTTTCAATTTTAGACTAGTTATTATTTAAATATTTCTTGATATTTTCTTTATGTTTCTCATAGTTTGGTGCAAAAGCATGGCTACCATCTTTTTTTGAAACAAAATATAAGTCAGTATTGCTTGAAGGATGAAGGGCGGCGAACAGAGACTGATAACCTACAGAAGAAATTGCTCCTGGTGGTAGCCCTTTATTGCGGTAGGTATTATATAAACTGTTTATCCTTAAATCACTCTTCTTAAGTGGAGGGGAGTAAGCATCTCCTAAAGCATAAATAACAGTTGGGTCAGTTTGAAGCCGCATCCCTTCATTAAGTCTTCGTATAAATACACCTGCAATTAATGATTTTTCTTCATCTAGTGCTGTTTCATTTTCTATTAGAGAGGCTAGGATAATAGCTTCATACGGTGACTTAAGTGGCAAGCTTTTATCTCTTTGATCCCACAATACCATTAAATTTTTCATCAATTCTTGATGAGCCCTTTTCAATACATTCTCAAGGCTCTCTCCATAATTAAAACTATATGTTTCAGGAAAAAACCATCCATCATATGGCTCATTAATACCAATTGATGTCATTACCTCTTTAAGAGAGCCACTAGGCTTAATAGAAGGATCATTAGTTAATTGATTGAAATAAAATTTAATAGTCTTACCTTCTATCAAGGTTACCTTAGTTGAAAGAACAGATCCTGTTGAAATTTTATCTATAAAAGTCCATACACTTGTGCCTGGCACTATCTCATAATAACCTGACTTTAATTTCTTATTAGCATTAAGAAATTTACTGAATGATGTAAAAAATAACTCAGACTTTATGAGTCCCTTATTACTCAGTTCTTTGGCAATAGAGCCCATTGAAGATCCTTTTTTAACCTCAAATATATGGCTTTCAGTAACCATCATATCTTTCGAAGAAAGGGACCAGATTGCAAATAATAGCAGAACAAATAAAGCTGCTAATTTTGAAAACTTTTTATTCTTATCGCTTATGGACATGTCCACGAACTAATTTCTTTTGTTTTAGATAAAAATGCTTTTTGAATCTTTTCTGTTAGTGGGTTTTGACCAAGCTTATGAATCTCAATTGAATGGACAGGCTGAATACCTATCACGCTATTTGAAATAAATACCTCGTCGGCCTTTTGAGCTTGATTAATAGAAATATTACTTTCTAAAGCTTCCATTTTAAGTGACATTGCAAGCTCAAGAATAAGCGATCTTCTGCTACCCACAACACCGCAGCGATCTAGTTTAGGCGTTAATAACTTATTTCCAAATATAAAGTAAATATTGCCTTGAGTTACCGAGATGATATTTTCTTTTTCATCCAGCATAATTGCCTCATTACTTGACAAGCTAGACCTTGCTAAAATCTGTTCAAGCCTATTGCAATGCTTTATGCCAGCTAATTGTGGATTTGAATGAAAACCACTTTTTGCATATTCAAGAGAAAATTCTTTATTAAATAAGGGTTGATACATTTCAGAGACAATAACAACTCTTACAGGCTCAATGTCATCTTTATAGCCATACCCTCTAAGAGAATCACCACGTGACAAGATCAACTTAACAATGCAATTTTTCTTCGAAGATAATTCAAATGCCTTCTTTATATCGCTCAGCCATAGCCCCTCATCTATCTTATTAATGTTGAGTTTTACGCAGCCTATTTCTAAGCGAGAATAATGACGTGGCCAAAATAAAATTTGATTATCCCTAGCAACACAAGTTTCAAATAAACCGTCACCATACTGCATATTTCGGTTAAAAACTGAAATCTTTTCCTGCTCCACCCCATTAATCAATACAACTGGATTCATATCATGATTTTGTCTTTTTGTAAGAATAAATTATAGCGAAAGAAAAGTAAACCTTATAGCTACCTTAATTGAGAGAATGTGAGTCAACCAAACAAAGCTCTATAAAGAAAAGAATCAAAAATAGCCTTGTTTATGAGTAAGAGCAGCAATAATCTACTACAGATTTTACTTCCAACTTAAAAGAACTATATGCAGGAACCTCAAACGATTCACCGCCTTGAATCGTTTGCCATTCAGTTTTTCCAGCTAACAATACATTCATTTCACCAGCCGTGATTTCCATTAATTCATTCTGCTCAGTGCCAAATTCAAAGGAGCCTGGCATCATAATTCCAAGAGTTTTAACTACTCCATCTCTAAATTTAACCTTTCTACTTGTAACCTTGCCATCAAAATAAATATTAGCCTCTTTACTAATTTCTACATTTTTAAATGTTGACATAATGTACTCCTAAACTTGGTCCATGACATACTGAGTTAATAGAGGAACTGGCCTTCCTGTTGCGCCTTTTTTTGAACCTCCAAGCCAAGCAGTTCCTGCAATATCAATATGAGCCCAAGAGTAATTCTTAGTATAACGCGCTAGAAAACACGCAGCAGTTACAGTACCCGCTTCTCTCCCACCAATATTTGCCATATCTGCAAAATTAGACTTAAGTAATTCGTCATACTCATCATCAAGAGGGAGCTGCCAAACTGTATCCATTGATGAAATACCTGAAGCTTTAAGGCTATCAGCAAGATTTTGGTCATTAGACATAACGCCAGAGTGATGTTTACCTAATGCAACAATTACAGCACCAGTAAGAGTCGCAACATCAATCACAACCTTAGGATTAAATTTTTCACAGTAAGTTAGGGCATCACAAAGAATCAACCGGCCCTCTGCGTCTGTATTTAGAATCTCTATGGTTTGGCCAGACATGCTTTTTACCACATCACCTGGTCTAGAGGCGTTGTGAGCAGGCATATTTTCAACAGTAGGCACTACAACTGTTAAGTTAACTTTAATGCCCATCTCTGCTACCGCGCTCATTGTTCCAAGAACGGATGCAGCGCCACACATGTCATACTTCATCTCATCCATACCTGATCCTGGCTTTAACGAAATACCTCCACTATCAAAAGTTACCCCTTTTCCAACTAGAACAATCGGGTCTTCTTTCCCACCATTAGAGTAATTTAAACTAATTAGCTTTGCAGGTTGAGAGGATCCAAGAGAAACTGAGAGCAATGAATTCATCCCCAAGGCCTCCATATCTGACTCCTCTAAAACCTCACATTTCAGTTTGTAGGTTGATGCTAATAATTGAGCTATTTCAGCAATGTAAGTTGGTGTGCATATATTAGGCGGCAAGTCACCTAACTCTCGTGCCAGAGCCATTCCATTTGCAATTGCAACTCCTTTACTAATTTCTGTAATACCATTATTTTCAGAATAAATATTTACCGCCTCAAGAACGGTAGCTTTCTTTTCCACTTCTAAGCCAACTTTTTTTATCTGATAACTTTCATTTTTTAACACTCGAGCCGTTGTAATTTGTAACCAAGAATCGTCACGTCCCTCTACTTCAAGGCTAGGTATTACAACATTTTTTACTTTTGTATCATCCATAGCTGAAGAAAGCGACTTAAGCACCTTAATATATTTTTTTTGAGTTAATGGCGACTCTCCTAAGCCAATTGCTAATACCCTTTTTGATTTATAGCCCTCGACCTTACCAAGCATTAGGGTTTCGCCTAGATTTGCTTCAAAACGATGGAGCTCAAGAAGCCCTTGAAGAATTCTATTTTCATTAGTTGTATCTTTAAAAACAAAAGCGACTGAGCAGTCACCACTGTAATGATCCGCTGCTTGATGAGTAACAAAAAATTCCATGACTTTTTCCGAAAATTATAATCTCGGTATTCTACCAAAAAACTGTAAAATTTACTTCTTTAATCTTGAATTTTTAATATGAAAAAGCTTCTTCTTTTATCTTTAATCATAATTACTAACTCCGTAACTGCAAATATTGACAAGGTTTTTGATAATTTAAAGCCATTCTTCCCAACTATTAAAACTGAGAATATAAGCAGCTCAGAATTGGAAGGATTTTACGAGGTAGTTCTTACCAACCCTCAGATTGAGGTTTTGTATATTTCGCTTGATGGGCGTTATGTTATTCAAGGTGCAGTAACCGACATAAAGTTAATGGCCAATCTTTCTACTAAAAGAATAAACTCAGAAAAAATTAAAATTTTAAATAGTATTGATGAAAATAATAAAATAGTTTTCAAGGCCGAAAATGAGCAATACATTCTCCATGTTTTTACGGATGTAGATTGTCCTTATTGTGCAAAGCTTCACTCAAATATGCAAGGTATGAATTCTCTAGGTATCACAATTAAATACTTAGCTGCGCCAATTGAACAACTTCACCCAAATGCACAAAGCGCTATGGAAAAAATATGGTGTGCTGAAGACAAAGCCATTGCAATGCACAACTATAAAACTAATCGTGATTTACCTAATAGCCCTGATTGCATAAATCCTGTTGAAGATCAACTTGCAATCTCTAAGCAATTAGGAGTTAATGGAACGCCTTCAATCTTCCTTGAAAATGGCTCAAATATTCCTGGCTACCAAGAGCCCAATCAACTTTTAAATAGTATCTTACAAGCAATTGCTCAATAACGAAAGCTCCAGGGTTATAGCCCATAAAGCCATCTGCCTAGTAGCTTTAGAGAAGCAAGCTTTATCGGACGCCTTATTTCCAGCGGAAAGTACTGAATCTCCTTTTGCAAAATCCTTGGTATATGGCTCAATCCGATTCTATCATCATCTTAATGACATAATTACGCCCCGTATAAAGAAGCCGTTAGAAAAGAAAAACCTTGATATCCATAGTTTATTGATTCTTGGAGCATATCAGCTTCTTTACACTGATATTTCGAGTCATGCAGCAATCAATGAAACTGTTGAAATAGCAGAAAAAATTGGAAAAACCTGGGCCAAAGGTTTTGTTAATGCAATACTTAGAGGAATTGATCGAGATAAAGACTCAATCTTGAAGACAGCTCATCATTCTCATCCAAGCTGGCTTGTAAAAAAATTAAAAAAAGATTACCCGTTAGACTTCCAAGAAATATTTTTTGAGAATAATAAAAAAGCCCCAATGTCAATTCGAGTTCACCCATCAATTGATCTAAGCGCTTTTCAAGAAAAATTAAAAAAACAAGATATATTTTCTGAGAAATCAAACATTGCCCCGCAAGCACTTATTCTTGAGAGTGCTGTAAAAGTAGGCAGCCTGCCAGATTTTGAAAAAGGGTCTTGCTACGTGCAGGATGTATCTGCTCAACTTGCAGCTCATCTAGTCTCACCAAAAAAAGGGGAATTAATTCTTGATGCATGTTGTGCTCCTGGAGGTAAAACAACTCACATAGCTGAACTATGTCCTGAAGCAAATATAGTTGCTCTAGATAGTGATGAAACACGGTTACTAAAAGTTAAAGAAAATATTGATCGCCTTAAAACTAAGAATGTTGAAATGATTGTTGGGGATGCAACAAGGCAAGACTGGTGGGACCAAAAACAGTTTGATAAAATCTTAATTGATGCTCCCTGTTCAGGAACAGGAGTCATTCGAAGACACCCAGATATTAAACTATTAAGAAAACTAAAAGATGTCAATCAAATTACTAAAATTCAAGCGTTAATTCTTGATAATTTATGGCATCTCTTAAAGCCCGGTGGGGAGCTTATATATGCTACTTGCTCAGTTCTTCCAGATGAAAACGAGAGACAAATTGTTAGCTTTCTTGAAAGGTTTAAAGATGCTACCAACGAAGAAATATCCCTTTCATGGGGAGATGGGTTCATTGGAAAACAACAACTTCCTAAGAAAGTATATGACGGCTTTTATTACGCCAAACTTACAAAAAAGCTATCAAAGTTAATTACCTTTAATTTTCCTCAAGTGCAATGTCTAAAACCTGATCAATCCACTTAACTTTAATAATCTCAAGTTTACTTTTAATTTTTTCGGGCACTTCAGATAACTCACGCTCATTATCTTCAGGAATAATGACAGTCTGAATCCCGCCCCGCATCGCCGCAAGTAATTTTTCTTTTAGCCCACCAATTGGAGTTATTTCACCCCTTAGAGTTATTTCTCCAGTCATTGCCACTGCAGCTTTTACCTTTCGACCTGTTAAAACCGACACAAGAGCGGTGCACATTGCAGCTCCAGCACTTGGACCATCCTTAGGAGTTGACCCATCAGGCACATGAATATGAATATCAAGTTTTTCATGAAAGTCATCCGCTATGCCAAGTGATTCAGCTCGCAATCTTGTTACAGACATTGCCGCCTGAATGGATTCCTTCATGACATCACCAAGCTGGCCTGTGTAATTGAGCTTTCCTTTACCTTTGTATGAAGAAGCTTCAATTGTAAGCAAGTCTCCACCAACAGATGTCCATGCCAGTCCAGTCACTTCACCAATTTGGTTATGCTCTTCAGCAAGACCGAAGCGATATTTCTTCATACCCAAATATTTTGGAAGGCTTTTTGAATTGATGATTGCTCTAGCTTTTCGTTTTTTTAGAGTGATATCTTTAATAACCTTTCTACAAATACTTCCGATTTCACGGTCGAGGCTTCGAACTCCTGCCTCTCTTGTGTAATAACGAATAATATCCATTATTGCGGAGTCTTTAAAAATAATTTCAGAGCTTTTAACACCATTATTTTTCATTTGTTTAGAAATTAGATGGCGCTTAGCAATTTCAAGCTTCTCATCTTCAGTATATCCAGACAAGTGAATAATTTCCATGCGATCTATTAATGCTTCAGGAAGATTTAAAGAGTTTGCAGTAGCAACAAACATGACCTGGGAAAGATCATAATCAACTTCTAGGTAATGATCATTAAAAGTATGATTTTGTTCTGGATCTAAAACTTCTAGCATTGCAGAGCCAGGATCTCCTCTAAAATCAGATGCCATCTTATCAATCTCATCTAATAGAAATAATGGATTTTTTACATTAACTTTTTGCATTTTTTGGACAATTGAACCAGGCATTGCCCCAATATAAGTTCTTCTATGGCCTCGAATTTCAGCTTCGTCTCGAACTCCTCCAAGAGCCATACGAACATATTTACGATTGACTGATTTTGCAATTGACTCTCCAAGAGAAGTTTTTCCAACTCCTGGTGGTCCGACCAAACATAATATATTCGCTTTATTATGGGTGACTCGACTTTGGACTGCTAAGTGCTCCATGATTCTCTCTTTAACTTTATCCAAACCATAGTGATCTTCATCCAGAATTCTTTGAGCTTTTACCAAATCTTGGTTTGTTTTCGTTTTTTTACTCCAGGGAACTAAGCATAAATTTTCTATGTAAGTCCTAATGATTGAAGCATCTGATGATTGAGATGACATTCTTTGAAGCTTATTAAGCTCTCCTTGAGCCTTCTTCTTAGCTTCTTTAGGCATTTTTGCCTTATTAATACTGTTTTGTAATTCTTCAATCTCATTCTCATCATCGACAGTTCCAAGCTCTTTTTGAATGGACTTCATTTGCTCATTCAAATAGTAATCCCTTTGATTGGATTCCATCTGTTTGCGCACTCGACTTTGAATTTTTTGCTCTGCGCCAAGAACATCTAGCTCTCCTTCAAGGATTGATAGAATTTTCTCGAGTCTTTCTCTTGCCTCACTGCTCTCAAGTAAGTTCTGCTTTTCTTCAATTTTAAGATTAAGATTTGCAATAATGACATCACTGAAACGCTCAATATCTGTAATCTCTTTAAGTACTTTATAAACTTCTTCAGGGATTTTTTTACTGAGCTTGATATATTTTTCAAAGTTTTCAAGGGCTAAACGCATCATAGCCTTTATCTCAGTGTCATCATCATGAGTCAAACTACAGTCACTTAAAATTACTTCTGTATGCTCACCTAAATCAACAAATTCTTCGATTTTTGCTCTTTTAACACCTTCGACTAAAACTTTAATAGTTCCATCTGGAAGTTTCAGTAATTGAAGAATTGTTGCGAGGGTTCCAACCTTGTGAAGCTGCTCATTATTTGGCTCTTCAATAGTTTCATCTTTCTGGGTAACTAAAAAAATATTCTTATCAGCCTCCATAGCCTGAGTAACTGCATTAACTGAAGATTTTCTTCCTATAAATAAAGGAATTACCGTGTGCGGGAAAACTACTACATCTCTAAGAGGAAGTAGTGGAATTGATTGCTTGCTTAAGCCGTTTGGCTCTGTGGTGATTTCTGTTCCCATAATAATGAAACGCCTTGCTTGTCTAGTAATCTTTCTAGATAGTGTCGAGTGACATTAATTTCAAGTAGCCATTGCCCAAATTCATTCATTATTTCTTTTTGAATAAATCCAACTTTATAAATTTCACTTCTAATGAAAGCAGATTGAACATCTAACTTAATTCCTGCAAAAGTCATCATTCCACTTAAACTCTGCGAAAGTGCCTGATAAAGCAGATCTATTCCTTCTCCCGTATGAGCTGAAATCCAAACTCTATAAATATTACCATCATGGTCTTTATCAAGGCGAGGTTTAAAATCAGCAATTCCATCAATCTTATTCATTACAATAATTTTTGGAATATCTTGTGCCTCTATTTGCTCAATAATATCCTCTACCTGCTCAATTTTATCCCTGTTATTCGGATCTGACGCATCGACCACATGAAGTAGGACGTTAGCTTGTCGTGTTTCTTCAAGAGTCGACTTAAAGGCCTCAACCAGCTCATGTGGTAGATCTTGAATAAAGCCAACCGTATCAGCTATAACTGCCTCACCAGAAGCTGGTAAGATAACACGTCGAATAGTTGAGTCTAGTGTAGCAAATAACTTGTCATCTGCATAAACTTTGGCCTTAGTTAGAAGGTTAAAGAGTGTTGATTTTCCTGCATTGGTATATCCTGCAAGTGAAATCATAGGAAGTTGATTCTTAATTCGGGATTTACGTCCCAAATCATGCTGCTTATGAACCTTATCTAGTCGCTTATTAATATTTTTTATACGTACCGAAATTAATCGCTTATCAGTTTCTAGCTGCGTCTCACCTGGTCCACGAAGTCCAATACCGCCTTTTTGTCTTTCAAGGTGAGTCCAGCCTCTTACAAGTCTAGTAGATAGATGCTTTAACTGTGCTAGCTCTACTTGCAACTTTCCCTCAAAGGAGCTTGCTCTTAATGCAAAGATATCTAATATTAAGCCAGTTCGATCCATCACTTGACACTTTAATGCTTTCTCTAAATTACGTTCTTGAGAGGGGGATAGCTGTAGAGAAAAAATAACTAAATCGATTTCATTGTCACACACAATTGTTGATAGCTCATCAACCTTCCCAGTGCCAATAAAAAACTGGGCTTTAGTAATGCTTCTTTTAACTGTTATAGTGTCAATAATAGTGAGACCAGAGGACAATGCCAACTGTTGAAATTCACCAATACTGCTTGATGCCTGTCTATTTGAAGTTAACTCAATATGAACCAATATAGTTCTTTCACCTTGGCCAACTGCATCTTTTTGGCGATCAAAAAGCTCCATAGATATTCTTAAGAGACCAGTATATATAAAATGAAATTAATCAACTTGCTTTACGAATATTGCTTTGTTTTTTATCAGAAACATGAACAATCATAGGTTGTTTTTTTCTTTCCACAACCTCTTTATCTACAACAACCTCTTTAACGCTTGGAGTTGAAGGTATTTCATACATCGTCTCCAGTAGTAAATCTTCTAAAATAGCTCTTAAACCCCTCGCACCAGTTTTCCTTTTCAGCGCAAGTTTAGCAATCGCTAAAAGAGCATTTTTTCTTATCGTCAGCTTAACACCCTCAATAGCAAAAAATTGCTGAAACTGCTTGACTACAGAATTTTTGGGCTTCGTAAGAATTTGAACCAATGCCTCTTCATCAAGCTCATCTAAAGAAGTATGGACAGCTAAACGACCAACTAATTCAGGAATTAATCCAAATTTAATTAAATCATCTGGCTCTAAAAATTTATAAAGCTCAGTTAATGTTTTTTTACCGCTTGCTTCCTTAACGTTAGCAGAAAAACCAATACCAGTAGCCTTTTCAATGCGCCTATCAATAACTTTCCCAAGCCCATCAAATGCACCACCACAAATAAACAATATTTTTGAAGTGTCGACATCAATAGTTTCTTGGTTAGGATGTTTTCTACCTCCTTGAGGAGGAACAGATGCAATAGTGCCTTCAATCAACTTAAGCATGGCTTGCTGAACTCCTTCACCAGAAACATCTCTTGTTATTGAGGGAGAGTCAGAGCGGCGTGAAATCTTATCGATTTCATCTATAAAAATAATGCCTTGTTCTGCTCTTTCTGGATCAAAATCACATTTTGAGAGTAGGCTTTTAATTACATTCTCTACGTCATCACCAACATAGCCAGCCTCTGTTAAAGTTGTTGCATCAGCAACAGCAAAAGGGACGTCCAGAAAACGCGCCAGAGATTGCGCAAGAAGAGTTTTGCCACTTCCTGTTGGGCCTATAAGTAAAATATTTGATTTATCAAGCTCTACATCATTTGAGATGTAATTTGTTTTTAGTCGCTTGTAGTGATTATAAACTGCCACTGAAAGAACTTTTTTTGCGTGGGACTGGCCAATCACATATTCATCTAAAGAGGCATACAATTCTTTTGGGGTATTATTCCAGTCCTGATGTTGATCTTTTTTATCCTTAATAGTTTGCTCTTGAATCAAACTATAGCAGGAGTCTATACATTCATCACAAATATAAACTCCCGGGCCTGCAATTAGGCGAACTACTTCATCTTTGTGTTTTGAGCAGAATGAACAGCTAAGGTCTTCAGTATTTTGGTCCATAGACAAACTTAAATTTATCGCTTATTAATTACTTTATCAATGAGCCCATATTTCGCAGACTCGCTCGCTGACATAAAATTATCTCTATCAGTATCTTTCTGAATATTTTTCATACTTTGACCAGTATGGTTCTTAAGTATGGTGTTTAAGTTATCTCTAACTTTAAGAATTTCTTGTGCATGAATATCTATATCGCTTGCCTGACCGGAAAATCCTCCAAGAGGCTGATGAATCATCATCCTAGCATGAGGTAGCGCAAACCTTTTCCCCTTAGTACCAGCTGTAAGAAGTAATGCACCCATACTTGCCGCCTGTCCAATACAAAGAGTAGAAATATCTGGCTTAATGAATTGCATTGTGTCATAAATAGCAAGGCCTGCAGTTACTGAGCCGCCAGGTGAATTTATATACAAATGAATATCTTTATCTGGATTCTCAGATTCTAAAAAAAGCAACTGAGCTACTACTACATTTGCAGTGTAATCTTCAACCGGGCCGACCATAAAAACAACACGCTCTTTGAGGAGCCTAGAATAAATATCATAAGCCCTCTCTCCTCTTCCAGAGCTCTCAATTACCATTGGGATTTGATTTAAGTTTTGAATTGTCATATTAATTTTGTGGGCTCATTATTTCTAAAAAGGTCTTGTCTGTCATCGTTACTTTGGCTTGATCTGCAACATGTTTCGCAACCATATCTTCAACGACAATTGATTCAATGTTGGCAAGTCTTGAAGGATCTGTATTATACCAATCAATCATTTGCTGAGCACTTTCACCATATTGGAGTGCCATTTCATTAAGTTTAGCATCAACCTGTTCTTTTTCAGCTTTTATTTCACCATCTGTTGCAATTTTATTAATTAACAAACCAAGTTTAACTCTTCTTGCTGCTTCCTCTTGAAACATTTCTGCAGGTAATTTACCTTTAGAAGGCATACCTTGCTGCTCCATTCTAGATTCCATATCTTGCTGTAGCTTGAGCGACTCAGCAGAAACACTGCCTTCAGGCACCTCAAAATTATTTGCATCTAAAAGAACTGAAAATGCAGTGTCTTTATTTTGCTGAACTAATCGAGATTCTAATTCAACTTGCATCTGCTTTGACATTCTCGATTTCATAGTTTCAAAATCTTTTTCACCAAATTTTTTGGCAAATTCATCGTCTCTCTTTACTTCTGTTGGTGAGCCTACTTCATTAACAGTAACTTTAAAGATGGCCTCTCTTCCTGCCAGATTTTCTACATGATAATCTTCCGGAAATGTTGCAGCTACTTCAACTGTTTTTTCAGGTGCGATATCTATAAGACCTTTTTCAAAACCTTCAATCATCGTACCTTTGCCTAAAACAATTTCAAAACCCTCAGCAGCTCCGCCTTCAAATGACTCTCCATCTAGCAAGCCTTCAAAATCTATAATTAAACGATCCCCTTCTTTAGATTTTCTCTTGACAGTCTTATATTCAGTTGACCTATCTTGTAGATCTTGAAGAGCTCGTTCCTCATCTTCTTCAGTAACTTTTGAATTAATCTGATCCATAGTTAAGCTTTTTAAAGAGCCCACTTTGATCTCTGGAAACACTTCAAACTCTATTGTATAAATAAAACTGTCTGAATTCTCAGTATCTACATTCACCAATGACGGCTGAGCAGCTGGAGAAACATCTGCATCTTTAAGGGCATCCGCCAAAGTCTCAGTAACAATTTCATTAGCAGCATCGGATTTAGCACTACCGCCAACGCGTTGGCGCAAAATTGAAGCTGGAATTTTTCCTTTCCTAAAGCCATCAATACGAACTTTTGAGGCAAGGCTCTTGATAATTCTTTCTGTTTTTTGATTGAAAGTGTCTACAGGTAATTCAACCACAAGGGATCTTTTTAATCCCTTAAGTTTAGTGAGTGAGGTCTTCATCTAGTTATAAATCCGTAACTTATTAAAAAAAAAGAAATTATACAGGATTTTCTTACCCAAAAAATTGCACTAAAAGCGAGACCCTGTATAGCTTACTTTGTAATCTGATAAAGACAGCCATTCTTGATTTATTTCAACCCCCCAACCAGGCTTGTGGATCATCTCAAGACACCCATCAATAATTTTATAGTTTGGGTAAAAAATATTATCTTGCCATGGGTAGTAATCAGGGCCTTCTATTGAAAACTCCAAATATTTTCCTGGATTTTTAATAGAGCCCATAATATGGGCCGAAAAAAGTGTCACTAGAGAAAGGTTTGCTGAATGTAGAGTTACAGGAAGATTTGCCTTCTCTGCCATCTTTACAACTTCTAGTGTCCTAGTAACGCCTCCCATGTAGCATATATCAGGCTGGACAATATCAACAACCTTAGTATCAATCATATGACTCCAAACTCTCATATCATTGTCTTGCTCGCCGCCACTGATATCAATATCTAGTGCATTTTTAACTTCCCGAGTCCAATCTGGCTTCCAGTATGGGCAAGGTTCTTCAAAATGACTTACGCCATAATCTTGGAGCATGTGTCCAACTTCAATTGCCTTTTTGGGGCTAAAAGCACTATTTGCATCAACAAGCAAAGCAACATCATCTCCTAGAACTTTTCTCACTTCTTTTATAATTGCCTCAGTTCGCCCAGGCCATTGATCAAAATCATGGCCACACTCTTTTCCAATCCGAAATTTAAATGCGAAATAACCATTTGCCTCCTTAAGCGCAAGAAATCTTTCGGCCTCGGCTTCTGGACTAATCTCTCTCTGCATACTTGAAGCATAAACTGGAATAGATTGTTTTTCACCGCCCAAAAGCTGGCAAACACTCTTGTTCGAACGCTTAGCTTTAATATCCCAAAGAGCAGTATCAATTCCACTTAAAGCTCTATAAAGGTATGTACCAGGAAACTTATGCTCTCTCTCTAAGACCTCTCTATTTATATCTTTAATATTAAATCCACTGAGTCCTAAAATATGAGGAGCAACCTGTCTATGAACTACCTGAGAACTAATATCAGCATTATAGGTAGAGGTTTGACCCCACCCTTCATCGCCCTCATCAGTTCTTATGCGAACTAAACCGACGTATTCATTCGTAAAAGTTTCAATACTAATTATCTTCATAAGGATTCTTTAATAAATTTAATTATTTTCTGCACTTTCTAATATTAAATCTGATGCCTTTTCACCAACCATGATTGTTGCGGCGTTAATATTACCACAAACTATTTGAGGAAATATTGAGGCATCTGCTACTCTCAGATTTTTGATGCCATGAACCCTCAGATTGCTATCAACAACATTTTTCAGTGGATTAGGGCCCATTTGGCAAGTACCACAAGGATGAAAAACAGTCCAAACAGTATCTTTAATATGCTGGATCATTTGCTCATCAGTCTGACATTCCTGCCCAGGACGAAACTCTTCTCCAATAACTTCTCTAAAACTATCAGTTTTAGCCAACTTCCTAAGGACCTTAACCCCCTCTAATAAATCTCTGATGTCATCTTTATGAGAAAGGTAGTTAGGTTCAATGATTGGAGGTTTTAATGGGTTATTACTTTCAATATGAACTCTTCCCCTTGAAAGAGGGCTACAACTTGAAATTCCAAATAACATTGCTGAAAAGGGATCTGGGCTCAGCATTGCCCTTTTTTCAGGAGATTCCAGAGAGTAACTGACGGGCGAAAAATAAAGCTGGATATTGGGCTTCTCAAGACCATCACGTGTCTTAATGAATCCTCCTGATTGATTGACACTTAAACTCAGTGGCCCTCTTCTTGTAATAATATATCTCAGACCTTGATATATCTTTCCTAGAAATGGCCTTAACTGATCATTTAGGGTTGGCACTTTGCTTTTATAAAAATAACTAACACCCAAATGGTCTTGTAGGTTTTCTCCAACAGCTGGACTATCATGAATTAAAGAAACTGCAGCTTTATCTAAAACATCTTTTGGACCAACTCCTGAAAGCTGAAGAAGCTGAGGTGAATTGATTGATCCTGCGCTTAATATAACTTCACATGAAGCCATCACTTGATGAATCTTACCTGATTTAATATACTCAACTCCATAAGCCTTTTTATCTTTAATTAATACTCTTGAAACTAAAGCATTTTTAATAATAGTAAGATTAGTACGACTCTTTATTGGCCACAAGTAAGCTCTTGAGGTAGACATTCGCTGACCCTTATGAGTTGTGATTTGAAAGTTGCCAACTCCTTCCTGATTTTTTCCATTCATAT
This sequence comes from Candidatus Pseudothioglobus sp. Uisw_050_01, assembly GCF_048085775.1. Taxonomy (NCBI): domain Bacteria; kingdom Pseudomonadati; phylum Pseudomonadota; class Gammaproteobacteria; family Pseudothioglobaceae (SeqCode); genus Pseudothioglobus (SeqCode); species Candidatus Pseudothioglobus sp. Uisw_050_01. Next base: position 1,463,114 of record NZ_CP159804.1, read on the forward strand.
CTCTATTAAGATTAATACCAATCTCTTGAGCTGCAGATAAAAAATTCTTACATAATGGGTGTAACTGGTCAGACACCTCCGAGACATTTAATGGTCCATCACCGCCTCTAAAACTATCAGCACCATTTTGCCAAGATTCCATTTTCTTGAAGTAGGGCAGAACATCATTATATGACCAGCCTGTATTCCCCATCTCAGACCACTGGTCAAAATCTTTATGATTTCCTCTCACATAAACCATTGCATTAATTGAGCTAGATCCACCCAAAACCTTTCCTCTTGGCCAATAACTTGGCTTATTATCAGCTTCTGGACTTGGCTTTGTCATATACATCCAATTAACAGCTTTTTGATGGTAAGTCACCCCATAACCAATTGGCATTTGGATAAAGAATCGACGATCTGAGCCACCGGCCTCTATTAGCAAAACGTTATTAGATGAGTTTTTACTGAGCCTATTTGCAAGGACACAGCCAGCGGAGCCAGCCCCTACAATTATGTAGTCATAATTAGACATAAATTAGAAGTAATAGGACCATTTGATAATCAAAATTTAAAATACCTAACATCGTCATTATATTGAAATCAAATACAAATAACAAAATAATCTATATACTCATATGCATTATTTTGGCAATTCTTTAATGATCATTTCTGACCCATCAATATATTTATTAATTTTAATTTCAGGAGCATTTACTGCAGCATTTGTCCAGGGTGCTAGTGGCTTTGGAAGTGGTCTTGTTCTTAATGCATTTTGGCTTCACATAATGGAACCTGCTATTGCAATTCCATTAAATATAATTACTTGCTTATTGATATCGGGTTGGCCATTATTTAAATTAAGAAAAACTCTTGATTTTTCAAAACTGAGACCATTTGTTATTTCTGGTTTAATTGGTATACCCCTTGGTATGCTTCTTCTAAAAACTACTGACCCAAGATTATTTAAAATATCTATTGGCATTTTTTTAGTTTTCTATGCAATATTAATATTTAAAAATAATAACCTATCCGTTAATGTTAACAACAATAAATTAATTGATCGTTTTATAGGATTGATAAGTGGATTTATGGGTGGCTTTGCAGCGCTTGGAGGAATATTTCCTACAATTTGGGTTAGTCTGCAGAAATTACCAAAAAATACTCAGCGAGGAACTTATGAACCTTTTATTTTTATAACAAGCATTATGGCAGTTATAAGTTTTGCTGTCGCTGGTCTATTTACATTGCAAATATTTTATGACCTTCTTTTGACTATTCCAGCTTTAATTATTGGCTCTTTTCTTGGCATGAAAATCTATCATGTTATTGATGGCGAGGTGTTTCAAAAAACAATTCTAGGATTAATTTTTATAGCAGGAATAGTTTTATTAATTTAATATTTCCAATTAATATGTGATTGTAATCATCGAATATAATTCAACTTGCACTGAAATTTTATATATACTAAAAATCAATCCTTATATTTAATAAGGATTTTGTTTTAAAACCTAAGGAGAAAAAATGAAACTAATAAATAAACTATTAGCTATCTCGGCTATTTCAGTTGCTCTAATGCCAGGAGTTGTTAGTGCTGACTGCGGTAAGGCAAGACTAGCTGATTTTGACTGGAGTAGTGCTAATATTCATACTGCTATTGCTGGCTTCATCTTGGAGCATGGTTATGGGTGTGAAGTTAGTATAACTAAAGGAAGTACAACACCTATTATGGCTGCGCACTATGATGGACAGCTTGATGTAGTTACTGAGCTTTGGTATGACAACATTAAAGATACTTTTGATGGTCATGAAGCAGATGGAACTGTGAGAAACTTAGGAGTAAATACTCCTGACTCTCAGCAAGCATTCTATGTTGATAGAGCAACTGCTGATAAGTACAATCTTACAAATGTTCTAGATATGAATAGGCCAGAAATTGCTGCGTTATTTAGTGATCCTGAGAACCCATCAATGGGAAGAATGACAAGCTGTATTGGTGGCTGGACTTGCTACACAATTAACCTTGTTAAACAAAAAGCTTATGGACTAGATAAATACTATACTAACTTTGATCCAGGTTCAGGTGGTGCGCTTGATGCAGCAATCGCAGGTGCGTTTGCCAAAAAGCAACCAATCTTTACTTACTATTGGGCGCCAACTGGTCTAATGGGTAAGGTTGATCTTGTTAGACTAGCAGAACCTCCATTTAATGCTGAGTGCTGGGCATCTATGCAAGTTGTTGTTGAAGACATCAAAGCCAATGGTGAGGATGCATGGGTACCTACTTGTGGAGTTGAGTACAGAGACATGTCACTAGACAAGTCAGTTCTTAGTTCATGGGCGGATTCACACCCTGCAGAGACTGCATTTTTAGAGGCTTATAGCATACCAACTGCGCAAGTAAATAGACTGCTTGCATTCTATGAAGATGAGTCAGATGGTGATATGGAGCTAACTGCAATGGAGTACTTAGCGAATGATGATTCATGGAAATCTTGGGTACCAGCAGACGTTGCTGCTAAAGTATCTGGAGCTCTATAAGTTAATCTTAATATAAAAAAGAGCTCACTTGTGGGCTCTTTTTTTCATCAAAATCATTATGATAAGAAAAATTCTCACATACTTTACATTCCCAATATTCTTTGTATGGCTTTTAGTCGTAAGTTACAGCTCATCGAAAAGAAAGCCCGATAGTGTTATGGAGCTTTTTACTGATTTAAGTTGGCTCTATGACTGGCCTAAATGGTTAGATATTCCTCTAATGAAATGGATTAATGATGGCTTTAAAGTCTTTAATGAAAAATATGGAATTTACTTCGAAGTAATCAATGATTTTCTTCTTGGTGCAATCCTATCTCTTAAGAAGTTCTTAATCGTTTTACCTTGGCCAGTAGTCATTGCACTCGTTGTTGCAGTTGTCTTCTTTTCTAGTGGCAGAAAAATAGGAACCACCGTTTTTGTTGGGTTCTGTACATTTTTTATAGGCTTCCTGCATCCAAAGTTTTGGGATAAAGCCATAGAAACAACCTCTATTATGATAATTGGAATTATTATTTGTATTATTATTGGTATTCCATTGGGTATTGCAATGTCTCGAAATAATAAAGTTCGAAATGCAATACTGCCAGTTCTTGATTTAATGCAAACAATCCCAAGCTTCTGTTACCTGATTCCAGGAATTATGCTGTTTGGATTGGGTGCTGTTCCAGCAATTATTGCAACCGTTATTTATGCGGTTCCCCCATTAGTCCGATTGACTGATCTTGGAATTACACTAGTTGATACCGAAGTTATTGAAGCAGCTGAAGCATTTGGGGCTAGCCCGAAACAAAAATTACTTGGGGTTCAGTTACCTCTTGCCCTACCGAATATTATGCAAGGAATCAACCAGTGCACAATGATGGCACTAGCTATGGTTGTCATTGCCTCAATGATTGGAACTCGAGGCCTTGGCGATGAAGTTTTACTTGGACTTCAACAGCTAAACGTTGGAAAAGCAACTGAAGCCGGTCTTGCAATTGTTCTATTAGCAATTGTGTTAGATAGAATTACGCAGGCTTATGGTAAAAGAATACAAGATAGAAATAAACCACCAGAATAAACCCCTATTATGTCAAAAATCGAAATTAAAAATATTTATAAAATATTTGGTCCCCAGCCTGACCAGGTTTTATCAATGGTCCAAAATGGAGCAGATAAAGAACAAGTTCTAGAAGAGACTGGACATACTGTTGGCTTAGATAACGTTTCATTATCTATCGAAGAAGGTGAAATTTTTGTTTGCATGGGCCTATCTGGCTCTGGCAAGTCAACTTTGATTAGGCACATTAATAGATTAATTGATCCTACTGCAGGACAAGTTCTTGTAAATGATGTCGACGTATTAAGTTTAGATGAGAAAGAAATTTTAGAGTTTAGAAAAAAAACTATGAGTATGGTTTTTCAGCGCTTTGGATTATTCCCTCACAAGACAATTATTGAAAATGTGGCTTATGGACTTGAAATTCAGGAGGTCCCTGAAGATAAGAGAAAAGAAATTGCCCAAGGTCAAATTGATGCTGTAGGGCTCCAAGGATTTGAAAACCAATACCCAGCTCAACTATCTGGCGGAATGCAGCAAAGAGTTGGACTTGCAAGGGCTCTTGCAACTGACCCACAAATCCTTCTAATGGATGAAGCGTTTAGCGCTTTAGACCCTTTGATTAGAAGTGAAATGCAAACCCAACTAGTTGATCTTCAATCGAAACTTAAAAAAACGATTGTCTTTATTACTCATGACCTCGATGAATCCCTTAAACTCGGTGATCATATAGGAATCCTAAATGGTGGACGCTTGGTTCAAGTTGGTCGCCCAGAAGATATTATCCTTAATCCAGCAGATGATTACGTTAAAGCTTTTGTTAAAGACGTTAATCGCTCAAAAGTTTTAAGAGCGAAGACAGTAATGACAAAAATTGATAAATTTGATACCTCCGGCATTAACCCATCATCAACATACAAGTATGATGAAGATACCTTTATTGAAGAGCTAATCCCTAAGGTTTTGAAAGATAGATCAACTATTGAAGTTATTGATAAAAATGGAAGCACAACTGGATACATCTCATCTGATGAACTCTCTGAAGCCTTAACAAAAACAAAGTAATGTCTCAGGGTAATTTTGCTAGTAAAAATATAATCATTTCAGCCTCAGCTGATGGACTTGGCTGGTGCATGGCTACTGTTTTGATAGATCAAGGCCACACAGTTTACTTATCTGACATTAATCAGCAAAAAATTGATGAAGTTCATAAGCATCCGCTTTTCAATAAAAGAGTATTTATTGATAATGTAGATGTTGGGAATCCAGAGTCAGTTAAGTCATACTTTAAAGCCCTTTCTCAAAAAATTACAAGTATTGATGTCCTCATAAATAATGTTGGTGTTGCTGGCCCTACTGGACCAATGGAAGATTTAACCATTGAGGATTGGAGGCAAACGATTGATATAAATTTAAATAGTCACTTCTACTTCACTAAGTTTGCAATACCGCTTTTAAAGAAGAATAAGGGGGGCTCAATTATCAATCTATCTTCAACAGCTGGACTGTTTGGATTTCCATTAAGAACGCCTTATGCAGCAAGTAAATGGGCCATCATTGGAATTACAAAGTCACTCGCCATGGAGCTCGGTGAATTTGATATTAGAGTAAATGCGATTTGCCCAGGGTCAGTATCAGGCGATAGAATTAATCGTGTTATTGAGGCAAAAGCTAAATCAATAGGCTCTTCTGAAAAAGAAGTAAAGGAAGATTTTGAAGCAATGGTCTCGCTTAAGACTTTTGTTGACAAAGAGGATATAGCAAACATGGCGAGCTTCTTAATATCAAATGAAGCAAGTAAGATTTCTGGTCAAATAATGACAGTTGACGGCAACACTGAGAGAATGGATTAAGCTTTAGCTTTCTCTAGTTTAGTGAAGCCCAGCTATATATTCTGATAGAGCTTCAATTTCAACTGTCGTTAAACCTTTAGCAACATTCACCATCATCTCATTTGCTCTAGAAATATCTGTAGAGCCTGTTTGTTCATTTATGGAATATTGACGAAACGCTTTTAACTGAGACGCTGTATATTCTGCATGCTGAGCACTGATTGCAGGGAAACCTGCAGTTGGAATACCTAAACCTTTAGCTCCATGACAAGCAATACAAGCTGTCGTTTGAGTATCCATTTTCCCACCAACATAAATCTTGCGTCCAAGCTCGAGAGTTTCAGCATCTGCATTCGCGCTGTTTTCACTTATAGTTTGGATTGAATAGTAAGCTGCAATGTCCATCATGTCTTGCTCAGAGAGCATTCCAGCAACACCAGCCATCATTGCATTCTTTCTTTCTCCTGACTTAAAGTGCTGTAATTGTTTAATAAGATAAGCTTCACCTTGTCCAGCTAACTTAGGAAAAGAAGGGATAGTGCTGTTTCCTGCAAGACCATGGCAACCCATACATGTTGTAGTCTTTACCTGACCTGCCTCGGCATCGCCAGCAGCAATAATAGGGCTACTAAAAGAAGCAATTAATATATAAGCTAAAGCAATAATGGTCTTTTTCATTCTTAATCTCCAAAAAATTCAAGGAAATTATACGTGAAAAATAACGGCATCGTAAACTTCAATTAGGACAGTTTTATGGACTAATATTAGTATTTAGAATTTTGAATAGAAAGGTATTCAGCAATCGAGCGTTCAAACCCTTCAGCCATTGGAGCCATTGCATTCATGTATGAATTCTGACGCTCACCTGACTGAAAATATTCTAATTGCTGAACAATCCAATCAGCATCTTTTCCAGCTAAAGAAGGTGCATTTTCATCTGTCGAATGTCCATTCTGGCCATGACAACTTACGCAGCCCAAAGCACTATACATTGCTTCGCCTTCACTATTAGCATTTGAGCTTAGCGAAAAAATAGCTAAAGCAATTGTAACCGATGTTAAAAAAAATCTTTTCATTGAAACTAAGTCCCAACATAATTCATTAACTGAATTATACCCATTTCTAGTTTGTTTAAAACCAGCAGTATTGTTAGCGATTATTTCCCTTTCCAGACTGGAGATCTCTTTTCAGAAAAAGCTTTGGGACCTTCTTTTGCATCTTCAGAATTCAACATCTTCTGATAAGCCTCAATTTCTCCAGATCGCATAACTTTATAAGCACCTTCCAAATCCATTTGATCTGTTTTTCTTACAACAGATTTTATGGCTGCTAGAGAAAGTGGTGCAGACTCAGCAATTTGATGTGCCCACTCTATTGCTGAATTTTCTAATTCTTTTAACGGGCAGCTTCGATTAACTAGGCCAAAGTGTTTTGCTTCATCTACTGCCATTCTTCGACCTGTCATGAGCATGTCCATTGCTACCGTAGATGGCAATCGTTGCGGCAATCTTAAGACGCCTCCACTATCAGGAATAATGCCTAGAGTAGCTTCAGGAACAAAAAACTCTGCACTATCTGCTGCAATTATAAGGTCAGCTGCTAAAGCTAACTCAAAGCCTCCTCCAACTGCTAGTCCATTAACTGCGGCAATGACAGGTTTATCAAGATCCCACAGCTCTGTTAACCCAGCAAAACCACCCGGCCCAAAATCTGCATCAATTGCCTCTCCCTCAGATGCGGCTTTTAAATCCCAGCCACCACAAAAAAAACGATCACCTGCGCCTGTAATAACAGCTACTCGTAATTTATTATTATCTCTAAAACTAATAAATGCATCACCTAATGCATGACTTGTTTTAGCATCAATTGCATTAGCTTTTGGTCGGTCCAAAGTAATCAACATTACGTCATCATAAATTTTGCAATTAACACTATTGTTCATAAAGTTCCCAATTAAAAGCCTAATTAGCCTAAGTTTAACTTAATAAGTGTATCGACAGCAATTACTCCACTCCCTCTCCTCAATACTAATAATGGATTAATATCCAATTCATCAATATCATTTTCACTGACTAGTTTGACAGTAGCCATTACGCAATCAATAATCATCTCAACGTCTCCTTGTGGATTACCTCTATAACCGTTAATTAAAGGAAAAACTTTTAATTTTGATAAGGCTAGAGAAACATCCTCTCTATTAACTGGAAATAGAAGTGGAATACTTTCTTTGAAAAGCTCCACCAAAATTCCACCACTTCCAATAATAATATATTTTCCAAAAATTGGATCAAGGCCAACACCAACAATCAATTCAGCAACTGAATCTTGCACCATTTTTTCAATAAGAAGGGATGAACCAATCTTAAATAAATCCTGGCAAGCCTTCTCTAGTGCTAAAGGATCATTTATATTTAGCATAACAGCACCTAGCTCTGTTTTATGTGCCAATTCAACGTCTGAAACCTTAAGTGTTATAGGGTAATGTATTTTATCAGCGGCCATTAAAGCCTCAGAGGTGCTAGTAATAATTTTTCCATCTGGCACAGGAATTCCATATTTTTTCAACAATTTCTTGCCTTCAAATTCTGTTAGAGTTGAAATTTTAGAAGAGTGAGATAATGAGCGTAATATCTCTATCGATTGCAATGAGCTCTTCTGAAAAGCGAGTCCAATTCTATAAGAGTGATTAAGAGCCTTTAAGCAAATATCCAGCCCTATCATAGGCGCGATACCATATTTTTGGCATTCCTTAATAATTCTTTTAGGCATACAATCTGCAATTGAAGCTAATACTATAGTCTTCTCACGTGTCCCAGAAATCGCATCAGAGAGAGCCAATAAAGTTAAGTCCCAATCTTTTTGTTCTGATTCTTGCGTTCTTGGCCAGTCCAACAACAACATTGTTGCAGCAAAATTGCCACTAATCATCTGCTTAAAGCATTCTGAAGTTCTTTTTCGGTCACCCCAAATAAAGGTATGGTAATCAAGTGGATTATCAACCTCGACAAAATCATTAAGTGCTAGTTTAACTCTATCTTTATGACGATCGTCAAGGCTAGGAAAGTTGATATCCAGTCCATCAATCAAATCGGCCATCATTCCTGCCTCTCCACCAGAGCAGCTCATAGATGCAACACCGTTATGGTTAATGGTTCCTAAAATACTTAGCAATTTTAAAGTTTCTAGGAACTCTGGAACATTATCCACTCTAGCAATCCCTAGTCGCTCAAAAAATACATTAAAAAGTTGGTCCAAGCCTGTCATTGAGCTGGTGTGACTCAGTGCAATCTTTGCAGAAACATCAGTGCGTCCTGACTTAATTGCAACAATTGGAATTTTTTTATCAAGGGCTCTTCGAGCAGCAACATCAAACGATTTGATATCAGAAATTCCTTCGATATGAAGGCCTATTGCACTGACTCTATTGTCATCGAGCATCGCATGAATAATATCTGCAATATTAGTATTTGTTTGATTGCCAAGAGTAAACATGTAGGCAATTGATAGCCCGATTGATTGCATTGTAATGTTTAGACCTATATTGCCACTCTGTGTAATAATTGCAACCCCACTCGAAACTGGCTCACAACCATGAACATCAGGCCACAAAGCAACTCCATCAAGACTATTGATAAAGCCATAACAGTTCGGTCCAATTAATGGCATGCCATCAGCAGCCTCTACCAGCCTCTGATTTCGTTTTATTCCTTTTTCTCCAAGCTCTCCAAAACCAGAAGCGTACAAAACTGCTCCACCACCTCCAATCGACTTTAAATCAGCAACGATATCTATAGCAGACTCTGCATTAACTGCTATAAACGTAGCATCTGGAGCCTCAGGAAGATCTTTAATATCTTTGTAACACTTAATTCCCTCAAGAAAATCTAGAGTTGGATGGATTGCCCAAATTTTCTGGTTATAGCCTAATTTTTTACTTTCTCTAATCGCAAAATTTGCACCACGATTTCCAATCACAGCTATTGATTTTGGTGATATTAGCCGACTCAAATTGGTTCTACTCATAAAGGACTACTCAAATGGTCTTAGTAGTGACCTTGAGATGATGTGTCTTTGAATTTCACTCGTACCATCCCAAATTCGCTCAACTCGATGGTCTCGCCATATTCTTTCTAACGGGAGCTCTTCCATCAGACCCATACCTCCAAGTATTTGTATGGCTTCATCAGAAATCATTGCAAGAGTCTCTGTAGCTTTCAGTTTTGCCATTGCAGCATCACTATTAGTGATTTCTCCTTGCGTATCCTTCCATGCAGCTTTTAAAGTTAATAGTTCTGCAGCATGAAGCTCCATTGACATATCAGCAAGCTTAAAAGAAACTCCTTGAAATTTACCAATCTTTTGACCAAATTGTTCACGTGTTGCAGCCCATTCTGTTGCAATTTGCAGTGCTCTTTCAGCTCTGCCAAGACACATTGCTGCAACTGATAATCGCGTAGCGCCAAGCCACTCATTTGCAACATCGAATCCATGGTCTACCTCACCTAATACTTGAGATTCATGGACACGGCAATTATCAAAATTAAGAATAAAGTTATGATAACCCCTATGAGAAACACTTTTGTATCCAGGCTCTACAGAAAAGCCTGGGGAACCCATATCCACCAAAAAGCTAGTTATTTTTTTCCTCTCCCCTCTGGAAGTCTTCTCAGTTCCAGAAGCTGCAAATAAGATAACGTAGTCGGCCACATCCGCATGACTAATAAAATGCTTTGAGCCATTAATTACAAAAAACTCTCCATCTCTCTCTGCCTTGCACTGCATGGATCGAACATCTGACCCTGCGTTAGGCTCTGTCATTGCAAGACATTCAACCTTATCTCCTCGAATCGTTGGAATTAAATAATCTTCAATTTGCGCTCCTTGGCAGGCCAGCAATATATTACTGGGTCTTGCTACAATATACTGAAGGCCAAAATTTGCCTTACCTAACTCCTTTTCTAAAAGGCATAAAGTCAAAGTATCAAGACCACCGCCCCCATGTATTTCTGGCATATTACTAGCATAAAGGCCTTGATCGATTGCCTTTTTTTTGATATTTTCAGCTAGGGATTTGTTAATTTTATTACTTTGTTCAACCTCATCTTCGTGAGGATAAAGCTCTTGCTCCACGAAACTTTTAACTGAATCGATAATCATTTCTTGCTCATTAGAAAGGCCAAAATCCATCTCTACTCCTACAATTTAATTAACTTACTTTATTTTTTAATCGCCATAATGCGGCCTTTTTGCCTTGGTATAGGCAATTTTTGATGATAACCCCAAATCTTTAAAAGTATATCTTCAACAGCTGGCTCAATCTGAGATGCCTTCCCTTTATTCATATCTACGTGAACAAGCATTTGCTCAGTTGTAGCTAATAAGTCACCACTTTTAGCATGGAACATTTGATGAAAAATATGAAGTTTTTTTGCATCTAAACCAAGTAATTGAGTAGTAAACTTAAGAGGCTCTCCCTTTGAAACTTCCAAATAAAAGTTTATATGCGTTTCAACAGTATAGAAAGACTTGCCTGCTAAGCGATAGTCATTATCAACCCCAATGTATTGAAATAAAGCATCTGAAGCATCACCAAAAGCATACAAATAGAATGACTCGCTCATATGGCCATTGTAGTCAATCCAATCTGGATGAACTTCCGTTTGATATAACTCTAAAGGAGTATTAAGTTTGTCCTCTAGAGAAAAGTATTGGTACTTTCTTTTAAGATATATTTCATTATCCATATGATGTCAGAATACCTAATAGAATTAGAATGTAATGAGATGTCAATTAATAAAGATTATATAATGACAATGTCTGCACCGAACTACTTGAATTATGCATAATTTCTACCGCAAAGCAAAGTTTCTTTTATCCTGTCCATCCATTAAAGGTTGTCCAGAAGATGCTGGATATGAAGTTATTTTTGCAGGTCGCTCTAATGCAGGTAAATCTAGTGCAATTAATACACTCACAGAACAAAAAAAATTAGCAAAAGTTAGCAGGACTCCTGGTAGAACTCAGCATTTAGTATTCTTTGAGCTTGATAAAGATCGAAGGCTTGTTGATTTACCTGGTTATGGATATGCCAAGGTTCCAGATGCTGTAAAACAAAATTGGCATAGAAATATGAGTGAATATTTTGACAATAGAAAGTGCATGCGAGCTGCAATACTTGTAATGGACTGTCGTCATCCATTAAAGCCCTTTGATCAAATGATGCTTGAGTGGTCTATCACTAATAAAGTCCCTACAAATATTTTACTAACAAAATCTGACAAACTTAAAAAGGGAGCTGCAAGCTCAGCTAAACTTGCTGTCATGAAAGCAACCAAAGATTACCCATCAATAAGTGTTCAGCTTTTCTCATCTCTGAAAAAAGAAGGGGTACCTGAACTTTGTAGTTATCTTAATAAAATATTTGAAGTGAGTAATGAGGGTTAACCTAGACCTCTCTTTAATTAAAGCTAACGATACAATTATTGTCGCGAACAATCGTCAAGTCTTAGCAATCAAGAAATCAATATCTAAACTTAATGGCACATCAAAAATGCCAAAAGTATCTTCCTATAAATCATGGCTTGAAGGCAACTGGAATCAAAATAATCCATCAAGAAGTTTGCGCCTGCTTACTCAATTTGAAGTAAGATTTTTATTAAAAGAAATTAGTAAAGAAGATGTTACAAGCAATCCTGAAGCATTTATTGATGAGCTAATTAAGTGCTACACAATTTGCAAAACTTATTTTATTGATATCACTGAGTTATCAAGCTATGGTGCAATTCCTCCTAAGCTCTTTATAGGCTGGATAAGTAAATATGATAAGTTTAAAACGGCTAATAAGTGTATCGATCATACAGATCTTTTTCGTGCTTCACTAAAATCTCTAAAAACTCAAAATAAAGAAGGGAAATATTATTCTTACGGCTTCAATGAGCCAACGCCTGAGCAAAAAAAACTTTTTGAAATATTAAAATGTAGGCCTATGTTGCATCAAGGTCAAAATAACAATATTCCTGCCTTCTCTTTCAATAACCAAGATAATGAATTAAAGACAATAGCAAAATGGGCAAAAGAGATTAGTATAAATAATCCAGATAAAAAAATTGGAATTGTTATCCCAAATTTAAATAAATTACAGCATATTGTTAAAGCTATTTTTGATCTTGAATTTACTTCGACCCTAATCGAAACTCATCAAAAACCATACAATATTTCTCTTGGAATACCGCTTGGACACTACCCACTCATTCAACATCTTTTCTCTATTTTACAAATTTCAACTCAATTTATCAAGGGTCATATTAACCACGAATTATTGATCAAAGTTGTTACCTCGCCCTATATTAAAGGCGCTAAGAGTGAGCGAGATAGTCGCGCGTTATTGGTCTCTAAAGTTTTAAAAATTGGCGCCACAGAGAGCAGTGTTAATAAAATCATTTCTCTTTTAGATAAATGCCCATTACTTAAAGAGATTTTTATAGAAATAAATACAATTAAAACCTCAAAAACTATATCTCTTGAAGATTCCCTTGATTCTGTCAACTTATTACTTTCTTGTTGGGGCTTTACTTCAGATAGAGTCTTATCAAGTAGTGAATATCAGATATTTGAAAAGTATCAAACTGAAAGTTTAATTCTAAATAAACTATCAATTTATTATAAAAAAACAAACTTAGTGAACGCTTTAGATATCTTAAGTGCCCATATAAGTGCTGTTATTTTTCAACCAAAGAGTGGTTTATCAAATATTCATATAATGGGCTCTCTTGAGGCTGAGGGTTTATTCTTCGATCATGCATGGGTATCCAGCATGACAAGCAACTTCCTTCCAGGGCGAATAAAAATGCCATTATTCATTCCATCAAAGACTTCAATTGAGCATAAACTTCCAAATTCAAGCTTTGAATTAGTTACTAAAGAAAGCAAAAAAACATTAGAAAACTTAAATAATTTAAGTTTTGATACTACATATAGTTACCCAAAGAACTCAAGTAATCGTGAAGAGCTTCCTACTCCATATTTAGACTTTGATGAATTTCCTTTCGAAGGTTTATCTGAAGATTTACCTAGAGATTTAGAATATATTGAAGATTTTAAAGCATCTAAAATTATTGAACCTTCCATAAAAAAAGGTGTTAAAACACTTCAAGATCAGATGAGTTGCGGGTTTAAAGGATTTACAAACCGTCTTAGTATTGATAACTTTGAAGAGCCACATATTGGTATAAGCCGACTTGAACAGGGCAATTTAATCCATAAGATCTTAGAAACTTTCTTCAATGAGATTAAAACCAGCACAAAATTATTGCAACTTTCTGATAATGAGCTTACTTTATTAATAGAGAAACATACTGTGTCTGCAATTTTAAAAATACCCAATTCAAATTTTAAGGTCAATGAAAAAAATAGGCTTTTAGCAATTATTAATGAATATCTTGATCTTGAGAAGCAGCGAGATTACTTTGAAGTGCTAGAGACTGAATCAGCATCTGAAGTTAATATTGAGGGCTTGAAGTTTTCAACACGTATTGATCGCATGGATAAAATGGCCTCTGGCACAAAACTCATCATTGATTATAAAACTGGAAAAAATATTAAAGCAAGCCATCTCACTGGAAATCCTTTAAAGGAGGCTCAGCTTCCTATTTACGCAATAACGAATTCAGTTGATGGAATCTCATTTGCAACTATTAACTCTAATAATTGTGAATTTAAGGCAATAACAAAGAATAAATTTGAACTTCCAATAAGTAAACAGGCGAGTAATAAAATGCCAGATTGGGACAGTCAATTGACTGAATGGAAATCAAGCTTAATCTCAGCTAGCCAAAATTTTCAGTCAGGTGTTGCTAGCGTCTTGCCTGCAAAAAATGCTTGCGACTACTGTAATTATGACCTACTCTGTAGAATCGATAAATCTAGTAATAATCGATAGTCTTTCTTGAGCTATCTCTTGTGCAATATTGATATTAGCAAGTTTCGAAATCTGAATTGATTTAAGAAGCTCAAGTAATTTAATTATTGGCTTTGTATTTATATCTAAGTAATCAAAAGCTGTCAGAATTATTTGAAACCTTTTATGACGCCTTAAACTATCATTCTTTAAGTAAAAATTTAAGACCTCTTGAGGATTAAATGACAAGAAATTCATTGCAAAATGACTCCATTCTGCAACGAGTTCAGAAATTTGTTGGATATCTTTTGGACATTTAAGATGCTCACAAAGCGCCTCAATATTTTGAGAGTTTTGCTTATAAAGCCAAAGAGCAAAGGAGACTTCAGGTTGCTTGATTGATTGATTGAGTAGCTTAAAATCACTATTATTACTAAGCTCTAGCATTGGAAATAACCTTTCATATGCATCAGATTCAATCAAAACTTCAAAAAATACAGACGGAGACTCTGTCTGCATTGAAAGAGCAATTTCTTTAAAAACGCGCTCTGATGTTAGAGCGTCGACTTCACCAGAGACAACCATTTTTTTTATTAGCTGTAGCGTCTTATCGTCAATAGTAAAACCAAGATTAGAGAAGCGAGATGCAAAACGGGCAGTGCGTAATATGCGCACAGGATCTTCTGAAAAAGCATCAGATACATGACGAAGCGTTTTCTTTTTGATATCTTCTATTCCGCCATAAGGATCAACGTAACTTCCATTGCCATCTATTTTTTGAGCAATTGCGTTAACTGTTAGATCCCTCCTTGAAAGGTCTTGCTCAAGTGTTACAGTCCTAGAAGTGTCAAATTCAAAGCCAGTATAGCCTGCGCCGACTTTACGCTCAATTCTTGCGAGTGCGTACTCATCATGAGTCTCTGGATGAAGGAATACTGGAAACTCTTTTCCAACCTGACGATAGCCAAGTGACAAAAGCTCCTCAGGGGATGAACCAACAACAACATAATCCTTTTCTGTTGTTTCGGATGCTATCCCTAAAATCTGATCTCGAATAGCGCCGCCTACTAAATATATTTCCATAATTATTAACTGCAGATTTTAAAGATGACTGTAAATTTATCTTATAATACACGAATGGATAATAAGAAGAATATATCACCCGAAGCGTATCATATTACTCAAGAATGTGGCACTGAGCCTCCATTCTCTGGTGAGTATTATAATCATAATGAGACAGGTCACTATCATTGTATATGCTGTGACGCAGTGTTATTTGAATCGAGCACTAAATTTGACTCGGGAAGTGGATGGCCAAGTTTTTATGAACTTGCAAACAGTAGCTGTGTTCGTCAACTAGAAGATGATTCTTTGGGCTATGTTAGAGTCGAAGTTAGATGTGCGTCTTGTGACGCCCACTTGGGGCATGTTTTCCCTGACGGCCCTCAGCCCACTGGAAAGCGATACTGCATTAACTCTGTTGCTTTAAATTTTACTGATGATCAGTGATGGTTTAGTAATAAGTCTAGCTAGTAACCATTTAATAAAATAGAACCATAACCGCCAAAAAACCTAGAAAAATCGAAAACCCTTTTTTAAGTTTTTTACTATCAACAGCATGGGTTACCTTTGCTCCTAATGGCGCAAAAAAAATACTCGTAGCGACAATAGCGACAAGCGCTTCAAAATTGATAAATCCAATCCCACCAGTTGGAAGGGCTTGACTTGAGCCTGTAATCATAAAACCAATACTGCCAGCAATTGCAATTGGCATCCCAACAGATGCAGAGGTTGCAATAGCATTTTTAATATTTACATTGTTATAAACCAAAAATGGTGTTGTCATAGTTCCACCACCAATTCCAACCATAGCAGAAATTAGACCAATAAAATACCCAGTTATTGACCAAGCCCATCTAGATAAATTATCAGCATGGCTTGATGCAGTAACTCCAAACCATAGAATCAAAGCAACACTAATCTCAAAGAATGCAAAAAATAGCCTTAGAAAATCAAAGCTCATATATTTTACTAATAGGGCGCCAGTAAAAGACCCAAGTAGAATCGTAGGGGCTAACTTTTTAAAATTATCCCAAAGTATTGCTCCGTGCCTTTGATGCGCATAGAGACTAGAAATAGAAGTAAAAACAATAGCCGCCAAAGCAGTTCCAATTGAAGTATGCATTAAGATTGACTGGTCCACGGATGGTGCCAAAAGATATAGCAAAGCTGGAACAATTATTAGCCCCCCACCAACCCCCAATAGACCAGCTAAAAATCCAGAAAATGCGCCTAAAAGCAGCAGAAGGGCAACAAGTTCACTCATAACAAGAGGCTATTAAAGTGCTATTTACCTTCATATGTCAACTCAATTTGACCAGATATGCTCTGCAAAATGCTTTCGACACATGGACTGGTAACGATCATTGCCACCAATAACTACTTGATCGCCATCATTAATAATATTACCTTTTTCGTCTGTGCGAACCACCATCGTTGCTTTACTTCCACAATGGCAAATAGTTTTTAGCTCTATTAGATTGTCTGCCCAAGCCAAAAGATGCTGACTACCTGGGAAGAGTTCACCCCTAAAGTCAGTCCTAATACCATAACAAAGAACAGGTATATCAAGATCATCTACAGCAATAGCGAGCTGCTTAACTTGGTCTCGACTTAGAAATTGACTTTCATCAATAAGCACACAGTTGATGCCTTGCTTTTTATTTTCCTCAGAAAGTATCTTAAACAAATCATCTTCCTTATGAAAAAGATAGGCCTCTGCCTCAAGGCCAATTCTTGACGTTACTTTACCAACACTATATCGATTGTCTATTGCTGCTGACATTATATAAGGCCGCATACCTCTCTCTTTATAGTTATATGCAGACTGAAGAAGTGAGGTTGACTTTCCGGCGTTCATTGCAGAATAATAAAAGTAAAGCTTAGCCAAAATACAAACCTTAAATTAGAAATAATATAATATTATAACCTTTGATAACCCTTCAAAATGTTGCATCATTGAAGCTCTTTATGTTGATAAAACTCCTGAAGAACTTCTGGATTTTCTAGGGCAGTCTTGTTGTCAATAGGAAGATTATTAATTGCTTTTTGAACCGCTAATTCAACAATTTTGCCACTCTTTGTTCTAGGAATATCAGAGACCTGAATGATCACATCTGGAACATGCCTTGGTGAGGTATTGCTTCTAATTTGGTGAACTATTTTATTCTTAATCTCATCATTCAGTTGCTGGCCCTCTCTTAACTTTACAAACAAGATGATTCGTGAGTCATCATCAAGTGCTTGCTCAACAACGACAGATTCTAACACTTCAGTTAGTATTTCAACTTGTCGATATATTTCAGCTGTGCCAATCCGTACTCCGTCTCGGTTCAGGGTCGCATCTGATCTCCCATAAAAAATCATTCCACCCGATTCCATGAGCTTTACATAATCCCCATGGTGCCAAACATTGGAGTAGCGTTCAAAATATGAACTTTTGTATTTATCCATATTCTTATCGTTCCAAAACATTATTGGTTTTGAAGGAAAAGTACTAGTGCAAACCAGCTCACCTTTTTCTCCAGTAACAGATTCGCCTAGCTCATTCCAAACTTCAACAGAAAGACCAAGGCCTCGAGTTTGTAGCTCACCTCGATATACTGGAAGTATTGAAGAGCCCAATACAAAACATGAAACAATATCAGTCCCACCAGAAATAGAGGACAAACATATTTCATCTTTTACGTATTGGTAGACATAATCAAAACAATCAGGACTTAATACTGATCCTGTAGAAAGCAACATTCTTAGTGATTCTAAATTGTGAGATGCACGTGGATTGAGATTTATTTTCCTGCAAGTATCCAAAAATTTTGCAGATATACCCATAACATTAATTCTTTCTTGCTCTGCATAGTCAAACAAAACACCAGCATTATGTTTTAATATTGGAGAGCCATCATAGAGCATTATTGTTGCCCCAGAAGCTAAAGAACTAACGAGCCAGTTCCACATCATCCAGCCACACGTAGAAAAATAAAAGACCCTTTCACCTTCTTGTATGTTGCAGTGAAGAGTATGCTCTTTTTTATGTTGAATTAGAGTCCCACCAACTCCATGAACAATGCACTTTGGAACGCCAGTAGTTCCAGATGAAAATAAAATATAGAGTGGGTCATTAAAAGCAACAGATTCAAAAATTAATTCAGGAGTTACCTTCTGATCAGCAATTTTATCAAATGCAAAAATAGAATTATTTTCATTTAAAGAAGCTTGATCATCAATATAACGAACCAACAAAGTGTTTTCAATAGATGGCAACTTTAAAATTATTTCTGCATTCTTTTCAAGGCAATTAAAAACCTTTCCGTTATAAAGATATGCGTCCACACAAATAAATACTTTAGGCTTAACTTGACCAAATCGATCTAGGACTCCTTGAACACCAAAATCAGGAGAGCAGGATGTCCAGATTGCACCAATACTAGATGTTGCCAACATCGAGACCACCGCTTCGGACATATTAGGAAGCAAGCCAGCAACGCGGTCACCTTTTACAATGCCACTTTTCTTAAGCCAATGAGAGAGTCTTGAAACCTGATTGTATAATTCAGAGTGTGATAAAGAGCTTTTATATTTATCCTCACCCCAAAAAACAATAGCAAGTGATTGATCCCTTTTAGATAATAGATTTTTTGCAAAATTTAATTTAGAATCTGAAAACCATTCTGATCCTAAAAAATCATCGCCATTTTTTAAAACCTCTTTAGAGTCATTCTCCGCAATGATTTTAGAATATGTCCAAAATAACTCCCAAAAAGACTCGGGGCATTTGCATGACCATTTATATAAGTCATGAAAATTTTCTAGACTTATATTAAACTTAACATTAGCTTCTTGAATAAACTCCCAGGCTTGGGAATCCTCAATTTCACTTAGAGTTGGCTTCCACAGTATCTCATTCATTAAGACCCAGTCTTTAACTCTCTTCTAAGAACTTTACCAACATTTGTTTTAGGAATTTCCTTAATAAACTCAATATGCTTAGGTACTTTATAAGCAGTTAATTTTTCACGACAAAAACTAATGACCTCCTCTTCTGATAACGTTTGCCCTTCATGGAGAACTATAAATACTTTCACAAGCTCTTGAGAGCCTTCACCCTCAATTCCAACGCAGCCACACTCAAGAACTGCAGGGTGCTCATTTACAACAGCCTCTACCTCATTTGGAAATACATTAAAACCAGAAACAATAATCATATCTTTTTTACGATCAACGATAAAAATATTACCTGTTTCATCTATTCGAGCAATGTCACCTGTCATGAACCAATTATTTTCGTCAAGACCTGAAACATCAGAATTCCAATATCCACTCATAACCTGTGGTCCGCGTACGCAGAGCTCTCCAACCTCGTTAGTTTCAGTTAAAACATTATTATCCTCATCTCGAATTTCAATTTCAGTGAAAGCAGCAGGAAGTCCTACAGAGCCAGTAAATTCAGTTTGCTTATAATCATTAACACTCACCAAAGGAGAAGTCTCTGTTAGTCCGTATGCTTGCCAAATGACAGATTTAGTAGTTTCATGCCACCTTTTGGCAGTGGTATCTAAAGCAGCCATTCCTCCACTTAATGACATAAGCAAGTTACTAAAATCTAACTCCTTAAAGCCATCATAATTTAATAGAGCTTCATAAAGAGTATTGACACCAGAAATCATATGAAACTTATGTTTTTTCATTAATGAAACAAAAGTCTTAAGATCTCTTGGATTAGTAATTAAAACAGTTTTTCCACCAATATGAAACAGCATGAAGTTGTGAACGGTTAATGCAAATATATGATAAAGAGGTAACGGACAGATGGCAATTCTCTGTTCATTTCTTGATTCATCATACATTTTTGGATCAATAGTAAAAAACGCTTGAATAATATTTGCAAGGATATTTCGATGGGATAATACTGCGCCCTTTGAAACTCCTGTTGTGCCTCCAGTGTATTGAAGGAATGCAGTATTATCAATAGAGATATCAACTTTAACCGGATTTTTCCCTGAGTTGTCACTTAGTACTTTATTAAACATAATAGCGCCATCAATATTAAATTTAGGCACTAATTTTTTAACTTTTCTAGTTACAAAATTAATAATTTTCCCTTTAAATCCAAGAAGGTCACCAACGGTTGTAATCATTACTTTTTCTACTTTCGCAAGATTAGACTTTTCTACTACATTAGCGACGCCCTCCCAGACTACTAATACTTTAGCTTCACTATCTTTAAGGACATGCTCTAATTCTCTTTGAGTATAGAGAGGGTTAACATTAACAACAACGATTCCAGCCTTCAAAGCTCCATATACAATGATTGGATAGGCAAGCATATTTGGCATCATCACAGCTATCCTATCTCCTGCCTGAAAATTATTAGTCAGCCATGAGGCAAAAGCATTTACTTTTTCTGAAAGATCTTCATATGAAATTTCAACACCAAAGCTTTCAAAAGCCATTTTTCCATTATGCTCTTGACAGCAGTTATCAAAAAACTCTACTAAGTTACCATGCTCTTTAAAAAACTCTGTTTCTTCAAGTTTGTTAGGTATGACTTTTTCCATGCTTTTCTCCTTATTCTAGTAATTAACTTTTCTCTATCTTGTTTATTAATATTTCTTTGTACTGATTATAAACCTCTCCATCTTTCTTAAATGCAAAACAAGAGTTTGTAAATTTCTTTTCTATCGATTTGGCTTCCTCTAAAGAAATAGTATTGGCTTCACCACCAGTTTTCTCTTTCCAAAGTGTTTGATAAGCAATTGTTCCTGCATAAGCCAATAAATCAGTAATATGCCTGCATCCTTTTTCACCGCCCATTGCCTTGATAACTTTCCTATTAAAGCCTGAAATTAAATATTCACCTTTTAAATTTTGGCAATTTTGTACAGCCTGTGGACAGATGTTGTATGGAGATGCATTAATTACTGCCTCTATATCGATAATTTTCCTGTCATCATCTAGAGTTAATCTAACAGCCATATCATGAAGTGGCTCTCCAGCACTTATATAGCCTCTATGCATATTTTCAAATGAATAGGTTTTACTATCAACTAGGAAAACCTCAACATCCCAAAGCCCATCATCTCTTTTATAGCCCTTGCCTTCGATGACTCTATTATGTTTTAAATCTCGCTTTGCTGGCCTAGATAGCATTTATTTATTATCCTTTTAAAATTCGACTTTTCGATTTAGCATGTTGCTTTTCTAATTCTAACACTAAATCCTCAACACTTGGCACGTTGGAGATAGAACCTACTCCCTGCCCTGCTGAAAAAATATCACGCCACCTTTTAGCAGTAACCTTACTGATATCAAAATCTACTTTAAGTTTTTGCTTTATTAGGGGCATTATCATTTTCTTTAAATCACCCAGTGTTTGCTTAATTCCTCCTTCTTTAGGTGAAATCCCAGCATTTTTTAGTGATTGCTCGAGCCAGTTGCCATTAACACCAGTAATTTTATTAGACTTAATAATATCGCTTGCTGAGGCATTAAGTATCATCTCTTTATACTCCTCAGTGGCATCACTTTCTTTTGTAGCAATAAAGCGAGTTCCCATATAAGCCATATCAGCACCCATAGCCTGGACTGCCAAGATTGAATCGCCTGAGCTGATACTTCCACCGACGATGATCGTGCCGTCAAAGATCTCTCTCACCTCAGCCACAAAAGCAAATGGTGACAATTCACCGGTATGCCCGCCTGCGCCATTACAAACCAATATTAAACCGTCAACTCCAGCATCGATTGCTTTTTTTGAGTGGTATAAATTAATGACATCTGAAAAAACTAACCCGCCATATTTGTGGACTTTTTCAACAACCTCTTTGGGGTTACCCAGTGAAGTAATTACAATTGGTGGCTGATGCTTAAGAATTAAATCTAGGTCATCATTGCTCCGAGCATACATTTTACTAACAATAAGATTAACCGCCCAAGGAAGTGCTTCTTTGCCTGAACCTAAAGCTTGAGTTATTTCAGAAAAAGTTTGATCCAGTGCTTCTAATGTTCGACAATTAGCTGACGGAAATGACCCAACAATTCCTGCCTTTGATGATGCAATAACAAGTCTTGCATTGGATACAATGAACATTGGTGACTGAATGATTGGCAGTCTTAGCTTATTGATAAAATTTTGTGTTTTCATCTAATTTCTTATATTTTTAAGTATGCCTGCAGCGCCCATACCAGTTCCAATACACATTGTGACCATACCATAATCAATATTTTCTCTTTGCATAGCTGATACTAGGGTAGCAATCCTTATAGCACCCGTAGCCCCTAAGGGATGACCTAGAGCAATTGCGCCACCGAGTGGGTTGACTTTTTTAGGATCAAGGCCCAACTCTTGAATTACAGCTAATGATTGCGCAGCAAAAGCCTCATTGAGCTCAATCCAGCCAATATCATCAAGGTTTAAGCCTGTTGATTTTAAAACTTTAGGAATTGCTTTGACTGGCCCAATTCCCATAATTTCTGCAGGAACACCTGCAACTGAAAAGCCGATGAACTCAGCTTTTGGTGTTAGATTGTATTTCTCAACAGCCTCTTCGCTAGCAACAAGAACTGCAGCAGCAGCATCAGACATTTGCGAGCTATTTCCTGCAGTAACTGAACCATCCTGAGCAAATACAGTTCTTAATTTAGCCAAAACTTCAAGACTTGTATCTTCTCTTGGGCCTTCATCCATAGATACAACATTAGAACGAGTTGTGTATTCATTGGAAGTAGTTGAGTATCCATTTTCAACAGTTGTTATTGGTGATATTTCATTTGAAAATGAACCATTACTATTTGCAAGAATAGCTTTTTGGTGACTTTCAAATGCAAATTCATCTTGAGCTTCTCTTGATATTTTATATTTCTGTACTACTTTTTCTGCTGTTAATCCCATTCCATAGGCTATAGAAATATTTTCATCTGATAAAATTTTAGGATTCATAGAAGGTTTGAAGCCAGTCATAGGAACGCTGCTCATACTCTCCACACCAGCTGCTATAACTAAGTCAGCTGAGCCCAATTTTATTAAATCAGCGGCATTGGATACCGACTGAAGTCCTGATGAGCAGAACCTATTTAAAGTGTACGCAGGCGTTGAATCTGGCAGGCCGGCAAGTAATGTTGCAATGCGAGCAATGTTTAGGCCTTGTGGGCCCTCTGGCATAGCGCAGCCAACAATAATGTCATCAATATTTTTATTAATTTCTTCACTAGCATCCGATGCATTTAATACACTTTGTATTGCATGAATTAATAAATCATCTGCTCTAGTTTTAGACAATAAACCCCTTACTTTTCCAACTGGAGTCCTTTTTGCATCAATAATATAAGCTTTTCTCATAATGTTCTCCAGTTAATTTCGAAGTGGCTTGCTATTTCTTAGCATAAACTCAATTCTTTCTTGCGTTTTCTGAGTGCCTAAAAGCTCGATAAAATACTTTCTCTCAAGATCTAATAGCATTTGCGAATTCACTATTGTATTTTCTTCAACTTCAGAGCCAGTCATTACTTTTGCCAGAGAGGTTATACAATACTTATCATGATCTGACATAAAGTGCCCTTCATAAAGGTTGGCAATTTGCGCCATAATGTTCGCATACCCAGCTTTTCCAACTACTTTAAATGTTGAATCTAAAGGAGATTTAAATCCAGATTCAAGTAATGACATTGCTTGTTGCTTTGCAACATAAAGTAACTCGTTTGGATTAGCAATAATTACATCATCATTTTTTAAATAGCCCATTTCTTTTGCCTCTAAAGCACTTGCTGAAACTTTTGCCATCGCAATTTGCTCAAAATGCTTAGAAAGCAAAGGAAATATATCATCTGTTTCTTTATTAAGAAATGCTCTTAAAGCCATTTCTTTACTGCCACAGCCCGCTGGTAAGGCACCAATACCAACTTCTACAAGGCCGATATAAGAATTCATTGAGGCTACTACTTTATTGCAATGTAATAAAAGCTCGCAGCCTCCACCAAGTGCAAGTCCATCAACTGCAGCCACTGTTACTATTTTGCCATGCTTTAAGCGCATCAATAATTCTTGCAGCATAGCTACTGTTTTTTTAATGGAATAAAGCTTACCAAGCTTAGGAAGCCCTGGATTCATAACTTCAAACGCCTTCTTTTTAGCTTTAGAGGCAACTCCTGGATCTTTTTCTAGTAGGCCTAGTTTAATAGCAGAAATTATTTCATATAGATTCGCTCCAGCACAAAAATGCTCTTGCTCCTGCTTAAAAATTAAAGCATGAAAACTATTTTCTTCAAGATAATCAAGACACTTTGGTAGTTCAGTTAAAACGTTTGAACTTAAAACATTCATTTTTGTTTTAAAAGAAACGCTAGCAATACCATCACCGATATCGAGTAACTTAGTTGCCTCGCCCTCGAGCAAAATATTTTGGTGATATTGCTTTTCACCCTGTAAAAGAGATTTATGTAAATGCCTTTCATAAACTGGATGAGATGATCTTGGAATATATTGATTCTTATTTGGATCAAAAGCTCCATCATCAGAATAAACAAAATCTTTATCCATAGCCCAATTTGGAAGGGGCTCTTTAGAAAGAGTTTTACCACCACTAATTTCAATATTCAAGGCCTCTCTAACCTTACTCCAACCGGTAAGCTGGACTTGCTCGAAGATGCCTTTCTGCCAAGCAAAGCCTGACTTTAATGCAAGATCAACACACCTTACTGTTTCAGCCACATGCTCTAAATGGAAAGAGGCGTAGTGAAAAACATCACGATGCACTGACCATAAAAATTGTGCTTGTAGATCATCAGATTTTGATAGCTCTAATAATGAGTTCTCAATATTCCCATTGTCTTTGAGTATTTTCTTGACCGTTGAACTAATAGTTTTATCTGAGAGTCTATATTCTCCAGTAGCTGGATCATAAACATTTATATTCTTTCCTACTTTCTCATATATGCCTTTTTTAGTCTTACTTCCTAATGACCCTTTTTCAATTAAATGATCAATCCAATCAGGCAATTTGAATAGTTCAACCCATGGATCATCCTTGGCATTTTCATAAATATTTTTTACAACATTTGACATCACATCAAGACCAACAACATCTAGAGTTCTGAATGTAGCACTAGCCGGCCTTCCAACCCTCTTACCAGTTAGTGCATCAACTGTATCAGCAGATAAAGAGAAATTTTCAGCATGCTTTAATACAGCCAAAAAAGAAAAAACGCCTATTCTGTTAGCAATAAATGCAGGACTATCTTTCGCATAAACAACTTCCTTTCCCAATGCCGAGGTAATAAATCCTTCAGCTAAATGAAGTAACTTTTCATCACTAAATGAAGTTCTTATTAATTCAACAAGTGGTAAATATCTAGGTGGATTAAAAAAGTGAACTCCAAAAATTCTACTTCTCAAGCTTTCAGGTGAATGCTCAGCAATTTTTTGAATTGATAACCCAGAAGTATTTGTCACGAGCACTGCATGATCATTTACATAAGGAGCTATTTTTAAGAAAAGTTGTTTTTTGATATCAATATTTTCGACAATTGACTCTATTATGAAATCACATTTTGATAGGGTATCTAGATTTTCATAAGTTGAGGTCTTAATTAAGCTCGCTATTGAAGGGCTCGCAAATGGCGTAGGTTTCAATTTTTTCATCATGGAGAGCGATTTCAATAGCGCCTCTTCACTTGTATCAAACATTACTACATCAAACCCTAAGTTTGCGAAGTGAGCAGCTATTTGCCCACCCATGGTTCCCGAGCCAAGAACGGCAATTTTGCTAAAGGATTTATCAAAATATTGTTTCATAATTTTCCTATATATTTAATTCTTTAAATTTTCAAAATCATCCACTTTTAGTGCTTCAAGAAGAGTGTCATTCCATCTAAGCCAATTTTCTTTATCTTCAGTGGTTAAAGTTTTATTATCAACAAGCCCTTGAAGCCAAAACTCTAAGGTAATACTTGGCTGATATTTGTATCCTGCTTTCTTGGCTTTGTCTCTGAGCACTTTTAATTTAATCCCAGCCTCATACCCCTGAAATAAAATATAGAAAGGGTGTCCAGGTTTTTCTCTTAAGTTGGAGCAAATACATGTAGATAAGTTGTCAATCAACCAGTCAATATCAGTAATAGAATTTGAAGTAGCAATAATTAATTTGTCATTAATTTTATCGCTAGTGACTGGAAATGGAAAAAGGAAAAATCTTATTATTGTCTTAACAACTCTATTAACTGGCATACTTTCTATATTTTCTCGCATCGCAAAATCAGCCTCTTTAACTAAAGTGAGAACTGATAATTTAAGAATACTTTCAATATTATCGTCATTTTGGAATTTCTCCTCATAAAGCTTTATGCATGAACTTATTTCATACATTGCAGAAATTGCATCGGCAAATCGGCCAGAAACCATCTCTTTTCTTTTTAAAGAACCACCTAACAATAAAGAGGCAATATCGGTTAAGACAGCAAACTTTGCAGATAAAACTGATAAGCTTCTGTAGTAAGGCTTTGTCGTTGTATTACCATAAGGTTTTGCCAACCTGCCCTTAGTCCAAGCATAGACAATTGCTCTAGCAATGTTATTAATAAAGCTTCCAACATGAGTTACTAGAGCTTTATCAAAATTCTTTATTGCATTCTTCCCGTCATCATGAAGCGCTGTTAATTCATCTAATAATGTTTTGTGGCACCTAACAAGTCCCTGTCCAAAAATCATTAAGCTTCTAGTTAGGATATTTGCGCCTTCAACAGTAATCGCAACTGGAGCACCAGAATAGACATTTGAAACATAATTTCTTTTGCCTTGCATAACTCCTCTTCCACCATGAACATCCATTGCATCTATTGAAGAATTTTGCAATAATTGGGTGTTTCTATATTTCACTATTGCTGAAATAATCGATGGTCGATGACCAGCATCAAGCGCCCAAGTAGAAAGATTAATGTTTGCAGTTGCTCGAAATGCATTTGTCGCAAGATTCGATAATTTCTCTTGGATTCCCTCCATTTTCGAAATTGGTATTCCAAACTGCTCACGAGTTTGTGCATAGGTACTTGTAGTTAAAAGCATAGCCTGCGTGGCAGATGCCCCAGTTACAGGCAATGAGATTCCTCTACCAACACTTAGGCACTCCATAAGCATTCTCCATCCATGGCCAATCATTTTTTCACCACCAATTACCCAGTCCATTGGTATAAAAACATCTTTACCATAAATAGGGCCATTTTGAAATGGCTCGCCAATTGGACGATGGCGTGTTCCTATTCTTAAGCCCTCAGTTTTTCTTGGAATAAGTGCACACGTAATTCCTAAATCATTTTTCTTATAAAGAGGGTGATCAGCTGGTAGTAAATTATCAGGGTCATATGCCTTAAAAGCCAAACCTATAACTGTAGCAATAGGTGCAAGGGTTATATAACGCTTTTCCCAATTTAATCTTAGTCCCAATACTTTATTACCTTCATGCTCACCATAACATACTATCCCATTATCAACCAGAGAGCCTGCATCAGAACCAGCAACTGTAGAGGTTAGTCCAAAGCATGGTACTTCTTTTCCTTTGGCTAAACGTGGCAAGTAATGTTGTTTTTGCTCTTCGGTCCCATACTTTAATAACAGCTCGCCAGGTCCTAAAGAATTTGGAACCATAACCGAAATTCCCAAAAATTGTGAGGCCGATGAAAGCCTTCCTACAATTATGGCATGCGCGAAATGAGAAAAACCGAGTCCATTAAATTCTTTTGGAATAATCAAGCCCAAGAATCCCTTATCAAAAATATACTGCCATACCTCTTTAGGCAAATCTTCACTGGAAACAATTTCGTAGGAATCGACCATACCACAAAGGGTTTCAACCTCATTATCAACAAAACTTTGCTCCTCATCGGTCAATTCAGTTGCCTCAAGCTCTGATAGCTTATTCCAATCAGGATTACCTTGAAATAACTCGGCATCCCACCAAACACTTCCTGCTTCAAGTGCAATACTTTCCGTTAATCCAATTGGAGGAAGGGATTTGCGCATTGACTTATAAAGCGGTTTAGTAAATAACAATAATCTAACACTTGGAACTATTAGAACACCTAAAGCTAAAAGAAAAAGAAGTAAAAGCTGAGCGCCAAAATGCTCAGCAATTACAGCGCCTGGATATGTCAAACCAACTGCTATTAGCCACAATTGCCATGGCTTAATTTGAAATCTCACTAAAGCTACTAGAATTAATACAATAGAAAGAAAGAAAGAAAGAAGTGAATATTGAAATATAGTTTCGAGCATAACAATTAATCCTTAATTAAAGCGTTGTCGTAAATGAATTATTAATTTAATAATTGAATAACTAGTATAGTTATAAAAATTAAATTTAAGTTATCATAATATAATAAAATATTAACATTTTATAACGCTTTATTTTCTAAGGATTGTGATTTTTATCTTAACTTTAAGTTGAATTAGTATGAATACAAATAGTGCAGTTTGGCGATCAATTCTAAGATTACAACAAATTTACCCAGAAAAAGTAAATGAAATTTGTAACGGGATTGGGTTATCAAAAAATATGCTATTAAATCCAAACTTATCACTACCAATTGATATTTTTTTAAACTTTTTTATCGAGGCTGAATCAGTTTTTAATGATGAGCTAATCTCAATAAATTATGCTCGATTAGCTCAAATAAGGCCTAACTATGCTGAAGCCTTTGGATTAATGTTTGTTTATTCTAGACACTTAAAAGAGGGCTTTAAGCTATTGCAAACTTATATAAATATTGAATTAGAAGGTATTAATTTTGTAATTAGGGAAGATCTCAATGAAGTTAAAGTGATATTTATTGCAAACCCAAAGATTCAGCACTCATCTGTTTATGAGAATCTATGCCTTTCAATACTTGCTGCCTTTATTAGGTCTAAAAGATTCCCAATTAAATGCATTAATACAAAAACTCATACCTTTGGAGGAGCCATAAAAGAAAAATCAGTTTTTAGTTGCCCAATTAACTCTCAAAGTGCTGAAACATCAATTGTAATTAGCAAAAAAAATTATTTAAAAAAGAATACTCTCTCAAACACGAAGCTTGTTGATTACTTAAAGTCAATTGTGCAAGAAAAAATCGATAAAAAGGTTAGTAAGGTTAATCTTGTTGAAAATATTGAAGTACTGATGAATAATTATGTAAATTATTATAGTAATATCAATATTCAAGAAATTTCAGATCAGCTTGGTGTCAGCACTATCCAGCTTCGCTATCAATTATCAAAAGAAAACACAACGTTTCGAAAGGTTCTAAATAACTTCAAGCTCAAAAAAGCCAAAAATATGCTTCAAAAAGGTCTTTCGGTTAAAGTAATTTCATATCAACTTGGCTACTCAGATCCCTCTTCATTTATTCGTTGGTTTATTGGCCAGACTAAATTAACGCCAACAACATTTAAAACAACTAATAAAGATTAAAGCGCTAAGAGATTGGCATTACCGCCAGATGCCGTTGTATCCTCTGTAATGACACGCTCATTAACTAATTGCCATGTCTCGTAAAGAGAACTCATAACTGGGGTAATCGCTGAGCGCTGATTAACTATTAACTTTTCCACTGACATCAAATTACCAAAAAATAATATTACTTTATACGATTCACTTTTCATCAACTTCAGGCTTGGCCCGTTAACCAATCTAAATATACTCTCTTTACCAAAGCCCAGCATAATTAGAGAGTTATATTCATCTTCTTTAATAAGACTAATAACGCTATTTCCTAATACAAGAGCTAGTAAAGTCTGCTTAAGTGCATCAATAGCTGTTGGACCAAGGCATAATGCTGTTCCTTTTGGTTTATATCTAATACTATTTGATTCACCAGTTGGCCCAGGCAAGGAAATCTT
Source organism: Candidatus Pseudothioglobus sp. Uisw_050_01 (assembly GCF_048085775.1). Classification (NCBI taxonomy): domain Bacteria; kingdom Pseudomonadati; phylum Pseudomonadota; class Gammaproteobacteria; family Pseudothioglobaceae (SeqCode); genus Pseudothioglobus (SeqCode); species Candidatus Pseudothioglobus sp. Uisw_050_01. The sequence continues at coordinate 1,493,326 of NZ_CP159804.1, forward strand.
AGTTGCATATTTAGCTATTTCATCATGCAGAAAGTCAAAGAAATCACTCTCAATGAATGAAAACTGGTTTTTCATTTTAGTTATCAAATCTTCATTTATTAGAATGCTTGGCAAAATCAAATTATTAACTTGTGCATTCCCATAAAGTTTAAGTTCATGATCGGTTGTCTTAGTTGAGGCTATACTCTGGCTGTATCCATGAAGTGAACTTGGCCCTCCTGCTTTAGGGCCAGTTCCCGACAAGCCCTCGCCTCCAAAAGGTTGAGATCCAACAACAGCACCAATTTGATTTCGATTCACATAGATATTCCCAGCATTAACTCTGGACGTAATTTCCTCAACTTGCTTGTTAATTCTGGAATGTATACCAAACGTTAATCCAAAGCCTTTTGCATTTAATTGATCAATCATAGATTCCAACTCATCACTTTTGTATGAAATAACATGAAGGATTGGACCAAAAAACTCTTCATTGATTTCATCAATTGATTTAAGATTAATAATTGTTGGAGTTACATAATAGCCATTTTGAAGATCGCATTGAATTTCTCCAATTATTTGATTTCTTTTTCTAGAATTTTCAATATAGCCTTGAAGTTTTACTTTTGCATCATGATTTATAACTGGTCCACAGTCAGTAGATAAGTGTTTTGAATTTCCAATATGGAGCTCCATCATTGCCCCCTGAATCATCTTTAGAGTTTCATCAAAGCATTCGTCCTGAATCATTAGTATCCTAAGCGCAGAACAACGTTGCCCTGCACTTTTAAATGCTCCATCAATGACATCTCTTGTTACCTGCTCGCATAAGGCGGTTGAGTCTACTATCATTGCATTTAGGCCGCCAGTTTCAGCAATAACTCTTGCCCCTGGATTTCCATTTTTAATTAGGTTGTGTTTGATTTGTTTTGCTACAGCTGATGATCCTGTAAAGGCTACACCAGAAATTATTGAACTGCTAGTTAGGTAAGAACCAACATCTGAACCCTTTCCTAAGCAAAGCTGAAATACTCCTAAAGGAATTCCGGCCTCAATTAATAACTCACTTGCTCTATAGGCTATTAAAGAGGTACTCTCAGCAGGCTTAGCAATTACAACATTTCCAGCAGCAAGGGCAGCAGCAACCTGGCCTGTAAAAATTGCCAAAGGAAAGTTCCACGGGCTAATACAAACAAAAACTCCCATGGCTTGTCTTTTATTAGGAATTATATTATGTGCTAAGTTGGAATAATAGCGTAAAAAATCAACCGCCTCTCTAACCTCATCAATGGCATCTTGATAAGTCTTTCCAGCCTCTCGCATTGCAAGGGCCATCAATTCAAATTGGTTTTCTTCATAGAGTTCAGCGGCTCTATTTAAACTCTCATGAATTCTGTCTGGGTAATGAGAATTTAAATTAAATGCATTTTGTGCAGTTATTAAGCAGCGATCTAACTGTGATTGATTTGCATATAGCAAACTCCCCACAATATCAGAAGTATCAGATGGATTTTTTACTTCTTCTTGATTAGAGTCCTCAAGGGCTATCCCAGAAATCATTGATTTTGCTTGCCACTTTTTCTTTAACCAAGGCTCTTGAGATTGAAATAGTAAATCAACTTCATTCTGCTCAGTCAGCATAATACTTGATGAGTTTTGACGGATATTTTTAAAAATGTCTTTTGGAAGTGGGATTTTTGAATGAGAGTTATTAGTATCTTTTTCAACTTCAGAAAAAACATCTATTGCTAAGCTTTCTGGCTTAATATTCTCATCAAATAAATGATTAATAAAGGAACTATTAGCTCCATTCTCTAATAATCGCCTCATTAGATAAGCCAACAACTCCTTATGACTTCCAATTGGCGCGTATACCCTTGAAAGGACATTATATTTATTTTTTATATGGATATGAAGAGACTCGCCCATACCATGAAGTCTTTGTACTTCAAATCCAACATTATCTCCAGCAATTTCGCAAACGCTGACTAATGAATGTGCATTATGACTAGCGAATTGGGGGTAGATAAAATTCCTCATCAAGAGTAGTTTTTGAGCGCATACTAAGAATGAATAGTCAGTATTTATTTTTTTTGTAAAAACTGGATAATCAACTTCTCCCATAACTTGGGCTTTCTTAATTTCACTATCCCAATATGCCCCTTTGACTAGCCTTACCATTATCTTTAAATTATATTTTTTGCAGCTTTGGTAAAGCCAATCAATTACATATGGTGAACGCTTTTGATAAGCCTGAACTACCACTCCAAATCCTTGCCATGAGGTATTTGAAATCGAATCCATAATTCGATCAATAACGTCCAATGAGAGGTCTAAGCGCTCAGCCTCTTCGGCGTCAATATTAATTCCTATATTATATTTTTGAGCAATATTTACGAGCTCAATTATCCGAGGTAGTAATTCAGAGAGAACTCTCTCTCTGTGCATAAAATCATATTTAGGATGAAGCGCAGAAAGTTTTACCGATATTCCATCAGCCTCAAATACATTTTTTGATTGTCTATGCTTTCCAATTTCTATTAATGCATTCTTGTAAGATAAAAAATACTTGTCAGCATCTGCCATAGTCCAAGCAGCTTCTCCAAGCATGTCAAATGAATACAAACCATTTTTAGCCTTACTTGATTTAATTGCAGTTTTAATATTTTCAGCAAAGACAAACTGCTTAGCAAAAAATTGCATCACATTGTTTGCACTAAACCGTATACCGGGCCTCGATAGAATCTCTAACGCTTTTTTTACTCTATTTTTAATCTCATTATTACTTCCATTTGTAATCATCCTATCTGCAATACTAAGAGCAATAGTTGCAATATTAACCATAGATGATTTACTGCCACTAATATGCCTGGCCCAACCCTTTCTAGCAACTTTATCAATAAATAATTTATCCCTTGTTTTATTATCTGGAACTCGAAGAAAAGCCTCCACAAGAGTCATTAATGAAAGTCCTTCATCACTTGTTAAATTATATTCAGAAATAAACAATGACAATAGGTCTGGTTGATTTGAAGCTCTTATATCTCTGATAAGATTCGAGGTCTTTTTCTGAAAATCTATTCTCTGATATACGTCTGTTTTTTCAGACAACTTAAGCTGATCTAGGACTTCTGCTTCTGACATTACTCTTGCTTCTCTCATTTTTTTTCGAGAAGGTGTGTAATCTATATCAAATACTTTAGAAGTGTATTGATCCTGCATTTTTAAAGATATATTTTAAAATAATAACAATTTTAATTTAAATTAAATAGTCATAATAACTATAATTTTTTTTAAATACATATAATAAAACTTATTTATTTAAAATTTAATTATAATAGATCTATTATTTTAATTTATTTAGTGATTATGCCTACTATTGATAGTTTCGACCATAAGATTCTTAAGCTCCTTCAAAGTGATGGTCGAATGACTGTTACTGAATTGTCTAATCAAATTGGGTTATCTAAAACCCCTTGTTTAAATCGTATTAAAAAATTAGAGACGCTAGGATATATCAAAGGCTATAAGGCCATTATTGATCATGAGTTAGTTGAGAATAACCATATTGCATTTGTTCAAATTAAGATGAATGATACAAAAACTGCCGCACTAAATTCATTCAATAGAGCAATTAAAGATATAACAGAAGTAGAACAATGTCATATGATTGCATCAAATTTCGATTACTTATTAAAAATCAGAACGCAAAATATGGAGAGTTATCGAAAGGTCTTAGGTGAAAAAATTTCATCACTACCAAATGTTCAGCACAGCTCAACCTTTGTCGTTATGGAAGAAATAGTAACCAGTATGTATAAATAGAACTAGCTTAGTTTGGCTTTAATTAATTGGGAAACCACGCCCATATCTGCTTTACCATCAAGCTGGCCTTTAAGAACCCCCATTAGCTTACCCATATCTTTCATAGAGTCAGCTCCAGTTTCAGAAATAGCTTTAATAACTGCAGCCTCAACCTCATCTTTACTTAGTTGCTTTGGCATGTAGTTATTTATAATTAAAAGCTCTGCTTCTTCAATATCAACCAAGTCAGTTCTTCCAGCGTCTGAAAATTGTGATATGGAATCTTTACGCTGCTTGACCATTTTTTGAATAACAGATAAAACCTGTCCATCAGTCAATTCAATGCGATCATCTATTTCTTTTTGTTTGATTGCCCCTAGAATCATACGAATTGCTTTAAGGGCTTCTTTGTCTTTAGCCTTCATTGCTAACTTCATGTCGTTAGTAATGAGTTGTTTTAGCTGTGACATATTTTGATTTACTTTTGCACTATAAATAGTGATTAGTACATACGTTTACGGTGAATACGATTTTTTGACATTTCTTTATGAGTTCTTTTAACTGCAGCAGCTTTTTTACGCTTATTAACCCACGTAGGCTTCTCAAAATACTCTTTTTTCCTAACATCTGTAATAACACCCGCTCTATCACAAAGACGTCTGAAACGACGAAGTGCAATATCAAATGGTTCGTTCTCTCTTACTTTAATTGCTGGCATATGGTAATTCCTTTATGATTCTTTTTTTGACGCTTTAGCTTTAGTTTCTTTTTTGGGTGCAGCAGCTTTAGTTTCTTTTTTAGGTGCAGCAGCTTTAGTTTCTTTTTTAGGTGCAGCAGCTTTAGTTTCTTTTTTAGGTGCAGCAGCTTTAGTTTCTTTTTTAGGTGCAGCAGCTTTAGTTTCTTTTTTAGGTGCAGCAGCTTTAGTTTCTTTTTTAGGTGCAGCAGCTTTAGTTTCTTTTTTAGGTGCAGCAGCTTTAGTTTCTTTTTTAGGTGCCTCAATAATAACCTCTTCTTGGCCTTCAAAATCAACTAATTGAACTAATGCCATTGGAGCTTTATCACCTGTACGAAAACCTGCTTTTAAAATACGTATATATCCACCAGGACGATCTTGATAAAAAGGGCCCAATTGCGTAAACAACTTAGCAACCATTGCATCATCTCTTAGTTTAGAGAAAATATGACGACGATTAGCAACGCTATCTGCCTTAGCTCTTGTAATTAAAGGCTCGATAACGCGTCTTAATTCTTTCGCTTTAGGAAGTGTTGTTTTAATTGTTTCATGCAGAATTAATGAATTAGCCATATTCTTAAACATGGCTTTTCTATGCGATGAATTTCTATTTAATTGTCTACCTGACTTTCTGTGTCTCATTATTTATCCTTATTCACTCATTAAGTCAACTGGTGGCCAGTTTTCAATTTCTGTACCAAGCTCTAGGTTTTTCTCTGTCAAAACTTCTTTAATTTCATTAAGTGACTTACGTCCCAAGTTTGGAGTTCTAAGTAAGTCTTGCTCTGATTTTTGAATCAAGTCACCAATATAATAGATTTGTTCAGCTTTCAAACAGTTTGCAGAGCGAACTGTTAATTCAAGCTCATCGACAGCTGATAAATACATTGGAGGAAAGTCATCTGAAGTTGGTTGAGGCTCTTCTTCGATTACTGGCTCTAACTCAACAAATGAGGATAATTGATCTTGTAGAATTGTAGCAGCTCTCTTCACAGCATCTTCGGCATCAACTGAACCATTAGTTTCAATAATGATGTTCAATCTATCTAAGTTGACTTTTTGTTCAACCCTTGCAGATTCAACTGTAAAGCTAACCCTCTTAATTGGCGAAAAGCTAGCATCTAACTGAATACTTCCAATTGTTTCAGAATCAACTGATCTAGCGACAGCAACGTCATAACCATAACCAGTACCAATAACAATAGTCATTCTAATTTTCCCACCTTCATTTACTGTAGCAATTACCTTCTCAGGGTTAAATACTGATACGTCTGTACCATTTGCCTCAATATCTGCAACTGTAAGCTCACATGGACCTTGTTTTTCAATAATCACTGTAGCGCTATCACTTGAATTTAGGCCAATAGAAGCTTCTTTAAGATTGAGAAGTATATCTAGAACATCTTCTTGAACACCTTCAATAGTTGAAAATTCATGCATTACACCATCAATTGCGACTTCAATAATCGCAGAACCAACCATAGAAGATAATAACGTTCTTCTAATTGAATTTCCTAAAGTATGTCCAAAACCTCTTTCAAAAGGCTCTAGAACAACGCGATATTCGTTTTTAGACAACTCAACTGAATCTACTAGTTTTGGTTTTAGAAAATCTCTTGCACTTCCTTGCATATTTAATTCCTATTTAGAATACAATTCAACGATTAATTGCTCTGAAATATCTGAAGATAATTCATCGCGAGCAGGAACATTTTTAAAAACACCTTTCAATGCTTTATTATCAACATCCAACCACTCTGATAATCCACTCTGACCAGAAATTTCAAGTGCTAGTTGAATTCGGCTTTGTTTTTTTGCTTTTTCTCGAACAGAGATTTCATCATTTGCACTTACTTGAAAAGAAGGTATATTAACCAGCTTACCGTTTACTACAATTGACTTATGGGACACTAATTGTCTTGCTTCCGCACGCGTTGAAGCGAAACCCATTCTATAGACAACATTATCAAGACGACACTCAAGAAGAGATAGTAAATTTTCACCAGTTGGTCCTTTTTTTGCACTAGCTTTTTTATAATAAAGACTAAATTGCTTTTCCAGTACACCATAAATACGTCTAACTTTTTGTTTTTCACGGAGCTGCAATCCATACTCACTTCCTTTTTGACGACGGGCATTTGCTCCGTGAACACCAGGAAGTTGTGTTAATTTACATTTAGAATCGATAGATCTAATTCCACTCTTAAGCTCTAAGTCCACACCTTCACGGCGCGCTAATTTACATGTAGGACCTGTATATCTTGCCATAATTTATCCTTATACTCTACGTTTCTTAGAAGGACGACAACCATTATGAGGTATAGGCGTCACATCTGTTATTGATTGAATTTTTAAACCTTGTGCATTCAAGCCTCTAATTGCAGAATCACGGCCTGGGCCTGGGCCTTTAACTCGAACTTCTATATTTTTCATTCCAAAAGCTTGAGCCTTTTCACCACAATTACCTGCTGCAACTTGAGCTGCAAAGGGCGTTGATTTTCTTGAGCCTCTAAATCCTGCACCACCTGAAGTTGCCCAGCATAAAGTGTTCCCATGACGGTCTGTAATCATCACAATAGTATTATTAAAAGTTGCATGAATATGTGCAATACCGTCAGAGACGATCTTCTTAGATTTTTTCTTAGCTGTTTGCTCTTTTGCCATAATAACTTATGCCTTAATTATTTAATTAAACGACGCGGACCCTTGCGAGTTCTAGCGTTTGTTTTCGTTCTTTGGCCACGTAACGGTAATCCCTTTCTGTGACGTATACCACGGTAGCAACCTAAATCTCTTAGGCGTTTTATGTTCATTGCAACATCACGCCTCAAATCACCTTCAACTTCAAATTGAGAAACAGCTCCACGAATTGCTTCTAGTTGATCTTCAGTTAGTGCAGACACCTTAGTACTTTGCTCTAATTTAAGTGTTTTACAAATTAATTTTGATCTAGTTTCTCCAATACCAAAAATTGATTGTAAACCAATTATAATATGTTTATTTGTTGGAATATTTATGCCTGCAATACGTGCCATATAATCTACCTATGCCTCTAAAAATTTTATTTTTGAATGGATAATTCCACTCAAAATTTTATAGTTGAAAAATCGTGCAATTTTACTTTGTAAATGAACGCCTGTCAATGTCATCAACCTTGTCTCTGCTTATGGCGAGGCTCTTTACATATGACACGAATTACTCCATGTCTTTTAATAATTTTGCAATCTTTACAAATTTTTTTAACTGATGCTCTTACTTTCATAACTTACCCTTACTTTAAATTTGCTTTACGCATTAAGCCTTCATACTGATTGGACATCATATGAGACTGCGCTTGTGCTATAAAATCCATTACTACAACAACGATAATTAAAAGACTAGTTCCACCAAAGTAGAACGGAACATTCCAATACAAAATTAAAAACTCTGGAAGTAGGCATACTGCTGTTATATAAATAGCACCTACTGCTGTTAGTCTTGAAGTTACTGCGTCTATATAGTCTGCCGAATGCTGTCCAGGTCTAATGCCTGGTATAAATCCACCTGATTTCCTTAAATTATCTGCTGTATCTTTTGCGTTGAAAGTAAGAGCTGTATAGAAAAAGGTAAAAAAGATAATTGCAGCACCATAAAAAATTATGTAGAGAGGCTGGCCTGGTGAAATGCTTGAAGTAATATCTGCTAACCATTCCATTCCCTCAGATTGAGAAAACCATCCACCTAAAGTTGCTGGAAATAAAATAATACTTGATGCAAAAATAGGCGGAATAACACCTGCCATATTAATCTTGAGTGGTAAATAGGATGTCTGACCACCAACCATTTTTCTTCCCTGTTGTCTTTTAGCATAATTAACAGCAATTCGTCTTTGTCCTCTTTCCATGAAAACTACAAAAGCCATTACAAGAACTACCATTACCAGCATAAGTACGACAACAAATACACTTAACTCTCCAGTACCAACCATACTAAGAGTATTACCAAATGAAGCTGGCAAGCCTGCAACAATACCTGCAAAGATTATCATTGAAATTCCATTACCAATTCCTTTCTCACTAATCTGCTCACCAAGCCACATCAAAAATAAAGTACCAGTAGTTAATGTAACTACTGTTACAAAACTAAATGTAAGGCCAGGATTTGTAACTAACGCTACGCCTCCACCTGATTGAGACTGAAGTGCAATTGACACTCCATATGATTGAAATACTGCTAAAAATACTGTACCCATTCTAGTATATTGAGTAATTGTTCTTCTTCCTCGATCACCTTCTTTTTTAAGTTGCTCAAACTTAGGAACAACTGCTGTCATCAGGTTCATAATAATTGAAGATGAAATGTAAGGCATGATTCCAAGCGTGAAGATTGATAAGCGTTCTAAGGCTCCACCTGAAAACATATTCATCATTCCTAGAATACCAGTTCTGTTATCTTCCACAAGTGAAGCTAACGCAGTCTGTGATATAAATGGAATCACAATATGCGTTCCAAGTCTGAAAACGATTAAAGCACCAACTAAGTATAGGATGCGTTTTAATAGATCGTCACTCATATCCTTACTCGCTTATGGTTCCTTTAGCAGTCTCAATAGCTGCTTTAGCACCCTTAGTTGGCTTAATTCCTACTAGGTTAATAGCGCGATTGATTTCACCTGAAAGCATAACCTTGACTCTTAATATATTTTTAGTAACTAGGTTGTGCTTCTTAAGAACATCAATATTTATATCAGTTTCAGTTAACTTATCAAGCTGAGATAGTGTTACCTGAGATGTTATTATTGAAACCCTTGACGAGAAACCAACCTTAGGCAATCTTCTTTGAAGTGGCATCTGACCACCTTCAAAACCAACCTTCGAAAATCCACCAGATCGAGATTTTTGACCTTTATGTCCTCTTCCAGCTGTCTTACCCATTCCAGAACCGATGCCTCTTCCGACACGCTTCCTGCTAGTTTTTTCACCTATTGCAGGCTTCAAAGTATTTAAATTCATTATTTAACCCTCTACTTTTAATAAGTAAGACACTTTATTGATCATACCTCTTACCTCTGGCGTGTCCTCAAGAATAACCGTATGGTTAATTCTTTTTAATCCTAAACCAGTTACTGTCGCACGATGCTTAGGAAGGCGACCATAAAAACTTTTAATTAATGTCACACTTACCGTTGACTTTGTAGACACAGCTTTTTTAGTAGGTGCTTTTTTAGTTTCAACTACTTTAGAAGTCGCAACCTTAGCAACTACTTTTTTAGGAGTTGACTTCTTAGGAGCCACTTTTGTTTCTACTTTTTTCTCAGCCATCACACTTCTCCAGTAATTTGTTCAACCGTTTTACCTCGCTTTGCAGCGACTATTTGTGGCGATGACATTTGAGTTAAACCTTCAACAGTAGCTCTAACAACACTAATTGGGTTACGAGTACCATTACACTTTGCCAAAATATTATGAACTCCAACTGCCTCTAAAACACTTCGCATGGGTCCACCAGCAATTACGCCTGTTCCTTCAGAGGCAGGCTGCATATATACTTTAGCAGCTCCAACAGATGATGTAATAGGGTAGTGCAATGTTCCATTTACTAATGGGACAGGCTTCATAGCTCTTTTAGCTTTATCCATTGCTTTTTGAATAGCTAAAGGAACTTCACGAGCTTTTCCAGTTCCGTATCCAACTTTTCCGTTTCCATCACCAACTACTACTAGAGCAGAGAAACCAAAAATTCTACCGCCTTTGACAACTTTAACTACGCGTCGAATATTAACCAGCTTTTCGATGAATTCACTTTCTTCTTTATAATTATTTCTTTTATTATCAGCCATTCTTTAAACCTTAAGTTTACTTAATTAAAAATCTAATCCGCCTTCTCTTGCCGCTTCAGCAAGGGCTTTTACTCGTCCATGATACTTAAATCCTGAACGATCAAATGCGACCTTAGAAACTTTAGCTTTTTTAGCAGCCTTTGCTATCAAATCTCCCACCTTTGAAGCAGCTTCAACATTTCCACCATTCTTCATTTTTAAAGATATGCTCGATGCAGAAGCTAATGTTTTCGTTCCACAACCACTAATGATCTGAGCATATATATGCTGAGAAGATTTGAATACACATAAACGCTCTACATCTCTTTCAGCATGTTTAGCTCTAAATTTTGTTGCTCTTCTTAAGCGAGCATCTTTTTTTGATAATTTCATTTAACTACCTTAATCAATTATTTTTTCTTAGCAGCTTTACGAACAACCTGCTCATCTGTATAACGAACACCTTTACCTTTATATGGCTCTGGAGGACGAAATGCTCTAATTTCTGCTGCAGCTTGACCAACTTTCTGCTTATCAATACCTTTAACAATAACCTCTGTCTGCGAAGGAGTTTCAACAGAAATACCTTCAGGCAAGTTATAGTTAACTGGGTGAGAAAAACCTAAAGTTAAGTTTAATACTTTGCCTTGCGCTTTAGCACGATAACCAACTCCAATTAGTGTTAGCTTCTTCTCCCAGCCTTCGGTAACACCTTTAATTAAATTTGCTGTATTTGCTCTTACTGTTCCAGCCTGAGCCCATGCACTTTTTTGTTCTTTCTTACTAACTTCATTTGGCTCAAAGGTTAATACATTATCGTTATTAGAAACAAGGACTGCTGAATTAACGTGCATTGTCATTTCACCAAGTTTTCCTTTGACCGAAATTAATCCTTCAGCTTGCGTAATATTTACGCCTTCAGGGATTGTAATTGGTGCTTTTGCAATTCTAGACATTCTTAATCTCCAATATTATGAAACACTGCACAAGACTTCACCACCAATATTTTGGGCTTTGGCAGCTTGACCTGTCATAACACCTTTTGGTGTTGAAACAATGACAATACCTAAACCATTCATAATTCTTGGCATCTCGTCTTTGCTCGCATAATGTCTTAAGCTAGGCTTAGAAATTCTGTTTAAGGATTCAATAACTGGCTGGTCATCAAAATATTTTAATTTTATTACTAACGTTTTGTTAGCAGCTTTATCACCTTCAATAGCAAAAGAAGTGATATAACCTTCGTCTTGCATAACACTGGCAATCGCCGACTTCAAATTTGAAGCTGGGATACTTACTTGATCTTTATTAACTGCTTGTGCATTCCTAATTCTAGTCAACATATCAGCTATTGGGTCAGACATACTCATATTAAACTCCTACCAGCTTGCTTTAGATAATCCAGGGACTTCACCATTCATAGTGCGCTCTCTGAGTTGGGATTTGGCCAAGCCAAATTTACGATAAAACCCATGAGGTCGACCTGAAAGACCACATCGGTTACGTTGACGAACAGGTGAAGCGTCTCTTGGAAGTGATTGTAATTTAATCACCGCCTGGAAACGGTCTTCATCAGAGGTATGAATACTCTTAATAATTTTTTTAAGTTCAAGACGTCTTTCCTTAAACTTTTCGACCAATTTTGATCGCTTCACATCTCTGTGAATCATAGACTTTTTAGCCATTATTTTCTCCTTTAAATGGAAAATTAAACATCGCCAATAGTTTCTTAGCATCTTCATCATTTTTTGCATTAGTAGTGATAGCAATATCCATACCGCGCACTTTTGTTACTTTATCAAATTCAATTTCTGGGAACACAATCTGTTCAGTAATACCCATGTTGTAGTTTCCGCGACCATCAAACGATTTATCATTAAGTCCACGAAAATCTCTAATACGAGGTATTGCAACATTCACTAAACGGTCTAAGAATTCATACATTCTTTCTTTTCTCAAGGTAACTTTACACCCAATAGCATTTCCTTCTCTAAGTTTAAAGCTTGCTACTGACTTTCTTGCTAAACAAGTCATTGGCTTTTGTGAAGAAATTAGTCCTAACTCCTCAAGAGCACTTTCTAGTATTTTTTTATCTCCTAATGCACTGCCTAATCCCATATTTATTGTTATTTTTTCAATCTTAGGGACTGACATTGTATTAGTGACACCTAATTCTTCCTTTAATTTAGGAAGAATTTCATTTTTGTATTGTTCTTGTAATCTAGACACTTGTCACCTATTTATTTGTTATATCAAAGTACGGATTCGCCGCTCGATTTATAAAATCTTTCTTTCACACCTTTATCATCTGTTCTAATACCTATACGATCTGCTTTTTTTGAAGTTGGGTTGTAAATTGCAACATTAGAAATACTTAATGGCATTTCCTTTTCTTCAATACCACCCTGAATACCTTCCTGAGGATTAGCACGAACATGTTTCTTAGCTAGATTTAAACCTTCTACAATAACTTTTACTCCAAGGACATTTTTTACAGATCCAATTGAGCCCTTATCCTTTCCTGCAATAACTATCACTTCATCATTTTTTTTAATTTTCATCATTACAGAACCTCTGGTGCAAGTGAAACAATTTTCATAAACTGTGCGTTTCTTAATTCACGAGTCACAGGTCCAAAAATACGTGTACCAATTGGCTCTAATTTTGGATTCAACAACACTACAGCATTATTATCAAAGCGAATTCTAGAGCCATCACTTCGGCGAACACCTTGAGCAGTTCTAACAACTACTGCATCATATACATCACCTTTCTTAACTTTACCTCGAGGAGATGCTTCTTTGATACTAACTTTAATAACATCACCAATATTGGCATAACGGCGCTTTGAACCGCCTAAAACTTTAATACACATAGCCTTAACCCCACCACTATTGTCAGCTATATGTAATCTTGTTTGCATTTGAATCATATTCTTCTCTCTAAAATGCTACTAGTTAATCAATATTTACAGATTTTTCAACAACTTCTACCAAGGCCCAATTCTTTGTTTTTGAGAAAGGCTTTGATTCAGAAACTCTTACTACATCACCAAGACCACATTCATTCTTCTCATCATGTGCATGAACTTTTGTGCTTCGTTTAATATATTTTTTATAAATTGGATGGCGTACTTTGCGCTCAACTAAAACAGCAATTGTTTTATCACGGCTATTACTTACAACCTTGCCTGTTAATATTCTTTCTACTGAATTAGTTTCACTCATAACTTCTTCTCATTAATTATTGTTTTAATTTGGGCAATTGCTTTCTTTGTTTTACTAAGCTTTGATAAATCACTTAACTGAGAAGTGCTCTGCTGCATACGCAATTCAAAGTGCTCCTTAAGCAATGTTATAAGCTGATCATTTAACTGAGACTCGTCTTGATCTCTTAATTCTTTAACATCCATTACATTATTGTCCGTTTAATTACTGTTGTTTTGACTGGAAGCTTTGCAGCTGCAAGCTCAAAAGCTTCTCTAGCAACGACTTCATCTACACCCTGCATTTCAAATAACATCTGTCCAGGTTTAATTAACGCAACCCAATATTCAACACTACCTTTACCTTTTCCCATACGAACTTCAAGGGGTTTTTTAGTAATTGGTTTATCGGGAAATACACGAATCCAAATTTTTCCTTGGCGCTTAACATGTCTGGTCATTGCTCGACGTGCTGCTTCAATCTGCCTAGCAGTCATTCGACACCTTCCAGTTGCTTGAAGGCCAATATCACCAAAGCTTACATTGTGGCCAGCAGCTAAACCGCGGTTGCGGTTTTTCATCATTTTTCTAAATTTTGTACGTTTAGGTTGCAACATTTCTTTATTCCTTTACTTCTTTACTGTTTGTTTTCCAGCACCACGCTTTGAAACTTCTTCAATAGTGCCTTTATTATGATCTAGAATTTCACCTTTGAAAATCCATACTTTAATGCCAATAACTCCATACTGAGTATTCGCCCTATAACTGCTATAGTCAACGTCAGCTCTAAATGTATGTAATGGAACACGTCCTTCGCGATACCACTCAGATCGAGCTATTTCAGCTCCATTTAATCGACCACTTACCATTATCTTAATTCCTAGTGCACCCAATCTTGTTGCGTTACCTAAAACTCTCTTTACTGCGCGTCTATACATCACTCGCTTTTCAAGTTGTTGTGCAATATTTTCAGCAACTAAACGAGCATCTAATTCTGGTTGCTTCACTTCTTCAATACTTATATGGACAGGAACGCCCATCATTTTTGAAACCAAGTTCTTCAACTTCTCAATATCAGCACCTTTTTTACCAATTACAATTCCAGGTCTAGCTGTATGAATAATAACTTTAGCAGTGTTTGACAATCTTTCAATACTTATGCGACTTACAGATGCAGTACTTAATTCTTTGAATAAGAAGTCTCTTACTGCAATGTCAGACAACAAATATTCGGAATAATTTTTACTACTGGCGTACCACTTTGAATGCCAATCTTTAACAATTCCTAATCTTATGCCTACTGGATTTACTTTTTGACCCATAATTTTTTACTCGCTTACGCCAACACTAATGTGGCTTGATCGTTTAAGAATACGATTCGCTCTACCTTTTGCTCTTGGGCGAATACGTTTCATTGTAGAACCTTCGTTTACGAAAATACTACTTACCTTTAGTTCATCTACATCTAATCCATCATTATGCTCAGCATTAGAAATCGCCGAACTTAGAACTTTTTTTACAAGTACTGCAGCTTTTTTATTGCTAAATGTCAAAATACTCAAAGCCTCTTCCACCGGCTTGTTTCGAATTTGATCAGCAATTAATCTAACTTTAAAAGGTGAGATTTTTGCGTATTTATGAATTGCTTTAACTTCTATCATTATGTCACCTTATGCTTACGATTTACGGTCACCGGAGTGACTCTTGAATGTTCTTGTTACGGCAAACTCGCCTAATTTATGACCAATCATATTTTCATTTATTGAAACTGGAACATGATTACGACCATTATGTATAGCTATTGTCAGCCCAATCATTTCAGGAACAATAACTGATCGACGCGACCAAGTCTTAATTGGTTTTCTGTCATTATTATCTTGAGCCTTCAATACTTTCTTAATTAAATGCTCATCTACAAATGGACCTTTTCTAAGTGATCTTGCCATAATTTCCCTTTAATTCCTTCGACGTACGATAAGCTTATCAGTACGTTTATTGCTACGTGTTTTGTATCCTTTAGTAGGAGTACCCCAAGGAGAAACTGGATGTCTACCACCACTAGTTTTTCCTTCACCACCACCATGTGGGTGATCAACTGGATTCATTACTACACCACGAACTGTCGGTCTAACACCTCTCCAACGAGTGGCTCCAGCTTTTCCTAATTTTCTTAAGCTATGCTCTGACTTTGAAACTTCACCAAGTGTTGCACGGCATTCAGCTAAAACTTTTCTTACTTCACCAGACCGAAGTCTAAGAGTGACATAGTTACCTTCTTTGGCAACTAGCTGGACTGATGTACCAGCACTTCGTGCAATTTGAGCTCCTTTTTGTGGCTTAAGCTCAACACAATGTATAACACTACCAAGTGGTATATTACTCAAAGGTAAAGTATTTCCTTTTTGTATTGCAACTGAATTTCCAGAAACAACCTGATCACCTGCATTAACACCCTTAGGCGCAATAATGTAACGTCTTTCACCATCAGCATACAAGACAAGAGCAATATTTGCACTTCTATTTGGATCATATTCAATTCTTTCAACTATTGCAGTAATATCATCCTTATTACGCTTGAAGTCAATAATACGATATCTTTGTTTATGGCCTCCACCTCTATGCCTAACAGTAATTTTTCCACGGTTATTACGACCATTTATTCTATTCTTACTTTCTGTTAAAGCTGCAAAAGGCTTACCTTTGTGCAAATCTTTATCAACTACACTGACAACATGTCTTCTGCCAGGTGAGGTTGGTTTTCTTTTTATAACTATTGCCATAATAAATTCTCTATGAGGCAGTAGCGTCAATCATCTGACCTTCAGACACTTTAACGACTGCTTTTTTCCAATTAACACGCTGTCCAGCTTTACCTTTGTAAATCTTTCTCTTGCCTTTTACATTTGAAGTAGTAACACCTTCAACAGTAACTCCAAATAACTCTTCAACTGCAGCCTTCACTTCTCTCTTATTACTATCAGGTCTAACCTTAAAGACGTACTGGTTATTAGCAGATGCTAAAGTAGATTTTTCAGAAACAATTGGCCCAAGTAGGACGCTTAATATTTTTTCTTTATTCATAACATTGCCTCAACTTTTTTTAATGCGGCTTTTGTCATAACTACATTGTCATAACCAATTAAGCTTACTGGGTCTATACTTTGAGTATCGCATACACCAACATGGTATAAATTCCTTGAAGACAAGTACAAGTTCTCATCTAGCTCATCTGTCATTAACAAAGCATCCTTAAGGTTTAAGGATTTCATTAGTGACGTAACATTTTTTGTTTTTGGTTCAGTAATTTCAAGATCTGAAACTATCTTTAAGCGGTCATTACGAAGTAGCTCTGAAAATATAACACTAATTGCACCTTTGTACATTTTTTTATTAACTTTTTGAGAGTAGTTACGAGGCTGAGCAGCAAAAGTTACTCCACCACTTCTCCAAATAGGTCCACGTGAAGTACCTGCTCTAGCACGCCCTGTACCTTTCTGCTTCCAAGGCTTCTTACCACCACCACTGACTGCAGCACGATTTTTTTGTGCTTTAGTGCCACTTCTACCACCTGCCATATAAGCAGTTGTTATTTGATGAACTAATGATTCATTATAGTTCCGACCAAAAATATCATCTGAAACTTCTTGAGAAGTAGATTTGTTCGTTTTTAAATTTAATACTTTTACTTTCATCATTAGACCTTTAAATAACTATTTATTAAGCTTCAGTTTCTTTATCTTGATTTTGTTCAATATCTGTTGCAACATCTTCAACTACAGGAGCTTCAACTATTGCTTCCACTGATGCCTCAACTAACGTTTCTTCAACTTCTTCAACTGGAGCCACTTGTTGTTCAGATAGCTGCTTACTTATCTCAGAATTAATTTTATTCTTTTTATCTGACAAAAATACTCTTACAAAGCCATTTTTAGAACCTGGAATGGCACCTTTAACTAACAACAAATTACGCTCACTATCAACTCTAAGTATCTCCAGACATTCTTCTGTCACTTGAGCATTACCCATTTGACCAGCCATTTTTTTACCTTTGAATACGCGACCTGGATCTTGACATTGTCCTGTAGAACCAATCGCACGGTGAGAAACTGAGTTTCCATGAGTTGCATCTTGCATACTAAAGTTATGGCGCTTTACGCCACCTTGAAATCCTTTACCTTTTGACTTTCCTGTGACATTCACGTAATGTCCAGCGCCAAAATATGAAACATCAAGATTAGGCATATCAGAAACTTCATTTTCACTAACTCTAATTTCCCAAAGTCCAAGGCCAATTTCTTGAGAAGCTTTTGCATAATGACCTTTTAACGAGCTAGAAACACGACGAATTTTTGCGTCACCCTTCTTATTAGTCTTTTTGCCAGTCGTGACTTGAATTGCATTATAACCATCGGTATCAACAGACTTGCTCTGCACTACTCGATTAGGCTCTATCTTAATGACGCTAACAGAAGATGCTGAACCATCGTTAGCCATCAAACGCGTCATTCCTAATTTTTTTCCCACTAATGCAATTGCCATTTTATTAATCCTTTCTGTTCTATTAGTTAAGTTGGATTTTCACATCAACACCAGCAGCAAGATCTAATTTCATCAATGCGTCTACTGTTTTATCTGTTGGACTAATTACATCCATCAACCTAACATAAGTTTTAAGTTGGTACTGATCTCTAGCATCTTTGTTTACATGCGGAGAAGACAACACAGTAAAACGTTCTGTCTTTGTAGGTAAAGGGATTGGACCCCTTACACTAGCACCAGTTCGTTTTGCTGTTTCTACAATCTCTACGGCTGATTTGTCGATTAATCGATGATCAAATGCCTTTAATTTAATTCTAATATTTTGATTGCTCATTTGCCTATTTACCTTATCTAACTTGTGATACGAAAAAACCGTCGATTATACAAGATATCGACGACCCTTATTCAACTAATCAGCTCGTAATTTTCGAGACGACTCCAGCACCTACTGTGCGTCCACCTTCTCTAATTGCAAATCTTAATCCTTCTTCCATTGCAATCGGAGCTAGTAACTCAATTGACATCTTCACATTGTCACCTGGCATAACCATTTCAACGCCTTTTGGCAGTTCGCATGCACCAGTAACGTCTGTTGTTCTGAAGTAGAACTGTGGACGATAATTGTTAAAGAATGGAGTATGACGTCCACCTTCTTCTTTACTTAAAACATAAATCTCTGCTTCAAACTTAGTGTGCGGGTTAATCGTACCTTTTTTAGCAAGTACTTGGCCACGCTCAACGTCTTCACGCTTCGTTCCGCGAAGAAGAACACCAACGTTATCACCTGCTTCACCTGAATCAAGCAATTTTCTAAACATTTCAACACCCGTACAAGTAGTCAACTGCGTGTCTTTAATACCAACGATTTCAATTTCATCACCAACATTAACAACACCACGCTCGATACGACCAGTTACAACTGTTCCACGACCTGAGATTGAGAACACGTCCTCAATTGGCATTAGGAATGTCTTATCTGTATCACGCTCTGGAGTTGGGATGTATGTATCTAATGCTTCAACTAATTTCATAATTGAAGGGACACCAATATCTGATGTGTCACCTTCTAATGCTTTCAAAGCCGAACCAAAGATTACTGGAGTGTCATCACCTGGGAATTCGTATTCTGTCAACAGTTCACGGATTTCCATTTCAACAAGCTCTACTAATTCTTCATCATCAACCATATCGGCTTTGTTCATGTAAACAACGATGTAAGGAACACCAACTTGACGAGACAATAGAATGTGCTCACGCGTTTGAGCCATTGGTCCATCAGTTGCAGCGATTACAATAATTGCGCCGTCCATTTGAGCAGCACCTGTAATCATGTTCTTAACGTAGTCGGCGTGTCCCGGACAATCAACGTGAGCGTAGTGACGAGCCGCTGACTCATACTCTACGTGCGCTGTTGAAATCGTGATACCACGCTCTCTTTCTTCAGGAGCATTATCAATATTTGCATAATCCTTAAATTCACCACCATTCATTTCAGCCATAACCTTAGTAAGGGCTGCAGTTAAGGTAGTTTTTCCATGGTCAACGTGACCAATTGTTCCCACATTTACGTGTGGTTTGGTTCTTTCAAATTTCTCTTTTGCCATTTCTAATCCCCTATTAAGTATTTAATTTTTCAATAACATCTTCAGCAACATTTCTTGGAGCTGCAGTATATTTAGCAAATTCCATAGAGTAATTTGCACGCCCTTGAGACATTGAACGAAGATCCGTTGCATATCCAAACATTTCTGCTAAAGGAACAGCAGCCTTTATTTGTTTGCCAGCTGGAGTGTCATCCATAGCACTTACAATACCTCTTCTACGATTTAAATCACCCATAACATCACCCATGTAATCTTCAGGTGTTGATACTTCAACATTCATCATTGGCTCTAGCAATTGAGGATTAGCAAGTTTAACGCCCTCTCTAACACACATAGAGGCTGCAATTTTAAAGGCCATTTCGTTAGAATCTACATCATGATAAGAACCATCATAAACAGTAACTTTAACATCAACTAATGGAAATCCAGCAATAACGCCGTTTTGCATTTGTTCTTGAACACCCTTATTAACTGCAGGAACATATTCCTTAGGAATAACACCACCTTTAATTTCGTCAACGAATTCATAGCCCGCACCAGGCTCCTGTGGCTCAATTCTTAGATAGACATGACCATACTGACCACGACCACCAGATTGTTTGGCAAATTTATGTTCGTGCTCAACAAGTTTTGTAATTGTTTCACGGTACGCTACTTGAGGGGCACCAACATTACACCCAACATCAAATTCACGCATCATTCGATCAACAATAATATCTAAGTGAAGCTCACCCATACCTGCAATAATTGTTTGTCCAGACTCTTCGTCTGTAGAAACCCTAAAAGAAGGGTCTTCATTTGCTAGCTTTCCTAAAGCAATACCCATCTTTTCTTGGTCAACTTTAGTTTTAGGCTCAACTGCAACAGCAATTACTGGCTCAGGAAATTCCATTCTTTCAAGAATAATTTTATCTTTCATGTCACATAGTGTGTCACCAGTCGTAACATCTTTTAGGCCAATAGCTGCAGCAATATCTCCAGCTCTTACCTCTTTAATTTCTTCACGATCGTTGGAGTGCATTTGCACAATTCGGCCGATACGCTCTTTCTTACCTTTAGATGAGTTATATACAAAATCACCTGACTTTAAAACACCAGAGTAAACCCTAAAGAAAGTTAGGTTACCAACAAAAGGGTCTGTCGCAATTTTAAAAGCTAGAGCTGCAAAAGGCTCATCATCTGTAGGAGGCCTTACTCCTTCTGATTCAGCAGCATCATCTAATATTCCAGTAATAGCATCCACTTCTTCTGGAGAAGGCATATACATTACCATAGCGTCTAAAACAGCCTGGACACCTTTATTTTTAAACGCTGTACCACAGAACATTGGAATAATTTGATTCGCAATGGTTTGAAGACGGATACCTTCTTTAATTTCATCAGGATTCAATTCACCGTCATCAAGGTACTTCTCCATAAGTACTTCGTTAGCCTCTGCTGCAGATTCCATCATGAATTCACGTTTCTCATCTGCAAGATCTTGCAAATTAACAGGGATATCTTTCACTTCATATGTTGCGCCTTGATCTTCTTCATTCCAATAAATGGCTTTCATACGGATAAGATCAACTACGCCTTCAAAGGCATCTTCTGCACCAATAGCAATTTGCATCGGAACAGGGTTAGCACCTAATCTTGTTTTAATTTGGTCGCATACACGTAAAAAATCCGCACCTGCTCGGTCCATCTTGTTAACAAAGCCAATTCTAGGAACGTTATATTTATTTGCTTGTCTCCAAACTGTTTCAGATTGAGGCTCTACGCCGCCCACAGCACAAAAAACGGCGCAAGCGCCGTCTAATACTTTTAATGACCTTTCAACTTCAATCGTGAAATCAACGTGGCCTGGGGTATCAATAATATTAATTCGGTGATCTTCAAACTGACCATCCATTCCCTTCCAGAAACAAGTAGTTGCAGCTGAAGTAATTGTAATACCTCGCTCTTGCTCTTGCTCCATCCAGTCCATTGTTGCACTTCCATCATGGACTTCACCAATTTTGTGAGTACGTCCTGTATATAGAAGTATGCGTTCAGTAGTCGTCGTCTTTCCAGCATCAATATGTGCCATGATACCAACGTTACGATAACGATTAATTGGAGTAATTCTTGCCATGATTGAGTCCTTAAATTACCAGCGGAAATGAGCAAATGCTTTATTAGCATCTGCCATTCTATGAGTGTCTTCTTTTTTCTTAAATGCAGTACCACGGTTTTGAACTGCATCTAGCACTTCGCCTGCCAACCTAAGCTTCATTCCTTTTTCACCACGCTTTCTTGATGCTTCGATAATCCAACGCATCGCCAAAGCAACTTTCCGATCTGATCTTACTTCAACTGGAACCTGATATGTAGAACCACCAACACGACGAGATTTGATTTCAACTGCTGGACCAATATTTTCAAGAGCTTTTTTAAATGTTTCAACTGGCTCCGCGTTTCCTTTGGATTCAATTGTATCTAGTGCATCATAGACAATCTTTTCAGCGACTGATTTTTTACCATCTAGCATTAAAATATTTACAAACTTAGCTAGAACAAGATCATGATATTTAGGATCTGGCAATATTAATCTTTTTGGGGCGGCTCTTCTTCTCATATTAGTTTTCTCTTAATAAATTATGTTTTTGGTTTTTTGGTACCATATTTTGATCTGCCTTGCATTCTTCCATCTACACCAGTTGTATCTAATGCTCCACGAACAGTGTGGTAACGTACACCAGGTAAATCTTTAACACGACCACCACGAATAAGAATCACCGAGTGTTCTTGTAAGTTATGTCCTTCACCGCCAATATAAGTTGTAACTTCAGCAGAATTAGTTAATCTGACACGAGCAACTTTTCTTAAAGCAGAGTTAGGTTTCTTTGGTGTTGTTGTATAAACTCGAGTGCATACTCCACGTTTTTGTGGGCAACTGTCCAACGCTGGGACACCAGTTTTAACAATCTTCTTACTTCTTGGCTTTCTTACCAATTGGTTAATCGTTGACATAAAGGTTTATACTCCAATGTATATTTAATTTTTCGCCCACATAGCGGGGTCAATAAAGCGGGCAATTATACTTTGGTGCTGACTCGAATGTCAATGAATATTAGTCTTTTTTTACTATACTTTCAAAAAATGATGTGCAAGCTGAGTAAAGCATCTCAAAGACTTCATCAAACTTTCCCTCATAATAGGGGTCAGGAACACTAGCACCATAATGTTCTTTGGAATAATTTAACATTAATTCAATCTTTGAATGACTTTCAGAAGGTTGGATTGATTTCAATCTTTCGAGATTGTCAGAATCCATGGCAATAATGTAGTCATAATAATAAAAATCACTCTCATGAACGTGCCTCGCTCTCTGACTTGACAAATCAACACCGTGATTGATAGCGGCTTGTTGAGACCTTTGATCAGGTGAATTACCTATATGGTATGCGTGAGTCCCAGCTGAATCTATTTCAAAATGTTGAGATTTACTATTTTGTTCAACAATTGATCGAAAAGCACCTTCCGCTGTTGGAGAGCGACAAATATTACCCATACAAACAAACAGAACTTTGTTTTTTAATTCCACTGAAATAGCTCAGATAATATAAATGCTAAAAGTTTTCCCATCCCGAGATTATATTTCAAATTAAGAAATAATTATATAACCCATACTAGTTAAATAATATTTATAATCTATCAATACACAACAAAGACCAATTCTACTATGCCTGTGGGTAAATCTATAATCGATATTGCTAAAGACGTCATTCAAACTGAAGCTGATTCTGTTTTAAAACTTAAAGGCAGAATTGATCAAAGTTTTGATGAGGTTTGCCAAATTCTTAAAAACTGTATAGGGAAAGTTGTTCTAATTGGGATGGGTAAATCAGGTCATATCGCCAAAAAAATCTCTTCCACCCTGGCATCAACAGGGACACCTGCTTTCTATTTACATCCAGCTGAGGCTGGTCATGGCGACCTTGGGATGATTAGTCATGATGATGTAGTTATCATGATTTCCTATTCTGGAGAATCAGATGAGATTATCTCTTTACTCCCAGGAATCAAAAGAATGAATGTGCCTATTATCAGTATGACAGGAAGTGCTAAATCTTTAATCGCCTCATCAAGTGATTTTCATTTAGATATAAGTGTCGATAATGAAGCATGCCCTAACAATTTAGCGCCAACCTCAAGCACTACCGCAACCTTGGTTATGGGTGATGCAATTGCTGTCTCGCTTATGTCCTTAAATAATTTCACATCAGATGATTTTGCCATGTCTCATCCTTCAGGCTCCCTAGGCAGGAGACTACTCACGCTTGTCTCCAGTATTATGAAATCAGGGGAAGATATACCAAAGGTCACTAAAGAGATGCTGCTTATTGATAGCCTTTTAGTGATGAGTGAAAAGGCACTTGGGATGGTTCTCATTGCTGAAAATGAAAAGCTCATGGGAATATTTACTGATGGTGACTTAAGAAGGGCATTAGAGTCTAATGTAGATTTTCAGAAATTAACCATTCAAGATGTCATGACCAAAGATTGTAAGTCCATTGAACCACAAGAGCCTGCATTAATCGCAATGCAGTTGATGGAAAAATATAGCTTAAACTCACTGCCAGTTGTTGACTCAAGTAATAATATAGTTGGCGCAATCAACATGCATACCTTGATTCAAGCGAAATTATTTTAGTAAGTTGACCATTACCTTTATAGGTTTTAATAACAATGGACATTAAAATCCTTTTATCCAATATTGCTGAAACTACTGAAGCATTTGATGTTTCAGGTATGTCACTCAATACGAAAACACTTACTAAGGGTGATTTATTTATTGCCCTTCAAGGTGAGAAAAATCATGGTGCTGAGTATATCAACAGTGCAATTGAAAATGGCTGTATAGGGGTTTTAATTGAGGGAAGAGATGTTAATTGCGGTGTCCCAATCATCAGAATTGACAACCTCAAGCTTCACCTTTCTAGGCTTGCTCAAAACTTCTACACCAAAGCGAAGGATGTTGATCTCATTGCAGTCACGGGTACAAATGGTAAGACGTCTGTCAGTCATTACATTTCACAGCTACTAGACTTCTTAGAAGTTAATAATGGCGTTATTGGGACTCTTGGAATCAGCAAGGTTGAAAAGAAAAGTATAAACACAACACCAGACATCTTCTCAATATACAGCTCACTTAATGAATATAGCAACCAGGGAATTGAACTAGCCATTATTGAGGCCTCTTCGCATGCGCTCATGCAAGATCGACTTAAAGGGCTTTCATTTATTCAGGGCATCTTCACCAACTTGACTCAAGATCATCTTGATTATCATGAAACAATGAATAATTATAAAGAGGCCAAAGGTAAATTATTTACGAATGGTTTTTCAAAAAAAGCAATTATTAATAGGGATGATGAAAATCATCAATATTTTTTAGATACTGCCTCTGACAAAGATCCACTTACCTTTGGAATCGATGATTTAGAATTCTTTAAAACTAGTGAGAATGGTTTTATTTGTCAGCTCAATAATTACGTCTTTGAATTACCCTTAATAGGGGAGTTTAATTTATCAAATGCTCTTGCAGCATTCACTAGTGTTAAATGTTTGGGATATAGTGAAGATCAAATTATTCCTTTTCTTGCAAAACTTTATCCACCACCTGGAAGAATGCAACAACTTGAAAACAGCCATATTTGGATAGACTATGCACACACACCAGATGCACTTGATAATGCCCTTGCATCTCTTAGGACGCACTATCCTGAATTTAAAATCAGAGTGCTTTTTGGGTGCGGTGGAGATAGGGATAAAACCAAGAGGCAGTTAATGGGGAAAATCGCAAGTGAAAATGCTGACAGCATAATTCTTACAAATGATAATCCAAGAAGCGAAAGTCCAGAAAAAATTATTGAAGATATACTTGGTGGAATTAAAGTAGAGAATGATGTTCAGGTAATTTTAGATCGAAAACATGCAATAGAAACGGCAGTAAAAACCTTAGGGGAAGATGAAGTATTACTTATAGCAGGCAAGGGTCACGAAACAACACAAACTATTGGTGATCAAATTTTTCAGTTCAGTGATGTTGAGGTCGCATTAGATGCTTTCATCTGACACCGATAAAATAAGCAAAATTATTAGTGGTAAATCAAGCTCAGATAAAGCGATCAACTTTCAGGGCATTTGTACTGACACTCGAGGTCAAATTTCTGGAAAGCTTTTTATTGCGCTTGAAGGTGAAAATTTTGATGGTCATAACTTTATTGAACAAGCAGAAGATTTAGGCGCTAGTGCAGCTATTACTCATAAAAAAGTTAACTCAAATTTACCTACTATTGAAGTTAATAATTCAGAAATAGCATACCAAAAATTAGCCGCTTGGCATCGTCAATCTCACTCACCAATTGTAATTGCAATTACTGGAAGCAATGGAAAAACCTCAACAAAAAACATGCTTCACTCAATCTTGTCCCTACACGGTCCAACACTTTCAACTAAAGGTAATCTTAATAATCACTTAGGCGTTCCTAAAACACTTTTAGAGCTTGAAAAAAATCACCAATACTGCATTATTGAAATGGGCGCAAATCATGTAAATGAAATTGAGCTATTGTGCAAGTTGGCTCAGCCAGATATTGCAATCATTACAAATGCGAATAATGCGCATCTTGGTGAGTTTGGCAGTGAGAAAAACCTAGTCAAAGCAAAAGGAGAGATTCTCGAATCTTTATCTGAAGATGGTATTGCAATCGTTAATAAATCCTCACCTCATATCAATATCTGGGAAAAAATGTCTAATACTAAAGCTCTTACTTTTTTTGGTAAAGATAGTGACATATATGCCAGTGATGTTAAGCAAACTAATTCCACTCTAAACTTTAATCTTAACTTTAATCTTAGCTCTGTAAATATAACTCTGTCCATGATTGGCTTACATCAAATAGACAATGCATTAGCAGCCTCAGCTTGCGCCCTTAAGCTTGGGATTAGCCCTCAGATGATAAAAAAAGGTCTTGAGAATTCAGCGCCTGAAAAAGGGCGACTAGAATTAATTAAACTTCAAAATTTCACTATACTTGATGATAGTTATAATGCAAACCCACAATCAATGAAAGCTGCAATTGACTCACTTAAACAATTTCCTGAAAAGAAAGTTTTAGTTCTGGGAGCAATGGCAGAGCTTGGTAAAGATTCAAAAAAACTTCATCTACAAATTGGAGATTATGCGCGTGAACAAAATATTGATAATCTTCTAACAATTGGTCAAGAGGCTCAATACTATAAAGGCAGCCATTTTGAGAATATTGAATCAATATTTAATGAGATAGAGAGCCATCATAAAGGCGCTATAATTTTAATAAAAGGTTCAAGAATGATGGAGCTTAATAAATTGGTTGATAATTTAATAAATACCTCAAACTCTTCTTGACCTTTGCATGAAACATGGCGATAATTACGCTGCTGCGCTCGTGGCTCAACTGGATAGAGTACTCGGCTACGAACCGAGCGGTTGCAGGTTCAAATCCTGCCGAGCGCACCAACATTTAAATAAGTTTGCTCTAAACACTTCGAGTCTTTGATAGAATTAGCCTTATGATGACTCTTCCTAATTTAATTACCCTATCAAGAATCTTTTTGATTCCTATCTTTATTGGTTTGTTTTATTTACAGCCAAACTATCTAGATGGAGAGCCACTTAGCTGGATTAATAATTCTATTATTGCAATTTATATAGTTATCAGTGCGACTGACTTTATAGATGGATTCTTAGCCAGAAGACTCAACCAAGAAACTGCGCTTGGGGCATTTCTTGATCCAGTGGCAGACAAGCTGATGGTTTGTACAGCGCTTATTCTTCTAATAGATTACTATCACACGTGGTATATCACAATTCCATCAATAATCATAATCTCGAGAGAAATTCTTGTTTCTGCGCTGCGAGAATGGATGAGTGAAGTTGGTAAAAGAGCTAATGTTGCTGTGTCATGGATAGGGAAATCAAAAACATTTGTCCAAATGATTGCAATACTATTTCTTTTGATTCATCAGCCTCTATTCGTTTTTTCATTTAATGAGATAAATATAATGGGCCGTGTCCTTCTCTTTGCTGCAACAATTCTGACACTCTGGTCAGGTATAAAATATCTAATTGCAGGGCTAAAAACATTTGACAGTTAGAAAAAAAACACTATAATTTCCAACCTTGTGCGGGAATAGCTCAGCTGGTAGAGCATCACGTTGCCAACGTGAATGTCGCGAGTTCGAATCTCGTTTCCCGCTCCATATTCTAACTGTTTATATTGGTCTTGATAATAAGGCTTTTTTTAATTTAACCTCAATTGGCTGGGTAGCAAAGCGGTTATGCAGGGGCCTGCAAAGCCTTATAGACCGGTTCGACTCCGGTCCCAGCCTCCAATCAAAAAAAAGCTCGATGAAATCGAGCTTTTTTATTGGAGAAATCAATTAATTACATTCTTTAAAAACTAGTGCTTGGCACTTTTCGCATTTACTCTTATCAAGCCGGTCATATAAAACATTAATGGCCTCTGCTTTTGAATCAAAAAAGTTATCTCTGCCAATCTCATTAACAAAATTTACTTTTTCCATAAACTCAAAGGCTGTAGATTTCACAGCAACAAAATATAAACTACCATTCTGAGCTTTTAAACGTTTATTTTCAATTAGAAGGGCCTCTATGCCAGCTAGATCAATAAAGTTAACGCCACTTGCAACAATCAAAATGTGATAAATTCTCTGATTATCAACAATCTGACTTATTTGTTTTTGAATGTGGTTTATTGATCCAAAATATATTGACATATCAATACGAATTATCTTGAGCTGCGGGCATTGCACTAAGGGCGCCTTTCTAATACTTTGCAACCTTCTATCGCCCTCCCCTGGAGGAGTTCCAAACGCTAGCGTATGAACATCTGGAGTGGATGTCTTGGCAATAAAGAGCATTAATGATAATAGCACTCCAAGATATATCGCAAACTCTAGCTCAAATAATAGAGTTGCTAGAAATGTCGCAGTAAAAATAACGCTCTCTGATTTGCTGTACGTAAACGTTTTTTTAATATTCTTAAAATCTATGAGATTATATGCAACAAGAAGGATAACTCCTGCCATTGCTGCAAGGGGTAAATACGAAATTAGTGGTGCAACTAAAAACACAATTGCCATTAGAAAAAGTGCTGCAAGAATTGCAGACAAAGGGGTTCTTGCTCCAGATTCAAAATTAACACCTGACCTTGTAAAAGATCCAGAAGATGCATAACTTGAGAAAAAGCTTCCTACAATATTTGAAGTTCCCTGACCAATAAACTCCTGATTCGCATTAATCCTTTGATTTGATTTAGTAGCAATCGACCTTCCAATTGATGAAGCCTCAATAAGACCTAAAAGTGCAATTGCAAATGCCTCTGGTGCAAGTGCCTTTAATGAGTTTAACGAAAAGTCAGGCGTTGATAATGGAGGAAAGTAAGCCGGCATTACTCCGACAGTTTTAATGCTGTCAGTAAAGCCGCCCAAGTAAAAAGCCAGTAGCCCACCAACAAGCATACCAATTAATAAATTAGGAAATTTTGGTTTTAAAATTTTAACAACTATCGCAGTTACTAAAGTCCCAAGACCAACAATTAAAAGATAGATATTAAATTCCCCAACTCCCATATAAATATCAAACCAAGTGTTAAGAAAATCCTCTCCTCTGGGGATATCAATACCTACAATATAGGGGATTTGACTGCTTGCAATCAATAGCGCTGCGCCAGCTGTAAAACCGATGACAACATTATGAGAAACAAAATTTACTAACATACCAAATTTAGCAAGTCCAAAAACTAGTTGGTACACTCCCGCCAAAAAGGTCAGCGTCAAAGCTAGCGATACAAATTCTGAGCTGCCAGGTTCAGCATACTTACTGACTGCTGCAAAAACAACAATTGAAATAGCTGTGGTTGGGCCAGAAACTAAATGGAAAGACGAGCCAAAAAGTGCAGCAACTATAGGAATAACCATTGCTGTATAAAGGCCATATTCTGGTGGCATTCCTGCAATTGTTGCAAAGGCAACACTTTGAGGAAGGACAATAATAGCGCCTGTCAATCCTGCAAAAAAATCAGCCTTAATTGTCTCTATAGTGGTCAGTCTAAACCATACTATAAAAGGGAAAATTTTGGCTAATTGAAACATAAAATTATAAGTTTAAAATGAGTCGTTTATTAATGGGTGTCAGATTATATAGTAATTCATATGTACTCAAAGATCTCAGGTAATATTTAATAATATTAAGTTATACTAAGTTTGCACAAAGATCATATAAACAATCGTTCCGCTAACAATACTTAACAGAGCGTTTCTTTTATAAATATGAAGTCCAGCAGTTACTAGCAATGCAATAAATGTATAGACAATTTCAAATGTTAAGTACTCAACATCCTTTAGCATATAAATCACAAGTATTGTCATCACCATTGGCGGTGTGCTTTTAGAAATGTAATTAAACAATGAGCTCTCTTGGCCTTTACTAAAAAGTAAAAATGGCGTCAGCCTTGTAATATAAGTTGCCACTGTCATCAAAAGCATAGCAGCTAGAAGATAATTTATTTCATTCATTGGACTGTATTTTGATTAATCGCAATAAAACTATTGATGCGATTGAAAGAATAATGGCAACCAAAAGCATATGTTTTATAAAAAATAATAAAGCAATAGTAGATGCGATGAATGCGATGACAAACGGCAGCAACCTCTTCACCTTCACCCACTGCTCAATTAGCAACACCACAAACAAAGCAGTCGCTGCAAACTCCATTCCATTCGTATTGAATGACAAAGCATTTGCTGTTAAGGCGCCAATAGTACATCCCAGCACCCAATATAATTGGGCAAATAAAGTTATGAAGAAATAATAACGCTCCTTAGTAAAGTTTTTAGGAACCTTAATTGTAGTCATGAGCGCATAAGTCTCATCCGTTAGACCAAATATTAAATATAACTTTCTAAGATTCCAATTACCAAAACTTTCAAGAAAAGCTAGGCCATAGAACATATGTCTTGAGTTTAAGAAAAATGTTGAAATTGCAATTTCTAACAAACCTATTCCAGAAGAGAGAAGTCCAATTGCCATAAACTGAGCAGCCCCTGCATATACAAAGATGGCCATCAAGGATGCGAAATACCATGGGTAACCGAGCTCCTGGAAAAGAAGACCGAATGCAATCCCTAAAGGTACAAAACCAAATAGAATTGGTAGCGATATTGTTAAGGCAGAACGAATCATTGGCACAATTTTAATAATTTAAAAAGAGATTGAAGTGTTTAATTAATCAGAAAAAAATAAAAGATATATATTAATTCATGTATACTTTTTATACTAACAAATGATTGCCAAAGACGTCAAGTTTTAATTGACATATTTAAACAATTAAATCTATAATAACATATTGATAACTCATATATATGAGTTCTAAAAATCTATTAAAACTATTTAAAAAAATAATTAATTTATGTCTCAATTAGTGCCGCCCCACGCAAGTAATGAACTCAAAATCCTCGCCTTAGGAGGAGATACATTAAATTCAGAGCTGAAAAAAACAGACTCAATGGATAAATTGTTTTGTTCATCAAGAGAGTTTGGTGATTTGATCATGCTTGGTATTGGTGGTTTTACTCCTCTTGAAGGTTTCATGGGAAAAGCTGACTGGCTAAGTGTGTGTAAAAATATGGCATTGGACAATGGAACTTTTTGGCCTATCCCAATAACACTTTCTACTGATAATGAAGATTTAAAAGTTGGGCAGGAAGTTGCTATTGTGTACGAAAAAAATAATGCAGTTATCGCTACAATGCTTATTTCTGAAAAATACTTAATTGACAAAGAGCTAGAGTGCAACGAAGTATTCAAGACTAGCGACATAAAACATCCTGGTGTTGCCTTAGTAATGGCCCAAGGTAAATACAATCTTGCTGGAGCTGTAAAAGTTTTATCAGATGGAGGATTTCCAAATCAATATGGTGACCTTTACATGACACCTTCTGAAACACGTGCATACTTTGTAAAAAAAGAATGGTCTACTATAGCTGCATTTCAAACTCGTAACCCTATGCATCGCTCGCATGAGTATTTAGCTAAAATTGCTATAGAGATATGCGATGGAGTAATGATTCATTCAACTTTAGGAGAACTAAAGCCAGGTGACATTCCTGCTGATGTTCGCTCCAAATCTATTTCAGCATTAATTGAAAATTACTTTGTAGATAACACTGTTCTCCAATCGGGGTACCCATTGGACATGAGATACGCTGGTCCAAGGGAGGCATTACTTCATGCGCTATTCAGACAGAATTATGGGTGCTCTCATCTTATAGTAGGACGCGATCATGCGGGTGTTGGAGATTATTATGGACCATTTGATGCTCACAATATTTTTGATGAAATTGACAATGGCCTGGCTACTAAGCCCTTAAAGATTGATTGGACATTTTGGTGTGAAAAATGTGCTGGAATGTCAAGCATGAAAACTTGCCCACATGATCAGGAAGACAGACTAATGCTTTCAGGCTCTAAATTAAGACATCTTCTTAGTGAAAACCTAGAAGTTCCTGATAATTTTTCAAGACCTGAAGTTGTTGAAATTCTTCGTAAGTACTATTCTAAAATTAAAGAAAGTGACAAAGTAAAAGTTGAGCTTAAAGGGCATTCTGCGAAATAGATGAAGATGAAATTAAATTTAATCAACAATCCTGGTCTATTAGTTATGAGTTTTCTGGTTCTATAAAAATTGAATTACAAATGCGCAAATATTCTACAATCTCATGCTCGGAAATATAGTGAATTTATTATGGATAAGGGCCTCCATAATACAACAAAAAAAAGGAAAAATATAATATGATATCTATTAACCCATTTTCTGAAATTTCAGCATTTATTCCATCTTTTGTAATGCAAACTTATGTAATTACAATGTTTGTTCTTGTTATAGGTGCCACGCTTTTTGATGTGGTTCATAAAAAGAGTGCTAAGTATTTCTTCAACAACTCAGTTAAAGCAAAAAAATCTGCAACTAGAAACGTAGGCTCTGGAGAAAAAGTTTCTATTGCTTTTAAAACTGCAACCAATGAAATCTTAACCTCTTCAGAATTTTGCAGTACTAGAAGAAGATTGGCTCACCTTCTGACAATGTATGGATTTATCATTTTTGTCGTTGCGACAGTTGTAATGATTTTTTCTTACTCAACTCCTAACACAATGACTCCTTTAATTTGGCCATTAGCATGGCATTTAGGTGCAGCTATGCTTTGTGTTGGTGGTTATTGGTTTTGGTTCTTTATAAGAGTTGATGTTGCAGCTGAAGGCAATAAGTGGTACAGAGTAATTAGGGCAGACTTATTTGTTCTATCGCTCTTAGCTATGTCTACTTTTGCGCTCCTATGGTCTTACATGCAGTCCAATGGAATTAATATCTGGCAAACTCTATTTTTTGGGCTATTCATTGGGGCTAGCACTGTTCTATTTGGTGGTGTCTTATGGTCAAAATTTGCCCACATGTTTTATAAGCCTGCTGCAGCTTTTCAAAAACGAGTTACTAAAGCTGACGGTTCAAGAGAGAACCTTCCAGAGCCTGCTGATATGCCAAAGAAATTTGGCCTTGGAATTGAGCGCGAAGCGCCAAGACATTACTAATAATAACTAATTTTCGGAGAAAATATTATGCCAACTTTTGTATACATGACTAGATGCGATGGCTGTGGACACTGTGTAGATATCTGTCCATCTGACATTATGCACATTGACAAGACTATTCGACGTGCAGTCAATATTGAGCCAAACTTTTGCTGGGAGTGTTACTCGTGTGTTAAAGCATGCCCTCAAAATGCAATTGATGTAAGAGGTTATGCTGACTTTGCTCCAATGGGCCATAGCGTAAGAGTTCTTCGTGAAGAAGAAAAAGGAACTATCTCTTGGAAAATTAAATTTAGAGATGGTCGTGAGAAAAACTTTGTTTCTCCAATTACTACGCAACCATGGGGTGAAAAAATTCCAAAACTTGCGGACTTAGAAGTTCCTGATCAAGCAGCACTTGATTCACAACTTTTATGTTTTGAGCCAGATGCTCTTAACATTGAAACTGGATTACCCGTAATAAATAAAGATAAGCTAAAAGAGGGAGTTTACTACTAATGGCTAAGAGAAAAACTGTTTGGGAAGACTGTGATATATTAGTTGTTGGTGGTGGTATGGCTGGAACTGGTGCTTCTTATGAGGCTAGATATTGGGGCCGTGATATGAGAATTATATGTGCCGAAAAGGCAAACATTGATCGAAGTGGTGCAGTAGCTCAAGGCCTTTATGCGATCAACTGCTATATGGGAATGCAGTGGGATGAAAACCAACCCGAAGACCATGTTCGATATGCACGTAATGACTTGATGGGTTTAGTTCGTGAGGACCTTGCTTTTGATATGGCTCGACATGTTGACTCTGCCGTTCACAAATTTGAAGAATGGGGCCTACCCATTATGAGAAATGAAGAGACTGGTCGTTACCAGCGCGAAGGTAAATGGCAAATAATGATTCACGGTGAAAGCTACAAACCTATCGTTGCAGAAGCGGCTCGCAAGTCAGTAGACAAAATTTATAACCGAATTATGATTACGCATCTTTTAATGGATGAGGCTAAGGAAAATAGAGTTGGTGGAGCAGTTGGCTTTAATTGCCGTACTGGTGATTATCATGTTTTCCGTGCCAAAGCAGTAATTGTAGGAGCAGGTGGTGCCTCTCATATCTTTAAGCCTCGTTCAGTAGGTGAAGGAATGGGAAGGACTTGGTATGCTCCATGGAGTAGTGGGTCAGCCTATGCGCTTCCAATTCAGGTGGGCGCTAAGATGACACAAATGGAAAACCGAATTGTGTTAACCCGATTTAAAGATGGTTATGGGCCAGTTGGTGCATATTTTCTCCACCTCAAAACATATACTCAAAATACTTACGGTGAAGAGTACGAATCTAAGTGGTATGAACACACTAAAGCTATGGTTGGTGAATATATTGATCATACTCCGACGCCGACATGTTTACGTAACCATGCGTTTATAGAAGAAGTTAAAGCTGGTAGAGGACCAATTCACATGGTCACCATGGAAGCTTTTCAAGATCCGCATCTAGAAGTAATTGGATGGGAAAACTTCCTAGGAATGACTGTCGGTCAAGCAGTTGTTTGGGCCTCTCAAAATATTGATCCTAAATATACTAATCCTGAATTAACTACATCTGAACCCTACGTAATGGGCTCTCATGCTACTTGTTCTGGTGCATGGGTCAGTGGTCCTGAAGACATTTCCCCGCCTGAGTATTTCTGGGGATACAACCGAATGCTGACTGTTGAAGGCCTCTTTGGTGCTGGTGATACTGTTGGTGGAACTGCACATAAATTTTCTTCAGGCTCGTTTACTGAAGGAAGGATAGCTGCAAAAGCAGCCGTTAAATATATCCAAGATATGGGTGATGATAAGATTCAAGTTAGTAATAAACAGTGTGATGATCTGAAAGAGATTATTTATAAGCCATTAGAAAACTATACAGTAGGTCGTAATGAAATTACTGCTGGCACAGTGTCGCCAAGCTATATATTACCTATTCAAGGGCTCCAACGCCTTGAGAAAATTATGGATGAATATTGTGGTGGTATTGGTGTTAACTATATGACGAATGGAAACCTACTTACAAAATGTATTGAGCTCTTAGAAATATTGCAAGAAGATCTTGAGCATATAGGCGCTGAAGATCTTCATCAGCTTATGCGTGGTTGGGAATTAAGACATCGCACAATTACTTCAGAATGTGTTGCACAGCATACATTATTTCGTGAAGAAACGCGCTGGCCAGGTTATTACTATAGAGGCGATCACATGAAATTAGATGATGAGAATTGGCATTGCCTAACTGTTTCTAGACGTGATCCAAAAACTGCTAAATGGACTATGGAAAAAGCGCCCCTTTATCATATAGTTGATTAATCAGATTTAAAGTATCTAGAACTGGGGTCTCAATTTGAGGCCCCAATAATAATGCTATTAGATTATCATACAATCCAAACTTAAAAACTACTAGGTGAACTAAATGAATCTTCTTGAGAAAACTAACGAAGAAATACTTGAAATTGCAGACCCATTGATGGATGAGTTAGTTGCATCATCAAATAAACGAGATTACCTAGGCTTTATTAAACACTTTTCAAAAGAAATGTTGATGGGTGCAAATGAGATTGAAATGGGAAAGCAGTGGACAAAAAATAAAATGTTATCAAGCTTATCAGTTGAAAGAGAGTTCTTAGGCTGCCTTAGAAGAGGTGATCATGTTTCAATTCTATATAAGCAAACTAGTGATGAGGTTCCTGGAGAATTTTTAGGTCGACTTGTTCTGGGTATTCAGGACTCTGAAGTCAAAATATTTGGTGCAACTATTTTTTAATACTTCTTTAAATTATTGAATTCGAATCTGAATACTCAATCTATTACACTATTAGAAATATGAGCGAAACAATCTCCATAAACAAATTTGTTGAACTAACTTACAGAATCATAGATCAATCTAATGGCGAAGTTATAGAGCAGGTCGAAGAGCCATTAGGGTATGTTCAGGGAGATAATTCATTATTGTTCAATCAGGTAACCAAAGAGCTTGAAGGTAAGTGTGTTGGTGATGAAGTAGAGATTTTACTGAAAGCAGAAGATGCCTTTGGAAAAAAGGCTGATGAACTAATTTTTACAGATGATATCAATAATGTTCCAATGGAATATAGATTTATTGGAGCATCTGTTACTATGCAAAATGATAAAGGTGGTACTAAAGATTTCATAGTTTCAAGTATTGAAGATGGGAAGCTCACAATTGATGGCAATCATCCCCTTGCGGGCAAAGATATTATTTTTTATGTAGAAATTTTATCAATTCGTGAAGCAACTGCTGATGAAATCATTGAGGGTGGAAAGTTAGATTAAATATAGTTAATTTTTAAAAAATATCGTCATAGATGTGTTGCTCAATATTCCATTCTTTTTGACTTTCAATAGTCAGCGTTAGACATCTCGCAGCCCCATAATTTCGGATCTTTCCAGCAGAGCCTGGGTTTATAACCCAAGGTGTTTGCTGATTATCAATAACTTGTTTATGAGTATGCCCATATATGATGACCCTTGAATCTGGGTAAGTAGCCCTCAAAGAATCATGACTTGGCTGAACATGTCCATGTAAATGGCCATGCTCTATTGCTATGCTGCCTCCAGGAAACTCTACTAACTCAACCTCACTAAAAGAAAATATATGCTGATCATTGTTACCCTTTACGGCAATCATTTTTTGCTTTGGATTTAATGCAGACAAAGAACTTTCCTCTATGATATCCCCTGCATGAATGACAAAGTCACAATCATTCATAAGGTCTATTACACCTGGATGAATTGTTCCATGAGTATCTGACAGGATGCCAATTTTTATCACTATTGGAGTGACTTTAGTCTCAATCGAAGTGCATTAAGTTTGATGAAGCCCTCAGCATCTTTCTGATCGTATGCTCCACCATCATCTTCAAAGGTTGCAATTTTTTCACTAAATAAGCTATTATCTGATTTACGACCAACTACTGAGGTATTGCCTTTATATAGTTTCAGCCTAACTACTCCACTAACATTTTCTTGCGAGGCATCAATTGCTGCTTGCAGCATTTCACGCTCTGGTGCAAACCAAAAACCATTATAAATAAGCTTGGCATACTTTGGCATTAACTCATCTTTAAGATGTGCAGCTTCTCTATCTAAAGTAAGTGATTCGATAGCACGATGAGCTCTTAACATAATCGTACCAGCGGGTGTTTCATAACATCCACGAGACTTCATGCCAACAAAACGATTCTCTACAATATCAAGCCTACCAATCCCATGCGCACCACCTAGTTTGTTGAGTTCTTCCATGACTTGAGCTGGCGACATTGATTCGCCATTTATAGCAATGATGTCACCTTTTTCATAAGTTAACTCAATATATTCAGCACGATCTGGAGCCTCTTCAGGGGAGACTGTCCAGCGCCACATTTCATCCTCTGCTTCCTGCCATGGATCCTCAAGCAAGTCACCCTCATAAGAAATATGAAGTAGATTAGCGTCCATTGAGTATGGTGAT
The DNA here is from genome assembly GCF_048085775.1 of Candidatus Pseudothioglobus sp. Uisw_050_01. NCBI lineage: Bacteria > Pseudomonadati > Pseudomonadota > Gammaproteobacteria > Pseudothioglobaceae (SeqCode) > Pseudothioglobus (SeqCode) > Candidatus Pseudothioglobus sp. Uisw_050_01. The sequence goes on from NZ_CP159804.1 coordinate 1,531,159, forward strand.
TTCTTTGATTGTTTTTTATAGTCTACTTCAATATTATGCTCTTCAGCATATTTCATTAAGCTCTCACGAGAAGATAGATCCCATTCACGCCAAGGTGCAATAATCTTAATTTCTGCATTCATAGCATATGCACTTAGCTCAAACCTTACTTGATCATTGCCTTTTCCTGTTGCTCCATGAGAGATTGCATCTGCACCAACCTCTTTGGCAATTTCAACCAGCCGTTTAGAGATTAAAGGTCGTGCAATAGACGTGCCTAAAAGATACTCCCCTTCATAAATAGCATTTGCTCGAAACATTGGAAAAACAAAATCACGTGCAAACTCTTCACGTAAATCTTCGATATAAATTTCCTTTATCCCCATGGCTTTAGCTTTAAGACGAGCTGGTTCAACTTCTTCACCCTGACCAATATCTGCTGTAAAGGTTACTACTTCACAGTCATATGTTTCATGTAACCATTTAGCAATAATGCTAGTATCTAATCCACCCGAGTATGCTAATACGACTTTATTCATTATTTTTCTATGTAGTTAAATTCTTTTTTATAAAGCACTTCATTTTCAGAAGTAACGACTTCGACTATCCATTTTCCTGTCCAGGTATGCCAAAGATTTTTTGATGACCAAACCCTCCAACGAGGACCATTAATATCAAAAATAACATCGGCCATCACTTTATTATTATATATCCAGCGATGCTTAACACTTGTACCTTGAAGATTACGAATGTTTGTAAAAAAATAGATTTTACCCAAAGAATTGTCAAGCTCTCCAACAATATTAAAGGGCTCTCTGTCTACAATCTCTGTCGCAAATTCTGCATTAGAAATATTTTGATGTGGCCATTCATTTGCAAATACATTAGAAAATAAAAATACACTGAGAATTAATACGGTTAATTTTTTCATTTAATCCACCCAATTTATAATATGTTCAAATAAAAGATCTTTTGAAACTTCATTATCTCTATACGTTCTTCCTCTTACAGAAATACCTGCCAAATGAACACTATTCTTATCCCCACTTATTAGTGGGTGCCACATAGGTAACTCTTTCCCTTCGTATAGTAGTCGATATGCACATGTACTTGGAAGCCAATTAAACTTTTTTCCCCAATCTGGCTTAATACTTAAGCAGTCTGGAACATATTTCTGACGGTTGTCGTAGTGTGGACAAGAGCACTCCTCTTCATCTAAATAATGACAGGCGACATCTGTAAAGTAGATCTTTCCAGAATCCTCATCTTCCAGCTTATGTAAGCAGCATCTTCCACAGCCATCACAGAGCGACTCCCACTCCTTAGAACTCATCTGAGATAAAGTTTTATTTTTCCAGAAAGGTTTATCTAAATTTTCCAAAGTTTTTTATAAATTACCATTGCTAGTCGATACAATAATTATAAACTTATTGAAGAAAATAATCTTTCAATTCCAATAGCTACGCCAGAACAATGTGGAAGGCCAACTTTTATATCTCTCAAAAACTCCTCATCAACTAATAACTTTTTCTTTTCAATCATTTTTCTTTTATATAACTCGTTATTAAATCGATCTCGATATTCATCAGCAGATTGTATTTCTTCATAACCATTAGCAATTTCAATACCATTTATATACAATTCAAAGCGATGGGCGATAGGGCCATCAATTTTTGCAAGTGCTGACTGCTCTTTAGGGTAATCATAAATAAAGCAAATAGGGATTTGACTTATCTTTGGCTCAATGAGATGCACAAAAAGAAGCGTTTGAAGATCCTCAATCCAGTCATAATCTGAATTTAAACCTAATGAATTTGCAATTTTCTTTAGGTCTTCCAGATCAGCATTTAATATATCTATATTGCCATACTCAAAAAAAGCTTGTGCGTATGATATTTTAATTGCAGCATCAGTCTTCCCAAGCATTTTTAGTAAATCTATAATTTCGTCAACCAAAGAATGCATATCGAAATCAATACGGTAGAACTCCAGCATTGTAAATTCGTTAGAGTTATTACTCCCATATTCATTATCTCTATATACTTGGCAAATTTGAAATATATCTCCGCTTCCTTTGGATAAAAGTCGCTTCATTTCTAACTCAGGAGATGTATGTAAATATAGATCAGTTGGCCTAGAGATATCACGATTAACTTTCACTTCAATGCTATCAATATAGACATCGGTTGAAGGAGAGAACAAGAGGGAAGGAGTTTTTACTTCAGTGACCTTACGAGAATAAAAAAATTCCCTAATTTTTATGATTAAATCTTGATAATGAACTAGATTTTTTTTTACTTTGGACATGTCAGCCTATATTAGGCGCGACCTGAATACTCATTTGTTCTAGTATCAACTTTGACCTTATCTCCAATACCAACAAACAAGGGAACCTGAACGACCACACCGGTATTTAAGGTTGCTGGTTTACCACCAGTTCCAGCTGTATCTCCTTTAAGGCCAGGGTCTGTATCGATCACTTCTAATATAACTTGAATTGGAGGAACGACTGTAATTGGATTATTATTCCACAAGGTCACAGTACAAATATCTTGCTCCACTAAATAGTCTACAGCACTTCCCATTGACTCTTCACTCAAGTCATATTGCTCAAATGATTCAGGCTCCATAAAATGCCATTTTTCACCATCACTATAAAGGTACTGCATTTCTAACTCCATAACATCGGCGCCCTCAAGTGACTCACCTGATTTATATGTCTTCTCAAGAGTTTTACCTGTAATAAGATCTTTAAATTTAACTCGATTAAAGGCCTGTCCTTTTCCAGGCTTTACAATTTCATTATTGACAATTGAACATGGATTACCATCGAGAATCAATTTCAAACCGTTTTTAAACTGGCTAGTACTGTAATTCATATTGTTTTAATCCTAAAGTTTTAAGGGAAAAGGCATAAATTTATAAATGAATATTTTAATAAGTTATAAAAGAAATATATTCATAATTTAAAAATTTGAAATAAAGACAACAAACGAAGAATGTTAAAATACCCTTCCACATATTTTAACCCTAATGTTTTAATTATATGCATATACATGAACACCAGGCAAAAGGCTTATTTAAGAAACATAATATTAAAGTTCCTGAATTTATTGTTGTTTCAAATAGTAATGAAACTCAATCTGCTTGTGAGAAACTTGGTGGCTCAATTTGGGTTGTTAAAGCTCAAGTTCATGCTGGAGGCAGGGGAAAAGGTGGAGGTGTTATTGTATGTAGTAAAGTGCAGGATGCAGTTGATGCCAGTAAAAAATTAATAGGTACTAATTTAATTACTCCACAGACTGATGCAAATGGTCAACCTATCAATGAAGTCATTATTGAGGCTGGTCAAGATATTTCTAAAGAGTTGTACTTGGGCCTTCTTGTTGATCGTGCTACAGAAAATATCACAATTCTCGCTTCAACAGAAGGTGGAATGGATATCGAAAAAGTTGCCTCAGAAACGCCTGATAAAATTATTAAACAAAAAATTAATCCTCTAGGTAAATTATCAGTCGAAGAATGTGTAAATGTTGCTAAAAAACTTGGGCTAGATTTATCACTTCACGATGAGTTTGCTTCGACACTTCTTGGACTTTATGCTATTTTTACTGAGCATGATGCCAACCTTATTGAAATAAACCCACTTATTATTACTGGTCAAAATGAAATCATGGCTCTTGATGGTAAAATTGATTTTGATGATAATGCTCTCTATAGAAATGAATCAATTGCTAATCTAAGAGATGTTGCACAAGAAGATGAAAAAGAAAGAAGTGCTAGCGAACATCAATTAAATTATATCTCTCTAGATGGCTCTGTGGGCTGTATGGTAAATGGTGCTGGATTAGCAATGGCGACAATGGATTTGATAGAATATCATGGTGGATCACCAGCTAACTTTTTAGATGTAGGCGGAGGCACAACTGCCGATAGAGTAGCAATAGCTTTTGAAATAATTCAAAGTGAAGAAAATGTTAAATCTATTTTAGTAAATATTTTTGGTGGTATAGTGCGCTGTGATCTTATTGCAAATGGTATTTTACAAGCAATAGAGAAAGTAGGATTAACACTTCCAATTATTGTAAGACTCGAAGGAACAAATGCACAAGAAGGCCTTCAAATTCTTAATAAAAGTAACTTTAATATCATTACTGAGGCTGACTTAACTAAGGCTGCTAAACAAGCTGTGGAGATGGCCAAATGAGTGTCCTAATTAACAAAGAAACCAAAGTAATCTGTCAAGGTTTTACTGGCAAGCAAGGTACGTTTCATTCTGAACAATCCATTGCATATGGAACAAAATTTGTCGGTGGCGTAACACCTGGCAAAGGTGGACAAACCCACTTGGAAAAACCAGTCTTCAATTCTGTTGCACAAGCTATGGCTGAAACAGGAGCTAATGCCACAATGATTTATGTGCCGCCAAGGTTTGCATTTGCCTCTATAGTCGAAGCGATTGAAGCTGAGATGCCCGTAATTGCATGCATAACTGAAGGCATTCCTGTCCAAGATATGATTAAAATTAAAGCCATTATCGCAGGCAGTAAATCAACATTAATTGGACCAAACTGCCCAGGGGTAATAACTCCAGATGAATGTAAACTTGGCATTATGCCGGGTAATATCCACAAGAGTGGTTCAGTTGGAATTGTCTCTCGTTCAGGAACGTTAACCTATGAAGCAGTTCACCAAACTACTCTAGCAGGACTTGGTCAAAGCACTTGTATTGGTATTGGTGGTGACCCTGTTCAAGGAATGAATTTTATTGACTGCCTTAAATTGTTTGAAAAAGATGATGACACGCATTCAATTGTTATGGTCGGTGAGATTGGTGGGAATGCTGAAGAAGAGGCTGCGGAGTATATTAAGTCAAATATTTCTAAACCTGTTATATCATATATTGCTGGACTTACCGCTCCCAAAGGAAAAAGAATGGGTCATGCAGGCGCAGTAATAAGCGGTGGGTCTGGGGATGCTAAAAGTAAAATTCAAGCACTAGAAAATGCCGGAGTAAGTGTTGCACCCACCCCAGCATTAATGGGACAAACTTTGCTTGAAGCTCTCTAAAAATATAATGTCTTTTCTTTCAGTCAATTAAATGAAAGTGATTAGAAATAGTAGGTTTGCAGTTTCAGTAATTTTTGCTATTAACGGTGTTGTATTTGGAACATGGGCATCTCGAATTCCAGAAATTTCAGATTTTCATAACTTATCGCCTGCTGCTTTAGGTTTATTAATATTTCTTCTAGGTTTATCAGCTATTGTCGCATTTTCAGTTTTTGGGAGAGCTGCAGATCGTTATGGGGCATCAACTGTAACAAAAAGAACCACTTGCCTATTAATACCTCTTACACTTATCTTTATAGCTTTTGCAAACTCAATATGGATGCTTGTAGCAGCGATTATTTTCTTTGGAGCAATCCATGGAGGTGATGATGTAGCCATGAACGCCTGGGCTGCGGAAGTTGAGCGTAAAAATAATCATCCATTAATGTCGTCTTTTCATGCAATGTGGAGCTTGGGAGCTGGCCTTGGTGCAGGCTCAGGAGTATTGACTGCTTACTATAAAATTGGAATGTCAGTGCATTTTACAATTACTTCAATAATAATTTTCTTGGTTATGCTTACTGTTGTAACTATCCCTTTCAACTCTGAAAAGAAAGAAAAAGACAGTAAAGATCCATTTATCTCTATTCCAAAAGGAGCCTTGCTTCCTGTCGCTCTCATTACTTTTTTTGCCTCATTAGGAGAGGGTATGGTTGCAGATTGGAGTGCTATTTTTCTTAGAAGTGTTGCAGATCTTTCGAATGGCAGTGCGGCTATAGGATTTACTGTTTTTTCTGTTTGTATGTTTGCAATGAGACTTATGGGTGACAAAATTGCATTAAAGTTTGGCGCCTCTAAAACAGCACGTTATTCTGGATTAGTTGCTTTAGTAGGCTCTTTAATTGTACTAACATTTAAGACACTCGTACCATTAATGATTGGCTTTGGCCTAATAGGGCTAGGCATTGCTGTTATAATTCCTCTAGCATTTTCTCGTGCTGGTAAAGACAAAGAAATATCTCAGGGCACTGCAATTGCCAGTATTGCGACGCTTGGATATGGAGGTATGCTACTTGGCCCATTATTTGTAGGCCTTATTGCTGAGGCAACTTCAATTAAAACCGGCTTTCTACTGTTACCAATTTTAGCTTTCTTAATTTTTTTGCTTTCAAAGCATCTCTCTATTAAATCACTCTGATTTTTTCTCCAAAAGCATTGCGTCGCCATAGCTAAAAAAACGATATTTTTCTTTAATAGCATGACTATAAGTCTCAAACATTTCCTCAAAACCTATAAAAGCACTCACTAACATTAAGAGTGAAGATTTTGGTAAATGAAAATTTGTAATCATAGCATCTACTATTTGAAACTTAAATCCTGGGTAAATAAAAATATCTGTATCTCCCTTTTGGTGCTTTAGCCTGCCATTAACTGAAGCCGACTCTAAGGCCCTTACAGCTGTGGTGCCAACCGCAATTATTCTCCCACCAAGTGCCTTTGCTTGCTCTATCTTATCTATTGTTTCAGTAGAAATTTCATAATACTCACTGTGCATTTTATGACTCTCAATATCATCAACCTTAACAGGCTGAAAAGTTCCAGCCCCAACATGTAATGTTACAAATGTATGGCTGATACCTTGATTTTCAAGGCTGGATAACAACATTTCATCAAAATGAAGTCCTGCAGTAGGGGCTGCAACTGCGCCATCATTTTTAGCATATACTGTCTGATACCTGCCCTGGTCTTCTTTAGAGTCCTCTCTATTAATGTATGGTGGCAAAGGGATATGCCCAATTTCATTAAGCATATTTAGAATAGAGTCTGACTCAAAGTCAACCTTATAAATACCATCGTTTTTATCACATATCTTGAAGCAGCTTTTATTTTCAAGGACTACATAACTTCCAATTTTTGGAGATCTACTTGACTTAATCATTACTAACGCTTCATGATCATTAATTAATCTCTCAACTAGAACTTCAACCTTACCTCCAGAATCTTTATGTCCAAATAATCGAGCCGCTATAACTTTTGTATCATTAAGAACTAGTACGTCATTTGGCTTAAGAAAATTACCTAATTGAGAAAAAGTAGAGTCAACAACTATATCTCTTAGCACTAGTAATCGTGAATCAGTCCTACTTGCACTAGGGTATTGAGCAATTAAAGACTTTGGTAAGTCAAAATCAAAATCACTTAGCTTCATTGTCTACCTTTGAGGCATTAACTCGACTCATTGCTGCCTCAATTTTTTCTTTCTGAATCTTGTCTTTTGCCATTTTCTCCTTCAGAGCAATCATCCTTGCCTCCAGTAGATCAGACCTTTCTTGTTTGTTTCTTTCTAAACGCACTTCACGGAACTCAAATCTCCTCCTAGCCTTTTCTCTTTGGTCACTCTCTTGGCTTTGTTTTTTATACAACTCATTATAGAATTGATAATAATTAACAAAAGGGATTTCAAAATTTGGCTTAATGTCAATCATATCAATACAATCTACTGGGCAAACTGGTAGGCATAAATCACAGCCTGTACACTCTTCAGCAACAACTTGTGTCATAACTTTTGATGAGCCTATAAAAGCATCCACTGGACAGGCTTTAATACACAAAGTGCATCCAATGCATACTTTTTCATCAACCAAGGCAATTTGCTTTGGCTTTGTTTCACCATGTGCTTCATTTAAAAGAAGAGCTTCAACACCTAGAAGCTCAGCTAAAGCATCAATCCCTTCCTGTCCTCCTGGAGGACATTGGTTAATTTCAGCATCACCATTTGCTATTGCCTCAGCGTATGGCCTGCAACCTTCAAAATCACACTGTGTACATTGGGTTTGAGGCAAGATAGCATCTATTTGATCAACTAACGAGCTACCTTTGATCTTAGCAGTATATCCTAAGCCAATATTGATTAAAAAATTCTCGTTCATATGGCTGGTAATTTTAAACTAAATATAGTTTATAGTCTTTACTGACTATGAAAGTTACGCTTGAAAAAGGAAACTTCAAAGACTTACGCAGTATATATTTTTTGCTTTCTTAACAGAACTTGAAAGGTAAAGTTTTTACTTAAAGACTGTCATTCATATTAGGCCTAATAAAGCGTGGACTCAAGATTCAACAAAAGCACGCTCAATAACGAAGTGGCCTGGCTCCACATTACGAGCCTCAATAAAGCCCTTAGATTCAAGCATATCTACTAACTCCTTAAGCATGCTAGGGCTTCCACAAATCATAAATCGATCGTCTACTAAATTGGGCTGAGGCTGCTTCAAATCTAAAAACAACTTACCACAACTCATCAGTGTAGTTAGTCGGCCATTATTTTTAAAGGGCTCACGGGTTACTGTAGGATAGTAGACCAGTTTCTCCCTTACTATTTCCCCAATATATTCATCATTTGGTAAAACATTTTCAATGAAATCAGAGTAGGCCAGCTCAGAAACTTCACGCACACCATGAGCCAAGATAACCCTGTCGAATTGGTCATAGATTTCTGGATCTTTAATGATGCTCATAAATGGCGCCAAACCTGTTCCAGTACAAAGCAAGTAAAGGTAGCGTCCAGGAAGCATATTGTCTGGAATTAAGGTTCCTGTGGACTTCTTGCCCACTAGAACTTCATCGCCTACAGCAAGGTTTTGCAGCTTAGAGGTAAGAGCGCCATCTTGTACTTTAATACTATAGAACTCAAGCTCATTCTCATAGTTAGCACTAGCTATACTATAGGCGCGCATCAATGGCTTACCATCAGAAGGAAGACCAATCATTGTAAAGTGGCCATTCTTAAAACGATAGCCTGGGTCACGAGTAGTACGAAAGCTAAATAATGTGTCATTCCAGTGATGGACATGAGTCACTCTTTCAGTTATCAATGTCGACATACATTCCCTCTTTGGCTTATTAATTGCATAGCTTTTTTGTATATAAAATTTGGGTAAATTATACTATTAATCTAGTATTTTTGCTGAAGCCCTGAATTGTTTGCGGCCTCTTGATAACAAATACTAAACCCATTGGCGTAATCTTCTTCATTTAATCCTATATAAGAGTCAAGCAATACATAACTTGTAACTCCAGATCTAATCATAAATTGCAATTGATCTAGGTGGGCATTAATACCAATAACTTCACCTAAAAATTGCCATCTCTTTCTTAATAAATAAGCCTGAGAATAGCCTCTACCATCATCAAAATTATTAAAATCAAGAACTATTAACTCTAAAGAATCAAGGTAATCTTTGATTAAAAAAACATCATCTGAAGGCGCAATAATAACCCCTACAGAGAGTTTTGATAACTTCTCAATATTTTCAATCCATTCTTGAAAAGAAACAAGGTCAACACTTTCGTAATCTTTGTTTAGTATGCTCTCTATTTGACAAGCTTCACCCATATACCTTCTCCTTAAATGGAGCAATACCTATTCTTTTAAAGACGTCAGTAAATCTCTCCTGATTTTGTCGATGTTTTAGGAATACATTAACAATAGTTTCAACAGCATCAACAATATTTTCACCACTTACTGATGGCCCTAGTTTTTTTCCAATAACAGTTTCATACAGCGTCTCTCCTGCTAAAGTTATTTGATAATACTCTTCACCATTTTTTTGCATACCCAATAAACCTATATCCGCTATATGATGGTGGGCACAGGAGTTTTCACATCCAGAGATATTAATATTTAAATCACCAATGTCGAGTAGCTTTTTCATATCATTAAAACGCTCCTGCACTCTAGTAGCTATTGGGATAGAAACAGCCTTAGCTAAATCACAATAGTCTCTGCCAGGGCAGGCTACTATCTGAGCTAGGGTGCCTTGATGCGGACTAGCTAAACCATATTTTTCAAGAGAGCACCATAAGTTATAAACCTGATCTTTTCTGACATAAGGAAAAACGATTGTTTGCCTTTTGGTCGTTCTAAGTTCACCTGAGCTGTACGTCTCAGCTAAGTCTGCCAGCTGCCTCATCTGCTCAGAGGTTGCATCACCAGGAGCTGCACCTAACTTTGTAAGCGATATATTAACAATACTGAAGCCATCAACTTTATGCCTGCGAACATTATTTTTCTTCCAAATACTGTAATTAAAGTCAACTTTTTCTTTAAAGCCAACTAAACCTATTGGCCTAATTGGCAAAGCAAAGTCTTTTTTTAGTTGCTCTAATTCAACTAGATTTAATTTTAACTTTGAATCATTTCTAGTTTGCTGCCAGTCTTCATCAACTAAGCGAGAAAACTCCTCTGCTCCAAGCTCACGAACTAAAAACTTGATTCGCAACTTTTTCTGATGATCACGACGACCTTTTAAATTGTAAATTCTCATAGTAGATTCAAGATAACTAAGAATATCTTCAACCTGGATAAATGACGCAGTCTCTGCTGCAATCATAGCCGCCGCTCCAAGTCCACCACCAACAAAAACACTAAAGCCCAATTGGCCTTTACCATTTCTAACGAGCCTTAAACCAAGGTCATGAATTCTTAATGCGGTTTCATCTAGTTTTGCCCCATTTATAGCAATTTTAAATTTCCCAGGTAGCCATGAAAACTCTGGATGAAGATTAAACCAGCGTCGTATTAATTCACAGTAAGGTCTTGCGTCCTCAATTTCACCCTCTGTTAAGCCAGACAAAGGGTCAGCCGTTATATTCCTTGTAGCTTTTCCACTTGTTTGGATTGCATGAAGGCCAGCATCTGAAAGCTCGCGCAGTAAATTAGCAATTTCAGGAAGCTCTATCCAATTGAATTGAATATTTTGTCGGGTTGTGAAGTGTCCAAAACCCCTATCATATTTGTCTGCCACATTGGCAAGTGATCTGAGCTGCTCAGAACTAAGAGTACCATATGGTATAGCAACTCTAAGCATATGAGCATGAAGCTCCATATAAAGTCCATTCCTAAGCCTAAGACTTCTAAACTTAGCATCATCCAAATCACCAGCTAAATGGCGCTTTAATTGTTTCTCAAATTGATCAACTCGCTCAACTAGAAATTTACTGTCTTCGGTGCTATATTGGTACATTAAACTATTTTTTGAAAATATGATGCGAATTATAGTAAAATATTCTATATTATTAAGAATTAGTATATAAAAAAGAATAATATTATAAATATAATTATAATTATAGTATATTATTTTAAATAATATGAATAATGGATAAAATTATGGATACTATTGACATTAAATTACTAGAGCTTCTCCAGCATAATGCAGAACTAACTATTCAGGAGCTTTCAAAAGAAGTTCACTTATCGACCACTCCATGCTGGAAAAGAATTAATCAATTAAAAAATAATGGTTATATTAATAAAACAGTCTCACTGGTAGATCGAAAAAGAGTTGGCGCCAACGTAACTGCAATGGTTTCTATCAAAGTCAACAACCACAATCAAGAAAGAATTAGTATTTTCTCCAAAACCATTCAAGATATACCTGAAGTTATAGAGTGCTATCGTATGAGTGGTGAGACAGATTATCTTCTTAAAGTTGTGGTAAGCGACATCGAGAGTTATGACGCTTTCTATAAAAATTTAATTGAAAAAGTTCAATTTCTTAAAGTTACTTCAAATTTTGCAATCGAAGAAATTAAAAGCACTACAGAAATACCATTAACTAAACTTGGACAGTAACCAAAAAAAATTGATTAAAGGACTATAACTTTCAGCAATCCAACCATACAAACTATTATAAGCACACCGCCCATCCAGCGCTTAAATTTTGCATCACTTTTAATCATTCTTTCATGCATTCTAAGTCCAATAAAATGACCTAGAGCAGCTACTGGAATTAACATTAAAGAAAAACGCCAATCTATATATACGCCAACAGCCATGAAGGCCGCCATCTTTATTGAAACTAGGAAAAACCATAAAACAAACAAGGTATTTCTTAGTTTCTTCAAATCTATATGGTTCATATAAACCGCAACTAGAAGGACTCCTCCCATTAAGGAAGTGCCTGATAAATAACCACCAAAAAATAAAAGTAAATTATTTACCCAAGTCTTTTTAGAAATTATTTGACTATTATTTATCCAAGTTAATGAATAAAGAATTGTAATTAAATACACAATTACAGTCATTACATTTGGTGGAAGATTTAAAAGACCTATCACACCAATAATTTTTGCTGGAAGTATCCATGGCAGAGATTTCTTCAGATACCTCCAGTCAACCTGTCTTAAGGAATTTGAAAGAGTGATGCTTGAAAAAAATAATAAATGTATTCCAATTATTGGCAACCAATCTATTGGAGAGCCTCCAATGAGCATTAAAATTGGGAGGCCTAGAACAGCACCTCCAAAACCAAGACCGGTCCTAACAAACCCAATCCAAGTAAATATTATGGCAATCATTAATAACTCTAGGGGTGAAAAGATCATTAATTTAAGTAGGAGTTAATAGAAGAAAATAATTGTAATTACAAAGTAATTACATAGATTTAATTACGTCTGCTAAGTAATTTGCGGATTCAGTTGCTAACTCTATATCATTGCACTCAACCATCACTCGAACTAACGCCTCTGTCCCTGATTTTCTGATAAGAATTCGCCCCTTATCTGATAACTTAGACTCAGTCAGACTTATTGCATCAACTAGATTAGAATTATTTTTTAAATTTATATCATTTTCAATTTTAATATTTACAAGAACTTGAGGATACTTTGTCATCTTACTCTTGAGATCATAAAGGTTAATTTGTGACTTGGAAATAACCTCTAATACCTGTAAAGCTGCTATTATTGCATCGCCCGAAGTTGACTTATTAAGACAAATAATATGCCCAGAGCCCTCACCGCCAAGAATAGCATCATTATTTATTAACTCGTCCATGACATGCCTGTCACCAACATCTGCCTCAATGAAAGTAAGTCCAAGCTCTCCAAGAGCTTTTCTCATCCCTAGATTAGTCATCTTTGTCCCAACAACTGTATCGGATTTAAGCTCACCATTGTTTTTCCAGGCATTTGCAATGATATAAACAAGTTCATCACCATCAACCCTCTCTCCTAAGTGATCAACCATTATTAACCTATCGCCATCACCATCAAAAGCAATCCCAAGATTAGCATCTTGCTTTAAAACTTCTTGTTGGAGCTGTTTTGTATCTGTTGCTCCACAATTTCGATTAATGTTATAGCCATCTGGATTGTTATTAATCATTATGGTTGAAGCGCCTAATTCTTTAAAAACATCTTCAGCAATATGATAAGTTGCGCCGTTGGCACAATCAATTAAAATTTTTAAATGTGATAAATCACATTTTTTATCAAATGTTGATTTACAAAACTCAATATATCTACCTACTGCTTGTCCGTATCTCTTTGCTTTCCCAATTGAAGCAGAATCTACACTAACCATGGGTTTCGCAATTTTCTCTTCTATTGCTTTTTGTACTTTGTTACTAAACTTTACGCCTTTACTTGAGAAGAATTTGACGCCATTATCTTGGTATGGATTATGTGATGCACTTATGACAACGCCTGCGGACGCCCCAAATGCCTGAGTAAGGTATGCAATTGCTGGAGAAGGCATAGGCCCAAGCATGCCGACATTGACTCCTGCTGATAAAAAGCCAGCTTCAAGCGCAGATTCAAATAAATACCCTGAAACCCTTGTATCTTTTCCAATAATTACACTTGCAGCATCACCTTCAGTTTCACGCAAAACCGAGCCTACAGCCCAGCCAACTTTTAACAAAAAATCTGCAGTTATAGGAGCTACTCCAACCTCTCCTCTAATTCCATCAGTACCAAAAAAATTATTCAAAACTACTCCCTAAAATTTTGTATTTGTTCCCAGACTGTGAGCGCATCCTTTGTCTCTGAAACATCATGAACTCTAATAATATCCGCACCATTCTCAGCTGCAATTAACGCAGCAGTGACGCTTCCAATGAGTCGCGAGTCAACATCTTTATCTCCTAATAAGGCTCCAATCATTGATTTCCTTGAGAGTCCAGCTAGAATTGAAACTCCAAAATCATGAAACTCAGAAAGATTCTTTAGTAAGGCTATATTATGACCTAAGTTCTTACCAAAGCCAAACCCTGGATCTATGGTGATAGAGCCTAGCTGAATTCCTGCGTTCTCACATGCCGCGATTCGCTCGTGAAAGAATTTTTTAACATCATCGACAACATTGTCATATGATGGGTTGGCTTGCATAGTCCTCGGAGTGCCCTGCATATGCATTAGACAGACATCAGCTCCCAACTTAGCTGCCATCTCGAGAGCACCATCCGCCCTCAATGCATTAACATCATTAATGATTCTTGCTCCTGCAGAAAAAGCCTCCTTCATAACAATAGGTTTAGAGGTATCAATTGATATTGGCACATCAATAGTGCCACTCAAAGCTTCAATTACAGGCATAACCCGCTTTAATTCATCTTCAGAAGAAACTGCAGGCGCACCTGGTCTCGTTGACTCACCACCAATGTCAATAATTCCTGCGCCTTCTTCAACCATTAATTGGGCCTGAGAAACGGCGCTAACTGAATCTAAGAACAAGCCTCCATCAGAAAAAGAGTCCGGTGTAATATTCAAAACGCCCATGATGATTGGTTGATTTACCATCATCACAACCTTCAATTATGCAAACTGCTCAGTACTTCCGTCGGCTTCTGGCTTCTTATCTGAAGATGGTTTTGCGCTCTCAGTTTCTCCACTTCCAGTTCCAAGCTCTGATGAGGCCTCCTCTGAATCTACTACTTCAGCGGGCTCTCGCATTGGAATTCTCGCCATTAAGTCATCAATCTGATTCCTATCAATTGTCTCAAATTCAACAAGGGCTGCAGCCATTGCATCCAGTATATCTCTGTTATCTTCAAGAATTTTGTAGGCCAAAGAGTAATTACTATCTATTATTTTTCGTATCTCACTATCTACCTTAGTAAAAGTTTCATCTGAAATATGCTTATGTTTTGTGACTTGGCGCCCCAAAAATACTTCACCCTCCTCTTCTCCATAAGACATTGGTCCCATGACGCTTGACATGCCCCATAACTTTACCATTTTATGAGCAATTTCAGTCGCACGCTCAATATCGTTACTAGCACCTGTAGTTACAGCATCTTCTCCAAAAACTATCTCTTCTGCAATACGCCCACCAAACAATGATGCAACTTGGCAATTAAGCTTTCTTTTTGAAATACTATAACTATCCTTTTCCGGAAGGAACATAGTTACACCTAAAGCTCTACCTCTAGGAATAATACTTACTTTATAAACTGGATCATGCTCAGGAACTAGCCTTCCAACAATCGCGTGGCCAGCCTCATGAAAAGCTGTCATTTCCTTTTCAGAAGCATCCATAACCATTCCTTTGCGCTCTGAACCCATCATAATCTTGTCTTTCGCTTTTTCAAACTCACCCATTCCTACTAATTCTTTACTCAGGCCTGCAGTAATTAGTGCAGCTTCATTTGTCAAGTTAGCTAAATCAGCGCCCGAAAATCCAGGGGTACCTCTTGCAATATCAATTGATTTAACATTTTTTGCAATTGGTAATTTTCTCATGTGTACTTTTAAAATAGCATCACGACCATTAATGTCAGGTAATCCAACAGTCACTGTTCTGTCAAACCTTCCGGGCCTTAATAAAGCTGGATCTAAAACATCAGGCCTATTAGTTGCCGCAACAACAATAATACCTTCTGATCCCTCAAAACCATCCATTTCAACCAACATTTGGTTAAGCGTTTGCTCACGTTCATCGTGTCCGCCGCCCATTCCCGCACCACGCTGACGACCTACAGCATCAATCTCATCAATAAAGATAATACAAGGTGCATTTTTTTTAGCTTGTTCAAACATATCTCGGACTCTAGAGGCTCCAACACCAACGAACATCTCCACAAAGTCAGAACCAGAAATGAAAAAGAAAGGAACATCTGCCTCACCAGCAACAGCTTTAGCTAATAGTGTTTTTCCCGTTCCTGGAGGACCAACCATAAGAACACCCTTAGGAATTCTTCCGCCAACCTTAGTAAATTTTCCAGGATCAGAAAGAAAGTCAACAAGTTCGCTCACTTCTTCTTTAGCCTCTTCAACGCCAGCAACATCCTCAAAGGTGACGTGCGATTCATCTTTTGTAATTAGGCGCGCTTTAGACTTTCCAAATGACATAGGATTATTTTTTCCACCCATTGCACCACCTGCGCCTTTCATTGTGTACATAATGACACCAATTAATAATAGTATTGGTGCGAGTGAAATGAGTAGCTGCTTTATAAAACTTTCTCTTGCAGGAGGCGTAGCTTGAACTGAAACGCCATTATTTAGAAGGTCTCCCATTAGCCCAAGGTCCCCTGGACTGTATGTTTCAAATTTTTCACCAATTGCTGTAACACCACTAATATTGCTACCAGCTATCTTGACACTAGAAACGTTACCTTGCTTCACATTTTGGATAAATTGAGAATAGCTTATCTCGTTTGTTTCATCCGCAACATTAAACTGACCAAAAAGAGAGGCAAGTACACTGCCTAGGACCAACCATAGTAAAATATTTTTATACATATTATTAACTTTAACCTGAATTAGAAATGTAAATATACCCTATTGATTATATATATATAGGTTTTGATAGCATTTTTCAAGGTTTAATCAATATATTTTATAACTATGACATAATGATAATCTGTAGGTTAAAACTTAATTAGTTACATTATTTCTTACCCTGTTTTCTTAAAAGCATGAACATTAAACCCGAACAACTCCAAAATCACCTCTCAAACCAGCCTGCATCCCTTTATTTTGCTTTTGGTGCTGAAATACTTCTGGTTGAACAATCTCTAACGACTATAAAAAATAATGCTAAAGAGCGGGGATTTAATGAGCGCTTTAGATTTGATATTGATGGTAATTTCGCTTGGGATACTATCTTTAATTTGATTTCTAGCCCTTCGCTTTTTGCAGACAAACGGATCATCGAGTGTCGACTTACAACAGGAAAGATTGGAGTTAAAGGCTCTAAAGCACTTTCTGAACTTACCGATAACCTTCCAGAAGATATTATGCTAATCATCTCTTCTGGAAAACTAGATCTGGCGCAACAAAAAAGTAAATGGTTTAAAGCTCTCGATAAAAAAGGGGTTATTATTCAGCATTGGGAGGTTCAAAGCGACCAACTTGTCGGCTGGATTGTTAAGCATATGTCCCAGCTTGGCCTTAGCTCAAGCAATGAAATTGCAAATGCGATAGCTTACTGCACTGAAGGAAATCTACTTGCTACTATGCAGGAGATACAAAAGCTTCAAATTGCATACCCAGATGGAAATATAAATCTAGATGAGTATTTAAGTCAAATTGATCAGCAATCTCAGTACACAGTTTTTGGAATGATTGATGCAGCACTCAAAGGTGACACGCAAAAAGTAAATAAAATTTTCAGCTCGCTGGTTGATGATTCAACGCCACCAGTCATTTTAATTTCATCGCTCTACCGTGAAATAAAAAGCTTAGTTACAATGTCAATCGAACTTAAAACCAATCAAACAATCGATACAATTCTTAATAATCATAGGGTCTGGCAGAAAAGAAAACCATTGATATCAATTGCCCTTAAAAAACATAGTTATCAGCAGCTACAAAAACTTCTTTTAGCACTCGGGCGTATTGACCGCTCTGTCAAAGGCATGGATAATCTTAACGTTTACGATGAACTACAATCCGTAGTCATCACTTTATCGGGGAAAAATAGTGGGCTCAATAGCTGAATTAATATCTAATATAGGTCAAAAAGCCCTAATTGCTTCCAACACTCTGCGCATCGCCAACACAGATACAAAAAATAACGCATTACTTAATATTGCTGCTGCGATTCAAGAGAATAAGCAAACTATTCTTAATGCAAATTCTTTAGATATAGAGATTGCCAAAAAAAATAATATTGACTCGGCGCTTTTGGATAGGCTAATGCTTAACGATGATAGGCTTGAAAGCGTTGTCGAAGGTCTCAATCAAATCGTCTTATTGAACGATCCTATTGGTGAGGTTTCTGATTTAAAGACTAGGCCTAGTGGAATTAAAATTGGAAAGATGATGGTGCCGCTTGGTGTTATAGGGATGATCTATGAGTCACGCCCTAACGTCACTATTGATGCAGCCGCTCTTTGTATTAAATCTGGAAATGCGGTCATTCTAAGAGGTGGCTCTGAGGCAATCAACTCGAACATGGCTTTTTACAGTTGCACTAAACAAGGACTAAAGCAAGCTGGCCTCAACCCACACTCTGTCCAGCTCATCGAAATCACTGATCGTGAAGCGGTTACTGAGCTTGTTAAAGCCATTGACTATGTTGATGCTATTATTCCAAGGGGCGGTAAGGGACTTATAAAAAATGTCAGTAGAAATGCTAGAGTCCCAGTTATTAAGCATCTTGATGGCGTTTGTCATACCTACCTAGATATTGATGCTGACCCTCAAAAAGGAATTGACATTGCATTCAACGGCAAAACTCGTCGGTATGGAGTTTGCAATGCAACTGAGACACTTCTTGTGCATGAGAGATTCGATACAAAAGCACTATCAAAACTCATAGAGCTCTATAACGCAAAAAATGTTGAAATACGTGGATGCGAAAAATCACAAAAACTCTCCAGTGTTATTAAAAAAGCCTCGGAAGATGACTGGTATGAGGAGTATCTTGGCCCAATCCTCTCAATGAAAATTGTTGAATCAGTTGATGAGGCTATTTCTCACATCAACAAATATGGCTCAGCTCATACCGATGCGATCGTAACTGATAATGATGCAAATTCAAAAAAATTCCTCTCTGAAGTTGATTCATCATCTGTCATGGTTAATGCATCAACTGGTTTTGCTGATGGTTTTGAATATGGACTAGGCGCAGAAATTGGAATAAGTACTGGTAAATTTCATGTCAGAGGTCCAGTCGGACTTGAGGGTTTGACATCACAAAAATATATCGTCATAGGTGACGGACAAATAAGGCCATAGAGAGCATATGCAATGACAATCAAAGAAACGCTAGCGATTATTCAACGAGGAACTGAAGAAATTCTGCCCTTAGATGAGCTAAAGAAAAAACTTGAAAAAAATAAACCATTAAGAGTTAAGCTTGGAATGGACCCAACAGCTCCAGACCTTCATCTTGGACACACAGTTGTCATTAACAAGATGAAACAACTTCAAGACCTTGGTCATGAAATTATTTTCTTAATTGGTGACTTTACAGGCATGATTGGAGATCCAACTGGAAAAAATGTCACTCGGAAGGCGCTAACTAAAAGTGAAGTTTTAGAAAATGCTAAAAGTTATGAGGATCAAGTTTTTAAGATTCTTGACAAGGATAAAACAAAGATAGCGTTTAATTCTGAGTGGATGGGTAAGATGAGTTCATCAGAAATGATTTCTCTTGCATCAAAACATACTGTTGCTAGGATGCTTGAGCGTGATGACTTTTCCAAACGTTATAAATCAGGTCAACCAATTTCAATACATGAGTTTTTATATCCGCTAGTTCAAGGATTTGATTCTGTTGCACTTCAGGCTGACATTGAGCTTGGGGGCTCTGATCAAAAATTTAATCTACTAGTTGGTAGAGACCTTCAAAAGCAAGCAAATATGGAGCCTCAGGTTATTCTTACTATGCCAATACTAGAGGGACTTGACGGCGTTCAAAAGATGAGCAAATCACTTGATAACTATATTGGTATTGACGAACCTGCAGACAGCATGTTTGGCAAACTAATGTCAATTTCAGATGAGCTTATGTGGAAATACCTCGAGCTTTTAAGCTTTGAATCACTGGAAACAATCGAATCCTGGAAACAAGAAGTTGTGGATGGAGAAAATCCAAGAAATATTAAGTTTCGCCTTGCTCAAGAAATTATTACGCGCTTTCATGATAGTGATCAAGCCAAAAAAGCACAGCAAAACTTTATCGACCGATTTGCAAAGAATCAAATTCCAGATGAGATGGATGAGTTCACTTTTTCACAAGGAACTAAGATTGCAAACCTACTTAAAGACTCTAACCTAGTATCCTCAACATCCGAAGCATTTCGAATGATTAGACAGGGTGCTGCAAAAATGGATGGTGAGAAGATAAGTGACAAGGATTTAACACCCGTCGCTGGGACATCAATCTACCAAGTAGGTAAAAGAAAGTTTGCTAAAGTTACAATTGTATAAAATAGAGATATTAATTAACGAAATTTATACTTAATTTAGGAAAAGCGTTATATGTTAATTGCAGTTATAAGTAGAAACAGAGATAAAGTTTTTTTTGAATCATTTATCACAGCTCTAGAAAAACAAACAGTAAGTGACTTTAAGACAAAATATACAGTTGCTGGAGAAAGTCAAACATCTGTTGAAGATGCTATTTTTGAACTTGCTGTTGAACGTGATGCTCCAGATTTAATACTTCTTCATGAGTCGGTTAGTAAGGGCTATGACCCAGCAGTTATAAGTACAAGATGCCTATATAATTTTCCTAATAGCTATATCGCCATAATAACTGAAGAAGTTAGTCTTAATTCAGATAAATTTATTAACTATCCATCTGCTCATTTTCTTCTTAAAGTAAATGCACAAAAATCATTATTATCATTTATTGATAATAATGATAAAAAATTTGTAGGGGATGAAAATTTATTACTAAATAATGAGTTATTTAATGACTCAGAGAAGTCTAAATCTAAATCTTATGGGGGTGGAATTGATGTTTGGACTCAAACTGAATATGATATAAAAAATAATCCAAGCGCTCCTAAAGATTTATTAGATGACCTCACGGTTAATGCAATATTGTCTCGTAAGAGAACAATGGGAAAAGTTATGCTAGTTGTGCCATCCCAAGGCTCAGTGTATGGATTAGCTGTATTGCCTGCATACCCAGCAATTGGAGTAATGTCACTTGCCAGTATCCTAGAAAAAGCTGGTCATCATGTAACTATAATTGACCAAGATGCGGACGAAATAGATAACTATGGGGTTACTAAAGAGTACATTGATGGTGGTTATAATATACTTGGGATAACTTCAACTACTCCTACATACCCTGATTCTTTAGCGTTGGCTAAAGTTGCAAAAGATAATATCTCAGACGTAGTGACCCTGTTAGGGGGAATTCATGCGACAAATGATGCACAAAATTGTGCCAAAGAACCTTTGCTTGATTTTGTTGTAATAGGTGAGGCTGAATGCACTGCGGTAGAGTTAGTAGACGCAATTATGAATCCTGACGTGACTGATTACTCTAATATTCAGGGCTTGGCCTATGAAGATCTTAATGGTGAAGTTATTTTTACGCAAGCTCGAGAATTAACTCCGGATCTTGACGACTACCCATCTCCAGCATATCATTTAGTTCGCAATCTAAAAAGATATAAACCTGCTGATGCAACAACTGATCGAGCAATGCCACTAATGGTCTCAAGGGGATGCCCTGGTTTGTGTACATACTGCCAAACTAAAGATATTTTTGGTACACGCACAAGATTTAGATCTCCAGATAAAGTATTAGAGGATGTGAGGCTTCTAGTAAATGAGTATGGTTTAAAGGAGATACATTTTCTTGATGACGTAATAACTGCCAATAAAAGATTTTGCCGGGAGTTTTTTAAGAAGTTAATTGATGAGCCATATAAACTCTATTTGCAGGTAGCAAATGGACTAAGAGCAGATATGGTTAACGAAGAAACTCTTACATTATTACGAGATGCAGGCCTAAGTAATGTTGGCTTTGGTATTGAAACTGGAAGTGAGAGAGTTGCTGAAATAATCAAAAAAGGTATTTCTAAAGATAGAGTTCGAAAGTCCGTTAAATTAGCTAAAGGTCTTGGTCTTGATACTTGGGGATTTTTTATCATTGGACTCCCCGGTGATGATGAAGTAAGTGTTCAAGAAACTATTGATTTTGCGATTGAGCTTGATTTAAAATTTGCTAAATTTCTTATCTTAAAGCCATTCCCTGGATCTGAAGTTTACTATCAACTCGATGCAAAAGGACTAATAGACAGTCGTGAGTATTCAGAATATGGAGTTTATACCGCCCCAGTTCACCATTTAGACACTTTATCTCAAAAAAGAATTTTAGAACTTCAACGTAAGGCATTTCGAAAGTTTTATTTTCGCCCAAAAAAGATATTAGAACATATCACAGCAATTAATACTGTTGAAAAATTTAAAGTTTTTGCATTTGGAGCCTGGTTTGTCTTTATGCGTATCTTTAGTGCAAGTAATACTAAGGGAAATTTTTAAATCTGTACTTTTATCAAAGTTATCAATTAACCTAAGAACAAAAAAATGTTATAAGGTGCTGCAAAAATGGAAGCTTAAAAGATAAGTGATAAAGATTTAACGCACACTGTGGAACTTTTATCTGCCAAACAGGCAAAAGAAAGTTTGCTAGAGTCACAATTAGCTAATTTACCGTAATCAAGAGTATAATAGAGCTATCTGGGGATGACATGGCTTCGACGAGGAGTTGGATTTCAAGGATGCATGTCGAGGACAAAGATTGCTCGTAAAAACGTTCTTTAAATAATAGTTGCAAACGAAAACAACTACGCTTTAGCAGCATAATGCTAACCGTTACTTGAGAGTCGTCTGTACTTTTGGGATAACGGTCGCTTACAGACTCGCCACTATTATTATTTTAGGGTAATAGGGTTAAAACCTAATCTAAAATCGCTTTCTACATCCCTGTTGGTCGGGTGGTAAAAAGTTAACTCAATAGGCCTTTACTAAGCATGTAGACTTCTTGACTGAAAGTTTTCGGACGGGGGTTCAATTCCCCCCATCTCCACCACCTAAATCCTACTATGAAAGCATTCTCATTTTGAGAGTGCGATAATATGTGTCTGAATATCGCATGATTGAGCTAATAGTAAAACTCTATTGTTGAGACTGAGACATCAGATGTGAAATTACGGCCATAAGCTGCAATAGCTAAGCTTCTTATATTTTTAGCATCTAACTTTGAGGCATTGTAGCGCTTACGTTCGAATGTATTAAAAGGCAAGTCAATCATTTTCCAATCAGAATCAGCTTGAAAGGTGGCAGAATAAAAGTCTCCATAATAAGCCATATCATTAGTTATTATATGGATATCATAAGTTTCACCATTGCCTCTTACGTTGAAACGAACGCCCTGAAGATTTTTGCCATCTTTTTCAGAAGTTGCAAATGAAATTCCTGTGCGTAATTGAATAACGCCGCCATAATTCCTTGTACTTACATTACCTGTAAGTCTTGCATAATACATCTCTCCATCTTGCTCAAGAGTAACTTTACCAACAGAAACACCGCCCATCACTTGATCACTAATGTATTGCCAGTATCTTCCGCTATCGGCATTGAATGGATATGAAAGGTCTTCAACAGCAATCGCTTTTGAGTTAATAGTAATCATAGCTATTAAGGATAAAAAATAACTTATTTTTGAAATCTTTAACGAATTTTTAAACATATCAAATCCTAGACTAATAACGTTGACAATGAATCCACCAATAACTTTGCATTGTCCTGAGTAAAAACCAAAGGAGGTTTAATTTTAATAACATTATTATGTGGCCCATCAGTACTGAGAAGTATACCAAGTTCTTTCATTTTATCAGTAATCAACTTTGCCTTTTCTGTTGCAGGCTTCAGCGTTTTTCTGTCTTCAACCAATTCGATTCCAATAAACAATCCAGCGCCTCGAACATCACCAATCAATGAAAATTTATCTTTTAATAAAGACAACTCTGAGAACAAATAATTTCCTACATTTAGGGCATTCTGCTGCAACCCCTCCTGTTCAATTACATTGAGAACAGAGAGTCCAATTGCACAAGAAACTGGGTTGCCACCAAAAGAATTGAAATACTCCATGCCATTATTAAAGACGCTTGCTATTTCAGCCGAGGTTACAACAGCTGCTATAGGGTGCCCGTTACCCAGCGGTTTGCCAATTGTGACGATGTCCGGGATGACTTCTTGTGTCTCAAACCCCCAATAGGCAGAGCCCACTCTGCCCAAACCCACCTGAACCTCATCACTGATACAAACTCCAGAGGATGCCCTTATCCATTTATACGACTCCGCTAAAAAATCATTTGGTAACGGAATTTGCCCACCACAACCTAATATCGATTCAGCGATAAAGGTTGAACCCTCTCCCTGCTTATTAATTGCCTCCAGAACCGCATGGGCATATTGTTTTCCCGCCGTTTTTGGGTTATTAAATTCACCTCTGAATAAGTCTGGCATAGGAACAACTTCAACATGTTTTGGCTTTCCCTGCCCACCCTTACTATTAAATTTATAAGGACTGATATTGATTAAAGAGTCGGTATTTCCATGATAGGCGTTATCTAGGACAATTGCGCTATCACTGCCAGTATATGCTCTGGCCATTCTCAAAGCCAGCTCGTTCGCCTCACTACCCGAATTTACAAAATAACAAATGTCCAAGGGTTTGGGTAATTTACTGCAAAGCTTCTCAGCCAACTCAACAATATTATCATGCAGGTAGCGAGTGTTAGTATTTAATAGCTGATTCTGCTCGTGAGCCGCCTGGATAACTGCTGGATGGCAATGCCCAACATGACTAATATTATTAACACAATCCAAATACTCCTTACTTTTTTCATCATACAAATATTGCCCCTTCCCTCTGAGTATTTTTAGTGGCTCTGAATAAGCCAGAGAGAGTGACGGACCCAGGTATTTTTTTCTCAACTTCAATGTATTTTTTTTGGATTTCATTTTTTAATATATTTTAAAATTACTTAATTCTTTGTCAGCAAAATTTTTCAGAAATGTCCATGCATATGGCTCAGTAACAGAAATATACTTGTTTTCAGGAAATAGTTTTTTTCGGTAGCTCGCTGTTACCACGGTAAAACACGCGCGTACACAAACAAGATGAATGAGTGAATCAATTTCTTCGTCTCTTAATGGATAAACTGATTGAAATCCCTGCACAACTGACTTGATCTTCGTCTCAGGCTCTGTTTCTTCTAGAATAAGATAAGTGATGGCAACCGCTAATTCGCTTGCTAAAAAAGTATGCGCCATATCACCAAAATCAATAACGCCAGATATGTGGCCATTATCATTTAGGAGTACATTGTGATCATTGCCATCATTATGAATATACTGAGTGCGTAAATATTTTTCATTCGGCACAATGTTTAACTGATAATTTGCAATAAAATGACGCACTACAGCTTTATCAGACTCACTCTCAATATAGTCTAAATGACTTGTCAAAAATTCAATATTTCTAACATCCCATATCCATTTACGCTTTAAATCCGGATAACTAAACTCTCTAAAAGCAACGTCTAACTTACCCATAAATGCCCCAAATTCTTCCAATAAGAAAGACTCAGGACTCTCAATGTCCTTTATAAAGTGTCCTGCTAAAAAAGATTGTAAGCGAATAAAACAGCCATTATGCCGACTAATAAATTTACCGCCTACAGTCTGAATCGTACTTGGTACTTGTATGGATGAATCAAAGTTGGCGATATGCTTCAAACTAGCGACCTGTAGCTTAATGAGCTCAACATCCTCCACCGGATTTGAAATCTTTAATACAAATTCCTTGCCATCTTCACGTTTCAAATAAAAATTCTGATCTCGCTCACTATCCAAGACTTTAACTGAGACTTCAAAACCGTATAAAGTTTTTGCTATTTGGTGGGCTTCAGACGGGCTAAATCTTGATGGGGGGGAGGATATAACAGACATAAGTATTAAGTTACCAAAAAAAGTAAAACTAGTAAAGCTGAATAAAAGCTGACAATTGTATCAAACTCTAGCCATGGGCTTTATTTTTTTATAGTGCATAAAAATAGAGTCAATATTCTAAAGATTATTTTGTGTAATATAATTCTAATATGAGATTTGCACTTTTAAATAATGAACGTATTGAATCAACTAAAGGAGTCAAAGGTTTCTGCTCTTATTGTGGCTCTGAACTAATTGCAAAATGGAGTGAGATGAAATGATTAAAAAATATAACAAGGAGATGAGATTCATCACTTCTAAGGCAATTGCTCATAGCACAATAGTAGAACTAAAAAACGAACTAGAGACAGTTAAACATACTGTGGATTATTGGTTTGGTATGTTTAAGAACAGGGCGTTTGGTGAGATTAAAGATGGCAATCTTTCTTATGCAAAGTGGAGAGATATCTATATTAAGAATGGTTGGCTAGAAGTGGCAGAGTACAGATGTTTTTGTAACCCAAAAGCTGTAACTAATTCTGATGATTGGGCGGCCTATGAACTGGATAAATCATATCTAAATATCTGGAAGAAATGGCATCAGTACCACGAGAGATGGAAGTTCAGAATAGCCAAACTAGAAAGTGAGAGGTTTGATATTCGCAGAATTGAAGAACTGACCGACACGACAATTAATGAATGTCTATTAGCCATTCTAGGACTGAGTCCATCTATTATTGGTAAGACAGGATTTGAGAAGTTTAGTTTTGGAGAGAGGTTATTTGAAATAAAAGATATCAAATATCAAGACTACAAAGGTAACAACCTTACTATCAACACCAGAATATATGCCAACAATGGTTTTGGACATATCGAATGGCGTCTCAGACAGAAGGAGGAATATGTTTTGCTTGAAAGATTAGCAACAAGAGGTCAGCCTTCAAACTTTTCAGACTTTATACGCTCGGAGAAATTTCTTAAATGGGCATATGAATATGGATATCTAATGGAAAGAGTATTCAAGATTAGAAACATTAGCGACAGCCCTTGGGGAGAGGATTTTGCACTTAAACTTTATCAAGAGTTAATAAACATTGGATATATTAAAGGTAAGTTTGAATATATGTGGGAGCGAGAAGATGGCATGTCAGAATCCTCGCTTCATTACCTTGCCAATGAGCTTTTAAACGCTGACCTTATTCCATCAAAACACCACTTTACTAGTATTGAAAAGTATATTGAATATAGCTCTCCAAAGCCTTTAAGAAAACAATATAACGATAACAATGAAACAACGAGTTATGCTGAAAAGAATCCTTTTTCAGCAGAATCTGACTTAATTGACAAAGCTATTACAAAACTAGAATTAGACAGAGATAATAAACTAAAGGAAAAATAAACTGCCGGTAAATGGACTATTGCATTTGGCCTAGCTAGAATATATTAATAATAAAACTCAACTGATGAAACTGATAAATCAGATTTGAATTCACGGCCATAAGCCACAATACCAAAGGTCTTTATATCTTTAGCTCTTATGTTTGAGTCTATATTATCTTTGAGCTTCTTAAATTTATTAAAAGGTATTTCAACTGTTTCCCAGTTTGGGCTTGTATCAAATGTAGCAATTTTATAGCTAGTAGGAAGCCTATAAAAGATAGTAGTCTGAAT
Organism: Candidatus Pseudothioglobus sp. Uisw_050_01; assembly: GCF_048085775.1. NCBI lineage: Bacteria > Pseudomonadati > Pseudomonadota > Gammaproteobacteria > Pseudothioglobaceae (SeqCode) > Pseudothioglobus (SeqCode) > Candidatus Pseudothioglobus sp. Uisw_050_01. The sequence continues at coordinate 1,558,555 of NZ_CP159804.1, forward strand.
AAAAATATGATATTTTTCTCCATTACCTTTAACTTCTAGACGGATGCCTTTAAGTTTTTTTCCTTCTTTATTTGAATTATGAAGTAGTTTGAACATCAATGGCTTATTGGACAGTGATGTTGTGGTACGTAATTGAATAAAGCCACCATTGTTATCAGTGCGAACATTCCCAGAGAGCCTTATAAAAACCTTGTCTGCATCTTGCTCAAGTGAGACCTGACCCTCGGAGACTCCCCCCATTACTTGGTCACTAAAATATCTCCAGTCGTTTACGTTGTCTGGAGTGAATGGAAAGCTGAGGACCTCCTCATTAGCAGAGGCTAGTGTTGTAAAAGTAAACAACATTAGAAGTAGTAGTTTTTTCATAATTTAATTATAAATAATGAATATAAAGAGCAGGTGAAGATTGGGAGTTTTTTTTGATAAATATTTATGATACTAGGAAAATTCAAACTTCTTTTGATGTACTAGAGAGTTATCCAGTAGTAATCTTTTAAGTTGTCTAAAATATAACTATAAATTTATATAACCTCTAAAGATTTAATGTAACACTGATGAAGATAGTCAAAAAACAAAGTATTGCAATCATTGGTGGTGGCGCAAGCGGAATTTTTGCTTCGCTTCGATGCGCAGAAGTTGCGAAAGCAGAAAAAATTAATGTTGACATTAATGTATTTGAAGGCTCCTCCAAACTTCTAAAAAAAGTTCGAATTTCTGGAGGTGGTCGTTGCAATGTAACTCACCATATATTTGAGGTTAACGATTTCTGTTTAAACTATCCACGAGGTCGTAAAGAGCTACTCTCGCCTTTCCAAAATTTTCAAGCATCGAATACAGTTGATTGGTTTGAAAAAAGAGGTGTTGAACTTAAATACGAATCTGATGGCCGTATGTTTCCAGTGACAGATAACTCTGAAACTATTATTGACTGCTTTATGCAAGAAGCCAACAAACATGGAATTAAATTATTGAATAAGATGAATGTCAAAAGTCTGAAAAAACTAGACAATGGCAAAATATCCTTATTCATCAATGAGGACAAATATTTCATTGCTGATTCAGTATTAATTGCAACTGGCAGCATGCCAGGTGGTTACCGACTTGCTCAAAATCTTGGTCATTCAACTACAGAAATTGCACCTTCACTTTTTACTTTTAAAATTGAAGATGCGATTCTCAAAGACTTATCAGGAACCTCCTTTCCTCGAGCTTCTTTATCTCTTAAAATTGATGGCGCAAAACCTTTTGAGCAAAGTGGTCCACTTTTAATTACTCACTGGGGGCTAAGCGGTCCTGCACTACTAAAACTTTCAGCATGGGCTGCGCGAGAAATGATGCATACCAACTACAAGGCAAAGCTAATTGTCAACTGGCTCGGTATTGGCCATCATAATGATGCTGAAAAACTCCTTAGGACTATTAAGAATAATAATAGAAAGACTTTAGTAGGTAACGCTTATCCAAATGATCTAACGAAACGGTTTTGGCTCCAACTTCTGATTAAGTGTGGAATTTCAAAAGAAAAAAACTGGTCAGAAATCAGCAAGAAAGAATTTAATCTTATTCTGAATAATTTATTTAACTGTGAGCTCAATGTTCTTGGAAAAAGCCGCTTTAAAGAAGAGTTTGTTGAGTGTGGCGGGATAAACCTAAAAGAAATTAACTTTAAAACCATGGAAAGTAAAATCTGTCCTGGTCTTTATTTTTCTGGAGAAGTTATGGATATTGATGGCATAACTGGTGGCTTTAACTTTCAAAGTGCGTGGACTTCAGGATGGATCGCTGGGAATCATATGGCTCAACCTCAGGGTAAAAACTGACCCTTTAATATCTATATCTTATTTTTTGATACGAAGGCTTCCGCACAATCACCAATAATCTCTGAGAGAAGCGAGCAATCTTCCAGTGAAAATGTGAGTGGCAATCGCAGATCAAAAAGGCCAGAAAGGATCTCATCAGAGCGCTCTAGACTCTGTTGTTTCACATATTTCCAACTCTTATGATTACTTGTAAATCCGTTTGGATTATCGCTGCCAAACCATTTTATCTCAACCCCACGCTCCTTATTAATTACAAGGAATCTGGCGGCATCGGCCTTAGAGATGCCAGGCAGCCTAAACTGAATTGAGCTCCCCACATAACTCTCTTCAATCGGGCGCTCAGGAAGCTCAACTCCTTTGATCTTTTTGAGGCTTCTCTCAACTAACTGGTAACGCTCATTCCAGCGCTTAATATTTTTTTCAAGAGATTTTAATTGTGGCCTAAGAATAGAAGCCCTTAGATTATCCATACGGCCTGAATAGTTTGGAGTCTGCAGGCGAATATCTGAAAATACTTCTTTATCAGGCGCAGCACCATGCCTTTCATAGAGCATATATGACCCTGAAAGAATAATAGCACGCGCCATGAATTCTGCATCATTCGAAGTCAGTAACCCCCCTTCACCTGAATTTAAATGCTTATAAGTTTGGGTACTAAAACAGCCAGCAAGTCCAAAATTACCACTCCTTTTATCACCCCATTTTGCCCCCATTGTATGGGCACAATCTTCAATTAAAATCAAGCCATTATCTTCAACAATTTGCATCAATTTATTCATATCAACTAGATGCCCCCTCATATGAGATATCAGTAAAAAGCGGGCCTTACTTGATATGGCTTTCCTTGAAAGGTCCTCTAAATCAAGAACAAGATTTTCATTGATTTCAATGAAAATAGGTTCACCACCAGCATTAGAAATTGAGCCTGGAACTGGCGCAAGGGTATACATATTAGTCAAAACTTTTTCACCAGCTTTAAGTCCAGCAGCCTTAAGAGAGACGCTCATTGCATAGCCACCAGATGCACAAGCAAGACAGTAACGACTTCCTTGAAAACTAGCAAAGTCCTGTTCTAATAGTGATGCCTCAGAAAACTCTTCACCAATTGAGTTGTATCGATGAAGCCTTCCCGACTTCAGAACCTCCACAGCCGCATCAATCGCCTCTTGACTAATAGGTTCTTGTTGAGTGAAGGGCCTTGAAAATACTTTTGAAGTCATTATTGCTAGTAGCCATTTGAATATTAAATAAGAAATCAAATAATATACAAAATCCTCGTCTTAAAGATAATATTTTTTAATACTTCACTAAAATAGTAGCCAAACAAACCTTATAATTTGCTATATGAAGAACATGCCCCCAGTCGTAATTGTTGCCATTATTGTTGCCGTAGTCGTAATACTTGCTCAATACTTATTTATTTACTGACTGCTAGAGGTCCGGCGTCAACGATTGCTTTATCAACATCAAACTTTTTAAAGTTTTCTGTAAATATATTCGCGAGTTTTATAGACTCACTATCATAACTTGACTTATCTTCCCATGTATCACGAGGGTTAAGGTAAGCCTCATCAACTCCTGGAATAGATTTAGGAATATCAAGATTTAAGTAGTCGAGGTGTGTCACTTTTGATTCAAGAAGGGCGCCGCTTTGACAAGCAGAAACTATTGCGCGAGTTACAGGAATAGGGAATCTTGATCCTGATCCACCTGGAGCTCCTGAACCACCCGTCCATCCAGTATTAACTAAATAGACTTGTGTATCAAATTCTGCAAGTCGTTTAATTAATAAATTGGCATAACTGCTTGCATTTCGAGGCATAAATGGGGCCCCAAAACACGATGAGAATGCTGGATTAATGCCGGCCTCTGCACCAAGTTCTGTTGAGCCAACGCGCGCTGTATAACCAGACAAGAAGTGATAGGCAGCAGACTCTTTAGTTAAGATTGAAACTGGAGGAAGGACACCTGAAACATCGCAGGTTAAGAAAATAACAACTTTGGGCTCGCCCGCAGCATTTTTTTCAACGCGCTTTTCAACGTGCTCTAATGGGTAGGAGCAGCGACCATTTTCTGATATGGAAGTATCATCATAATCTGCATGCTTATCTGCATCTACTTTGACGTTTTCCACAATTGCGCCATGACGAATAGCATCCCAAATAATGGGTTCATTTTTCTTAGAAAGGTTGATTGTTTTCGCATAACAGCCCCCCTCAATATTAAATACTGAACCCTTAGCCCAGCCATGCTCATCGTCACCAATAAGGTAACGCTCGGGATCTGCAGAAAGGGTTGTCTTGCCAGTTCCTGAGAGGCCAAAAAACAATGCTGTATCGCCATTTTCTCCCACATTTGCTGAGCAGTGCATTGGCAGAACATCCTTTTCAGGCAGCAAATAGTTTTGCACTGAAAACATTGCTTTCTTCATTTCGCCTGCATAACGCATGCCAGCTAACAATACTTTTCTTTGTGCAAAGTTAATAATAACAACTCCATCTGAGTTGGTTCCATCACGCTCAGGATTGCACTCAAAAGATGCAACATTTAAAATCGTCCAAACTGGTTTATCTTTAGAATTATATGTTTTGGGCTTAATAAACATATTTCTACCAAATAAGCCTTGCCAAGCAGTTTCAGTATTTACTTCAACTGGAAGGTAGTACGATTCATGAGCTCCAACATGCAGATTAGAGAGAAAATGATCTTTTTGAGATAAGTGATCACTCACTCTAGCCCATAGTTTAGTAAACTTTTCTTCTGAAAAAGGCCTGTTAACATCGCCCCAATCAACTGAATTAGAAGTTGCAGAATTATCAACAATAAAACGATCATTTGGACTTCGACCAGATCGCTTGCCTGTTGTGATAAGCAAAGCTCCAGTATCTGTTAATATTCCCTCATTAAGAGATAATGATTTTTCAATCAGTTCAGACGGTGACAAGTTTTTTAGAATCATTTTATTTATTCCAGATTTGATAGTGATTGCTGCTATAGCATTCAAAAAATGAATTATCACATAAAAATTATTCTAGCATTGCATAAATGTTTCACATAATGAAACTTCTTTTAACTCTTTATATAGTTCATTTTAACCTTAAAAAGTAATCATCCATATGCGGGAAATTTGTACTAATTAATTCCTTCTGATTGAGACTCTTTAACATCAGCCTAGTTTTATGTTTTATGTTTTATGTTTTAAATTTAATAGTGAAAGTGCTATCTCAAAGGAGAGCTAAGAGGTAGCCCAGCATTATAAAAAAAGACACTTGCTAACTTTATGTTTTATCCTTTAAAGATAACGTAAGTTCAAATTTAGCAACGACGTCAGGAGACAGCGACGGAACAGTAGCTTCAATATTCAATTTATAATTATGCCTCTCGCCTGAACTTGCAGCAGTTTTTACCAGCTCTTTAATTGCCAAACCATCTCTACATATAAAGTGGACATCGCCCTCAGGACGCTTAAGAAAATCAGCCTTAAAATCTTTAAATATTAAAGTTATTTTTCGTCCACTTTCTTGAATTGGATCCATCGCTAAAAAGCCGCCAGTAATATCAGCGCCGACTGCTAAAACACCAAAATACATACTTCCTAAGTGGTTTTTAGTTCTTCGCTTAAAAGGGATTCTAATTTCAATCTTTTCATCCGTATGCTCAATAACCTTTGGGCGACAATACCAAATCATTGGTACTTTGGTTATACCAAATAAGCGTATTAATCGATTTGTTTTAAGTGCTCTTGAAATCATAATTGTATTAACTTTTCCTATTTATACTGTGTAGTCATCAACAATTGAGCATTGTGCACTTACCGCAGTAGCTGTTAATTTATCCACTCCTTTTGATGGCCATCTAATAATGTCAGCAAAGTAAAAACTTCCATATGAGTACTCAAAGCTTTCGCCATAAAATTGCTCACCATTATTTGAAAAATCTGTAACAACCAATTCAAGGCCTTTGAAATAGTTTTCATCCATTCCAAATTGTATAGAACTCTTCTCAGTAATTCTAAATTTAAATTTCTGAGGAATATAGTTAACAAGGCCGTCCTCTTTTAACTCAACTGCTTGAATCATCTCACAGTAGTAAAGGTCACCAGCTGCTGATTGAGCAGGAAAAGACAAACAATTAATAATCACAAACAAGATAATTTTTTTCATTTTTACTCTAATTTTTCAGCGTTGAGTTTAGCGAGTACAAGCCTTAACATGATATTGTATATTTAGTTTTATATCGAAAGTAAATAATTTTTTAAGCAATATATAAAGTAGAAATTCATATATATGATATAATATATCTCTCATTAATTTTTTTCACTAAAAGATTAATTAAAAGTTTTTTTATACGTATTTCAAGGAGCAAGAATGATTCAGTTTATAGTTCATGATGAAGATGATTCCGTTGGCGTTGTTACCGTCGAAGGATTAAAAGCAAACGACACTCTAAGTGGTTGGATAATGGACCAGGATGTTTTGATAGATATCAAAATTAATCAAGATATTCCAATTGGGCATAAGTTAGCTATTAAGGATTTAAATGAAGATGACACTGTCATCAAGTATGGTGTAGATATTGGTAGAACAATTTCAAAGATTGCTGTAGGTGATCATCTACATGTTCATAACGTAAAAACTAAGAGGTGGTAATGATAAATTTAAATCAAAAAATCCATGGATATCGTCGCGAAAACAATAGAGTAGGAATTCGTAACCACGTTATTATCTTGCCAGTTGATGATATTTCAAATGCTGCTTGTGAAGCAGTTTCTAACAATATTAAAGGCACGATAGCCCTTCCTCATCCCTACGGTAGACTTCAGTTTGGTGAAGATCTAGATCTACATTTTAGGACAATGATTGGTACGGGAGCAAATCCAAATGTTGCCGCAGTAGTGGTTATTGGAATTGAGCCAGACTGGACGCAAAAAATCGTTGATGGAATTGCTGCAACGGGTAAGCCAGTTCAAGGTTTTTCTATTGAGAAAAAAGGTGACATACAAACTATCGCTGACGCTTCAAAAGTGGCTTATGATATGGTTCATTTCGCAACAGGACTTCAAAGAGAGCCATGTGACCTAAGTGAAATCTGGGTATCAACTAAATGCGGGGAATCAGACACTACTTCGGGCTTTGGGTCAAACCCAACAGTTGGTAATGCGTTCGATAAGTTATATGAAATGGACAGTACTTTACTTTTTGGTGAAACATCTGAAATTACAGGTGGAGAACATTTAGTTAAAGCTAGATGTGCTAATGATGCTGTTGCTGAAAAATTTATGTTTATGTTTAATCGCTATCAAGATATGATTGAGCGCTTTAAGACAGATGACCTATCTGATTCACAGCCTACTAAGGGTAATATTGAAGGTGGTCTAACTACGATCGAAGAAAAGGCATTAGGCAACATACAAAAGATTGGGAAAAAATGTGTCGTTGACGGCGTTTTAGATAAAGCAGAAATGCCTACAAGTAAGGGTCTATGGTTTATGGATTCTTCTTCTGCAGCTGCAGAGATGGTTACATTATGCGCAGCCTCTGGATATGTAGCTCACCTATTCCCTACTGGACAAGGAAACATTATTGGTAATCCAATCCTTCCTGTTATAAAAGTTTGTGCAAATCCAAGAACAGTTAGAACGATGTCAGAGCATGTGGATGTTGATGTAACTGGTTTATTAAAGCGTGATATCAATATGGATCAGGCTGGTGATATGCTTCTTGAAAGTCTTATTCACACTTCAAACGGAAGAATGACTGCTGCAGAAATATTAGGGCATCAAGAGTTTGTATTAACGCGTTTATATGAAAGCGCCTAACTATTAATAAACGAGAAGAATATGATCTACTTAAAAAAAGCTGATAAATCAGCAGCATCAAATGTATTAGAAGCACAAAAAGTGGTTCATGACATGCTTGCCAATATAGATAAAGATGGGGAACAAGCAGTTAGAAACTACGCAGAAAAACTAGATGGATGGTCTGGTGAGATTTTGCTCTCAGATTCTGAAATTGACAATATTATCTCTGACGTCCCTCAAAATGTTAAAGATGATATAGATTTTGCATGTCAGCAAGTTTATGAGTTTGCAAAGGCTCAGCGTGATTCTATTGAAGAATTTCATACCAAAAATAATGGCGTTGAAGCTGGTCAAAGACTACTTCCAGTAAATGTTGCTGGATGTTATGTTCCAACCGGACGCTACGCACATATTGCATCTGCATATATGAGTATTGCAACAGCTAAAGCTGCTGGCGTGCCTTGCATCATTGCATGCTCAACGCCGTATCAAGGTAAAAGTATTCATCCGTATGTTCTATATGCAATGAAGACTGCTGGAGCTGATCACGTTATGACTTTAGGTGGTGTACAAGCAATAGCAAGTATGGCTCATGGACTATTTACTGGAAAAAAAGCTGACATCATTGTTGGTCCTGGAAATAAATTTGTAGCAGAGGCAAAAAGAACGCTCTTTGGACAAGTTGGTATTGATGTATTTGCTGGTCCATCAGAAGTTGCAGTGATTGCTGATGAGCACGCCGATGCTGACGTTGTTGCAATTGATCTTGTGGGTCAAATGGAACATGGTCACGAGTCACCTGGCTGGCTATTTACAACGTCTAAAGAATTAGCTGAAAAAGTAATGGAGTTGGTACCAGAGTATATTGAAAAACTTCCACCAACTGCTAAAGATGCAGCATTCTGTGCATGGAGAGACTATGGTGAAGTTATGCTATGTGAGTCTCGTGAAGAGGTTGTAAAGATATCAGATGAATACGCAGCAGAGCACCTTGAAGTTCAGTGTGAAGATCTTGATTGGTGGCTAGACAACTTAACATGTTATGGATCTCTATTTCTAGGTGAAGAAACAACAGTGACTTTCGGAGATAAAGCTTCTGGCCCGAACCATATTCTTCCTACAAAGGCAGCTGGTCGTTATTCTGGAGGTCTTTCTGCTCATAAATTCTTAAAGGTTTTAACTTGGCAGCGTATGGACAAAGAATCTACACGTCAAATTGCCCAGGCATCATCTAGAATCTCTCGATTAGAGGGAATGGAAGGACACGCAAGAGCCTCGGATGTTAGGCTAAGTAAATATTTTCCAGATGAAACGTTTGACCTAGGCGCACCTGTATTAGAATAGCTTTATGAACTTATCAGATTTCTCACTAGAAAATAAAGTAGCACTAATAACTGGTGGTACAAGTGGGGTGGGAAAAATGATGGCGCTTGCGCTTGCTCGTGCAGGCGCATTTGTTTGGATTGCAAGCAGTCGAAGCAATGCAGAAGAAACCCTTCAAGAGATAAAAGATCAAGGCTCTAAAGGCGCCTTCATTCAAGCGGATGTCACATCAACTGCCGACCTTAAAAATATGGTAACTCAAATCTCTAAAGAGTCTGGAAAAATTGACATTTTAGTAAATGCTGCTGGAATAAATCTTAGAACATCTGCTGAAGAGTTAACACTCGAAGAATGGCAGAAGACTATTGACATTAACTTAACTGCCCCTTTCTACTTAAGCAAGCTTGTTGCCGAATCAATGACTAAAAATAATTGGGGACGAATTATAAATATCGCCTCTCTTCAATCCCTTAGAGCATTTGATAACAGCATTCCATATGGTGCAAGCAAAGGTGGCATTATGCAGCTTACTCGAGCCTTAGCTCAAGCCTATTCAAAGAATGGAGTATTAGTCAATGCAATTGCTCCAGGATTTTTTAGAACAAATCTAACGGAGTCATTATTTCAAGATCCTGAGAAATTAAAGAATTTAGCAGCAAAAACAATGATGGATCGCAACGGAGAAGAAAAAGACATTTTTGGTATTAGTGTTTTCTTGTGCAGTGATGCAAACTCATATGTCACCGGTCAGACAATATTTTTAGATGGAGGGTTTTCAGCAGCATGATTAATAAAATGCAAGCGGTAGTATACACAGCGCCGAATGAAATGACTTTTTATAGTGAATACAAGCCAACGCAAATTGATCGTGATGATGATGTTTTATTGCGCATTGAGTCCGTTGGAATTTGTGGGTCTGATATGCACGCATATCATGGCAAAGACCCAAGAAGAAACCCTGGCTTAATACTGGGCCATGAGTTTTGTGGCGAAATAGTTGAAGGCATTCATAAGGGTCAAAAAGTAACTGGCAATCCTTTGATTACTTGCGGAAAATGTGAATATTGCCTTCAGGGTAGAGACAACCTTTGCAGTGATAGGGATATGATTGGAATGAGTAGGCAGGGCGCTTTTGCTCAATACATGACCATACCAAATCAATGCCTAGTTCATGCGCCTAGCACTATGAATTCAAACCATGTAGCCTTAACTGAGCCCGCGGCAACTGTGGTCCATGCTGTAAATCTTGCCATAGAAAATTCATTCAAGCCTATAAGCGATTGCCACGTTTTAGTTATAGGTGCTGGTGCTATTGGCCTTTTAACAGCTCTGTTACTTAAATCCCATGGCGTTAAAATGCAGGTACTTGAAACCAATATGGCTAGGCACCCTTGCGTTAAAGACCATGTTGGCGTTATTGCCATTAACCCATTAACAGATTCAGTCAAAGACAGCACATTCGATGTTGTAATTGACTGTGTTGGAAGTGAAAAGACAAATGCTCTTTCTATTGCCTCAGTCAAAGCAGGAGGTACAGTAGTTAATGTAGGCCTTCTTAGCTGGACTACGAATATTGACATCCGAAAAATTACACTTCAAGAAGTGAAGCTAGTTGGTTGTTACACCTACAACATGGAGGACTTTAAGTCTGCCTTAAAGTCAATTGAAAATGGAGATTTTGGTGACTTATCATGGATAGAAGAGATGCCTCTGTCTGAAACTGATTTGGCATTTAAGAGTCTTCACAATGGTACAATGGCCTCAGCTAAGGTTATCCTGAAACCTCATTTTTAACAACTTACACATTTTATGAGTATTACTGATCTCCAATTTAACATAGACAGGGACAGCAAGACTCCTATGTGGCTCCAAATAAGGAATGAGTTATTTAATTGCCTTTATCGTGACGAGTTAAGGCCAGGCCAACTAATTCCAAATGAGAAAACACTTGTTGATCTCTTCAACGTTTCAATTGGAACAGTTAGAAAGGCAGTAGGTGCATTAGAAAAAGAAGGCTTCCTTATTCGAAAACAGGGTTTAGGAACTTTTGTCTTTCAGCATGATAAAAGCACTTTCCATTTTGCGTATTTTCATTTTGCATTAAATGGAACTGATGAGATATCCTACCCAGAAGTAGAGTTCATTTCTTTTGAAACAAAAAAAGCCACTAAGTATGAAGCAAAAATATTAAATATTTCTCCTGGGAGTAATGTTTATCAAATATTTAATAAGCTAGGCATTAATAAAAAAAATTATATTGTTGATAAAATAATCATATCACAAGCTAAATTTCCAACGCTAACTGAAGAAATTTTTAAAAACCGAGCTAATACAATATACAACCTATATCAAAATAAATTCAACATATTTATAACAAACTGCTCAGAGAAATTAAAAGCAACTTCTGCAGATAAAACAGTATCCGCTCTTCTCAATGTTAAATTGGATTCACCCATTCTTCGGATAGAGCGTATCGGTCAAACATATCATAACGAGACTATTGAGCTAAGAACATCATTCGTTCATACCGATGACATCGACTACGTCAATACCCAAAACAGCACTTTCGGCGATACATTCTAAGGATTAGACAACACTCGACACTAAGATTTTTCCTGCGTCAAAGATTTATGTAAAGCTAAAATTCCTTCAGGTTAACCAAGCCTTGTTTAGCCATAGAGATATTCTGGCAACCATAGAACAATTTGCGGGAAGATAATAATTAACGCTAATCCAACAACTTGAATAGCCATAAATTGCATCATACCTTTATAGATATCTGATAAATCCCAGTCTGGGGCAACCCCCTTGAGAAAGTAGGCAGACAATGCAACAGGCGGCGAAAGCCAAGCAGTCTGAAGATTGACAGCCACAAGGATTCCAAACCAAGTTAAGTTAAAACCTAATTGCTCAATTAGAGGCAAAACGATTGGAATAATGATTAGTACAATTGGCACCCACTCTAATGGCCAGGCCAACAAGAAAATAAATGCCATAACTATTAGCAATATTGCTGTTGGTGGAAGATCTAAAAGCATTAATGCCTCAGTAATCATCGTTGGTGTTCCCAATCTAGAAAAAACTGAGCCAAAAAAGTTTGAGGCACAAACTAAAACCATAATTAATGTAGTAATTTCAAGGGTTTTTAATAAAGACTCTTGAAAAACTTTAAAATTTAACTTTCGGTACGCAAGTGTTAAAAATATCGCACCCACTGCTCCCATTGCAGCACCTTCTGTAGGCGTTGCTAGGCCAGCCAATATACTTCCTAAGGATGATCCTACCAATAGAACGGGCGGAACAAGGCCTTTAAAAAACTCAATCCACACCTCTCTCATAGAGTCAGGAATAAGGTCTTCAGGAACGACAGGGCCTAATGATGGATTTAAGTGGCATCTAATAAGTGTATAACCTGTGTAAAGTACTGCTAACATTAGTCCAGGCATAATCGCCGCAGCAAATAAATCCGTTACTGGAACATTTAGAATAGGGCCCATAACAACCAACATAATGCTTGGAGGTATTAAGATTCCCAAAGTACCGCCAGCAGTAATTGTTCCTGCAGCCAACTGCACATCATAGCCCGCTCTGTTCATTGTCTTAGCTGACATAATTCCTAAAATCGTGACTGATGCACCCACAATACCTGTTGCAGCTCCAAAAATTACTGAAACAAAAAGAACGGCTACAAATAAAGAGCCTTTGGTTCTGGCAAGTGCCATCTGAACGGATGTGAATAACCTCTCCATGAGATTAGCCTTCTCCATGAGAATACCCATAAAGGTGAACAATGGAATTGCTGCGAGGGTTTGCTCAAGCATACTCCCAGAAAACTGAAAGGTCATTAAGTAAAAAACAAGATCTCCAAAACCTATATAGCCAAAGAAGACTCCTAAGAAAATTAACGTAAATGAGATTGGAAAGCCAATAAATATGGCAAACAACATGGTTAATATTAGGACAATGCCTAGTACTTCTGGAGTCATGGCCATCTCCTATTTTTGATTGCATAGACGCACTTAAGCACCTCTGAAACGCCTTGAATTAAAAGGAAAATAAATCCAACAAATAAGGCAAACTTAATTGGATACATATAAGGCATCCAGGCAGTGTCCATACCCCTTTCCATGATTGACCAAGATTTATAAGCGTACTTATAGCATGCCCACGCAGCGCCTATCAATCCGGGAAAATAAAATAATATATATAAAGTTAAGTCAATGATTGCTTGAGTCTTGACCGACCAATCTCGATACATAAAGTCCGCTCGTATATGAATGCCTTTTGAGAGTGCATACCCAGCGCCGAGCATAAACATTGCCCCCGCCCCCATTCTACTAATATCGTAGGCCCACATTGTTGGGGAGCCAAAGAAGTGTCTTCCCACAACCTCAATAAACATGGCAGTGAATACTGGAACAGTGAGCCAACATGCTAACTGACCAACTCTGAGACTGAAGAGATCAATACTGAGAATTATTTTTGCCATTAACTTAGGCATATCATCCGGCATAACCCCGGTATATGATCTGCCCTCAGCTATCATTTCATCTGTAATGTCTAATTCACTAATATCTTCTTTTTCTGACATAAATGTACCCAATTATAAATCTAAAAAACACTACAGCTATTGTAACAAATTTTAGGATTCATTAAATAAAACCCTTCTATTAATATGGCTTTTCTAACTTCAGGATAAAGGAGAACCTGAAGTTAGAAAAAATATATTTAGATAAAAAAAAGTTGCCAACAGTTTTCACTATTGGCAACTTAGTTTTTAAGTTTTACTAAAGATCTTTACTGTAAAGTCTTCGTAAAAGCTAAACCTAACTTAGCGTTAGAAGACTGAGCTCCTGACCAGAAAGGTACAGCTTTTTCAGCAAAATCTCTCTGTGATGCCCATACTTCAGCAAAGAATGCATTTTCATCAGCATTCTTTTGAAGTTGTGCTTGCGCAGCAGCCATAAACTCTACGAAGTAGTCTTCAGGCGTATCCATTAGCTGAACGCCTTGCTCTAGCAAGTCTGCCATTGCAATACCGTTTGCATAGATACGATTTGACATAGAGTCAAGTCTTGCTGCTCTTGCAGCAACATGAATAGCATGTTGGTCACGAGCAGAGATCTTATCCCACACATCGCCATTAATATACATATCTGCATTCACAACGTTCTGGTGAAGTCCTTGTAAGTAGTAATACTTAAGAACTTTTTGGAAACCAAAGTCTCTGTCCGGCTCTGGGCAGCACCATTCTGCTGCGTCAATTACGCCTTTCTCAAGTGCAGGCAGAATATCACCACCGCCCATGGCTACAGCTGCGACACCAATGTCTTTATAAACTTGACCTGGGAGTCCTGGAGGTGCACGGAATCTTAATTTACGGAAGTCATCCATGCTATTGATTGGCTCTTTAAACCAACCCAGCGCTTCAGGACCAACCGGTTGAAGCATCAAACCAACAACATTTAGGTCCATCTCGTCCCATAGTTGATCGTATAACTCTTTACCACCGGCACTGTGGAACCAAGAAAGCCATGCGATATTATCAATACCAAGGCCAGCTCCAGCGATTGGTGAGCCAAACAGCATTGCTGCAGGGTGCTTACCAGACCAGTAGTGAGTCCATGCAAATCCGCCATCAATTAGACCAGCGTCTACAGCATCGATAAGGTCAGCGTTAGGTACAACAGAACCTCCAGGGAGGACTTCCATCGTTACTCTACCATCAGTTAATGCAGCAACATCCTCTGCAAAGTCTCTAACGTAACCAACTTCACTACCTGTAGAGTTTAATACAGATTGAATTTTTAAATTGACCGCCATAGCGCTTGAACTAGCAGTAAGCAATGCTACAGATGTCAAAAGAACAACTTTATTTCTAAACATAAAATCTCCTAATTAATCTAAATAAATATAAAAAGTACTTTGATTAGCGATAAGTTCAAAGAGCACTTAAGGCACTTAATCAAATTTTAGTATACATCAATTGATATATATGTATTATCTATTTCATAAATAAAATGACTCTTTAAGCTATATAATTTAGCTAAAAGAAATAGATTCACTAAATATACTTACAATAATAATTTCACTGTATATCATTTAAATATTTCAATCTATATTATTCTTGATTAATAAAATAATTTACTACTAGAAGTATATGCAAGAGAAATACGATTACATTATTGTAGGAGCTGGCTCGGCTGGCTGCCTATTAGCAAATAGGCTTTCAGCTAATCCTGATAACAGTGTCTTACTGATTGAAGCTGGCCGCAAGGATGACAATCTTTGGCTTCATGTGCCCGTTGGTTATTTTAAAACCATGAATAATCCAAAGTTTGATTGGATGTACAAACTAGAAAAAGATAAAGGATTAAACAATAGAAGAATAGATTGGCCAAGAGGCAAAGTGCTTGGGGGCTCTAGTGCACTAAATGGATTGCTATACATTCGTGGCGATAGGCATGACTACGATAACTGGAAAGATTTAGGAAATAAAGGTTGGGGTTATGATGATGTGCTTCCATACTTTAAAAAGTTTGAATGCCAAGAAAATGGAGAAAATGAATACCATGGTGTGGATGGTGAATTAAAAGTATCTAACCTCAGACTTAGAAGAAAAATCGCCGATCTCTTTATCAAGGCATCTGAAGAAATAGGCATACCTTACAATCCAGATTGCAATGGAGAGAAACAGGAGGGTGTCGGCTATTTTCAGCAAACCTCATTCAAGGGCTTTCGAAGAAGCTCCTATAGGTCTTTTCTAAATAGAAAAATTAGATCTAGAGAAAATTTAACAATCATCACAAATACTCAAATCAGCAAACTGGTCTTCTCTGATAAAAAAGTAATAGGTGTCGACTGTATTCAAAGTAAAGGTCAGCCAAATAAAACTATTTATGCTAACCATGAAGTCATTTTATCTGCTGGGGCAATTAGTTCGCCTCAAATATTACAGCTCTCAGGAATTGGAGATGAAAAACACCTAACTAAGCTTGGAGTTAATGTTATTCATAATAACCCTGCAGTAGGTAAAAATCTTCAAGATCATTTGCAAGTAAGGATGGTTTTTAAAACGAATACTAGAACCTTAAATGATGAACTAAACACCTGGTGGAAAAAAGCTTTAATCGGACTGCAATATGCACTTTTTAGGACAGGGCCATTAACGCTCAGTGCGAGCCAAGTTTACATTTTTACTAATACATCATTGGATGGGTCAAGGCCAAATATACAGTTTCATATGCAGCCATTAAGTGCAGATAAGCCAGGAGACGGGGTTCATCCTTTTTCTGCATTTACAATGTCTATTTGTAATCTTAGGCCTCAGAGTAGAGGTGAGGTCACTATAAACTCAAAGAATCCAAAAGATCTTCCTAAAATTATTCCAAATTATCTATCCACACAGAGTGATCAAAAAATAGCAATTGACTCAATAAAGGTGGCCAGAAAAATTGCAAATGCCAGCCCACTTAAGCAACATATTCTTGATGAGTTCGTTCCTGGAGGCTCATTAGTTTCTGATGAAGATTTACTTGAGGCTGCAAAAAACAATAGCCAGAGTATTTATCACCCAGTTGGAACATGCAAGATGGGTAATGATAAAAACAGCGTAGTCGATGACCAGCTTAAAGTATATGGCGTTAAAGGTTTAAGAGTTGTTGATGCTTCGATTATGCCAGAGCTTGTATCAGGGAACACTAACGCGCCCACTATGATGATTGCAGAAAAAGCAGCTGCAATGATACTTAGTGACAACAAAGTCAGTTTGACTAAGTAGGTGCATTTGTGTATTGTTAACCCTATTTTAAATTCAATATAATGCCCTCCTCATTTTCCGATTTTCGTAGAAGCGAATTATTTAAACCAGCAATTATTGTTCCAACTGTAATCATGCTGGTTTTTTCAATATTTAATCTGACAGCGCCCTCAGATCCCACTCGAATTTCATCATCCTTCGAACTAGGTATTGTTAATGAAGATGTTGGCCCCTCACTCCCATTAATCTCAATACAAGCCATTAAAGGACTTTCTAAAAGCCTCCCTTTTAGGGTGACTCTTCTTAAAGATTCTGATGCCGCAAAAGATGCCCTTTTAAAAGGTAAAGTGTCTTCAGTGATTACTTTCCCTGAAGATTTTTCTCAGCTTGCTCTTAGCAATAAAAATCTATCAATCGGAGTATTAAACTCCCAGCATTTAACAATTGCTGAAACGCAAATAGCCAGCCAGCTCCCATCGATGGTCCAAATTGCGCTGTCAACTTTTGTTTCAAATCTGCGTGCCTCAAAGCTAAATAACCAATCGCCCGATTCAGGCATGCTAGTAATTACAAATGTACAAACAATGTTTAAAGCAAAAAGTTTAGCCTCACTCCCTGCGCCCTTTGTAATGAGCTTTACAACTTGGATGGCTTCAATGGTCGGAGCAATTCTTTTATTTCTGGGAACGCGTCAAATGGCATTTCTTAACAGGGCTTATGTACGAACTATTGTTCCAGTTATGACTATGGGATTTGCCAGCTTTACTCTAGCAACAGTTGTTACATTAACAACTCTTCAATGGGAAGTATTCCTGATGGCATGGTTAAGTGTATGGCTAGTTAGTGTTTGTTTAACTTGGCTATTTCTTGGGATCTTCGAAATTATTGGGCTTTCAGCCTTGCTAATTATTCTTCCTTTAGTTCAGTATCAATCTGTACTGAGTGGATCGGTTGCACCCGTAAGCGCAGCCCCTGACTGGCTTGAACGCATTGGAACAGCGGTACCTTTTGATGCAATCGGCGCAGCCTATAGGGCTATCATTTTTGGCTCAGATGCAAGTTTGCCATTCATCTGGCTATTGAGTGCAGCTTTGATCGGTATTGTCCTCAGTTGGGGATCTGCCATCTTCAAAGGCCGCATGAGAAGGCGCTGGTAATAGCTATAGACAGTTAGTTAGTTAGTTAGACTGTTAATATCGGCCTTATACCTTGCAAGTTGTGTACGTAACTTTTGGTCTTGCTTATCGTTTCTAGAATTTAATATTGCCACTAATAGATGCTGAATTAAATCAGTATTGAAGGCATATGTCGATTGGTAATTTTCAGCAACCAAGTCATCGCTATGAGTTATCTTTTTCAGCCTTTCTTCCCAGCCTTGTTCTCTTTGAAGGATTAAACTAAGCTTTTCATTGAATGCTTTTCGACTCTGAATGCGCTCAGCATCAACCCTCTTCATTTCTTTACTTGTAATCTTTACTAAATCAAGCTGATCTTTAGTCAGTGAGCCCATAAAGCGCCTTAAGTTCTTACGGAGACTTTTGTAACTGTCACTTTGATACACCTGATCATTTCGAACTAGCAATTTTTTTTCGCTCTGAGTAGTTTTGGTTTTTAAAACTTGAATAAATTTTGTGATTTGCTCATCTGATAACTCTCTAGCAAGAGGAGTTGCCCACATGATCATTTGATCCTCTAGACGAAACCAAGACTCTTCAACATTATGAGTAATCAGGGCAATACTTTCTATATCTACCTCATCATTTATAGCCATCTCTAAGTCACCAATAATTTGTGCATATTTAGGCATTTCTTCCACTCTATGCCACTGAAAAAAAGGCGTTAAAAGCTCATCTAAGTATTTTTTTTGATCACGATCAAGTTCAACATAACTTTGCAGGTACCATGGAAAAAGATTATCAAACTGATTATAAATAAAAGTAATTGAACTGCACCCTCCTAAAAAGAGTACCAAAATTAATGCAGCTTTTTTAAGTGTACGTTTCATTATTTAAACCAGTTTTCCTAATTACCAAAAAAATATAATTAACCTAATTTTCCCTATCTATTTAAAAAAAATATAGATCTATGCTTAAATCACTGCTTGACAATAAATAAATGCCAATTTAAATGAGCAATAAAATTCACAATAAAAATATTGAAAGCGAAACTGTAATAACCTCGCCTATTGAATTAAAGAAAACTATTCCAGTAAGTGACAAAGCTAAAGAGAACATTTTAACTAGCAGAAAAACTGTGGACAACATTTTTTCAGGAAAAGATGAAAGACTTATGGTAATTGTTGGTCCTTGCTCGATTCATGACATTGGAGCTGCCAAGGAGTACGCCCTTAAACTCAAATCCCTTCAAGAGGAAGTTAAAGAATCAGTCTACTTAGTCATGAGGGTATATTTTGAAAAACCAAGAACAACGGTTGGCTGGAAAGGATTAATTAGTGACCCAGATATGGACAATTCACTTGACGTTGAAAAAGGGCTCCACCAAGGACGTGAGTTTCTTGCATGGCTTTCAGATCAAGGGATTGCTTCTGCAACTGAAGCCCTCAATCCAATCACTCCTCAATACTTAGGTGATCTTATTTCTTGGTGTGCAATTGGAGCAAGAACAACTGAATCTCAAACTCATCGTGAAATGTCAAGTGGGCTCTCTATGACTGTTGGTTTTAAAAATGGTACTGATGGAAATCTAAACATGGCAATCAATGCTATTAAAGCGTGCTCATCTCCTCAAAGCTTTTTAGGTATTAATGATGAAGGTCAGATTTCAACTTTTAAGGCAATGGGAAATAAATCATCTCACATTATTCTTAGGGGTGGTATTAAGCCTAATTACTATAAGGATGATGTTATTGAATGTGAAAATCTTCTTAAAGAAAGTGGCCTTGCTGCAAGAATTATGATTGACTGCTCACATGACAACTCAAATCAAGATTATAGAAATCAAGGCAAGGTAATTGAAAACATAACTGACCAAATATCTGCTGGAAATAAATCAATTTTTGGGTTAATGCTTGAAAGTAATTTATTTTCTGGGAAACAAAAAATATTAGATAACCAAGATGAAATGGAATATGGAATATCAGTTACAGATGGATGTATTGATTGGCTAGAGACTCATAAAGTTATCAAAAAACTAGCAAAAAAATATCTTAGTACCTTTAACAAATGAGTTACAAATACTTTATTCTGGGCTCATTAGAATAAAGTATTTTATTACTGGCCCAGTAAACCAATTACTTTAGCTGCAGTTGCTCTTAATTCTGGAATAACTTTTTTCATCATAGTTATTCTATCAAAAAGCTCCGGATCTGACTCAAGTGTGGATCGCAGTGAATTACCAAAACTCTTTCGAAGGACAGTACCTACATTGAACTTAGCAACTTGGCGTAAAGACAGCATTTGTATATCTTTATCTTCTAAGCCACTTGTCCCATGAATGACTAATGGCAAGTTTAGCGCTTTCTCAAGCTCGTTAAAGCGCTCTAAATCTATTTCTACAGTTCCACTTTCTAAGCGGTGAACATTCCCTATTGAAATTGCAAGCGCATCTGGCTGCCCCTGTTGCTCCATCTTAAGGGCATCAACAACCTCAGTTAATGCAGATTTAATATGATCACGACCACTTGCATAAGGGACCGAACCCACTTCAGCCTCAACTGAAACTCCTTTAGGGCGAGCATAGTCAACCACGTCTTGTATTAAAGAGATATTTTCAGAGATGGGCAATTGAGATCCATCAAACATTACAGAGGTAAATCCTACATCTATTGCTTCTTTAACTGCATCAACCTCATAGGTATGATCAAGATGCAAACAAACAGGTGCCTTGGATTTCTCAGCCATAGGTCTTAGCATCCCAATAATTTCTTCCATTGTCATAAATTGACGCATATCAAGATTAATAGATAGAATTACAGAAGCATTACGAGCTTCTGCGGAATCAACAACCGCACGCGCATCTTCATAACCAAATACATTAAAACAGGCAACAGCATAGTTTTTATCTTGAGCTGGTGTAAGTATATCTTTAAGATTAGTAATCATTTTTTATTTAAATTTATTAAGCATGTCTTGCATACCAGGAATAGTTTCCAATTGATAGGCGTACTCTTTCTGATAATTCATATGCAATGGACGCTGGGTCTCTCCAGCCAAAATAGTGAAATAATACATTTCAAACCCAGGTGCTGCAACGCAGGGATGGTAGCCTTTATCAAAGACAAATGTTGAGCTATCACGTATATGATAGACGGGGCCAAAGTCCTCACCATCTGGAGTTAAAAACTGAGCACCAAAGCCATTAGGTGGATTAAAACGAAAATTATAAACTTCATTATGTCTACTTTCTTCAGGAAGCAAATCTACTTCATGTTTATGAGGTGGAAATCCTGACCAACCTCCTGCTCCTACTGTAAATAGTTCACTAACCAACAATTTACCAACTTTTCCTGCAGGCTCTTTACCTAGAATATGCTTTATTTTACGATGTGTTTTAGTGTCATCAGAGCCGTACTGAACTTTATCAATATCGTCTTGTCTTATAACAAAAGCTTCATGGGTTTGATTATGCTTAGCTCCAGAGACAAACACTTCCACTTCATTACTGATACAAGTTAATGTTGCTTCACAGTCAACAGGGACATACACACCTTCAGGATCGCCCTCCCAAATATGTTGTCGCTTACCAACCTCTTTAAAAACTTGCCCTTGAACCTGAACATCTATACTGCCAGTTGCTGGAACAATACATGACTCATAATCAGTTAGTTGATAAGTATATGATTCTCCAGCACTTAGCTTGATGATATTGAAATAGCATAGAGGAACTAATTCATTATTACAATCTATGATTGCCTTATTCTTGTTGTCATGTTGAGGGATATGCATATTTAACTCCAAATTGTTTTTGGTTTGATTATTATCTGTTTTTGTAACAGCTCAATTTCTTCCATTTTTGGCATAGCGCTCGCACAGCCTTGTTTTGATACCACTATAGCTGCAGCAGCGCTCCCAGATTCAATAGCTAGTTGCCAGTCTCTAGAAGACATATAATTCATTATCACATTACCTAAAAAAGCATCACCAGAACCATATGGTTTAAGTGCGGGTAAACTATAAATTCCAGTATCAAGCCGATCTTTACCAAAAAAAAGACTACAGCCACTCTTACCCCGCTTAAGAATCATTACTTGATTGCTTGCAACACATTGTTTAACCTGTATATTTATATCATCTTGAAGGATTTTAAATTCTTCTTCGTTGCCAACTAATACATTTGTTAATTCTGCAGCCTCTTGATAAACAAAACGGGTAGTTTTCTGATCAGGCCAGTTCCATGGCCTGTAATCTAGATCTAGCCATACTTTGCAGTCATTTTTTTGAGCATGAACCATCATTTTCAAAGTTTGTTTTCGTGATTCAGCTTCAATTAAGCTGGTGCCAGTTATTATTAGATTTTGGCTTTGAGTAATTGCAAGTTTTACATCTTCATTACAGACAATTTGAAGATCAGCAGGATTATTACGATATATTACTACTTCACAATCCTCTTGGCGTACTTCAGCAATTGCTAGACTAGTCCTCTCATCTCCATAAGTTGTTTGCATCATCTGCAAATCAATACCTTCAATTTCAAGACGCAGCCGAACAAATTCACCAACTGGATCGTCAGACAAGGCAGAGATAAGACCTACTTTACCACCTGCACGCTTCATAGCTATTGCAATGTTCGCCCCAGAACCGCCCACATCACTGGCAAATAAGTCTGCATCGCGAGTTTTACTTCCTACAGGTTGCGGGTACAGATCAAGGCCAGCTCGTCCCACGACCAAGGCATCATATAATCGATTTTCTTTATATTGCATCATGTGATAGTTTTGTTTCAGACATCCAACCACTTTCCAGTCATTGCAGAACGGTCTATTGCATCCATAACTTTTTCGATTTTTAAACCGTCGGCAAAGTTTGGCCATACTGACTGACCCGTTTCAATTGAATCAAGTAAATGTTTAAGCTCACAAACCTTTACATCAATAAAGCCAAGACTGTGGCCTGCATTGGGTAAAAACGCATCATATGGTGGTTGCGCTGGGCCACTCAATATTGTTTTAAAGCCCTCCTGTCTTGGATCATCACTTCTTGTATAAAGCTTAACTTCATTTAAACGCTCTTGGTCATGACAAATCATGCCTTGAGAGCCATGTATTTCCCAACTTAATCCACACTTTCTTCCCCATGCTACTCGACTGACGCGCAATGTCCCCTTGATTCCACTCTCAAAGTGAGCCAATGCAGTGCACACATCATCGTTATCAACTGGCAATGTTTGTCCTGGATTCTCTGGATCCGAACGCTCCTTATGGACTGTATCGTAATCTCCCACTAGTCGAGTTATTGAACTACCCGTCATATAGTGAGCCATACTAACCAAATGACACATAACATCAGCATTTGCACCAGAGCCAGAAGCTTCACGATTCATACGCCATGAATGAGGTCTATCTGGATCAGCTTCATTATCAACATCATAAATCCCATGAAATCCAATTACTCGACCTATAGCGCCTTCTTCAATGAGCTCTCTAGCACTTTGAACAGCAGGATTTTGAGTATAGTTGTAGCCTAAGATAGTTTGTGCATTGCTAGCTAGAGCAGCTGCGAGCATAGCTTCAGAGTCTGCTAAATTAGTTGACATCGGCTTTTCACACCAAACATGCTTACCAAGTTTGAGGGCAGCTACTGAAATTTCTTTATGAAGCGAATTGGGAACACATACTGAAATCAACTGGACCTTTGGGTCATTGACCACATCCATCCAATCAGAGGTGCAACGAGAGAATCCCATTTCAGTTCGCATCACTTCAGCTCTTTCAGGGTTGTAATCACAAATCATCTCCAAACTAGGTCTTAAGCCATCACCAAAAACACTCCCAGCTGCTGCATAAGCAATAGAATGGGCTTTGCCCATAAAAGCGGTACCAATAACTCCTACACCTATAGTTTTCATTCTCTTTCCTCTATTTGAATTCCAAATTTTTCACAGTAACTTTTAATATTTTTATACCCCATTGTCACATAGGTTAATGGGTGAGCCTTAGCCGGGTCTTGTTCAGCCTCTACAACTACCCAGCCACTGAAGTTGGCTTCGCCCACCATTTTAAATAGCTCAGAAAAATTAAAATCACCGTCCCCAGGAACTGTATAAACTCCACTCAATACTGAGTTTAAAAAACTTGAATCAGTATCTAGTGAGTGGTTTAATATTTCATCTCGAACATCTTTACAGTGAATATGCATAACTCTATCGTTGTGTTTTTTATAAACTTCTAAAGGATCAGCGCCAGCATAAATTAAATGACCAGTATCAAATACTAAACCAAGATCAGTAGTTGTCATAGCCATTAGCTTGTCTATTTCTTCTTCGATTTGAACAACTGTTCCCATGTGATGATGATAAGCAAGCTTCATTCCATTCGACAAAGTATATTTAGCTAGCTGACTCAACTTTTCAGTCCACTCTTCCCATTGTCCATCATCAAGGATAGGGCGTTTTGAGAGTGGCGAACTAATATCTCCATGAACACAAGAGTCCATTTCACAATAAACAATTACTTCCGTACCCATATCTTTAAGAAGATTCATGTGAGGTGTTATTCTTTCTATCTCATCTTCAAGACTGTCTGCTAATAAGCCCCCACAAAACCAACTAGAAACTACGTCCATACTATATTTATCAAATAATGGCCTTAGTATTTCCGAATCCTTAGGCCACTTACCTCCTAATTCAAATCCACGATAACCGGCTTGTTTTCCCTCTGTTAAGCAATGCTCTACTGTAGTATCTTTGCCAAGTTCAGGCATATCATCGTTAGTCCATGAAATCGGACTAACACCAATTTTTACACTCATCTTACTTCTCCAAATTAATGTTAATATTATTTAATCAGCAAGTCTAAATTGCTGAAGCTCCAAAAGCTTTAAACTAAATTCCTCTAGACTAACTATATCTAGAAGCGATTGCTTAGTAAGTTCAAACATGCTCATACCCTGCAACTTAGAGTTTGAATTTTGATCATAGTCAAGGTTTGTTGGAAATGCATAGCCATCTGTCGCGCAAATAAGGACATTTTCAATTAGTTTTTCTGAAAGAGTTTTTTTAATTGAATGCTCCAGTAGGAATGGGTAAATACGCTCAAGAATTTTAATGTAATTTATACTCTCCATAGTCTTACCAAAAGGAGATGAAATTTGTAAAAGGTTGCCGATCCTATGAAAGTCATTTGAAGTGTTAGACCCAGCTCCATGCAATAAAGCAGGATTAAAAAAAATACCATCGCCTTTATTCATTTGATTTTGAACTGCATTTGTATTAAAAAATTCAGTACATGCATCATCTCTCCAGGCAAGGTAGCCTAAGTCGAAGTGGTGCGAATAAGGCAAAACAATCGTGGGCCCAGTTTCTAAAGGCATGTCGGTGTGTGCGACCCCACCTTGCAGAGTTAAATAGTTTGAAAGGCGGTGAGCTGAAATAGGAAACAGCTCAACAACTTTATTTTCTTGAAACCCTAAATGGTAATCACGGTGTGGTTTTTGCATTTCACCGCCAGGTCTTACAATATTAACTTGCGCAGTCATTTGAGAATTTGGCCCACACCAGGACTCTGCAACTAACTTTAAAATATCATTTGAATAGTAACTAATAAATGCATCAGGATCCACCAACGCAACTTTTTGAAAACTATTCCATATCCTTGTATTTGTTCCAGAAGCGAAATGGTCATTGCTAGTTCCAGTCTCTTTTTGAGTAATTTTCTCAAAAATCCTATTGCTCTGATCTAAAACTTCATGTTTATAAAGATTGCGAATAACAAAAACCCCTGGACCACTTTCTAAGGCATGAAATAACTCAGTTTTTAGTTCTTTTTCTTTTTCTTTATTTCCAATAAATGAAGTAAAGTTTTTTGCATCATAAACGACCACATTATTTATAACTGATTCGGATAATGGGTAGTCATTTTTTAGAGTTTTTTGAGAGCAGACTTTCTTTAGGTCATCATAATTTATATCAGACTCACTGAAAAAAACTTGGCTATTAGTTGATTTTAAAGCTTCTTTGTTCATATTTAATAAGGTTGTTGTTTTTTCCCTTTCTTATAAGAGTTATAGACTTCATCGCCATTTTTATTTGACGAAACCTCAGGAACGGCAACCTCCCACCAACATCCACCTTCTGGACTTATTTTATGAGAATCAGTCACTAAGCTAATAAGATAAGATTTTGAAGATAAACGGGCACGTTCCAGAGCTGAAGCTAATTCATTAATATTTTCAATATGTTCAGAGTTCGCTCCTAAAGACTGCGCATGAAGAGCAAAATTGACATTTGGATGGCCGTCATCAATACTTTCACAATCCTTCAATAAATTATTAAATGATCGGTTTCCAGTTGCATTTTGCAGTCGATTAATACAAGAAAAACCTCGATTATCTAAAACAACTACAATTATTTTTTGTCCCAACATTACGCTTGTTGCTAATTCTGAATTAAGCATCAAATATGACCCATCTCCTACAAGAACAATTACTTCTCGCTCAGGCTCAGCCATTTTTACGCCAAGACCGCCAGCTATTTCATAGCCCATACAAGAAAATCCATACTCCGCATGATAGCCGCCCGTTTGCTCAGTCCTCCAAAGCTTGTGAAGTTCACCAGGAAGACTTCCTGCAGCACAAACAACTATATCTGTCGCCTTTCCATTTCGCTTTAACTCTCCCAAAACTTGGGCGTCAGTTGGCAGTGAATCCATAGTTTGTGATGTGCTCTTTATTGAAGTTATTTCATCATAATAGTTATTCCATTTACTGCTTTCTTCATGCGCTAAGTCTTCCCATTCTTGACTCGCTTTCCAATCAGATAGCTTCATATCTAATTGTTGAATTCCAAGCTTTGCATCGCCCCATAATGGCAATGCATTGTGTTTTATTGCATCAAAACGGGCTACATTTAACTGCACTATAGTTGTGCTTGAAAATAACGCTCTGGAGCCAGAATTGAAATCATTTAAGCGTGTACCAATGGCCAAAACTAAATCCGCTTTTTTTGCCATATTATTTGCTGCATTTGATCCGGTAACCCCAATAGCGCCAACATAGCTAGAGTGGTCCCAAGCCAAGGCACCTTTTCCAGCAGATGTCTCGGCAACTGGTATTTGGTGTTGTTTGGCAAAATGTTGTAAGTCCTCACAGGCCTTAGCATAATGAACCCCTCCACCTGCAATTATTAAAGGTCTTTTTGATTTAATTAACAACTCTATTGCATGGTCTAATTCAGCATCATCAAGTTTAATCTGGCGAATTGAGTGAGTTTTTTGAGTAAAGAATTCTTCAGGATAATCGAATGCTTCAGCCTGCACATCTTGAGGCAAAGATAAAGTTACTGGGCCACAATTTTCTGGGTCTAGCAGTGTTTGAATTGCCACAGGTAAACTATTAATTATTTGCTCGGGCCTCATAATTCGATCAAAATATCGACTAACTGGCCTGAAGCAATCATTAACGCTGACTGTAGGGTCTGAGAAATCTTCTAGTTGCTGAAGAACAGGATCTGGAGTGCGGCTTGCAAAATAATCACCAGGCAACAATAACACTGGCAGTCTATTTACATGGGCTAATGCTGCAGATGTAATCATATTAGTTGCGCCAGGTCCAATTGAACTTGTACAAGCCATTATTCTTTGTCTATTATTAGCCTTTGCATAAGCAATTGCTGAATGAACCATTCCTTGCTCACTATGGCCACGAAATGTAGGAAGCCAGTCTTCACACTCTGACAATGCCTGACCCATTCCAGCAACATTGCCATGTCCAAAAATAGCAAAAACTCCAGCAAATAATGGATGTATTTCATCATCAATCTCTATATATTGGGCTGATAAATATCTAACGATAGCCTGTGACATTGTCAGTCTGACTGTTTTCATAGTCTTTACTCCTCTCTATATTTTTTCCAAGATTTAATTAGTTCTATGTAATTATTGGACACTAAATCAATCAACTCTTGATCACTTATCTTTTTTTCCATCCACTGCTTGGCTGGCTCATAAAAAATTGTCCTACCAACAGTAAAACCTTTGCAAATTTTATGTTTTGAGGCATCCTCAAAAGAACTTTTTACAGCATCCATAGATGCTGATTGACCTAATAATAACACACCTTCACAGTGCGCATCATTTTGTAATATCACATCGCTCACTTGCTCCCATGACTTGTCTTTCAGTGCTGGCAATTTCCACCAATCCGGCTTGATACCAAGACCATAAAGCCTATTTAGTATTTGTGGAATAGTTGATTCATGCTCTTCCAAGTCCCCAGGTAGAATGATCTCTAATAACAATTGATGTCCACTTTTAATACAAGCAGAATTGAGCTCTATAATTTTCGATTCTTGCTTTAACCTCAATTCAATAGGATCATTGATATGATAAAACATCAAGCACTTTACAACATGCGTAAGTGGCCAAGACTGGAGTTTCGATCCAATCGATCCTCCTCCCTCAAACTCTAAAGGACAAGAGCCTGGAAGCTCCACAGGCCTTCCAATCCACCATGACCTTTCAGCAATAGAGTGAAGCGCTTCTTCACCATAAGTGTCATCGATTAATACACCCACACTATTCTCATCAATATTACTTCTCTTAATAGTCTCTTCAATAGAATTTAAAAATAAATTTTTTAGCTTAACTACACGCTTAGGGCTCTCTCCACAATCAATTGCTAGGTCATAGAGCTGCTTACGATGATCAAAAGCGAAGCCAAAAATCTCAGATCGAGCAATGCTTCTTGAACTAACTCTATGAAGATGATTAAGCTCTTTGTCTTGACTTGGATCTGGAATATTATGCGCATTATCTAGATAATAAAAGAGTTCTTGCTCACTTGGAATCGCTGGCGCACAACCATGTCTAGAGACCACTAGAGCTCCAGATGCATTTGCATAATTGGCACTCTTCTCAAGACTTTCATTTCTCAAGTAACCACGCAAAAATCCAGACATGAAAGCATCGCCAGCACCCAGAACATTTAATATATCTACTTTATTACCTTTGATAACTTCAAACTCACCTGAGTTATTTGGAATATCACCACTAATTACTGTGCACCCCAATGGTCCAAGTTTTAAAATAATAATAGCATCACTTACCTCTCGAACTTTCTTTAAAGCAGTAACTGTATCCTCACTTCCACCAGCAATATGTATCTCCTCTTCAGTGCCCACAATTACGTCACAATAAGGCAGTATAGTTTGTATGTGCTTGCTTACATCAGCGCTTGCAATAAAACGAGACTCCCCATCACCCAGTCCTGTTAAACCCCATAAAACAGGCCGATAATCGATGTCTACAATTACCTGAGTGCCCCCTGCTTTAGCGAACTCAATAGCCTTCATACTTGTCTTATATGTATTGTCAGAAGAAAAGTGTGTCCCTGTAATTAAAAGCGCTTTACTGCTAGCGATAAATTCGGCTGAAAAGTCTTTTATGTCAACTGCCATATCAGCGCAATCGTTTCGATAAAAAATAAGCGGGAAAGTGTCTTTATTTTGTATACCTAGGACAACTAAAGCTGTTAATCGATCTTTGTCTGTGACAACATGCGAAACATCAACGCCGACACTTGCTAATTCATTCCGCACAAATCTTCCCATATGCTCATCACCAACTCTGCAGATCATTGCAGACTTTAGCCCTAATTTTGAAGAGCCATAAGCAATATTTGCAGAAGAGCCTCCAAGATATTTTGCGAAACTCCCCATACCTTCAAGAGTAGATCCAATTTGTTGCCCGTATAAATCTACTGCAGCGCGCCCTAGGCAAATAACATCAAGTGCTTTCATTATTTATCTAACATCCATTGATGATCGGGGTGATTCTTAAAAATCCATTTACGTTTTGGGCCCGCCATTACATTTAAATAGTAAGAGTCATACCCATAAGGAACCCCAACAGGATGGTATCCAGATGGAACTAATACAACACATTTATCTTCTACTGCCATAGTTTCATCAATAGACAAATCATCAGTATAGACTCGCTGGAAAACAAAACCTTGCGATGGGTTAATCCGATGATAATAGGTTTCCTCAAGATAAGTCTCAACTGGAATGTTGTCTGAGTCATGCTTATGAGGTGGATAGCTCGACCAATTACCTGCAGGAGTTTTAACTTCAACAACCAAAAGGCTATCAGCCTCATCTTGTTCTGGCAAGATATTACAAATAGACCTTGTATTACTACCTTCTCCCCGCACCTCATTAGTCATTTCTTCAGGCTTTATATGTCTTACAGGATAGTTACCAAAACCAGGTGCCATTGCAATTGCAAGCTCTAGCTTGGTTGTCGCTTTGATGGTTACTTGGTTGTTATTAGGAACATATAATGCATGTGGCTTAAGATCTTCAAATACGCTCATTCTATCGCCAATATTAGAAAAAGTATCATCTTCAACTTTTATATCGGCCTTCCCCGATAAAATTATTAGGCATAATTCATTTTCAATTTCTATTAAATTTAAAGTTTGTTCAGGCTCCAGCTCATAAGCTTTAAATCCAACAAAATCCCAATTTGCTGATTTTGGAGTAATGTCTTGATAACAACCATTTGAACTTAATTTAGGGCGAGATAAAAGTGACATATTTAATTTCCTTGTTGATGATAGCCAATTGATATACATATAGCCTGAACGAGACACATTGTGGCCCCTAAAGACCTAAAAGTATGAATTTCTGCCTCATGAATGCTAAATAAAAAATCTGCTAAATGAGCAATAGGATTGAGCTCTGTATCGGTCAGCAAAATTACCTTTGCTTTTGAATTTTTTGCCTCTTTAACTGCTTCTGTTGTCATCGTATTGTAAGGATTATAAGTAATTGCAATGAATACTGTTTTGTCATCAAGCCAATTTGAAAGGTTCTCCACTTCATTTACATCATTAGCAATACGACATCGTATACCGAGATTGTTTAACATGTAATAAAAGTAATTTGCTACAGGTTGGGCTCTATTTGTACCGCACAAAATTACTTCTCTAGCATCACACAATGCCTTCACTGTTTCTTCTATTAACTGAACATCTATTTGCTCAGAAAGTAATTCTGTAGCAACAATATTGCGACTCGTAATTTCTTTAAAGATATTTGAACTATTTGTAGACACACTTGTTTCAGTAACTTTTTTCACGTCCGTGATGCGTTGTCGATAGTTAATAGGAGATTGTGAAATTTTGACCTTAAATAGATCTTGTAGTTCAGCAAAACCACTAAAACCAAAGTGTTTTGCAAAGCGGACTAGGGTTGAAGGGTATACTCCAATTTCTGACGCAATAACCGCCAAGGTATTTATTGCAAGGTTTTGTGGCTGATCAATTACATAGAAAGCAATCAACTTCATTTTTTTGCTTAATCTTGGATAGCTTTCTTGAAGCAAGCTATTTAAATCATTAATATCTTGTGGAGGCATTCTATTTAAAATCTATAAATTAATTGAGTTGCCACTTTGGAGTGACTCTTTAGCAGCTTCAGCAATTTTTAACGCAATAACCCCATCAGAAATATTAACACTAGGCTGAGTACCAGACTGAAATGATTCCATAAAATGCACTAGTTCATTGTGGAACGCTTTTCCATATCTTTCTAAAAAAAAGTGTTGGTTTTTGGTCTGCTTAATTCCAGATGAGTTACTTAAAATAACACTATCTTCAAGGACATTTTTTACTTGAAGCATGCCTGTCTCACCAAAAGCTTCAATTCTCTGATCATAACCAAAGGAGGCTTGTCGACCATTAATAATAGTAACTATTGCCCCCTTATTCATATTCATTATTACACTTGCTGTATCAACATCTCCCTGCTTAGCAACATCATCATTTGCAGCATTAGCAGAAACATAGATACTTCTTGGAGTGTCATTAAGAATCCAACACGCCATATCAAAATCATGGATCATCATATCGTGAAATAAACCACCGGACCCTGCGATATAGTCCATTGAAGGTGGCTCAGGATCATGAGAAGTTATTATTAAAGACTGAATTAAACCAATTACATTTGCATCAACTTTATTTTTTAAACTAGCCATATGAGGATCAAAACGTCTATTAAATCCTAACATACATACAATACCACTTTCTTCAACAGCTTTAGCGCACGCTAATGCTCTATCAAGACTTAGATCTATAGGTTTTTCACAAAAAACAGGCTTACCAACTTTAGCACATTTTTCTATAAGGTCTGCATGGGTAGAAGTACTGCTAGCAATAATAAAAGCATCTATTTCATTATTTTCAAATGCCTCATCCATTGAAAGAGTGATAGCATTGTATTTATTCGCAAGCTTTTCGGCAGACTCTTGATGAAAATCTACAACAGAGTGGAGATTAGCGTTTTCATCACTGGCTATCGCGATAGCATGAACTGCTCCTATGCGACCGGCACCAATTAGACATATTTTCATAATTAACCTCTATTTTTTTAATACTGATAATTCTTTATTACCAGACATCATGGCTTGTAATTCTTGGAAATCAATTTCACCTGCTTTAGCAGTACCTAGAGTCTCACCTCGAGATAAAACCGTAAACTTATCCCCCACTGCCAAAGCGTGGGAAACATTATGAGAAATAAATACTACCGCAACACCTTTTTCTCGAACCCTTTCAATAGTTTTTAGCACATTTGAGGTTTGATAAACTCCCAGGGCTGAAGTTGGCTCATCAAGTATCAATATTTTGGCGCCAAAAAATACAGCACGGGCAATAGCAACAGTTTGCCTTTCGCCCCCAGACAGAGTCCCAATTGATTGAGTAGGGTCACGCAATTGAATTCCCATTTTGTCCATTTCAGTCATCAAAATTGAGTTGCATTTCTCAAAATCCATGACAGTGATTGGGCCCACTTTTTTTGTCAACTCCCTGCCAAGCCAAAAATTTCGAGAAACCGACATTAATGGAATTAAAGCCAAGTCTTGATAAACCGTTGCAATGCCAGCATCAATTGCATCTCGAGGGTTATTAATTTCAGTCTCTTTTCCGTTAATATTGATCTGGCCACTTGTTGGCTGATGAACGCCAGACATGATTTTAATAAATGTAGATTTTCCTGCTCCGTTATCACCCAATAAACAATGACATTCTCCAGCATTAATAGAGATTGAAACCCCTTTTAGAGCATCTACATTTCCGAAGCTCTTATGGATATCTTTAAGTTCCATTAACGGTAAATCACTCATCATTTTGCCCCAGTAATTAATTTACGAACGTGAGTATTAAGAATCACCGCTAACAATAGAAGAACACCTAAGAACACTCTAAACAAAGAACTCTCTACTCCAATAAAAAATAAGCCTTGTTGAACTACTCCAAATATGACTGCTCCTAGTGCAGCTCCAATAACTGAACCGTAGCCACCCGTTAATAAAGCGCCGCCTATAACAA
The DNA here is from genome assembly GCF_048085775.1 of Candidatus Pseudothioglobus sp. Uisw_050_01. Lineage (NCBI taxonomy): Bacteria > Pseudomonadati > Pseudomonadota > Gammaproteobacteria > Pseudothioglobaceae (SeqCode) > Pseudothioglobus (SeqCode) > Candidatus Pseudothioglobus sp. Uisw_050_01. The sequence goes on from NZ_CP159804.1 coordinate 1,591,759, forward strand.
CTGAAATAATTGCCTCAAACTCTTTTAGAATTCCTCTATCCGCTGAAGCTGAACCAAACTCAATAACCTGGGTGGTTGCAAATACAGTCGCACAAAAAGCTGTAAAGACAAACATCAATATTTTAACTCTGTTTACTGGGACACCTATATGACGAGCAGCTTGTGCATCACCGCCTGAGGCATAGATCCAGTTACCAAACCGAGTTTTTGTTAATAAAAAATGTGCAAAAATAACGAGTCCTATAGCCCAAACCATCATCATTGGGATACCCGATACAACTGGCTGACCAGCCTTTGTGCCAGCGACAAACGTTTGAATTATGCCTTGCTCAGCAAGCCAGTCAAATACGCCTGTAAATATCTTGCCACCAAAAATTGGTGCTAACCAGTCATTTTCAGCGACCTCTGTAACTCCACCAATAATGGTTTTTTTCGTACTTATGATTGCAATAAAGATTGTCATGCCTCGCAGGATATATAAAAATGCAAGACTCACAATAAAAGAAGGTAAATTTGTTTTGACTGTAATGTAGCCAATTAATGCACCTATAGACATCGAAACAACGAATGCTATAAGGATACTAAGCCATACTGGCCAACCCCAAACTACTGAGGTCACTGCTATGACAATTCCTGCAAAACCGATCATTGACCCTACTGATAGATCAAATTCTCCAGCGATCATGAGAAGGCAAGCGCCAACAGCAATAATGATAAACTGTGAAGACACGATTCCCCAATTCATAGAGCCTTCTAATGAAAACATCCCCGTATCTCGGGCTACTAAAAAAAGAATAGAAAAACTAATACAACTCCAACAATTGCACCTAAGTCAGGACGAAGTAATGCGACACTAAATTTAGAACGAATTAATGAAATTTTTTTTTCAATTGTAGACATGATTTGATCCTATTGGTTTATTCAAAATAGTTAAATTTGAACTTTAAACCTGATAAAGATAAAAAAAATGCTACCCACCAATTTAAGATTATGGTGGGTAGCACGTTAATAAACTAAATTAACTATTAACGGTAAACGCCTGCATATTTTTCAACTAAGCTAATATTACTCTTAGTGATAAATCCAGGGCCAGAGTTAATTGCACCAGAAGGCCATACGCCATATCTTGACAAGTTAGTCAACATTACAACTGGAAGATATCCTTGTAAGTACGGCTGTTGATCAATAGCGAAAGAAATAACATCTGCTTTAACAGCAGCTGCAATCTCACCAGAAAGATCAAAAGTACCAAAATAAATATCGCCCGAACGACCCATATCATCTAAAGCTGAAAGCGTTGGATGAGCAGAAGTTGGACCTAAAGTAAGAATTGCATCTGTATCAGGATTTGATCTAAGATGAGCCATAACTTTATTTTTTATTTCTGTTGGATCTTGTCCAGAGTCGATCATTTGATTTCCAAGATCTACACCAAGAGCATCTGCATAGCCCTGGCAACGATCAACTGATACCGGGTTTGTAAAGAAGTGATTAACACATAAAAACTTTGTTGCTCCAGCAGCTTTTGCTCTCTTACCAGCACCAAAACCAGCATCATACTCAGGCTGACCAATGTGCGCTAATGCTCCTAGCATTTCAGATTGCTCACGAGTACCAGAGTTAATTGTTACAACTGGGATTCCTTTTGCTATAGCTGAAGTAATTGGTCCTTTTAGGACGTCATAATCAGCAATCGTAACAATAATACCATCAGGGTTGCTTGCAGCAGCCTGCTCAACGATACGTGCCATATCAGCAAGATCTCCTGTAGTTGGGTTACGATAATCAACATCGACACCCATTTGCTCACCAGCAATTTCAATTGCATTTTTAATTGTATTCCACCATGAATCAGAATCTGGTGCATGGCTAATTAGTACAAACTTTTCACCATCTGCCATCGCTGCCGTACTTCCCACAGTTGTTCCGAAAAGAACAAAAACTGAAAGAAATAGACTTGAGACATATTTATTAATTTTCAACATAATTTTGTATCTCCTTTCTATAAGTTTTTTTGAAGTCACGATTGACCCCAATATTGAAGGATTTTTAGAACTTCAATATTTGGAGTATACATGAAGAGATATATATGTTTTCTAATATTTAGAAAATAGAACATATGTTTCATGGCATGGAAGGCGTTCAATTCTATACTCAACTTAAAACTATTACCTCAAGGCGACCTTCTGAGATAAGAAAAGGCGCATAATTTCATTTTGAAAGCGGTAAGGATGAATAATTAATAACGGTAAATTTAGCTTCGTATAGGTACTTTAACCCTACAATAAAAAAACAATTGACAGTGCTTTGATTTAGTATCAAAATGTGATTTATAGTTCAACTCAAATCACTATTATGACAAGAAGAAAATCAGGTGGAAGAGAAGCAAGAATTGCACTAAGAAGTGCCCCACTAGCAGAAGAAAAAAAGCCTGTTTTACCGGGTGAGATTGGTGGAAGATATAAACCCCTTAGTGACAAACAAGTTATTGATATTGAAGCTAATATTTTTCGAATTCTAGAAGAAATTGGATTTGGTGATGCCACGCCCCACTGTATTGAAACTTGCGTTGCTTTTGGCGCTATTCTAGGAGATGATGGTAGATTAAGAATGCCAAAAAAAGTAGTTGAAAAAGCCATGAACCTTTCACAGCGAAATCTCACTCTTCATGGGCAATCCCCAAAACATGATTTAGATTTAAGTGGCTCAAGAGTTCACTTCTCAACTGCTGGCGCTGCAGTTCTTATTGCCGACCCTGAGAACAACGAGTATCGAGAATCTGAAAGTCAAGATCTATACGATATGGCTAGAATTGCAGATCAGTGTGAACACATTCATATGTTTCAACGAACTTGTGTTTTGAGAGACATTGCTAGTCCCCGTGAGATGGATCAAAACTCAGTTTATTGTGTGGCAATGGGAACTGAGAAGCATTTAGGCGCAAGCTTTACAGAAGCTCAGCACGTAACTGATGCGCTTGAAATGCTTCATATTATTGCTGGAAGTGAAGAAAAATGGTGTGAAAGGCCGTTTTTAAGCATGAGTAATTGCCATGTAGTGCCTCCAATGAAATTTGCAGAAGAGTCTTTAGAATGTGTTCGTGTTGGCGTTGAAGGTGGCATGCCAATATTACTTCTATCAGCAGGTCAAGCTGGGGCAACAGCACCTCCTCTTCTTCCTGGCGTTGTGTCCCAGGCTTGGGCTGAATGTCTTGGTGGACTGGTATATGTGAATGCCATCAAACCAGGTGCACCGGCAATTCTTGGAACTTGGCCTTTTGTGTCTGACTTAAGAACTGGATCAATGTGTGGAGGCTCTCCAGAACAAGGATTAATTTCAGCAGCTTGTGCGCAGATGGGCAACTTTTTAAACCTACCAACTGGAACGCCTGCAGGAATGACAGACTCTAAATTCCCAGATTTTCAAGCGGGGTCAGAAAGAGCATCTACTCATGCAGTCACAGCAATTGCTGGTGCTAATATAATTTATGAATCCGCTGGAATGTATGCAAGTCTTTTAGGTACATGTCCTGAAAGTTTGCTGATGGATAATGATTTATTGGGCGCGTCAATGAGAATGACAAAAGGGTTCAGCGACGATAGTGAAGAGTCGCTTTGTTTTGAAACGATTAAAGATGTTTGTTTGAATAATAAAGCTCACTATCTTGGATCAGATTTAACAATTAGCGTTATGCAAAGTGAGTATATCTTTCCTGATTTAAGTGATAGAGACAGTCCAAATGATTGGGCTGATATGGGCAAACCTGTGCTACTAGAAAAAGCAATCAAGCAAAAAAAAGAAATACTATCGGAGCACTTTCCAAGTCATATTAGTGATGACGTTGACCAAAAAATACGCGAAAAGTTTAATATTAAATTAAGCAGAAAAGATATTGGCCGTAAACCTTTTAAAAATAAATAATTAATATGAAATCACATGCTCAAGTAGTCATCATTGGCGGCGGATCACTAGGTGTTAACCTTATGTATCATCTTACTCAAGAAGGCTGGACTGATGTTGTCCTTATTGAAAAAGGTGAACTCACAAGCGGCTCTACCTGGCATGCAGCAGGCCTATGTCCAAACTTTAATGGCAACCATACCCTTTCAAGTATTCACGAATATACAATAAAACTTTATGATGAGATCTTGCCTGAAAAAACTGGTCTTGACTCCTCATTTCATAAAACTGGCTCACTTCGGGTTGGGCATGACAAGGTTGAAGAACAGTGGTTTAATAATATTTTGAGTAAAGCAAATCATATTGGCTGTGAAATGCGTTTTGTCTCGAAAGAAGAGGCCTCAATTATCAATCCATTAATGAATTTTGATAAAGCCAGAAGTATTTTATATACACCCAATGATGGCCATGTAGATCCTACAACGGTAGTCACCCAATTAGCACAACTTAGTAAAAAAGCAGGCGCTGAAGTTAGTAACTTTAATCGAGTGATTGATATCAATATCCTTCCAAGTGGTGAATATGAAGTTGTTACTGAATTAGGAAAAATTATTGCTCAACATGTAGTTAATGCTGGCGGATGTTTCTCACCGCAGGTAGGCGCCATGGTTGGCTCTTATGTGCCGCTGGTTAACTTGCAGCATCAGTATTTAATTACTGATAGCCATCCTGATATTGCAGCTCTATCTAAGGAATTGCCCGTAACTCGTGATTCTATTGCAGCCTCCTATATTAGGCAAGAAGGAAGTGGATTTTTAATTGGTCCTTACGAAACAAGAGGTTCTAAACCATGGGCACTTGATGGTGTAGATTGGTCATTTGATAGGGAGCTCTTTGAGGGTGATCTTGAAAGATTAATGCCTTGGTTAGAACGATGCATGGACATTGTTCCTTTGTTTAAAGAAGTGGGAATTAGTACAGTAATTAATGGACTTATTACTCATACTCCTGATGATAATTTACTTGTTGGCCCTGCAAAAGGGTTGAAAAATTTTTGGAATCTTTGTGGCGCAAGTATTGGAATTGCACAGGGCGGTATTGGTAAATATCTAGCTCAGTGGATGGTTCATGGTCAGACTGAACTCAATATGGCTTCTCTTGATAGTCGTCGCTTTGACAAATGGGCTGATAAAACATACTGCACAACACGTGCTATTGAGTCGTATGAAAGAATGTACTCATTTGCCTCTCCAAATGAAAATCGACCTCATGGACGGCCTATAAGAGTAAGCGCTTTGCACACTTTATTGAGTCAAAAGGGAGCTATACACACTGTCAATACTGGCTATGAAAAGCCTTCTTGGTTCACAACCGATGAAATAATAAATGAAACTTTAACGTGGGCCCATAGTGAAGCTCATGATGCAGTATTACAAGAGTGTAGTGCTGTTCAAAATGCCTGCGGAATAACTGATATTAGCGGAACTGCAAAATTTAGAATTACTGGTAAGGATGCTTTTAAATTTCTAGATAATTTATCCTGTAATAAATTACCTTCAAAAGATGGAAGAATTGGGCTAACCCTTTTTCATGCGCCAAAGGGTGGAATAAGGGCAGAGCAAACAATTAGCCGTATCAGTAATGAAGAGTTTCTTCTAATGGGCGCTATAGGCTCCGAAGTCAAAGATTATCAGTGGCTGGAGTGGCACTCAGATGACTTTGATATCACAATAGAAAATTTAACTGAGGAATGGGGCGGGCTCCTCTTGACTGGCCCTGAAGCAAGAAATATTTTAGGTCAATGCACTCAAGAAGATCTCAGCAACACTGGATTTTCTTGGTTGAGCTGTAAAACAATTAAGATCGATTCTGCAAATGTCTTTGCAATGAGAGTTTCCTATGCTGGTGAATTAGGGTGGGAACTTCATATGCCAAGCTGGCAAGTCATTTCTATTTATGAATCTTTAATGGAAATGGGTGATTCCTATGGATTAAAAGATTTTGGCGGGCAGGCCTTTAATAGCATGCGCTTAGAAAAAATGTACAGGGCTTATGGCGCAGAATTCACTGAAGAAATTTCAGCCTTAGAAGCTGGAATGGATCGATTTCTTGACTTGAGTCGTGAATTCATTGGCTCTAAAAATATCCGTCAAAGACAAATTGATGGAATTAAGACTAAGTTAGCATACCTCATATTTGATGATGATATTCCAGCCGAGTGTTTTGGAAATGAAGCAGTTTTTGAAGGAGATAAGCTTAGTGGAATTATAACTAGTGGCGCTTATGGATTTAGAGTAGGCCGTAGTGTCGCCTTTGCTTATTTAGAACCAAACCTTTGTGAAGAGGGAGTTAAGCTTAGTGTTGAAACCTCTTTAGGCAGTCGCAGTTGTCATGTCTCAATGAGTGCAGCCTATGATGACAACAATGAAAAACTTCGTTCATAAATTCACAACTCGATTAAAATGCCTTTGAAATTACTGTTGAAACACCAAGCCAAGCAATGAGTATGAGTGAGCAAAACAAATTAAGGCAGATTAAAAGTCCATGCGTGAGTATTTGTAAATACAATGAAAATAATTTTTGTATTGGTTGCAATCGTCACATGAATGAAATATTTGATTGGTTTGACTTTACAGATGAAATGCGCGCTGCAATTATGAAGGATTTATTGACTCGTGATATTAGCGCAACTCCTGAGTAAAAAATAGTTAAAAATAAAAAAGGCTAAAACCAACACCAATCATTATTCCTCCAAAAATCCTATTCACCCTCAAGGCAATTTTTTGACTACTTATTAGTTGCCTTAATTTTTTTCCTAGAACACCAATAAATACCAAACCAAGCAACAGTGAAATGGCAACAGTGGCTACGATTTTCAATCCATAAGTTAAACTTACTTGATTAAGATCAATCAGAGAAGGAAGGACTGATAAATAGAAAATCATTACCTTTGGATTAGTTCCAGCCAAGAGGAAACCAGTCAGTAATTCTTTCAAATGGGATTGGGCAGAAACTTCATTATCCATACTGAATTTTCCAGCTATCCATTGAGAATAGCCCAAATAAAATAAATAACAGGCTCCAAAATATTGGACCGCGTTTGTAACAGGTGTAATCAAATCGGCTAGAGCATTTAAAGAAAAAATAACAATAGTTAAATATGACAAATCACCAAGCGTCATTCCTATTGAAAAAAATATTGCTGAAGCTAGCCCTCTCGAAGTAGAAATAGAAAGAAGTGCCAGAGTTCCCGGACCAGGGGTTACTGCAAAAACAAAAAGAGTAAAACCAAGGACTAAAAAAATATTTATTTCCATAATCCGCTACCTAGACGGCAAGAAAGCTTTCAGCTTCAAATCAATTAAAACAAACAAGGCAGAAACAGCCAAAATAATTCCTATAATATTTTTTAAGTTTAGCGATTCTTGAAAAAAAATTGCCCCAAAAGCAATTGCAAAAAATGGTGACAGTAAACTAAACACCGAGGTTTTTTTAGATCCTATAACCCTTATTCCAGTATAGTAAACTGCCGTTATAGCAGTACCAGCTACAACTGAAACAAAAAGTATATTAATCCAGAAAATATAATCCATATCCATTAAAGTTATGAGAAGATTTGTATCATAAGAATAAACCCAATCGATCATAAAGCCAAATAGGCTTATATAAAAGTTAAAAGCCAATACATGCATATTTTTCATATAGGCCCCAACAATAGTTACAGCTGCATAAGCCAAAGCTGCCAAAACAAAATAGAGATTACCTCCACTGATTAATAGTGCCAAGTTAGATTGATCAAAATTCATCATCAAAAGAACACCAATTGTGCCCACCAGTAATGCAGCCCAGTCCTTAATAAGCGGCTTAGATTTCTTTGAAAATATCATAAAGATATAGACAAATATTGGAATCAAAACAGTAACTAATGCAGCCCCTAGGCCCGCAGCACCCCTTTGCATTCCCATAAAATAAAACCGATAGTTACTAATCATAAAGATTGCAATAACGAGTGATAACACAAGATTAAACAAACTAATTTTGATAGGTATTTTCATCCATATCAAAAGTGGGATAGTTGAAAGAACAGATAAGAAAAACCTGTAGACGACAATCTCATCTTCACCGATATAAAAGGAAAGATATTTTGCTGAGATACCTGACAATGCCCACACAAATGGAACAAGAATCATAATAAATGTCATATTTTTTTCAGATTGAAGCATTATTTTCCCAAGTCATATTAGTAGAGACCCACAAAACAGCCAACCAAAATCATCGTAATACCAGTAATCTCATTCACGCGTTTGATAATCGCTGGATTTTCAATATGTTTTCTTAATCGAAGCCCTAGGATGTTTGCTAGAGTGAGTACGAAGAATACTGTAATACCAATAACTGTAACTACTTTAATTTCCGTTGCAACTGTCAAATTATTTAAATCTATAAAGATTGGTAGAAAAGATAAATAAAAAATAATGGTCTTAGGGTTAGTAACCCCAACAATAAATCCTGCTAGTAAAAGTTTTAGTATTGAACTTTTGTTACTTGTTTGTTCGAAGCTAATACCTCTTGACCTATACTGCTGGTAGCCAATATATATTAAATATGAAGCACCTAAAATTTTAACGTACATCATGCTATCACTAATTAGGCCCGCTATGACATTGAGTGCTAGCATTGCAAGTGCGACATAAATGATGTCACCAACAGTATGTCCAATTGAAAGCCACATAGCAGGAATAGGGCCATATCTTGTAGAAATTGCCAGCACTGCAAATAGGCCAGGTCCTGGCGAAATTGCATAAACAAATGTAGCAAACGTTAGAGAAAGCAGGGTAAGTAAATCCATTGCAAGATTATAAACATTGCATCTGCTATAATTATCATTAAATTTTGATCCACCATTAAGCGTATTAAATGAACTTAAACTATCTTGATTTTGAACAACCAATAGCTGAGCTTGAAGAAAAAATTGATGCCCTAGAGAGCATTAAAGATGATGCCGATATTGCTAAAGAAATGGAGTCACTTAAAGCAAAAAGTGAACTACTAACAAAGAAAATTTTTTCATCACTAACTGATTGGCAGGTTTCACAGCTAGCAAGGCATCCCCAAAGACTTTACACTTTGGACTATATTGACAAAATCTTTGATGAGTTCACTGAGCTGTGTGGAGATCGAGCCTATGCAAATGATCATTCTTTGATTGGTGGAATTGCAAAAATTGATGACCTCACATTTATATTTATTGGGCAGCAAAAAGGCCGCTCAACAAAAGAAAAAATTTTTCATAACTTCGGCATGACAAGGCCTGAAGGTTATCGCAAAGCCCTTCGACTAATGAAGATGGCTGAAAAGTTCTCACTTCCAGTAATTACTTTTATAGACACCCCTGGAGCTTATCCTGGAATTGGTGCTGAAGAGCGGGGACAAAGTGAAGCGATTGCTAGAAACTTATTCGAAATGTCTACCTTAAAAACACCAATCTTATCTGTGGTGATCGGTGAAGGTGGCTCAGGCGGTGCCCTTGCAATTGGTCTTTGCGACACTATGATGATGTTTGAATACAGCATTTATTCTGTTATCTCTCCAGAAGGTTGTGCCTCAATACTTTATAAAGACGCCTCTAAAGCACCAATTGCTGCAGAGTCACTTAAACTAACAAGTAAGCATTTAAAAAAACATAAATTAATTGAAAAAGTAATACCTGAACCTCTTGGCGGGATTCATAGAGACCCTGAAAAGGCTTGTGTATTTCTCAAAAAAGCCCTGATTAAAGAGCTAACTAATCTAATTGACTTGCCTATTGATAAACTTATTGAGAATAGACATGAAAAACTACTAGGCTTTGGAAGATTTAGCGAATAAAGACGAATACTTAACTGGCAAGAAAATTGTCGTTGCCTTAAGTGGTGGTATTGACTCAGTTGTTCTTCTCCACTTTTTAAATAAACATTATCCTGGTAACGTTCGAGCTGTTCATATAAACCATAACCTTTCTAAATACAGCGACGAATGGTGCGCTTTTTGTGAAAAAATATGTAATTCAGCCAAAATTGAGTTTAAATATATAAGTGTAAATCTTGAAAATTCTTCTAATATCGAAGAAAATGCTCGTAAAAAACGCTATCTTTCATTAAAATATGAATTAAGAGTGGATGAGATTCTTTGTACTGCGCATCACCAAGAGGACCAAGCGGAAACTTTTTTACTTCAATTATTTAGAGGAAGTGGAGTTGCTGGCCTTGCCTCAATGCCAAAAATAAAAAGTATCGGTGACTCAGAACTTTTTCGTCCATTTCTGAATATTTCAAAACAAAAAATCGTAGACTATGCTTCAAAAAACCATCTCAAATGGATAGAGGATGATAGCAACCTAGATACTAATTTTAAAAGAAACCTATTAAGAATTGAATTTCTACCAAAGCTATCAAGCGCATTTAGTGGACTTTTTAAGAATATATCAAGGAGTGCGGCGCATCAGGCAGAGGCATTGAGACTGATGCAAGACTTGGCTGAACTTGATATTAAAAATTTTGAATTACTGGTCAATAATAAAATTCAAGTTAGCTCATTAATTCAAATGCCAAAAAGAAGAATAGTTAACGTGCTTCGTTATTATATTGCCAATCTAGGCTTTCTATTACCTTCTAATAAAGTTCTAAATGAGCTTATCTCTTCATTGAGTGCAAAAACTGATGCTAATGTAATCTTAAGATGGCATCACTATGAAGTTAGGCGATACAATGGTGAGTTGTATTTTTTTGATGAGCATATTGAGTCTTCAAACTTACCATGCCCCTATTATGAATCATTAAAAAACCTTCCTAATTTTGAAATACGTTTTCGTTTAGAAGGTCAACGAATAAAAGTTAAAGGGAAAGGTCATTCACAATCCCTTAAAAAAGTACTCCAGGAATCAAACATCCCTCCATGGGAAAGAGATAAATTAAGAATGTATTATGTAGATGGCTCTTTACGAGCCATGGAAACGCTTGGTGAAATTACTGAAGCTTAAATACTATTAGCCAAACTAATTATTGTTAAAATCCTGACTTAAGGCGTCTTGTGATTCCGAATTCAAAATAATTTCATAATTATAATGGGGGTGGGAAACGCCAACCTTGACTGGCACTCCTGAGCCAAACTCTTTAACCATACCTTGATCAAATTCAAAACGCATGAAGTGAACAGCTGAGGTCTTAACCTCTGTCTCTCTATCCATGTCCTCATTACAAATAGCAAACACTTTGTCATGATTTCCAACTTGAAAATAGATGCTTCTTTCAACGCCAATTAATTTAGATAATGCAACCGCTCGCTCCTCAACATTAGTATATTCAATCATCATAGTAGCCTTCAAGTTTGAGCCTTCAGGTACCAGTGAGTTATATACATCGAGCTCTTCTTGAATACCGTCAGCCTCAAAAATTTTCTCTATACGAAGCATCTCTTGGATCTGAAACTGGACTGTTGTCTTGTTTTCAAACAACATCCTTACATGCTCTCCAAGATTAACCTCTCTGAGCTTTTTTATTTGAATAGTATCTGAACGAATAGCTGAACGTTTTTCTGCGTATTCTTCAAGAGTGAATAAGTCTTGTCTTGTTAGCATTTAATTAACCTCATTTTTATTATAAACCATAAGCCATTTTCACCAAACTAATTGGATGAATGGATTCTATATCTTGCGTAGCAATATGCGCAACATGGTTGCCAGCCATAACGCAGTCACTAACGACCAAATCGGTTGTTTCAGTTATTTTTTTTGCAACTGGCATTCCAATTTGTACAGAGTAAGTATGCGTATCTTTTCTGACTCCATATGTACCGTCATGTCCAGAACACCTTTCCGCAATATTTACATCTAGGTCTGGAATTAAGCCCAGAATTCTTTTAGTATGTGAGCCAATGTTTTGCACTCTTTGATGACAAGCAATTTGATAAAGTACTTCTTTATCAATTGGATTAAAATTACCATCAAACTGATTACTTTCTTTTAAAAATGATAGATATTCGAAGGGGTCATAAAATGCTTTAGATATTGCCATAATATCTTCATTTTCAGAAATTATCATTGGCAATTCATTTTTAAACATTAAGACACATGAAGGTATTGGCGCAATTAATTTATAACCATCATTAACTAACTTTATAAGTGGTGTTATATTTTCATTCGCATACTTAACCACAGCCTCAAGATCGCCAAGCTCCATCTTGGGCATACCACAACACTGAGTTTTTTTAATGAGTTTTACTTCTACACCGTTATGCCTAAGAACATCGACTAAATCAATAACAGTTTGAGGGTCATTATATTCACCATAACAAGTACCAAAAATTGCTACCTTGAATTTACTTGTAGAATTATCTTCTACAAAAATTTTTGAAAGTTTCTGAGTATGGTATTTTGGAACAACAGCATCAACGTGAACACCTAAAACTTTTTCGGTTACCTTTCTCATTGTTTTGTTGCTATTAGACCAATTAACAATTGGTGAGATTACTGGCATAGACGCAACAGAACCTACTTTTTGTGGTGATGTTAAGATTTTATGAGATAGTTTTGTTTCGCCTTTTTTAAATTGAATTGCTTTTGAGCGAAGCATTAGATGTGGGAAATCAACATTGAAGTCATGCGGCGGAACATAAGGGCATTTTGCCACGAAACATAAATCACATAAATAGCATTGGTCAACCACTTTCTTGTAGTCTGCTTTATCAACGCCATCAACCTCAAATGTTTGAGACTCATCAATCAAGTCAAAGAGTGTTGGAAAAGACTTGCAAAGGCTCACACAACGTCTACAACCGTGACAGATATCAAATACTCTTTCTAATTCTGTATTGAGAGAATCTTCATTATAAAAATCTTCATCTTTCCAATTTAGAGGGTGGCGAGTTGGTGCCTCTAAATTACCTTCTTTAAATTTAGACATATATACCTAGGATTTGTTGCCATAAGCTAAGCCTATGGCAACGAAGTTTTTATAAGCTATCTAGTGCTTTTTGGTAACGATTTGCATGAGAACGTTCAGCTTTAGCTAAAGTTTCAAACCATTCAGCAATTTCATCAAAACCCTCATCTCTTGCTGTTTTGGCCATACCTGGATACATATCAGTGTATTCATGAGTTTCTCCATGAACAGCACTTTCAAGCATCTCTTTTACTTCTTTAGCAGGCATATCTGTCCCTGGATCACCAACACCACCTTCAATGAGATGCTCCATATGACCATGAGCATGGCCAGTTTCACCTTCCGCAGTTGATCTAAATAACGCAGCCATATCTGGCTCACCAAGAACATCACATTGGTTTGCAAAATATAAGTAGCGTCTATTTGCCTGAGACTCTCCAGCAAATGCATCCTTTAAACTTTGTTCTGTTTTACTTCCGCTTAATGACATAACTTCCTCCGATTGGTTAAACGAGCCATCATCATACCAGTACTTTATATATAAATAAATTGAATAAATGTGTATATAATATCCGTAAAAATCGAATATAAAAAATGACACCCTCACTAAAAAACTTACAGTATTTAGTTGCACTAAAAAAAACTAATCACTTTTCCAAAGCTGCAAATGATTGCTTTGTTAGCGCTTCGACATTCAGCGCAGGAATATCAAAACTTGAAAGCGACTTAGGAGTTCTGCTTGTTGAGAGAGACAATAAAAACGTTCACTTTACAGCAACTGGGAATCGAGTTGTAAAACAAGCTCTATTAGTGATGGCTGAGATTAATGTCTTATTAAGTACTGCAAAGTTAGATTTTTTTGATTCTGAAGTTACTATTGGAGTAATACCTACGATTTCTACCTATATTCTGCCAAATTTCTTATCTAACTTAAGCAAGCTTTATCCAAAACTTAAGGTTTCTTTTAAGGAAGATACAAGTGAAAATTTACTTATGCAACTAGAGCAAGCTAAGATTGACTTTGCCATATTTGCTTTTCCATATGAATTGCCCAACTTTATTGAAAGCTTTCAAGTCTTTTCTGACCCAATTTATTTTATTCAACATAAAAAACGTAAATCTAAAGTAATTGATAATGGGTCACTGCTAATGCTCGAACAGGGTCACTGCTTGAGGTCACATATATTGCAAAATAATAAAATTTCAAATCAACATATTTCTGACTTTTCTTGTACCAGTATTCCAACACTTGTTGCTATGGTCGATACAGATATTGGCGTGAGTTTTCTACCCAAAATGGCAATCGATTTTGGCATACTTAAGCATTATCCCAATATATCCATTGACATGAATTCAACCAAGGCAAAACGAGATATTGGAGTTATCTATAGAAAAAATAATCAGCAAGAAGAAAGCATCAAAAAACTCGCAGGGCTTTTAATTAATTCTTAGTTTTGCCTAATGGTAAGGGTTACTAATCCCCAGAGTCTTTAGAAAATCAATTTCAATAGACTCCATTTTATTAGCAGATTCAAGATCTGTATGGTCATGCCCTACCAAGTGAAGAATTCCATGTATCGCCATATGAGTCAAATGATCTGAAAACGTTTTATCTCCTACTAGCGCCTCTTCTCTTACCACATCAGCACAAATAACAACATCACCTAATATTGGCTCTCCAATTTCCTCAGGAATATCGCTTTGAAAAGATAGCACATTAGTTACTTGGTTTTTAGCTCGGTACTCTTTATTAAGAACTTGAATCTCAACAGGTGAAACTATGCGAATGAGCAACTCACTTTCTTTAATTCCTGCTTCATTCATAAATTTTTGGCAAACTAACCCAAGCTTGTCTTCATCTATATTTATATCGTTAATGATGTTTTGAATAACTACCATGGCTAATTTATATTGCTAAAATACTTATTTTATCCCTAAAACATTTTACTTTGAGTCAAATCATAGAAGTTGCGATTCCAGTGCCCTTACACAATACATTTGATTACATCTGTAATCAAGAAGTAAGAGTAGGAGCCAGAGTTAAAGTTCCATTTGGTCCAAAAAAAGTTATAGGAATTGTACTTTCTCTAAAAGATAAAAGTGAGTTTGGTAAACTTCGGGCTATCGAAGAAGTAATTGATACTGAAGCATTATTATCCAAAGAAATTCTTGATTTTTTATTCTGGTCCGCCAACTATTACCATCATCCAGTTGGTGAAGTTCTTGCTAATGCCCTTCCAAAAAACCTGAGACTTGGAAAGCCTGCAATTATTAAGAAACCAACTGAAATAAATAATGTAGTCACACCGAGATCCTTCAAACCAACATCTGAACAACAAAATGCAGTTAATGAAGTTCTTAAATATGAAAATACCTTCCATGGATTCCTACTTCAAGGAGTCACAGGAAGCGGAAAAACTGAGGTTTATCTCAATCTTACTGAAAAACTTATAAAGGATGGGAAGCAAGTTCTTGTTCTAGTCCCTGAAATTGGATTAACACCTCAAATGATCGCGCGCTTTGAAGAAAGAATAAATGAAAGAGTTGTTGCTGTTCACTCACAACTTAATGAAACCCAAAAACAAGACGCCTATCTATTGGCTAAAAATGGAGAAGCAAAAGTTATCTTAGGCACTCGCTCTGCTATCTTTACTCCAATCCCTAAACTTGGATTAGTTATCGTGGATGAGGAGCATGATGGCTCCTTTAAACAGCAATCGAGCTTCCGCTATTCTGCTCGAGATCTAAGCTTTATGCGCGCCAAATTTGAAAATATTCCTCTGATTTTAGGAACTGCAACACCCTCGCTTGAGACCTTAAAAAATGTTGCTGACAAAAAACTGACGCGACTTACTTTGACCACTCGCCCTGGTGAAGCAATTATGCCAATTGTTAACTTAATTGATATGAGGAGTCAGCCTTCAGAAGCCCTATCAATACCTCTAGTTTCTAAAATAAAAAAATACTTAGAAGACGATAAACAGGTCATGCTCTTTATTAATCGTCGGGGCTATGCGCCAGTTTACTATTGTACTGAATGCGACTGGCAATCTGAATGCACCAATTGTGACTCAAAGCTTGTCTACCATCGCAATATTAATCGACTTAAGTGTCATCATTGTGGTCTAGAAAAGTCACCAGAATCCTCTTGCCCCTCTTGCAATAGTCAAAGCCTGAAAATACTAGGTTATGGAACAGAAAGGTTGGAAGAAAATCTTGAGTCATATTTTCCCAATTCTGATGTAATTAGAATTGATAGAGACACAACAAGAAAGAAAAAAGCATTTACATTGCATTTAGAAAAAATAAACTCTGGGAAGCCTTGCATTATTGTTGGCACTCAAATGTTAGCAAAAGGCCATGACTTCTCTAATTTAGCATTTGTTGGTATTTTAGATGTAGATGTTGGCCTCATGTCGCTAGACTATAGAGCGACAGAGCAATTAGCACAATTACTTATTCAAGTTTCAGGAAGGTGTGGAAGAGGAGAGTATAGAGGAGAGGTTAATATTCAAACTCGCTACCCCCATCATCCTATCTTTAAGTTTGTAAGAGATTCACAATATATTGAGTACGCAAAAACCTTGTTACTAGAGCGAGAGGAGACACAACTCCCTCCATATGCTCATCAAGCACTAATTTGCGCAAATTCTAAAAATAAAAATGAAGCTGAAAAATATTTAACTGAAGTGGCTCAATTAATTAATAATATTGATATAGAATCAATCGAAATTTGGGGACCTGTACCTGGGGTTATTGAGAAGAAGTCAAATTATTACTATTTCAATTTATATATACAATCTAAAGATAGAGTTCAGCTTCATAGGTTAATTAAAACCTTTTATAAGCATATTGAGACAATCAAGGTGAGCTCATCAGTTCGCTGGTTTATTGATATTGATCCCATTGAATAGTCAATATAACTTTTTCCTAAAGGCTTTCAGCCACATCTTTCATTGCATCAGTAATTTGAAGTAACTCTTGATCAGTTATTATAAAAGGTGGCATCGTGTAGAGTAGTTTGCCATAAGGTCTAAGCCAAATTCCACAGTCAATTAACTGCTCTTGGGTTCTCTTCATATCAAGAGGCTCTTTAAACTCTACAACGCCTATTGCCCCAATGACTCTAACGTCAAATATAGATTTATGTTTCTTTAAAGCTAGTAATTGAGATGAAAGAATGTCTTGAATCTCTGAGATCCTTTTTTTCCAATTGCTACTAAGAAGTAAATCAATACTAGCATTCGCTGCTGAACAGGATAAAGGGTTTGCCATAAAAGTAGGCCCATGCATTAATACTCCAACTGTAGTAGAGACTTTTTCGGAAGTTATTGCAGCTGCCATGGTCACATAACCACCCGTTAAAGCCTTGCCTATACAAAGAATGTCAGGAGAAATATTTGCATGGTTGCAACCAAAAAGTTCTCCTGTTCGGCCAAAACCTGTCGCTATTTCATCTACAATCAATAAGACCTCATAATCATCGCATAAAGATCTAACGCCTTTGAGATAATCAGCATCATATATATTCATTCCACCAGCCCCTTGAACAATAGGCTCAAGAATAATTGCTGCAATATTATTATGACTTTCTTTAAGTCTTGACTCTAAATCTAAAAGAGCCTCAGCGCTTTTCCCTGACTTGGGCTGAGTTACAAAGTAATGTTTTGGAAGTACGCCACTAAACAAATGGTGCATGCCATTATTTGGGTCACACACACTCATCGCTCCAAAAGTATCTCCATGGTAACCACCTCTAGGGGTTACAAAATGTGACTTTTCTTTTTTTCCTTTATTTTGCCAATACTGCAAAGCCATCTTAAGAGAAACTTCTACAGAAACAGAGCCAGAGTCAGCAAAAAAAACCTTATCAAGCCCTTGAGGAGTTATTTTTATGAGTTTTTCACATAAGTCAATAGCAGGTTGGTGAGTAAGCCCTCCAAACATTACGTGCGATACAGCATCAATCTGAGCCTTCATTGCCCTATTTATGAAAGGATTATTGTAACCATGAATCATTGACCACCAGCTACTCATACCATCAATAACACGAGTTCCATTTTTAAAGTTTAAATAAACCCCATCTGCAGTATCAACAAGATAAGTAGGCACCTTATTTGGTATCGTAGCGTAAGGATGCCAAATATGATTATCATCAATACTCATTAAAGGCACTCTCTTAACTGCGTCATAGAGTCGATTACAAGATCAGGGTTTTCATCTAATATATTATTACCATGATTGTAGCCATATGACATACAAATTATATCAAATCCAGCTGCTCTAGCAGCCTTTACATCACTTACAGAGTCTCCCAACATAAGGCATTCTTTTGGATCTATATTAAAAAAACTAGCGCCATGAAGAAGCGGCAAAGGGTCTGGTTTTTTCTTTTTCAGAGTATCACCAGAAATGACTATCTTAAAGTAATCATAGATATTTAATGATTTTAGTAATGGGTGAGTAAACTGTTCTGCTTTATTAGTAACACAGCCTAAAAGATAATTCTTAGATTGTAAATAATCTAATCCCTCTTTAACCCCATCATATAAGCTTGACCTTATTGCTGAATTTTCAGCATACAGTTCTAAAAAAATTGGATACGCGGTGTCGAATACTTCTCGACTTGGCTTGAGATCCAAATCTCCAGTCAAAGCTCGCTCTACTAATCTAGGAACACCATTTCCAACCCAATGTCTAACCCTTGACTCTCCTCTTGTCGGCATACCAAGCTGAATCATCATCTCATCAACACAGTAGGCAAGGTCAGGGACACTATCAACTAGAGTTCCATCAACATCAATCAATATTAATTTTGGCTGAAATTTTTTCATTAATGTTCTTTATTTATTGCAAGTTTGGTAGAATTGAGTTAAGCATTTATAACTAATATATTTTATATGGAAAACAAAACAGTCATTGGATTTATTGGAGCTGGAAATATGGCGTATGCACTGATTAAAGGCCTCCTCAGTAATGGCTTTGATGCTAAAAATATAAATGTAAGCGACTCTAATGAAGAGCTTCTTATCAATCGTCAATCTGAACTTAAAATCACAACATATTCTGATAATAACTCTTTACTAGATAATAGTGATATTGTTGTTTTTGCAGTAAAGCCTCAAGTACTCTCGATAGTTTGCCTTCAATTAAAAAATAAAGTTAAACCAAACCACCTTTTTGTCTCTATCGTAGCCGGAATTAGAGGTAATGATATTAATCGTTGGTTAGGAGGTAATTTTGCCCTCGTAAGAACAATGCCTAATACACCTGCACTATTTAAAAGTGGCGTTACAGGTCTTTTTGCAAATGATTTAGTCAGCAATCAACAAAAAGAATTAGTAACTTCAATCTTATCGTCTGTGGGCGAATGTTTCTGGGTAGATGATGAGAAATTAATAGATGCAATTACTGCCATATCTGGAAGTGGGCCGGCTTATTTTTTTCTATTGATGCAATCAATTACGCAAGCAGCAACTGCTCTTGGTTTAGATGAAAAAACTGCAAACTCTTTAAGTATTCAAACTAGTTTAGGTGCAAGCCTAATGGCAACTAAAAGTGGTAAAGATTCAAAGACACTTAGGAAAGAAGTTACTTCCCCCAATGGAACAACCCAAGCAGCTATTGAAAGCTTTCAAGATCAAAACTTTGAGGGAATAGTTGCAGCAGCTACAAGGGCTGCTTATGACCGAGCCCGGGAACTTAGTAATGACCTAGGTGATGTTGAGTAAAAAAAGAAAATTAAAAATATTTTCAGCTACCCCATAAAAGCTGCATATTAGCTATAGCAACTAGTGATGCAGTTTCGGTCCTTAAAACTCGTTTACCTAATAAGAGTGACTGAAATCCAGCGTTTGTTGAATCAGCAACCTCTTGTTCCGTTAATCCCCCCTCTGGTCCAATGAGAATTGTTGCACTTGATTGCTCAGGCATTTGAGCAAGACTTATATTTGCATGATGATGCAGAACAAAGCCATTATGATTTTGATTTTCAAGCAAATCACTGAGTAAAGTAGGTTGGCAGATATTAACAATTACAGCTCGTCCTGATTGCTCACACGCATGGTTTGCTATCTTTTGCCAATGCTCTATTTTTTTTTGAGCTCGGTCACCTTTTAATCGAACTACACAACGCTCAAGCTGCATTGGGATAATACTTGATACACCTAATTCTATGGCTTTTTGGATTAAAAAATCCATTTTTTCACCTTTAGCAATCCCCTGCGCTAGCGTTAAATTTAGCTTGGATTCAGAATCATTTTTTAACTTTGAAACAATACTAATGCTGGTTATTTTTTTTAATCTTTGAACTTTTGCGTCGTAATCAAAACCATCACCATTAAATATAGTGATATTTTTACCATCTGGAAAACGCAAAACTTTGTTAAGATGATGGCTATTATCTTTACTTAACTCAATACTATTGCCCAGAGATAGAGCAGTATTTTGATAAAGTCGTATCTTTTTCATGGTATCTTTCTTGGGTTATTTATCAATGAATTAATGCACCTAACAAAATGATACATAAAAAAAGAAGAGAAGAGTTGTTAAGCATACTAGGAGATGATGCAGTAGTAATTGTATCTACAAATAGTGAACAAAAAAGAAATAGTGATGTCAACTACCCCTTTCGACCAGACAGCAGTTTTTGGTATCTTACTGGTTTTATAGAGCCTGATGCAATCGCAGTTTTTTCTAAAAATAATTACAGCATTTTTTTAAGGCCCAAAGATAAAACTCAGGAAATCTGGAATGGAGTGAGACTTGGAGTTGATCTCGCACCTGAAACTTTATTAGTCGACTATGCTTATGATATTAATACTTTTACAGATGAAATTAAGAAACTCATAAATAAAGAATCATCTTTATATTTTGATCAGCCAACTTCTGATGGCTGGAAAAATAGAGCAAGTACTAATATTCTTAATAAAACTATTGTTTCAATTTTTAGTAGCAGTATTCAACCCTTAAACCCATATTTGTCGGAAATGAGGATTATTAAAGATGCTTCTGAAGTAAAAAATATGCAAACCGCAGCAGATCTTGCTTCAAAAGCACATATGAAGGCTATGGTAAAAACTCAGCCTGGACTTTATGAGTACAACATTGCTGCTGAATTTGACTCCGTATTCAAAAACGAAAACTCAGAACATTCTTACCCTCCAATTGTTGCAGGTGGAGAAAATGCTTGCATACTTCATTACAATGAAAACAATAAATTATTAAATGATGGTGACCTTCTTCTCATAGACGCTGGCTGTGAAATTCTTGGTTATGCATCTGATATTACAAGAACCTTTCCGGTTAATGGAAAGTTTAGTAACCCTCAAAAAGAAATATACGAAATTGTTTTAAATGCCCAGATTCAGGCTATCGCTTCAATTATTCCAGGTGGAGATGTAAATAAGCCTCATGAGATTGCATGTGAAATTATTTCAAGGGGGCTTATGAAGCTAGGGATAATGGATGGTATAAGTAATTTAAGAAAATTCTATATGCATGGAACAGGCCATTGGTTAGGTTTAGATGTTCATGATGTTGGAGCTAAAGAAATTGACAATTCTTTTCGAAAATTTGAAGTAGGTATGGTAACAACAGTGGAGCCTGGAATCTACATCCGCAAGGATGATAAAATTGATCCAAAATACTGGAATATTGGAATCAGGATTGAAGACGATGTTCTAGTTACTATTGATGGAAACCATGTTCTATCTGAAGCAGCTATTAAAAATGTAGATGATATTGAATATCTAATGAGCCAGAGCTAACCATGAATATAAATCAAGCCATCAAAGCTGTTATTTCAAAAAAAGATCTAAATGAAGGTGAAATGCTTGATGTCATGAATAGCATTATGACTGGCCAAACAACGGATGCACAGATTGGTGCTTTTTTAATTGGCTTATCCATGAAAGGCGAAACAATTGAAGAAATTACTGCCAGTGCAAAGGTAATGCGCTCACTAGCAACTTCGGTTGAATTAAGTAGCACTGAGTACCTTGTAGATACTTGTGGAACGGGTGGAGATGGTCTAGGATTGTTTAATATATCGACCGCCTCTGCCTTTGTTGTTGCAGCTGCAGGTGGAAAGGTTGCTAAGCATGGTAATCGTTCCATTTCATCAAAATCTGGAAGTGCAGATGTTCTGGAGGCAGCTGGAATAAATCTTAACTTAAGCCCCGAAGTCATTAGCGAATGTATTGAAAAAATAGGCGTTGGATTTATGTTTGCACCAGCACATCATAGTGCAATGAAACACGCAATTGGTCCGCGTAAAGAACTGGCAGTCAGAACTATATTTAATGTTTTAGGCCCCCTTACTAATCCAGCTAAAGCCCCTAATCAAGTTATTGGAGTTTATGACAGAAACCTAGTTGAGCCAATCGCTAACGTCCTAAAAAGCCTTAAATCTCGACATGTTATGGTAGTTCATTCTGCAGATGGACTTGATGAATTTTCTGTAGCTGATAAAACCTTTGTAGCTGAATTATATAATGATGAAGTCTCAACCTATAGTGTTCATCCAGATGACTTTGGTTTAAAGCTAGGTAACCTTAATGATATTAAAGCAGAAAATGCTGATGAGTCACTCTCTCTAATTTATGAAGCATTTTCTGGGCATAATGGTACTGCAAAAAATATCATTGCTTTAAATGCTGGAGCTGCTATTTATGTAAGTGGTCTCGAAGATACACTGAGCTCAGGGATTGAAAAAGCCTCCAAAGTATTATCAGATGGAAGTGCAAAAGAAAAACTTGAAGAATATATTTTCGCTAGTAATAATTAAATTAATTATGAATAAAAAAACTAATCTTATCTGGATAGACCTTGAAATGACAGGATTAATTCCTGAAAGTGATGTCATTATTGAGATAGCAACAGTAGTTACCGATGCCAATCTAAATGTAATAGAAGAAGGCCCTTCGTTAGCTATTCATCAAAATAGCGATCTACTTGATGGAATGGACGACTGGAACACAAATCAACATAATCAATCTGGACTTGTCCAAAGAGTACTAGAAAGCAAAGTTTCCACTGCTGAGGCAGAATCTCAAACCCTAGATTTTCTTATTAAATATGTCGACCAAGGCGCATCTCCCATGTGTGGGAATTCGATTTGTCAGGATAGAAGGTTTTTGTATAACTACATGCCAAAACTAGAAAAGTTTTTTCACTATCGACATATCGACGTCTCCACATTAAAAGAATTAGCTGTTCGGTGGAAGCCAAGCATTATTTCTTCCACATATAAAAAATCTAGGCATTTAGCATTATCAGATGTTTACGACTCAATTGATGAATTAAAGCACTACAAAGAGCATTTCATTAAAGCTTAAATTGACTTACTTATCACCCGCTAAAATTAATTTATTTTTGCATGTAACCTCAAAAAGGTCTGATGGTTATCATAACATTCAGACCATTTTTCAACTTGTAGATTACTGTGATGAGATAAATATTAATTATAGAAGTGATGGATTAATTAGCCGAATTAGTGGCAATGAAAATATTTCAAATGATCAGGATTTAACAATACGCAGCGCAACTCTCCTAAAAAAAATCACAGGATCAAAGGGTGGGGCAGATATTGCTATAGTAAAAAAAATACCTATAGGAGGTGGCTTAGGAGGTGGCAGCTCAAATGCAGCGACTGTCTTAATTGCTCTTAATAAGCTTTGGAATCTTAATTTACCTAAAGAAGAATTAGTAGATATTGGTCAAAATCTTGGTGCAGACGTTCCCGTATTTATTAATGGTCATAGCTCTTGGGGCGAAGGTATAGGTGAAATACTTACACCACTAAGCCTACCAAAATACTTTTATTTAATTGTTACAATTGGTAAACATATATCCACGAAAGAAATTTTCACACACAAAGCATTGACAATGTCTCCAGTACAAAGGAAAATGGCAGACTTTTCAATGGTATCAAATCCTCATAACGACTGCTTAGATGCTGCAATTCATTTAGAAGCTGATTTAGAAGAGGCTATAGCTCATCTAGACTCAACTGATAACCACATCGGAATTGCAAGAATGACTGGAAGTGGATGTTGTGTTTTTGTAGCCTTTGAAAAAGAAAAAGATGCATCGATAGCAATTAATAAATTGCCATCAAAATGGACTGGTTTTATCGCAAAAGCGATTGATAAATCACCATTATATAATTGGGGTGTAGCCAAGTGGTAAGGCATCGGGTTTTGATCCCGTGTACCGATGGTTCGAATCCATCCGCCCCAGCCATATTATTTAAATTAACCAGCATAAGGTAAGAATCATGAATGAAAATGCATATCAATTTAACTTTAGTCAGCTTGATGGGGAAGAAATCTCTTTGAGCCAATTTAAAGGTAAAGCAATTTTAATTGTAAATACTGCAAGCTTCTGTGGTCTAACCTATCACTATTCTGGACTCGAAAAACTCTACCAAAAGTACAAAGAAAGAGGTTTAGTGATAATTGGCTTTCCTTGCAATCAATTTGGTAAACAAGAGCCTGGAACTTCTGAAGAAATCAAAGATTTTTGTAACCTAAATTATGACGTTACGTTTCTTATGTCAACAAAAGTTGATGTCAATGGTAAAAACGCTCATCCCCTGTTCAAATATTTAAAAAGCGAGTTGAAAGGAAAACTAAACGATAGCGTCAAATGGAATTTCAGTAAATTTCTAATTGACCGTGATGGTATACCCTTTAAACGTTTTAGTTCAACTGTTGAGCCGGAAGATATTGCAGCATCAATAGAGGAAGTACTATAAATCTCGATTCAATTACAAAACTATTGTGCTTAGCCACGTAATTTGTTTGTATAATTGCATCCTACATCAATAAAAGTCTAATTGGATGTCTCTAGAAAGAATAAAGATCTTTAGCGGAAACGCAAATCCTGATCTCTCATCCGAAATTATTACTAATCTCAATATCACCCAAAGTAAGGCCTTTGTAGGACAATTTAGTGATGGTGAAGCTCAAGTTGAAATCCTTGATAATGTGCGTGGATGTGATGTGTTCGTTATTCAGCCAACCTGCGGCCCTTCATCGGCTGAAACTTTAATGGAGTTATTAATAATGGTTGATGCTCTGAGGCGCTCTTCTGCCGGAAAAATTACAGCAGTAGTTCCATATCTTGGCTACTCTAGACAAGATAGGCGCTCGAGACTAACTCGCGTTCCAATAACTGCAAAACTTGTCGCTCAATTAATTGAAACGTCAGGTGTAGACCGCATATTGACAATGGACTTACATGCAGATCAGATTCAAGGCTTCTTCAATATTCCAATTGATAACATATATGCTCAACCTGTCCTTGTCAAAGATATTTTGGATCATAACTATCAAGATGTAGTCGTAGTATCTCCAGATGTTGGTGGAGTAGCTAGAGCAAGAGCAGCAGCAAAAAGAATTAATGACGCAGACCTTGCAATTATTGATAAAAGGCGTCCAGCACCAAACTTAGTTAAAGTCATGAATGTAATTGGTGATGTAGAAGGACGTACCTGCATTATGATTGATGACATGGTTGATACCGCCGGAACGCTCTGCCAAGCTGCTGAAATATTAAAAGAAAAGGGCGCAAAGAAAGTTGTTGCATACGCAACTCATGCAGTTCTTTCTGGAGGTGCTATTGAAAACATATCAAACTCCAAGCTGGATGAATTGGTTATTACAAATACAATTCCATTAACGAATCAAGCAAGTAAATGCAGTAAAATTAGGCAATTGTCAATTGCCACAACCCTTGCAGACGTTATTCGAAGAATTAGTGATGAACAATCCATCAGTACAATTTTTGCAGATTCAGATTAATCCTAGGCCCCTTTGGGGCTGAATTAATGGTGTAAACAATCCACTCTTTTAGGTATAATTTCCTCTCTGTTTTGAAAAAATCAAATTATGAAAACAACTACTGAAGCTCACAAAAAAGCCCTTAATAGTCTAATAACAATTGGAAAAGAACAAGGTTACCTAACTTATTCTGAAATCAATGATCTCTTACCAGAAGACTTATTAACTCCTGAACAGGTTGAGCCAATTGTAACAATCTTAGAAGAATTGGACATATTGGTTGCTGATGAAGCGCCAGATGCTGATGAGCTGGTAATGAAGTCGGGCGGTAAAGCAGAGGCTAGCTCTGCTGAAGTTGCAACAGCTGCCCTAGCCGCACTTGATTCAGAGTTTGGAAGAACTACTGATCCTGTTAGAATGTATATGCGAGAAATGGGAGTAGTTGAGCTTTTAGAACAAAAAGATGAAGTACGTATTGCAAAAGAAATTGAAGCGGGTGTTTATCAAATCTTACAAGCGATTTCCCTTTATCCTGAAATCTCTGACTATTTCTTCAAGGCATATACGAGACTGGAAGAAGGTAAATGTAAGATGACTGACGTTGTTATTGGTTACCAAGGTGATGCTGAAGAATTTGAAGAAAAACAGGTACTTATTAAGGAAAAACAAGCCTTACTTGATGAAAAACAAGCACAACTTGATGCAATGGATACAGATGAGCTCTCAGAAGAGATTGATGAGGATGAAGAAGATTTTGATGAGTTAGAATATACTGGTCCTGATGAAGGAATGGTATATGAACGTTTTGATAAAATACAAAAATCTCATAATAGCTATGTTAAATTATTTGAGAAAAATGGCTATCTTGATGATAAGACTGTTAAAGCAAGACAAAAATTTTCTAGCTGCATCTCTGAACTTAGACTTGCGCCAAAACTTGTTAGCACAATGATGGAGCTTGTTGCAAATCGAGTAGACAAGGTAAAGAAAGAAGAAAAACTTATTCGTCAAGTCTGCCTTGATGCTGGAATGAGCTCAGAGCTTTTTTATGCATCATTTCCAGGAAATGAAACTAATTTTGATTGGCTCAAATCTATTGATCTTAATAAATCAACTCTAAAATCATTGGAAAAAACTGAAAAAGAAATTTATTACTCACAAAAGAGTCTTTTAGAGCATGAAGAGGCAATGAAATTAACAGTTGTAGAGCTTAAAGAAATTAATAAAAGACTTCGAAAGGGCGATAGAAAGGCTAAAGTTGCCAAAAGTCAAATGATTGAAGCTAATTTAAGGCTTGTAATTTCAATTGCTAAAAAATACGCAAATCGTGGCCTTCAATTCCTAGACCTTATCCAAGAAGGAAACGTTGGGCTAATGAAGGCGGTAGACAAGTTTGAATATCGCAGAGGTTATAAGTTTTCAACCTATGCAACTTGGTGGATTCGCCAAGCAATCACTAGATCAATTGCTGATCAAGCACGTACTATTCGTATTCCAGTTCACATGATTGAAACTATTAACAAATTGAACCGAGTAAGACGTCAACTTCTTCAAAGGTTTGGAAGGGAGGCAACTCCTGAAGAGCTTTCTGTTGAGATGGAATTACCAGAATATAAAATTAATAAAATTCTTAAGATTGCTAAAGAGCCTTTATCAATGGAGAACCCAGTTGGTGATGATGAAGACTCCACAATTGGTGATTTTATTGAGGATACAAACCTTTCTTCACCTGTGGAAGTAACAACCCGTGAAAGTCTTAAAGAAACTACTGGTGATCTTTTAGCTAACTTATCACCTCGAGAAGCAAAGGTTTTAAAAATGCGATTTGGAATAGACATGAGCACAGATCACACACTTGAAGAAGTGGGTAGACAATTTGATGTTACTCGTGAAAGAATTCGCCAAATTGAAGCCAAAGCGCTCAGAAAGTTGAGGCATCCTTCTCGTGCACACAAACTTCAAAGTTTTTTAGAATAAATCTTTTACGGGCCTATAGCTCAGCTGGTTAGAGCACTCGACTCATAATCGATTGGTCCTTGGTTCAAGTCCAAGTAGGCCCACCATATATATAAAACCTAGTTTAATACTAGGTTTTTTATTGTACGAATTAAAAGTGGTCATCAAGATATACTGGCTCAATAACTGACTCGTTAATAATGCCATTATCATTTTTAATCCTATAAGCCTTTGCATTTAATAAAGACGATACACAGCGCTCAAGGTTTCCATCTATAAAGTGAGCAGCAACTCCATCATCACAGGCAATTCCAGGCTTCATAGTACCATTTAAAATAGCTTTATGATATTCAGGTCGCCTTTGAATTTCAGTATCAAAATGTGGGCAGTTACTTCCATGAAGAAAGCCTAAACAATCTAGTGGAAGCAATTTACCAGTCTTTGAATCAGTTAGGCCTTGCTCAAACCAACAAATAGATCCTGCACTTAGTCCAGCCATTATTGCCCCATTACACCAGGCCTCATGCAAATACTTATCAAGGCCCCACTCTTTCCAAAGAACCAAAAGGTTTCTTGTATTACCACCACCAACATAAAAAACATCTTTTTCAAAAACAAAATCTCTCAAGTCACCTTCAGGTGGACTAAATAAAGATAAATGGCTCGTTTCACAATTAAGCTTTTTATAGGAAGAATAAAAACGTTTTTTATAACTCTCATCATCTCCACTTGCGGTAGGTATAAAACAAACTTTAGGATTTTTTTTGTCTGACAAAGACAATAAATACTTATCCAATTTAAGATTCTCTGGCTTAGAAGTAAATCCACCACCACCCATAGTTAATATCTGTTTTTTCATAATCTCAGCTTCACCTTATTAATAGAAATAAATTTTACTTAAGTTATCTTCTTAGTAAAAAATAAATACAACTGTCAATGATATAATTTGGCTTATGCTAGATAAAATTCTTTCAGAACTTATAACTCTTACTGTCGATGTGGGAGAAATTATTATGTCTCATCGCAAAAATTCAGGAAACTTCAGCATGAAGAGCGACAATACCCCTGTAACTCAGGCTGATAAAGAATCAAATGAGTTAATCATAAATACTTTAAAAAAACTAACTCCTAACATACCAATACTCTCTGAAGAATCATCTAACATCTCTTTTTCATCTCGAAAATCTTGGGATGAATATTGGCTAATCGACCCTTTAGATGGAACTCGTGACTTTATAGATGGCTCACCAGACTTTTGTATTAGCATTGCTCTTATTCGTAATCATTACCCAGATTTTGGTTTAATCTATTCTCCATTTCACAAAGTGCACTACTATCGGTTGCCAAATCAATCATCAATAAAGATGTTTGGAAACAAGCCTCATAAAATTTCTACAAAAAAACCTAATAGGTGGGAAAAAATCGTAGTAGGAAGATACTCAAATAACAATAAACCTCTTAAAAATCATCTTAGATCTAAAACAAATTTTGAAACTTTTAAGCTTGGAAGTGCGCTTAAATTTTGTTTAATTGCAGAAGGGATTTATGATTACTACCCCAAATTTGGGCGCTGCTCAGAATGGGATACTGCAGCTGGGGTATATATTCTTGAGGGCGCAGGCGGCACAGTTCTTGATTTAAATAATAATCCCTTAACTTATAATTTCAGAGAAGATAATCTAAGCCCAGCCTTTAAAGCAGTAGGGTATCAAGAAAATCTCAAAGATAAATCAACCGCAGCAACATTTTTTGTAACTGAGCCTATTGAAATATAGTCAACACCAGTCTCTGCATAACTAACAATATTTGCTTCATTCACTCCACCTGAGGCTTCAATTGGATATATGCCTTGCGCAATTTTGACAGCCTCTTTAAGATCTATAAGACTAAAGTTATCACAAAGAACTCTCGTTATTCCCTTTATTGATAGTACAGAACGAAGCTGCTCCATAGTCTCTACTTCAACCACAATTGATTTTTCAGGATATTTTTTAAGAGCTTTCTTTATGGATTTATCAAGGGAACCAATTGATAAAATATGATTTTCTTTTAGCATAATACAGTCATAAAGCCCCATCCTATGATTCACTCCACCGCCACACTTAACAGCATATTTTTGTGCTTTTCTTAAGCCCGGGATTGTCTTTCTTGTATCAAGTAATTGCGCCTTTGTTTTACCTATAAGGTTAACTAGATAGTTCGTTTTAGTTGACGTACCACTTAAAATTTGAAGAAAATTAAGTGCCGTCCTTTCTGCAGTAATGATTGCTCGAGATTTTCCTTTAATATTGCAAATAACTTCGCCAGGCTGAACCTCGTCACCATCCTTCAAATTCCATTTTATTTGTATGTCTTTATCAAGAGATAGAAAGCATAAGTCAAAATACTCTGTTCCACAGATAATCGCTCGATCTCTACAAATTATTTCAGCGTTTATAATGACGTCATCAAGAAGGCTTGAAGATAGGTCTCCAGAACCTATATCTTCTGAAAGTGCTAACTCAACTATTTTTTTTAACTCTTTATCCATCTAAGAACTCAATGATTGCTTGGGCAGACTTAACACTTGCTTTTTGATTTAAAAGACCATGAATTTTTTCCAATTCTTTAACTAGTTTTGTATTATCTGATTCAATTAACTTCATAGCCTGTTCAAAAATGTTTTGACCATTTACGTCATTTTGAAGTAATTCAGGAACAATATCTTTCCCTAAAATTTTATTTGGCAGTGAAACATTTTTAGTATTTAGTAAAGGCTTAACAATCTGATAACTTACCTTTGAAAGTTTATATACCACAACCATCGGCACAGCAAGTAATGCCGCTTCTAAGGCGGCAGTTCCTGAGGCAACAATAACTAGATCAGAATTTTTAATCTTTTCATGTGCATCACCAGAACTTAGAACAATATCCAGTCCTTGAATCTTATCTTCTACCCAGTCCTTTAGACGTTCGTTTGCAAGTGACAAGCTAAATTGAATCTCAGGATCTTTTTTACGCATCAATTTAGCAGCCGACAAAAGCTTAGGCAATAAAGTTTTAATTTCAGCCTCTCTTGATCCTGGCATTAATAAAACTTGCTTATTTGGCATATGATTTTTTCGAGGCTTTAATTTTTCAGCCAATGGATGTCCAACAAAAATAGCTTTTTGCTGATGAGTGCGATAAAAATCTACCTCAAATGGAAAAAGACAAAGCATTAAATCGGCTGACTTTTTAATTTTATGTATCCGATTTGCTCGCCATGCCCATACTGAAGGACTAACAAAATGAACCGTTTTAACTCCATTTTTTTTAAGTTTTCTTTCAATCTTAAAATTAAAATCAGGAGAATCAACTCCAATAAAAACATCAGGCCTATTGGATGAAAAGTATTGAATGATAGATCGTCTAAGCCTCAAAATAGTGGGCAGTTTCTTTAAAACTTCACTAAGGCCCATCACGTTGACTTGGTCAGTATGCCATAATCTTTTACATCCAGCAGCAGCCATCTTGTCACCTGCTAATCCTTCTATTTCATAATCAGGTCGGTACAACTTCAGTGCACTCACTAGTGATGATGCGACAAGGTCGCCAGAAGTTTCTGCAGCACTGATGGCAATTTTCATTTTATCTAAGCATTAACAGGATTTATCTAAAGCTTTTTAATCTTTATGATCTTGGTAGAATAATATCAGGATTATCTTCAAAAGGCCTATAAATAACAATCACCCCTCCAATCACTTGAATTAGTTCAGCCTTAGAAAGCTCTATAATTTTATTAATAATCTTTAGTTTTTCTTCACGATCACTGATTCTTAACTTAATTTTAATCAGCTCATGCTTGAGCATTGTTGATTCCATTTCAGCAAGCACCGACTCACTTAATCCATGCTGACCAATCATTACAAAGGGCTTTAAGTCATGCGCCATAGAACGCAAATATTTTTTCTGGTTATTAGTTAGTTTCATTTTTTAATATCTTCTCATTTTTAAAAAGTGATTCAGTAGTTTCTCTCATTCGCACTAATTGATGCACAGAACCATCAACCATTACTTCCGCAACTCTTGGCCTAGAGTTATAGTTAGAGCTTAAAACAAATCCATATGCACCAGCGGTCATTAGTGCAATATAGTCTCCCTGCTCAAGAGTAAGACTTCTGCTCTTTGCCAAAAAATCTGCAGTCTCACATACAGGTCCAACTATGTCCCATGAATCCTTTATGCCTTTTGAATTATCTTCAATTGTAACCGCCTGATGATAGGAGCCATAAAGAGCAGGTCGAAGTAAATCATTCATTGCACCATCGACAATTGCAAATGATTTCAATTCATTCTGTTTTAAATATTCAACCTTGGTGACAAAGATTCCTGCGTTCCCAACAATGGATCGACCAGGTTCTACCATAATCTTCAGATCACCAACTTTTTGAATTACTGAATGCATGTAATCATTAATACTTATAGGTGTTTCTTTGTCATAAGTCACTCCTACTCCACCACCAATATCGATATGATTTAAATAAATTTCCTCTTCTTCAAGCCTTGCTATAAGTTCGAGTGCTTTATCAAGAGCCTCTAAGAAAGGTGAAATGTCTGTAATTTGCGACCCTATATGGTAATCTAAACCAAAAACTTCAAGATGATCTGAAAGGTTTGTCTTTTTATACAAAGATAGAGCAATCTCAACGCTTACTCCAAACTTGTTTTCAGTTAAGCCTGTCGAGATATATGGATGAGTCTTTGCATCTACATTCGGGTTCACGCGAATAGATATTGGTGCATTCATCTTTAGTGAAGCCGCAACAGACTCAATTCGGTCTAACTCAGCTACTGATTCAACATTGAAGCAGTAAATTCCGTATTCAAGTGCCTTTTGAATCGCTTGCTCTGTTTTAGCAACTCCAGAGAATACACATTTTTTTGGATTACCACCTGCAGCAATTACTCTTTCAAGCTCACCAATTGAAACTATATCAAATCCTGAACCTAGGTTAGCAAGAACATTTAATACTGCCAAATTTGAGTTGGCCTTTACAGCATAACAAATTAAATGAGGATGCGAACCAAAGGATTTTTCAAACTGTTGCCAGTTAAACTCTATTTGACTTTTAGAATAAATGTAAAGGGGAGAACCATACGCGTCCATTAAGTCTGAAACAGGAACAGACTCAGCGTGTAATACTTTATTTTGAAAATAAAATGAATTCAATTAATTATATGTCTAGTAAGTGCTAGATGTCGACTCTCCAGAATCTATCTGGCCACCTTCTTTCGAAGTTAAATCACCCATTCTGCCACATGCGGACAAAGTGAATACAAACGCTAGTAATACAACATATTTAAATAAAATTTTCATGGGGCCTCTGATACTTTCTTTAATACTAGTATTTTACACAAAGGCCTTCAGCTGTTGTATAAACAAATCCCTAGGCATTTTGAATGCACCTAAACTTTCTAAATGATTATTCTCAACTTGACAATCAATTAATTGATATGAGCTCTGTTGAAGTAAGTAAGCAAAAGCAACTTTTGATGCATTACTCACTAATGAGAACATAGACTCACCAAAGAAAACATCTCCCAAAGCAACGCCATAAAGCCCACCAACAAGCTCTCCATTTTCATAAACTTCGTATGAATGGGCGTGGCCAGACTCATGAAGTTTACAATAAGCCTCAATCATTTCATCATTTATCCATGTACCAGATTGTCCTTGTCGCGCTATTTTTTGACATTGAACTATGACATTTTTAAAGGCGGTATTAATACAAACCTCAAATTTAGAAGATTGAATGACTCTCTTCAAGCTCTTTGAAAGATGAAATTTTTCAGGTGTAATAACCATTCTTGGGTCAGGCGAATACCAAAGTATAGGTTCATCCTTGCCATACCAAGGAAAGATTCCTAATGAATAAGCTTTCAGTAATCTTTCAACGGACAAATTACCGCCAATTGCAATCAGTCCATTAGGCTCTGTTAGTGCAAGACTTAGTTTTGGAAATTCAGAGTTGTTTTCATCAAGCCAAAAAGAAGGTGGTATTTCGCTCACCCTTTATCGACCTCGAATAATCTCTCTTGCCATATACAAAGCAAGTATGCTTCTTGCTTCTGTTAAATCTTCATTATAGGTAAGCGTTTCTAGTTCAGATAGCTTATGAGGAACTATCTCTAGTGGTTCTGGTTCATCTCCTTCAGCCGACTCCTCATAAAGATCTTCAGCAAGAACAATATGAGTTGCATTTGATTGATAGCCTGGAGCAAGCGTAATGGTTTTAAGAAAAGTAAGCTTACGAGCACCATAACCAATCTCTTCTTTTAACTCTCTTCCAGCAGCTTCTATAGGAGTTTCGCCCTTATCAATCTTGCCTTTTGTTAGGCCTAGCTCATAGCGCTCAGTTCCACCAGAAAATTCATAAATCATTAGAACAGTATCATCATCAAGCATTGGAATAACCAAAACCGCACCATTTCCTCTAGACATTAACCTTTCATAAATTCGAGTCGCTCCATTTGAAAATTCAACATCCATAGACTCAAGATTGAAAATACGGCTTTGTGCAACAGTGTGAATATTTGTTAGTTTTGGCTTTTTTCGCATAGCAATATTATGCCATTGGTTTAGTGCGATTTAATAACAAAGATAAATTTAAGTAATTATTAATCTTGTAATAAAAAAGAAAATGTTAACATAGGGTTAATGGGCTTTAGTAGTCATTAAAAATATCTTATAAAACTTTTATAAAACATATTGAAATTACAATATATTCGCTTTTGGGGCCTAATAAATGAAAAAAAATACATCTGAAAGTCTCTTTGCAAGAGGCTCTAAAGTTTTGATAGAAGGAGTTTCATCAGCCTCCAGAGGCCCTGCAGCATTTGGCACAACCCCTAGATATATGTCTCATGGCGAGGGATCTAGATTATACGACGTAGATGGTAGAGAATATATAGACTGGATGATGGCATTTGGAGCTCTTCCATTAGGGCATGCACATCCAAAAATTGTGACCACAGTTACAAAAGAAATTGCACGTGGAAGTCATTTTGCAACTGCTTTAGAAGTTGAAGTTGAAGTTGCAGAAATCTTAGTAAATTTACTGCCGCATGTTGATAAAGTAAGATTTGCTAACACAGGAACAGAAGCAGCTATGGCAGCAATTAGACTTGCACGAGGTCATACTGGGCGTCGAAAAATTATTAAATTTGAAGGTCACTATCATGGGTGGTGGGATGCTGTATTAATTAATAGCAACCCTCAGCCAATAACCTCGTTAGGGCATCCTAATTCTCCAATAAGAATTCCAGATAGTTCTGGGATGACAGAAGAAAGTTGGATGGATACCATTATTGTTCCATGGAATGATTTTGATGCACTAGAGAGAGCAATGGCTCTTCATGGCCGTGATGCTGCTTGTGTTGTGACTGAAGGAATTATGTCAAATATGGGCGTAATAGTACCAAAACCAGGGTACCTTAATAGAATTGAAGAGCTCTGCAATGAACATGGTGCCTTATTTTATTTAGATGAAACTGTTACAGGATTCAGGGTTGCTGCTGGTGGATGTGCTGAACTTTATGGCTTAAAGCCAGATATTGTTACTTATGGAAAAGCACTAGGCTCTGGGGTTCCCATGGCAGCGATTGGTGGATCTGACGAAATAATGTCTGGCCTTGAATGGGGAAAGGTTCTACATTTTGGGACACATAATGCAGGTCGATTAGCATTACATATTTGTAAAACGATGCTTACAACAATGTTAGATGACAATCAGGCAGGTTTTGTCAAAATTAAAGATCTTGGCATTAAACTTACAGAAGAAATCCAATCTATTTCTAAAAAAAATAATAAACATAAGATGGTTTGCCAAGGTGTGAATTCCATGTTTCAAATCTTCTTCACTGACCAAAAAGAAATCTCTAACTATCGTGACTTTTGTAGAAGTGTAGATCGTTTAAAATTTCGAAATTTTGCGTTGAGACTTTTTGATAAAGGAATTTATATGAATCCATCAGCTACATTACATTCATTATCCTCAATTGTCCATACAGAAGAGGACATTGAAGTTACTGCTCGTGCAATATCTGAAACGCTTGATGAAATGCCTTAAAAATGCCTAAAGCACTAAAGAAAATTGGAATACTTGGTGCTGGTCAACTTGCCGAATTTATTATCACTGGAATAGACAAGGTAAGTGCTCCTTTCGATTTTATGTTGTCACCAAGATCTCATGAAAGAGGATTAAAACTAAAAAATAAATTTAATTTAGAAATTGCAGAAAGTAATCAGCATCTCCTAGATAGCTGTGATATGGTATTTATCTGTTTGCCATCAAATAATTCACTCTCAATCTTAAGTGATCTAAATTTTCGAAAAGAAAATAGTATTTTATCTGCAATTGCAGGAATAACAAGAGCGGCAATCTGCAGAACAACTAACTGCAAGGCAGTTCACACTTCAATGATGCCAGGATATGCAAATGCATCTAATAAAGGACCCAGTCTTTTATTTCCAGAAAACTCTGAATGGCATGAATTTCTATTATTTTTAGGTCCTGTATTTGAGTGCAAAACAGAAAAAGAATTTAATGTTGCTGCAATTATTGGAGCCGTCTCAGGAGCAAGTTTTGTTCTCTTTGAAACTCTTTCAAAATGGTTTGAAAATAATAATTTATCTTCAAAATTTTCTCAAAACCTTCTTTTAGAAACCCTTAAAGGAAATATAGAAATTGCACTAGAGAGTGATGAAACTTTAAGTGAAATCATATCTAAAGTAGCAACACCTGGAGGCATTACTGAGAGCTTAGTTAATCAATTAGATCAAAAAGAAGCTTTATCATCATGGTTGGAAGGTATGGACACTATTCTAAATAATAATTCATCAAAAAAATAAAGTAATAAGCTTTCATTAAGTGAAGCAATAATGATATTTTTTTGAACTACATGAATGTTATTTATTCAAGCCATCAAATAACATTAAAGCTGAAGTATCACTATAAGTATGACCTTTATCCATCAAGTTAACATATCGATCATAAACTTCCTTGGTAAATTCTAGATTTGAATTATTAGAGCTGGATTGATCAATACAATAGCCCAAGTCTTTTACCATCCACTTAATAGCAAACCCAAAATCAAATTCTCTTTGATGCATTGTTTCAGCTCGATTTACCATTTGCCAGGATTGTGCTGCTCCTCCAGAGATTGCTGATAACAAACTATTCATATCAAGATTTTCAGCTTCTGCAAATAATAAGCCTTCAGACAGCCCTTGCAGTAAACCTGCAATGCAAATCTGGTTTACCATTTTAGCAAGCTGCCCTTTTCCAGATTCTCCCATATAAGTAACATTTTTTGAATAGGTATTTATCAACTCTTCTGAATCATCAAGGACTCCCTTGCTTCCACCTGCCATGACACTAAGTACTCCATTAATTGCTCCTGCCTCACCGCCACTAACCGGGGCATCTATAAATGACACTCCTATTGCAGCTAGGGACTCATTTAAGTGCTTGGCTAATTTATAAGAGGTTGTCGTATGGTCAATAAAGATTGATCCTTTTTTAAGATGGGTAATCATCCCTTGTTCAGCAAACACAATTTCCATCATGTCTTCGTCTCTTCCAGTGCATGTAACAACAAAGTCGGCATCCATTACTGCCTCTTTAATTGAGCTGGAAACCTCGCCCTCATAGTCCTTACTCCATGCAGCAGCCTTTTGAGAAGAGCGGTTAAATACTTTTAAGTTAAATAGATTTGACTTAGATAGATGACCAGCCATAGGATAGCCCATAGTTCCAAGTCCAATAAACGCTACATTTTTTTTTATACTCATTAGATTCCTTGATTACTGGTTAATGTTATAAATCAGATTATACGATACTGCGTTTTAAACATATAATCAGATATAGTAAATATTTATCAAATAAAATTCTTTTAATATAAATAACCCTATTTTTTTATGACAAACCCAGATTATTGGCAAGATTCACTCAACTATTTAACTAAAACTGATAAAGCCCTTGGAAATCTTATTAGCCAATTCAAAGACTACTCTATTTCATCTCGAGGAGAAGCTTATGAAACCTTACTTCGCTCCATAGTTGGTCAACAAATATCTATTCAAGCAGCGTCAAGTGTTTGGAATAAAATAGTTGTACAAGTTAAAACTATTGAGCCCAATAAGGTTCTATTAACAAGTAGGGAAAATTTAAAGCTATGCGGCTTGTCCAAGCAAAAAATACAATATATTTATAACATTTCTGAACATTTTATTGCTAACAATATTGAGAATAATGCATATTGGGAAGGACGAAGTTATCTTAGTATCTATGAAGAACTCATCACTATTAAAGGAATTGGCCCATGGACTGCAGAAATGTTTGGCATGTTTCACTTGCTAGAAAAAGATATTTTTCCACTGAAAGATGTTGGGGTTATAAGGGCTATGAACCAACTCTACAATAATGGCAAAAAACTTGATATAGATAAAATTATAGAAATTTCAGATACATGGCGCCCTTACAGATCCGTTGCCTGTTGGTTTTTATGGCGATCTATTGATAGTGAAGAGGTGCTCTACTAAGACTCTAAAGCCATAACAATTAAATCACCCATCTCCTCAGTTCCAACAACTTTATCTCCA
Source organism: Candidatus Pseudothioglobus sp. Uisw_050_01 (assembly GCF_048085775.1). Classification (NCBI taxonomy): domain Bacteria; kingdom Pseudomonadati; phylum Pseudomonadota; class Gammaproteobacteria; family Pseudothioglobaceae (SeqCode); genus Pseudothioglobus (SeqCode); species Candidatus Pseudothioglobus sp. Uisw_050_01. The sequence continues at coordinate 1,629,942 of NZ_CP159804.1, forward strand.
GCTACAGAAATATCCTTGGTTCTATAACCTTTATCAAGTACTTCGCTAACAGCCAAATTAATTTTATCAGCAAGCTCCAACTGATTAAGTGAATACCTAAGCATCATTGAAACAGATAATATAGTTGCTAGTGGATTGGCAATATCTTTTCCAGCAATATCAGGTGCTGAGCCATGGATAGGCTCATACATTCCAAAATTATTCTTATCAAGAGAAGCTGATGGAAGCATGCCAATTGACCCAGTGAGCATTGCAGCACAATCAGACAAAACATCCCCAAAAAGATTACTTGTAACCATAACGTCAAATTGCTTGGGATCTCTTACAAGTTGCATTGCTGCATTATCGACATAGATATGGGAAAGAGTTACGTCTGGATAGCTTGATGAAACTTCTTCCATGACTTCTCTCCAAAGCTCAGAAACTTCAAGAACATTTGCCTTATCTACAGAGCAAACTCGCTTTCCTCTTTTTTGAGCGATTTGAAAAGCCGAGTGTCCGATACGGGCTATTTCAGATTCATAGTAGGTCGCTGAGTTAATCCCAAAGCGCTCTCCATCTCTGATTTCTATTCCCCTTGGCTTACCAAAATAAATACCACCAACCAGCTCACGCACAATCATTAAGTCCAAACCCGATACAATTTCAGTTTTAAGGCTCGATGCACTCGCTAACTGTGGATAGAGAATTGCAGGCCTTAAATTAGAAAATAAATCAAGCTCAGATCGAATACCTAACAGTCCACGCTCTGGCCTTAAATCTCTTTCTAGTACCTCCCATTTTGGCCCTCCAACTGCGCCTAATAGAATTGAGTCGCAACTCTTAGCTGTCTTTATAGTTTCATCAGGAAGAGGTGATCCAGTTTCATCATATGCGATTCCGCCTATCAGCCCGTTAACAAGAGTCATCCCCATTTCATGGTTAGAATTTAATGAATTAATTACTTTGACCGCTTGATCAACAATTTCTGTACCTATTCCATCACCGGGGAGAATTAATATTTTTGACATATTTGGTTTGAAGTTAAAACTTTAATTAATTTATTTTACGCTTGCTCAATTGTATTGAATCTAAATTTCTACCATATCAAAATCTTCCTTACCAGAGCCACAAAGTGGGCAAACCCAATCATTAGGTATATCTTCCCATATAGTACCAGGACTGATTCCTTCATCAGGAACTCCTATACTTTCATCATAAATCCAGCCACACATATTACATTTATATTTTTTCATAATGATTTTAGAAGAGCTGTAAAGATAGCTAGACAAAGCTTAGCTAATAAAAAATTAAAAAATAATTATACATTTTTTAAGTCATTAATTGATAATCATAGTTAGAACAAATATAACTGGTATTAGTATTAATTAAGATAATCCAGTATAAAATATCTCAATGCTCAAAATTTATAATACGCTTACTAACCAAAAAGAAGACTTTCGTCCAATAGATCCAAACAATATTGGAGTTTATGTTTGCGGAATGACTGTTTATGATTTTTGTCATATGGGACATGCTAGAGTATTAGTTATGTTTGATGTTATTACGCGTCATATGAGGCGAAACTACCCAAACGTTCAATACATAAGAAATATTACTGATATTGATGACAAAATTATTAGTCGAGCAATAGAAAATAATGAGGATATCTACTCTCTGACAAATCGATTTATCGATGCTATGCATGAAGATGAAAATGCGCTAGGAGTTCTCAGTCCTGATATTGAGCCACGCGCTACTGACTCAATCGATCAAATGATAGATATGATTGAATTACTTTCCAAGAAAGGTCTTGCCTACCAAGGCAAAAATGGTGATGTTTTTTATTCTGTTAGAAAATTTAAAGATTATGGCAAGCTTTCTGGGAAAAATTTAGACGATCTGGTCGCTGGTGCTCGAGTAGATATTGAGAGTAATAAACAAGATCCTCTTGATTTTGTTCTTTGGAAAAAAGCGAAACCAAGTGAGCCCAAATGGTCTTCGCCATGGGGAGAAGGAAGGCCAGGTTGGCATATAGAATGCTCAGCAATGTCGACTCACTTTATATCAAATCATTTTGATATTCATGGTGGCGGAATGGACTTAACATTTCCCCATCATGAAAATGAAATAGCCCAATCAGAGGGTGCTAATAATTGCAAATTTGTCAACACTTGGATGCATGTTGGATTCGTTAATATTAATGACGAAAAAATGAGTAAGTCACTTAAAAATTTCTTTACTATTCGTGGTGTTTTAGATAAATATGATGGTGAGACTCTTCGATATTTTCTTATAAGTAGTCATTATCGCTCCCCACTAAATTTTAGCGACACGAATATTGAAAGTGCAAAATCTGCATTAAAAAGACTTTATACTGCAATGAAAGGCTTCTCCTCTAATAAAAAAATAGACGCCCAAGTAGGCAAGACTTTTGATTATGAAGATAGATTTAATGCCGCATTAAATGATGACTTTAATACTCCTATTGCATTAAGTATTTTATTTGAAATTGCTAAGCAAGTAAATATTGAGCGCTCAAAAGATTCTGAGCATGCTGCATCCTTAGCTCAATTACTAAAAAAATTAGGTAACTACCTTGGTATTCTTGAATATGATTCTGAGGCTTACCTCCAGCAAGGCTCAGAACTATCAGAGGCTGAAGTTTCCATAAAAATAAACCAGAGGGAAGAGGCTAGATCCTCAAAAAACTTTGCAATGTCTGATCAGATTCGTGAGGAACTTTTAACACTTGGTATTATTCTTGAAGATAGCATAGATGGCACATCCTGGCGAAGAAAATAAAATAAATTCCTACGTTGATTGGCATCAAATTGATACCATTTTGCTAGATCTAGATGGGACGCTCTTAGATTTAAACTTCGATCTGCATTTTTGGCTTAAATACCTTCCAAAAGTTTATTCTGAAAAGCACAATACTAGCTTTGAGGATTCAAAAAATATAATAATTTCAATGCTTGACTCTCAAGAAGGCAAATTAACTTGGTATTGTCTAGACTATTGGGAAGAAAAACTGGATTTCGATATCATGAAATTAAAAGGTGATGTTGCTCACTTAATTCAAGTTCATAATCATGTTCTAAATTTCCTTATTACAGCAAGATCGAAAGAAAAACGTATTTACTTAGTAACTAATGCTCATCGAAAAGGTATTGCGCTAAAAATGCAAATGTCAAAGCTGGAAGGCTACTTTGATAAAATTATCTCTTCACATGATTTTGGAGTTATAAAGCAGGAGCAACAATTTTGGGAGCAATTGACTAATGTCATTCAATTTGACAATGAAAGAACAATTTTTTTTGATGACTCACTAGATGTCCTAGAGTCAGCTTCCAAATTTAAAATTAAGAATATAATCGCAATAAATAAACCAAGTAGTATGCTTGATAAAAAAATAGTTCCTGGCTTTATAAATATTGAGAGTTTTCTTGAAGTAATGCCATAGAAAGTATTATTAGCAACTTGCAAATTATTAATGAAACAAATTGACACAAAATCTTAATTTACCCTCTATAAAATTATATTTCTTTAAGAGTACTTAATATTAATATAATTAAACTGCACTATAGAATTATTGAAGGCTATATTTACTTCAAATGATATACTTCTATGAAGTTTGAAGAGAAATTTATATGTGGGCTGATTAGAGCAGTGCCCTTAAACTTATCTCCTTTTTATTTTAACTACAAACTAACAATAAAATATTATGAAAAATGCTTTTTATGCTCAATCTGGAGGAGTCACAGCAGTAATAAATGCTTCTGCTTGTGGCGTTATTGAAACAGCTCGTAAACACCCAGATAAAATTGGAACTGTATATGCAGGTGAGAATGGAATAATTGGAGCCTTAACTGAGAATTTGATTGATACGTCAGTTGAAACTGATGCAGATATAGCAGCACTAACTCATACTCCTTCAGGTGCGTTTGGATCTTGTCGCTATAAAATGAAGTCTCTTGAAGCAAATAGAGCTGAATATGAACGCTTAATTGAGGTTTTTAAGGCCCATAACATTGGTTATTTTTTTTATAATGGTGGCGGAGACTCGGCAGATACCTGCCTAAAGGTATCTCAGCTCTCAGAAAGCATGGGGTATCCGATTCAAGCGATTCATATTCCTAAAACTGTTGATAACGACCTTCCTGTTACAGATAATTGCCCTGGTTTTGGCTCGGTAGCTAAGTATATTGCAGTCTCTACGATGGAGGCCAGTTTTGATGTCGCATCAATGGCTGCTACGTCAACAAAGATTTTTGTACTTGAGGTTATGGGGCGTCATGCTGGATGGATAGCAGCAGCTGGGGGGCTTGTTGACTCGTCAATACCCGTTGTAATTCTTTTTCCAGAAATTGACTTCAATGAAGGGAAATTCCTAGAAAAAGTAGATAAAAATGTGAAAGAGTTTGGCTACTGCACTATTGTCGTTTCAGAAGGAACAAAATGGCCTGATGGAAAATTTTTAGCTGAGCAAGGAACACGTGATGACTTTGGACATGCTCAATTAGGCGGCGCAGCGCCAGTTGTTGCAAATATAGTAAAAAAAGCCTTAGGTTATAAATTCCACTGGGCAGTAGCAGACTATCTTCAGCGATCAGCCCGTCACTTAGCCTCAAATTCAGATGTGGAACAAGCTTATGCTCTTGGCAAGGCTGCAGTTGAAATGGCACTAGATGGTAAGAACTCCATTATGCCCTCAATTGTCAGGTTATCTAATAACCCATATAAATGGGAAATAGGTTACGGTGAATTAAAAGACATTGCTAATGTCGAAAAAATGATGCCAGAAAACTATATTTCAGAAGATGGGTTTTCAATTACTAAATCATGTCGTGAATATTTGCTTCCACTTATTGAAGGTGAGAACTATCCACCGTATAATAATGGGTTACCCGATTATGTCGTAATGCAAAAATCAAAAGTTAAGAAAAAATTACCGCCTTTTGAAGTTTAACTACAAAGTGTCCATATGAATGTTATTTTATTAGGGCCGCCTGGTGCTGGAAAAGGCACCCAAGCAGCTCATATCTGTGAAAAATTTAATATCCCCCAGATTTCTACGGGTGACATGCTGCGGGCAGCAGTAAATGCAGGAAATTCTATTGGACTCGAAGCAAAAAAAACTATAGATGCAGGAAACCTTGTCCCTGATAAGATAATTATTGCTTTGGTTAAAGAAAGAGTTCAGTCAAAAGATTGTAGTAATGGGTATTTACTTGACGGATTTCCTAGAACCATCAATCAGGCTGATGCTCTAAAATTACAAGGGATTAAGATTGACTATGTTGTTGAGGTTAAAGTTCCAGATGATGACATAGTAGTAAGAATGTCTGGTCGCCGCGTTCATTTACCTTCAGGAAGAACATATCATATTGCCTTCAACCCACCAACATTAGAAGGCAGGGACAACTTAACTGGTGAAGATTTAATTCAGCGTGTTGATGATGATGAAACTATTGTTAGAGGACGTTTAAAAATTTACCACAAACAAACTGAACCTCTTGTTAAATACTATCGTGATGATGCAAAAATTGCTGCTTCAGGCTCAAAGTTTATCGCTATAAGTGGCGTAGGTTCACTTGATGAGGTCAAAGATAGGATTACATCAGCTCTCATTAGTTAAATTATAATTCTTTAAAGATCGATTTTAAACTTTACTCTTTTAGTCCCATCCTCTGAACCTTTAACAATAACTTTATCGTTATTAATATCATAGGTTAATTTATCACCACTAAACGAGTCAAATCCTTGAATTAAGAAGGCATTCCCAACCAAAAAAATCATACCTTCATTCACATCATAGGTGATTAATGTTGCAGTTGCCTCTATTAAGCGTACCTGATTTTCTTGACTTTGAATATACTTAGCAGGCTTCTCAACTGAACCAGTTGCTTTCATTGTTTCAACACCATCTGTATTAGTTTGAACCTGGATAAGTTCTGCAGTCATCAAAAGTGAACCCTGCCTAACTTCAGCATTTCCACTAAATTCATTAAAGCCAGATGCCTCATCAACTATTACAGATTCAGCTTCAATTTCAATGGGTTGCTTTGCATCCTCTGAGAGAGCAAAAGCAAACGTCGTAAAAAAGATGGCAATTAATAAAATAATTTTATTCATAAACAGCCAGAACCCTATTCATTAATTCAAGTTTTTTTGTAACAGCATCATAATGCATTTTTTTTGCCTTGATGTCAACAATATTTGATTTAAAGTGAGATGATGAGTTAGATTTTAAAACTTCACCATCATTGGATTGATCAATTACAACATTAGAGCTCTTAAGAATACCTCCAGATTCAATCACAACCTCAACTTTTCCTAACAGATTGATTAGTTTTATATTCATATCCATATCAATTCCATCTTCTGAATTAACAATAATATCTTTAGAGCGATAAACTGTTTTCTCTTTACTTTTATATATTTTTTCACCTGCATCATGACTAATAAATAAGTTTTTTGTGTCCACTATCGCTCCTGAGTCTTCAATAATTTGAACAATGCCTTTTAAATACATTGTATCACTATCAATACTCATCTCCATTCCCTGTGCAATAATTTTTGAAGTTTCACCCAAATATGTCACCTCTTTATTACTTTTAATTTGACCATTATCACTGAGAACTATTAATGACTCAGTACCGAGCTCATGCAGGGCTCCTGTCTTGGTATTAATTTTGACTTCTCCATTAAATAAAATCTCACCTGTTTTAAGAATGTTGGCACGGTTTGATGTTAATACAACTCCTTCTTTTTGAGCATTATTAAATGTCTTAACCTCAACTTCAAGAATCTTAACTGGTAAGTTTTTATAACTATAATAGGTTTCAGCTTGTATTGTATGTAATAGAACTTGTTCTTTTGAATATTCCTTAAGAAGAAAATTATCAATTTTTTCTAGATAGGAACTTTCTTTAACCTCCTCATTGATAGATGATAATTGTGGATTAACTTTTTGGAGGAAGGACAGCTTTAGAAAATTATCTTGAAATATCCATAGAATAAAGACTAAGGCTATAATAAATACTATAAATGATTGAATTTTCTTAATTTGGAAAAAAGCCATGATATGCTAAATCAAAGAATAAAAGGTCTGTACGCAATAACCCCAGACAAAGACCTGAATATCACCCTTATTGAGAATGCAATTAAAAAACATAAAGTAAATATTCTCCAATACCGCCGTAAAACTCAAGACGAAAAACATAAGCTAGATGAAGCAACACAGTTGCTTGAACTATGCCTACAACATAATACTTTATTTATAGTCAATGATGATGTTAACCTTTGTAAGAAAATTGGTGCTGATGGAGTTCACTTGGGGCAAAATGATGTGAATGCTTCTTCTGCAAGACATCTGCTTGGCAAGAAATTTATTATTGGTGTTTCATGCCATAATAATCTTGAACTTGCTGTAGAAGCTGAAAAGAATGGTGCAAATTATATTGCTTTAGGGGCTGTTTTTAAATCTAAAACTAAACCAAATGCTGCTTATTGCTCGGTCTCAATGATTCAAAATATTAAAAGAAATATTAATATTCCTATTGTTGGTATAGGGGGAATTACTTTTGAAAATCAACAAAGTGTCTTTGATGCAGGATGTAACTCTATTGCAATGATAGAGGGTCTTTTTGGTCATTAAGTCTAGAATTATTTTTGTAATTATAGCCACCTTTTAAGCCCTTTTTTGAAAGCACAAACTGCCATAAGTGGTTTTTTCTAGAGCGAAAAGAAGCTGCACACATTAGCAAATAGTACTCCCACATCCTCTTAAATCTTTCATCATATAATTCAGTTAATTTATCAAAGTTTTTTTGAAACTTTTCATTCCATGCCATTAATGTTGGATCATAATCTTGTCCAAAATTATGCCAATCCTCTATAACAAATAAGCCTTCGATAGATTTGCAAATTTGACTGGAAGAGGGAGACATTCCATTTGGAAAAATATACTTATTAATCCATGGATCCGTTGCACGCCCTGGGTTGTTTCTTCCAATAGTGTGTAATAAAAACAACCCATCATCCTTTAAGCATCTGTTTACAACTTTCATGTAATTTTTATAGTTTTTATATCCCACATGTTCAAACATTCCTATTGACACTATACAATCATATTTTTTTTTAAGCTCACGGTAATCCTTTAATTCGAACGATACATCAAGGCCATCGCAAGATTTTTTTGCATAATTTACTTGTTCTTTTGAGATAGTTACCCCATGCACACTTACTCCATAATTTTCAGCGGCATATTTTGCAAAACTACCCCATCCACAACCAATTTCCAGAACACTCATCCCAGGCTTAAGGTGAAGTTTTCTGCAAATTAAATCTAATTTATTGATTTGAGCTTGCTCCAAATTCTCTGCCATCCTCCAATAACCACATGAGTAATTCATTCTTTCATCGAGCATTAATGAAAATAAATGATTGCCAATATCATAATGCTCTGTTCCAACTATATAAGCTCTTTTTGTTGTTTGGGCATTGAATAAGTAGGCTCTAACTACATTCATTAAAAAATAAGGGTTGGTTATTTTGACTTGCTTATCTATTCGTGCACTCAGCAGCTTATCTCCGAATTGATCTAATGATTCACAATCCCACCATCCATCCATATAGCTCTCACCAAGCGCTAAAGACCCTCCACTTAAAACGCGAGCATAAAATAAATCATTATTAATTTGAGGGTCCCACGAGCGTGGCCCATTGATTTGAATATCAGCGGAATTAAATAGTTTGTCTACTGTTTTTTTAAAATCAGTCAAATATTCAAATACTTCTGTTTTCTATCGAAATATTATCTTACCACAGAATTAATTATTTTGGAAATTGTGAACTAACTTTGAAATTTAATTTGAAAAATTTGTCCTTAATAGAGCAAAAAGGCTAAGAGCGACAATAGCTATAAAAAAGATTAAGGACCAGCCTGCCATACTCAAACCTAAAAATTGCCATGGTATTTCAGCACAATTACCATCACCCATAAATAACGCATTTAAAACATCGGCAAATGGAAACACATCGATAATGTATTCAAGCGGAGGACCACAAAGTGGAACCTCATCTTCGGGAAGTCCTTGCAACCAAACCTGGCGACCAGAAATCCATACACCAGCAATAGCAAAAAGAGCTATAAAAAAAGAATACAGTTTGCTGGCTCGAATATGTGGATTATGCAAAAAAGCTACAAATGAACTAACACCAATCAAGCAATAAAAAAACTGCTGGGTTATGCATAGCGTGCAAGCCTCTAGACCTAGAACTTTCATACTATAAGCTGCATAACCAAGCAATGACCCTACTAGTATAAAAATAATTAAGTGTATTTGTCTTGGTAGAAGCTGAAGTAAAAAAGTATTCATTTTATTAAATTAATTTGAATTAGTTATCATACAAGTTTTTCAGGCTCATTGAACTTGGGACTTGAAAAAAAATCATTAATCATAGGAATAAAAAATTCTAGAGGCTTTGTCTCATAATTTGGATCAAAACAATTCTGATCATATTCATGACAAAACTTTATAGCATCTTGATACCAAGGACTATTAATAAATAATTCTCTAGCATTTCTATCTCCACCTGAATGATGTGCATAGTAGTACATCTGAAAGACACCATGGTGTTTTACAATCCAATAAGTCTTCTCTGATACAAAAGGTCGAAGGATTGCTGCTGCCATTTCTGAATGTGAATATGGAGCTAGACCATCTCCTATATCATGAAATAAAATCGCTATTACTATTTCCAAATCTTCCCCGGCAAAGTGGGCTCTTGTAGCACCCTGTAAACTATGCTCAAGCCTACTAATTTGATAACCAGAAAGACTTGAATTAAGTGACCTCAGTGAAGCAATCAATCGCTTTGGAAGCTCTAAATTAAATTCATCTTCAAGGTCATTTAGAAAAGCATACTCTTCAGCAGTTCCATTCTCCATACTTTTAAAGCTAACCTTTTTCATAATAAATTATTCTTCCTTATATTCTTTTTGCACTATCCTTTAATAATCCAGCAACATAATGAGAGAAAGAATGTCTAACCATCATCAACAAATTTCCCTCAATATTTCGATAAATACAAACTGGCGCTTGCCCACAAGTAGTTGATACAACTTTACCTATAGTCAAGGAGCCCTCTAAATCATAACTCATCCATCTAGACAATAAGGTGTCTACATTATTTCCTGAAAACTCCAGAATACCATAAGCTCCAGAACTGTCTGTCGTTGACATTCCTTTAGGGAGTGATTTAAACTTTTCAAGAAGTTGATCTTTGTTATTTCTATGATGCAGCAACCAAATTTCATCTGGACTTATCCATAGAAAACTATCGCCATTGTCATTGAGGCTTACAGATAAAGATTTAGGTGACTCTGCATTAAAAATGTCTTTAATACTATTAGCATTTTTTTTATGATCTTTTGATGTTCTTATAACCATTAAAGATAAATCTATAATCTCACGGCAAACTAGGTCATCCTGATTAATAAGAAAACCATCCTGATTCAAAACAGGTTGAAAAGTTGTTCTAAATTCCGGAATATTGTTTTCTACTAAACTACTCATTACCATCCACCTTTTCACCTTTAATATCATAAAAAACACTACTAGAAACTTCACAAGGGATTTCCTTTAAACCTTGTTTCTCTTGAACAATTTTAACTAATACTATTTCAGTCATTTTTGAAAGGCCACCCTTAAGTTGGGCCATTGCAATTGACCTTCTAAGTATGGGGCTGAAATAACTTGAGGTCACATAACCTATGGAACTTCCTTTATTATTAATTATGTGAGAACCTTCTGGAAGAACAACATGGGCATCTTTTGTTAATAGACCTACTAGTTGAAAGCGATCATCAGTATTGAGTGCAGAAATACTAAAAGAACGACGGCCAATGTAAGAAAAAGGTTTATCTTTTGCAAGGATCCACTTCATATTGACATCCATTGGCGTCATTGAACCATCAGTGTCTTGACCAACAATAATATAACCTTTCTCCGCGCGAAGTACGTGCATTGATTCAGTTCCATAAGGCGTTATATTCCATGGCTTTCCAGCCAATGCAACCTCATCCCAAATATACCGACCATAATTAGCTTCAATATTAATTTCATAAGCAAGTTCGCCAGAAAAACTAATCCTCATAATCCTTGCTTTTACACCACATACTGTTCCAGGTCGCCACTGCATAAATTTAAAATTATCACGCTCAAAGTCAATATCTTGGCATAGAACTTTCATCAAGTTACGAGCATTGGGCCCAACAACTGCGACGGTTGCAAATTGGTCTGTAACACTACTAAGGTGAACATCTAAATCACTCCACTCGGTTTGTAGCCACATCTCTAGAGCAGAGTAAACGCTTGCAGCACCCCCGGTTGTAGTAGTCATAATAAAATGATCATCATTGATACAGGTTGAAACTCCATCATCAATGATCATTCCTTTCTCATTACACATAAGCCCATAACGACAGCTTCCTGGAGCAAGCTTCATCCAAGCATTGGTATAAACTCTGGATAAAAATTCTCTAGCATCTTTCCCTTGAACATCAATTTTTCCAAGAGTTGATGCATCCATCATTCCAAGTGAAGTTCTAACAGCAAGACACTCTCTATTAACTGCTTGATGAATATCTTCTCCACCCTTTGGATAATACCAAGGTCGGTACCACTGGCCTACAACCTCGAACTCTGCTCCACTTTCTAAATGAGAGTCGTGGATTGTTGTATACCGTTGGGGGTCAAAAAAACCTCCCACTTCCCTGCCTGCCATAGCGCCAAAATCAACTCCAGTATAAGCTGGACGAAATGTAGTTGTTCCAACTTCAGACAAAGGAACATCTAGGAACTGGGCTGCAACAGCAATACCATTGATATTACCAGTTTTACCTTGATCAGTTCCAAATCCCATAGCAGTGTAACGCTTAATGTGTTCAATCGAGCGATACCCCTCCCTAATTGCCAGAGCAACGTCTAAAGTAGTCACATCATTTTGCATATCAATAAACACTTTTGGCCTATTCAAAATTTCTATTGGCACAAAAAATTGACTTGCATTGTAGTAATCTAAATAATTTTCACTCATGCTATCTTGAGTAGATTTCTTAATTTCTTCCAAAGATAAAAGAGTCAATTGAGCTTTATTTTTTGCATCAATTACAGCATCCTTCCAAAATCCAATGGCACTAATTGAGCCACACACTTGTCTATTTTTTCGCTCCTTTTGTGGCAAAAAAGCTTGGGAATCTTCATCAAAAAAAGTTTTTGCACCACAATGACAGTCAAGGTGGACCACAGGATTAAAGCCACCTGATGTTGCCAATAAGTCACAATTTAATCTTTTTGAAGGACCGGTAAGCCTCCACTTCTTGCCTTGCATTTCAACCGTAGAAACCTCAATACCTTTTACAAGATTTGTTCCGTGTGCTTTTAGTACAGCATAACCCTGGAGAACTTCAATGCCTAATTTTTTTGCCTTTAAAACGGTTTCACTCTCACCACCATATGGTCTAATATCAATGACCTGACAGTTAATATCATTATTATTGATGTCAATTGCTGTGCTGTAGATGCTGTCATTATTGCCATACAAAATAACATTTTTGCCCGAGATTACACCAAACTCATTAAGATAACGCCTAACAGACTGACTCAACATTATATTTGCCAAATCATTCGTTTCAAATAACATGGGGCGCTCATGAGCACCAGTTGCCAATATAACTTCTTTAGCTCTTATTTTATGAAGCACTTTTCGAGCAGATTGTGTACCTTCTGATATTAATGACTCACCAGTAGCATTAGTTTGCAATACCTCTATATAGTTATGGTCATACCAAGCATAGGCTGTTGATCGGGAGAGTAATTTCAAACGACTATTATCTACATTTTTAAATTCAAGTAACTTATTAAGATTATCATGATGCCAACTAATGGCATTATCATCACTTTTAAATTCATTAAATAACTCCCCACCTAAATGCGCTCGCTCATCAACCAATATAACCCTTGTTGTTTTAGAGTTATTGAGAATTTCTAATGCAGCAGTTATTCCTGCTACGCCACCTCCAACAACAAGGACCTCAGTATGATGAAAAACATGATCATAAACATCCTCATCTTTTTCAGTAGGTGCTTTTGAAAAGCCTGCAAGTGATCTTAGGCTATCTTCAACCATTGCCCAAACCTTTTGCTTTATAAAGGTTTTATAATAAAAACCTGCTGGCATAAATCGATGCAATGGTTTAATTAAAGCGCGAAAATCAATTGAATTTGGATTACTAGAACTCACTGCACTTAAGCCATCATAAAGCATAACTTCAGTTGCCTTCAAATTAGGCGTATAGCGCCCTCCAATTTCTAGTGAAACAAGTGCGTTAGGCTCTTCAACACCTGAACCCATTAAGCCACGCTTACGTCCATATTTAAAGCTTCTAGCAAAGAACAGAACGTCATTTGCTATTAATGCAGAAGCTAAGGTATCGCCCTTATACCCCTTATAGGATTTGTTATTAAATATAAAGCTTAGAGCTTCAGATTGATCTATAAAGTCACTCTTATGATTCTTTAATCTCATGATGGATTCTCGCTCATTACCTCTCCAAAAGCCGCAACCTCAAGAATTTCATGGCTAATCGTAGATCTTTTAACTAAGAAATATTTACGACATCCATTAGTATGGACCCACTGCTCCCAGTGATCTCCTTTGTGATTAGTGCGATAAAATACATAATCAGCCCACTCATCATCACTAAGCTCTTCAGGATTTTGAGGTCTGGCAATGAAAGCCTCTCCAGCAGGAGAAAATTCATTTTGATCTCTCGATTCTTTACAATATGGACAATCTATCAAAAACATAATATTACCTTTATATATAACTAATGTGCAACTCCTGCTGCACCGTGCTCGTCAATAAGAGCTCCACTTGTAAAACGATCAATATGAAATGGAACTGCTAACTCATGCTGCTTATCTTGGGCAATAGTGTGAGCAAAAACATTTCCAGAACCTGGGGTCGCTTTAAAGCCTCCAGTTCCCCAGCCACAGTTAAAGTAAAGCCCTTCAACTTTTGTAGGACTAATAACAGGACAAGCATCTGGACAAACATCAACTATGCCTCCCCATTGACGGTTCATACGAACTCTCGAAAAAATTGGAAATAGTTCAAGTATCGCAGCAGCACAATGCTCTACTATCTTTGCACTGCCTCTTTGAGCATATGAGTTGTATCCATCGATACCAGCCCCAATAACTAAATCGCCCTTATCGCTCTGACTTACATAACCATGAACAGCATTAGACATTACTACCGTATGAAGAATTGGTTTCATAGCTTCGGATACAAACGCTTGCAAAGGATGGCTTTCAACTGGCAATCTTAATCCTGCCATTTTTGCCACAACCGAAGAGTGCCCTGCGCTAACGCAGCCAACACGATCTGCCATGATATCACCCAGTGTTGTCTTAACGCCTCTGACTCTGCCCTCTTCAATCTCAATATCAATAACCTCACAATTTTGTATAATATCAACACCAAGATTTGAAGCAGCCCTAGCAAATCCCCAAGCAACACCATCATGTCTAGCAACACCAGCGCGTGCCTGGAAAGAGGCCCCCATAATTGGATACCTTGCATTTTTAGAGGTATTAATAATTGGAATTTGTTCTTTTATTTCTTTATGGTCAACCACTACAGCATCAACCCCATTAAGCACATTAGCGTTTACTCTTCGCTCAATATCTCTCATATCTTGAAGAGTGTGCCCAAGGTTGTATACGCCTCTCTGGCTAAACATAACATTGAAGTTTAGATCTTCACTAAGCCCCTCCCAAAGCCTCATGGAGTGCTCATAAAGACTAGAAGCCTCATCTCTTAAATAGTTTGAACGAATAATGGTTGTGTTTCTGCCAGTATTGCCACCACCAATATAGCCTTTTTCAAGAACCGCAACATTTGTAATGCCGCACTCCTTAGCTAAATAATAGGCTGTTGCAAGACCGTGGCCACCGCCACCGATAATAATAACATCATACTTAGATTTAGGCTTAACTAAAGGGATTGCTTGATCCCATTCCTGATTGCCCAATCCAGCCTTTAATAAAGAATACCAAGAATATTTTTTTTGCATAATAATTTAAGCTCTAACAATAAAACTATAAATCAAGAACTACGTCACTTGTGGGGTAAGAACAACAAGTAAGTATGTAACCCTCTTCCTCATGGGACTTTAAAAGTCCGCCCTGAGCATCCATCTCAACTGTACCTTTTATCATTTTGGTACGGCATGTTCCACATAGCCCCATAGAACATGCAAAAGGCACTGTAATTCCTTGTTTTTGTATTGAAACCAATATACTCGAATTACTGCCGCAAGATACTACCTCACCACTCTTCGACAGGGTGACATTATATTCATTTATTCCACTATTTGGAACTTTATGCTCAGGCAATTCTTGATTAATTGCCATATTGCTTTGCGCAGTTGAACTCTCAATATCAAAGCTCTCTTGATGGTAAGCAGACATATCGAAATCACTTAGCTTTAAAATCTTTTGTGCATTTTGCATATACGGCTCTGGCCCACAACAATACACCTCTCTATCAATGAAATCAGGGACAAGCTCTAAAAGCATTTCAGAACTCAAAAATCCACTAGGCCCCTCCCAATTTGAATCTGGTGCATCACATATAAAATGTCTTTTAAAATTAGATTGGTGGAGCTCATAAAACTCAAGCTCTTCTTTTGAAATTAGGTCTTTGGGAGATTGTGCATTATGGATAAAGACTAAATCAACATTTATAGATAAATCAATAAAATATCTTGTCATTGAGAGCATTGGGGTAATACCACTTCCACCTGACATGAGTAAAATTTTGGGCCTAGGCTGGTCAAGGGCAACACTAAAAGACCCTCCAATATTAAGGGCATCAATGCAATCACCAACCTTCAAACTGTCATGCATCCAGTTTGTAACGACCCCATCTTGCATCCTTTTATTGGTAATGGTAATAGTGTGGGGTCTCGTTGGACTGGAAGCAATGGTATAAGTTCTCATTACCTCAATACCATCTATATTTAAAAATAGAGTTGTATGCTGTCCTGGCAAAAACTGAAACCATGCATCCTTCTTGGATTTAAAAGTAAAACTCTTAACATTGTGAGTTTCATTTTTAATCTCAATACACTCTAGAGGTGAAAGGTCTCCCACCCATCGATCAAGATTTTCAATATTTATATTAGGAAAAATTAATTCACTCATCTTACTTCAACTCAATATTTAAATAATTATTTACAATTTTATCATTGCCTTATAAGGTTGTATAAATAACAAAAGAAAAACAAACTGTTTTTAAAACCCAATTAAAAAAATTACCCTAAGGCATAGGAATTATATGTTTTTTTCTAGCATTCATTCCCTGAAAAATAATTGCCATAAATATAGCGCAACCACCAATTAAAGTATTTGTACTCGGAACCTCGTTAATGCCAAATATTGGAAGCCATGCCCAAAAAATACCCAAAACCACCTCAAGCAATGAAAGCATTACAAGCTCACCACTAGGCAAATATTTTGCCCCTAAGCCATATAATATAAGGCCAAGGCCAACCACTAAACCATGCATCATGCTTATTCCAATATTGATTGGAGCCATTTCAAAATTGCCTCCACTTACTAGGATGAAAACTGTTGCCCATAACATGCAAAAAAAGCCAGCAAGCGCAGGCGTTAATAATTTAGGCACTTCGGGATTTTTTCGAATTGTAATTGTGTATATTGCAAAGCCCAAAGCTACAAAGAAACCATAAGTAACGCCTAATAATGTAGTTGATTTTTCAGTATCCCAAACCATAATTGTAATTCCAGCAGCAACAATCAACATGTTTATGAAAGTGATACGACTTAGCCTTTCACCTAAAATAAGGTAGCCTAAAAATGCAGAAAGAACTGGAGACAAGGCAAGCATTAATAAGGTAATTGCTACTGTGGTGGTTGTTAGTGCATAAATCCAACCAAAAAATGTAATTGACATTACTACGCCTCCAACTAAGCTCCAAGAATCGATCCTCTTGAACGTATTAAAAAAGTTTTTTCCCTCTCTAAGAGCAACAAAAATAAGTATCACTGATGTAATTATTAAGCCTCTATAAAGTAGATATTGAAGCCTATAGTTTTCAGCATCTTCTAGAAGGCGAACAAGTGGAGCCCCAAAGCTCCAAATGATTCCACTGACAACTACTAATACAAATCCAAGGAAATATCTATTCTGCATGAAACCCCTATTAAACATAATGATTGACATTAATTATTTGCGCATTGTGTTCTTAAAATATATATCTGTCAATCATTTTTTTATGTGCCAAGTTGAAACATTTAGCCTACTTATATTATTTGTTCAAAAAAATAAGTAGATTCAAATCATAGTAGCAGTTAAAATTCAACTTTAGCCCTATGGATCAAAGAAAAATCATGGAAAACTTGAGAGGTATTTTATTCATGATTCTTGCTATGGCAGGGTTTGCATTTGAAGATTTATTTATCAAAATGCTATCGGCTTATTTTCCAATATCAGAAGTAATAATAATTCTTGGTTTTACTGGAAGCATAGTCTTTCTAATTATTGCACTTCTTCAGCGTGCGCCAATTTTTCATAAAGAGTTATTAAATAAGCATGTAATAATTCGCACAATTTGTGAGCTTCTGGGAGCGGTATTTTTTGTTACAGCAATTGCCTTAACGCCACTTTCATCTGCCACAGCAATCCTACAAATAACGCCATTACTAGTAACCATTGGAGCTGTCATATTTTTTAGGGAAAAAGTAGGATGGAGGCGCTGGACTGCAGTATTTATTGGCTTCATGGGTGTGTTACTGATTGTGCGTCCTGGCTTTGAAGGTTTTATGCCAGCATCAATCTTTGCACTGCTTGGATCTTTATTTTTAGCTGCCAGAGATCTAGCTACTCGCGCAATGAAGGTTGACCTTCCCTCGGTAACGATTGCCTTATATGCCTTTATAGCTTTTGGGATTTCAGGTATTTTGATTATTCCATTCAACTCACCAATGATAATTCCAACATCAAATCAAATGATTTATTTTATTGGAGCGTCTACCTTTGGAGTAATTGCTTATTATTCACTTGTTATTTCTTCTCGGATTGGCGAAATGTCAGTTATATCCCCATTTCGATATTCAAGAATAGTATTTGCAATGCTTCTTGCAATCATAATTCTTGGGGAGAGACCAGATAGCCTTACCCTGATTGGAGCAACAATTGTTGTAGCTTCAGGATTTTATACATTCATACGTGAAACAGTTTTAAATAAACCGCAATGAGATTAAAGTTTTAGATCATGGCGCTAACTTCTTTTGAAAGAAACTAAAAAAATATCTATTAAAAAAGCTTGCTATACTAAAGGTAATTGATTAACATCCGCACAAATTAACTCATGCACAGGAGTCGCTATGAATATGCCAAGAACAATACTTATACCAAATGGTGACAATATAGTTCATACATTCAGTGATAAGGAATTCCAAAACCGTCAAGAACGCCTTAGAAGTCATATGGTACAAAATAATATTGATAGTGTAATTTTTACATCTATTCATAGTATTAATTATTACAGTGACTTCCTCTATTGTTCTTTTGGGAGACCTTACGCGCTTGTTGTGACTCAGGATAAAGCAACAACAGTAACTGCAAATATTGATGGTGGTCAACCTTGGCGCCGAACTTTTGGTGAAAACTTAGTCTACACAGACTGGCAAAAAGATAGCTTCTTTTATGCCCTGCAGCAGCTCGTAAGTAATGGCGATAAAATTGGCATAGAGTATGATCATATAACTAAAGAACGCTTAGATAAGCTTCAAGCTGCATTTAACAAATCAAACTTTATTGATATTTCAGTTGATTGCATGAAGATGCGCTCTATCAAATCAGATGAAGAAATTGCTCATATTATTCAGGGGGCAAATGTTTGTGATATAGGTGGCGCAGCACTAGTGGAGGCGATTAAAGAAGGTGCGCCAGAACATGAGGTAGCTCTTCATTCAACACAAGCCATGGTTAGAGAGATTGCTAAGCGCTTTCCAAACTCAGAACTAATGGATACTTGGACTTGGTTTCAATCTGGCATTAATACTGATGGCGCGCACAACCCCGTGACTACTAGGAAAGTTCAAAAAGGTGATATTCTTAGTCTTAATTGTTTTTCAATGATTGCAGGCTACTATGTTGCACTCGAAAGAACATTATTTTATGATCATGTTGATGATGAATCCCTGAGATTGTGGGAAATTAATGTAAAGGTACATGAGGAAGGAATGAAACTTATCAAGCCAGGAGTTGCATGCAAAGACATCGCACTTGAACTTAATAAAATTTTTGAAGAGTATGGCTTACTTGAAAGTAGAACTTTTGGATATGGTCATTCATTTGGAGTTTTGTCTCACTACTATGGCCGTGAAGCTGGAGTTGAGCTAAGAGAGGATATAGATACAGTGCTGCAAAAAAATATGGTTGTTTCTATGGAGCCAATGATTATGATTCCAGGAAGTCAGCCAGGTGCTGGTGGTTACCGTGAGCATGACGTTATGGTATTAACTGAAGATAGCGCCTATGACATAACTAAATTTCCATTTGGACCAGAGCATAATATTATTACTTAGTAGTTTTAATAAAGCTCTAAAACTCAGATAAATGGATACTATTGATTATTCTTACCTATTACAAGAGTTGCAGATAGCAGCTCGAGAAGCTGGCAATGAGATTATGAAAATCTATGCCAATTCAATAAAGGTCGACTACAAAGAAGATGGGTCACCCGTAACCCTTGCAGATCAAGCTGCCGAGCATGTAATTCTCAATAAACTTAAAGAAATCGTCCCAGAAATTCTCATAATTTCAGAAGAAAATTCTAGCAGCCATGGCGCAAAAGCTACTGAACAGTTTTTTCTTATTGACCCGCTTGATGGCACTAAAGAATTCCTGAAAAAAGATGGACTAGGTTCATTTACCGTAAATATTGGACTTATTGAAAATGGCATTCCAACATTGGGTGTTGTATATGCACCTGCACTCAATCGAATGTTTTTTGCTTCAGTTTCTTCAGGTGCTTTCGAAGAATCAAATGGCTTAATTAAGCCTATCACTATTCGAGCGATACCTCAATCTGGAGCTGTTGCTGTAGCAAGTGTTTCTCATCGTGATGAGTTGACAAATACTTGGTTAAATGATCATAAAATTAAGAATACGACATCTATTGGCTCTTCATTGAAATTTTGTTTAGTTGCTTGCGGCGAAGCTGATGTTTACCCTCGATTTGGACCAACTATGGAATGGGATACTGCTGCTGGGGATGCTGTATTACGATGTGCAGGTGGGTCAGTTAAGCTTCCAAATAATAAACCGTTTAACTATGGAAAACCTAGTTACAGAAATGGTCCATTTATTGCTTATGGAAGTTTCTAGATCAAAAGAAATAATAACTCTTATTAGTTAAACCGTCCTAACTTTCGTAAGAATATATCTCTACCATCATCTCATCTGCAATTAGCTCAAGCTTGTCCCTGATAAGGTTTTCGTCAAGGGAGACTGGTAAATGAAGAGTAATTTGTGCTTTGAAAAGCTGTTCACCAGACATCGACGCATCAATTATCTCGGTCTTTAACTCTTCTACATTTGCTTGCAAATCATCTGCTAGAACATGAGACAGTTTATTGATAATACCGACATGGTTTTGACCAATAAGTTCAATGTTATAACTCTTTACATTGACTTGTTTTAATGGAGAAGTTTCTTCGCACGCTATTTGCAACCCTAAAGACGATGAAACCAACTCTTTACTTAATTGAGCAGCATTCTTTGATGGCACATTAACCTTTAGAATCCCTGCAAACTTTCCTTCAAAACTGGACATGTTGCTCTCAATCCAGTCACCGTTATTGGCCACAATAATCTTTGAAAGACCGTCAATAAGCCCAGGTTTATCGTCACCTAAAACACTAATCAAAAATGATGTCATAAAATTTTTATTTATAATCTTCTACACTTGGACAAGAACAAATTAAGTTCTTATCACCATAGACATTATCCACTCGCGAAACTGGCGGCCAGTATTTAACTCGCCTTAAACTTTCGACAGGATATGCTGCCTCTTCCCTGGAGTATGAAAAATTCCATTCAGTAGATGTTACCATTTCTAGAGTATGTGGAGAATTAATTAGCGGGTTATCTTCTGTAGAGTATTCTTCAGACTCAACTTTTAGTATCTCTTTTCTGATTTGTATCATAGCATCACAAAATCGATCAAGCTCATCCAATGACTCAGACTCTGTTGGTTCAATCATCAACGTTCCAGCAACTGGAAATGACATAGTTGGGGCATGAAAACCGTAATCAATGAGTCGCTTAGCTACATCATCTACACTTATACCAACTGTGTCTTTAATGGGCCTAATATCAATAATACACTCATGGGCAATCCTACCATTTTCATCACTATAAAGTATTGGATAGTGTTCTTCAAGTCTCTTTGATATATAGTTTGCATTTAAAATTGCATTGCATGTAGAAGCATAAAGGCCTTCTTTACCAAGCATTGCAATATACATCCAACTGATAGGCAAAATACTGCCAGAACCCCATGGGGCCCCAGAAATACTTCCAACATCTGTATTATTTAATGGCGTTGTTGGTAAAAAGTGTACTAAATGCTCTTTAACGCCAATAGGCCCAACTCCAGGACCGCCGCCACCATGAGGAATAGCAAATGTTTTATGTAAATTAAGGTGTGATACGTCGCCTCCAAATTCACCTGGAGCAGAAACACCAACCATTGCGTTCATATTGGCACCATCAATATAAACCTGGCCTCCAGCATTATGAACAATTTCACAAACCTCTTTTACATCCTTTTCAAATACTCCATGAGTAGAAGGATATGTAATCATTATTGCAGCTAAATTATTGGCATGCTCTTTTGCTTTTGCTTTTAAATCTAAAAGATCAATATTGCCATCCTCTGCACTATCAATTACGATTACCTTCATACCAGCCATTTGTGCAGATGCTGGATTAGTGCCATGGGCAGAAGATGGGATTAGACAAATATTTCTGTTTTCTTCACCTCTACTTCGGTGATAAGCACGAATTGCAATTAATCCTGCATACTCACCCTGGGCTCCTGAATTTGGTTGCAGTGATATTGCAGCATAACCTGTTGCCTCACAAAGCATTTCTTCAAGCTCACTAATCATCTCCTGATAACCTATGACTTGATTCATTGGAACTGCTGGATGGATCTGAGAAAATTCTGGCCAAGATACTGGTATTAATTCTGCTGCAGCATTAAGCTTCATTGTGCATGAACCAAGAGGAATCATTGAGCGATCAAGTGCAATGTCCTTATCCCCCAAATACCTAATATAGCGCATCATATTTGTTTCTGATCGATAGGTATTAAAAACATCATGTGTCAAGAAGCTTGATTTTCTTTTAAGACTTTTATGAATTTGAATCTTATTTTTTTCAAATATAATTTGAGTATTTAGGCCAGATTCTGTATTAAATATTTTCCATAAGCACTCTATATCCTCAGGAGCACTCAGCTCATCAAATGAAACTGAAACGAGTGTCTTACTAAAAACATTTATGTTGTATCCATTCTTTTCAGCTTGCATAACTACTGCATCAGAGTTCTCAACTTCTATAGTTAATGTATCAAAAAATGTCTCATTTAAAATACGAAATCCCATTTCTGACATCCCGTCAGCAAAAACACTTGAGTAGCGAAAAATTCGATCAGCGATATTTTTAAGTCCCTCTGGTCCATGATAAACAGCATACATGCTTGCCATAATTGCTAAAAGAGCTTGAGCAGTACAAATATTACTTGTCGCTTTTTCACGGCGAATGTGTTGCTCTCTAGTCTGAAGCGCAAGTCTATAAGCAAGCCTCCCTTTAGTATCAACCGATGCTCCAATAATACGCCCAGGCATAGACCTTTTGTATTTGTCACTGATAGACATGAAGGCAGCATGTGGACCACCATAACCAATTGGCACTCCAAATCTTTGAGTATTACCAACCACTATGTCTGCACCCATTTCACCAGGTGGCTTTAAAAGTGTTAAAGAAAGTAAGTCTGCACTAACTGCAACGAGAGCTTTTTTTTGATGAACTAATTCTATTAAGCTTGAGTAATCACTATAGCCGCCATAAGTATTAGGATATTGCAATAACACTCCAAAACAATCAAGCTCTTTTAGATCAGTCAGAGGGTCACCAACAACGACCTCAATATTTAGTGGCTCAGCTCGAGTTTTAATTACTTCAATATTTTGAATAAAACAATCATTAGCTACAAAAAAGATATTACTCTTAGATTTACTAACTCGATGACATAAAGTCATAGCTTCTGCGCAAGCAGTTGCCTCATCTAGCATTGATGCATTTGCTAAATCCATCCCTGTTAAGTCTGAGACCATTGTTTGAAAATTCATTAATGCCTCTAACCGGCCTTGAGATATTTCTGGCTGATAAGGAGTATACGCAGTGTACCAAGAAGGATTTTCTTGGACATTTCGCTGAATTACTGGTGGTGTAATTGCATTGTAATAACCCTGGCCAATGAATGACTTATAACGAATATTCATTCTAGCTAGATTTCTTAATTTTTTAAGGGCTGCCAACTCCGACATACCTTTAGCTATATTCATCGGCTTTTTACGACGAATAACATCTGGCACAATCTCATCAATTAACTTATCTAAGTTGTCAAAACCAAGGTAATCAAGCATCTGATTTTTCTGCTCAGTTGAAGAACCAATATGCCTAGTAGTAAAGGCATCATTATTTAATAAATCTTCAATTTTTTTAGCCATTAAACTCTTTCCTTATTCTTCAATAAAACTGTTGTACGCGACCTCATCCATTAACTCTTCTAATTCTTCAGGACTTGATAATTTCACCTTGATAAACCAACCTTCGCCCATAGAATCTTCAGTGACAAGTTCTGGCTCATCTTCTAAACGACTGTTAACTTCAACAATAGTTCCAGAAACTGGTGCAACAAGATCTGAAGCAGCTTTAACTGACTCAATTACGGAAATATTCTCTCCGCGGCTACACTCATCCCCAACTTCTGGTAACTCAACATAAACAAGATCCCCTAATTGCTCTTGGGCAAAATCTGTTATCCCAATAACTACTAGATCATCTCCTTGCGATTGAATCCATTCATGATCTTCTGAAAATTTAATACTCATTACTGCTCCTCATATTAATATTTAACCTCTGTAATAGTTCTGTTTAACAAATGGCAGACTTACAACCTCAACTGCAATTTTTTTATCCCTAACTAATGCAAAAAGCTTGGAATTTTTTTCTATATAACTCTTTTTTAACCTTGCTATAGCTATTGGCCTATTTATGCTAGGGCCAAAGCCACCGCTTGTTACCTTTCCCACATTATTACCCAACTCATCTTCAATCATGGCTCCATCTCGAACAGGCATTTTTCCTTCTGGTTGAAGGCCAACAACCTTTAATTCAGAGCCCTCATTCAGGTGCCTCATAATAGTTTCGAAGCCTAAATAATTACCTTCTCTTTCTCCACCAGTTCTTCTTACCTTGGATAAGGCCCAGCCCAATGAAGACTCAACAGGACTATGATGAATATCAAGCTCATGTCCATAAAGAGATAATCCAGCTTCTAAACGAAGAGAGTCTCTTGCACCTAAGCCAACCCATTCAACTTCTATGTTAGAAAGTAAAAGTTTTGCTAATTCCTCAGAATCTTTGGCTGCTAATGAAATTTCAAAACCATCTTCTCCTGTATACCCAGACCTTGTTATCAAGCATTCAATTCCATTTATAACTACTTGTTTAGCGGTCATAAAAATCATTTCACTAATAGAAGGTGCAATCTCAGATAAAACTTTGTGGGCTGAAGGGCCTTGTAATGCTAAAAGTGCAGCATCTTCAAGAAACTCTACTTTACAGTCATCACCAATTGTCCTTTGCAAATGAGCAAAATCAGCATTTTTACAGCCGGCATTAACCACTAAAAACAAATCTTCATCGCCCAGATTGGTAACCATCAAGTCATCCATTACACCGCCAGATTTATTTGTAAATAAAGCATAGCGCAATTTCATTAAGGGTAAATCAATAATATCAACTGGAACTATAGACTCAAGTGCTTTTTTTGCATTTTCACCACTCAACCTTATTTGTCCCATATGAGAGACATCAAAAAGTCCTGCTTTTTCACGTGTGTGGTTGTGTTCCTTTTTTATCCCAAGAGGATAACTTACAGGCATATCATACCCAGCAAATGGTACCATCTTTGCTCCAGCATCTAAGTGCATTTGGTGCAAAGGAGTAGTTCGAATTAGCGTATCTTTAGACATTAAAATTTGTCTCAAAAAGCCATATTATATAAGAATAGTTTATTTAGTTGAATTCAATTCGTCTTGAATTGATATAAATAGCGTAATTATGTGAATATCAACATAATGGTTACAAGACTCACCCAGTCTTCCTTTAGTTAATCACAAAGTTTTATATCAGAATTAATACCCATTAGTCTTACTATATATAGGATAAGGCAATTCTCCTTTTTGAATTCGATGGATGTTTTCAGAAATAGTTTGTCCTGCTGAGTTTGGATTACTTTGGCCTGCAATGTGTGGCGTTATATAAACTGAGGGATGGTCCCAAAGTGAATTATTTTCTGGCAACGGTTCTTGAGTAAATACATCCAAAGCAGCTGCTTTAATATGTCCGTCACTAAGAAGAGTCAATAAATCATTTTCATTAATTATTCCACCTCTACCAATATTTATAATAAATGAATTTTTTGGAAGAAGGCTAAGCTCTTTTTTTGTAATAATGTTGGTAGTATCCGATGTTAAGGGAAGGACATTAATTAGAATGTTCGTCCTGCCTAAAAAATCAGAAAGCTGATCCTGACCATAATAATATTTAATATCTGTCAGTGAAGATTTTTGATTAGCACCCCAGCCAATGACATTAAAACTTTGAGTAACTAATAATTCACCAATACTTATGCCAATATTGCCTAGGCCCATAATGCCAATTGTTCGGTCCTCTGTCTGAATAGAGCTTTGCTGAATCCACTGGCGTTTAAGTTGTTGAGATCTATAAAGATACTGGTCGCTATGAAAATGCAAAACCCAGTGAAGTGCATGGAGGCACATTTCATGAGTTAATTTTTTATCAACTAGGCGAACTATAGGAATCCCTTCAGGCAGCTCAGCATCACTAATAATATGGTCTACTCCAGCCCCCAAGGATAGAATTGCCTTTAAATTGGGATAATTTTTTAATATACCTCGAGGATGCTTCCAGACAACAGCAAATTCAACCTCATTAACATCGCCATCATCCGGATAAACTTTTATATCCATCTCTGGCACAGCCTTTTGCAGGCCATTTGACCAAACCTCCATATCCTCCCAGAAGTCTGTAGACGCTAATACTATTGACATAATTTAACCCATAGTTATTTTCTAATTAATGTTGATATTTTAATTTACTTATTAAGACAGTACTCTTAAAAATAGTTATTAAGAAATTCACGGTATCATGAATTTTTTTAATAGCTAAAATCAAATATTAATGTAGAATGTTAGTAATAAATTTTATCTAATTTTTTTATGTTTATCAGTGTTTTAGACTTATTTAAAGTTGGTGTTGGGCCTTCAAGTTCCCACACAATGGGGCCCATGGTTGCTGCCAATGATTTTATGACGCATGTCAAAAAATTTTTAGATTCAAATCCTGCTAGTGAAATGCATCATATTAGATGTACTCTAAAGAATTCTTTAGCTTACACAGGAGTTGGCCATGCAACAGATAAAGCTGTCACTCTTGGACTTAATGGATATCTTCCAAATACCATCATTAAAGAGAATATGGATGAAGTCATTGAGAGAACTTGGAACTCAAAAAATATAGTTATCAACAACACTCAGAAAGTTGCATTCTTTTCGGAAGATGATATCATTTTTGATACTAGGAACTCATTAAAGCAAAACCCTAACGGTATGGTTTTTGAGCTTCTTGACAAGACAGATTCAATTCTAATATCACATACTTATTTCTCTATCGGTGGTGGTTTTATATCTACATTAGCAGAAATAGATAATGTTGAAGCGCCCATTGCAGCGGAGCCAAGCTCAGCCTATCCATTCCCGTTTGATAATTCAGATCAAATGCTGGAAATGTCTAAAAAGCATGATAAGACTATTTGGGAAATGAAGCTCGCCAATGAAATAGAAAATATTCCTGAAAAAATTCTGAATAAGGAGCTTGATACTATCTGGGACGCAATGAAAACTTGTGTTGAGAGTGGTCTTGCAACTGAAGGTATATTGCCGGGTGGTTTAAATACCAAGAGGCGCGCAAAAAAATTGCATGAAAGTCTGGAGAGTGATCCAGAAAATACAAATTCTAGTGACTGGCTTTGTGCATATGCTATGGCAGTAAATGAAGAAAATGCTGCTGGTCACATGGTAGTGACTGCGCCCACTAATGGAGCAGCAGGTGTCGTTCCAGCAACTCTTTACTATTTCTATAAACATAAGTCGGCAACTCAAGAACAAATTCGTCAATTCTTATTAACAGCATCTGCGATTGGTGGGCTAATAAAACATAACAGCTCTATATCAGGAGCTGAGGTTGGCTGTCAAGGGGAGGTAGGTTCAGCATCCTCAATGGCTGCTGCGGCTTTATGCACTGTTAGAGGTGGCACAACAGCGCAAATTGAAAATGCTGCAGAAATGGCGCTAGAACACCATATTGGAATGACGTGCGACCCAGTCAAGGGTCTTGTTCAAGTTCCTTGTATTGAAAGAAATGGATTTGGCGCAGTTAAGGCGTATACTGCAAGCTCACTTTCGCTTAGAGAAAGTGGTGAACATTTAATTTCGCTAGATCAGTGTATTGCTGCTATGAAAAGAAC
The DNA here is from genome assembly GCF_048085775.1 of Candidatus Pseudothioglobus sp. Uisw_050_01. Classification (NCBI taxonomy): domain Bacteria; kingdom Pseudomonadati; phylum Pseudomonadota; class Gammaproteobacteria; family Pseudothioglobaceae (SeqCode); genus Pseudothioglobus (SeqCode); species Candidatus Pseudothioglobus sp. Uisw_050_01. Next base: position 1,657,936 of record NZ_CP159804.1, read on the forward strand.
TGGCCTTGATATGTCTACAAAATATAAAGAGACGTCATTAGGCGGCTTGGCCGTAAGCTTTATTGAATGCTAGATTAGTCTGTATCAACTAGCCCTGCGCCTGCACCTGAAGCTCTAGACTCAGCACTTGATTTAACCAAGCAGCGTGAAAAGTAACTATAAATTGCCTGCCAATTCTCCTCTACTTTAACGCCATAATGAAGTACTCTTAATTTCTCTTCAGCTAACTTAAATTTTTTAACACTCTTACCTTTATAGGATTTATCACTCATTTCTAGAGGTGAAATTAACACATCAGCATTGCTACTTAATTCTATAGGATTAGATGATGCGCTTAAAACCTCCCACTCTTCATTATCAGTTAAGTTAACTTGAAATTGATTTTTATCTTGATCAGTCCAAACTACTTTTAGCCCATTACATTTATTAGCACCAAGAGCAGAAACAACTAAAAATGGAGAATCAACATTACTAATTTTTAATTCACTGACTCTACTATTAATCTCAACCCAATCAACACTGCTTGAAGATGCCTCTAAAGAAGATAAGAGCTTCTCTTCTGGACAAAATAAATGCCCCCCTGCTTTTGTTTTTTCAAATTTAATCGATAGACTACTTGCTTGACTATCTAGATTATCAAGCGCTTTTAAGCTACATAGCGAAGGGTCAAAACCATTTTCTGAAATCCACATATTGGCTCTTGCAAAGTCTTCTGAAAGACCAATAGGAGCTTCTACACCAAAGGCTGCTCTAGTGAAATAAAAAAGAACTTCATTTAATGAAATTGTTAAATAACTTTCTGACATGTACAATTTATACACGGAAATGACTGGGGTCTTCCCGCAATTGGAAATGACCAGCAATCATGGTTTGGCTCTGACAGTTGATCAGGCATTGGAGCACCTTGATACATTGATATCCGAGTCCATAAGTCGGACTTTGGATCAAACTTTGAAGCCCCAAAAAAGGCTAACTTAAAACGTAATAAATCTAGTGGCCTCATGGATTCACTTAATAAATTATCCTGAACTTCAGAATAAGGCCTTACAAAAGTATTTTGAATTCGACGAATGATATGTCTAAATTCTGGGTACATCATTACAAACTCACTGATTGAAATATCATTAGAAGTGGATAACAATACTTTATTGAGCTGACCTACATCTCTACCAATGGCCAGTGGCATCTCTTGCTCAACGCCATCATCGATTCCTTTAGAGCCAAACCTAGGCTCCAACTTATCTTCAGAATAGTACCAAAAATGGTGCTGTGATTCTTTTAAAGAAAAATCAATACTAGTAGCCCATTGATAAGAATCTTCAACAACTTCTTTTAATTGGGCTAATGACATATCTGCATTAAATTTTGGAATTAAATTAGTTGACATTGTCTCTGCGAGATCATCTACTAGTGAACCATGAGGCTCAATAATTAAAGAAACGACCATCTCTTGACATTCTAATGAAAAATTATCCTCTACAAACTGATAAATTCCATTCCAAGGATAGGGTCTAGATATATTAAACTCATCTTCACACCAAATCCTGAGCGATTGTATTTCGTCAGTTAAGCACGAAATTCTATCAGCCTGGACAGTATCCTCAACATTCCATTCATCAACATGCTGACTAACCTGAAGCAGTGACTTTAAGAAAACTTTAAGAGTACCTTCAATTGGAGTTTCAATTGATCTTACTCTTGCTAATGCGGTTTCTTTTGCAACAACCCAATTATGAATTAATGCTGGGTGTTTAAGTAAAAATGGAGCCATACCCAAGCCTGTTGCATTTCCCACACCAATAAATTGTCGTGTAGTTTTATCAAGTTTAACTGCTTTTTTACCGCCTCTTTCTTTTGCAAGCTCTTCAACTGAATCAATCGTAAACCAGCGAATTAAATAAACAGTTAACAACTCCATTTGAAATGGCGCTTTACACTCCTCTCGATCAGCAATCTTAGCTCTATCGGCACAGCCAAACTTTCCACTTCCATAAACCGCAGAAGTTCTCATTAAATAACCTACAGAAGTTAATAAATCGATATCTGGTTGGTGACCTTTTGATAGAGAGTCAACTGCATTTTTAAATACTCTTAAACTTTTGTTTGCTCTTGCTAAAGCAAGCTCACTTGGTCTATATCGACCTCCTTCCTGCTTGGGGGTATTATTTGCTAAATAGTCAATATCTTCTTGAGTAGGTACACCGTCAAAAAGATTAAAAGTTGCATCCCATACTTCTGCAATAACTCTATCAGTTCTCATTTCATCTGGTATTTTTTGAGTAAAGGCAACCAATGAATATGTCCTATGTGGAGTCGTCACAGCATAAATACTTAAACCATAACCATCCTTATCAACTTCTCGACGAGTTCTCTCAAATTTCCAATTCTCACGAGCCATTCGTCTTATAAGAGTTCGCATAAAACTTAAACGAGTAGGGAATGAAGAACCCATTCTCTCAAGACGCATAACCTTTTCAGGTGATCTCATAAAATCAGATTCAATATCAATAATTGCAGTTTCTGTAGTCATAATTCCAATTATAAAGGTTCAAATGATGCTTCAAAAAAGTTTAGCCAGTTCTTACCCATGATTGAATCAATATCATTGCTATTAAAACCAGCACTTTTTAGGCCAGTTGCAATATTTAAAAAGTCACGGTTATCACGAAACCACTTTGGCTGATCAGGGAAACCTGCAAAACTTGCAGAGCCCTCTCCAAAGTCACGCTCATTTGTCCAGGTTCCATTTCTCATCCATTCAACAACACTGTCAGGTTGATTTTGGCATAAATCAGTTCCAATACCAATATTATTAACACCCATAATTTCGGCAGTGTCGGCAACCATATTACAAAAACTCTCTAGTGAACAGTTAGTACCATCTTTAAGATGGTGCGCATAGACTGAAAAGCCAAGCATACTGCCACTTTCACCTAAAGCCTTAAGAACTTTATTAGGCTTATTTCTTAATGCAGGATGCCAAAAAGTTGGATTAGCGTGGGTAATTGCAATAGGGCGCTCAGAGATTTCAATCGCCTCAAGCGTAGAAATCTCTGAAGAATGGCTCATATCAACCACCAAGCCAACTCTATTCATTTCTTTAATTACTTGCTTACCCATTCGGGTTATACCTGGGTCATTTTCTTCATAACAACCTGTGCCCAATAAACTCTGATTGTTATATGTGAGCTGCATAAATCTAACACCCAATTGATGGCATATTTCGACCAATCCAATATCGTCTTCAATTGGTGAACAGTTCTGAAACCCAAAAAATATTGCAGTTCGTCCCTCATTTTGAGCTTTAAGAACATCACTTGCAGACTTACCATGAAAAATTAAATCTGAAAAACTTTCAAAACGGCGATTCCAATCAATAACATTTTTCACCATCTCTTGAAAGTCTTCATGGTAACAAATTGTAACGTGGAGCGCACTAAGACCGCCATCATTAATTTGTTTGAAGACCTCTTCACTCCAATTGTTATACTGAAGTGCGTCAATAAAAAGTGATGGATGAGCCATTATGGGTTTCCGCTAGAAATATATGAAGTTTTAACTTGAGTATATAGCTCTTTTGCATATGATCCTTGCTCTCTAGGACCAAAACTTGAGTTTTTTCTACCACCAAAAGGAACATGATAATCAGTACCAGCCGTTGGTAAATTCACCATTACGCATCCACTCTCTGCGTTTCTTCGAAAATGACTTGCTCGTGATAGTGACTGAGTAATAATGCCTGAAACAAGACCAAAATCTGTGTCGTTGGCAACTGATAGAGCTTCGTCATAATCCGCAACCTTAATAACGCAAGCCATAGGCGCAAATAATTCTTCTCGGTTCACTCGCATAGCGTTATTACCGCCAACTAATAAGGCAGGCTGCATATAAAAGCCAGGATTATCGAGCTCCAGTTTTTCACCGCCACATACTATTTCACAGCCCTCTTGTTTAGCTAAAGACATGTATTTAAGATTTGAGTCAAGTTGCTGTTGACTTGCTACTGGGCCAATTTGAGTCCCTTCGTGGAGCGCATGTCCAACCTTAAGAGCTGAAGTAGATTGACTCATTCGATCAACAAACTCATCATGAATTGATGCATGAACCACTAGCCTAGATGAGGCAGTACACTTTTGACCTGTACTTCCAAAAGCACCGCTAGTAGCCGCAGCAACAGCAACATCAATATCTGCATCGTCCATTACTACTAATGGATTTTTAGAGCCAAGTTCTAATTGAAACTTCGTTAAGTTTTTTGCCGCCGCGCCAGCTATTTGAAGGCCAACATCATAGGACCCAGTAAAACTAATAGCATGGACTTTTGGGCTTTCAGCTAAAGCCTGACCGATAGATGATCCAGACCCCATAACTAAATTAAACAATCCTTTTGGAATATCTTGCTTTGCAATGATTTCTGTTAATGCAACGGCGCTCGCTGGAGTTAGGTTAGCAGGCTTCCAAATAACTGCATTACCGAATGCTAATGCAGGGGCAATTTTCCAGCTTGCAGTCGCAGTTGGGAAATTCCAAGGAGAAATAATTGCAACAGTCCCCATAGCTTCTCGTCGAACATCAATTTCAATGTTTAGCCTAACTGAATCTGCAGTATCCCCACTTTGACGAAGCACTTCAGCAGCATAGTAAGTAAAAAATTGACCAGCTCTATAAATTTCCCCTTTGCCTTCAGCTACCGGTTTGCCTTCTTCACGAGAAAGTAGCTCTCCTAACTCAGCACTTCGAGCCATCATCTCCTCACCAATCTTCATCAACACAGCTTGTCGCTGCTCCAAACCATTAGCAGCCCATTGCTTTTGCGCAATTTGAGAAGAGTTAAGGGCGTCCTCTAGCTGAGCATTATTTGCTTGCGCATACTCACCAATGACATCGTTAGTGTCGGAAGGATTTATGTTAGATATCAAACTAGAACCCTTGACCCAGTCGCCAGCTATAAAGTTATTAGACAGATTTGACATTATTTTTTATTTAATTTTAAAATATTAAATTTTACTCTTTATTGCTGATTTATCAAGAATATAAGGCAATAAGTAAATATAGTATTTTTCATGTTTGTATGAAAAATTAATGTTGCATTTAACAAATATTTAATCTACGATACATATATTAAATATATTGTAATCAAACTATTATGGCTAACTCTTCTGAAAGACTTGGTAGGGATGCAAGAAGAACAGATCGACTAAAAGTCAAGATTGAAATGCTCCCTACTTTGAAGCGCAAAATCCCACTTACAGAGCCAATGAGTGAAGAGCAGATTTTAAAAATGGATGACGCATCTTTATCAATTCTTGAAGATGTAGGCGTTGAGTTTCATGACCCAATTGCCCTCGAAGATTGGAAGAAGGCTGGCGCTGACATCAAAGGTGAGCGCGTTCGTTTTGATAGAGGCCTTATTCGTGAACTAATCTCAAGCATCCCAGAAAGCATCACTATGAATGCCCGTGACCCAGAAAAATCGCTAGAAATTGGTGGCAATAACTCTATTTTTGTTCCAATGACTGGTGCCCCTTTTATATGTGATCTTGAAAACAAAAGGCGCTGGCCAAAACTTGAAGATCTGGCTAACTTTCACAAACTATCTCATATGCTTCCTGCCATTCATTCAAGCGCTCACCATATCGTTGAACCAATGGACCATCCAATCTCGCATCGTCACCTAAGAATTACTTATTCTTCTATGAAGCACTCAGATAAAACTTTTATGGGCATGACAAGTAGTGGGAAGAATGCGGAAGATGTAATTGAGATGTGCAAGATTCTATTTGGAGAGAAATACATGGATACTCATCAAGTAGTTACTGGGAATATTAATGGAAACTCTCCACTTGTTTGGGATCAAACCATGCTCTCAGCATTAAGGGTATTTTCTGCACATAATCAGCCCGTACTCTGTTCTCCTTTTGTACTTGGAGGCGCAAACACACCAGCGAGTGTCGCACCAACTGTTGCTCAGGTAAATGCTGAAGCCCTCTCTGCGCTAGCATACACACAAGTCATAAGGAAAGGATCGCCAGCTATCTACGGTCACTACTTAGCTACCGTCTCCATGCAATCTGGCGCTCCAATGGCGGGAACTCCAGAAATTTCACTTATGAATTTTATGATTGGCCAAATGGCTAGGCACTATAAGGTTCCATGGAGAAGCTCTAATACACTTGGTGGATCTAAAGTTTTTGATGCCCAATCAGGCTATGAGAGCGCATCTACCATGATGGCCGTTCTTTTATCTGGAGCAAACTATATTTGGCACTCTGCGGGGTGGAATGAAGCTGGAATGCACTGCTCAATGGCAAAATTTGTAGTCGATGCTGAGCAATGCGAAATGGGCTATAGGATGGCAGAAGGTATTCGCTGGGATGATTTTGAGGAGGGCTTAGCAGCAATCAGAGATGTTGGTCCTGGGGGTCACTATCTCGGACACCAGCATACTATGGATAATTTTCAGCGAGCATTTTTTATGCCTAAATTATTTGACAATAACTCCATTGAACAGTGGCAAGCTGATGGGAGTAAGGACACCATTCAAAGGGGAATTGAGGGGGCAAAAAAACTACTGGCTGATTACCAAGAACCAAAACTAGATGAAGGTAAGGACGAAGAGCTGCTTGATTTTATTGCCAGAAGAGAGCAAATTATTCCAACAATGGAAGCTCTAAATCAAGAGTATTAGGCTATGAATAATAAATCGAGAGTTGTTCTTATAACAGGTGCCTGTGGAGGAATTGGAAAAGCGCTTGTCAATAAATATGCAAGTCAAGGCCACACAATAGCAATCGCTGAAAAATCCCAGGATCAAGCTCACTTTCTTGCTGATGAAATAAAAAAAATAGGTGGAAAAGCGGTGGCATTTCCTGGTGATCTGTTAGATAAAAACTACTGCGACAATCTAACAAAGGAAGTTCAAAACAAACTTGGTGCTATTAATATCCTTATCAACAATGCTGGTCTAATGCGTCGAGGAAATATTACCCAGGCAACTGATGAAGATTTCGAATTATCGATGAAGATTAATGTTGAGGCACCTTTTCGCTTAATCAGAGCCGTAATACCTCTAATGACAAAAGCAGGAGGAGGCTCTATTGTGAATGTATCCTCCTGTTGGGGAGTAAATCCAGGACCAAATCATCTAGTGTACTGTACAACGAAAGCTGCCTTAGCAGCAATGACCAAGTGCCTAGGAAGAGATCATGCTCATCAAAATATTCGCATTAATGCAGTTTGCCCCAATGAAGTAAATACCCCAATGCTCAGAACTGGTTTTGAAATAAGAGGACTAAACCCTGATGATGCGATAAATGAATTAAATAAATCAGTACCAATTGGACACATAGCAGAGCCAGAGGAAATTGCTGATGTTGTTGCATTTTTAACCTCAGATGAAGCGCGCTATGTCTGTGGATCTTTAGTGGAGATAAATGGTGGAAAAGCGGTTTTCTAATAAAATTATTGTTATCACAGGTGCTACTAGAGGCATTGGCTTGGCATGTGCGGAGCGCTTTCAAGAAGAAGGTGCAAAAATTTGTACTATTCAAAGAGGAAAATCGGAGTTATTTGAATCTATTGAGTGTGATTTAAGTAAAGAGCAAGAATGCTCTTACAGTATTAAGAAAATTATTAAAAAGTATGGTTGTATTGATGTCTTAATCAACAATGCTGGAATGATGATGGAATCGTCCATTCAAGATACAAGTATAGAGGACTGGAATCAAACGCTAGCGGTAAACCTGACGGCGCCATTTCTATTAAGTAAGTTTGCTATGCCTTTTCTTATTACCTCTAAAGGATGCATTGTAAATATAGGCTCTATTGAAGGAATTGGAGCTAACCCAAAACATGCAGCATACTCTGCAAGTAAAGCTGGTCTTCATGGACTTACCAGAGCTATTGCGGTTGACCATGGAAAAGATGGGGTTCGTTGTAATGCAGTTGCACCAGGCTGGATAGACACTGAACTCAATGAGGATTTTATAAATACAATGCCAGACTCAGAACACTTTAGACGAAACATTGGTAGTATCCACCCACTCAATAGAACCGGTAAAACTAAAGAAGTTGCCTCCCTAGTTTTGTGGCTTGCATCTTCAGAATCAAGTTTTGTTACTGGACAGGTATATACTATTGATGGTGGAAGGATGGCAAAAATTAGCCTCCCCAGCCCTTAGGAGAAAATATGAAGTTTGAAGGAATATACACACCCATAATTACGCCCTATGATGACAAGGGTTCAATAAATTTTGATGCTATTGAGGCTATTATTGAAGACCTCATTGCGAGCGGAGTTCATGGGCTAGTTATTGCAGGAACAACTGGTGAGTACTATGCTCAAGATGTCGACGAGCGACTAGAGGTAATGAAGGTTTGCAAAGATATCATTAATGGTCGACTTCCATATATAGTTGGAACTGGTGCGATTCGCACTGAAGACTCTGTTTTTTATGCAGAAGAGGCTGCCAAAATTGGGGCAGACGGAATTTTGGTTGCAACACCCCCCTATGCACTGCCAACTGAAAGAGAGAATGCACTTCATGCTCTTGCAATTGATCGGGCTGCAAACCTACCGATTATGCTCTATAACTATCCAGGACGAATGGGGTCGATGATGGGAGAAGAGTATCTTGATCGAGTTGGAAGATCATCAAATTTTTGTGCGATCAAAGAAAGTAGTGGTGACATTAATCGCCTTCACTTGTTAGCAAGAGATTACCCCCATATCCAGCTTTGCTGTGGAATGGATGATCAAGCATTAGAATTTTTTGCTTGGGGCGCGAGTGGATGGGTATGTGCTGGATCCAACTTTGCGCCCGAAGCTCATGTTGCCCTTTATAAAGCCTGCAGAGTTGAAGGTGACTTTGATAAAGGTAGGCAAATCATGTCTACAATGTTGCCTCTAATGAGAGTGCTAGAGCAAGGTGGTAAATTTATCCAATGTATAAAGCATGGTGCAACCATGAGAGGACTTCCAGTTGGACCTCCAAGAAAACCATTACAACCACTTAATAAAGATGATAAGCGTCAACTTGAACAGGTTATCAGAGTTATGAATCATACTATTAATTTAATTACACAGGAGGATAGCTAAATGTCAGGCCTACTAACCCACAAAGAATACAAAGCTATTGAAAAGTCACTTGATTTCCCGACAAATGCGTTCATCAATGGGCAATTTAAGTCGTCTAAATCAGGAAACATTTTTGAAACAATCAATCCAGCTACTGGAAAAGTTATCGCTAATATTGCTGCATGCAACTCAGAAGATGTTGACCACGCTGTAACTAAAGCAAGGGAAGCTTTTGATCAAGGACATTGGTCGAAACTCCACCCAAGTGAAAGAAAAGAAGGACTTATTAAATTATCAAAGCTCATTAAAAGAAATATTCATGAACTCGCAGTCATGGAGAGTATTGACTCCGGAAAACCAATTCGAGATTGCGAAACAATTGACCTTCCAGAGACCATTGCTTGCCTTCTTTGGCATGCTGAAGCGGTTGACAAAATTTACGACCAAACTGCGCCTTCAGGTGAAGACGCTTTAGCAGTTATTTTACGAGAGCCAATTGGTGTTGTTGGCTGCGTCCTGCCTTGGAATTTCCCACTGTTAATGATGGCCTGGAAGATAGCACCTGCACTAGCTGCTGGAAATTCTGTCATTGTAAAGCCCGCTGAGCAAACCAGTCTAACCGCCCTAAGGTTGGCTGAATTAGCCATAGACGCGGGTATCCCAAGAGGCGTATTAAATGTCATACCTGGAATGGGTCCTGATGTCGGAGAACCAATCGGTCTTCATCCTGACGTTGATATGGTTTCATTTACGGGCTCCACTGAGACCGGGCGTCGCTTTCTACGCTATTCAGCGGACTCAAATTTAAAGAAAATTGTTCTTGAGTGCGGTGGTAAAAATCCAGCAATTGTTCTAGACGATGCTGAAGATTTAGACTTAGTTGCAGAACATATTATCAATGCTGCATTTTGGAATATGGGAGAGAATTGCTCTGCAACCTCCCGACTCATAGTGCAAGAAAACATCAAAGATGCCTTATTAGAAAAAATGCTTGCCCACCTTAGAGACTGGAAAACTGGAGACCCTCTGGATCCATCAAATTACCTTGGTTCATTAGTAGACTCTGAGCACTTCAAAAAAGTAACTAGTTATCTAAAAAATGACAACATGATTACTGGTGGAGAAACTGAAAAACCGAATTATGTGCTTCCAACAATTTTTGATAACGTTAATCCTGATTCAAAATTAGCACAAGAAGAGATTTTTGGCCCTATTCTCTCGGTGATAACTGTCAAGTCATTTGATGAAGCAATTGCCGTTGCAAATAATACCAAATATGGTCTTGCTGCAAGCATCTTTACTGCTAATGGTAAAAAAGCAATCAGAGCAGCTAGGGCAATTAAGGCTGGAACAGTGACTGTTAATTGTTACGGTGAGGGTGATATGAGTACTCCATTTGGAGGATATAAACAATCGGGCTTTGGTGGACGAGATAACTCCATTCATGCTCATGATCAATATACAGAATTAAAGACAATTTGGATTGACCTCTCGGATCGTGCATCGGAAGAGTCGGTAGATTAAAAGAGTAGGAATGAGCAAAATCAAACTACCAAAAAATCCTGGTAATACTGCCTGGAAAGAGATCCTTCCTAAAAGAAAGGTTAATCAACAGCTTATTGACAATATCAACATAGACTATCTGATTATTGGTGGAGGTTTTGCTGGCCTCTCTGCAGCTCGTCGTTTAAGTCAAATCAATAAGGATGCAAAAATTGCAATACTTGAAGCCTGCGAAATTGGTGAGGGTCCCGCAGGAAGAAATTCAGGCTTTATGATTGATCTTCCTCACAACCTAGCTTCCGATGACTACCTTGGAAGTGTAGAAAAAGATCGTGAACAGACCCTTATTAATCGCTCAGCAATTCAGTTTGCTAAGAGCGCTTCAGAAGAGTATGAAATGCCCTCTGAAGCAATACAACTTGTCGGCAAAACAAATGCAGCAGCAACCAAAAAGGGTGTAAATTTCAACACCGAGTATGCCAAACATCTGGATAAAACGAGTGAAAGTTATAAGATACTTGATACTCAAGAAATGAAAGATTTAACTGGAATAGACTATTACATTAACGGACTATGGACTCCTGGTACAGCCATGCTTCAGCCAGCGCTTTATATTCAATCGCTGGCGGATGGAGTGACTAAACACTCCAATGTAACAATCTATGAAAACTCTCCAGTGATTGACTTAATTGATGAAGGTATGCATGGTGGTGAAAAAATATGGAAGGCCAGAACCAAAATGGGGTCAATATCAAGTTCAAAAATTATATTGGCAGTCAATGGAATGGTTGAGCGTTTTGGATACTTTGAGAACAGACTGATGACTATTTTTACTTACTCATCTATGACAAGAAAATTAACCTCAAATGAATCTAATATATTAGGATGTTCAAAAGAGTGGGGGCTTACCTCCGCAGATGCAATGGGGTCTTCAGTTAGACGAATCTCAGGTATTGGTGGAGATCGCATTCTGATACGAAATCGCTGGTCTTACAATCCAAATATGGAGGCTTCAGATTCATTTATGATCTCTGCAGCAAAAAGTCACTCATCATCCTTTAATGCTAGATTTTCTTCGCTTGATGGTGTCACTATGGAATATTGCTGGGGAGGAAGACTTTGCCTCAGCCTTAATAATGTCTTTGCACAGGGCGAAGTTGAAGAGGGTGTTTATTCTGCATGCTGTCAAAATGGTCTTGGGACAGCTAAAGGCACAGCAATTGGCATCATTACTGCTGAAAAAATTAGTGGGGCAATTAGTAGTCTTGTTCCTAATTTTGTTGATGAAGAAGCGCCAAAAAAATTGATGCCAAAAGCTATCATGTGGACAGGTGTTAATGCCTACTTGGGCTGGAAAGAGTTTATGTCAGGAAAAGAAAAGTAGCTTTAAGCGTCAAGGCAATAGTACTAATTTTCCAACATATTTTTTAGCCAAGAAGTCTTTTTGGGCACTTACAATATCCTTAAGGGGATAAGTCCTGGATACTAATGGCTTAATTTCATTTCTTTCTATATAGCCAATTAAATTTTTAAATACCTGGGAGTCCTGGACAGTGCATCCCATTAATGTTAAGTCTTTTAGGTAGAGGGTTCTAATATCAAGTTCAACGATTGGACCTGCAATTGCTCCTGCTGCAGCGTACCTTCCACCCCTCTTTAAAACATCAAGCAGATCCGCCCAATCACTTCCAGCAACTAGATCGATAACAACATCAATACTTTCCTTTTCTAAAGAGCTTATCAATCGATCTTCTCGATTAATGACCTCATCAGCGCCTATCTCTTTAACTGCGACTGCCTTTGATTTACTTGCTATTGCCACTACAGACGCACCTCGTCTTTTTGCAAGCTGAATTGCAGCAGATCCAACGCCACCTGATGCGCCTGTTATCAGAACAACTTCGCCTGCCATAACATTTGAACGCTCTAATAGGTTTTCTGCTGTTGAGTAAGCACAGGGTATAGATGCAAGTTCAGCAGCAGACCAATCACTTTCAATCTTAAAACTCTCTTCACTAAAAGCTACCATAAACTCTGCAAAAGCACCATCACATTCTGAGCCCATTGTCCAGCACTCGTAGGGTCGATATTCCACTGCATATTGCTGCATTGTTCTAACCAGAACACGTTCACCAATTCGCTCTGAGTTGACTCCAACTCCAACAGCAACTATCTCACCATAACAATCAGCGCCCTGGATAATTGGGAAATTAAGCGGGACCCCAGCCCAGCCTCCATCAATATCATTACCTTGAAAATCTTTTGAATCAGTCTGGCCAGTAACAGACTTAGAGTACCAGGCAGTTCGTGTATTGATATCTGTATTGTTTACTCCTGCAGCTAAAACTTTTACCAGCACTTGGTTGGAATTTGGCTCAGGAACGTTGATATCATTTCGAAACTCAAGCATTTCAAAACCACCATGGCCTTTAGTTAGAACTGCGCTCATTGTCTTTGGAATTGTAATCATTATCAGGAATTATTTGATATTTTAAAAACTATATTAACAAATCTGATTCAAATGGGTAACTTGTCAGCAACTCATGTCCATTTTCAGTTATTAATACTTGTTCTTCGAGTTTTACGCCAGAGCCTCCACTAAATCTTCCAACATAGGTTTCAACGCACATCACCATACCCTTTTTTAATACACCATCAAAACTGTTTTCATTTAACTCCCAACTGAACGGAATTGCTGGAAATTCATCACATAGTCCTACGCCATGAAAAAGGACTGAATAATGTCGAAACTCATCCTTAGAATACTCCTTAGCATTAAGAGTTAACTCTTTAAAGGTTATCCCTGGCTTTAATAACTCCATATTTTTTTGGATTTGTTCAAAGCCCAAAGTATAAATTTCTTTTTGCTCATTAGTTGGCTTCTCGTCGCCACAAAGCCAGGTTCGTGACATGTCAGTACAATAGCCATATGAGCCAACCAAATCTGTATCAAAACCCATCAATTCTCCAGCCTGGATTGGTCTCGATGAACACTCTTGGTACCATGGATTTGCTCTAGGACCAGAGGCAAGAAGTCGGGTTTCAATCCACTCTGCCCCTCTATTGACTGCCTCCATCTGGAAACGACTCCAAAGCTCCTGCTCAGAAATACCAGGTTTAAAATAATTTCGCATTAACTCTACAGAGCACTCACAAGCAAAAATAGAGCGCCTCATTGCATCAACTTCATCATCTGATTTAATGAGCCTTGCTAACTCCATTACCTCCTCACCATTAGTAAGCTCTAGACCAAGAGATTGAAGCTCATGAATTCCTTCTGGAGCACAATGATCCACAGCCAACCGCCTATTGCCTTTACCATGCTCTCTCACAATATCAGATATTTCAGAAGCCCAAATCTTAGCTTTTTCTTTACTTTTATTACCCGCAGTAAAGTAGAGGTATGTCAGCGCATGTCTGACTTCAGTTATTAATGGGTTATGATTTGATAAAAACTCATGGGCATCAAACTCAAAGATAATAACGGGCCCTTCAGTCATTATTAATGAGTATCTAGCTGCATTATGGGAAGTCCATAAAGACATATTAGTGCTATCTGTTGCGTATCGAATGTTGACAGGGTCATAAAGTAAAATTCCAGCACAGTCAAATTCAACAAGTTTTTCACGAACTCTTTTTAGGCGATACTCTCTAATTTTTGTCATATCTGGAGCTTCTAAGCCAGCAGCACGCCATTCTTTTTCTGCCAACTCCCCTGGCCCAAGCGAGTGCTTATTAAGGCTAAAAATATCTTCAGCAACCTCTAGATGAGAGCCAATTTTTGAGTGGTGTCTTTTAGGTATTGAAAAGCTCATAAAAATCCTCTTTTTACTGTCTCATTTTGGATCCAGAAGGATCATATAGTGGTTTCATTTCTACCGAAGCCTTATGAAATTCGCCTAATATCTCCACTTCTAGGCCTATACTAGGATCAATCAATTCAACTGGAAGATAGGTCATAGCAAGGGATTTTCTAACCGAGTGGCCGTACCCCCCTGAGGTAATATAAGAGACACACTTGCCGTTATACATTACCGCTTCATCTCCACTCACATCAGTTTCTGTATCAATTTGAATGACTGAAAGCTTTTTAATTGGACCATTCTTTTTTTCTATTAAGGCAGCTTTTTTACCAATAAAGTCACCCTCCCAATTAACAAAGTAATCCATTCCAGACTCCATTAAAGTAAAGTCAGGGCGAAAATCCATTGTCCATGCTCCCCAATTTTTCTCAAGCCTCATTGACATTAACGCTCGTCCACCAAACCACTTTAGTCCAAGATCTTTTCCAGCCTTATCTATTTCCTCAAAAAGCTTTAATTGGTATTGTGGTGAGACATATATTTCATAACCAAGCTCTCCTGTAAATGAAATTCTGACACATAATGCAGGAACGCCAGCTATAAAGGTATCCCTTATATCGCGAAACTTAAAAGCTTCAGAGCTGACATCTTCTCTCGTAAGCTTTGACAATAATTCTCTTGACTTTGGTCCAGATATTGCAATACCATGAAAATCATCTGTCATGTTTTGATAGAGGACATCGTCTATACCCTCAAGATGTTTTTCAAACCATCGAAGGTGCATATTTTGTGCTGCACTTGAGCCAAATAAATAATAGGTCTCTTCATCAATACAGGAAACTGTTAGGTCACCATTCAACTTACCACTCTCTAGTAGCATGGGTGATAAGTTAACGCGGCCTTTACTAGGAATATGTCCAGCAAGAATTTTTTCTAAGAAAGCTTTCGCTCCTTTCCCAGTAAACTTATGATTCGCAAAGTTTGCAACTTCGATTGCACCAACAGATTCGCGAACAGCATTGACCTCACTTGCAACATAATCATGGGATCTTGATCGATGAAATGTAGGGTCTTCATAAGCATCCTCTGGCGAGTTTGCAAACCATAAAACATTTTCGAGTCCAAAAGTGTCTTGCCAGACTGCGCCTTTATGAGTTAAGCGATCATAAATAGATGTGGTTTTTTGCCGCCTTCCTTTAGGTAGTGTTTCGTTTGGAAACGTCATTACAAATCGTCTTTCATAATTTTCAGAGGATTTAGTAACGCCCCATTGAGGTGTCGCAAAGCTTCCAAAGCGTGCAATGTCCATTGCCCAAACATCGACTGATGGTTCCCCTTCAATCATCCACTCAGCAAGAGTTTTCCCAACTCCGCCTGCTTGACAAAAACCAGCCATAACACCTACAGCTGTCCAATAATTTTTCATACCTGGAACAGGCCCAATCATAGGATTGCCATCTGGAGAAAATACAAATGGCCCATTAATAATGTTTTTAATGCCAGCGGTTGCTAGCGCAGGAATACGCTCATATGCTAGCTCCAATCGATCTGCGATATTATCAAGTTTTGGCTCCAATAAATCATGCCCAAAGGTCTGTGGTGTTCCGTCAAGAGACCAAGGAGTAGATCGAGGCTCATAGGTCCCCAGCAACATGCCAGTATTTTCTTGGCGCGTGTATATATTTGCTTCAAAATCAATAAAACTAGGTAAGCGTTGGCCATCCGCTAAGCCAGCAATCTTTTCAATCTCTTCAGTAATTAAATAGTGATGCTCCATCGGAACAACAGGCAAATGTACTCCAGACATCCGCCCAAGTTCACGTGCCCAAAGACCGCCAGCATTAACAATATGCTCTGCATGGATATTCCCTTTCTCGCTCACGACATCCCAAGATCCATCTGCCCTTTGGTTGGTCTCAATAACTGGTGTATGCGTATAAAATTCAGCGCCATGAACGCGTGCAGATTTTGCATAAGCATAGACAACGCCAGAAGGGTCAACATCCCCCTCAGTTGGATCCCATAGTGCAGCCACATAATGTTTAGGGTCAATTAATGGGTGCTTATCTACCACCTCATCTAACGATACAAATTCTTGGTCTAAACCCAATGTTCTAGCCTTAGAGCGCTCTCGTTTGAGGTAGTCATACCAGCTTTGATTTGAAGCTAAGTAGAAGCCTCCTGTTTTGTGAAGACTAATTGAGTGGCCTGAAGTCTCCTCAATTTCTTTGTATAAATTAATTGTATAGTCTTGTAACTTGGAAACATTCGGATCAGAACTAACTGTATGAAATGAGCCCGCTGCATGCCAACTTGAGCCAGATGTTAATTCATCCCTTTCAAGAAGAACAACATCTTTCCACCCCATTTTTGCAAGGTGAAAAAGAATCGAGCAGCCTACTACGCCGCCCCCAATAACAACAACTCTTGCAGAATCTTTCATAACCAATCCCTTAATAAAAAAGTGCCCCTATAAAGGAGCGGCTCCACCCTCTGCAACCCTTTTGTCAACAAAAGCTGAAAGTCTTTCTTCCACTTCTGGCTTTAACTTTGGCTCTTCATACTCTTCTAAGAGCTGCTTCCATATTTTATTTGCTCGTTGAGTTGCAGTTTCTGAACCTGCATCCCTCCAAGATTCAAAATTTCTCCAGTCTGAAAGCATTGGGTTGTAGTGTTCAGTCTCATATCGATCCAAAGTTTGTTGAGCTGCAAAAAAATGATTTGCAGGGCCGACCTCTGCAATCGCTTCTACCCCTAAGGTATCTTTATTCACAATTGTGGGTTGAAGAAAAGCCTCCATCATTTGGTTCATCTCAGCGTCTAAAATTACTTTCTCATAAGATGCGCAAAGTCCTCCCTCTATCCAGCCATGGCCATGTAGAATAAAATTTACTTGGCCCAGCAAGCAAGCCCATAGAGACATTTGTGACTCATATACTGATTGCTCATCTGGAGCATTAGAGGCATTAGCATTAGATGCTCTAAGAGGAATTTTATATTTTCTAGCTAGTTGTCCACTTGCGATTGTAGCTTGCGTATATTCTGGCGTACCAAAAGCTGGGGAGCCTGATTTCATATCAACATTTGAAGTAAAGCTGCCATACATTGCAGGAGCTCCTGGCTTAACACATTGATGAAAAGCAAGTCCCGCAAGCGCTTCAGCATTTTGCTGAACTAAGGCACCCGCAACAGTGATCGGCGCCATTGCCCCAGCTAGAGTGAATGGTGTATAAATAACAGGTTGATTATGCTCTGCCATTTCAATAGCACCTTCTAAAAGGGCCTTGTCATAGACCAATGGAGAGTTTGCATTTACAACTGTAGTAATTGAAGGTTCCTTCAGAAGGGTTTCTTTATTAATCCCTCTACTAATTCGGACAATTTCAATAACATCAAGCATCCTCTCACTGCCAATCGCGTATCCAAAAAGGGGTTTTGTTGTGAGACGAGCAGCTGCAGAAACTGCCTTTAAATGCCGCACACTTACATCCAAATCGCAAGGTTCGACAGGGTAACCACCAAATGCATGGACCGTATTTAGCATTTCGCCTAGTTTGATTAAGTTTGTGTAGTCTTCAAAGTTACCTAGAATTCTACCTCTATCTAGATCAGAAACATTGGGTGCACTGGAAACCATTGTATTAATAATAGACTGACCACCAACATGCACATGCCTTTCTTTGTTTCTTCCATGAAGCGTAAACTCACTAGGGGTGGTTGCTATTTTTTCCATTATAAAACCAGGTTCAAATCTAACGCGTCTTCCATCAGAGTCAACGGAGGCACCACCTCGTTTTAAAATCTCTACTGCTCTAGGGGACTGGATGTCCATACCTATATCACATAAAACTTTTAAAGAGGCTTCATGGATTGATTCAATCTCATCCACTGAAAAAATGCTCATCGGCTGAAAAGGATTCTTTTTTTGTCGATAAGGGGCCTGTGTAAAGTTTGTAACTTCTCTAGTGACCTTAGCTCTTCCTCGTCTCATTAATCAATTCTATTTAAATCGTTATAGAATTGATGTTAATTCAAAAATGAATTGAACTCAAGTTAAAAATATTTATTAAAAATAGTGAGCTGTATTCAGCTCACTGAGAAGTTTTTTAGGTTCTTGGAGTTTTTTTGATTCGATCTAAAATATCAACGCCCTGTTGCTTCCAAAAATGCAACAGATCAATGAAAATCCAGTTTTCTGAGAGTTTATCACCTTCACGGCGATACATATCTATAACCCTCATGTCTCCTGGTTTTTCTGATGCAGGCATTCCCATAAAGCCACCGGTAGGAGTAAGGGTAAGGTTAGGCCATCCAAAAAAGCCACCAAAATTACCTTCTGCAAGTTTACAAAGATGGCCATTAGATATACGATCTTTAAATCCTGCCCTAAATGGCCCAGAGTGCTGTTCAGCATACCTTTCAATTGTGTAGCTCGAGCCAATACCGGCAGGGCCCCACCAAATCATATCTTCATTCCAGCTAGCTCTAAGTTCATCAACTAGTGATATTTTTCCTGTGTGTTTCCAACCCTTAATATCTTCAACCATAAAGTTTATTGAAGCAAGTGTCTTTTCGCCATCTTGCATATTTTGTTCTTCAAACAACAAGCCCTCATGAGTCATTGGCCCTGGCTGAACAAGATGAGCCCCTGTTTGAGGTGGAAATGGGTTAAGTCCAACCTGCAGCATGACATGTGGAATGTCAAAAAACATTGCGGTTTCAGTTATCTTTCCATTTTCAACTTTATTAAATTCGCAGTAACGTAATAATGCCATCTTCCTTGAAGGGGCAATTCCAAGCCACTCATTATCAAAGAGACCCATAAGATTTCCCATAGAAACTACCCAGACGGATTCAAATCCATCAATTTGATTTTTTCCTGCAATGAAAATATCCATACGTCTCTGCATATTCTGGAATGCATGACGAAAGGGCTGCCAGAATTTCTTAGAAACATCTTCCGCCTCTGATAATTCATTAAAGGGGTGAAATCCACGCCAAATATAATCTTCACTAATATAGTTTTTTAAAACTTTTGTAATATCATTGCCTTGTGCTGAATCTAATGACTTGTAGTAATCCAATACAATCTTTTTTTCTTGTTGAAAGTTATTCATAATCGTTCATCCTATTTGAGATATTTGTAAGTTTTAGGTCATCCATATTTCTTATTCCAGGTCGGCAGTGGGTCAAATCCCAACTGCAATAAAACATGCGGAACATCAACGAATACCCAGTTTTCTACTAGAAGCTCATTTTCACGGCGCCACCAATCACAGACGCGCATTAAAACTCGCTCGTTGGTTGGACGTTGCCCTAGGAATGGTTTAACGTTAATACCGGTCAAGGATGGCCAGCCTCCTGAGCAGGTGTAATAACCCTCGCCAAATCTTGTGAAGTGTTTTGTAAAGCCATTATTTTTTGTTCCGCCTGACCACCCTTCAAACTGAGATTCAAACGGGACCTGAAATGAAGCGAACTCGTCAACGCCAATAAAAGAACCGAACGCACCTGGTCCATACCACATCATATTTTTATGCCAATAGGGCCGCCAGGCCTCATCCTTTGTCGCTAATTTATCGAGCATATCAGTCACAATTTGATAGCTTTGCTGCCCCTCAGCAGGGTCTAAAGAATTTATAAGGACGCCATCCCGTGACGCAGGCCCCTGTATCAGACCGGTGTACCCTCGCGAATACCCTGGGCCCAAATTCAAAGGCCATTGATTACAGGCAATCATCAGCTCTGGAATGTCTAGGAAGATATAGCTTTCAACAGCCTGATCATTCTCAATACGATGGAATTCGCCATAGCGCAAGTAACTTAGAGTTTTCGTCGCTTTTAGACCAATCCAATCATTTACAAATTGTCCGACATAATATCCAGTTGAGCTAATCCAATTTTGTCCCTCAAATTCTCCAGCCATGAAGATGTCATCTCGCCGATAAAGCCCTTCAAATGAATGCTGAAGTGGGAGTAGAAATTCATTAAGGTAGGTATCCATGCCTATAAATTGATTGAAAGGATGGACTATATTAATATCAGCATCCTGGTCAAAGAAACTTGCGACATTAGAAAAGAAGTCGCCCGGATGGCTTAAAGCTTCGGCATATCTCAAATAGGGTGAACGATCCTGTATTGACATGATTATTTATTATCCAAGATCATTCTTGCGCCTCGTTCTGCAATCATCATGGTTGCTGCTGAGGTATTACCACTTACTATGCTAGGCATAATAGAAGCATCAATCACTCGTAAGTTACTCATTTTTTTTACCTTTAAATCATTTGGGGAGACGACTGCTAAATCATCGACCCCCATCTTGCAAGTCCCAACAGGGTGATAGACTGTTACTGCAGTTTTACGAATGTAGTCTAATAGCTCTTCATCTGATTGGATAGATTTCCCAGGTGCAATTTCTTCACCACGAACTTCATCAAACTCTTTAGATGATAAAACCTCTCTCGCTTTTTTAATCGCTTCAATAATGCTTTGCTCATCCCTGGTATCAGATAAAAAGTTTTGGTCGATCAGTATCTTATGATTCTCACCTTCCTTCTTTATTTTTACTGACCCTGAACTATGTGGCCTTAACAAACATGTAAAAAGAGAATACCCATGCCCAAACTCAAACTTTCTGCCGCGGTGACTTCGGTAAATAGGCGTAAAGTGGAACTGGACATCAGGATACTCAGGCCGACCAAGCTTTGTATCTGCAAAACCTCCAGCTTCAACAAAATTACTCGTCCACCATCCCATCCTTCTAAAAAGAAAGTTAAAAGGAGAGGTAATTATATGGGGCAACAAAGACCTCCATGAAACACCAATTGATTCTGCTTTCTTTGAGCGAACTGTGACCATTGCATCTAAGTGGTCTTGAAGATTTTCACCAACTCCTGGAACATTATGATGACAATTAATTCCTGCCTTTTCAAGCTCCTCCCTATTGCCTATTCCTGAAGATAAAAGTATCCTTGGTGACTCAATGGCACCAGCACATAGTAGAACCTCTTTATTACAATATAATTCTTTATCAATACCATTAACTTTAAGCTTTAAAGACTTAGCAATATCGCTTTCCACCTCAATTGATTGAACTCTGGCATGGGTCATTATGGTTAGATTGGCTCTAAAAACAATAGGCTTAATAAAAGCCCTATAAGAATTAACTCGAGTCCCTTTATCCTGATTAACCTTGTAAATACCCAGACCTAATTGAGATTCATCATTAAAGTCAGAATTCTTTGGAAGCCCTATATGGGTGCCAGCATTAATAAAGCGCATTGCGGTCTTATTGACTTCTTGTGGCATTACAACTGGCCACTCACCGGCTGTTGAATGGTACTTAGGGTTTCCCCCTGTTTGATCATTCTCAAGTTTTTTAAATATCGGCAAGACATCATTATAAGACCAGCCCTTACAACCTAGGGTTTCCCAATTATCGTAATCATTCTTATTACCACGAATATAGATCATGCCATTAATTGAGCTCGATCCCCCAAGGCACCTGCCACGATTAACAGTAATTACACGGTTGTTTAGTTTTTTTTGTGGGACTCCCTTGTAAGCATAGTCAAGCTTCTTATGGTCATATGCAACAGAAAGACCAGCAGGAATT
Organism: Candidatus Pseudothioglobus sp. Uisw_050_01; assembly: GCF_048085775.1. Classification (NCBI taxonomy): domain Bacteria; kingdom Pseudomonadati; phylum Pseudomonadota; class Gammaproteobacteria; family Pseudothioglobaceae (SeqCode); genus Pseudothioglobus (SeqCode); species Candidatus Pseudothioglobus sp. Uisw_050_01. The sequence goes on from NZ_CP159804.1 coordinate 1,679,936, forward strand.
TTCACCCATGGACTCTTATCACTTCCGCCTCCTTCAATCAAACAGACGGTGGTTTTAGGGTCTAAGCTTAATCGATTTGCTAAAACGCATCCGGCGGAACCTGCACCAATAATAATATAATCAAACGAGGACAATGACTAACCCTTAACTGCGCCAGCTGTTAACCCACTAACTAGCTGCCTTTGAAAAAACATAACCAGAATAAATAATGGAATTATTGCGGATACAACTGCTGCTACTGCAAACATAATATTACCTTCTGTTTGAGTGGTGCCCATAAAGCTGGCTATTTTAGGGACCATAGTTTGGTTTTCCTGGGATAGCAGTAACGCTGTAACAGCAAAATCATTATATGCCAAAAGAAATGAGAAGAGTCCAGCAGTAATAACTCCTGGCCACATCACTGGAATAATTACATGTCGAAATGCTTGGAACTGAGTACACCCATCAACCTTTGCACTCTCATCAAGCTCTTTGGGTATTGTTTGAAAAAATGAGTGCAGCATCCACAATGTAAATGGCTGGTTAATCGCTACTAAAACAATAATAGTAGTCGGCAATGTTCCCCAAACATTCCAATCATAGAACGGCTGTAAATAGCCAGAAACAAGAGTGATTGGAGGCAGCGCACGAAAAACAAGTGCAATTATTAGCAGCCAAAATGAATAACGAAACCCAGACCTTGAAAGCGCATAACCACCTAAAGTTGCAAGAGTTAATGATATGAGTACTGTAGAAACACAAACTATCGCTGTATTTAAAAAAGCCCGCCAAAACTCTTCTTGAATCCATGCACCCTCATAACCTGCGCCTGTAAAAGATTTTCCATATACTACTTGTGTTCTCACGCCAGAAAATACATTAGTCCAGTCTCCTTTTGAGAAAAAATCCAGCTCTACTTTGAATGAGCCCCACATAGTCCATAAAAATGGAAAGGCAGCCAAAATTAACCAGAACAATACAAAGCCATATATTAAGATCTGGAGTCCTAATGGTCTTTTTATTTGATTTGAAGTCATATTATTTCTCTGGGTTAAATTCACGCCATGTTCTAATCAATACTGGCATAAGAAGTATGATGACGCCAATAATTGTCAACACTGATGTTGTGGCAGCGGATGACATAAGTCTGATTTCTTGGCCAATATCATTCCATATAATCCATGAAAGAGAGGTCGCATGTGCCGAAGCACTAAAACCAACTATTGGCTCAAATACTCGGAAATTATCCATCAGCTGAATTAAAGCCACAAATGCTACTAGTGGAGATAGATGAGGCACAACGACATGCATAGTTTGCTGAAAGCGTGAGGCCCCATCAATCATTGCTGCCTCTATAGTTTCTTGTGGAACAGTCTGGAGTCCAGCGTAAAAAACAATGAAGGCAAAAGGGGCAGAGTGCCAAACACCGTATACAATAAGTGTTATCCATGTTAGGCCAGTTGATGCCTTAAGTGACAACGTAGGATCTGCAAATAATTCTTGGAGACCTGAACCAATAATACCTCGTGAATCAATCATCCAAAACAGGATCAACGAGCCAACCAAAGGGGTTACAATCATCGGCAGCAATGAAAAGAACACCATGAATCCTTTCAAGTGTCGATGCAGAGAGTTTACTGCTATTGCAATTATAAATCCAAATAATATAACCAGTGGGGTAACCACAAAGGTATAAGTCAAAGTAAAGCTCATTGCTCGATAAAATGGAAGGTTATTTAGACTGGATACAAAATCACTAAAGTTTGTCTTGCTCTCCCAAAGCTCACCTACCTCTTTAAAGGCTAGGTGGTTTCTGTCAGTATAGATTTGAAACCCAACCCACTTACCTTGTGGCTCCTCTTCATTGATTTGTTTACTCGCCTCATGATCAATAGTTGTTTCAGATTTACAACCAAACGGATCACACGATTCAACAACAACCAGAACCTGATCATGGGGTGTATGAAGTGACTGACTTACAATCGAAGTTAGGGGCAAGGCAATGAACAAAAACATTGCTAGGGCTGTAGGTAAAAAGAACCAGAAAAAAGTCTTATGCTTCATATGGAAATAACAAGATTAGAGAAACTCAATTATACAAAAAAAGAAAAGGGCATGTGAAACACACGCCCTAATCTTAGGAGACAAACAACTTACAAAAGCTTATAAATAGCCTTTTTCTGTCGCAGCAGTTGTGTATGCCGCTTCTAAACCAATTAAAGCTTGCTCAGCATTTTCTTTGCCTTGCATGAAGTCAACTAATTCAGCACCTGCAGCTGAATGCATTAGACCTGCATATGGCAACATTGGATAAGGCTTAGTTCCCATTGCAGCAGCAGCAAATACACCTGCAGCAGCTGGAGTAGGTTCATAACCATCAATTAACCAAACAGCTTGTGGCGAAGTCGTTTCGTTCAACATAGCTGGACGAATTGCATGCATCATAGCCATAAAAGTAGCCTCTGCATCTGCATCTGAAATATTCTTAGCTACAGTAAATCCATCCCACCATAGAGTTGAAGCTGCAGTTGTACCACCACCAACTGTCATAGGGCCAGCAGTAGCTGTAGCTGCTACTACAGCAGCATCTACTTCATCACCTTTAAGGGCTCCGATACGTGATCCCCACATATTCATAAGAGCAACGTTACCAGCTTTCCATTCGGCACTTGTTGCGTTTGAATCATGAGTTAAATAGTCAGGGTTCATAAAGTGAGATAACTGCTTCATCATGTTAAGTGTATCGTAACCATGCTGATTGTTAACAGCAATCTTAGCTGTACCAGGCTCAAAGAACTCGCCACCATGACCAATATACATATTAACAAATTCCTCAGCTAAGTTCCAGCCTGAAGCATAAGCACCGCCAATAGGGTTCTTCATCAAACCACTAGAACGAATTCTTGCAGCAGCTTCTAACATTGCTTCATAAGTAGTAGGCACCGCAATTCCTAACTGGTCCAAAATATCTGATCTATAAGTTAGATGTTGAGCGTTCGCCATGAAGGCAATACCCATAATATTTCCATCAATTGTAACTAACTGACTTTTCTGAAGACCTTGTCCATGCTTAGCAACTAGATCATTCAAAGGTCTAATCACATCATTGTTCATAAGAGCAACAATTGATGAGTTAGCAACAATAGCTGATGTAAATTCAGCTGGGTTACCAGTCATACCTGGAAGATTAATTTTTTGATGATCAGCAGTTAGGTTTGTTTCAACTGTAACACCACCACCTGCACATTCCATTGCACCTGCACCAATCGTTTGGATCGCTGGAAACTCATTACCAACAATACTAACTCTTCCTTCAGAGATGCCGCAACCCGCCCATGCACTTGAAGCTAGAGTAGTAAGCGCTACAACTGTAGCGATTTTTCTTAAAAACATAATAACACTCCTTTTTTTCAATTAAATACAAATTAATAATACATCGTAGCAAACATTAAAAAAAAATTGCATACGATTGCAAACGATTATATCACAGAGTCTTAATCTCTACATAACTTTTTATTCACCATATTAGACCGAGACATACTATCTAAAATTTCTCAATAACAACATTACTAAAAACTCAAAAAATTTATGTTCTTGATTTTTCGAAATCTTCCCATGCACTTTTAAAGCTATCAAAATTAAAACCTTTCTTTTCAGCAGGACCGAGTATTAACTGCTCTGAAGCAAATAACTTATGGATAGCGTCCTTTAAACCATTAATAACCTCTTTAGGGATTACAACTGCGCCGTGAAGGTCGGCATGAATTAAATCATTTGGCGAAACACTCATACCAAGAACACTAATTTTTGTATCAATTTCTCGTACGTGAACAAATCCATGACTTGGACCAATAGAGCCTGCAACGACTGGAAAATCTTCTGCAAGATCACCAAGATCTCTCATAACTCCGTTAGTCAGTGCCCCAGAAAGGCCGAACCCTTTGTGAACCTTCGTATTAACCTCACCCCAATAAGCTCCAATACAATTTGGATAATCAACATCCTCAATTACAGCAACGGCAGGGCCAGTAACTTCTGACATATAGCGGTAATAATTCATCCTCCGCTCTTTAATTATCTCTTGATCTTCTTTTGGCGGACTCAGTGCAGCAATTTTTGCAGTTTTGGCAAAACCAACCATTGCTCCACCCTTGGGTACCGAGCAAATCATGGTTCCACGAGTAAACTCTGAAAAACCCCTCTTTCCTTGTGCTACTTCAATTGCGTTACATACAGTAGGTGTATCTACTGATTGAAGAAGGGTAAGTAATTCTTGATCTAGTTCATAAGCCATGTTTTTAATATCTCCGTAGTTTTCTCTGGTTGTTCTAATGTTGGCAAATGACCGGCATTTTCAATTACCTCTAAAGTTGAGTTACTAATTATATTATGCATCAATTCATGCTTCTCTAGAGGGCATAATTTATCTTCCAAGCCGCACATTATCAACACGGGAATATTAAGTAAGTTAAGGGCCTCCTCTTGATCAATTCTTCCTTGGAGGGCTCTTGACTGGTTAACAAAAACTTTAGGACCTAAAGAAAGGGCCATATCCATGCAGATATTTAAAATAATATCTGGATTATCGCTATCCGCTAAATATTTAGGTTTCATCTCATCACGAATAACATTTATTAATTTTCCTGATAAAGCATCACTTATTTGAGGTTCACGCTTAGCCTTCACTTCCTCTAATTCAGATTTAGGATTGGTATCAATTAACACCAATTTTTCAACTCTTTCTGGTGCCTGTGAACAAATTTCCATTGCTACAATACCACCCATAGAGTGGCCAGCAAGGCTGAATTTTGGTGGCGCATGACTTAAAACATCGGCCGCCAAGTCACTAATATTATCATGTTTAGAAATATCTGCAATATGCACCGATACCTCAGCGAGAAGAACCTCTATTTGTGGAGCAAAAATGCGCTCGTCACACATCATTCCAGGAATCATTACAAGGGGTGTCATAATCTATTACTTACAAGCGCAGCACCCTCAGATAAAGACTTTAATTTAGCAAAAGCAATTTCTGGATCGACCGCTCCAAACCCTGCAAATGTTCCAAAACCACAGTCTGATCCTGCAATTACTCTTTCACCCCCTACTATATTAACAAATTTTTCGATGCGCTCTGCCACTAGCTCAGGATGCTCAATGAAGTTAGTGGTTGTATCAACAACACCAGGTACAAGTATTTTTGTATCTGGTATTTCGCTTTTACGATCTCTAAAAACTGTCCATTCATGAGCATGGCGTGGGTTTGAAGTTTCAAATAAAGTATATCGAGCTTTTGCCTTCATAAGAGTTCCAAAAACCTTATTCATATCTATATCACAACAGTGGGGACCTTCATAATTCCCCCAACAAATATGAATTCTAACCTTCTCTTCTGGGACATTCTTAAGCGCATGATTTAAAGCTTCAACATGTGACTCAATAATCTTTATAAACTCTGAGTCAGACAAGTCACTAAATAGCATATGCCTAGAAAGTGCTAGATCAGGACAATCTAACTGTAAGTCTAAACCTGACCCCACAATAGTTTCATACTCATCTCTCATAGCATCGGCCAAGGCGGCCAGATAAGAATCCCTTGAAGGATAGTAGTCATTTTGTAAAAATAGTGAAATAACACCAGGCGAAGCTGCATTCATAAAACCTCTATTAATGCTATTTTTAGCCATTGCAGATTTCAAATTAGATATATCCTTTTGAAGCTCTCCTTGGCCTTTTGACTTTACTTCACTTGTGCACATTGGTCTTGAATATTGAGGAGTTCCACCATCATCGGATAGCCTTTTAAGAAAGCCTGGAAACATCTTTAAGTCTTCTGGCGCATTTCGAGCACTGTCACCTGAGAAACCTGTATATCTGTCTTTTACATAGGTTGCATATGATATTTTTGATGTCTCCCCATCACTAACAATATCGATACCTGCATTTTTTTGCTTCTCAACAGTCTTTAAAACATTCTCTTCCATGCACTCATCAAAACTCTTCTCATTATATTTTTGACTATTTTCTCTTGCAAAAATATAGTCAACAACTTCTTGAGTTCTTGGAAGTGAGCCTACGTGACTAGTTAATATTCTACTCATTCATTACTCCTTAATAATATATAAAAAAGGTCATTCCCTTATAGCTTTGTTAGGTCATTGGCAGCCAAATAATCCGTTACAAACTCAGCACCACTAAAATCATTACCTTGTGTATTCGCTCCCGGGAATCCAATACACTGGATACCTGCTTCTAAAGCAGACTGCATACTAATTTCAGAGTCCTCAATGGCAATGCAATCTTTTGCATCTAGATGCAGTTCAGAGAGAGCTTTTAGGTATATATCTGGACTTGGCTTTGGATTAGATACCATTTTATTGTTACCAATGAAACTGAAATCATTGCGCTTTATCTGATCTCCTAATGCATAAAAGACAGCATCAATATTGACTTTTGAAGTATTTGTCACGAATGCTAGTAGTAAACTACTATCCAGTGAATGACTAATAAGGCTTGCTACACCAGGGCGGAGTAGGATGGATTCTTTGGCCATAAAACTATCAAAGATTTTAGTTTTTTGTCTATGCAGATGCATTGCATCTATATCCACACCACGTTGAATCGCATAGTTTTTGATCCTCTCACAGCCTCCAGACTTTGCCAATAGCTTCTGGTACTCATCAGGACTCCAATTCCAGTCAAGTTCAGCCTCAGAAAATGCCTGGTTGAATGAGCGACGTTGAAGCTCAGAGGTTTCAACAAGTGTCCCAATCGATCCAAAAAGAATTGCTTTGTGATTCATTATCATGTCCTTAAAAATTAGCTTTTCCATGTTGGGCCTGCTTGATCATCAGTCTTTGTGACCCTGAAAAGACTTGCACTTCTCAAATCTTTTGGGACAATCTTATGCAACATTTCAGGGCGTATCAAACATGTGTCCCCAGGAGAAAGAGTTGCAACATTGTCATCCCACTCTAGAGACCATTCACCACTCATTATCATATTAACCTCGTATCGACTTGAAGAGTATTGCTCATCAGTAAAAGTGTCGGATGTGATGTAGTCAACTTCAAAACCAGGCCGATCTTTTAAAATCCCATCTACCCCAATAACATTTAGCGGTAAATTCTGTGACTTTTGCTTTAACTCTGATGAGCTGACAAAAAAATTATTAATAAACTCTTCAGTTGTAATTTCAGAAAAATTTCTAAGATTAGTTTCAGTTAATAATGGCATTGGGTTGACATTTTTTGGCAAAATCTCCCCTTTTTTAGTGTCATATAATAATCCATTTTCACCCAAAATCAGGCCAAAGTCTTTGGCATCATTAATAACCTCAGGTGCCCATATAACGCCTCCCCCTGAATCATCGCCTCCAAGTATTGCCATCAACATTCCATAATCCTCACCAACATTTTCAAATGCGCGAAACATACCTGTAGGAATATTAACGATATCTCCTTCTTCTGCAACTACCTCTCCAGAATCACCATAGCGTCCCCAGAAAAAACGCCATCGACCCTTGAATACGAAGAATACTTCAGCAGTTGTATGCGAGTGTAATGAATTTGTGCAGCCTGGAGGTTGGCCCGCAGCACCAATATTAAAGCCTGGTGATTGATCAATATGAACATACTGATCAGGACTCTCTGATACCCCAGAACCAATAATTGTAAAGTTATCTTTCTGATTTGATCCAGGCGTATGTGCGTCAATAAATGCAGTTTTGCAAGGCTTTAAATCAGCATATCGAACAATACACTTTTCCATTTCTTCTAAAGTCATTATCATCCAGTCTTGAGGATTATTTGCTTCCACATAGAAGTCTCATCAAATAATGTGTACTCTCTTCTTAAGCCCCATGGACCAAATTCAGCATGAGAAACTCCCATCACATATAAATCAGCACCTGTAGGTTCACCAAAAACTCCCCAACCATCATGCTTACCTTTAAGAGACCATCGAACAGCTGCGCGGGGAGACATATATGGATCTTCTCTTCCAATTTGATGCTCGATAGTAAATTTTGCACTCGGCATTGAAGATCGAAGGCCCGTCCAGAACTCATCTGCATCCGAGTAGGAATGGCCTGAAACACCACCAGGATATTCCAAATCACAACCACGGTCATACTCATCATTAATCACTGATTGATCAGAGTCCATAATCCGTTTTAATATATCAACATACTTTTCGCCCCACTCATTAGTGTTGCCCTTTCCTAGATATGGCCCAGGTTGATCCATAGAATCTTTAAAAGGGTGTAGGCATTTATCCATACCACCCTCTGAATCTATCTGCTTTCTAGCAAAGTCTTTTGGATGAACGCCCAGCTGTCTTGCCATAGCGCCTACATCACGAATTAGCCATTCATCATTAACTTGATTATTAATAGCATGGCAATCTGCTATCGTTCTAAAAACAATTTTTGTACCCGTTGCTTTACCAAACTGCCCGTCGCCCATATGAGATGCCGTTGATATAATTCTATGGGATGACAACATTCCTGTCTCAGGAGTACCAGACCAGATTACATCTTCACCTAAGAGTTGACGATCTGGAAATTCAGATAAGGTTGCTTTGGTCGCCTCTATAACTGGCTTATTGCCAATTATCAGGGAGTGGGGGGATCTTAATATAATATCATCCGAATAAAGATAAAGCAGTTTATCAATTCCTCGATCTTCCCAAATTTCATGAGTAATGCCATTTATCCAATCTGGAAAATTAGCATATTTTGAATCAAAACCTTTCATAAATTAAACTCCATAGTTATCTAAAATTTTTGCAGATCCTCTCAGTATTAGAGGACCATCAATTTTTATACGTCTTGGCTTAGTTGAGTTATTTTCAATGCTGTCAATTAATATAGCAACTGTTTCGTCCACCATACGATTTGCACGCTGCCTTACAGTTGTTAGACTATAAGCTAGCCATTTGGCAACCGGGACATCATCAAAACCAACAACTGAAACCTGGTCAGGTATTTTTAGTCCAAGCTCAAAGCGCATTACGTCCATTACTGCAAATGCCATATGGTCATTTGCCACAAAAACTGCATCCGGTATTTCACTTGCTGTGAACATTGATCGTGCTGCTTGACGAGCCTCGTCTAAATTGAAGTTACCAACTTCTCGAGCAAAAAGACCCTGTCCATTCTTTTTAAGTACGTCAGTAAATCCTTTCTCTCGATCTCTTTGAGTAGATGCGCCTTCCCAGCCTGCTATATAACCGATTCTTGTATGGCCATTATCACAGAGAAATTGTGCAATTTTTTGCCCCCCAAGTTCATTATCAGAGGTAACTGCTGACAGTCTTTCGTCATCCTGAGTACGATTAAATAAAACAACTGGGATGCCAGCATCAGAACATCTTGATGCTAAGTTAGTAGACATTCCAACAGATGCTGCAATGATTCCATCCACCTGATAGTCTAAAATCTCTTCTACTACGTTATCAATATTTCCTGAAGTATTTGTGGCCATAAAGATCAATACGTGATAACCATTCTTTTGAAGGGCCCCTGATAGAAGCTCTAACGCTTCAGGATAAAAGTAATTATCTAAGTAGGCAACAACAAGGCCTATAATCTTTGTCTTTCCAGTAATTAGTGATCGCGCTACTATATTAGGTCTATATCCAAGTTTCAAAGCAGCCTTTCGAACTAGCTCATTAGTTTTTTTAGAGGATGAAGCTCCAGGTGTAAATACGCGAGATACTGCAGACTGGCTAACGCCAGCTAATTTTGCTACTTCTAATGACGTGACTTTTTTATTTAGCATTAGTCAGCAGTCCAGCCTCCATCAACCATAAGTGCAGAGCCAGTGACCATTGATGAGCCAGCGGAAGCTAAAAATACTACAGCTCCCATGATATCTTCAACCTCTCCAATTCGGCCAATTTTAATCTTACTTTCAATCCACTCTTTACGATCAGGATTATCAAAAGTTGATTGAGTAAGCGGTGTACGTATAAATGTTGGACAGATTGTATTAACTCTAATTTGATGGGAGCCCCACTCAATGGCCATAGCTTTTGTAAATCCCTCTACCGCATGCTTTGATGCTGAATAAACTGCTCTATCAATCCCACCTACATGACCCATCTGAGAAGAAATGTTGATTAATGAGCCAGGTTTTTTTGCTTTTATTAATCCATTTGCTACTGCTTGAGTTACAAAGTATGCGCCGCGAAGATTAACATTCATTACCGCATCAAAATCCTCTAATGATGTATCTTTAGAAGGTGCATGCCTGCCTAAACCAGCACTATTAACTAAAATATCGAATGGCCCTTTATTATCAATAGTTTCTTTAATTGCATTTGTATCAGCAACATCCATCACCATTGCTTCAGCACTTAACCCTTTCGCTTTCATTGCATCAACAACAGAATGAAGTTTATCAATACGTCGAGCTGATACAACAACGTGTGCGCCTGCTTCAGCTAAAGCTACTGCACAACCAAGACCAATACCAGATGAGGCTCCTGTAATTAAAGCAGTCTTGTCATCTAGTCTAAACGATGGTGTAGTTGGTAGCTTCACACTCAATATCCTTTTATATTTCTTGCTTTGTTAAACTCTCTTAATCTTCCGAGTACGTCGACACCCATTTGATCATAAATATCAAGGATATCAAGCATCACCCAGTTTTCTCTTATTTTTCCTTCTTCGAGCCTCCAGAAATCAAGAGAGCGAAGAAAAACTTCTTTGTTAGTTGGAGCTATACCCATCCAACCATCATGGGTAAGAGTTTGTTTCATATTTGGCCAGCCAGTTACGGCTACATAATCTCCATCTCCAAAAAAGTGGTAGCCTACTTTATCTCCCCAGCCATCTCTCTTACTATAAATTGTATCCTTTCCTCTATCAGGCATAGCATTCAAAAATGGAATTTGATGCCAATTTCTAAAACCTTCAACTCCTCTTCCACTTCCTATAGCAGATGGTCCATACCAATTCATTTTTGGATGCCAATAGTAATCCATTTTCATAATCTCAGGGCCGCCCTCAGAAGGGTGTTTTTTCATAGCATCAGCCATTCCTAAAATATGCTCCATTGAAGTGTTACTTTTTTCTAGATCATAAGGCTTATCTGAAATTCCATCCATCGTTGCGGGACCTGGCACACACCATTCTCTTCCAAGTGATGGGGCCATTGGCCAAGAGCCTGACTGTATCATTAGTTCTGGGATGTCCCATAAAGCCTGAACTTCTATTATTTTGTCATCCCGAAAGCAATAAAATTCATGAAATCGCATGTGGGCTATATGGCCTATTGGCGGAATATCTAAAAAAGGTTTCAAGAATGTACCATTATAAAAACCAGCACATCCTATCCACTCTAAATCCTTTTCTGTTTTTCCGCCGATAACAATATAATCACGTCTTTCTAGATCTGGCATTGATTCAAACAAGGGTTTAAGCGCCTGGTTATAAAAATTAGTTGGTCCTGAAATATCTCCAAAAGGATGAGAAAGATGAATAGTAGCTTCCTCATAAAACAAGGAATTAAGATTTTTTCGAACCTCATCTTCGGTAAAACTATACATACTCAATCTTAAGGGCTTTATTAGCTCCTTAAGATAATTAATTCTATGCACTACTGCGCCGCCTTGCCATAAGGAACATCCTCTCCACCATATCGCCTTACTCGAATATTAGCTTGCTCTGCATGACCAACAAATGACTCAAGCATACATAGTCTTGAGCAGTATCTGCCAATCTTAACAGCTGCCTCATCCGTTGTAATTTTTTGGTAGCTATGCGTTTTAAGATACTTACCAACCCAAAGACCACCAGTATAACGTCCAGCTTTTTTTGTTGGTAAAGTATGATTGGTTCCAATTACTTTGTCACCATTAGAAACATTTGTTCTTGGTCCTAAAAATAGCGCTCCGTAGGAATGCATATTTTCTAAAAACCAATCATCGCGATCTGTCATTACCTGAACATGCTCAGATGCAATTTCATTAGCAACATCTAACATCTCATCATAGCTATCACAAAGAATTATTTCACCATACTCTTCCCAGCTCACGGAAGCAGTTTCTGCTGTTGGAAGAATCTTTAAAATTCTATCTATCTCAGAGATTGTTTCTTCTGCCAGATTTTTATTATTAGTTACCAGGACAGCTGGTGAATTATATCCATGCTCAGCCTGGCCTAACAAATCTGTTGCACATAATTCAGCATCTACCGTTTCATCAGCTATCACCATAGTCTCTGTTGGTCCAGCAAACAAGTCAATTCCAACCTTTCCAAATAATTGCCTTTTAGCTTCAGCAACAAATGCATTTCCAGGGCCAACAAGCATATCAACTGGGTCTATTGTTTCAGTACCAAGAGCCATTGCCCCAACAGCCTGAATGCCTCCTATGACATATATATCATGAGCACCGCCAAGATGCATTGCAGCGATAACGGCAGGATTTGGAGAGCCTTTATAGGGAGGCGTGCAAGCAATAATTCTTGGAACTTTTGCAACACTAGCAGTTACAACAGACATGTGCGCTGACGCAACCATTGGGAACTTACCTGCTGGGATATAACACCCAACCGATTGAACTGGGATGTTTTTATGTCCTAATATAACACCAGGCATAGTCTCTACCTCTATATCTTTCATAGAATTTCTCTGCGCTTGCGCAAAGTTTCTAACTTGTTCTTGAGCAAACTTAATGTCCTCAAGATCCTGGGTCGAAACTTGTTTTATTAAATTGTCAATCTCTGTCTGAGTTAATTTGAAGGATTTTGGAGTATAGTTATCAAATTTTTCTGCAAACTCTCTAACTGCCTCATCGCCTCTATCCTCAATGGATCTTAAAGTATTTTTTACAATCTCACTAACCTCAGCATCATCGATAGCCTTAGCAGCATCTGTCTTACCTTTTTTTAAATATGTTATCGCCATAATATCTCCAATTAGTTTGGCTTTGCAGGAGCAATCTCGCCTCGATCATAAGCCTCCCAGCCTTGACCATTAAAAACATCCACATCAAGTTGTGACAAAATACTTGGAAAGTCAACAGTTACCCAGTTGTCTATTATGAGCCCATCCTTAACTTCCCAAAAATCTGTATAGTGAATTTTTACGCGCTTATTAGTTGGCGCTATACCCATGAATTCTCCACTATGAATAGCATCAATATGCCCAAAACAGGACGCCCACTCGCCGTCTACTAAAAATTTATCAGTATTATAAATTCGGTCTGAAAAAGCAGCTCTCAGAGGTAGCTGCCAATTATTACGAAACTCTTCAAGACTTTTCTTGGTACCACATCCATTATTGCCCATCCAACGAAAATCTTTATGAAAATGCTTTTCCATATTATTAGAATTAGTACTTAAGGCCACTTCCATAGCCTTAACAACAGCAAGTGTCATTTTGGATTGTTCATTATGGTCCATTTTTTAAATCTCCAATTTTTTAATTTTTAAGCAGTTTTCCAGTTTTAGAACTGAAAAGTAGACATAAATTTGCTGGCACATTTGCCATAATTGTTGAACCAATCTTGGCATAATAATTTTTATCAGACTTTATGGAAATTAAATCACCACCAGCCTTAACTGAAACCATTGTCATGTCTCCCAATAACTCCATTGAAAATGCTGCTGCTTTAATCGCTCCTTTACTTTTCACAATAAATGCGTCTTCCGCTCTAAATCCAAGGGTTATATCACCAGAATGCTTTTTATTCAGACCTTCAATTTTTACATTATCGCCAGAGAAGACTCCATCTATTATTGTTCCTTTCATCAAGTTCATGGCAGGCGAACCAATAAAGCTTGCAACAAAACTGTTGGCAGGGGTATTGTATATTTCTTGAGGCGTTCCAACCTGTTGGACGAGTCCATTGTTCATAACAACAACACGATCTGCAAGCGTCATTGCCTCAACCTGATCATGCGTTACATAGATTGTGGTAACGCGTAACTTGTGTTGGAGGTTTTTAATTTGCGCTCGGGTAGAGACGCGTAATTTAGCATCAAGGTTTGAAAGTGGTTCATCCATTAAGAATACTGTTGGCTCTCTAACAATTGCTCTTGCCAAAGCTACTCTTTGTCTTTGACCACCAGAAAGCTCTGATGGTTTTCGATGTAAGAAATCATCAAGCTCAACCATTGCAGAAGCCCTCATAACTTTTTCTTTATGAAGCTCTTTGTCAATATTTCTTACTTTTAATGGGAAGCGAATGTTTTCATATACTGTCATATTTGGATAGAGGGCATATGACTGAAAGACCATTGCAACATCACGATCCTTTGGCTCTAGATTGTTTACAATCTCACCATTAATCAGTACCTCTCCACTAGTGACAGTTTCAAGTCCGGCAATCATTCGCATTGTGGTAGTTTTTCCACAGCCTGATGGCCCAAGTAATACCAAAAACTCTTCGTCAGGAATAGTAAGGTTAAAGTTATCTACACCAACGAAATCACCCCAACGCTTTGTAATGTTTTTTAGTTCAATTTTAGCCATATTTTTTTATGTATACTGTTTTAAGAAAATTGCATAGAAAGGTCGTAATGCATACGATTGCAAAATATTATATCACATGCTATTTTTTTTTGATAGTGATGTTGAAATCGTATTTAAATTTCTACTATTAGAAATCGATTTCAGTAGTATATAGATTAATATAACAAACATAAATTTGGAGAAATCATATGACTAACCTTCAACCATCTCGAGAAGTTTTTATTACTTGCGCCGTTACAGGGTCCGGAGATACTACGGGAAAATCTGATAAAGTTCCTATTACGCCTCAACAAATAGCTGATTCATGTATCGAGGCAGCTCAAGCTGGCGCAGCCATTGTTCACATTCATGTTCGCAACCCAAAAACAGGAGTTCCCGCTCGAGACCCAAAGCTCTATGCTGAAGTTGTAAGCATTATTCGTGAGTCAAAGGTTGATATGGTGCTCAATCTAACAGCAGGAATGGGTGGAGATTTAGTATTTGGCTCTGCTGAAAAACCTTTGCCATTAAGTAATGAAGGCACTGATATGGTAGGCGCAACTGAAAGGCTTGACCATGTTAGACAAATACTTCCTGAGATCTGCACTATTGATTGTGGAACAATGAATTTTGGCGAAGGCGGTTATGTCATGACCAATACTCCAGCAGTCCTTAAGGAAATGGCAAGACAAGTTCAAGAACTTGGGGTTAGGCCTGAAATAGAAGTCTTTGATACTGGTCATTTACAGCTTGCCATATGGCTAAAGGAGCAGGGCTTAATTGATAATCCTGTTATGATTCAGTTATGTATGGGTATTCCATGGGGCGCTCCTGATGACTTAAACACCTTCCTTGCAATGACATCAAATATTCCAAAAGATTGGACATTTTCTGCCTTCTCAATTGGTAGAAATCAGTTGCCTTATGTGGCTATGGCCATCCTAGCAGGGGGCAATATTCGTGTTGGACTTGAAGACAATCTTTATCTAAAACGTGGCGTTTTTGCTACCAATGCAGACCTTGTAAAGAAGGCTGTTCAGACGGCAGAGGGGATGGGCTGCACTATTATAGGGCCAGATCAAGTCCGAGATAATATGAAACTCGAAAAACGCTGGGGCTAGATATGAAAAGTATCAAGGCGGCAGGAGTTATTGGTGCAGGCGTTATTGGAAGTGGATGGGTAGCTAGATTATTACTCAACGGGATTGATGTTTTTGTCTATGACCCCTCCAAAGAAGCACCAAAATATGTCAATAAAGTTATTGATAATGCCGAGCGAGCATATAACAAATTGCTCACCTCCAATCTACCTAAAAAGGGCAAGCTATTATTTTCTGCCTCAATTTCAGAAGTTGCAAAATCTTGTGAGTTAATTATTGAAGCTGTTCCAGAAAGGCTTTCAATTAAGCAGTCGGCCTATGAGGAAATTGAGTCAAGCGCAGACAAAAATCTAGTCATAGCATCGTCAACTTCTGGCATTCTTCCTTCAGATTTACAAGCAAAAATGAAACACCCTGAAAGGCTTCTAGTTGCCCATCCATTTAACCCAGTCTATCTTTTGCCATTAGTTGAAATTGTTGGCGGTTCTAAAACATCCAAAAATGTCATCGAGGAAACTAGTAAAAAATTTACCAATATTGGTATGTTCCCACTTCATATCAAAAAAGAAATTCCTGCTTTTATTGCAGATAGACTTCTTGAGTCAGTATGGCGAGAAGCCTTATGGCTAGTAAATGATGACATAGCAACAACTGAAGAAATTGATGATGCAATTCGCTATGGCTTTGGCCTTCGATGGGCACAAATGGGACTATTTGAAACCTATAGATTGGCAGGTGGTGAAGCTGGCATGCGTCACTTCATATCACAGTTTGGGCCTTGCCTTGAATGGCCCTGGACGCACCTAATGGATGTTCCTGAATTTACAGATGAATTAATAGAAAAGGTATCCAGTCAGTCTGACCAACAATCGGGGCAATTTAGTATTGACGAGCTAATGGAAAAACGTGATGATAACTTGGTCGATTTCTTAAAAGTTTTAAAAGACAATCAGTGGGGTGCTGGAAACTCTCTCAAAGAATTTGACGCAAGCTTGTCAGGGTCAATTAATAAACTAGAATTTTCAGAGCTAAATTTATCAAACCCCATACTTACCTATATCACCAAAGTACCAAAAGAGTGGGCTGACTATAATGGTCATATGACAGAAGCGCGTTATCTTGAATGCTTTTCAGAAGCAACCACAGAAATGATGTCTATTATCGGCGTAGGCGAAGAATACATTTTAAACATAGGATCTTATTTTACAGTTGAAACTCATATTCGCCACTTGGATGAGGTTCAAATTGGAGAAGGTATAAAAGCCAAAACCCAGGTAATCTTTGGAGAAAATAAAAAACTTCACTTATTTCATTGGCTCAATCATGAGGACGGCAAACTATTAGCAACTGCTGAGCATATGCTCATTCATGTCGATCTTAAAACACGGGGTGCAAGCATGCCAAATGATTTGGTCTTGAAGCGAATGGGATTAGTTTATGAAGCACACAAAAAACTACCAAAACCAGAAGGCATAAACCGCGCAGTTGGAGATAAATTTTAATACTACTTTTCAGGTGAACCTAAAGCGATCTGGTTAAGCTCATTACTCGGCCAGTAATTGGTGCTGAGATAGTTCGGCGATACGCATGAATAATGCTTTCATTCGAAGTTGGCTCAAAGCCATCAAAAAGCATTCCATAGTGGTCAACTGAGTTTTCAATAATAGATGGTGAGACTACATTTATTCTTAATTTTCCAGCATACTCGGCTGCCAATGTTGAAACGCACATATTAAGGGCGCCATTAGCTGCAGCGGCGCATGAACCGGCAATAATTGGCTCATCACCAATAATTCCGCTAGTCAGGGTGATGGATCCATTTTCACTGAGAAAAGGTATGGCTGCTTTTGCTAAATTTAATTGACTAAAGCATTTGGTAGAAAGGCCAGCTGCAAAGTCATCCATTGTAAGCTCTTCAAAAGTCTTAAAAGGAGTACCTCCGATACAAGATACCAACCCGTCAAATGGACCAACAGAAGCTAAAACATCACTAACACTTTCAAAATCAAAAGCGTCGATCTTTAAATCTGGTCCAGACCTTCCAGCTCTTATAACTTCATAGTCTTTCTGTAAACCTTCAACTACTACTCTACCAAGTTTTCCAGTTGCGCCAACTACTATAATTTTTTTCATTTAAAGCCTTCTAATATTTAGTTGAAAAAATAAATAGAATCTTATCATTAAAAAAGCAACTTGCCAATAGATGACTTTACTGCATTTCTGTTTGTTTCAGAAGTGAGGGGCTTTCCAATATTGACATTGACACTCCTTCGTAGGTTAAATTTCTTTTTATTTTTATTTTTAATTAATTTTGGAGCTTTTGAAAAGAAACTACCCCACATATCATTTATTGCAAAAGGAACGACAACTACATTATCTTTGCATTCAGCTAATATTTTTTCGAAGCCCCTTTTCAAGTCACTCAATTCCCCTGTGGTGGAAATATGACCTTCTGGAAATATTCCAACAACGCAATCATCATTTAGCAAGTTGATAATATTTTGCATTGCATTACGACTATTTTCAGGCCTTATTGATACCGCACCAACACCCCTTAGAATCCAATTAAATATTGGCTTACGATAGTAATCATCATGAACAACAAATCGAATCGTCCTTGGAGTTGCCCACTGAATTAAAGCAAAATCTATCCAACTAATGTGGTTACCTAAAAGAAGAACAGGTCCAGTTTTAGGTAAATTATCTAAACCAGTTACCTTTAGTCGATATCGCCACCCAAACAATAAGAGGCCTACAATTTGCCTCATGACTAAAGAATAATTTTCAGTTTTTTAAGAACAACACTAAACCCTGCTACCGCAATAAATGCGTTAAAGTAAAGTATAAACTCACTTCCAAAATTAAGGTTTGCAAGAATCATTGTAAAAATCAAAAGGGTAATCATAGCAATATTTTGAAGCCAGTTTTTACCTGCTAGCATGCTTCCAAGACCGTCTTCAGGAGAGTTCGCTTGCATCAGTGCATTGAGGGGGATAATCATCATTCCTGCGCCAACACCAAACATAAGAATGACGGCAGTTACTAAAATTAAGGCAGTAGAATCTGGAATAAAACTTAGGCTTGAAATTACAGGGATTAGAATTGAACAAACTGTAATCATTATGGAGCCGGTATAGATATTATTAATACGTATGAAATTGAGACTTTTTCTGCCAGATAAAAAAGCACCAATCATAATTCCAAATACAGAAGAGGCTAACATCGCATTCACAACAAGAGGACTTTCGACGCCAAAATTAGCTTTTGCATGAGCTGGTATAACTGCCACTAAGTTTTGTGACATGCCCCAAAAGATTGCTGTCCCTAAAATAGAATACCAAACAATTTCATTACTCCTCATGGCTTTAAAGTTAGTCAATAAGTAATGAAAAGAAACAAATTTCTTTATAGAAAATTTAGCCTGGCTTAACTTTGTTGGATAGAGGCGTGTTCCAAGTGTTGCTAAAAACTCAACCAATGAAAGCCCAACAAGAACCCAGCCTACTGGCGCTATTTTCATTAATATTTCTTCAGGGGTAGTTGCTTGCATTGTTCCCAGATAAGCTTCGAATAAGTATGAGAAAAAAACCGTACCCATCAAAATTGCTATTAATACCACTGAAGAGTGAAAGGCATTACCCCTACTAAGGCCTGCCTTGCTAAGGCACTCTTTAATGTAACCCATTTTCGCAGGAGAATATATTGCACTCTGAGTCGCAAGGAGCAAGGTAAAGCCAAATGCAACTTGGTATAAACCGTTGTAATAACAATAGGTAATTGCTAAGGTAATTAAGACAGCAGAAAATGCGCTATAGCGCATGATACTTGTCTTTGCAAATTTATCAGAAAGGTAGCCTGATAATGTAAATAACATGATAAATGGTACTAAAATCATTGCATTTACAACAGCAGTTAAAATAATTTGCTGCTGCTCACCATATATCATAAAGATTGTATTTTGAATTATGATCTTATGGCCTAGGTCGACAAATGCATTGAGAAAAACTGCAACTAGGTAAACGGAAAATATGACTGAACGCCCTTTATCAATCTGTTGATTTTCTTGCATGACCTACCAAACTATAATTTATATAATCAATAGTATAAGAGATTTTTATAGGATTAGGGCTTAATACCTTAACTCGCTCTTAGAGCTCACGCCCCTCAACCTCAGCAATAGTCTGCATGTCTTTATCACCTCTACCTGAGAGGTTAATAATAATAGTTTTATCACTAGACCATTGTTTGGCAAGTTTAACCGCATACGCTATTGCATGAGATGGCTCAAGCGCTGGAATAATACCTTCAACCTCTGTAAGAAGATGGAAGGCTTCTAAAGCTTCTTTGTCTGTTATTGCAACATACTCTGCTCTTCCAATATCTTTCAGATAGGCATGCTCTGGTCCAACACCAGGATAATCAAGTCCAGCTGAAATGGAGTGACCCTCTATAATTTGGCCATCTTCATTTTCCATCAAATATGTTCTATTACCATGCAGCACACCGACACTTCCAGCAGTAAGCGGAGCTGCATGAGCATCTGGACCTAAGTCAATTCCACGTCCGCCCGCCTCAACACCAATAATTTTTACTGATGTATCTTCAATAAATGGATAAAAAAGCCCAATTGCATTTGAGCCTCCTCCAACACATGCAATTATTGCATCTGGTAAACCACCCACTTGCTCATTAAATTGCTCTTTCGCCTCTTTACCAATAACACTTTGAAAGTCTCTCACCATCATAGGGTAGGGATGAGGGCCAGCGACTGTTCCAATAATATAATAAGTATTATCAATATTAGTTACCCAATCACGCATTGCTTCATTCAGGGCGTCTTTCAGTGTTTTAGAGCCTGAAGAAACTGGCACAACTGTTGCCCCAAGTAACTTCATACGGTAAACATTCTGCGCCTGCCTAACAACATCAACTTCGCCCATATACACAACACATTCAAGGCCAAGTCTTGCAGCAATAGTTGCCGATGCAACGCCATGCTGTCCAGCTCCTGTTTCAGCAATAATTCTTGTTTTGCCCATTCTCTGAGCAAGTAAAGCTTGCCCTATAGTATTGTTGATCTTATGAGCACCAGTGTGATTTAAGTCTTCGCGTTTCAAATAAATTTGAGCACCACCAAGCTTCTTGGATAGGTTTTTTGCATGATAAAGTGGAGTTTCACGTCCCACATAATGCTTTAGATCATCCTCAAACTCTTTTAAAAAGTCAGGATCGTCTTTATATTTATCATAAGCATCTTTTAGCTCAGTGACAGCAGTCATTAGGGTCTCTGCTACAAAGACTCCTCCATATTGATCAAAATGACCTTTATCATCTGGTAGGTTATAACTCATGAATGAACACTTCGGATAAAAGCTAATATTTTATCAATATCTTTAACCCCTGGTGCACTTTCCACTCCACTTGAGGCATCAACTGCATATGGATTTACTTGACTAATTGCATCTGAGACATTTTCTGAATTAAGACCACCAGCAAGAATAATTGGTAAATCTATATTGACTCGCGCCAGCATCCAGTCAAAAACCTCTCCAGTACCTCCATAACTATTAGGGTTATGTGAATCGAGAAGAAGTGCGCTTGCTTCTGAAAAATTATCAGCTAATTGAACTACATTGGTCTTGGGTGTTACTCTCAAGGACTTTATAAAAGGCATTTGATATTGAGTACAATCTCCCACTACCTCGTCTCCATGAAATTGTAAAGTGTCCAGAGGGACCTCACATAAAACTTCATCAATGAAGCTTGGATTTGCATTAACAAAAAGTCCCACTCGATTTACAAATGGTGGCAGAGCTGAGACTATTTCTCGTGCTCTTTGAATATCAACATTACGTGGTGACTTATTATAAAAGACCAAACCAATTGCATCAACACCAGCTATAGCCGCGTCTCTTGCATTTTCAGCATTAGTGAACCCACAAATCTTAACTTTGGTCATCTGAATTACCATTAGCTTTTTCAAGTGCAAATTTTTTCATAGCGTTACCTAGTATTAAATGCAAATAGCTAAGAAAGCTTGAGATTTAGCTTGAGGCTTTTTTCTTAGCAGTAGTCTTCTTTTTAGCTTTTTTTGCCTTTGCTTTGGCTTTAATTTTTCCATCTATTGCTTTTTTACACTCTTCTAGAGTTAGGTCAATAGGAGCCTTATCACCAAACACTTTTTGAACTGTAACATTTTTTTGACCTTTGCCGCGCTTTTTACCATTCCAAACATACGGCCCAAAGCGTCCATTTAAAACTTGAATATCAGAATCTTCAAAGACTTTAATAATTCGTTCAGCATCAAGCTTTTCCTTAACAATAATTAGCTCAAGAGCTTCTTCTAAGGTTACCTCCTCTGGTGAGATTTCCTTTAAAGAAACATATTTTTTACCGTATTGAATGTATGGGCCAAAACGCCCATAATTTGCCTTAATTGTTTCACCATCAATTGTCTCACCCACTGTTCTTGGCATTTTAAAAAGCTCAATGGCTTCAGCAAGCGTAATATTCTCTATATCTTGGCCAGTTCTTAATGACGAGAAAGTTGGTTTTTCTTCATCATCTTGATGTCCAATCTGAGCAAAAGCGCCATAGCGTCCAAAACGAACACTGACAGGTTTTCCAGAGACAGGGTCCTCACCAAGATCTCTCTTACCATGAGTTTCGTCTCTCGAAATATCTTTAGCAAGCTCAATCTGTGCATGAAAAGGCTCATAAAAATCGCGAATAACACCTGCCCAAGGCTTTGACTCTTCAGCAATTAAATCAAAATCACTTTCAAGGTTTGCAGTAAATTCATATCCAATAATGTTGCTAAAATTTTTGACTAGAAAATCAACCAAAAGATAGGCAACATTTGTTGGGAATAATTTATTTTTTTCAGCGCCAGTAGTTTCAGCTTGGATAGACTCTGAAATAACGCCATCTTCAATTTCAATCAAATGATAATCACGCTGAACTCCTTCTCTGGTTTCTTTCACAACATAGTTTCTATCTTGAACAGTTGTAATCATTGTTGCGAATGTTGAAGGCCTTCCAATACCCATTTGCTCAATTTCTTTAACCAATGAAGCTTCTGTATATCTTGGCTTTGCTCTTGAAAAAGACTCCTTTGAAGCTAAGTCGACTAGGGTTAGCAAATCACCTTTACTAACTTCAGGAAGAAGCTTATCTTCAGCCGCCATATAGTCATAAACCTCGAGGAATCCAGCAAAAGATAAAACCTCTCCATCAGCAATAAAATGCTCACTACGGTTTGAAATATTGATATTAATTTTAGTTTTTTGAAGTTGTGCATCGCTCATCTGAGAAGCCAAGGTTCTCTTATAAATTAACGAATACAGCTTAGTAGATTGATCATCTAAACCTAATATAGATGGCTTAGTAAGGTCTGTAGGCCTTATGGCTTCATGCGCCTCCTGAGCACCTGAAGAATTTGTCTTATATCTTCTTGTTTGATGAAACTCAGAACCAAACTTTGAAACAATAACCTCTTGAGCAGCTGATATAGCTAGTTCAGACAAATTGAGTGAATCTGTTCTCATGTAAGTAATAGCACCTTCTCGATATAAATTTTGAGCAATCGACATGGTCTGTTTGACAGAAAAACCTAGTTTTTGAGAGGCTTCTTGCTGCAGCGTAGAGGTAATAAATGGAGCTTTAGGTGACCTCTTCGAGGGCTTAGTCTCAACTGAATTAACTTTTAATTCTGCCAATAAAACACTTTCAGCAAAAGAGAGCGCCTCTTCTTTAGATTTAAAGTCTACGCTAAGCTTAACCTCTAGAGACTGATTTGAGCTATTTTCTAAATTAGCTTTAACTTTATGGGAGCTTGTAGGATTATGAGCAGAAATTTCTCGCTCTCTTTCAACAACTATTCTTACAACTGGTGATTGAACCCTGCCAGCTGATCGCGCTCCTGAAATCTTACGCCACAATACTGGAGAAATCTCAAAACCTACTAGCCTATCAATAATACGCCTAGCTTGTTGCGCATTTACAAGATCAGTATCAATTGTTCTTGGGTTATTAATAGCATCCGTAATAGCACCTTTAGTTATCTCATGAAAGACTATTCTCGGTGTATCTTCTGCAAGGGATAGAGCTTGCTGTAAATGCCAAGCAATGGCTTCACCCTCTCGATCTTCATCAGTAGCTAGAAAGATTTTCGTTGCGGTTTTGACTGATTTTTTAAGGTCAGCAACTACTTTCTTTTTATCCGCACTGATAGCATAGGTTGGTTGAAAGTTATTCTCAATGTCAACGCCCATATCTTTCTTGGGCATATCCCTGATGTGGCCTATACTCGACTTTACAACATAATCTGGTCCCAAAAACTTTTCAATAGTTTTTGCTTTCGCCGGAGATTCGACAATAACAAGATTCTTAGACATAAAGGTTCCTACTGCAGGGTAGGGTTATCATCATAAAACACAATAGACTCTATCCATTGCGATGGCACAGATGATTCAGTGCTATTTCCGATGACCATCATAACTACCCATTTCAAGTCATCAATACTCAATTTTGAGTCCTCTAGAGACATAACCTGATCAATTACTATTTCACGTTGACTGGCATTAAGCTGACCCATATTCTCCATAAACATTATGAAGCCTCTGGCCCTAGAATCTAATTTGGTTTTTTCATACTCACTATAAATTCGCATAGAATTATGCAAAGTATCAAAACTAGCTATCTTTCCATCTTGAAGTGCTGCAATATTTTCAAGCCAAACTAAAGCCTTCTCAATCCGGTCAGCATCAAAGCCAGCCTCTGAAAGATGCGTCTTCAAAAGATCATCATCCAGCTCTTGAGAAGAGTCTTGCTCAGCAGACTCAAATAGGAAATCAAACATAAAGGTGAGTACATCAAGAATATTATTAGTCATAAAGCCTCATCAAATTAATACATGTATTTCAAGCTAACTATTACAAGATTCTTATAAACATCAAAAGAACCTATATTGCTTATTACTTGTGGGCAAAAAACACTTTTTCAACTATATATTGAGTTATATAGTGATTTGCTCGAAAAGTAAATTCTTAATTTAACCCTTATTATCCACATCTTGATCGAGATTGGGCTTTATTAAAGCAGTATTGTCATATAAACTCTCGTTTAACATGCATACCGAACTAATCCAAGTATGGTAAAATTGCAAACTTTTTTATTGGTAGATACATTATGAAAAGAACTTTCCAACCAAGCGTACTAAAACGTAAACGTAACCATGGCTTTAGAGCTAGAATGAAAACTCGTTCTGGGCGTGCTATCTTAAGCGCTCGCAGGAAAAAAGGGCGTAAACGTTTAGCTGCTTAAACTCATGACCAGCTCGCTCGCTCACGGTGCGCGTATTACAGATTCCAAAGATTACGCTCACGTTTTCAAAAAAGGCTTTCATACTCAAAGTAGATTTTGGAAGGTCATAGCTAGTGATTCTGATAAATCATTTTCAAGGCTTGGTCTTGCGATTTCCAAAAAGCAATATAAAAGGGCAGTAGACCGAAATCTTTTTAAGCGCTTAGCACGCGAAACTTTTAGAAAAAATCGGGACGATTTAGAGTCTATTGACTTTGTCATAATGGTAAAAAAATCAGCTTGCACTGATAATATTGAAATTACTAAAGACCTCCTTTCACTTATGAAAAATGTAAAGAGCCAGGTGCAATCAAAATGAAATTTCTACTTCTACCTCTAATTAAATTATACCAATGGATTGTTAGTCCTCTTTTAGGAAGCAACTGCCGTCACATTCCAACCTGCTCAGAGTATACCTTCGATGCTATCAAATATCACGGAGCTGTTAAAGGAGTTACTCTCGGGGCAAAAAGAATTAGTAAGTGCCACCCATGGTCAGAGGCAAGTTATGATCCCGTACCAAAAAAAATTCACTCAATTAACAATTAAAAATTTATGAACACTCAAAAATTATTTCTTTTCATTGCAATCTTTTTGACAATTTTCCTTCTTTGGGATAAATGGGAACTGACACAATCAATCGATGAAAATGGAAATATAGTAACGCAAACTGCGATAGTAGGAATTGATTCGCCATCTGCAGAAGACGACGTCCCATTAGCTGCTGAAGTCCCAGTAGCAGAAAACACATTTACAGAAGTTTCAACTCCCGTTATTGAGGACTCCAACATAAGCGGCGCATACACAACGGTTGTAACAGATCTTTTAACAGTGCAAATTTCAAATAAGGGTGGAACAATAATTAGTGCGTTTCTGAATGACTACCCAACTGAATTAAACTCAGATCAAACATTTGAACTACTTAGCAATTCTCCAGAGAGTATTTTTCACGCTCAAAGTGGTCTCATCCCTGCAGATCAAATGCCAACGCACCAATCTGAATTTACTTCGGAAAGACAAGAATACTTTCTACAAAACAATAGTGAGCTAATTGTGCCACTTTCTTGGAAGGGGGATAATGGCATTGAAGTTACTAAGTACTTCTACTTTAATCCTGATAGTTATATCATCGAAGTAGATTACCAGATTCGAAATAACAGCTTGACTGATCAAAATGTTAGCAGTTATACGCAGTTAGCCCATGGTGCAATAATTGAGTCTAGCGGCATGGCAATGGGTATGCAAAACTTTAGTGGTGGCGCAACCTATAACGATGAAGAAGTTTTTGAGAAAATTGATTTTGAAGATTTTGACTCTACGCCAAAAACTTCATCTATTGGTGGCTGGGCCGCAATGATTCAGCACTACTTTTTTACTGCGTGGATACCAAATGATAGTCAGAAGCATACTTACTCAACTAAATCTAGTAGAGGCAACTACCTATTAACCACAGTGAATCCAACGGTGAGAGTTGCAGCTGGAACAACAGCTAATCTTGAAAAAAACCAGCTATATGTTGGCCCTAAAGAGCATGTGCGTCTTGAAGAGCTTGCCCCTGGCCTAGACAAAACTGTAGACTATGGTTTCCTTTTTATTGTTGCTAAACCGTTGTCAATATTTCTTCATTGGATTTATAGTTTTGTTGGTGACTGGGCAATATCTATTGTTCTTCTAACTCTATCAATTAAGCTAGCTTTTTATAAGCTTTCTGAAAAATCATTCCGCTCAATGGCTGGAATGAAAAAATTAGCACCAAGGCTTCAGAAAATTAAAGAAACCTATGAGGGTGATAAGCAAAAAATTGGTAAGAAAACGATGGAGCTTTATAGGACTGAAAAAATAAATCCTGCTGCAGGCTGTCTTCCTATCTTAGTACAGATTCCAGTTTTTATTTCTGTTTATTGGGTTCTTATAGAAATGGTTGAATTAAGAATGACCCCATTCTTGTACTTACCTGACCTTGCGATGAAAGATCCTTATTTCATCCTGCCATTAATTATGGGTGCATCTATGTGGTTTCAGCAGAGACTTAATCCGCCTCCAGCGGACCCAATACAAGCAAAAATAATGATGATGCTGCCAGTTGTATTTACAGTTTTCTTCCTCTGGTTCCCTTCAGGCTTAGTATTGTACTGGGTAACCAACAACGTACTTTCAATTGCTCAACAAGTGTACATCAATAAAAAAATTAATGGTTAAATAAGCCCATGCACTCAAATGAAAAAGTAAGTGAGATAGCTAAAAAAATTAAACTATTAATTGTAGATGTTGATGGAGTTCTCACTGACGGTGGGATATATTTTGATGACAACGGCGTTGAACAGAAAAAATTTGATTCGCAAGATGGTCTTGGTATTAAATTATTGCAATTATCAGGAATTGAAGTTGCAGTAATCACAGCAAGAAGCACAAAATCTGTTGCTCATAGACTTAAAGGGCTTGGAGTTGAACATTATTATCATGGCATACTTGATAAAAGTATTGCTCTGGAAAAACTAATAAAGAAACTTTCAATCGATCCCAGTGAGTCAGCTTATGTTGGTGATGACGTCATTGACTTACCTGTCATGACTAGAGTCGCTCTTCCAATTGCAGTAGCAAATGCTCAAGAATCTGTAAAAGATCACGCACTTATGATTACTGAGAAGAGTGGTGGTAATGGAGCAGTTCGTGAGGTATGTAACTTCTTGTTAAAATCACAAGATAAATACGATGCCTTAGTAAAATCTTTTCTAAAATGACATCCTTTCAATCAGAATGTTATGAGGCTTTAAAAAAAATTCCTGCTGGCAATGTAATTTCATATGGAGGCCTTGCGGAAATGATTGGAAGACCCAACGCACATCGCGCAGTTGGCAGTGCAATGAATAAAAACCCATTTGCACCATCCGTCCCCTGCCATCGAGTTGTTAAATCAAACGGCGAATTAGGTGGCTTTGCTGATGACATCAGCGTCAAAATAAAACGCCTTCAAAAAGAAGGCGTTCGTGTGTCAAACAATAAGATTGTTAATTTTCAGTCTGTACTCTTCAAATCAAACTAGCGCTTCTTTCCTCTCATCTTAGAGATCATTTGAAGTTGCATCATAGATTCAGCTAGTGCTGCTTGTGTAGTTGAAATATCTTGTTCTGTCTGCGAACTAGACATAGCTTCTTCAGCGCGCTTTTTCGCTTCAAGGGCTTTTGATTCATCTAAATCATTTGCACGAATAGCTGTATCAGAAAATATTGTAACTGTATCAGGCTGCACCTCAATGATGCCACCAGAGACAAAAATAGATTCAACACCATTTTCAGTTTCAACTCTGACTTCACCAGGTTTAAGTGTACTTATTAAAGGAACATGCATAGGGTACACACCAATCTCACCGATTGTAGCTGGTGCAAATACACATTTAGCTTCTCCAGAGTATATTTCTTCTGTTGCGCTAACTACATCTACATGTAATACTGACATTTATGATGCCTCCGATGCCTTTATTTTAACTTCTTCAATAGAGCCGGTCATGTAGAAAGCTTGCTCAGGTATAGAGTCATGCTCACCATCAAGAATAGCTTTAAATCCAGAAATAGTGTCCTTCAAAGATACATACTTACCAGGAGATCCGGTAAATACTTCTGCAACAAAGAAAGGCTGTGATAAGAATTTTTGAATCTTACGAGCTCTAGAAACAGTTTGCTTGTCTTCTTCGGATAGTTCATCCATTCCTAGAATCGCAATAATGTCTTTTAATTCTTTATAACGCTGAAGTACACCTTGAACTCCACGAGCCACATCATAATGCTCTTGACCAACAACTAGTGGGTCGAGCTGACGTGAAGTTGAGTCTAATGGATCTACAGCAGGATAAATACCAAGCTCTGCAACTTGGCGCGAAAGTACTACTGTCGCATCTAGGTGAGCAAATGTTGTCGCTGGAGATGGGTCAGTTAAGTCATCCGCAGGAACATATACCGCTTGAATTGAAGTGATAGAGCCAGTTTTAGTTGACGTAATTCTTTCTTGAAGCGCTCCCATTTCAGCTGCAAGTGTTGGCTGGTAACCAACCGCTGATGGCATACGTCCCAATAAAGCAGAAACCTCAGTTCCAGCAAGCGTGTAACGGTAAATATTATCAATAAATAAAAGAACATCACGTCCCTCATCACGGAAATATTCAGCCATTGTAAGGCCAGTAAGTGCAACACGAAGCCTGTTTCCAGGAGGCTCATTCATCTGTCCATATACTAGTGATACTTTATCGAGTACATTTGAGTCTTTCATTTCATGATAGAAGTCATTACCTTCTCGAGTTCGCTCACCAACACCTGCAAATACTGAATAACCTGAGTGCTCAATGGCAATGTTACGAATAAGCTCCATCATGTTTACTGTTTTACCAACACCAGCACCACCAAATAATCCGACCTTACCGCCTTTTGCAAACGGGCAAACTAAGTCAATTACCTTAATGCCTGTTTCAAGCAACTCTGTAGCAGGTGCTAATTCTTCATATGCAGGAGCAGAGCGATGAATTTCCCATTCAGCCTCTGAACCAATTTCACCAGCGTTATCAATTGGCTCCCCAAGTACATTCATGATTCGTCCAAGAGTTTTTGTTCCAACTGGCACAGTGATTGCCTTGCCTTTATCGGTAACTTCTAATCCTCGCTGAAGCCCTTCAGATCCACCCATAGCAATTGTTCTAACAACATTGTCTCCAAGTTGTTGCTGAACCTCTAAAGTAAGGTTTGCTTTAGTAACATGAAGTGCGTTATATATTTTAGGTATTGAGTCAGATGGAAACTCGACATCAATAACCGCACCAATAATTTGTGTAATTTTACCTATACTCATTTGCTTTTCCTTTTTTTAAATCTTTAAACAGCAGCAGCGCCTGCCACAATCTCAGATATTTCCTGAGTAATAGCTGCCTGCCTTGCCTTGTTATAAATTAATTGTAGCTCATCAATCATATCACCTGCATTTTCTGTTGCGCTATGCATAGCTATCATTCTAGAAGATTGCTCACAAGCAATGTTTTCTACAATTCCTTGATAAACTAATGCTTCGATATACCTAACTAAAAGTGCGCTTAGTGCACTCTCCGCATCTGGTTCATATAAATAGTCCCAGTGGTGATCCTTACTGGTTTCATCAGTAACCTCCATTGGCACAATTTGCTTGACAGTTGGGACTTGTGTCATTGCACTTGCAAACTTATTATAAGCAATCATGATTTGATCAATCTCACCTGCATCATAGCGATCAAGCATTACTTTGATAGTACCTAAAAGATCATCAAATTGAGGCTTATCACCAATATCAGTAAGAACAGAGTTAATTTTAAGTCCAGTATTTTTAAAAAATGAAGTTGCTTTTTTACCAATCGTACAAAGCTCAACCTCAACTTTATCTGATTGCAAAGCAGCTATATCTTTTAAAAGGCTTCTAAATAAATTGGTGTTTAAACCACCACAAAGCCCTCTATCACTTGAAATAACTATAATTCCTACACGCTTTTTCTCTTCTGAAGAGGTCATATATGGATGTTTAAACTCAGAGTTAGCATGAGTTAGATGTCCAATAACATTTAGAATTTTTTCAGCATATGGACGTGAAGCGAGCATTCTATCTTGCGCTTTCTTCATCTTAGAAGCGGCAACCATTTCCATCGCTGAAGTAATCTTTTGAGTATTTTTAATACTCGCGATTTGTGTTCTAATTTCCTTGCCTACTGCCATATCTTTCTACCAGGTATTGTTAGCTTTAAAGTCATCAATAGCAGCTTGAAGTTTTGCTGATATATCATCATTATAGTCACCAGACTCATTAATAGATGCCATCAATTCAGCCTGATTAGCATTCATATAAGCTAAAAGTGCGCCTTCAAATGCAACAACTTTATTCGCCTCAACATCATCTAGTGCGCCAGAATTAGCAGCAAAAAGTGAAGTCGCAGTTTCAGCAACATTTAGAGGGGAGTATTGTGCTTGCTTCATTAGTTCGGTTACGCGTATTCCTCGATCAATTTGAGCTTTAGTTTCAGCATCTAGATCAGATGCAAACTGAGCAAAAGCCGCTAATTCACGATACTGTGCTAAGTCAAGGCGAATACTACCACCAAGCTTCTTAACAATTTTAGTTTGTGCTGCACCGCCAACTCTAGAAACTGAAAGGCCCGCATTAATTGCCGGTCGAATACCAGAGTTAAATAGGTCTGTTTCTAAGAAGATTTGACCGTCCGTAATGGAAATTACATTTGTTGGAACAAACGCCGAAACGTCTCCAGCCTGAGTTTCAATTATAGGTAGAGCTGTCAAAGAACCTGTCTTACCTTTCACCTCTCCATTCGTTGCTTTTTCTACATACTCCGCGTTAACTCTTGATGCTCTTTCTAATAAACGAGAGTGAAGATAGAATACATCACCTGGATATGCTTCACGTCCTGGTGGGCGCTTTAAAAGAAGTGATACTTGGCGGTATGCCCAAGCTTGCTTTGTCAAATCATCATAAACAATTAGTGCATCTTCACCACGATCTCTGAAATATTCGCCCATTGCACATCCAGCGTAAGGAGCAATATATTGAAGAGCTGCAGAGTCAGAAGCGGCTGCAGCAACAATAATAGTATGCTCTAATGCTCCATGCTCTTCTAGCTTGCGAACTACAGTAGCAATTGAAGACGCCTTTTGTCCAATTGCAACATAGATACATTTAACGCCTGTACCTTTTTGATTAATAATAGCATCAATTGCAACGGCAGTTTTTCCAGTTTGGCGATCACCAATAATAAGTTCGCGCTGACCACGTCCAATTGGAACCATTGCATCAATTGCCTTAATACCAGTTTGAATTGGTTGGTCAACTGATTGTCTTTCAATAACCCCAGGAGCAACAACCTCAATTGGGCGAGTGATAGATGTTTTTATTTCTCCCTTACCTTCTAGGTCTACTCCAAGAGGATTAACAACGCGTCCAAGCAGCTCATTACCAACTGGCACTTCCATAATTCGATTTGTACACTTAACAGTGTCGCCTTCTGAAATGTGAAGATAATCACCTAATACAACTGCACCAACAGAATCCTGTTCAAGGTTAAGCGCTAAACCAAAAGTATTTCCTGGAAATTCTAGCATCTCACCAAACTGAGCATCTGCTAGACCATGAATACGAACGATTCCATCACTTACACTAATTACTGTGCCTTCTGTGCGAGCTTCAGCTGAAAAGTCAAATCCCTCTATTTCTTTTTTAATTAAATCACTGATTTCAGAAGCATTTAATTGCATAACTAACCTCTCTTTATAAAATTAATTTACAGACAAGGAGACGCCTAGAGCATCTACTTTTGCCTTAATTGATGTATCAATTACCTTATCACCTTCTTTAATAATGACACCACCTTTAAGAGTCACATCAATTTCAGTTTCAACAGATACAGTTGTTTTATGTTTACTTGTTAAATCTTTAACGATTGCTTTTTGTTCGTCTTCACTAAGCTCATAAGCGCTAATAACTTTAAAGTTCTTGCTCTTGTTAGCATTAGAAACTGTCGATTCAAACGCATTAGCTATACTGCTAATTGCACTCGAACGATCGTTGTTTAAAACAAGATTAATAAAAGCCACCTCTTGTTTACTTAAATCTTTTGAAGTCATTCTTGCAATTAAAGCAGAAATTAAATCAAATTTTTGATTTTTACTTTTGCTTGGAGATGCAATAAAAGTCTTTGTATTTTTATCAGCCATAATTACAGTAGCAGCAGCTAAAAAGTCACTCCATCCTAAAACAGAGTTACTTTGTTCAGCAATTTCAAAAATCGCTTGAGCGTATGGCTTGGCAATTGTTGATAATTCCATCCTACCGTCCTAGAGTGATTTAGACAACTTAGAAAGCATATCTTTATGTGCCTTAGCATCAACTTCTTTCTCTAAAACTGAGTTGACTCCCTGCATAACCAAAGTTGAGACTTGATTTTTAAGCTCGTTACGTGCCTTCACAACCTCTTGGTCTAGTTCAGACTTAGCGTGTGCTTTAATCTTATCAGCTTCTTCAAAAGCTGTGCCTTTAGCTTTATCAATCATTCCATTAGCTTGTTTATCAGCATTTGCAATAATTTCAGCCGCTTGGGTTTTAGTACTTTCTATGAGATCTTCAGCATTTTTCTGGGCTAAAGCATGCTCTTCTTTTCCAAGTTCTGCAGCTTTTAATCCATCTTCGATTGCCTTTTTGCGAGCAGCCATTGCCTCAACGAGTGGAGGCCAAACAAACTTCATGCAGAACAAGACAAACATGGCAAACATGATTGTTTGCCCAATGAGTGTAAGGTTAATGTTCATAACTTAATACCCTTAATTATTAAAAGAATACAATTTATCCAGCAACCGCAAACAATATATACATTGATATACCAACTGCGATCATAGGTACCGCATCAACAAGTCCCATAACAATAAACATTTGTGTTCTTAGCATTGGAATAAGTTCCGGCTGACGCGCAGCACCTTCAATGAATTTAGCGCCAAGAATACCGATACCTACAGCAGCGCCTAATGCACCTAAACCCATTAAGATAGATCCTGCTAAAAATAATATACTTTGTTCCATTTTTTACTCCTACTTATAAAAACTGTTTAAAAAAAATTAATGCTCTTTTTGGTGCGCCATATCCATATATACAATCACTAAAGTCATAAAGATAAATGCCTGAAGTAATACAATTAAGATATGAAAAATAGCCCACGGTAAAGACAGGCTCCACTGAATCCAGAATGGCAACAGTGCGATTAGAATGAAGATCATTTCACCTGCATACATGTTTCCAAATAAACGTAATGCAAGAGAAACTGGCTTTGCCAGTAAGTTCACCCCTTCTAAAAAGAAGTTAAAAGGCAACATCCATTTACCAAAAGGATGGAGCGTTAGTTCGCCTACAAATCCACCAAGGCCTTTTTCTTTAATACTGTAGTAAAGAATTAATATGAAAATACCGATAGACATTCCGAATGTAGCATTAGGGTCGGTTGTTGGAACCACCTTAAGAAAATCAATACCTAGAACAACAGCTAGAGATGGAAGCCAATCAACAGGCACTAAATCCATCGTATTCATTAAGATTATCCAAATAAATGTCGTTAAAGCAAGAGGCGCAACCATAGGGTTTTTACCACTGAAAGAACCACGTACATTTTCATCAATAAATTCAATAATGCTTTCTACAAAATTTTGAAACCCACTTGGAGCGTCAATAGAAGCACGTTTTGCTGCTCTAGCAAAAAAAAATAAAAATAGCGCGCCTAAAACAAAAGAAAATCCAAGAGTATCAACATGGAAAGCCATGAAACCCATTTCTTTTGCTTCTAAAGCACTTTCAGCAAACCCCCAATGACCATCTGGAAATTTTCCGTAAGTTAAATTTTGTAAATGGTGCTTAATATAAGCGCCAGATGTTAGTTCACCACTTGCCATTATTTTTGCCTTAACCTATCTAATATAAATCCTACCTGACCAACAACTAAACTCAAACAGAGAGCTGCAGGCTCAAGTTCTAAAAAACCAAGTCCAATTAAAGCTAGTAGGATTAGAGAGAGCATCCTACTGATACTGCTGCTGATCGCCATCCTAAAGCTTTTTTGTGCATCAGCGTCAACCAATGCTTTTTGTTTTTTTGTATACCAATTAAATATCCAGGTATTGCTTAAACTTACTAAGGCACCATAAAAGGCAGCAACTGCAAAACCATCAGTGGCATAAAAAACAACAATTAAAGCTAGGAGAAAGTATTGACTAAGTGAGCTTATTGATTTCACTTTTTCGATATTCACCCTGACTATGCACAAACGAAATATTATACAATTTAATGTTTAATAGTCAAGTCCTACAAAGACAATTTATTTACTGTGAAGCAAAATAAATTTACGCAATTTATTAAAGCTTATTTTCAAAAAAGATTCAGTTGATTAAGAGCTTGAATTTATCATCTCTTCAGCAGCTATTCGAGTTTTATCACTGATTGTAATTCCACCTAAGATTCTTGCCACTTCATCCGTCCTTTCTTTCGGATTTAGGCTTGCAACTTGGGTAAAAGTTGAGCCATTTTTTTGCGTTTTTACAACCTTCATATGATCTTGTCCCTGCGCTGCAACCTGAGCAAGGTGCGTTACACAAATAATTTGATATCGACTTGATAATTTTTTTAACATTTGGCCAACAATTTCAGCAACTGATCCACTGATACCTACGTCGACTTCATCAAATACAACTGATGGGGTGAGCTCAGTTTTACTTGTGACAACTGAAAGTGCTAGAGATATTCTTGATAACTCTCCACCCGAGGCTACTTTACCTAGTGGCTTAAAATCCTGCCCAGCGTTAGTTTTAGTAAGAATGATAATTTCCTCCATACCATTAAGCCTTACAGATCCTTCAGAAGAGTTAATGCTAAAAGTAATTTCACTCCCAGGCATTCCAAGTTTTTGCATTAAGCTTGTAACCTCTTTTGAAAGAGACTTGCTAGCAATTACTCTTTCAGCACTCAACAACTTTGACTTAGCATAATATTCTTTCTCAAATTTACTTTGCGCGAGTAATAACTCATCTATCTTATCGCTCGATGAGCCCAACATATTGAGATTTTCTTGCAAAGCTGATTGTGCCTCAAGTAGTCCTTGAATTTGACAATTATGTTTACGACCAAGGTCATGAAGCTCATTAATTCTAGAGCTAAGTTGCACTGAATTATCTTCTTGGCTGCTAATCTTACCAAGGTAATCTGTCAAGTCATAAATTCCTTCTTGGACCTGAAGCTGGGCACTAGCCAGCAATGAATGTATTGTGTCTAACCGCGAATCAAGCTCTTTCGACTGATTAATAATATTTTCACTTTCAATTAACACATTATTAACGCCTGATTCGTTGTCAAGAGAGTCTATTATCTTAGAAATTTTTTCAACAAGCTCGCTTGCATTTGTTGAGACTTTATAGTCATCCTCAATATTATCAAGCTCATCCTGGGTCATTTCAGCTTGAATAAGCTCATTCAGTTGATGGGTTATTAACTCTTTTTGGGCTGCAAGGAGAGAGTTATTATTTTGTAAGTCTTCAACCTCATTCTTGACCGCTTGATAATTGTTGACAATATTATTTACTTCTTCACACTGCTTTTGAGTGCCGGCATAATCATCAAGTAGCAAGCGATGATGGTTCGCTCGAAGTAACAGCTGATGCTCATTTTGGCCATGCATATCAATCAAAAAACTGCCAATATCCTTTAGTGTTGATAAAGGTACATTAGAACCATTGACATATGAACGTGACTTACCATCCGAAGCAATAACCCTTCTCAAGATGCACTCACTCTCGTTTTCTAAATCCAGGCCTTCCAAAAAAGTTTGAAGCTCAGTTCCTAAATTCAAACTAAATGTAGCCACAATTTCAGCCTTACTTGCACCTTTCCTAACGAGAGACGAATCAGAACGACCTCCAGCAACTAAACTTAATGCCTGAATTAAGATTGATTTACCTGCACCCGTCTCCCCAGTCACAACAGTCATACCAGACTTAAACTCAACACTTAAGTCTTCGACAACAACTAAATTTTTTACATGTAAGTGCTCAAGCATATCTTTAATTTATTAAACTTTTTGGCCCCAATGAAGCTTTGATCTTATAATCTCAAAGTAGTCATAACCTTTTGGATGAATTAGATGGACAAAATTTTCATGTTGCTTTACTCTAAGAGCAACGCCTTCTGATGCATGAACTGAGGACTGAGCATCAAAGCTAATTGTTGCCCTATCTTCGCAATCTAAAAGAGTAATCAATACCTCACTATCGCCATCAAGAATGAACGGTCTATGACTCATTGTATGAGGGCTGATTGATACTAGGCAAATCGCATTTGTACTCGGGTGCATAATTGGGCCTCCGCTAGAAAGTGCATAAGCAGTAGAACCAGTAGGTGTGGTAACTATAATTCCATCTGCCCTCTGATTATTCACAAAGTCTCCATCAACATTCAGCTCAAACTCTATCATTCTTGGAGTTTCATTCCTATGAATTACCACCTCATTAAATGCTAGATGTTTTGACAATACTTTGCCATTTTGTTCAATTTGACAGCTTAAAAGAGATCTTTTCTCTTTAATAAACTCACCATTTAGAACAGCGCTAACTACTGGCGTCATCGAGTCAACTGAAACGTCAGCTAGAAAACCAAGGCGTCCTAAATTAACTCCAAGTATAGGAATATTGAAGTCTACATAAGTTCTTGCGGTATTCAATATGGTACCGTCACCACCGACAACAATGATTAGATCAGCATTTTTCTCAAAGTCTTTTTGATCCTCCAACAAAATAACACCAAGATCTTTAAGGAGAACACCAAGCTCCAGGGCAGTTTTTTGACTGGTAAAATCGTTTGGTTTACAGATAACGCCAATAGAATTAAACATAGGCCTTGAAATATACTAAAAAGTAACTACATAACATGTTAAATATACATTAGTTTGGTTAAAAAATGACAAAAAAGAAAGAACAAAAAACTCAAGATGATACCTCTAATGAGGCTCAAAAAGATGTACTTGATGATAACAAAAATGAAGATTTAGCGACTCAGCTTTTAGAGGCACAGCAGTCTGCGAAAGATAATTGGGACAAGCTTTTACGCTCCCAAGCCGAGATGGAAAACCTTAAAAGACGTACATCAAAAGACCTTGAGAATGCCCATAAATATGCACTTGATGGTTTTGTTAAAGCCCTATTAGAAGTCAACGACTCTCTTTCAATGGGACTTAAGCTAGCAATGGATGAAAATGCAACTCTAGCAAATACAATTGAAGGAATTGAGCTTACAAATAAAGTTTTTATGTCAACTCTTGAAAAATTTGGAGTTGAGGCTATAAATCCTGTTGATGAAAAATTTAACCCAGAACTTCATGAGGCAGTAACTATGGCGCCGATGCCAGACAAAATATCAAACACTGTTTTAGAGGTTATCCAAATTGGATTTACTTTAAATGGTCGATTAGTCCGCCCAGCACTGGTAATAGTCGTACAATAGTTGGACCCTCTACAACCCCTACTCCAACAACACTTTTTTAGAGTGTGAAACAAGTGTGAAACAAAAACGACTATCTGTATATCTTGGTTGGGTGTCTTGAACCTCCCTATTAAGATAGGTAAATTCGCAGTCAAATACTATACTTTTTGATTTTATAATCTTTAAAAGTTAGTTAAAACAAAACCCATAATAAATAAGGCTGGAATAGAAAGTATTAGAACAACTGTGAGTGTTCCTCCAACTACTTTAAACCAAAGATTTTCTTTTTGTAATAAGAAGTATCCTAAAAATCCAAAAATAAATACAAATACTAGAAAAAACAATTCAGGTGGTAAATTCATAAAAATCCTTAATTACATTTTTCATTTTGTTCAGTCATTTCACTCTTTCTTATTGTCATTGTATCAATAATATTGTGAATTTCTTTTAGTAATGAGGTGTCATTTGAATATGATTTGTCTTCACCATCATAACCAATTAACCAAAGTCCATATTTATTCTTATATCTATCTGGAACAATGTATTTATTAATATCATCTCCAACAATTCTAATGTACTTCAAATTTCTTTCTTCATTTTCACAACTATTTGTTTTAAAAAAATCGTCAGTTTCATTAATGAAATGAATATCTTTTGTAATAAAAAGGACTATTCTTTTGTCCCATGAAAATGAATTAATATATTCTTCTAAATTTATTTTTACATTTGAATTACTCATGATTGGAAACATTAACAAAGTTAACAATAGGCACAATACTTTTATCCTGTTCATCAGAGTACTTATTGTATCTAGATTCTATTAGTGCGAATTTAAATTTGTCAAAAAATTCAATCAAACTGGAGACTGTTAAATAAAAATTATGGTCAAAAAGAATTGCTCGCAAAAACAATTCCGTTACCGTAGAGTGGTTTTGCATGAACCCTTTTAAAGGGAAGAGGTAGAATACCTTTGTATGTTTAAAGGATGGTTTGGGGAAAGGAAAACACAATTTAACTTGTGGTTTAGTTTAAACAAAGAACTATACCGTCGGTTTCATGACGTCATCATTCCATCTGACAATGGAACAACTCAAGTAGATCATGTCCTAGTATCGCCATTTGGATTGTTCATAGTTGAAACAAAAAATCTGAAAGGATGGATTTTTGGATCTGAAGAAAAACCTAAATGGACACAAGTCGTTTACGGGAATAAGTATTCGTTTCAAAACCCTTTAAGACAAACACATAGACATAAAAAAGTCTTATCAAAATACCTTGATATAAAGGAATCAGATATTCAAACTGTTGTTTGTTTCGTTGGTGATTCCACATTTAAAACTGAACTACCTTCAAATGTCTTATCTTCTGGTCTTGGTCTTTACATCAAACAGTTTCAAGATACAGTTTTATCAAATAATGAAGTTGAAAGGATATGTAGTTTAATTATTAATACTGAAGGTAAGATTTCTAAAAGGGAACATATTAGATCATTACAAGACCGTCATTCATCCGACACAGTATGTCCAAGATGTGGATCTGACTTAGTTGAAAGAACTGTTAAACAAGGATCAAGAACAGGTGCCCAGTTTGTAGGATGTAGTGGTTATCCTAAATGTAAATTTACTTTAAATTAAAGATTTAAATAATCTTTAAATTCATCCTTGACATCACTACCAATGTCATTAGTTAGGTACTCGTAAACATTAAAGATACAATCATAATAAATATCAGATAAAAATTC
This sequence comes from Candidatus Pseudothioglobus sp. Uisw_050_01, assembly GCF_048085775.1. Lineage (NCBI taxonomy): Bacteria > Pseudomonadati > Pseudomonadota > Gammaproteobacteria > Pseudothioglobaceae (SeqCode) > Pseudothioglobus (SeqCode) > Candidatus Pseudothioglobus sp. Uisw_050_01. Next base: position 1,719,605 of record NZ_CP159804.1, read on the forward strand.
ATCAATCTTTTCATAATCCTCATGATCATGATCAACCCACCATCTTGAATGTGGATCTTCTTCAACTTCATTCATCATTTCAGAATCTAAAAACCTCAGATAGTGTTTTTCTACGTACATAATTCTGTGAATCAACATATGTAATGATCCTTCAAACATTCCGTCAACTCTAGTGATATTAAAGGAATCATCTGAAAAGTTTGTTCTAACCTTAGTAAAGTTATAGGTTGATGATTTAGTGTCATCAATAATCGTTGTTAATTCTTTTGTAACAAATCTAATTATTGAGTGTTTAACAAAGTTATTCATCATAATTTTTATTTTATTATAAATATGACTTTGTTAGGTGTCTCCAACATACAAAATCAGTCAGTCAAAAATACAACTGGATTTAACTCTTCTTACTTTGATGAACGACTACTGGATTTGTTATATTCTTCTTTATTAACTTATTAATAAATGTTTGTTTATCTTTAAGAAGTAGTTCAAGATACTCATCATTGTTGCAAAACGCCACATTACCATCTGTATCTTCAATATAAAAATAACCCCAATCAGTAATATCATCAAGACTAGTCGTTTGATCAGGTGCTAAGTGTTGAGTGTAGAAATGTTTCCACCATCTTTGAGAAATCCCTTCACTTTGTTGAAGTTGAAGTTGAAGTGACTCTAAATTTTCTGCATCAAAATCATATGTAACAAAATCCACCTCTTCATGATTTTCTACATAGTAAGTAACTGTAAAGTTTTTCATTTGCAAAATGTTACAGGACACAAAAAATATGTGGCAAAAAATCCATTTACAAAAATGGCTTTATTAATGGTGAAAAAACCCTTGATTTCACAGCACAGTTTTAGACTGCCAGAATGTCCTACTTTAAGAGGGCTTCAATTCAGTTATTTCTGAGGTACTTTTGTACATTCTGTGTTTATATTGAAATATAATTTAGTGATGATTTCAAGTGAAGAAATATAAAATGGCAACAAAAATAAATATTAAGCACACTCAAAGTGGAATGGTGAAGACAGGTTTTTATGGTTATAGTTGGACATATCTCATCTTTGGTTGGGTTGTTCCATTGTTTAGAGGTGAATTAGGTGTTGGGGCGCTTCATCTTCTTTTCACGATAGTAACTGGTGGTATTTGGCAAATTATTGTAAGTTTCCTATATAACAAACAATACATGACAAGAATGCTAATAAATGGCTGGGTTCTTGATGGGTCTGATTCAGACAAAGTTCTTGCTGGAACTTCACTAGGCATATCGACACATAATAACAACTCAAAATCGTAATAGAATTAAGTGCATAATTTAAGAATTCCAATAGAGCCCTATGAGGGTGATTTATCGGGTGTTGCGCATTACCTCGATAGAATGAATTTTCAACTGTTAACTCAAATAGCGCCTTATAAAAACAATAATATTTGGACAGCATTATCACTTCATGGGTTTGGCTCAAATGCATCAGATATATTTAAACCAGGTTTTGTAGATACAAAGGTAGAAGTTGACACTCAATTGCAGTGGACTTCGCTATTCAATGAATCTATTATGAAACCAATAAGTGAGATGATCTCTAAGCTACCTTGTAATTTTGAGAGAATTCGATTTACAAAATTAGTTGCAGGCAAGACTCTTAAAAAGCATACAGACAATATAGATGATGATATTAAAAATAAAAAGATTGCCAGGCTTCATATTCCTATTAGGACCAATAATGATGTTATTTTTACTTTTTATGAAAATGAAAATGATCTAAAAGGCAAGTTATTTAATCTCAAAACAGGGCACTATTACTACCTTGACGTTACGAAACATCATTCCGTAAGCAATAATAGCAATATTGATAGGTACCACCTAGTTATAGATTGCTTCGTAAATGATGAGTTAAAAACACTATTTAAGGGTATTTTTTGATATAAATACATTAATTTTCATAAAAATGAGCTATTTTTAGCTATTTTTTAACTAATAACAATTTTTTTATATACAAAAATAGTCAAATTACCATTTTTTAATCATTTTTTTAGATATTAAGTAATTTTTTTTAAATAATAAGCCATATTCTTAAAAAAATCGCATATTTTTGTCCCTTGACACATAACATTTAATACTCTATATTTCTTATTACTCAAGTCGGCAGGCAGTGAGAGAAAAAGGTGTGTGCCCTGTAAGAATATTTTACAAACATTTATAAATGGACTGGCTTGTGAAAGACCTTGAATTAAGCAATTATTCAGATATCCCCTCTCTTTTTGATAAAGATGGTTCAGCCTACAAAATCTTTGGAGACGAACCTGCTACATTGATCTTTATACATGGTGTTGGAATGTGTGGAGAAATATGGCAGCCTCAAGTTGAACATTTTTCAAAAGATTATCGCGTAATAACTTATGACTTTTTAGGTCATGGACAGAGCGTGCTCAAAAAGGACAAACTCACCCTAGAAGACTATGTAACTCAACTATACAATCTTGTTAATGAGATTGGAGTTACAAACTTTTCATTAATTGGACACTCAATGGGGGCAATTATTGCGGTTGCATTCGCATTAAAATATCCTAGAAAAGTTGACACACTCATTCCTATAAATATTGTCTTTAAAAGAACTAAAAAAGCCCAAGATGATGTAATTATGAGGGCTAAAGATGTCTTTACATCTCAACAAATAACTAATATTAGTCAAACACTTGAAAGGTGGTTTAAAAATAAAACCAGCCCTGATGATTTACTGAAGATTAATAATGTTCGAAGCTGGCTTAACAATACCTCGCCAAAAGCTTACGCAGAAGCTTACTATTTATTTGCTACATCTGATCGAGTTTTTGTAAATAATCTTTCAAACTTACAACCACCTGTTTTATACTTAACCGGGAGTGAAGACCCTAACTCTACTTCGCTAATGTCTGAACAAATGGCTCAAGAAACTCCAAATAGCTGGAGTGAGTCCATTGAAAGTGAGGCGCATATGATGGCATATATATCGGCAAAAAAAGTTAACCCAATAATAGAACATTTTCTTAATAACACTACCAATACTACTACATGAAAACAGAAGAAACACGGGATCTAAGACAAGCACTTGGCTCTTTTCCAACAGGGGTAACTGTGGTTACAGCCAAAGATAAAGATGGAAGTCCAGTAGGGTTTACTGCGAACTCTTTCACTTCAGTGTCGTTAGAGCCTCAATTAATATTGATATGTATTGACAAGGAGTCTTTCAACATAGAGTCGTTTTCTAAAGGTGGAAGTTTTGCAGTTAGTGTTCTCTCTGAAAGTCAGCAACATATATCAACCACTTTTGCAAGCCCTGAAACTGATCGCTTTAAGAATATTTCTTGGAAATCAAAAACTACAGGAAGCCCTATCATATCTGACTCAGTTGCCTGGTTTGATTGTGATACGGATAATATTATAGAGGGTGGCGATCACCTTATTCTTATTGGCAAGGTAAGGGAGTTTGGATACAATCCACAAACCCCACTGGTTTATTTACGAGGAAATTATGTTAATCTCGGACTTGAACAAAAAATGCTCCTTGCAATGGAAAATAAAAACACAAAAATAATTGTTGGGGCGTTAATTGAATGGCGAAAAAAAATATTTCTTCTTACAGATCAAACAACTGGAATGCTTTATTTCCCAAATGCTTCAAGACTGGGTTCAACTTCTGACGAAGAAAGTCTTCTTGGAAGTCTCCAAAAGCAAAAAATACATATCAATGAACACTATCTATTTTCAGTATTTGAAAATAATGATGATAAAACTAGTCTTATATATTACCGCACAAAAGTCGAAGATGGCTCATCTATAACTACTGGACAATTCTATGAATTTGATTCAATACCGTTTGAACTTCTAGCTGATGATGCAAGTAGAATAATGCTTAAACGCTATATTGCAGAAAGAGATTTAAATGCTTTCGGAGTATTTGTGGGTAAGGAAAGTGAAGGCAATGTAGAGGCTATAAGTAAAACTAATCAAAATGTGTAGGAGCTATTAATATGAATTTTTCTTTATTTATACAAATGGAAAGAATAGATGAGGAGCAGTCGCAAAAGCGCTTGTATGAGGAGTATGTCGAGTTATGTCAAATAGCTGATAGGTCAGGTTTCAAAACAATATGGACTGGTGAACATCACGGCATGAACTTCACTATTGCTCCAAATCCATTTGTAAATCTAGCTGATTTAGCGAATAAAACAAAGAATGTTAGGCTTGGAACTGGAACAATTATTGCTCCTTTTTGGCACCCAATAAAACTTGCTGAAGAAGCGGCAATGACCGATATTATTTCAGGAGGTCGGCTTGAAATTGGTATAGCTCGAGGAGCTTACTCTTTTGAGTATGACCGACTAGCAGGTGGTATAGATGCATTTTCAGCTGGAAGCGCTTTAAGAGAAATAGTCCCTGCTATTAAAGCTTTATGGAAAGGGGACTTCACTGGTGAAGGGGAGCATTGGTCATTTCCAAAAACTACCAGCTCACCAAAACCCCTACAATCTCCAAACCCACCTATTTGGATTGCAGCAAGGGATCAACATTCTCATGACTTTGCAGTTCAGCAGGGCTGCAATGTTCAAGTAACCCCTCTATGGCTTGGTGATGATGAGGTTGTCTCATTGATGGAAAAATTCAATAACTCCTGTGAGAAATTTAAAGATATAGAGCGTCCAAAAATAATGGTATTACGCCATACATTTGTGGGTGAGAGTGAAGAAGAAGTTGTTCAAGGCGCTAAAGATATATCTAGATTCTACTGTTATTTTGGTGCATGGTTTAAAAATGAAAGACCTATTAATCAAGGGCTTATTGAGAAACTTACGGAAGAAGAAATGTCTAAGATTGAAATGTACTCACCTGAAAAAATGCGTCAAAATAGTATTATAGGAACTCCTGATGAAGTTATTGAGCGTATTAAGTTTTGCGAGAATCTTGGTTTTGACGAATATAGTTACTGGATTGATAGTAGCATGAGCTTTGAAAAGAAAAAGAAATCTTTAGAGCTTTTTATTGACAAAGTGATGCCTGAATTTACTTAAAGAGGAAGGGACATGGAGCACTTTAAACACTACATTAATGGTAAGTTTAGTTCTGGATCAGAGCGCTTTGAGACTCTTAATCCTGCAAATGGTATGCCATGGGCAACCTTTCCATCTGCAACAGAAGATGAGTCTAACTTTGCTATAGAGTCTGCACATAAAGCACTCTATGATGGTGCCTGGTCAAACCTTACCGCCACTCAAAGAGGGAAGTTAATTCATAGGCTTGGTGATTTAATCTCTGAACATGCTAGCGAATTAGGTGATCTCGAGACTAGGGATAGTGGAAAATTAGCGGTTGAAACTCGCGCTCAATCCAGCTATGTTTCTGACTATTACTATTACTATGCGGGCCTAGCAGACAAAATACAGGGAGAAGTTCTTCCTATTGACAAGCCTGATATGCGTGTTTTTACAACCCGTGAACCTATTGGGGTTGTTGTTGCTATTGTTCCTTGGAATGCTCAACTTTTCCTTTCAGCAACGAAAATAGCTCCTGCTTTAGCTGCTGGCAATACACTAGTAGTAAAAGCGTCGGAGCAGGCCCCAGCTGCATTATTTAAATTTGCTGAATTGGTTGAAAAAAGTGGCTTTCCTTCTGGAGTTATAAATATCATAACTGGCTTTGCAGAGCCCTGTGGGCGTGTATTAACTACGCATCCAAAAGTTGCGAGAATTGCTTTTACTGGAGGCACTGAAGTTGCGAGACATATTGTTAGGAATAGTGCTGAAAACTTTGCTCATGTAAGTCTTGAGCTTGGTGGTAAATCACCCATGCTAATATTTGAAGACTGCAATATTGATGGGGCAGTAAATGGCATTATTGCAGGAAACTTTGGAGCTTCTGGGCAAAGCTGTGTTGCTGGCTCGCGCGTTTTTATTCAAAGATCAATACACTCTAAAATAGTTGACAAGATTAAAGAGCGCGCAAAAAATATTATAGTTGGTGACCCCTTAGATAGTGATACACAGGTTGGTCCTCTTGCCACAAAACATCAGGTCGAAAGAGCGCTAAGCGTTGTTAAACAGTCTATTAAGCAAGGAGCTAGCCTTATTTTTGGAGGGAACAAGCCAAGTCATAAAAAAGAAGGATGGTACTTTGAGCCTACTCTACTTGATTGTCCTAATCAGGAATTTGATTGCGTTAAAACAGAACTATTTGCACCAGTAATAAGTGTCATTGCATTTGACACTGAGGAAGAAGCCATAAGGATGGCAAATGACTCTGCTTATGGTCTTGGTGCAGGAGTATTTACTGAAAACCTAGCAAGAGCTCATCGCGTTAGTGAAAAAATACAGTCTGGGATTGTTTGGATTAATACTTATCGAGCAATATCACCTATTGCTCCTTTTGGTGGAGTGAAGCAAAGTGGTGGTAGCAGAGAGGCAGGCATAGATGCTATTCATGAATACACTAGAACTAAAACAACCTGGATTAATACCTCTTCTGAACCAATGAGCAATCCTTTTATAATGAGATAAATAATCTTTAAAAAATTAACGGAGTAAATAATGGACAAAGAATTATTCGAACTAGGCTTATCAAAGAGAAAAGCAACCCTTGGAAGTGACTATGTAGAAAAAAACCTAGAGGCCGCTGATGATTTTAATGAAGACTTTCAAAAACAAATGACTGAGTGGTGCTGGGGCTTTGGATGGGGTGATGACACCATTAATGAAAAAACTAGGTCTATGATGAATCTAACAATGATTGCTGCCCTTGGAAAAATGGATGAATGGGAAATCCACCTCAAAGGAGCTTTAACGAATGGAGTAAGTAAGGATGAGATTAAATCAATACTCCATGTTATTGCAATCTATTGCGGAGTTCCTCAAGGAGTTGAGTGTTTTAAAATTGCAAGAAAAGTTTTAGAGAATGCTGGTGAGATTTAAGTGCCAAAAAATTCTTACAATTACTTGGATATAACTTAAATGACTTTTGGATATCTATGAGATTTGATTTTGTTCCATTTTTTAATCCAGGAGAAAATATTCCTTGGAATCGTGTTGTTAAAATGATGCGTGAGCAAACGAATTTAGCTGAACAGGCTGATTTCACAACTGTTTGGCTTACAGAGCATCACTTTGCACACAATGGTTATCTAAATGCCCCACCTAATCCAATAATGATGTCTCTTGATCTAGCTTCTCACTCAAAAAGAATAAGAGTAGGTCAGGCACCAATCGTTCTTCCTGATTGGCATCCATTAAGAGTGGCAGAAGATATAGCACTGCTTGATAACATGACTGAAGGAAGGGTTGATTTTGGAGTTGCCAAGGGTATTAATGAAAGGGTGACAATTCAATTCAATAAAGAGGCTGATCGAAGAGATAATGAAAAAAGCTACAGACTATTCATGGAGTCTCTTGAAGTCATATTAAAAGCATGGACCCAAGATCCATTTTCACATAAGGGAGAGTTTTATGAGTTCCCTGTTCCCGGTTGGAAAGAATCAAACCGATTCTTAATGCCTCTTGAAAAAGAATATCACTCAAAAGAAGGTGAATATACTGGTATGTATATCCATCCTAGGCCTTATCAAAATCCACATCCTCCAGTATGGCTAATGTCGAATTCACCACACACCTATAAATTAGCTGCTGAGAGAGGATTTAAGGTGATTGGCATGTCGAGCCCTCCAGGAAAGCTTGTAAGTTGTTGGGATGCCTATGCCAATGCAGAGTCACATGATGGGGCAAAATACCAAAGAGGGGATGGTGTTGGAGTATGCACCGTTATTTATGTTGCTGAAACAATGGAGCAGGCTGACAAAGATGCTAGAGCTGCAATCAATGGCTATTATGAATATCTAAGTGGTTCGAGACCAGAAGGAAGTTGGACTAGAAAAGCCTATCTAGATGAAGATGCCAATCCAACTGATGAAGATCTCAATGGAGAGTGGTTTGATTTCCTTATGAAGTATGAACTGATATGGGTTGGTGATGCAGACTATGTTGCTGAGAAAATTGATAAGCTTAATAAATCAATTGGTCTAAATCATATTATGCTGCTTCAACAATTTCCAGGATTTGACTATCAAAAAATACTCAAAAGCATGGCTTTATTTTCGGAGAGGGTTATGCCCAGGTTTAATCCAGATGGAGTTTAAGAATAGGAGATTAAATAAATGTTAGAAGTTTGGGGTAGAAAAAATGCTAATCAAGTTATACAGGTCCTTTGGACTCTATCTGAGTTAGGTGTTGATTACAAAAGGCACTCTATAGGAACTGAATCAGGTGATCTAGATGCTGATGATTATAAATCCCTTAACCCTAACTCAAAAATACCTACTATTCGTGACAATGGGTTTGTATTGTGGGAATCCCATGCAATAATTCGCTATCTTGCAAGGCAGTATGGTTTTGGTAATCTTTATCCTAAAGATCCTCAAAAGGCGGCAATCTCTGATCAATGGATGACCTGGTCTACAGATGGTTTTATGGGAACTTTTTTTCCTGTTTTTTGGCAGCTTGTTCGAACTGAAGAGTCACAAAGAGATTATAACAAGATTGCTGAAATGGCAAAGCAGAGTGCTGAAGTACTGAAAGTGCTTGAGGGGCATTTAGATAATAATAAATTTGTTGCTGGTGATGATTTTACTTATGGTGACATTCCTCTTGGTGTTTTAATACATAAGTACTTTGTCCTTGATATTAAAAGACCATCAATGCCTGGAATTGAAGCATGGTATCAAAGACTAACTGAGAGAAATCCTTACAAAGAACACGCAATGCAGCCATTTGGCAACTCACCTGAAGAATTCTTGAAATTACAAACCAAAGGTGAGAAAAATTTATAATTAACTTCTATGTCAATCTTTAATTCAAATATTTCAACAAAAGAAGCAGGAATAACCACCGATCTGCTTGATAAAATTACTAATGCCTACAATCAAAATGATATTGATAAAGTAATGTCATTTTTTGCGGAAGATGTGGTGTTTGACCACGCAACAGGGCCTAATATCAATGGTACTCGGTTTTCTGGACTGGATACTATCAGAGGAATTTTCGAGGGACTGTTTAATAGTGTTGAGAGTGTTCAATGGACCCCAATTGATACCAGGATTTCTGGAGACAAAGCTTACTGTGAATTTCATCGACTTGCAAAACTCAAATCTGGTGAAACTCAAGACTTTTTGAGTATTGATATCTTGACATTCCGTGATGGACTAATTATCCATAAAGATACTTTTTATAAAAGTAGAACTAACTAAAAAGGATTTTAAATGACAAGAACTAAAGCCATTGACCCAATATTAGAGAAGGGTTATAACGTAAGATTATTAGTTGATGATTTTGACGGTCTTATTAATAAATGGACTAAAAGAAGCGCCACTTTCAGAGCTACTGTAGATTCCTCAATTGATTGTCAATATGGAAGTGGTGAAAAAGATAAGCTAGATATTTTTCGTTGTGGACAAGATAATGCGCCGCTATTCATTTTTATTCATGGTGGATACTGGCAGCGAGGTGATAAATCATTCTATAGCTTTGTAGCTGAGTCATTTGTGCAATCTGGGATTGATGTTGCTCTTATTGGCTATCAACTATGTCCTGGTGCAAGCATGACCAATATTGTTGAAAAAATACAAGAGGCTATCATTTGGTTGTGGCGAAATGCTGATAAGTACTCAATTTCAAAAAATCGAATTAATATTTCTGGACATTCTGCAGGTGGCCATATCACTGGTATGGTTCTTGCAACAGATTGGCAACAAATATCCAATGACTTACCAAAAAATATTGTAAAGACAGGTATTCCAATAAGTGGCCTTTATCAACTCGATCCAATTAGAGAGACAACAATAGGTGATGCGCTAGGCTTAGATGATAAGGAAAGCAAAGCATTAAGCCCTCATTTCTTTGAACCAAAAACAAGCGCTCCCATTCTAGTAGCACTTGGTGATGGAGAGACTCCTGAATTTCATTGGCAAACTAATAAATTTGTTGAAAAGTGGAAAGAGCATAATGCTCCGCTTGATTATCATGCAGAACCAGATGTAGATCACTTTGGAGTAGTAGAGCGGCTTGCAAATAAGGACTCTCAGATTTTCATAAAAGTAAAGAATTGGTTGCTTTAAATAAACTTATTAATGTACTACTTTAGAATCCTTATTTTTTTGAGCTAGCTATTGCGACTGCAAATACTATTAATAAAACCCCAATTATTGAGATAAAGTTCATAGTTTCATCAAATAAATACCAAGCTTGGATAGCAACAAGAGCTGGAACTAGATAAAAATAACTACCAACTCTTGCTAAAGCATCTTGCTTTATCATTGTCATTAATAACAGCACTGCACCGATTGATAGGCCAAAGACCTGCCAAGCTAGGGTAATCATAAATGCATTAGTCCAAAGAATATCACCAGTCTCAAAACAAAGGGACATAATAATGCATAGTATAAAAGCACCAAGGTATTGGATCAAAGTTCCACTAATTAAATCCATATCACTACAAAATCGCTTTTGATAAATAGTCCCTAGAGAGATACCAACTAGCGACCCAAAGACAGCTAAAACTGCCAGAAAAGAAAAACCAGTAAAAAATCCCTCAATAGCTAAATCAAACTTTTCAAATAAAACCAAATATAGTCCTAAAAACCCTATTATTAAACCTATCCATTGTTTTCTTATAATCCTCTCATGGAGAATTATTCCTGCAATAAAGGCCATTCCTAGTGGCTGAAGTCCAATAATCATAGCCGTAAGTCCAATAGGTATTTCCCACTTAATAGCTTGAAAAACACCACCAAGATAAACTCCATGAATTAATAAACCTGTTACCATCAAGTGAATAAATGCCATGCCAGAACTTGGCCAAATGCTTTTCTTAACTTGCATAATTATAAATAGCACTATTAATGTAAGGCCATTACGGTAAGACAACAAAGTAAAAGGTTCTGCATATGGAAGGCCATATTTTGCAGCCACAAAGCCTGTACTCCATATCAAAACAAATAGCCATGGAATCAAACGGGGACTTAAAGTAAGATTTTTCATAAAAAACACCAAAAATTCATTTACTTAATAAATCACTAATTAAAATAACTTAAATAATTAATCAAGAATCGATTTTAAACAAAATAGCTCTATGGCAACCAAGAAACGTCACTCGAGCAAAACTTTGATTAGACTATAATATATACTGTAATTCTTTCAGAAACCCGTCAGATTTTGACTATTTCTTTTGAATAAAGTTACCCAATTTTAAATAATTTTATGAAGCAATTTTTTTCTATCATTCTGCTTTTGATCCTTGTCCCTCTCTCAACAAGCTGGGCTGAAATCCTTTCAGTTGATAAAGAACCTACTCTAAGTGAAAGCAATCAATCATCAATTTTATTGCAGTCTGAAAATAATCTCGGTTTTGAAAAAAGCCCAGTAAAAGTTAACGAGGCTTTCAAGTTAAGCGCTATTTCGGTTGATGAAAATACAATTGCTGTGAGATGGATTGTTAAAGAAAACTATTATCTCTATAAAGATAAAATTTCTTTTTCAGTCAAAGGAGCAACAATTGAAGATGCCCTGTTTCCAAAGGCAAAGTTAAAAGTTGATGAGTTTTTTGGTGAGGTCAATATTTACAATTCATCCGTGGAGGTTATTCTTTCACTTACCGACATTGTTAGCAACAAAGTTATATTAACACTAGAACACCAAGGCTGCTGGGAGGGTGGAGTTTGTTATCCCCCTCAGAGCGATACCATTCAAGTTGATTTTAATGGAACTCAAGCATTTTCTTCTCAAGATAATAGTCAAATAACAAAGTCAGAAAAAAGTGCCAATGAAAAGTTTCAACAAGGCGGTTTAACTTTATTAATTGCAGCGTTTTTGGCTGGGTTGGCTCTTTCTTGGACGCCTTGTGTATACCCAATGGTCCCAATACTGTCTGGAATTATTATTGGACAAAAGAAAGCTCCAAGCACTCCAAGAGCTATCTTGATGTCGGTTGTCTTCGTTTTTTCAATGTCTCTCGCTTATGCTTTGATTGGAGCGACAGCAGGCTACTTTGGAGCTGGCATAAATATTCAGGCGATAATGCAAACTCCCTGGGTCTTAATTGTTTTCAGTTTAATCTTTCTATTCTTAGCATTTTCAATGTTTGGATACTATGACATTCAACTACCCTCTAAATTGCAGGTCAAGATTACAAACCTAAGTAACAGGCAAACGAGTGGGGATTTCATTGGTGTTAGCATCATGGGGTTCCTTTCTGCCCTAATTGTTGGTCCATGTGTTACGCCATTCCTTGCAACTGCTTTAAGTTATGTTATTGCTGGAGGAAGTGCTGCTAAAGGCGCTGCTAGTCTTTTTGCAATGGGACTGGGAATGGGCATCCCTTTAATAATAATTTGTGGCTGGGGTGTCAATGCACTGCCAAAAGCTGGACTATGGATGGAAAACGTCAAGAAAATTTTTGGTCTTTCAATGATTGCTGTTTCTCTGTATTTACTGGATCGAATTCTGAGTCCACTTTTATCTCTAATTCTATGGTCACTCCTATTCACTCTAGGGCCAATTATGCTTGGTGTTTTTAACAAAATCACTAAACCTATTAGCTTCTGGAGTTTACTATTTAAAGCAACATGTTTGATTTTCTTAGCTTATGGCGTCTTGCTATGGCTATTGGTGGCAAAAGGTGGTGGTGATATTCAGCAACCTCTTGACTCAATCATTTATGGGGACAGCATAGATTCATCAAATAGTGTCGACTTTCAAGTAATTACAGATGAAGATGAATTTAATAAATTATTAGCTATAACTACAAAGAATAACAGCCTACTGGTCATTAAGTTTTATGCAGAATGGTGTATTTCTTGCAACAAGCTAGAGAGGGTTGTATTCTCAAACAGACAAGTCAATGAGGCTCTTGCAGATTCTCTTAAACACACATTAGACGTTACTGAGAATAATCGCTTTAACCAGTCGATACTTGCAAGATTCTCACTTGTTGGACCACCCGCCATATTATTTTTTAAAAATGGCATCGAGCTTAGAGACCAAAGAATTATTGGTGAATTTAGCGCTAAAGAGTTTGTAGCCCACATAAATAATCTGCAATAAATATTTATTAATTTCCTCTAAAAGCTTCGAATTGTAGCTATATTTGATTAAATAGATGTTAAAATACTTCTTAGTTACTTACAGTTAAAATCTAGTCTTAAAGGCTTATTTATTATATTTTTAAGCCAAAACATGAACTTGCAATCATTGCCTGCCTTAATGGCCGCAATGTGAATTTGTATTTAGATTCAAAAAACTAGTTGCAAAGAATAATAAAGGGGAACGTAAATGGATATTCGAAAAGTTAAAAAGCTAATGGAGCTTCTAGAGGAATCTGGAATGTCAGAAATTGAAATTAAAGAAGGTGAAGAGTCAGTAAAAATTTCTAGATATGGAAATTCGCCTGCACCAAGTCACTCTTTTGTTCAGCAACAAGCGCCTACTTCATTGCCTCCAGTGGTTGCGGCTCCAGCAATTGCAGATGAGCCCTCAACTGTTGGTCAGTCTCTAACATCTCCCATGGTAGGAACTTACTATTCAGCCCCATCTCCAACTGCAAAGCCTTTTGTTACAATTGGTCAGCACGTAAAACAGGGCGACACCATTGGTATTGTTGAGGCCATGAAGATAATGAACCAAATTGAAGCTGAGAAGTCTGGAACAGTCCTTCAAATTCTTGTTAAAGATGGTGAAGCTGTAGAATTTGGACAACCGCTAATCATAGTCGAATGAGCTCAATAAAAAAAGTTTTAATTGCTAACCGGGGTGAAATTGCACTTCGAATTCTTAGGGCTTGCAAAGAACTTGGAATCCAAACTGTAGCAGTATATTCAACAGCAGATAAAGACTTAAAGCACGTTCGTTTAGCTGATGAAGCCGTTTGTATTGGGCCACATCCATCTATCAAAAGCTATTTAAATATTCCAGCTATTATAAGTGCGGCTGAGGTCACACACTCTGATGCAATACATCCAGGATATGGATTTCTTTCTGAAAGCGCCGATTTTGCCGATCAAGTTGAGCAAAGTGGCTTTATCTTTATTGGTCCACACGCAGAAAATATAAGGGTTATGGGGGACAAGGTAGCTGCCATTGAGGCAATGCAAAGCTCTGGCGTACCTTGTGTTCCAGGATCAAATGGAGCATTAGATGACAACGAACAAAGAAGCATTAAAATTGCCAGAGAAATTGGCTTACCAATAATTATTAAAGCTTCTGGTGGTGGTGGTGGCCGAGGAATGCGAGTTGTTGACTCTGAAGATGACTTAGCTGACTCAATAAGGCTCACTCAATCTGAGGCGTTAAGCTTTTTTGGTAATGGTGAAGTTTATATGGAAAAATTCTTAACGACCCCTCGCCATGTTGAGATTCAAATTCTAGCGGACCAGCATGGAAACGCAGTACATCTTGGTGAAAGAGACTGCTCAATGCAAAGGCGTCATCAAAAAGTTGTAGAAGAGGCTCCTGCACCAGGAATCTCTCCAAAATTACGAAATAAAATTGGCAATATTTGTGCTGAAGCTTGTAAAAAAATTAACTATCGTGGAGCTGGGACCTTTGAATTTCTTTTCGATAATGATGAGTTTTACTTTATTGAAATGAACACTAGAGTTCAGGTTGAGCATCCAGTAACTGAAATGATCACTGGTGTTGATATTGTCCGTGAACAAATCTTAATTGCGGGTGGTGATAAGTTATCAATAACTCAAGATCAAGTTGAAATTAAAGGTCATGCTATTGAATGTAGAATTAATGCTGAAGATCCTGAAACTTTTATGCCTTCACCAGGAAAAATTACACAGTACCATGCTGCTGGCGGTCTTGGAGTTAGAATAGACTCTCACATTTATAATGGCTATAATGTCCCGCCATACTATGACTCTATGATTGGAAAAGTGATTACTTTTGGCGACAATCGAAATAATGCAATTATTAAGATGCAAAATGCTCTTGATGAAATGGTTATTGATGGAATAAAAACAAATATTCCACTTCAAAGAAAAATTATGACCGATAAAGTGTTTAGGAAAGGTGGTATGAATATTCACTATCTAGAAAAGATGCTTGGGGATGAAGAATAATGAAAATTAAAGTTGGAATAATTGGTGGTTCAGGATATACCGGTATTGAACTATTGCGTATCATCCATCAACATCCACTTGCAGAAGTTACCTCGATTACATCAAGGGCTCTTCAAGGTAAAAAAATATCAGACGTTTTCCCCAACATGCATGGTCTCTCAGAGTTGGTATATTCACTTCCCGATGATAAAGCTTTATTTGAATGTGATATTGTTTTCTTTGCAACGCCTCATGGGGTTGCCATGGATAATGCTGAATCTTTTCTTGAAAAAGGCGTCAAAGTTGTTGATTTGGGTGCTGACTTTAGGATTAATGATGCTGACTTATGGTCAGATTGGTACAAAATGGAACACTCACAGCCTTCACTTCTTGAGGAGGCAGTATATGGTCAGCCTGAAATTAGACGAGATGCTATAAAAAATGCACGACTAGTTGCAAATCCTGGATGTTACCCAACAGCCGTTCTTCTGGCCTTAAAGCCTCTTCTTGAGAGTGGCTTAATTGATATCTCAAACATAATTGCAGACTGCAAATCTGGAGCTAGCGGAGCAGGAAGAATTGCCAACCAAGCAACTCTTCTTTGTGAGATAACTGAAAGCTTTAAGCCATATGCAGTAGGTGGCCACAGACACTTTCCTGAAATAAAGCAAGAGCTAGAACTTATTGCTGGGAAGCCAATTGGATTAACTTTTGTTCCCCACTTGCTTCCTATGATTCGAGGCATAGAGGCTACGATTTATGTTGACCTTGTTGATTCATCTGTCAATGTTAGGCCTTATTTCGAAAATGCCTACAAAAACGAAGAATTTGTTAAAATACTCCCTGAAGGTACTTATCCTGAAACGCGTTCAGTTAAATCATCGAACTATTGCCAGATTTCAATTCAGTATATTGAACACAGCAATAAACTAGTAATTATGTCGGTTATTGACAACTTAGTTAAGGGTGCTGCGGGACAAGCAATCCAAAATATGAACTTAATGTTTGGGCTTGCAGAAAAGGAAGGCCTTAGACAGATTGGTATACTGCCTTAAAAGCAGTCTATATATAATAATTTGGAGATGCCCTATGGTTGCCGCTGAAATTCAAGATGAAGCTGATATAGTTTTTAGCGATAGTGCTGCAAGCAGGGTGGCGCAACTCATCAAGGAAGAAAAAAACCCAGCTTTAAGGCTTAGAGTTTATATTACTGGTGGAGGATGTTCAGGCTTCTCCTACGGCTTTGCTTTTGATGAAAACCTTAAAGAAGGTGATAGTGGTGTTAATAAGCAGGGCGTTGAGTTAGTTATCGACCCAATGAGTTATCAGTATCTAATGGGTTCAACAGTAGACTATCTTGAGGATCTCCAAGGAGCAAGATTTATTGTAAGTAACCCTAATGCCAAAACCACGTGTGGTTGTGGCTCTTCTTTTTCAATTTAATAACAATATTATGACCGAATATATTCCAGGCCTAGCAGGTGTTCCAGCAACTAAATCAGCAATTTCTTCAATCGATGGAGAAAAAGGAATACTCGCTTATAGAGGCTACTCCATTCAAGATCTCGTCGAGCACTCCTCATTTGAAGAAACTGCTTTGTTGTTAATGAATGGTGAATTGCCTTCACCTAAAGAGCTGTCAACCTTTAAAAATATTTTACAAAAAAGAAATGAAGTAAAACGAAAAATCCGCCATTTACTTTGGTCGCTTCCACCAACTGGCCACTCAATGGATGTGCTTCAAACTGCAATGGCTGCAATGGCTACTTTTTACCCAGATGCTGGCGCATCAGAGCCAGACTCGGCCTATACGCAAAATGCGCTTATTAAAATAATCTCAAACATGAGCACTCTGGTCGCAATGTGGACTCGCATTAGTAGAGGATATGATCCAATTCCTCCAAGCAACAAGATGTCTTATGCTGAAAATTTTATGTACATGTGTTTTGGAGAGGAATCTGACCCAGAAATTATTAACCTTTTAGATGCCTCCTTAATTTTACATGCCGAGCATACAATCAACGCCTCCACTTTTTCTACCATGGTGACAGCATCTACTCTTGCTAATCCTTTTTCTTCAATTGCATCAGGAGTTGGAACACTTGCAGGACCTTTGCATGGCAACGCAAATGAAAATGTGCTTCTTATGCTTGATGAAATTGGTTCTGCAAAAAATGCCCGCCCTTGGATTGAAAATAGACTCAAAAACAAACAAGTTATCTGGGGAATGGGTCATCGTGAGTATAAAACCAAAGATCCTAGAGCCACAATTCTTGAAAAAATGATTAAAACTTATATTAAGAAAAATGGCCTCAACTTATCTAACCGATTCGAAACAGCGCTTGAAGTTGAAAGCATCTGTGAGGAGTTATTGTCTCAAAAAGGTGTCTATCCCAACGTTGACTTTTATTCTGGCATCCTTTACTCAGAAATATTTAGCTTTACCAAAGAACACTTTACTCCTATTTTTGCCATGGCTCGTTCAGCTGGATGGGTAGCTCATTGGCACGAGCAGGTTAGTCACAATAGAATCTTTAGGCCAACACAGATATATACTGGTGCTGACTTTAGGGACTATCCCTCTAGTTAATAATGGACAAGACTACACACTTTGGCTTTAAACAGGTCGACGTTGAAAAAAAACAAGGCCTAGTTAAGGGTGTATTTGACTCAGTTGCAGGCAAATATGACCTCATGAATGATGTCATGTCAATGGGGACCCACCGTCTGTGGAAAAACTACACAATCTCTAGTAGCAATGTATCAGAAGGAGATCATGTTCTTGATATTGCTGGAGGAACAGGTGATCTGGCTATAAAATTTAGAAAAAAAGTTGGCGAATCTGGAAAGGTTATCTTATCTGACATCAATGGCTCAATGCTGAATGAGGGTAGAAAAAATCTTTTGAATCATGGCATTATTGATGTGGACTTTGTTCAGGCCAATGCTGAATCTCTCCCATTTGAAGACAACACATTTGATTGTGTAAGTATTGCGTTTGGCTTAAGGAATGTAACAAATAAAGATGTTGCCCTTCAGCAAATGTATCGTGTTTTAAAAAAAGGTGGCACATTACTGATTTTGGAGTTTTCTAAAGTTGAAAATGAGATGCTTAAAAAGATATACGATTTATACTCTTTCAACGTTATACCAAAATTTGGTGAATTTTTTGCAAATGATGAAGATAGTTATCAATACCTTGCGGAATCAATTCGCAAACATCCTGATCAAGAAACCTTGAAGTCTATGGCGCTTGATGCTGGGTTTGGTTTTTGTGAGTATCACAATCTTACGGGTGGCATAGTCGCACTTCATAAAGCAATCAAAACTTAATTACTATGTTTCGCCTCGCTATTGAAAAAGCTCTTAACCACATGGTAAATGTTAATGACATTAACATAACGCGCCTCGATAATAGTCTAGTTAGCGTGTATGTTGATGATATTGATTTAAGGCTTTTTTTTCTGTGTCTAAATTCTCGCATTTTCGTCATAGAAAATAGTGAGCAAAAAAATACTAATGTTGATATCACTCTCAATAAAAAAGCCTTTTTAGCTTTATTTAAAGGTATATCTTTTGAAGATTTAATTGAAAGCGAAGATATTGAAATTAATGGAAGCATTAAAACAGCACAGCAGTTGGCTGACTTACTCGCATTATCCTCTATTGACATTGAAGAGCTTATTTCTCAATATACTGGGGACATTATTGCGCATCAGCTTGGACAAACATTAGATAGGATTAAAGGCTCATCATCTCAGGAAAAGGATTCATTTGTTGAAAACTTAAAAAATGAATTTACCACTCTTTTGATTGCCCCTAGTCGGTCTAAATTTTTTAAAAAAGCGCGTTCTAGATGAAAAGCTTTTTTCGCTTCCTTGGCATATCAAGGACTCTAATTCGGTATCGATTAGATCATCTTATATTATCTACTTCGCTCTTAAAAAGCCTCAAGCCACTAATTTATTTGACACCATGGCATTACTTTCCGAGCAAAAAATTTACTCGAGGTGAAAGAATTCGCCTTGCACTCGAAGAACTAGGCCCAATATTTATTAAATTTGGTCAAACGCTCTCAACTCGAAGGGACCTTCTTCCAGAAGATATAGGCAATGAATTAGCAAAACTCCAAGATAAATGCCCTCCCTTTCCTGCTAAAGAATCTAAGTTGATTATTGAAAAAGCCCTTGATGAAAGCGTCTCAACCCTATTTGCATCTTTTGATGATGAACCCTTAGCCTCGGCATCTATTGCACAGGTTCATAGTGCGATTACTCATAATGAGGAAGAAATTATTATTAAGGTTGTTCGCCCAGGAATAGAAAAACAAATTAAAAGAGATATTCGCCTACTTTATGCATTTGCAGGCTTAGCTGAAAAGCATCCTGACGGCAAAAGACTAAGGCCAAGAGAAGCGGTTGCTGAATTTGAAACTATCATTTATAACGAACTTAATATGATGGTTGAAGCAGCTAATGCATCTCTACTTAGAAAGAACTTTAGTGACTCTAGCCTTCTTTATGTTCCAAAAGTACACTGGGATTATTGCCGCTCTAACATACTAGTAACTGAGCGCATTTATGGAACTCCAGTAACTAATATTGAGGCCTTAAAGAGTACTGATACAAACCTTCGAACTCTTGCTGAAAATGGTGTGGTGATTTTCTTCACCCAAGTGTTTGATCATAATTTTTTCCATGCTGATATGCATCCAGGAAACATTTTTGTTGGTGAAAATGATCAATATATTGGTGTTGATTTTGGCATTATGGGTACCCTAACAGAGGCCGATCAATACTATCTTGCTCAAAACTTTTTAGCGTTTTTCAATCAGGATTATAAAAAAGTAGCTCAAGTCCATCTTGAGTCAGGGTGGATACCAGAAGGAACAAACGTCTTAGAGTTTGAAAACGCCATTCGAAGCGTTTGTGAACCGATATTCGAAAAACCTTTAAGTGAAATTTCTTTTGGTCAAGTTTTATTAAGCTTACTAAAAGAGGCCAAACGTTTTGATATGGAAGTTCAGCCTCAACTTCTATTACTCTATAAAACGTTACTAAACATTGAAGGGTTAGGTCGAACTCTATACCCTGAACTTGACCTTTGGGCAACTGCAAAGCCTTACCTTGAAAAGCTTGCCAAAGACAAATACAGCTTAAAAAACACTGTTAAAAAAATCTCTGCTCAACTCCCTGAACTTATTTTAGAATTACCCGAAATCCCTATGTTGGTTATTAACGCTTTAAAACAAATTGAAAAAGGCTCGCTTAAACAAGAAAATTCAAAAAAACAAACAGAAGCGATTCTCTCTCAACTTCGAGAAAATTCTCTAAAGGAGCGTGCAACTATTATTGCAATATCGCTTCTTGCACTCACAGGGTTCCTTGTTACTCAATCAATCTGGACTTATGCAGCAGTAAGTGCATTTTCCAGCCTTATATTCTGGTTTAAATCTCGCTAAAGAAACTCAACAAGACGTAAAAATTGGAAGTTTTACGGGTTTAGTCATCTAGTAAAAAAGTTGGCATCTTGTAGTACATATCAACTGAGTTATCTATTATTTTTACTTTTTTTTCAGGGCCTTGTTCCCAACATTTAACTGATGTAATCATTGCGTTTTGAGATAAAACCAAAACCTTACTAAGCGGAGGAGTGGCTATGCCGTCTGAAGCCTTTATTGGCTTATCATTTTTATCATAAATGGCACACTTAATACTTGTAACTTCATTAGTACTGATGAAAATTGAAGTACTATCAGTTAGCTCTTTTCTCTCAAAAGAAAAGCTCTCAACTATAATTCCATCGGGATCTCCATCAATTGTAGCCATTTTATTAATTTCATCAGCAGAAATTGAATGGGACGTTAAAAAAAGTACAATTAGGAATAATTTTGTCATAATAAGTGAGTCTAAGTCTTAGGCAAAAAGTTAAACATTGATTAGGAGCCTTTATACTAAGACTATATTAAGCTGATCAGCCGTTAGTATTTCCTGATATCTCTCCATTTTCCAAAATGTACTCTGCCGCTCTTACACCATCTTCATAGAAAATAGATTTACCATTAAGAATACCATTTTTATATTCTTGCTCGGACTCTAAAAGACCATCTTCATTCCAAGCAGTTAGAACTCCTTCAAGTTTATTATCTTCATAAAAACCTGCTGAAGCTTTTTTCCCATTCTCATACCAATAAGTCAGCGTTCCTGCAAGCTCATTATTTTCATAGAATCCCTCTGAAGCTTTTTTGCCACTTTCATACCAGTAAGTTTCCCTTCCATATTTAATGCCATCTTTATAAGTTGTCTCTAGCCTCATGCCATTATCTAAATTCTCAGTATGTAGTCCATTTGTATTTTTATTCATAGTAAGATTATATTTGATTTTGCCTTAAAGTCCAAATTTCGTTTGATGCCTGAGTGCACCCCAATGATGACTATAGCAAAAGAAATTCGGGTAAAATAATGCTCCAGCCTATCTGGTCGCAAGACGGGCAATATTGGTTACACCACTAAACGTGGTGTTTTTTTATTTATTGGAGAACTCAAAATGAGTATTACTGTAAACGCATTAGAGCGTAAAGATCAAGGGAAAGGTGCGAGCCGCCGCTTGAGAAAAGAAGAAAGAGTACCAGGTATCGTTTATGGTGGAACTAAAGCGCCACAGATGGTAACACTAAACATTCATGAAATCACCCACTTACTAGAAAATGAAAATACATTCACTTCTGTATTAGATTTGATGGTTGATAAATCAAAAGAATCTGTTGTTTTAAAAGACATTCAGCGTCATCCTGCAAAAAATACTGTTCAACATATGGATTTTTTACGAGTAGACGCAAAACACGCTCTTGTTACAATGACTCCATTACACTTTATTGGAATGGATGAAAATGAGGCATTAAGGCTAGGAAATATGCTGAATCAATTCGTTGTTTCGGTTGAAATCTCATGCTTACCGCAAGACCTTCCAAATGGTATTGATGTAGATGTTACCAATCTAGAGATTGGTGATCATCTAACACTAACTAATCTTGTCTTGCCTAAAGGCGTTGTAATTACTTCACTTCAGCATGAAGATGTTGAGGCGCATGATCAAACTGTATGTTCTGTCACGGAACCTAAAGTTATCGTAGAGGAAGAGGAAGAAATAATAGAATCTACTGATTCTGAAACAGAAGGCGAAGAGGGTGAATCTAATGAGGGCTCTGAAGGTTCAAAAGATGGTGACGAAAAAGAATAAAACGTTGCCAGCCCTTATTGGCTCAATAAATACTTAAACGAAGCGTTGTAATGATTAAATTAATTGTTGGACTGGGAAACCCAGGAAAAGAATATCAAGGACATCGTCACAACGCCGGCTTTTGGTTTGTTGATTCATTAGCTAGCGTTTTAGGCTCCAAATTTAATGGTCAGTCTAAGTTTCTAGGAGAAACTTCAACCATTAGCTTTGGCTCTAAAAAAGTTCACCTTCTCAAGCCTCAGACCTTTATGAATAATTCTGGCGGCTCTATCAAAAGCTTATTGAGTTATTACAACATCAAACCTGAAGAGACTCTTGTGATTCATGATGAGTTAGATTTGCCTGTTGGCTTAATCAAGCTAAAACTAGGTGGTGGACATGGTGGTCATAACGGCTTAAGAGACGCAATTAAAGCACTTGATACGAATAATTTTTATCGTCTAAGAATGGGAATAGGCCATCCAGGAACAAAAAATGATGTTGTAGATTTTGTTTTAAGCTCCCCAACTAGCTCTGAATTAAAACTAATTGAACAAGGAATGATAGAAGCATCAGGCGTTATTGAAATGCTAGTTGATGGAGATTTTGAAGCCGCTATGAAGGCCCTTCATTCCTTATAATGGAGCAAAAAGATGGGATTTAAATGTGGCATAGTTGGACTTCCAAATGTAGGTAAATCAACTCTATTCAATGCGCTAACAATGGCGGGCATAGATTCAGAAAACTACCCCTTTTGTACGATTGAGCCAAACGTTGGCATCGTGCCTGTTAATGATCCTCGATTACAAGGATTAGCAAACATCGTTACTCCAGAAAAAATTTTACCAACCACAATGGAGTTTGTAGATATTGCTGGATTGGTTGAGGGCGCTTCAAAAGGTGAAGGACTAGGAAATCAATTTCTTTCAAATATTCGTGAAACAGATGCAATCCTGCACGTTGTTCGATGCTTTGAAAATGATGACATCATTCATGTTTCAAACAAAGTTGATCCACTTGATGACATAGATACAATTAATACGGAGCTTGCCTTATCCGATCTTTTTAGCGCAGAAAAGGCCTACCAAAAAGCTATAAAAAACTCCAAATCAGGGCAAAAAGAAGGTCTGCCTTTAAAAAACTTGCTTGAAAAAATCCTACCAACTCTTGAAGAAGGCCATGCAGTTAGATCTCTTGTCTTTACTGAAGAAGAGGAAAAGCTAGTTAAGGGTCTGCAATTGCTTACTTCAAAGCCAGTTCTTTATGTTGCCAATGTAAGTGAAAATGGCTTTACAAACAATCCTCACTTATCTGCATTAACGAACTATGCAGATAATGAAAATAGTCAAGTTGTTGCTGTATGTGCTGATATTGAGTCTGAAATTGCTGAGCTTGATGACGAAGACAAGCAAGGTTTTTTAGATGAGATGGGGCAATCTGAATCTGGCCTTGATCGCCTAATTAAAGCGGGATATAGCTTGCTAGGGCTTCAAACATATTTTACCGCAGGTGTTAAAGAGGTTAGAGCCTGGACAATAAACATTGGAGATTCAGCTCCAATGGCCGCGGGTAAAATACATGGTGACTTTGAAAAAGGCTTTATTAGAGCTGAAACGATTTCATATGAAGACTTTATTCAATATAAAGGCGAAAAAGGGTCAAAAGACGCCGGCAAGTTGCGCTCTGAAGGAAAGGAATATGTTGTTAAAGATGGTGATGTAGTTCACTTTTTATTTAATGTATAACTGTTAATTTTTCAATGAAAAATACAAAACTACTTTTAATTTTAGATGGCTGGGGCTATTCTCAAAACACTGAGAATAACGCAATAGCAATGGCCAATACCCCTAACTGGAATCATCTTATTGATACCTACCCTAATACGTTAATTGGTACCTCTGGAAAAAGTGTTGGACTGCCGGAAGGCCAAATGGGCAATTCAGAAGTAGGCCACTTAACAATTGGTGCGGGAAGAATTGTTGAGCAAGATTTCACCAGAATAGGTAATGACATTAAAAGTGGTGCTTTCTTCAGCAATAAAAATTTGTGCAAAGCACTTGACTCTGCTAAGGCTAATAATAAAGCAGTGCATATTCTTGGACTCTTATCTGATGGAGGAGTTCACTCTCACCAAGACCACATTTATGCGGCTCTTGAGCTGGCAAAACAAAAAGGCTGCAAAGAGGTTTATTTTCATGTCTTTACAGATGGGCGTGATACGCCGCCAAACAGTGCCTCAAAATTTATTGAACTGCTGGAGTTAAAAATCTCTGAGCTAAATTTAGGTAAAATTGTTTCAGTAGTAGGAAGGTTCTATGCAATGGATCGAGACAATCGCTGGGAGAGGGTTTCAAAAGCTTATGAATTAATATCTTCTGGAAAAGGAGATCGTAAAGCAGATTCTGCAAAAAATGCAATCCAAATGGCCTATGAAGAAGGCGAAAATGATGAGTTTATTGCTCCTACAATTATTGGTGAACCTGTAAAAATTAATAATGGCGATACAGTAATCTTTATGAATTATCGTGCAGATCGTGCAAGAGAAATAACTCAAGCTCTAACTTCAGAAATATTTGATGGATTTGATAGGCATGCGTTCAAAAAATGCAATTTTATTTGCCTCACAGAGTTCAAGAAAGACTTTAATCTTGAGTGCGCTTATCCTCCAATATCTGTCTTTAACACTCTGGGTTACTATATTTCAAGCCTTGGTTTTAGTCAGCTTAGAATTGCTGAAACTGAAAAATACGCACACGTTACCTTTTTCTTTAATGGGGGCGTTGAGACAATACTTGCTGGAGAAGAAAGAAAGCTTATTCAATCGCCTAATGTAAAAACTTATGATTTAAAGCCAGAAATGAGTGCATACGAATTAACTGAAAATCTTATTTCAGAACTTAAATCTCGAAAACATAAACTGGTTGTTTGTAATTTTGCCAACACAGACATGGTTGGGCACACTGGAAACCTTGAGGCGGCCATTAAAGCCGTTGAAGCAGTCGATAGCTGCTTAGGAAAAATTCACCAGGCATGTCTAGAGTCTGAAACCGAAGTCCTCATTACTGCAGACCATGGAAATGTAGAACAAATGTTAGACCCTGAAACGCAAAAAAACCATACTGCACATACAACTAATCCAGTCCCTTTAATATATGTTGGGAAAAGGAAAAGCTCACTATTGGGCCCACATATTGGTACACTTGCAGACCTAGCGCCTTCGCTTTTGGAGCTTATGGAAATTGATCAGCCAAAAGAAATGACAGGCCAAAGCCTTTTTATAGAATAAACGGAGACTAAAATGAAGCAATCAAACTTTATCGCCCCCTCAATACTTTCAGCAGATTTTGCTAAGCTTGGAGAAGAGGTTGATAATGTTTTAGTTGCTGGTGCCGACATTGTTCATTTTGATGTCATGGATAATCACTATGTGCCAAACCTTACAATTGGGCCTTTAGTTTGTGAAGCACTGAGAAATCATGGTGTTACTGCACCAATCGATGTTCACTTAATGGTCAAGCCAGTCGATAGAATTATTCCTGACTTTGCAAAAGCGGGGGCTTCTTACATCACATTTCACCCCGAAGCCTCTGATCATATAGACCGCACAATAGGGCTTATAAAAGAAAATGGCTGCAAAGCAGGTTTAGTTTTTAACCCAGCAACTTCACTTCACTATTTAGAGCATGTAATCGATCAACTTGACATGATACTGCTGATGTCAGTAAATCCAGGATTTGGAGGTCAGTCTTTCATAGCCTCGTCTTTAGAAAAATTGAAAATTGTAAGAAAATTAATTGATGAAAAAGGCCTTAGCACAAGACTTGAGGTTGATGGTGGCGTTAAAGTTGACAATATTCAAGAAATTGCGGCAGCTGGTGCTGATACATTTGTCGCCGGGTCAGCAATTTTTAATACTGAAAATTACAAGTTAACGATTGACAAAATGCGCAAAGAGCTGGCTTTAGCTAAATAACCTTTAAGACAAAATTTAAACCACCTCAATAGCCAGTTGTGAGAAAATATTCTCTTTGTTTTTTAAACTGAGCATTTATGGGAAAGTCATCCTTTTTTGGTCCTGAAACAATATCTTTGCATTCTGGTTATCAGCCAGAATCGTCTTTTGGAAGCAGAGCAGTTCCTATATACCAAACCACCTCTTATGTTTTCGAAACAGTTGACGATGCTGCAGCTCTTTTTAATATTGAAAAAGGTGGTCACATATATAGCCGAATGACCAATCCAACAGTTGCGGTTTTAGAGCAGCGTATTGCTGCACTTGAAGGTGGTGTTGGAGCTATTTGTACTGCTTCAGGCATGAGTGCACTTTTTGTTACTTTTATTAGCCTGTGTTCTGCAGGAGATCATATTGTAAGTGCGTCACAAATTTATGGTTCGACAGCAACACTTCTAAAACACACTCTTAAAAGGTTTAATATAGAATGTACCTTTGTTTCTATAAATGATGAAAAAGCCCTAAAAGACGCAATACAAGAAAATACTAAGCTTGTGTTTTGTGAGTCAATAGGAAATCCAGGACTCGAGGTTTCTGACCTTCCTAAAATTGCTGAAATCGCCCATCAAAATAACTTGCCGCTTGTTGTGGATGCTACTTTTGCTACGCCTGTATTATGCAAGCCTTTAGAGCACGGCGTTGATGTAGTTGTTCACTCAGTCACAAAATGGATTGGTGGGCATGGAGTTGCTGTTGGAGGGGTAATTGTTGATGGCGGTTCTTTTGACTGGGGTTCTAGCAACAAACACCCAACCCTAACAACACCTTATGAGCCATTTCATGGTATAAATTTTTGGGAAGAATTTGGTCCCTCTGCCCTATCAATGAAAATTAGAGCAGAATCAATGCGTGATTTTGGTCCAGCAATGAGCCCTCATAGTGCATTTTTGATTCTTCAAGGAATAGAAACTCTCACCCTTAGAATGAATCAACATGTAAAAAATGCGGTTAAACTTGCAAAGTGGCTCCTAGAACAATCCGCTGTTATGTGGGTTAACCATCCAGATTTACCCGAAAACCCAACTTATGAAATTGCTCAAAAGCTATTTCCAAATGGTGCTGGCTCTATGCTTTGCTTTGGGGTCAAAGGGGGCAGAGAAGGTGGTGCGGCATTTATCAATGCACTAAAATTATCATCTAATTTAGCAAATGTTGGTGACTCAAGAACCTTAGTTCTTCATCCAGCTAGTACTACTCACTCGCGCCTTGATGAAGAAGCAATGAAAGCAGCTGGAAGTAGTGTTGACTTAATACGCGTATCTGTTGGAATAGAATCTGTAACAGATATTATTAGTGACTTCAAATCTGGGCTTAAAGCAGTAGAAAAGGCAATTTCATAATGAATATTGTTGTTGATGGAGAAAATATTTTTGTAGCCACCGGTGGCTGTGCATTTGATCCCAAAAAACCTACTGTGGTGTTTATTCATGGAAGTGGTCTAGACCATAGGTCTTGGGCCCTTCAGGCTAGATGGTTTGCTTTTCATGGTTTTTCAGTATTTGCACCTGACCTGCCAGGTCATAGCCTTTCAGAAGGTAAGCCTTTAAAAACAATTGAAGAGATGGGCAAATGGCTTGGAAAAACTCTTAAACTAGCAGGCTGTGAATCAATACATCTTGTTGGCCACTCTCAAGGATTTCTTGTTGCTTTGGAGACAGCCAGCTCTTTAGGGGCAAAACTAAAAACACTAACTGCTGTTGCAACTGCTGCCTCAATACCTGTTAACGAAGCTCTGGTTGACGCAGCTAAAAAGACACCTATTGATGCAGCTGATATGTTGCTCAAGTGGGGGTTTGGCTCTCAGTCACAATCAGGTAGTAGTGCTGTTCCAGGAATGCAGCCTATAGGAATTGGTCGACAAATAATGGCTAATAATCCCCTAGCAGAAGATCTTATTGCTTGCACTGAATATAAAAATGGCATAAATTGTGCTAAAAATATCAACATTCCATCTAATGTTATTCTTGCAACAGAAGACAAAAATACGCCTCTTCGATTCGGCTTAGAATTAGCTGAGCTGCTGAATGCTGAGACTACGACTATTTCTAATGCAGGCCATATGCTTCCAATAGAGTCTCCAAAAGATACTCTTGACGCTATTAAATCATTCATTCTAAAAAACTCTTCATGACAAATCAAATTAAAAAAGTTGGCGTTATTGGCGCCGGAACAATGGGGGCTGGAATTGCTGGTCAAGTTGCAAATGCTGGGGTAGAAGTCTGGCTTCTTGACCTTCCTAGTGAGGGTGAGAACGTAAACAGCCTAGCGGCTAAAGGCCTTGAAAGGCTTAAAGACCCAGACATGCCTGGCCTTATGAGTAAAGAGGCGGAAAGCCTTATAAGAATTGGAAACACGCGTGATCACTTCCATGAGCTTGAGGATTGCGATTGGATTGCTGAAGCTGTTGTAGAGAGGCTTGATATTAAGCAAGCCCTTTATCAAAAGTTAAATGAAGGTTGTAAAGAGTCAACCATTATTACCTCTAATACCTCAACGATTCCCATTAGTCTTCTGACAAAAGGAATGCCAAAAAAGTTTTGTGAGCGCTTTGCAATAACTCATTTTTTCAACCCAGTTAGATTCATGAGATTACTTGAATTGGTGCGTGGTGAATTTACTAGAGATGAAGTAATTGATACTCTTGATTTATTTAGTGAGAAAATACTTGGAAAAGGTGTTGTCTCATGCTCAGATACGCCTGGCTTTCTTGCTAATAGAGTAGGTGTTTTTGCTATCCAGTGTGCCCTTCATAAAGCCTTTGAATATAAGCTATCACCAACAGAAGCGGATGCTTTTTTTGGCAGACCTCTAGGTCTTCCAAAGACAGGGGTTTTTGGACTATATGATTTAATAGGCATTGATCTTATGGCTGATGTTGTCAAAAGCCTCGTAAGTATACTTCCAGAAAATGATGCTTTTCATAAGTACTCGTCTCAAATTAAGTTTATGAGCAAAATGATTGCAAATGGCCAAACTGGAAATAAAAATGAAAAAGGTTTTTATAAACAAATTGGTGATGAAAGACAAGTAATTGATTTATCGAATGGAAGTTATGGTCCTCATGAGCGCTTAAAGACTCCTCTTCTTGAAGAGGCAGAAAAATTGGGGTCTCTTTTATTATTAAAGACACAAGCCCGTATGGTCTTTATATATGGGATGTTATTTCAGAAACGCTCTGCTATGCTGCTTCTCTGGTACCAGAGGTCACTGATGATTTAACGCAGATAGATGATGCTATGAAGCTTGGCTATAACTGGGTTCAGGGGCCATTTGAGCTGTTAGATGAAATTGGAATTGAGTACTTTGTTGACAGACTACAAGCTGATGGTAGAGACGTTCCAGAGTTTCTTCTTAAGGCTATTAACAATAAATTTTATATCAATTCAAAATCTGGATTAAGCTCCCTCTCACCTAGTGGAAATCTAAAACCAATTATCAGGCCAGATGGTGTGCTTAGATTTTCTGAAGTGCGACAAACCCTCAAAGCAATCAATTCAAATGAGTCTGCTAGCTGGTTTGAATACGAAGGCGCGGCAATTGTTGAGTTTCACTCAAAAGCTAATGCTCTTGATAGTGGGTCTTTAGATATGATTTCTGATGCAATATCTGAGTCTGAAAAAAAGGGCTTACGAGGCGTGGTAATTCACAATGACTTCCAGCATTTCTCATGTGGGGTTAGTCTTTGGAGTGTTAGAAATTGCTTTGAAAAAAATGACTTTGATGCTCTTGATGCATTTCTTATTTACTTTCAAAACACAATGCTACAAATGAGAAATTCAAAACTACCTGTAATTGCTGCCCCTGTTGGCATGTCAATTGGTGGTGGCTTTGAAGTTGTCCTTCATGCGGATCATGTTGTTGGTCATGCTAACTCTGTCATGGGCCTTGTTGAGTCATTTATGGGGGTTGTTCCAGCTGGTGGTGGATGTAAAGAAACACTATATAGGTGGTCTGAAAGTCTAGGAGACGATCGGAAAGGTGCCTGGAAATCATTTATGAATATTGGACTTGGTAGAAAAGCCAACTCTCCACAAGAAGCTGATGCTCTATCAATGAGAAGAGCTAATGATGTCTTTCATATGAATAGAGACCGCATACTGACTGATGCGCTTTCATCGATTGAGACAACCTCAAAAGCAAAAGCCCGAAATCCCCTCGCACTTTCTGGCGTAGACCACTTTGAAGAAATGTTGCAATGGCTTACAACAAATCATAAAAATGGCATGCTTACGCCACATGATGTGACTGTTGGAACTGAGATTGGAAGAATTATGACTGGTGGAAATTGTGCTTCTGGTACTATTTTTACTGAACAAGATATTTTAGATGCTGAGCGCTCTTCATTCCTCACTCTTGCTCAAACGCAAGAAACGCAAGCAAGAATTGTGTCTATGTTAGATAATGGAATTACGCTTAGAAATTAACCGTTAATGCTATGAAAAAAAATCCTGCAAATTTTATACCTCTTTCACCGCTTTCGTTCTTACATAGAACAGCGGATGTTTATGGTCAGCACACTTCTGTAATTTATGAAAATAGAGCTTACACTTGGAGTGAGTCAAGAGAAAGATGCGTTCGAATTGCCTCAAGTCTAAAAAGTTATGGCATAAAGCCAGGTGATACTGTCTCGGTACTGGCATTTAACACCCCAGAAATGTTTGAATCACATTTTTCAATTCCAATGGCTGGCGCAATCCTAAACACTATAAATATTAGACTTGATGCCGCAACAATTGCATACATTTTTGACGACAGTAATGCAAAGATGCTCTTTGTAGACAGAGAGCTTTTTGCAGTTGCATCTGAGGCCCTCTCTATGACTTCAGTTAGTCCAAAAATAGTAGTAATAAACGATTCTTTTGCTGAATCACAGCCTGATATTTCTTCAGATATAACTGATTATGAAACTCTAGTTGTAAATGGAGATCCTCTATATAACTGGCAAATGCCTGATGATGAGTGGAGCCCACTTTCACTCAGCTACACCTCTGGAACAACTGGAAAACCTAAAGGCGTCGTCTATCATCATCGTGGCTCTTATTTAATGAGTATGGGTACTGTGATTGGCTGGAGCCTTCCCAACCACCCGGTTTATCTGTACTCAGTTCCATTATTTCACTGCAATGGCTGGGGCCATGCTTGGACAATGGCTGCGATCGCTGGAACTATAGTTTGCCTTAGGACTTTTGCCCCTGAAAAAGTATTTAACCTCCTTGAACAGCATAATGTAACTCACTTTGGTGGAGCTCCTATAATGCTCAATATGCTTGCCAACGCGCCTAAAGAAACGCAAAAATATTTTGAGAGAGAAATTAAAGTAATGACTGCTGGCGCACCTCCTCCTGCAAAGGTTTTAGAGAGCATGATGAAACTAGGATTTAATGTTATGCATGTATATGGATTGACTGAAACGTATGGACATATCCTTCAAGCCGCACCTCAAGCATCTTGGCTTAATGAGAGTCCAGCCGAGCTTGCTAAATTAAGCTCAAGGCAGGGAGTAAGATTCCCAATGACCGAGGATGTTAGCGTCATTGATCAAGAGACTGGGCAGCGAGTTCCGCATGACGGAGAGGCGATTGGTGAAATTGTAATTCGCTGTAACACTTGTATGATGGGCTATTGGAACAGCCCCAAGGCAACAGAAGAGGCATTTGCAGGTGGCTGGTTTCATAGTGGTGACCTAGCAGTAATTCATAGTGATGGCTATATTCAAATTAAAGACAGATCAAAAGACATCATCATATCGGGTGGTGAGAATATTTCTTCCGTGGAGGTTGAAAATGTACTTTATCAACATCCTGCAGTCGGAGAAGCAGCAGTTGTAGCAATGCCAAATGAGACTTGGGGAGAAGTGCCGTGTGCATTTGTAGAACTCAAGTCTAACCAAGAGGCTTCTGAAGATGAGCTTATAGCCTTTTGCAAAAACAATATGGCTAAATTTAAAAGGCCAAAAAAAGTTGTCTTTGGGCCGCTGCCAAAAACCGCAACTGGGAAAATACAAAAACACGAGCTTAGAGCGTCAGTTAAAAACCTAGGAGAAGAATAATGTCATACTATACTGCGCCTGTAGAAGATATGAGTTTTGTATTAAAAGAAGTTGTTGAAATTGAAAAACTTTGTAATGAGATAGGCCTTGATGCTTCAACAGTTGACATAATTGATACTGTTTTAGATGCTGCAGGAAAGCTTGCAAAAGAAGAGATAGAACCAATTAACAAAACTGGCGACTCAGAGGGTTTAAAAATTGACAGCTCTGGCAAAATCACTACTGCAACTGGTTTTAAAGAGGCGTACCAGCACTTTGTTGAAGGAGGGTGGGGCTCGTTACAATTCTCACCTAATTATGGAGGACAAGGCGTCCCTTTTGTCGTTGCTGCAAGTGTTCAAGAAATGTGGCATTCGGCAAACATGTCATGGGGTCTGTGCCCTCTCCTTACCCAGGGAGCAGTGGAAGCAATAACTCTAAATGCAAATGAGGAACTCAAACAGCGCTACCTTCCAAAGCTTATATCTGGTGAGTGGAGCGGCACGATGAATCTTACTGAAGGTGATGCAGGGACAGATGTTGGTTCGCTTAAAACGCGAGCAACTCCAAACGGCGATCATTATTTAATCTGTGGTCAAAAAATTTATATCACTTGGGGCGAGCACGATATGTCTGAGAATATCATTCATTTAGTGTTGGCCCGACTGCCAAACTCTCCTCAGGGTGTTAAAGGCATATCTTTGTTTTTAGTGCCAAAGATTCTTGTCAATGATGATGGCTCCCTTGGAGAGTCAAACGACTTAAAAGCATTATCAATTGAGCACAAAATTGGAATTCATGCTTGCCCGACGTGCGTCATGAGCTATGGAGAAGAAGATGGGGCAATTGGCTACTTAGTTGGCGAGGAAAATAGAGGTATTCAGTGTATGTTCACAATGATGAATAATGCAAGACTCACAGTTGGACTCCAGGGAGTATCAGTTTCAGAACGTGCGTACCAACAAGCACTTAGTTTTTGTAATGAACGTGTTCAAGGAATTGCTCCAGGATTTCAAGAGCCTGGTCCAATCGCTAGGCATCCTGATGTGCAAAGAATGTTAGCAAACATGAAATCCATTACCGAAGCATCGAGAGCTTTAGCCTATTCCGCTTGTGCAGAAGTTGACTATTCTGGAAGCGACTTGCCAGCAGAATTATTAGAAAAACATAAAAGGAAACTTGGAGTCTTAACGCCGGTTGTAAAGGGCTGGTGCACTGAAACCGCACAAGAAGTTGCCTCTGTCAGCCTTCAGTGTCACGGAGGAATGGGCTATGTTGAAGAGACTGGAATTGCTCAGATTTTAAGGGATGCACGCATACTTCCAATCTATGAGGGGACCAATGGAATTCAAGCAATGGACCTCATTGGTAGAAAAATCATTAGCGATGATGGGCTTGGAGTTAGGGAGCTTATTTTAGAAATGCAAGAATGTGTCGAAGCCCCATCATTATCAAAGCTGATTTCCATGTCGCAGATTGATCGGTTTAAAAAGTCTCTTGATGATCTTGAAGAAACTGTTTCGATTATTACTAAAAACTCTGATGACAAAGAATTTACTGGAAAAATTGCCTTTGATACACTCATGATGATTGGAACTATTTCAGCAGCTTGGCAAATGCTTTTAAGCGTTGAGAGGGCATCATCTGCTTTTAAAAACAACACATCATCTTCTGAATTTTTAAAAGAAAAAACTGAAACTGCAAAACACTATCTAGACTTTATCATGCCAAGATATCTATCAAATTTTTCAACAATATCTGCGTGTACGAATTAATTACATTTACCCTATTGCAATAATATTGCATTTAGGATATATTATCCTGTTTTAATTAAACAGGACTCAAAAATGTTAAAACTTAGCTTTCTTTCGTTGCTATTAATTTCTTCTTTTGCAAGTGCAGAGGAAGAAAGGCGTGCAGATGCACATGCCCACGGACTAAACAATTTTTCAATGGTAATCAGTCAAAATCAAGTTGCTATTACTTATGAAATGCCAATAGTTCAACTACTTGATGAACATGCCGAACATGACGAGCATGATGAGAATGATGAACATGACGAGCATGATGAACATGATGAGAATGATGAACATGACGAGCATGATGAACATGATGAGAATGATGAACATGACGAGCATGATGAACATGATGAGAATGATGAACATGACGAGCATGACGAGCATGATGAACATGACGAGCATGACGAGCATGATGAACATGACGAGCATGATAAGTTAACCGTATCAGATGAATCATTAGCTGAATTTCAAAATTATTCACAATTATTTGCATTTCCTAAAGGTGCTAATTGTGACTTAGTTTCATTTAAATCTGAACTTCACAGTGTCTCAACAGAAGGAGATCACAAAGATGTCGAATTATCATATGAGTTTTCTTGCAATGAGCCAAGCCAATTAAAGAGCATTACCATTAATGCATTCAATCACTTCAGCGAACTAGAAAATTTATACTTCGAGGCAGTAATAAACAATAAAGCGCTAACAAAAAGCCTAAAATCTGACGTCGATAAAGTAATATTTTAAATGAGAATCTGATGTTAGAAACACTGGGACTGGAATACCATTATCAGCACGGTAAAAAAATTGTGTTTCCAGAAATAGAGGTTAAAAGGGGACAGCGATTATTGATTAGTGGCTTTTCAGGCTGTGGTAAAACTACTCTACTCAGCCTGATTGCTGGCGCCTTAAAACTTCAAGCTGGTGATATTAAGTTTGATGGCATTAATTACTCTTCAATGTCCTCCCTGCTTTTGGATAAATTTAGAGCAGATCACATCGGCTATATTTTTCAAACACTTAACCTTATTCCATTTTTAAGTGTTTCAGAAAATATAGCATTGGGTATTAGATTCTCTCAATCTAGAAAATCTAAAGTTAATGATCTAAATCAAGAAATCACTAGACTGGTCAAATCACTAGGGCTAGGAAAAGAGGTTTTAACAACTCCAGTAAACCGCCTAAGCGTTGGTCAGCAACAAAGAGTTGCAGTTGCTAGAGCTCTGCTTGGCAAGCCAGATTTAATTTTAGCTGATGAGCCAACCTCTGCTCTTGATGCTGAAACGACTAAAAAATTTTTAAATGAGGTGATGGACGCTTTTGACTCAACCAAACAGGCAATAATTATGGTGAGTCATGACGCCTCTATTACACATTACTTTGACACTGTCATAGATTTGAATAAACAGCATGCTTAGTCTTTTGCTTAAATCAATGCGCTCAAGGATTATTCCGACATCGCTTGTGACGATATCTTTGATGGCTTCAATGGTTCTGCTATTAAGCATAGAGAGAGTTCAACAAGGCACAGAGGAAGGCTTTAATCAAAGTATTTCAGGTGTTGATGCAATTATTGGACCAAGGTCGAGCTCTCTTGAATTGGTTTTATACACAGTTTTTCATCTTGGTAGGCCCACAAACAACATCACAACGAAGACTGTCAATGATATTAAGCAGAGAAGTGATATAAGTTGGCTGGTTCCAATTGCACTAGGTGATAGTCATAGAGGGTTTAGGGTTGTAGCGACTCAATCAAATTACTTTGAGCACATTAAATACGGCAACAATCAATCATTGATTTTTTTGAACGGAGTAGCATTTTCTGAACTATCGGAGGCAGTCTTGGGGTCTGATGTTGCTGAAAGACTTAATTACAATGTTGGTTCAGAAATTCAAATCACCCATGGCTCAGTTGAGTCAATAGGTAGCAAGCATGATGACTTTTCATTTAAGGTTACAGGGATTCTTAAGAAAACAGGAACCCCAATTGATCAAGCTATTTTTTTGGACCTAAAGGGCTATGAGCTGCTTCACCTTGGATGGATGAGCGGGAAAAAAGTATTCAGCCTTGATGATATTGACTTGTCGTCTCTGCCAGCTGGAGCTTTAGACCCAAAAACAGTTACAGCTGCTTTTGTGGGCCTTAAATCAAAGATAACTTTATTTAAATTTACCAAGAGTATTAGAGAATACTCGAAGGAGGCTATATCTGCTGTAATACCGGGCATAGCATTGTCAGAGCTTTGGTCAATTGTTGGGTTAGTTGATAAAGGATTTCAGCTTCTAAGCTGGATTATTATTGCAATCAGCCTCATAGCAATGGTAACTTTAATTATTGCCAGTTTGGATAACCGTAAACAGGAAATGACAATTTACAGAGCCAATGGGGCCTCGCCAAAATTTTTAGCCATAATGGTAATATGTGAGTCTCTTGTAATTGGATTGGTTGCAATTATTGGTGCAATTATTCTGGTGACAATTGTGACTTACTTTGCAACCAATCAGTTAAACTTGGCTTTAGGCATTTCACCTTCGTTTAAGTGGATCAGCTTGGAGGAAATTAAGGTTTTTGGCTTGATCTTATTTGCTGGAGTATTAAGTAGTTTGGTTCCAGCAGTCATGGTTTTTAGAAAAAATTTACATCAAACATTAAGCTAGTCTGCATGTTAAAAAAAATATCCCTCTCCATTTTAATTTTTTTCTCGTTAAGCTCTTTTGCCATTGTAGTTACTGATGAGTATTTATCCACAATAGAAGAAAACTGGCTAAGCCTTGAGCCAGCTGATGCATATGATTTTATTCCAGAAGATCTGACCTATGAAATCTATAATAGCCCAGAGTTTCAAGCAAAATTAGAAGAGGCTGGAACAAAACTAAATAAATTGCTAGAAGGAGAAGATATTGCACTTGCTGGATTCATGGTTCCAATTGAATATGTAGGATCTGACATTAGCAAGTTTTTGCTTGTCCCTGAAGCTGGTCAGTGCATCCATGTTCCGCCCCCACCTCTAAACCAAACACTGATTGTCGATGTGTCAAACAATCCAATAAAGTTTCGCGATTTATACGTACCAATAATTGTTTATGGGAGAATATCTGTAGGATCGCAAAGTTTTGATATTGCTGATAGCGGATATGCCATTACTGATGCAGTTGTTGAGACGCTGCATTTTAGTGACGAGGAGTATAGAAAAAACGAAGAGGAAAGTGATGATTAATAACGCAAAATTAATGTCTAAATGTTTAGAGTCTGGAAAAAGTGCTACGCCTCAAAGAATGTCAATTATTAATGAACTAGACTCTGCAAGAAAAAATCTTTCTGCCTATGATCTGAGGGACTCTTTAAAAGATAAAGGCCATTCATTTAATATTAGTACAATTTATAGGGTCTTAAGCTTTTGGATTGATGTGGGGGTTGTTCATAAAATGGACTCAAGCAATACTTATCTAGTTTGCAATGATAGCCACACAAACCACTTTCATGTCTTGCTTAACTGTACTAGTTGTAAATCTGTGGAAGAGTCTTGTCAGCTTTCAGCTCAACTTTCTTTACCTAAAAGCAACAAGTTTTCAGTTAATAACTCTCAAGCTGTAGAGCTTAGTGGGCTCTGTAAGATGTGCCAGTAGATAAAAAAACTATTTAACTGCTTATTCTCACCATAAGTTCATTTTTACGAAACATTGGCAGCGTCCATGGTGAATTAAATTGAGCAACCATAAAGCCTCCTTTTATTTCAATCTTGTTTTTTAAAAGCAACTCTGAAAGTTTTTTTTGATAGTTTATGCTTCTAGATTCAGTAGCCCAGCCCCCAAAAGATAGAACAGCGACTTTACCAAGACTCTCTTTCTGAATTGAAACTTCACTTATGTTGGCTTTGGGGAGGTCGCTCATAGAGTGTTCTTTGGGCATTATAAAAGAAATGTTATAAGACTTAAGCCCCTCAGAAGGGCAATCAGCAATAACAGGTGCAGTCATGGCAATTTTCATTTCTTTATCATTGCCACCAAAAATATAACTTGCAATTCTTCTGAATCCAGAAGAGGTTGAGGCTTTGTAGTCGGCCTGAACTTTTGTTGTAGCAATAACCATGTCACTATAACGACGAACTTCAAAGCCTTCATACTTGGATATTATTTTATATTCAGGGGTTTCAATTGCCATTTTTTTAGTTTGAGTTATTTTTTTCCAAAATAAGGAATCAATATGGGTGTGTTGTTCTTGTATTCAAGATACTCCTTGTCATTGCCCCATTTTTTTTCAGCTTTTTCTTCTAAAAAAGGTAGTCCACTTATTTTAGTTAAGAGAAGATAGACAAAAACTGGCGACACAAGGGTTAAAAACTGCCAGCCTGAGAGAAGTGGGAGCGATATAATTGCAATGCCCGTCCAAAGAACAATCTCCCCAAAATAGTTTGGGTGGCGTGATATAGACCACAATCCAAGTGTTATAAATTTATCCTTATTTTCAGGGATTTCACTAAAGCTCTTTTTTTGTTTATCTGCGAGAGCCTCGAAAGCAAACCCTAAAACCCAGAGGGAAAATCCTGCTATAAAAAATAAGTCAAGAGCTGCATGCTGATTTAAAACAATAATGGTAACAGCATTTGCTGTCGTTAAGAAAACCCATAGGGCTGAAAGAGTCCATGTCATTAAAAATTTTGGCAACGATTTCTTGATCTCCCTAAACCTTTTGTCTTCTCCACTTTTAACTATTCTTATGTAGAGAAATGTCCCAAGTCTTAGCGTCCATATAGATACAAAAATAGCCACAATAGTCGAGCGCATAGAAACTTGCATTCCTTGGCCTAAAAGTGCAAATATAGAAGTAGCAACTAGAAGTAGAGTTGCGATCATTCCTGTAAAGTCAAAATATTTTTCTGAGCTTGTTACAAGCGAAGGGATTGCAACAATCCAGTGCACAATAAAGCTAACAGCGGCACATAAAAGTATGGCTGGCACGCCGTAAAGTACAGCGCCCTCAACTGTTGCAGCATTTGCAACAAAATAGGCTGTCAAAATACATAAAATAATAGCAACAAGGTCCTTGATATTATCCATTATGGCCTCTCAAAAAGATAGTGGGAAACACCCCATTCAGAGCCACTTTTAAAGCCAAAAAGAACCTCGCATGACATGAAAAAAATACGCCACCTTTGAAACCAAATGCCTGCTTCATCTTTACCATAAGTTTTTTCGAATAATTTAAGCACTTCAGCTTTATTTTTATCCATCTTGTTAAGCCATGCGAGCGAGGTTTTTTCATAGTGAGTTCCATCTACCCTCCAATCTTTCTCAATTTTCATCCGACTTGGAAAACAGGTTAGGAGCCTATGTGAAGGCATCTGACCGCCACTAAAAAACTCTCTAGCCATCCAGTCTCCCTCATCTTGGTCTTCAAAGGGATAGGCAATTTCTTTATGAGAAAAAATATGAACAAAAAGTTTTCCATCTTTTTTTAACCAGCCACTTACTCTTTTTAGAAGCTCACCATAGTTACGCATATGTTCAAACATTTCGATTGAAACAACACGATCAAAGCTTTTATCAATTGAAAAGTCGTTCATGTCTGCTGTTATAACCTTGATATTTTCTATCTTTAATTTCTTACATTTGTTCTCAATAAACTGCCTCTGGTCCTTTGAATTACTAACAGCAGTAATTTTGCTATTAGGGAAATTTTGTGCCATATAAAGAGTCAAGGAGCCCCAACCACATCCTAATTCTAAAACCTCTTGGCCATCTGAAAGGGATGCCCTTTCACAAGAAAGCTTTAACATCTCCAGCTCTGATTCGTCAAGAGACGAAGCACCCTTTGGCCAATAACCAGAACTGTATTTTAAGTTCGAGCCCAGGACCAATTCAAAAAGCCTTGGTGGAACCTCATAGTGCTGTTCATTTGCTTTTTCTGGAACCAGAGCAATTGGGCTTTCATTTAAAAAGCCAATCCAAGATGAGTGTCTTTTTTCCATTTCAAGCTTGCCAATGCTCGTTGCCTCTAAAAGCCTTTGAGCGCATAAACGCCTTATTCCAAGCCTAATAAGCATGTCTGGTAATAAACCATTTTCTGCAAGTTTTATTAATAATTTAATCATTTTTTTAGTGTGTAATTTTAATGTTTTTGGAGTCAGGTTTAGCAAATATAAACTGAAAATCACCAATTAGGTTTTCAAGAAATCCCGCTTCACAGTAGACTAGGTAAAAAACCCAAATCCTTATAAAAGGATCTGAAAAACCAAGCTCTCTCACTTGCGGCAATACATTTTCAAAGTCTTTACGCCATATCTCGAGTGTCCTTGCATAGTGAAGAGTTATATCTTCAGAGTCAACCATAATTAAATCCGTTTTATCTTTGATGGCCTTCTCAACTTGTGACAATGAGATAAGACATGAGCCAGGAAAAATATATTTTCTGATAAAGTCTACCGAATTTTTATAGGCATTAAAGTCTGGGTCGTTATATGTTATTCCTTGAAGCGCCATTAAACCATTTTTCTTCAGCAATGAAGAGGCCTTTTCAAAGAAGCCAGGCACAAAGTCAGACCCAACAGCCTCTATCATTTCAATTGAAACAACCTTATCAAAAACACCCTCAAGCTCTCTATAATCTTTGTTTAGTAAAGTTATTTTATTATCTAAATTCTCCTTACTAATCAGCGCAGCAACATAATTAAACTGATTGTCTGATATAGTCGTAGTGGTAACTTTACAGCCATAATTTTTGGCTGCATGTGTTGCAAAGCTTCCCCATCCCGTTCCTATTTCAAGAACATGGTCACTACTATTAAGGTTTAGTTTTCGACATAGCCTATCCAGCTTTTCTACCGAGGCATCAAGCATACTTGACTTCTTGTTAAGAAAAATGCCGCTTGAGTAAGTCATGGTTGAGTCGAGCCATAGCTTATAAAAATCATTACTCAAATCGTAGTGTGCCAAGATATTACTCTTGCTTCCTTTTAAGGTGTTTTGTCTAAGCCTATGGATTATTTTAGTGATTGGATTTGTTAATCTTGCAAGTCCAGATTCAAGCCCCTCCATGGTTTTTTTATTTCTAATAATGATCTGAATTAATTCAACCAAATTATCTGCAGACCAATAACCAGCAGTGAAGGCCTCTGCTGCGCCGTTGGTGCCGCCACTCCCTAAAAAAACATAAAACTCTTGAGATGAAACAGTTAAGGTTGCCTTAAGCTCTGATTTTGGAA
The DNA here is from genome assembly GCF_048085775.1 of Candidatus Pseudothioglobus sp. Uisw_050_01. Taxonomy (NCBI): domain Bacteria; kingdom Pseudomonadati; phylum Pseudomonadota; class Gammaproteobacteria; family Pseudothioglobaceae (SeqCode); genus Pseudothioglobus (SeqCode); species Candidatus Pseudothioglobus sp. Uisw_050_01. Next base: position 1,760,972 of record NZ_CP159804.1, read on the forward strand.
TGCCAAATACGTGAATTTCAGAACCATCAATTATTGTCAGCTCACCAGTTTTTAAGCCTTTCAGTTTTTTAAATAAAATCCTTTTAAAGAATGAAGTCATTCTAGTGCTTCTTTGCATTTCTTGAATATTGTTTGCTAGGCCATCAACTGAAAGTCTGTCTTTAGTTTGAATTTCTTGAGTCATAGTTTGTCAGGATGTGTAAAAAATGGAGCTCTTTTTACATAGAGCATAAATGCTTGCCAATGGATTCTATATACAACCATCAGCGTGATAAATGGAAACCTGGAAATTGCCTTAACAAGCCCTGCGTTTGAAAATGCACGCCTCTTTAAGTCAAGCGAAACATTAAAAACCTTTTCACCATCTTTAAAGTTTTTCATTTTTACATTTAGAGAGTCTTCAGGCTGTGAGAAAAACCACTCATAATCATGGTCCATCCCCCAAAAAGGGCTTACATGTAGTTGTTTTTTTGGAGAGGCGATAAACCCCGTCCTAGTATTATTTTCTGTCTGCTCTTCAATAATGTAGGCATGCCTTTCTTTCCATGGTGTGTTTGTTACTTCAGCCATTATGGCCTCAACCTTTTGGTCTAAATCATCAAAACAGTAATAAAAACTTACTGGATTAAAACAATGCCCAAAGTATCTCAAGTGCGTCAGGAGTCTAATTGGCCCTTTAAAAACTTTACCAGTTTTTTCATGAAGTGTTTTTCGAACCGCACTATCTAAGTCTAAGTCTGGATCTCCATGGTAGTCCTTCCTTTTAAATGAAACAAGCGCAGGCTTATTAATGTTCCAAAGAAGTGATGGCTTCATCGTGGATGCTAAAGACGAGATATCAATATAGGCCATAAAAATTGGGTATGAAAAAAACCGCTTAAATGGGGTGTGTCGCTGATGACTAATCGTACCCCAATACAGTTGGTGATTTTTAGAGAGCATCATAAGGCCTTATCAAAAAAACTACAAACATCAAGGGCACTGTTAACGCCATCCTCATGAAAACCATTTCCCCAATATGCCCCGCAATAAAAAGTGTTATTTACACCACTTATTTTATTCTTTTCTTTTTGTGCTTTAACGCCCTTGGCCGTGAAAAGAGGATGGTGGTAGACTAAAGTCTTAATTATTTTGCTTGTGTCAACATCCCCATTACTATTTAGGGTTACTAAAAAATTAGTCTTCGACTTTAATGATTGCAAAATATTCATGTTATAGGTTAGCGTCACCGGCTTACTTTGATCACCGCTCAAAAGGTAGTTCCAACTAGACCATGTTATTTTCTTTTTAGGCAATATAGAAGAGTCTGTGTGCAGCAGTGCCACATTTTTTTGATAAGGCAGAGAGCCTAAAATTTTAACTTCTTCATCACTAGGGTCCTCTAATAATGCCAATGCTTGATCACTGTGTGTTGCAAATATAACTTTATCAAACTGATGAGAGGCAAAATCATTTCCATAAAAAACCTCAACACTATTTTTGCTTCTTATAACCTTGGAAACTGGGGTTGAAAGCAAAATTTTATTTTTAAATCCTGCAATTATTTTTGGTATGTATGCTTTTGAGCCGCCCTTAATTACGAACCATTGGGGACGATTAAATATTTGAAGTAGTCCATGGTTTTTGAAAAATCTAATAAAAAAAACTGCTGGCATTTCTGTTGTTTTTTTCGCTGCTGTTGACCATATGGCAGCACCCATTGGAATTATATAGTGCTCAATAAAGTTCTTACTAAATTTATGGTTAATCAAAAATTCATAGATTGTTGTTGACTCGTTTAAATTATTTAGCTTTGCCACTGATATGCGATTAAATCTTAAAATGTCTTTAAGCATCATCAAGAAAGAAGGTCGAAATAGGTTGAGGCGTTGAGCAAATAAAGAATTTAGGGAGCCTCCAGAATACTCTAGTTTTTGTCCTGGAGCCTTAACGCTAAAACCCATAGAAGTTTTTTGCGTGTCGACTTTAAGTTTTTGAAGAAGCTTTATAAAGTTTGGATATGTGTTTTCATTGTAAACAATAAAGCCAGAATCAATCAGCCACTTCTTTTTGTCTACCTCGATTTGATGGGTGTGGGTATGGCCGCCTATATAATCATTAGCTTCCAAAATGGTAATATCATGTTGTTTGTGAAGAAGGTGTGCGGCTGTTAAGCCAGATATTCCGCTTCCAATAATAGCAATTTTCATAGTATAAAATCAAATATGTATTATAGAGCCCCCCTTATTAGGCTAGATACATATCATAACCAACATCTGGTCACAATTATTTTAAAAAGGCATAATTATAAAGGGTGTTTTTTTGAGTTGTATGTTTTTTTAGTGAATAGGGGAGTAAGTCCCTGCCTATATAGGTAATTAGAGAAAATATGCTTTGCTTAATTCAAAAAAATATGGGATAATCGTCGCCTTTCAGCCAACATGAGCTGGAAAAAGGGCTAACTAAATCTTTATAAAGTTAGTATTTTAATGTATCACACAGAGCCCCAATATTAGCCAGGGTGCCTTTTTAATAAGGTTGGTTAATAGGCAATGTGGAAGTTTTAACCCAGGAGAAAAATATGGCGAAAGCGTCAATGAAAAAAATGTTAGAGGCAGGTGTTCATTTTGGTCACAGGTCTCGTTTTTGGCATCCAAAAATGGAGCCTTTTATCTACGGAACACGAAATGGTGTTCACATAATTAACCTAGAAAAAACTCTACCACAATTTAATGATGTCCTCAACTTTGCAAGCAAAACTGCTGCTGCTGGAGGATCAATCCTTTTTGTTGGCACAAAGAGAGCAGCAAGCAACATTATTAAAGAAGAGGCAATTAGATGTGGGATGCCTTATGTCAACCATCGCTGGCTAGGCGGCATGATGACAAATTATAAAACTATTAAAGCCTCTATTAAGCGCCTTAAGGATTTAGAGTTTCTTGCTGAAGAAAATTTTTCTCAGTTTACAAAAAAAGAAGCGCTCATTATGACTAGAGAGCAAGAAAAACTTGAAAGAAGTCTTGGTGGAATTAAAGATTTAGGCAGCATTCCTGATGTTATTTTCGTGGTTGATATTGGTCATGAAAAGAACGCGGTTCGTGAAGCCCATACTTTACAACTTCCAATTATCGGTGTTGTTGACACAAATCACAGTCCTGAGGGAATTGATTATGTTATAGCGGGAAATGATGACTCAATAAGAGCAATTGGTTATTATGCGAGAGAAATTGCTAATGCAATACTAGAGGCTAAAGCCTCAATTGTAGAAAACAAAGCTGCAGTTAAGAAATCTGCGCCTGCTACTGAAGAAAAGAAGCCTGCTGCTAAGACTGAAGCTGCTACTGAAGAAAAGAAGCCTGCTGCTAAGACTGAAGCTGCTACTGAAGAAAAGAAGCCTGCTGCTAAGACTAAAGCTGCTACTGAAGAAAAGAAGCCTGCTGCTAAGAAGCCTGCTGCTAAGAAACCTGCTGCTAAGAAGCCTGCTGCTAAGAAGCCTGCTGCTAAGAAGCCTGCTGCTAAGAAGCCTGCTGCTAAGAAGCCTGCTGCTAAGAAGGCAGATACTGAATAAATAGCTATACAAAGTATATATAGGAGATAAATTATGGCAATTACAGCCGCTTTAGTTAAAGAACTAAGAGAAAGAACTGGCGCAGGCATGATGGACTGCAAAAAAGCTTTGGTTGAGACCAATGCAGACCTAGAAGCTGCAATTGATTTAATGCGAGCATCTGGGGCAGCAAAAGCTGCAAAAAAAGCTGGCCGAGTGGCCTCTGAAGGACTTGTAAGTGTTACTATTAGTGAAGATAAAATGCATGCTGCAATTCTTGAAGTTAATTCTGAAACAGACTTTGTAACTAAAGGCTCTGCCTTTATTGATTTTGTTGACACTTTAGGCGCCCTAGCACTAAAGAATAAACCAGAATCTATTGAGATTTTTTCAGAGCAAAAACTAGACTCTGGCGTTACTGTTGATCAGGCAAGAGAAGAAATTATCGCTAAAATTGGTGAAAATATTTCAGTTAGAAGAGTTCAAATTGTCAGCACTGAAAGCGGAGTTTTAGGCGTATACAAGCATGGTGAGAGAATTGCTGTACTCACAGTATTGTCTTCAAATGACGCCGAACTTGCAAAAGATATCGCTATGCATATTGCAGCCTCAAAGCCTGAATGTATAAGTGAAGACCAGCTCTCAACTGAACTTCTTGAAAGAGAAAAGGCAATTTTTATTGAACAAGCTAAAGAAAGTGGAAAGCCTGACAATATTATTGAAAAAATGATTGTTGGGAGAATGAAAAAATTTGTCAATGAAGTTACTCTTTACGGCCAATCTTTTGTTAAAGATCCAGACACTACCGTTGGCGCCTTAGTGAAATCTAAAAATTCAGAGGTTGAGTCTTTTATTCGCTATGAAGTCGGTGAGGGTATTGAGAAAAAAGAAGATAATTTTGTCGAAGAGGTTATGGCTCAAGCCCAGAGCTAAGCTTTAAGATCTTCAAAAAAGGCGCCTTCGGCGCCTTTTTTATAGTTCGAATTTACAACTCCTACATACTAGCCTTATCTTTAATAATCAGCTTCATTATTGCTGGCATCAAGAAAAAGTCTGCCAATACTGCTACCAAAATTGCACTGGCTGTTAAAACACCAAAGTCAAACATGTTGTTCATTTGAGAAAAGGTCAGCACAAGGAAGCCAAGAGCGAGGACTATAGAAGTTAGTGTAATGGCTCTTCCAGTGCCAAGCAATGTAAGCCTTACTGCCTTATCAACATCATTATATTGAAGCTCATATCTTCTAAAGTTATGCATAAAATGAACAGTATCGTCCACCGCAAGTCCAAGTGCTATAGCACCAATCAATAAGGTAAACATGTCAAGAGGCATTTTAAAGACAACCATAATTGTTGAAAGAAAAATTATGGGCAGAATATTTGGAATCATACTAATGAGGCCAATTTTTACATTGCCAATTAATAACACCATAAGAATAGTTATTAATGAAAAGGCAAGGACATAACTAAATGCACTACTATAAATCGCCTCTTCAAAAGTTACAGTCATCAAGGTTCCAATACCAGTGAAAGTAACTTTAGCAAGAGGTCCAAACTTTTGATCTAGGTAGACCTGTGCATTATCTATAAAAATATTAGCCTCAAGTGAGTCAATAAAAGGGGTTTTAAGCGTTAGCCGGGCTTTAGAATAATTTGCATCTACAAGGCTCGAAAGGTCATCATTGCCGCTGCTTTCAAAAAGCAAAAACTCCTGTGCAATAAGATCAGGATCATCAGGAATCGCATAAAACTCTTCACGGTTTTCATTAAGCGCTCTATTTGTTTCCTTGATAACATCAATATAACTAATAACTTTTCCAACAAACATGTTTCCTGTTGAGATAGAATTTATATTTTTAGAAACGTCATCAATCACCTTTAAAAGCTCTGGGTTATAAAGTCCATTTGTTTCTCCAGTGTCAATAATAACTTCAAGCGTTAGGGAGCCCTTAAGATTTTTGTCAACCGCCTCGGTTGCGACGCGCGCAAAGTTATCTTCTGGAAGCCATTGAAGCGGAAAGTGAGAAAACCTAAGCTGTGATGCAACTATAGCTGCGCAAATAATTAATACAGCGCTTACCGACACTATAAGTTTTGGGCGTCCAGTTGCGAACACACTTATTCCGATAAGAGATCTATCCATTAGGGTTTGACCTTCTTTATCTAAATTGGTCTTAAGGGTTTTAACTCTAGTTATAGATATTAAAGCAGGCAGAAAGATGAGAGTAAAAACTAAGCCAATCATTACGCCGCTGCTAGCAAAAACACCAAGATCGGCTACGGGTGCAACTCCAGAAAAAGAGAAGGACCATAAGCCAACAGCTGTGGTAATAGAGGTCATTATAATTGCTAGACCTGAGTGGCCCATTGCATACCTCAAGGATGCTTTCTTGTCATTTGTTTTTGAAAAGTCCTTATAGAAGACTGCCAGCAAATGTATAGATGCGCTAGTCACCACCGCCAACAAAAAGGTTGGCATAATTTGGGTAGCCATTGTAAAAGGAGCTGAAAATACCGACATTAATGAGACGGTTGTTATAAGCGTAAGAGATACGCAGGCTAATGGCAATATAACGCCTGAAATACGCCTAAATAAAGCAAACAAAACAACCATAATAACAATCATCATTAAACTAATAAAAATAACTGAATCATTCATTAGGGCTTGCTTAAAGATCCCTGCAATTGCAGCCGAGCCTGATAAGTATATTTCAAAATTATCTCCATCAAAACGCTGCATGATGCTCTGGGTTTTTGCAATTATTTCATCGTTCTCAGCATCTGTTAAATACACCCTCTGGCCGCCCAAGCTATCATCATCAAACTCTAGGCCATCATCAAACTCTAGGCCATCATCAAACTCTAGGCCATCATCAAACTCTAGGCCATCATCAAACTCTATATTAACTGGCTCATTTGAAAGCCCATCATTAGAGTATGTTTCTGTGTCAATCGTAACAGTAGTCATAGTAAAGTCTTCACTGTAAAGTGAGTTTTCATAGAGTCTATTGCTAATGACTGTTTCTTTTAGTTTGAATAATTCACCCTTAGTTTCAGGGAGGCTGACAATTAAGGGCTCAACAATTAACTCGCCCTCGATTCCATAAGTATTTCTTGCATTTATTAGAGAGTCAACGCCTTTAATATTTGGTAGCTCGCTCTCAAGAGCGTCATGAAAGCTATCAAGCTTCTTTAAAAAGCTTAAGTCAAAAATATTTTCAGTTTTAACAGCGATCATTAACTTTTCATCTCTGCCAAACTGATCTCTGAATATGTCGTACTCAACACGCATTGGGTCTGATTTATGTAAAAACCCTTCAGTAGTTGTATCAATCTTTAAAGATGGCAATTGCGAGCCAAGAGCAGCTACAAGAAGAAAAATAATTAGTATTGTTTTCTTGGCGTTATCAAAAAGCCAATCAGAAAATAACTCTATCTTTGCTTCGGTTTTTGTTCGCCAATTCATATTATTTTATGGTTAATTGCAATGTTGAGTATATAAGGACTTCATAAGAAAATTAAAGCCTGCATATTATATGTTAGACATTAAAGAATAAGAATAGAATTGATTAAAGTCTGGCCTATCCTTTTTATAAAGGCTCTATCAAGGCGTCTTGTTTGTTTTCCTGATCTTGATTATTTTTCATTGCTCGCCAAGAGACATAAAGACCACTAAGAATAATAATAATTAATCCAAGTATCGCTTGAACGTTTGGCAAAACACCAAAAACTAAATAGCTCAAAATAATGGCAACTACGATCTCAAAATAATTGAAGGGGCTTAGCTCTGAGGCGCTAGCAAACTCAAAAGCCTTGATAATCATAAAGTGCGAAGCTGCAGCAAAAAAACCCATTGCTGCCCCCATTAAAACACCCTTTAAATCTGGAGTTGTCCAATAAGGCACAACAATCAACGTCATAATAACTATTCCAACGACAGCAGAATAAAATAAAGTTAAAACTGGTGGCGCACGAAAAGATAATTTTTTGGTTATGATAATATAAAGGGCATAGCAAACTCCCGCAACTAGGGCAAACAATAAAGTCGGATCAAACTGCTCGCTATCTGGCTGAAGAACTACTATAACCCCTATAAATCCTATTAGAACGCCAGCCCCAATAAATATATCAAAACGCTCTCCTAAAATAAAGGGTGAGAGAACTGCAACAACAAGAGGAGAGATAAATAAAAGCGTAAGCGCTTCAGGGATATCATTGGTTACAATGGCTGCAAAAAAGAATAGTGTGGCTAGCGTTAACATCAAGCCCCGCAAAAACTGTAAGCCGGGCTTTTCAGGGATTGAAAATAACCTAACCTTTTGCCACATAATCATTGGCAACAACCAGACAGCATGGAAAAAAAACCGTGTCCATGTAACTTGTGTTACGTGATAGCCTTCTTGGCTCAAAAGCTTAGCAAAAATATCTAAAAAAGGAACAATAGTCATCGCCAAAAGCATTAAGCCTATTCCTTTAAGTATTTTTATATTCGTAATTTTCATTAACTCTTAATTATGAAAGAATGCTGATTGTACATAACATCCTTAATAAACTGTATGAATAAAGCTTGAGTTAAAACAACTACGTTTGGTGCCGTCGGACGGAGTCGAACCGTCACAGCTTGCGCTACAGCCCCCTCAAGGCTGCGTGTCTACCAATTTCACCACGACGGCTTTAATTAATTGCTGGGAATTTCGCTTGCGTCTGTATCAAGCCCATCATCACTCATAGTTGTCTGGGACATAATACTTTGGTCGGCCTCTGCTGCAGACCTTTCATTTGAAGCGAAGTAAGCAAGACTTATGCTGGTTACAAAAAAACCAATAGCCATGACTGCGGTTAATTTATATAAAAATGAATGCGCGCCTCTAGCTCCAAAAACTGAGCCTGCGGCCCCAGAACCAAATGCAGCGCCCGCATCTGCTCCCTTGCCGTGCTGAATTAATATTAGCCCGACTAGCCCAAGAGCCAATAGCACATGAATTACTAAAATTATTTGAAATGTCATATTAACCTGCCTTACATATTTGTAAAAAATCTTCTGCTTTTAGAGCAGCCCCACCAATAAGCCCGCCATCAATATCTGGGCAAGAAATTAACTCAACAGCATTACCTGCATTCATACTTCCACCGTATAGTATAGGTGTTTTTTGAGCAATATTTTCACTACTCTCGCCTAAGAGGTTTCGTATAAAAAAATGAACCGCTTGTGCTTGTTCCGGCGTTGCTGTCACGCCTGTTCCTATTGCCCAGACTGGTTCATAGGCAATAATAATACTGTCAAAAGACTCTATGCCAACTAACTCTATAACAGCATTAATTTGTTCCGCAACAACTGTCTCAGTTTTTCCAGCCTCTCTCTGCTCTAGAGACTCTCCAACACATAAGAGAGGTGACAAACCAGCATCTATTGCAGCTTTCGTTTTTTCAGCAACGACCAAACTTGTTTCGCCGTATAAACTTCTTCTTTCAGAATGTCCAGCGATAACATGTTTTGCACCAAAGTCCTTTATCATGTCGGCACTAACTTCGCCAGTAAATGCGCCTGATGCGTTTATGTTAATGTTCTGGGCGCCAAGCTTTAAATTACTGCCTTCTATCAAAGACTCAACTTGGGACATATATGGAAAAGGAACACAAACCAAAACCTCTGAATTAACGCCTTCCATTCCAGACAATATTCCATCAATTAGGCTCTTAACAGAGACCTTACTGGCGTTCATTTTCCAGTTTCCAGCAATAATTGTCTTGCGCATACTTTATTAGGTCATACAAAAAGAGGGCAATGTTACTCTAAAACACGCACAAAATCAATTGTGAAATAGGCCTTAGCCCCTCTCCAGTATTGTCTTTACTTAAGACTTGGCATTTCACGCATAAACATGGCCTTTTGTATTTCTTGTTCCGGCTCCTCAAAACTTTGCGCGGCAAGGTGGCCTAAAAAGACTGCATCTGCTATTAAACCTGGAGACTCGGCATCTCCAATTAACTGGATGTGTTTTGCTTCGCCCTGTTCAGTATTATTTTCTTGCTCCACAAGCTGATCATAGAGCGTAGTGTTTGGAATGCGCTCTGTAACCATTACTAGTGATGAACATTTTAAAAGTGAAATCTCTCCGGTAAACACACACTTAAGATTAAGATTACTACCTTCAGCCTTATCTATGGTCTTATTGCAAATTACGTTAACGCCACTAACCAAAAGCGCCTTCTGAATTCTTTTTTGTTCTAGAGTTGACTCTGTCCATGGAGATACAACGCTTGCTGGCGTTATAAAAATTACTTCGTGTTCATCAAAACTCAAATGATCCGCAATTACCCCTGCCAAATATCCCTGCTCATCATCATAAACAACAATAGGGCCCCTTAAATTTGGGCTCTGCTTTATCGCCTCTTCTGGAGTTAGCACCTGAAGCGACTCTAGGCCCTGAACTGGTTTTCTTCTACTTCTGCCGACACCGTCTTTGCGCCAACTTGACCCAGTAGCTAAAAATATATTATTGATTCCAAGTTCATTTATATGTGAAAGAGTTAATGCGCTTTCTTTGTAAATTTCAATATTGTTTTTTTGCTGTATCTCATAAATTCTATTATCAGAGACTCGTTTCCAAGCAGAAAGGCCTTTAAGCCCAGACTCAAAAAGCACTCTGCCTCCTAATTTATTATCTGCCTCTGCCAACGTAACATGATAACCACGTCTTGCTAGCTGCATAGTGCATTCTAATCCGGAAGGTCCAGATCCAATAACAAGTGCTTTTTGATCTGTCTTTTTAGGTTTAATTGATTCTGGGTCCCAGCCCCTTCTCCACTCTTCTCCCATAGTTGGGTTTTGTGTACAACGAATTGGAACTGAAAAATTATCGCTCGATACGCAAATATTACAACCAATGCATTCTTTTATTTGATCAGTCTTTCCAGCTTTTATTTTGTTAGGAAGATAAGGATCTGCTATTGAAGGTCTCGCTGCACCAATAAGATCTAAGGCCCCTCTCTCAATTAAGCTAACCATTAGGTCTGGAGATGTAAGCCGACCAACCCCAACTACTGGCTTTGTTGTTATGCTTTTCACAAATTCAACATATGGAATTTGATAGCCCTCATTTGGCTCAAAACGAGAAGTTTGTGAGTCATTAGCCCAGTCAGAAACATTAACATCCCAGAGGTCAGGAATTTCTGCCAGTATTTCAACTACCGCTCTTCCTTCCTCAAAGAATTGCATTCCGTCTGAACCCTTAAGCTCATCAACAGCAAACCTAAAAGCTACTGCACAGGTATCACCAACAGCATCTTTAGTTTCCTCAAGCAACTCCCGTGTTAAACGAACGCGGTTTTCAATACTGCCGCCATACTCATCAGTACGATCGTTAATTTCTGGAAGCAAAAATTCTTGGGTAAGCGTCATGCCATGGCCCGCATAGACATAAATAATATCAAAACCAGCGGCCTTTGCGTTTAAAGCGGCGTTACGATGCCAGCGCCTAAACTCAGCAATGTCTTTCTTATTCATGCGCCTAGTTTGTTTGGGATAAACAAGATCTATAGATTGACTTACGGGCGAAATAACAGGCAGCCTTGAATATAAGTTAGCAGCATGGTTTCCGTTGTGGGCTAACTCTATTGCCGCAAGAGCACCATGTTTATGAACAGCATCTGTCATAAGACTTAGAGCTGGAATATCTCTTTTATCCCATATTCTTTGTTCAACATATGGCGACAAATCGGAAGTGGGGTGTATTTCTGACTCCTCTGTACTAACAACCCCCCACCCACCTTTTGCTTTTAAGGCTCTCATAGCAGCGTGTGCTTGTGGCCTTTGATGCCCCATTCCACAACAATGTGGAACTTGATAAAAACGATTTTTTGTAACGACAGGGCCAATCTTAACAGGCTCAAAAAGTCTACTATAAGGGTTTTTTTTCATTAGTCAGTTTTCTGGGTTGAAGGTCAAATTTTTTATGTTTTATTAGTTAAATTATATAGATGTGGGGTTAATAAAGAACAACAAATCCAA